>NZ_LMBX01000003.1:261322-294081 GCF_001439605.1 Cytobacillus praedii
CGATAGGCTGATCAAAACGATAGCTTTCACCATTACGCTCCCAACGCATCCACGTCTTGATTTGTGTGACATTCTTTATCCCCAATTCCTTCATGATTTCTGAGTTCTTTATTCCATTCTTTTTCATTTCAATTGCTTTTATTTTAAACTCTGATGGATAATGTACCTTCTTTCCCATATAAAAAACACCCTCCAGAAGTATCGATTAGTTACTAACTAAATAAGATACAGGGGGTGTTTTTTCCTTGTCTCATTTTACTGGGTCACTCTAAATAAGAGTGGGTTTTTTTGTATCAACATTGTTGGCCAAATATCTTGGTTGACTGTAGCGGAAGGTGCGGGACTCCTGCAGGAGGAGTGGGACAGGTGAGACCCCGCAGGAGCGTTGTGCTCCGGGGAGGATAAGCGCCCACCCCGCGGAAAGGGAGCAACCTGTAGCGGAAGTCAACACCTGCCTATTAGATTTATTAGCAAATATTTCTAAGAAATTAAGGTATGGACTAATAATAGGAGACTCTACTTTTCAAATAATTCTAATTAATTTATAATATGAATAATGAATCATTATTCATTTTTGAAATGGAGGCAGAAAGATGTCAAAAATAAATTATATTTCTGATATGGCAGAATGGGATAAGGGATTCGATTTTTATTATGAAATTAAAGTCCGCTTTTCGGAAACGGATATGTTTGGTCACCTTAACAATACAGTCCCTTTTACGTACTTTGAGATGGCGAGGATAGAATTTTTTAAGTATAAAGGATTCATGCAGGAGTGGGTAAAACCAATGAACGAAACCATCCCTGTAGTCGCCGATCTTCAATGTGATTTCCTTCAGCAAGTCTTTTTTGATGAAAATCTGAAGGTGTATGTTAAAGCCAATGCGATTGGAAAATCGTCAGTAGATATTCACTATATGGGCAAAAAGGAAGATGGTTCGATTTGCTTTACAGGCAGAGGGGCAATGGTGCAAATGTCAAAAAGAGAAGGAAAAGGTGTACCTTGGACAGAAGACCAGCGAAAATTGCTTGAAAATCATGAAAAAATTAAAGCTTAATTACGCAGAAACACATTTACTAAAATAAAACGTTCTCCTTGATGGATTGCAGTCACTTCAGGTCCCTGCTTGACATATGATATGGTGACTAAATATATACCCACCCCGCGGTTCATAGCTGGCGAAAGGCAAGGAGGGTTACAATACTTGAAGGAGAACGAATATACTCACAAGCCGTTACTCACCAAACGAGAAAGAGAAGTATTCGAACTGTTAGTACAAGATAAAACAACAAGAGAAATCGCTGGTGAATTGTTTATAAGCGAGAAAACGGTTCGAAACCACATTTCGAATGCCATGCAAAAGCTTGGTGTTAAGGGGCGATCACAAGCTGTTGTAGAGCTCCTTCGAATGGGAGAGCTAGAACTTTAATTAAGACCGGCAATCCAATTTATTGGATGCCGGTTAAAATTATTTTTGGGAAGAATTATTATTGCTTTTTTTTCTCCTTGAAATTTGCTCGAAAAAAGGCGAAAATAAAATGAAAATGAAAGTAAATTTTATAAGATATAGATGATTAGAAAAGCAATTATGGGAGTTGTTTCTAATGGAGCTGGAAGATGTTATTCTTAACGAAGAAGTAGATTCTGTGGCAGCAATTGAAAAAGAACTGCGATACATATCAGGAATTATTAAACAAAAAGGCCGGGAAATTTTAAGTAATTACAAAATTACTCCACCCCAATTTGTAGCTCTGCAATGGCTTTTTGAAGATGGAGATATGACAATTGGAGAGCTTTCTAATAAAATGTATCTTGCATTTAGTACGACAACCGATCTTGTTGATCGGATGGAAAAGAATACGCTTGTAAAACGGGTGAAAGACCCGAATGACCGCAGAGTGGTGCGTATTCATCTTCTTGAAGAAGGAGAGCGGATTATTGATGAGGTTATCCAAAAAAGGCAGTTGTACTTAAAAGAGGTGCTAATTAATTTTTCGAATGATGAAGTTCAGCTCCTTAAAACAAACCTAATGAAATTACACCAAGATATGCGCGGAGAATGAGGCGGTATGTTTGAAACAACCAATTGGAATCATTGATTCAGGTGTCGGAGGGCTGACCGTAGCAAAAGAAGTGATGCGTCAGCTGCCGAATGAAAATATTGTATACTTAGGCGATACAGCTCGCTGTCCATATGGACCAAGATCTGGTGAAGAAGTAAAAGCGTTTACATGGGAGCTAACTAGATTTTTGTTAACGAAAGATATAAAAATGCTAATAATAGCTTGCAATACTGCAACAGCCGTTGTGCTGGATGAAATTCGGAATGAGTTATCCATTCCTGTTATTGGCGTTATTTCTCCTGGGGCTAGGGCTGCTATTAAAAAAACAGAAAATCACAGGATTGGCGTAATTGGAACGATTGGGACAATTAAAAGCGGGGCATATGAGGAAGCGTTAAAGCAAATAAATAGAAGAACAGTCGTGCATAGTTTGGCATGTCCAAAATTTGTTCCGCTTGTTGAAAGCGGAGAATACGGTGGTCCTTTAGCTAAGAAGGTTGTTACCGAAACGCTGCAGCCACTTTTAAATCGTGATTTAGATACACTCATATTAGGGTGCACACATTACCCGCTACTGGAACAGCCGATTCAACAGGTTATGGGAGATCAGGTAAAAGTAATTAGCTCTGGTGAGGAGACTGCAAGAGAAGCTAGCACCATTCTCTCACATTATGAAATGCTTAATTCGTGCGAGAATGAAGTCCAGCATCAATTTTTTACGACAGGCTCAAGAACTATTTTTAAAAAGATTGCTTCTGAATGGCTGCAGCTGCCTGTAATAAATGTGAAAAAAATTTCGCTTTAAAACCTTCGTACTGAAGGTTTTTTTGTTATAGATTCATGATAAAATAAGGGAAATGAATAAGAATAAGGTGATAGATTTGTTGAAAGAAGCTGAACATTATTTAAAGCAATATTTTGGTTACTCCTCCTTCCGCGCGGGACAAGGAGAGATTATTCGTAATCTATTGGCACAGACCAATACGCTCGGTATCCTTCCAACAGGAGGCGGGAAATCTCTTTGCTTCCAAATCCCTGCTCTTATGCTCCCTGGTTTTGCCGTAGTTATTTCTCCATTAATTTCTCTCATGAAAGATCAAGTTGATGCGTTATTAGCGGCGAATATTCACGCTACCTTTATAAATAGTTCACTTTCAAGTCAAGAATATCAGGAAAGAATGTCTGGTATACGCCAAGGTCAATTCAAGCTTGTTTATGTCGCACCTGAACGATTTGAATCTGAGAGCTTCCTAGAAGTACTGAACTCTTTAGATATTTCAATGATTGTATTTGATGAGGCGCATTGTATTTCACAATGGGGACATGATTTCAGACCGAGCTATCGATCGATTGTTATGAATTTAAGTAAATTAAATAAAAAACCAGTAATTGCAGCATTAACAGCTACCGCAACAAAGGATGTAGCAGATGATATTCGAAAACTATTAAAGATAGCGGAAGAAGATAGTTTTATTACAGGCTTTGCTAGAGAGAACCTAGCTTTTCATATGATAAAGGGCATGAATAAAAGAGATTTTATCAGTCAATTTATTAAAAAACATCCTAATGAATCAGGGATCATTTACACTTCTAGCAGAAAAGAGACTGATCAGCTTTTTAATTATTTAAACGCAATGAATCATTCAGTTGCAAAATATCATGCCGGGCTAGGAGAAGCAGCCCGGAAGCAGGCACAAAATGAGTTTGTTTATGATGAAGCAGATATTATGATCGCAACCAATGCGTTCGGCATGGGAATCGATAAGTCGAATGTTCGTTTTGTCATTCACTACAACCTTCCGCGAAACATAGAGGCTTATTATCAGGAAGCTGGACGTGCTGGCAGAGATGGAGAAGAAAGTGCTTGCTACTTACTATTTTCTCCCCAAGATATTCAGCTTCAAAAATTTCTAATTGAAGAATCAAATCTAGATTTTCAGAAGCGGGAACAGGAATACAATAAATTAAAACAAATGGTAAACTATTGCCATACAGAAAAATGCCTGCAATCCTATATTATTGAGTATTTTGATGCCAATAGTAAAATGGATGCTTGCGGGAAATGCAGCAATTGCATGGATAAACGTGAACAGGCAGATATTACAAAGGAAGCGCTAATGATTTTTTCCTGCATTAAAAGGATGGGCGAGCGATTTGGTGTTACCCTCACTGCCCAAGTGTTAAAAGGCTCGCAAAATAAACGAATAAAAGAATTACATTTTAATGAATTATCTACTTATGGGCTGCTAAAACAGTATAAGGAAAAAGAAATAACTGACATTATTAACTACTTGCTAGCTGAAGGCTATCTGTTATTGACCGACAGCAAGTATCCAGTTGTCAAGCTTAGTGAGAAATCGTTGCCGGTATTAAAACAGCAGGAACAGCTTTATATGAAAACAACAATTCAAGCATCTGACACGGCAGTTGATGAGAATAGTGAATTATTTGCTGTTCTACGGACGCTCCGCAAGAAATTAGCAGATCGGGAAAAGGTCCCTCCATACGTTGTCTTTGCAGATACTGCTTTAAGGGAAATGAGCCGGTATTATCCTACAGAAAAGGCCGAAATGCTGAGTGTCAAAGGCGTAGGACAAATGAAATATGAAAAGTATGGAGTGTATTTCATAGAAGAAATCAAAAAGTTTATGGCTGAGAATAATATTGAATTGGAGAAGAAGAATCCTAAAGATGATCAGAAAACTCCATTGAAGAAACAAGAGGAGTCAGATGCGCCAAGCTATTTACAATCATATCAATTTTATATGGATGGAATGTCCATTAATGAAATTGCTAAAGCTCGTAATTTTTCTCCAATTACAATTCAAGAGCATATTTTGCGTGCGGTTCGAGAGGGGCAGAATATTAACTGGGAAGAGATATTTGATGAGGACACAGAAGGTCTTATATTAGAAGCGGTGCAAAAAGTGGGGACAGAAAAGCTTAAACTGATAAAAGAAGAACTGCCGAATAAAATTGATTATTTTTCAATTAAAGCAGTGCTGACAAAGAATAGCCTCTGATAAAGAGAGGCTAAGAAAAATGAAATTTTTTTCTCCGAAGACGGTCTAATTTACAAACAGGCTCGTATACATGTTAGTACAAACTGTCTTTGGAGGGATTAAATATGTCCATAAATAAAAAAACAACAATCGTGTCAGCAGTCTTAGTTTCATCCGTTTTGTTGTCTGGATGCGGATTGTTTGGGAGCGGAGGAAAAGAAAAAATTGATCCGCCTCAATCATCGGTAACATATACGGATGAAGAATCAGCCGTAACTGGAGAAACAACAAATACAGAAACCGGTACGGACAAAGCTGGAAATGAAGAAGCTGTAACTGGGACGATTCAAACAGAGCTATACTTGATCAATAAGGATGGCTTAGTTGTGCCGCAAACCTTGGAGTTGCCAAAAACGGAATCAGTAGCTACACAAGCACTCGAATATCTTGTAAAGGATGGCAAAGTAACGGAGCTGCTGCCAAATGATTTCATGGCGGTTCTCCCAGCTGATACGAAGCTATCCGTTGATATTAAGGACAAAGTTGCGACGGTAAATTTCTCCAAGGAGTTTAAAGATTATCAAGTGGAAGATGAACAGAAAATTCTTCAGGCTGTCACGTGGACATTAACACAATTTGATACGGTTGATAAAGTTAAGTTTCAATTAAACGGAAATGCTTTAAATGAAATGCCAGTTGGCGGAACACCAATCGGGGAATCCTATAGCAGAGGAAACGGGATTAATCTCGACACGACAGATATTCTTGACGTAAACAATACAAGACCTGTTACAGTCTATTATATTGGTGGAAGTGAAGGCTCATACTATTATGTTCCTGTCACAAAGCGTGTCTCCAATAATGAGAAGAATGATTATAAGGCGGTCGTTAATGAACTCATTAAGGGACCAAGTTATGTGTCGAATCTTGATAGTTTGTTCCTACCCGAAGTTAAGCTTTTAGATGATCCAAAAATTGAAAATGGGAAAATAACTTTGAATTTTAATGAAGCTGTATACAGCAGTGAGGAAAAAATAATTTCTGAACATTTATTGACTGCATTGGTTCTGTCTTTAACTGAACAGAAAGACATTGAAGGTGTGGCAATAACGGTTGATGGAAAAGCAGAGCTAGTGAATGAAAAGGGAGAAAAACTGACTGAACCAGTAACTCGTCCTGAAAAAGTGAACACAGGTAGTTTTTAATCGCACGGTTTTTGATATACTATAGGAATAAACGAAAAGAGGAGGCATTTTCTGCCACCTCTTCTTTATTGGCTAGTGGGAAAATTGATATTTATTGAGTGGTATTTAACTTAAATTAGGTTCCTGCTTATAATGTCGTATCAGAAAAACTATAGCACTCGCTAGAAGGACTTGGCGAACCCCAAGTTTTTCTACTATTTAGAGGCTATCTAGCTTCAGCAATTCTATTTAGGAGGAATCATCCCATGCGTGCAGATGGACGTGAACAACTACAATTAAGACCTATACATATTGAAACGAACTATTTAATGCATCCAGAAGGCTCCGTTTTAATAAGTGTTGGAAATACAAAGGTGATTTGTACGGCAAGTATTGATGATCGCGTTCCGCCTTTTATGAGAGGAGAAGGGAAGGGCTGGATAACGGCTGAGTACTCGATGCTCCCTAGGGCAACGGAGACGAGAAATATTAGAGAATCTGCTAAGGGGAAAATTACCGGGCGGACGATGGAAATCCAGCGCTTAATTGGACGAGCACTTCGTGCAATAGTAGATCTTGAAGCACTTGGAGAAAGAACAATCTGGCTGGACTGTGATGTTATTCAGGCAGATGGAGGGACAAGAACTGCATCGATTACTGGTGCATTCGTTGCTATGGCGCTTGCTTTAGAAAAAGTTAGTAAAACGAAAAAGCTTGCAAAGTATCCAATCAAAGATTTTCTAGCTGCAACAAGTGTTGGGATATTAGAGAATAAGCAAGTGGTTGTCGACTTAAATTATATCGAGGATTCAAAAGCACTTGTTGATATGAATATTGTCATGACGGGAAATGGTGAATTTGTTGAGCTGCAAGGGACAGGAGAGGAAGCTACTTTCTCTTATAATGAGCTCCAAGAATTATTAAAAGCTGGACAGGATGGCATTGTCCAGTTATTTGAAATTCAAAAAGAAGCGCTTGGGGAAGAAATCACTAGTAAAATTAACTCAAGAAAAGAGAAATAAGGGAAGGTGCTTAGAATAATGTCAGAAGTAATTATTGCAACAAAGAATCAAGGAAAAGCAAAGGAATTTGCCCGAATGTTCCAGCCGCTCGGCTTTGAAGTTAAGACGCTGTTAGATTTTCCTGACATACAGGATGTTGAAGAGACAGGAACAACATTTGAGGAAAACGCGGTGTTAAAAGCAGAAACGATTTCTAAGGTTCTTGGCAGAATGGTAATAGCTGATGATTCAGGTCTTGCTATTGATGCACTAGATGGAAGACCTGGAATATTTTCTGCACGATATGCAGGAGAAGATAAAAACGATGAAGCAAATATGAACAAAGTGTTAAAAGAGCTTGAAAATGTTCCAGATAATGAACGGCATGCTAGATTTTACTGTGCTCTTGCAGTTGCTACTCCTGGACAGGAAACGTTTACTGTCCTAGGAACCTGTGAAGGAAGGATTTTACAAGAAAAAAGGGGATCCCACGGATTTGGCTACGATCCGATATTCTTTGCAGTTGAGAAGGGAAAAGCAATGGCAGAGCTGGAACCAGAAGAAAAGGCACAAATTAGTCACCGAGCACATGCTCTTCGTAAATTAGAAAGTGAGCTGCCTTCTCTTTTAGCTGGAGCTGAAAAAAAGTGAAGATTCTAATAGTCAGTGATAGTCATGGACTAACAGAAGAACTGCAGGAACTTAAGGCTATGCACGCCCATGAGGTAGAGATGATGATTCATTGTGGAGATTCTGAGCTGCCTGCTGACGAAGAAGCCTTAGAAAACTACTTCGTTGTTCAAGGGAATTGTGACTATGTGGGAACATTTCCTGAGGAACTTGTTAAAGAATGTGGTGGTCTTCGTGTTTTTGTGACACATGGTCATCGGTATGGGGTAAAGTCAACATTATTCAATCTCTCTTTGCGTGCGCAAGAAGCAGCTGCTAATATTGTTTGTTTCGGGCATTCTCATTTCCTTGGGGCAGAAATGATCGATGATATACTGTATATTAATCCTGGGAGTATAAGACTTCCAAGAGGAAGAATAGAAAAGACATTTGTTATTTTAGAAGTAAATGAAAGTGAAATAATACTTCATGTTCATGATCTTACAAATGGAAAATTAAATCATTTAACACAAGTATTTTCCCTTCCAAAAAGAGATTGAACAGCATATACTATTAGGGGAGCCAAACAAAGCTTCCCTAAAAAATATATTATTTTGTATTGACTTTTATCTGCTTTTCTTATATAATAAAACTTGTCTTTGAAATACTTTTAAAATGTCCCAGTAGCTCAGCTGGATAGAGCATACGCCTTCTAAGCGTACGGTCGGGAGTTCGAATCTCTCCTGGGACGTAATAAGATTCAGATAGAATAAGTTTAAATCAACTAAAAAGCGCTTCAAATCCTTTAGTATAAGGGGTTTGAGGTGCTTTTTCCTTTTTGAGAATACCTTAGCAAAGGATAGAAAAAGGAAAGGTTCTACACATTTTCTACACAAACGGAAGTGGCATGAATACGCTGCTTGTTTGTTTCGAATTAGACTCCTCTGATAGTTAAGATACCTTATCCTCAATTACTGGACTCCCTCCAACAGGGCCACGTTTATAACCATCTTCTCCGCGCTATGATGCTACAGACATAAAATCTATGCCTCTTCCGGATTTATGTTCCACCTTATAACAAACGATCACCAATAAATAAGAAACAGCTTGTGGAAATTGGAAGAATTTACTTGAACTTTGCAGGATTTTCTGTTAATTTTGATAGTAACAATATGTTATTAACAAAATGATACTAAGTGGAGTTAAAGTTTTTTGCCCTATGAATGAGTGGAAAAAGCGGAGGGATGCAAGATGAAAAAGGTCGGTATGAAAACCCTTGGACTAACACTGGGGAAGTTTGCCCCGTTGCATAAAGGTCATCAGTTCATGATCGAAACGGCACTACAAGAGGTTGATGAATTGATCGTGGTCATTTACGAGACGACGGTCACCCTGATCCCGCTTCATGTCAGGGCAAATTGGATTCGCAGGCTCTACCCGGAAGTCCGGGTCATCGAAGCTTGGGATGGCCCAGACGGGTATTCGGATGATAGGGAGCATGAGATTCGGGAAGAACAATATATACTCGGTTTACTGAACGGTGAGCAGGTAACGCATTTTTATTCGAGCGAGCTCTACGGCGGGCATATGAGACTCGCTTTGGGTGCGGTAGACCGGCGGGTGGATGAAGCCCGCGAGCAGGTTCCGATCTCAGCGACGATGGTCCGTTCCGATCCATATAAGTACAGGGAGTTCGTAAGTGATATCGTGTACCGGGATTTGATCACGAAAGTGGTATTCGTTGGAGCGATGTCGACGGGGAAGTCGACGATCACCGAAGCGCTGGCACGGCGATATTGCACGACGTTCGCAAGCGAATACGGACGCGATTATTGGACCGAGCATCAGGTGGACCGCCGAATCGGTCTGGAAGCGTTCGATGAAATCGCGGTGGGTCATATCGAGCGCGAAGAACAGGCAATGCTTGCGGCGAACCGGTTTCTTTTCATCGATACCAATGCGATTACGACGTATATGTTCGCTTTGGATTACCACGGGCGGGCCCCCGAGCTGTTAACCCGGATCGCTCTGGAGAACGCGCAGCGCTACGATCTGTTCTTCCTGTGCGATGATGATATTCCTTACGACGATACGTGGGACCGCAGCGGAGATCAGAAGCGGCATGTTTTTCATAAACAGATAATCGCGGATTTGAAAGAGCGGCGGATCCCCTATATTACGCTGAGGGGGAGCCTGGAGGAACGAATACGCAAGGTTGACGAGGTGCTGGCGAAGTTCGAATCCTACGGAAACTATTTCGGAGAGCTGAATGGTTAAATCATAAATAAAGGAGGCGTACTCAATTGGATTTGTTGAACAAGGATGGACTTACGGAACGCGAATTTTTGGAGCAGTACAGGGCAGGGGATTATGAGCGGCCTTCGGTGACGACGGATATGGTTATTTTCACTGTGACAGAAGAAGAGGCTGACAGTTATCGAAAACTTCCGGAAAAAGAGCTGCGCGTCCTGCTTATTCGCCGGGGGGGACACCCCTTTCTAGGCAAATGGGCGCTTCCTGGCGGCTTTGTCCGGCCGAATGAGACGACTGAGCAGGCGGCAGTAAGGGAACTAAGCGAGGAAACCGGCGTGGAAGACGTGTATTTGGAGCAGCTGTATACGTTCAGTGATATCGGGCGAGACCCACGTACCTGGGTGATAAGCTGCAGCTATATGGCTCTGATTAACAGCGGCAATTTGGAGATTAAGGCGGGAGATGATGCAGCAGACGCTGCATGGTTTAAGGTATCCTTTCGGCCACTGCGGGAGCAAAAAGAGCTGATTGAGGACGGATACATCAAGACGCTAGAGTATGAACTCAGACTAAGCAGTGAAGAAGAAGAACTTACGGCGGTCGTGGCAAAGACGATGACAACGAAGACTACATCGACTGGCACAGATTATGAGATCGTATCGAATGACGGATTGGCCTTCGACCATGCGAAGATCATAGCATGCGCTATTGAGCGGCTGCGGGGAAAAGTGAATTATACCGATATTGCACTGCATTTGATGCCGAAGTTTTTTACCTTAACGGAACTGCAGCAGGTTTATGAAGTAATTACCGATAAAGAGTTGTTGAAGGCGGCCTTCCGGCGTAAAGTGGCCGATCTTGTAGCGGAGACCGATCATTACACCGAAAATGCCGGACATAGACCATCCCGCTTGTATCGGAGAAATTGGAGGATTGACGATGATTTATAATATCGATGAGTTAAGAAAAGCATATAACGAGGGAAAAAAGTTCAAATTCGTGTTTTTTTGGGGACATACACCACCCAAGGACGGGAGCGTCGACAAAAGTTGCTTCAGCCAATGGTGGATGTGCCCGTTCACGGTAGAGGGAACGCAGTACACCTGCGCCGAACAGTTTATGATGGCCGAGAAGGCAAGGCTGTTCGGTGATGACGAAATGCTGGAGTCTATACTTAAAGCTAAGCATCCAAAGGAGATGAAGGCTTTTGGACGTGCGGTCCGAAACTTTGACAAAGATATTTGGGATAATGAATGCTACGGCATTGTCAAAAGAGCCAGCTTGGCCAAATTTTCGCAGAATCCGAAGCTTGCCGATTATCTCAACTCGACCAAGAACCGCATCCTCGTCGAAGCTAGCCCGCGGGACCGTATTTGGGGGATCGGCATGGGCCAGTCCAATCTAGATGTGGAGAATCCAGTGAAATGGCGGGGGAGAAATTTGCTGGGGTTCGCGCTGACGGAAGCGCGTGACGAGTTGCTGCGAAGTTAGATTTGCACAAGCACGAGCTGAAATGTGGGGCTTGACCCTCCACTTCCACAAATAAATAAAGAACTTCAATAACATTTTCACAGGAGATGGGGGGATTATAATGCTTCTGCTACAGAAGGAATTTTTAGAACCATGGATACCTGAAACTTCAATGATTTTTCTTGAAGAACTACATAAAGAAATATCTGAAAAACATGTTCTTTATGGGGCTGATCTAGAAGTCATTGCTCGAAGAGAAGATAAAGACGAAGTGTTATACCAATACAAAACGAATCCACAAAAGTATGTACAAGTACATCTAACATGGAAGAGGGATAAAGAAATAGACTCAAGGTGGCCTAAAACCCGAGAATTTAACTCTTTTGATAACTGGGTAAATGAAGTAATGCTAATAGATAATAAAGAATATGAAGAATAAATTAAGAAAAGTGATAGGAAATCAGCGCAAAACACAGAAGCTAGAATAAACAGATAGTAATTGGGGTGAATAGAGTGGAGAAGAGTGCAATGGAAAAGAGATTCCCTCAATGTCCCCTAGTTTTTCTGTAAACAACACCAGGGGAGAACATTGCTTTTAGCCGTGTCTCGATATTATAGTTATTTTCTGGAATTTTTTAGATTGTAATAATAATAGTGTATGTTTTTAATAAGGCTAAAGGGTGGACACATATGAGTAACATGAACTCCAAAAAAATGTAATTCCCCATTGGTTCGGGCAGGAAGATGATGATGTTTTTATTGTGGCCTCAGTAGAATCAAGTAGATTATCATTTTATGCACAGATGAGTAACGGTGATTGGAGATCTTGGATAGGGAAATTTAAATTAGTAATGATAAAATTTGATGTCAGTGAACCTGAAGAAATATTTATCTAATCATTCTTAATCTTAGAATAACAAATTACTAAAAACTAGAATGTATATGGCAATGAAGAAATTAATAAACTCTAACGCAAGGAGAGAAGCACAGATGGGAAGGAAGAAAAAAACCTTACCGAAAAATTTTGATGAACTAATTGAAGCAGGTGATATTTTAGCATTAAAAGAGGTATTTAACCAATGCGAAATAGATGCCCGTGGCGGTTACAGTAAATCAACAGCCTTGAGCTTTTTCAATATACCAAATGAATTGGTTCGCTGGCTCGTGGAACAGGGGGCTGATATAAATGCTGGAGACACTTACGGAAAAACGGCTCTACATAAACATGCAATAAGTTGGTGCGGGAATACTGAATTGCTGCTTGAGCTGGGTGCAGATATAGAAGCGATTGATTATCAAAACGAAACTCCTTTATTTGCTGCCGCAGGTTCTTTTAAGCCAATTGCGGTTCACACGTTGGTTGCTAAAGGTGCAAATTTTAGCGCACAAAATAAGATGAAACAGACTCCTTTAGAAAAAGCTTTAGCTGTGTGTAGAAACATAGATATCGTCAGTATGGCGGAAGTTGCAGATATTCTGCTTAACGCCGGAGCAACTGTAACGCCGGCAATGAAAGACTCGATTAAGCGAATCGGAAACGACTTTGAATTTCACAGAGAAGGCTTTAATAAAGAATATTTGAATCAAACGGATGAGGCACTTTTACGTCTATATGAGCTATTTGAGGTTCCTCCAGTAGAGAAGCGAAAAACGCATGACGGTACATCTTCAATAACAGTATCTACAAAGAGATGGCAGGCGCAGCATCATGAACTCTGGAGTTTACTAGTTCCTTCAAAAGGGCATGCGAACACAGTTCAGGGTGAGGTTATCCGTATTACTGGTAAAGTATCATACGAAATATTAGATAACGGCGGAATCAACTGGGATAACCAATTTCGTCAGATGCTCAATCGTTTGAACCATTACTTTAACTTGGGCACACCATTACATCCCGCTTTACTGCAGGAGGCAAAAACATTAGTGAATAAACTTCAAAACGGCTATGGCAGTGATGAACCTGCAAGACTATGCGAACTGGCAGTGCGTTGGGTACTCAGCAATCCGAATCCTATTACTTTGGAACAGCCCGACTATAAGCGATAACTTGTGTACGTCCTATCAGTGTATACAATACGCTTTTATATACACTATACTCCCCCTTTTCTAAGCATTTACCAGCTAAGAAGCGGGGATATTATTTTATTTAATACCTTAAGAAATATAAGGTTAGTAAAATTAGGAAATATATACCTTCAACAAATGAGGGAGATACATGAATATAATTACAAATCAAAGGAAGCTAGAAGAACTGAGTAAAATTGATTATCAGGTTCATATCGGTAAATCAAATGAAGTAAGCTATCTCGAGATAATGATACTAAAGTTTATTGTTGGGGAAAGAGGCGTTGGATACTTCGCTGCTTCGTGATATGTAGACATTTAAAAAATATTAAATTATTGGCGGCAAAGTAGGAATGAGGAAAGCTTTAACGGTCACTTAAAACATAAACAAATCACTTATCGAACTGAGGATTTAATATGGTACCAAAACAAAACAAAATGAGAGTATTTGAGACCATTGCTGAAAGAAATTTAGTTTCTATCATGAATGATACAAAGTGGCGAGAACTCCAAGATGCAGTTATAAATACTTTGTTATTTCCGCCACCATACCAAGGCAAATATTTGTTAGAAGATAGATTACACCCAGAAGAATTTGAAACAGATGTTTGGTATTGGGGAGATTGGAAAGAGGGCATTGTACCATTTTACCGTGTTGAGTGGATTAGAGTAAGGCCAAGATATTTGAAACATCGTGGCAGTCTGATATCGCCGGAAATAATAGATATTACAGATGATTTCGTTAATATATTAAAGGAATTATCCATTCCATATCGACTAGATAATGATACATACTATATTTACGGTTACATATCAGATACAAGCATTTTAACATTATGAAGCCTCTCGGAATCACACATACTAAAAAGTTAAAGGAAAGCAGTGCTAAAGTACGGTAAGAAACCTATTAAAGAGATAGTGTTTCCTGTTTTCAGGATGGATGGTAATTAATATGTATGACTATATAATGGTTTATTCTGATGATCAATATCAAAAAACAATACAATCGTTTGAGATTGAGCAATTCTGTATTATCGAGTTAGGACTAATACCTATTAGTAAACTGAGATTTTATAAAAATATAGATGGTGAAGAAATTATTGTTACAGGGATACTAGCTAATTCAAATGGTGGCTATGCATTCGATACTCTTGATGATGTTGAAGAAATAAACCTAATAGAAATAGATATACCTGATAAATTGACTTATGAAATTGAGAAAGAAATATTGGATTTATCAAACGCAATAGCTAGTAAATTTTCTTGGAAAGTAGATTTAAGGGAATCGGATTCGTAGATACAATACACTGTACTTTAAAGGCGGAAAGGCATAAAGAAAATGAAATAAATTCAATATGACATCAGACATATGTGGGGAATTCGCTCCTTACAAAGAGGAGCAGACAAATGAAAAAGAGATCGATTCATAGATTAACAATCTAGTAGGTAGTTTAATTCCAATAACTAGTTTGAAGGTCGAAGCGGACTTTAATAACTATGGAAGTGGGTATGAGTCATATGTACCTATACTTTGTTTTAAGGAAGATGGATCATCAATAGAATTCGTTAAAAGCTCCGAGACAATCATTGGTAATTTGCTATATGTGTGTAGTACAAGATGTCGAGAACATCGATGAACAGATTTATTTGGGTGATATGGATTCAAGAGACTCGGATTACCAAAGATTTATTTATAGTCCAAGTGAGAAACGAGAATTTTAAGAATTTCAGGAAGATAAGGAATAAGTCATAGTCTTTTTGTATGAAAGGTGTTAGTTCTTGTCCAGAGCTGATGAGAAAACTTACATCCTTATCCGAAAAAATTAGGCATTTAGGTTGGGTTACCAATAATTACCAAAAGTGATATAGTTTAAATCGGTTAAGTAAAGAGTCGTTTATCAGAAAGGGGGAACAAAATTGATAAAATACGAAATTCCTGAACTGTTGAAAGAACATGTAAACTTAATTAAAGGCACTTTTAGGTATAGTAATGAGATATGCTTTAAGCGTGAAGAAACAAAACCTTGGGATAGTAAATTAGGTGGATGTCCCTATTTGAAAAATATTGAAGATTATCCAACCGATCAAGCTGGGGAACCTATGTTGTTTTTAGCACAAATCAATCTGACGGAACTGGAGAATCTAGATGAATTACCAGAAAAGGGATTATTGCAATTTTATGTTGCAAACGATGATATGTTTGGTTTGGAAGAACCGATTCTAGTAAAATACATTGAAGATTATGAAGAAAATGAAGAACATTTAGTAAAGAAACATCCTTATGAAAATGAAGAATATCAGGAGAATCTCCCTTTTTTACACAGCGGTAAAATGTATTTTACAACAAGGGAAATGCCTATGTCTTCCTCATTAGATCTATTCCAAGAAATCTTTATGAATAAGCTATCAGAAGTAGAATATGAGAAACTGAGTGATGATTGCTATAGCAGCGATAGCAGAATTGGCGGTTATCCCTATTTTGTGCAGAATGACTATATCGGTTTTGACGATGGCGATTTTCTTTTATTGCAGCTGGATATCGATGATGAATGCGGAATTATGTTTGGGGATTCTGGGAATTGTGTTTTCACTATTCCAAAGGATGCATTGAAAAATAGGGATTTTTCAAAAGTAGTGTATGATTGGCAATGTTGCTAGTGAGTTACCAGTACCATTATCCGTTCGGAAGCTTATAGAAAAGTTCCAAGAAATGTGTAAGCATTTTGGCAAGAAAAAGTGGCATAAGCAGAAGTGTGTGGTAAGGGCTTCCCAATAATGCACTCTTGAGCCGCTTCTATTTTCAATAATATGGCAAGTAACTGCAAAATTGACGAGTTGGAGGAGAAGAAATGACCGAAGAAGTAAATACGACAGGCTGGGATGCAATTGAAGAGGAAGTAACGAAGCTGTACGGGGAACAGGAACCAAAGCATTATGGTACCGCCATTCCTTATATGCTTGGTGGTCAAGATCCATTAGATGGCCTTAGTGCTTATAAAGCGGAGTCGCCTTTTCCACACTGGCATATTGTCACTTTTGGTTTCTCGGAGCTCTATGAGAAGGAATCGGAAAATCCTGATTACAGCGGCTATGGGTTTGAACTTACCTTCCGGGTGGCTCGTAGCAAGGATGAGGAAGAGCCTCCAGCATGGGCATTAAACCTGCTGCAAAACATGGGACGATATGTGTTTAACAGCGGCAATATATTCGCATCAGGTGATTATTTGGATGCCAATGGGCCAATCTGCTTAGGAGCTGATACACAATTGACCGCCCTTGCTTTTATACCAGATCCAGAACTGGATACGTTGCATACGCCTAACGGACGCGTTGAATTTCTTCAAATGGTTGGGATTACTGAGGATGAGCTGGAAGCTATGAAAACATGGAATACAAGAGGTTTACTTGAAGCAGGAAAAGCTGAACTGCCGGGTTATATTACGGACTTATCCCGAAATACTATTCTGCAAGTCCCTGCTGTGCAGGAAAGTGTTCAAGTAGGAATAGATCGTGACGGTTCGAGCACTGGATTTTTATATGTGGATCAATTGGCTTGGGAACCGGGTAAGAATGGGCTGTTCAGTAAGCAGCCGTCTGTGCTTATATTAGGAGCGAAGCAAGCTGGTACGGTTGGAATGCTGCTTCGTGGCCGACTGCTTAAGGGAAAAGACTTGATTTTAATGAGCAATGAGATAAGAGTAACATTGGAACTCGCTTCAACGACCGGAATCGAAATAGATGAGCATAACGTTCATTTGAAAATAGATGAAGCGGTTGTTAACGAGCTCATGCACAAACTTCTGCCCAAAGAAGGAGAAATTCAATTGTCTTCTTATAAAAATTTAAAACTTCAAGTCGTTAAAACATACATCAAGGATCAAGATGGAAATGTGGTATCAACTATCGGATAGACATTGTCTTTACATACATATAACAACGCCTTTAAGGAGTTTGCATCATTTAAAGGGAGAAAAACAAGATGAAAATAAAGCGAGCAATATCTCTCGGGAATTTGCTGTTTTTCATTCCAGTAATATGATTAAAAATAACTCAACACTCCCCCGATAAGTGAAAGAGGAGAGATACATATGGATAAACAGTCTTATGCAAGGTATTTGCTTCACTTTATGAATGACGAGATGGATTCCGATGAATCAGATATTGATGAAGCTCAGTTCTATGGGTATTTCCAAATGTATATGCCAGATGGAAAAGGCGTAGAGGCTACTTTTGAACCTCTTGAAGATGGGCATGCTTATTTGCAGAGGATAGTACAAATCTATGAAATGCTAAATCCTGAGGATTTTAGGGGTCCTGCAGTGCCAGGGTATTTTAATAGTAAAGCTGGCGATGTACCCAATGAGATATTAATAGATTATGGCAGACAGTTTATTCAAGGCTTAAAGGATTTAATGTTGGAATTCTCTAAGAAGGCAGATACGATAGATTCAGCAAATTACCTGCTTGGAATCGAAGAGGTTAGAATTTTACCTCCTGGATCGATAGATGGAATTCGTCAGAAATACGATCCTGAAATATATGAGACGATTTTTGATATCATCAGCGAACAGAAGGAGTACGATGAACCGATTGAAGTTTTGGATGAGGCGTATTACTCGATTGCCTGTGATTACTGGATTTCATATTATCTTCAGTGGCACCGTTATAAATTGAATGGTGATCCGTTCGCAGCATATTTTGAGCTGTATAGACGTGGATACTCAGCGGTCTTCTCAGAAAATAAACTGTATATTGGTTCATAATTACAGAGGTTGGGAGCTTACACCGAATGGAGAAAGGCGCAACCTCATTAATCATTTATGTTATGCGATCAGGCAAGCAAATCAACAGAATGATGACCAGGTTGATGATTTAAATGATGCATCATGCGCGTTTTCTTGAGATAAGCAGCGCGACCCTTAACCCAACGCGGAGATTGCGAATATGAAGCATCTCTTCATCTGCTGGCTGGCAAAAAGTATAACTATTCAACCGATTCAGCATTAGAGCAGATCTCAATAAGAAGAGCCCGCTTTGGTAGCGAGCTTTTCTTGATTGTTAGGCATGAACTTGAACTGCGATTAGGCCTCTTGTAACTTAGTAATTACTTCCTCTGCATACGAATTGGTAAACTGAATAATCCCATGATCCTGTACGATCCGCCCTTCCTTGATGCGGTGATTAAGCCAATCTGTAATAAAAGAAGGGGCATATCCGCCTTGTCCGAATTCCCCGCCAAAAGCAATTATTTTCTCATAGGCTGCCAAATATTGCTCGCGGCTGGTATTTGGATATGACTTCGTATAAAACCAAAACTGTACATCATACATGACATACGATAATTCATCTGCATGAAAAGAAAAATGGCCTTTTTCTTCAACTATTCGTGTACATATATTGCGGATTTTCTGTTCGACCTGATTCACTTCGGTTACCTGAGAGCACAGCTCTTCCAACAGAGGAGAAAATTTACCGTGCTCAACTCTATCTAGAGCTTCTTCTTTGTCTTCTTCAGACGTATCATATTGTTCTTCGCTCACCAAGCCTTTTATAAACTCCTCAAAATTATTGGCTAGAAAGGTAATCTCATAATCATCTTCTTGATCGACGTGAACGACTTCAGGTTCACCATCTTTACCGCATGCTCGGTAGTCTAACATGACGACATCATGACCGGCTGAAGGACAATCACAGATCACCACGCCAATGTCAGGATATCCCCATTCCTCAATCATAAATAGACTTCCCAGATCCCCGCACAGTGAATAGCTTTTCTCGCGGCCTATTCCCATAATCCCTGTAATAGCAATATGGTCCTCTGCCCAAGAGGTGGGTTCCTGTGTTGGAAAGCTGGTGTTCTTCGGCACCCCGCCATTCTGATGCTTCATCAGATGAATATAAGAAGATGGAAGCTTGTAACCAAGCCCTTTCTCGATCGAATCAATTAGTTCATCCGTAGGTGGCTCAGATTGATAAGATTCTCTTGCATATTCGCTGTCTTCCCAGAAATCAGCTAAAAACATATCAGAAAAAAGAAACTTCTCCTTTGCTGAGCTGCTCCGCTCCATGGAAGCTTTCTTGTTGGCAAGCCGGAGCTCTTCTCTTTTCTGCTTCTCAGCTTTTTGAATGCTCCGTCTTAAGAAATACTCCGTACTTTGATCACCGGGCTCTAATTGGTCAGATCTGCGGAAAGCTTGAACAGCGTCCTCAAATCGACCCAAATGATAGAGCGTATAACCTAGTCGATAATGCCATAGAGAATCCTGTTTACCAGCTCCGGCAATGTCCTCAAGTTGGAAGAGTGCATTTTCATACAGCCCCAAATTATTATATGCTCTAGCCAAGAGACTAATCACTTCATAGTCTCGTTCTTCATCGGGAATAGCTATCAGCAAATCCGCAATTTTCTGATGCTCGTCTTCTTCATGCCATTTGTTCAGTTGTTCAAATAGTGTTTGATTCATTACTACCTCCAAAATGTTTATTAAGATACTAGCTTCATTTGTGTTTGGCAGTCTCTACCTTAAAATAGTAATAGCTATAATAGAGGATACTATAATTCTTCTATAATGAGGAACCAAAGAATGGCAAGTATTCAAAATATAGGCTTTTAGATATAGATAACAATACAGACGAGAAATTTAGTTCAGAGTGTAAAAACTTCTTCATTAGAATAGGCCAGATTGAGCGAAACAAGGGGATTGGGTTACTCACAGAGATAATCGATCTTTTTAAAGAGAGCGCGGAGTAGGGAAAAGCCCGCTGAAGGAACGGGAAGTGACGCAGCGGCTTTCTGAGGTGATCTTATTAAAGATTCAAATACTTACGCTGACATTTATCAAGAATCTGGTGATTAAGAAGATAAAAAGGCAAGAAATAGGTTATGAATCAATTAAATTAAAAGAGGATAGCGACCCATAATAGTCGCTTAATTAGCGGCTTCTTTGTTTATCAGTTCAGGTTCTTAAGTATCCCGCCATAATTAACCTAAGGAATCCTATTAAGCTAATAGGCATGTCAGTTTATAAGAGAATTGGTATAATATTGTAAATGTACATGTTGAGGATCATAGATTCTATCAAACAGATATTTGAGGCGGAATTCGGAGATAGGGAGGGAGAGTTATGATGGATTCTAAAGCAAAGAAGATATTAACAAGCACCTTTTGGTCAGCCAGCGGCTGGAAACAAGGTGGGCTGTCAAACTGCAGTGCAGAAGATTTTGAATACGCGAAGAATAAAGGACTGATGTTTGATCCTCTGACCATCACACACGATGAATGTATCAGCAGATTGCGGCAGATTCACGAAGAAGAAATGAACCGGGAGAAAGTGGTTAAAGCTTTTCTGCATAGTCTAACAACCCGGAAGGTCTATTTACGGAGCGCGTTATCAAGCTGGGCGTTGACCCGTGAACTCTGCCTGCATGCATACCGTGACAAACAAGCAGAGAAACCGATGTATAGTTCATGTGCTTATTGCAACGACAATCGTCTAATGTCTGATGAAAAATACATCAATTATGATCTGAATGTGCTTCAATTCGAGAGGGTGAAATGGGGAGGCGTTCGACACAACCATCTCATCTATTGCTTAATGGATCTGGAAATGATAAGCAAGGAACCCGAGCTTGTAGTGACAAAAGAAGACGTGAACATTCTGAAAAAAATGATACAAGCCATATATGAGTGCGATAAGCAGGATGCAGCACGCGGCCTCGAGAAACGCTGGAAAGACGTATTCCCTTCGAATAAGCATGAAAGAGATTCGGTGCTTGAAATTTGGGGATATGCCGGAATGCTTGTCGCTGGAAGTGATTTCCGTAAAGAGAGGGGACGAGGCACAGATTTTATGTCTGTAGCAACCTGGCGCGGGGAAGATGGTTATTCTCTTGAACAGATGGAATATCTATTTGGAACGTATATTTAGCATAAAGAGGAGGAGCAGTAATGGACGCAGCAGTACAGAGGTTTTTAGATGATGTGTGGAACAAGCTGAGGACTATATACGACAAAGAGAGCAAAAGAATAAATGAGTTCATATACCATCGTCCGCTGCAGGCAGGAGTAAAGGATTATTTACAGGTGTCTTGGCGTGACGGGAAAATACATATTGATATTGAAGAACCGTTTGATTGGACTGACAGTTCTTATAAAATCGAAGCAGGTCCTTATGTTGCCGAGCTTACGGAAGTACGAATTAGAACTGAGCTTTATCCGGCATTACGCAAGGGAATGGAGGAGCTCTTTTTATCGGATACACTTGGTCCTCGTTTTTTTGATTATCGATTCCAGATTGTACTTTCCTTTGAAATGGAAGACGAAGACATAAAGATTTGCGAGCAGCTCGTAAATAATGAGAAGCTGAACCAGCTCCGCCAATCATTACAGAAGTTTATAACATCCAAAATCATGTCTAATCTTCCCGTATTACCCAGTGTGGATGACCAGTTTTTCTTTTCTCGTCATTTGATAAATCCTGATCTAATCAAGCAGAAAGAAGATATAGTTGACCCCTTAATCCGGCATTTATCCGACAAGCTCAGAAGTAACAAAAAACGCTTGAACGAATGGATTGGCCAATATACTTCGGCTATGGATGATTGGATACAGAATGTTTATCTTCCTCGCTATTTTAATCGTGCAGACAGCTATGCAATGGACTGGATACCCAAAGAGGATATAGCTCTTGTGAATCCGAATGCAGATCAACTTTCATTTTTTGTGTATGCTGCTCTGCAAATAGGAAGGACGAAACCGGATACTCGCGAGCGATATTTGAAACTGGCAGTCCAGCTTGGGTCAAAACAGGCTGCAGATTATATCCGGCAAGGGAGTGGTAAATTTGCTCCAGTACATAAAGGGAACTATGCGGAAATTCATAATAATGATGTAACCCAGACCATTGAAGTCCGGATTTTGGCCGAGGAGGAAGCAGCTTATGGAGAAGTGCTGGATCACATTACCGAATTGCTGCAAAAAGGATTTCCAAAGGAATATAACCTGAAGCTGAAAAGCAAACAAAAGAACTATCTTCCTCTAAAAAAGATGGCTAAATCGGGAATGCATCAGTTTTTTGCAGGAGCACTTACCTATCCTGCTCTTTTTCCCAAATTGAATGCGTATGCGAACATCGCTATGGAACCCTATGCATGGTATAAGGATACAGAACCGGGTGAAAAGTCAGTCATGCCTGGCACCTATGCGGTACTCGGATTAGGATTGCACAGCAGGGACTATTTCTCACTCGTCACTCGTTATATGGAGATGGTAGATACAGAGCACCAAATGATACAGGATGGTTATGCGGAAGCCTTTATTGATGCGCACGGTGTGGAGCAGGAACTTATACCAGTTCTAATAGATATTCTGCTTGCAGGGAATGAGGAAGCAAGACCAGTGAAAAACTTCGTCATCGATCGGATCGAGCTAGCTGAAGCGCTTCATCAAGAGCTGTTATCTAAAGAAATATATGCACGGGAGCAGGTTCTTTACCGGATATTCGGAAGCTGCGAAAAGTTGAAAAAAGCCGCGAAGTCAGAGCAAACGGAGCTTGAGCTTCGGGGTATTCTTGCGGAGCTGCTGGCCCTTGTAAGTTGATTAATGCTTGATCATTCCTGACTAATGAAGAAAAATTGTTTCATCCCTGCAGAAATTTATCGGTGAGGGAGGAGTATTTAATGTCAATCTTACTAAAAGCATCATTTGTTTATTGTGGAATTGAGGATGAGACATTATTAATTGGATTTGCAGATGATGAATTTGAGACCAAAGAATATGTGTTATTTCAAAAGTCATTATGTATTGAAGACATCCCCATTCTGAATAAGGTTCATATTACTTTTAATAGTGAAAATAGATCTGAGTACGGGGGGATATTAAGGATCATACTTAGTCGAAAATTAATTTCAATCTTTTTATCTAAAGAGACCGCTAGATCACTTCGCGTAAATGAATCAATAGACATTGAATATGATATAGATGAAAAAAGATATAATAACTTAATCAGTCAGTTTAATAGGCTGAATGTAGATCAAGAGATAGCAATTGAGATTAAGTAGAGCTGTGCACTTGGTCCGTAGATACAACAAAAAACTCACTGAATTGGGAGAGCATAATGAAGGTTTTCCGAAAGAAGATAATTACTGTAGACAATCATTTATTTCTTTGTGTTGTAGATGAAGGAAGTTATGATGTTGTATTTCGAGCCTAGCAGGTAATGCAAAAATTGTTATCTGAAATCGAATAATAGCGAACGATAGAAGATAATCGACAGATGTATTCTCGTGAGATTATTAAATTATATGCCTGTCCTGAAATCATGCAAGCAGCAGTGAACAAGTATGTAAGTAAATGTCCTGAAGCTACAGTTCTATCCGCTCAGAAGACACCGTTTATAGATAAAGCAGATATTATGTCCGCCTTACATTTAGCTTTGAGAAAAAAGGAGGAAAAGAGGAGTTTAACGTGATATACAAATTTACCGAAGTGCTGAATGATCTTATAAATTATTTCATTCTCGGAGATATTTTGCTGCTGGAAAGCTGGAAACAGTCCAATAATCATTCAGATAATTTAGCAATGGGGTTTACAACAAATGAGAGCGGCGATAATGTTGTACTTGATGGTATTCTACTTCCAATGGCAGGGATTGAAAACTATCCATATACCATTATTTTTAATCTTTCTGGAGATACACCGGAATTGTTAAAAACAGATAGCCGTTTACAATTCAGACATGACGGTTATTCGCTTAAGGTTGAAAACAACATACTGATGCTGTTTACTTGGCAAATATTAGAACAATTCACTAACGAAAGAGTCAACGCTTTACTTAATCATTATCGACAATACAAAAAGCCAATGATTGAAATTGAAAACGGCTGGTACAGCATAGAGATATTGGGTGGGGAAACTTTTCAGGATTCAGATTATGAACCCACATTTGAGTTTGTTTTGCGAAAGACAGAAAAGAAGGGGCAAGGGGAACTTGATATCAATCTAGATTTTAGGATTGAAAGTTCCACCTACTAAAATAGAATTCTTCAATCCTTTGCATCAGTAGACCAAAAGCAAAAATTGGGCAGCGAAATAATTAAACACTAATCCCGTCGCCTTTCCCTTTACAGTTCCATCATTCAAAATGGGGGCAAATATGTCTTTATACATCTAGATTTAGACGAATATGACATCAAGAAGTAACTTCTCATCCGATTGGAGTGATTGTTTTGAACTATTTAAAAGATATCCAGGAGCCAGGGATGGGGACCTGGTATTTTGAAATTGATAACGACGGTGTGGCTTACAGACAGATGGTTTATCATGATGATGGTACTTGTATCACATCGAATCGAAAGCATTATTTTTATCATTTCATGCTGGCAGAACATCCAGTAGATGCGCAGGAATCCTATTACAAAGAGATCAGTCAGACGGAATTCGAGAAACTTTGGTATGAGCAGCTTCAACACGGTTTGGAAGACTGGCATCGAACCAAAAGTCTGTTCCCCGTTGGGACCCGAGTGGAAGGGTATATAGAAGTGTTTTTTCCACAAGGTACTTTGATTAACTTATTGGAACCTCAGGCAGTAGGTATTACAGACACATCCGCTTTGAAAACCGAAACCCCTGCTGAATGGTTGTACCCACGCTATCGGGTGTTCGCCGAAGTATCTGGATACGATGAAGTTAATCAGTGGGTACTTCTTACTCGTTCTAAAGTTGCGGGAAGTCAGTATGAAGAAGCTGAAGTTGATTAATATACGGAAACGGATTTTTGATGAAACTATTTCGGAAGCCAATGGAGATCACGAAGAGGATTTCGGAAGCTTTCCTCATTGCAAATCATGTTGCGAGTGCTATAAACACGCGGAAATTATTGCAACGGTATATCAGCAAAGCTGTATAACGGTTAAATTAGAACCGTGTAAAAGGAACGTTTAACTCACTTTTAAAAGTGAGTTTTTTATTTTATAAAATCAACCGTTTTTAAAGAAAAGATAAAAATTTTTTAATTAGCAGATCATGTATACTACAACGATGTAAGCGTATTCAATAAATCAGATTAATTTAAATTATCAAATAATTTTAAAAAATGGTGTTGACGGTTTGAGAAAATGGGCGTAAGATAGTCCTCAATATAAGAAATTAGAAAATTCAAGAAGTTGCAGGCAGCAAATTTTTAGACCTAAGAAACCGTTTATACATAGTTTTTTTTAATCTAAAAATTTACTGGTTTAAAGTGCTAAAGAATTAAATTGAATAGCTAGTAAAGCTAAGAAGAGGATAAGTAGTTTTATGAATTGGAATTAACAGAGAGCCGGAGCAGCTGTGAACCGGTAATTTCAGCATAAAATGAACTCACCTCTGAGCACCAGCTTGAAAAAGTCAAATTGAGTAGAGTTGGTCGGGTGTCTGTCACTCGTTATTAAAACGGACAGGAAGAAGATGTCCATAAGTGCATGCAGATCGCATGAATTTAGGGTGGTACCGTGGAATGGGATTTAAAGCCTTTTCACCCCTTATACCTAGGAATAATAGGTTTTTAAGGGGTGGAAAGGCTTTTTATATTTGAATTAAAGGAAAAAGAGGAGGTTTTATACGAATGTTGCAGCAAGCTGCCATAACAGAATCAAAGGCCAAAGCCAAGATGGTTACTGGTGCTGATCTGTTATTAGAGGCCTTGGAAAAGGAAAAGGTGGAAGTGATTTTTGGATATCCTGGTGGGGCAGTGCTCCCGATTTATGACAAGCTTTATGATTCAAAAATTCTCCACGTTTTGCCAAGGCATGAGCAAGGGGGAATTCATGCAGCCGAAGGGTACGCAAGAATATCAGGAAAGCCTGGAGTGGTTATAGCCACATCTGGACCTGGAGCAACTAACATTGTTACGGGTCTCACAGACGCAATGATGGATTCTCTCCCGCTCATTGTATTCACCGGTCAGGTTCCAACAAATGTAATTGGTTCTGATGCCTTCCAAGAAGCGGATGTACTAGGAATTACAACACCTATTACGAAATACAATTACCAGGTGCGAAACATTGAAGACATCCCTCGAATTGTAAAAGAGGCATTCTATATTGCCTCAAGCGGAAGACCGGGTCCAGTCTTGATAGACATTCCAAAAGACATTGCAGCATCGGTATCAAAACCTCCAGAAGAACAAGAAATAAAGCTGCCTGGCTATCAGCCAACCGTACAGCCTAACTACCTTCAAATTAAAAAATTATCTGAGGCAGTTAGTCGAGCGAATAAACCAGTCATACTCGCTGGAGCTGGCGTTCTGCTTTCAAAGGCATCGAATGAATTGAAAGAATATGCAGAGCAGCAGCAGCTTCCAGTCATTCATACATTGCTTGGATTAGGAGGGTTTCCGGCAGACCATAAGCTATTTGTTGGCATGGCCGGCATGCATGGCTGCTATGCATCGAATATGGGCTTGAGTGAATGTGATTTATTAATTAATATCGGGGCAAGATTTGATGACCGGCTTACAGGAAATTTACAATTCTTTGCCCCTCATGCAACAGTTGCCCACATTGATATTGATCCAGCTGAAATTGGGAAGAATGTTCAAACAGCCATACCAGTTGTTGCTGATGCGAAAGAAGCATTAAAACAATTAGTCAAACAAAATGGTAAGCCTCCGGTTCATGGAGAATGGCTGGAGCAAATTCATAAATGGCAAGAAGAATATCCTTACTATTACGGAGAGTCAGCCGCTCTAAAGCCGCAAAAAGTGATGGAGATGCTTTATGAAAAAACAACCGGTGATGCAATTGTCGTTACAGATGTGGGGCAGCACCAAATGTGGGCTGCGCAATATTACCAATTTAATCAAGCCAATCGATGGGTAACTTCCGGAGGACTTGGAACAATGGGTTTTGGCTTGCCGGCAAGCATTGGTGCTCAGCTTGCCGATCCTGATCGATGTGTCGTTGCAGTTCTTGGGGATGGCGGTTTTCAAATGTCTACTCAAGAGCTAACAGTCATTAAAGAACTAAATCTCCCTGTAAAAATCGCAATATTCAATAATTTGTCACTCGGAATGGTGCGGCAGTGGCAGGAAATATTTTATGACAAGCGGTATTCCCATAGTAAAATTCCTATCCAGCCTTCCTTTGTAAAGCTAGCAGAAGCCTATGGGATTAAAGGATACGAAATAAATACAGCAGAAGAAGCAGAAGTTATTTTAGAAGAAGTGCTGAGTAATCGAGAGCCCGTTCTGCTAGATATTCGAATTGATCCTCATGAGAATGTCTATCCGATGATTGCCCCAGGGAAAGGGCTGCATGAAATGGTAGGTGTGAAGCCTTGAAAAAAATTATTAGTATGACAGTCATGAATCGCCCGGGTGTTCTCAATCGAATTACCAATCTTTTTTCTAAGCGGAACTACAATATAGAAAGCATATCTGTTGGATTGACAGAGCAGGAAGGAGTCTCAAGAATTACCTGTGTCATTCATGTAGAAAGCGATCGGGAAGCCGAACAAATTACAAAACAGCTAAATAAACAGATTGATATTTTAAAAGTAACGGATATTAGTGATCAGGCAATTGTGGCTAGAGAATTGGCATTAATTAAAGTGCTCTCAACTCCGCAAACAAGAAATGAGCTTTATGCACTGATCGAACCTTTTCGAGCAGCAGTAATCGATATAAGCAAGGACAGCTTAGTCATTCAAATAACAGGAGAATCAGAAAAGATTGAAGCCTTTATCGAACTGATTAAACCTTATGGAATTAAAGAGCTTGCTCGAACCGGGACAACAGCTTTCCCTCGAGGGACCCAAAAACCAGTCAATACGCAAAAAACATACTCAATCGTTTAATTGAATGCTGAAAAAAGCTTAGTTGATTGGAGCGGAAGGTGCGAGACTCCTGCGGGAGTAGTGGGACAGCTGAGACCCCGCAGGCACTTTAGTGCCGAGGAGGCTCAGCGCCCACCCCGCGGAAAGCGAGTACCTGGAGCGGAAATCAACCTCTACAAATTAAATGGTAATTAGTGATAATTTTTACAAGAATTGTCTTTAATTTAAAAAAAGAAAGGAAGATAACAATGGCGAAAATGTACTATAACGGAGATGCGAATCCAGCTTATTTAAAGGGGAAGAAGGTAGCGGTGATCGGGTATGGATCACAAGGTCATGCACATGCATTAAATTTGAGAGACAGCGGAGTTGAAGTTGTTATTGGACTTCGCAAAGGGAAATCATGGGATAAAGCAGCAGAAGATGGCTTTCAAGTATTTTCAGTAGGGGAAGCAACAGCACAGGCAGACGTAGTCATGATTCTATTACCAGATGAACTTCAGACGAAAGTATATAAAGAAGAAATTGAACCGCATTTAACAAATCAGGCACTCATGTTTGCCCACGGTTTTAATGTTCATTTCAATCAAATTGTCCCTCCGAAAGAAAGTGATGTACTTCTAGTAGCACCAAAAGGGCCTGGACATCTTGTAAGGAGAACGTATGAACAGGATGCAGGCGTTCCAGCACTTTTCGCTATCCATCAGGATGTATCAGGTGAAGCGCAAGAACTTGCCCTAGCTTATGCAAGAGGCATTGGGGCCTTACGTGCAGGTGCATTAGAAACCACCTTTAAGGAGGAAACAGAAACCGATCTATTTGGGGAACAGGCTGTCCTTTGTGGAGGATTGACCTCACTTGTTAAAGCGGGATTTGAAACGTTAGTCGAAGCAGGATACCAGCCAGAATTAGCCTACTTTGAATGCTTGCATGAATTGAAGCTGATTGTTGACTTAATGTATGAAGGCGGATTAGAGGGAATGCGTTATTCGATCTCAGATACAGCACAATGGGGAGATTTTGTCAGCGGCCCGCGTGTTGTAGATGGACGAGTGAAGGAAGAAATGAAAGCCATTCTTAAAGATATTCAGGATGGGAAATTTGCGAAAGGCTGGATCTTAGAGAATCAAGCAAACCGGCCTGAATTTAATGCAGTGAATGAAAGAGAGAAGCAGCATCAAATTGAGCAGGTGGGAAGAGAACTTAGAAAAATGATGCCGTTCGTTAATAGCGGAAAAAAGAAGGAAGCTGTTGCTAGTGCAAACCATTAAAATTTTCGACACAACCTTAAGGGATGGAGAACAATCAGCCGGTGTGAACCTTAACTTTTCGGAAAAGCTAGAAATTGCAAAACAGCTGGAAAGGTTAAATGTAGATATTATGGAAGCTGGTTTTCCAGCCGCTTCAAAAGGTGACTTCTCGTCCGTACAGAAAATTGCCCAAACAATAAGAAATTGTTCTGTCACGGGACTCGCACGAGCGGTTATCTCAGATATAGATGCAGCATGGGAAGCGCTGAAAGACGGTGCAGAACCAAGGCTCCATACCTTTCTTGCAACTTCGCCGATTCATCGAGAATACAAATTGAAGATGTCGAAAGAAGAAGTCATCCATACAGCTGTAGAAACGGTAAGATACGCTGCAAAGAAATTTCCAATTATTCAATGGTCTGCAGAAGACGCTTCAAGAACGGAGCTGCCCTTCTTGGCCGAAATTATTGAAAAGGTTATTCAGGCTGGAGCGAGAGTAATTAATATTCCTGATACTGTCGGATACGGAACACCTCAAGAATATGGAGCTATTTTTAAATACTTAAAAGAAAATGTTCCTTCTATTAATAAAGTTTCCTTATCAACCCATTGTCATGATGATTTAGGAATGGCAATCGCCAATTCACTTGCAGCAGTAGAGAATGGAGCAACACAAGTGGAAGGGACAATCAATGGGATTGGCGAAAGAGCAGGAAATGCTGCTCTCGAGGAATTTGCTGTAGCCTTGCATGTTAGAAAGGATCACTATCAGGCATTAACTCGTCTGAAGCTTCATGAGATTAGCCGCACAAGCAGTCTTGTCAGCAAGCTGACGGGAATGATTGTTCCTGCTAATAAGGCAGTTGTCGGCAAAAATGCTTATGCACATGAATCTGGGATTCACCAGGATGGTGTACTGAAAGAAAAAACAACCTATGAAATTATTTCTCCTGATTTAGTGGGCTTCCAGTCCAACTCATTAGTTTTAGGAAAACATTCAGGCAGGCATGCATTTAAAAACCGGTTAGATGAACTAGGACTTAACGTTCCTGAGGAAAATATTAAAACGTTATTTCATGCATTCAAAGACTTAGCTGACCGCAAAAAAGAAATGACAGATGAAGACTTGGTCGCACTTGTCCTTGAAGAAGAGCTGTCAAAGGAAGAGCGTTTCTATGAATTAATTCATTTGCAAATCCAATATGGGACCAATCAGGTGCCAACCGCGACCGTTACTTTATCAGGAGCGGAAAAGGAAGTCATCCAAGAGGCTGGAACGGGAGCAGGAAGTATCGAAGCCCTTTATAATACGCTGGAAAAATGTGTGGAAGGGTCAATCAATCTATTAGATTATAGAATTCAGTCTGTTGGAGCAGGCAGAGATGCACTTGCTCAAGTATATGTGAAACTTTCCTATCTTGATATTGAAACAAGTGGACGGGGGCTTGCACAAGATGTGCTGGAAGCTTCGGCAAAAGCCTATTTAAATGCGATAAACAGAGTCATCTACATGAAGGATAAAGGACCTGAACCGGAAATGAGCTTTACTAAATAAGTGTGATAGACCGATTGAATCAGCTAGTTATCAAATAAAAATACATTCATAATCACAAGACGGAGGGATAACAATGAAAAAACGTATCGCAGTACTACCAGGAGACGGAATCGGCAAAGAAGTGACAAAGGGAGCAATTGAAGTTTTACAAGCGGTTGGAGAGCGTTTCGGACACCAGTTCTATTTTCAATACGGATTAATCGGTGGAGAAGCAATCGATGCGGTTGGGTCCCCACTTCCGAACGAAACAATTGAGATGTGCAAACAAAGCGATGCGGTTTTACTAGGCGCGGTTGGCGGTCCGAAATGGGAGCATCAGCCAGCACACCTTCGTCCTGAGCGTGGATTATTAAAGATTCGTAAAGAACTTAATCTTTATGCAAACCTTAGACCAACCAGTTATTATCCAAGTCTTGCAGAATCTTCTCCACTTCGCAAGGAAGTAATTGAAGGTGTAGACATGGTCATGGTGAGAGAGTTAACAGGAGGTCTATATTTCGGCAAACCAAGCAAACGTACACGGAAAAATGGAGAAGACGAAGTAGTAGATACACTTTATTACAAAAGAGCAGAAATGGAACGAGTGATTAAATTAGCATTCCAGCTGGCTGAAAAAAGAAAAGGGAAGGTAACTTCTGTCGACAAAGCAAATGTATTAGAATCCAGCCGAATGTGGAGAGAAGTAGCAGAATCAGTTGCTAAAGAATATTCAGATGTTGAACTTGAACACATGCTTGTAGATAATGCAGCCATGCAAATGATTAAAAATCCGAAACGCTTTGATGTTGTTGTTACTGAGAATATGTTTGGCGATATTTTAAGCGATGAGGCATCCGTTTTAACTGGATCATTAGGCATGCTTCCTTCTGCAAGTCTTTCTGAAGCTGGTCCATATCTTTATGAACCGATTCATGGCTCAGCACCTGATATTGAAGGGAAAAATACAGCAAATCCACTGGCAATGATCCTTTCAGCAGCTATGATGCTTCGTCTATCATTTGGGATGCACGAAGAGGCTGAAGCAGTTGAGCAAGCAGTAAACCAAGTGCTTGATGCTGGATACAGAACAAAAGACATTATGACATTCGGCAAGAAGGATGCATCAACGAAAGAAATGGTTGAAGAAGTAAAAGCAACACTTATGGATAATGAAGCTATTATGCAGATCATGAGCGCGTATGCATAGAAAACCGGAGGCGGCTCGAATAGGAGTGACAGTAACCTTGTTGTGTATAGTTTGAACTGAAATTCCACAATAAGAGGAACTAATAGCCCTTAGTGAGTCTAGTTCGAACTAAAATTCCACAATAAGAGGAACCAATAGGCCCTATTGAGTCTAGTTTGAACAAAACTTCCACAATAAGAGGAACCAATAGGCCTTATTGAGTCCAGTTTGAACAAAAATTCCACAATAAGAGGGAACCAATAGCCCTTATTGAGTCTAGTTCGAACAAAAATTCCACAATAAGCGGAACCAATAGGCCCTATTGAGTCT
>NZ_LMBX01000003.1:294124-294242 GCF_001439605.1 Cytobacillus praedii
GCCCTATTGAGTCTAGTTTAAGCAAAAATTCCACAATAAGAGGAACCAATAGCCCTTATTGAGTCTAGTTCGAACAAAAATTCCACAATAAGCGGAACCAATAGGCCCTATTGAGTCT
>NZ_LMBX01000003.1:294275-362474 GCF_001439605.1 Cytobacillus praedii
CCCTTATTGAGTCTAGTTCGAGCTAAAACTCCACAATAAGAGGAATCAATAACCCCTATTAAGTCCAGTTTTATCTATTATTACTTATTAACTGGAATCAAGGTAAGCGAGGATTTACTTGATAGTTGTTCTCCCCTTCAAGTTGACTGCTTTGCTGATCCTAAAGGGGCAAGATAAGTAGTGTAGCTGCCATGCCAAAAAAGAGATTTATTAATAGGAAACACGACCAAATATGGTCGTGTTTCTTTTAAAAAAAGAAAGCAGGAGGAAAAAATGGGGAAAACTATTATAGATAAGATATGGGAAAAGCATATTGTCCATCAAGAGGAAGGGAAGCCTGAATTAATTTATATTGATCTTCATTTAGTACATGAAGTGACGTCGCCACAGGCATTTTCTGGATTAAGAATGAAAAACAGAACAGTAAGAAAACCTGAGAGAACGTTTGCGACAATGGATCATAATGTACCAACCGATAATCGTTATAAGATTGATGACCCAGTTGCACTAAATCAAATGACGACTTTAGAAAAAAACTGTTTGGAATTTGGTATTCCACTTGCTGGAATGGACAGTCCAGAACAGGGAATCGTTCATGTAATAGGTCCAGAACTTGGACTTACACAGCCGGGGATGACCATTGTTTGCGGCGACAGTCATACTTCTACACATGGGGCATTTGGAGCAATTGCCTTTGGGATTGGTACGAGCGAAGTGGAGCATGTGTTAGCAACGCAAACGCTTTGGCAAACAAAACCGAAAACATTAAAAATCGAAATAACTGGACAGCTTCGGAAAAGAGTTACGTCTAAAGATGTCATCCTTTATATTCTATCCCAACATGGTGTTAATTTTGGGCAAGGGTACATTATTGAATATTGTGGAGAGGTTATTGAAAGGATGACAATGGAAGAACGGATGACCATTTGTAATATGTCAATTGAAGGAGGTGCAAGAGCTGGTTTAATCAGCCCAGATGAAACGACATTTTCTTATTTAGAAGGCAAGAAGCACGTACCAAAAGGAGATGCGTTTAAAAAGGCTGTTATGCAGTGGAAAGAGCTTGCTTCTGATAATGATGCTGTATTTGATCGTACGATAACAGTTGATGCGAATGCAATTACACCGATGGTAAGCTGGGGAACAAATCCTTCCATGACATCCAGTATAAAAGATTCTATTCCATACGTAAAAGATTGTAAGAATGAACTGGAACAAAAGTCGCTAGAAAGAGCCATTGATTACATGGGTCTAAAAGAAGGTCAGAACATTGCTGACATTGAAGTACAACATGTGTTTATCGGTTCATGTACAAATTCACGTTTAGAAGACCTGCGTCAAGCAGCTGAGATTGTAAAAGGAAAAAATGTTCACCCAACTGTAAGAGCTTTAGTTGTACCAGGATCTCAGCAGGTTAAGAGACAAGCTGAATCTGAGGGATTAGATGCAATCTTTAAGAAGGCTGGGTTCGAATGGAGGGAATCGGGCTGCAGCATGTGTTTAAGTATGAATAATGATATTGTTCCAAGCGGGCAGCATTGCGCATCCACTTCGAACCGAAATTTTGAAGGGAGACAAGGAACAGGCGCTAGAACGCATTTAGTCAGTCCGGTGATGGCTGCTGCGGCTGCTCTATATGGACGGTTTGTAGATGTAAGTGAAAAGGTAGCTGTTGAAGTCATTTAAAATCGAAAGGAAGATAGTATGAGTGGATTTAGAACGATAGCAGGTAAAACAGTTGCGATGGATCGGGCGAATGTGGATACAGATCAAATTATTCCGAAGCAATTTTTGAAAAGAATTGAGAAAACAGGGTTTGGCCAATTTTTATTTTATGACTGGCGGTATACACAGGAAGGAGAGGAGAATCCGAATTTCGAATTGAACCAGCCGGCAAATCAAGGTGCATCGATCCTGATTGCCAATGAGAATTTTGGGTGTGGATCCTCAAGAGAGCATGCTCCTTGGGCCTTATCGGACTATGGCTTTAAAGTCGTGATTGCTCCATCATTTGCAGATATTTTTCATCAAAATTGCCTAAAGAATGGAATGCTTCCAGTCAAGCTGCAAGCAGAAGAAGTAGCCTATTTATTAGAAAAAGCAACAAATCAGCCGTACCACTTAACAATTGACCTCGAAAAGGAAACAGTAACAGATAACAATGGCTTTTCAGCCTCCTTTCCGATTACGGCGTATTGGAAAAGGATGCTTTTGAATGGGTGGGACGAAATTGAAATTACCTTGCAATTAGAAGGAGAAATAGCACAATTTGAGTGTTCCAATGCGGTCAAATGATAATTGACAAAAGGTTCACAGCAAAGGCAATAGCTGTGGATCTTTTTTGTTTTTTTTAAGTTTTCATGCTAAACTTACTTCAAAATTAAGTAGGGCGTGGACTGCATGAAGAAACGAGATCGGAAAAAATTAAATGATAAAGTAATCCTTTTTCCTGATCTGGAAAAAAGGCTTCTTGAAAAAGGGCTTGAGAAAATGCAGCAGAAAAGATTTCGAGAAGCGGTCGAGCACTTAGAAGAAGCAAAACGACTAGACCCAGAAAATAGCGATATATATATTGGATTAGTACTCGCTTACTTTGAATGGGGTTCATTGCAAAAAGCAAAGGAAATAGCAGCGGATATGCTGCAAAAAGGAATTGGGGAATACATTCAAATTATTGATCTTTATTTAATGATTCTCGTCCAGCTGCATCAATATGATGAAATTGTGGCCACGATAGAGATTCTATTAGAAGAGAAAGAGATCCCAACGGAAAAATATGAAAGCTTTACCCGAATGTTAGAATTTAGCCGGAGAATGGCAAAGGAAAAGCCTGAAATAGAATATGAAGAAGCGGCAATGGAAGAATTGGATAAAGACATTGATTTGTTTGCTTTCAAGACCCAGCAAGAGCAAATGAATTTGGCTGCCCAGTTAGCAGAGAGAAATATTCGCTCATATATTGCTGAAATAAATACATATCTCCACTCGGAGGAAGGATCTCCGTTCTTCAAGACGATGCTGCTTAATGTTTTAATAGAGCATGAATATGACAAAGAAGTCCTTATTGAAAAGTTGGGAAGAAAACTCTCAGTCATACCGGTTCAGCTTCCGCCTGTTCATAAGCAGCCAGAGATAGAGTCGCTACTTCGCGTTCTAAGCCGCCAAATTGAGCATGAGGACCCAATTTTGTTTGAGAATATAAAAAGTCTTATAAGCCGCCATTCTTTTATTCTCTATCCATTTAAGCTAGATACGTATGAGGAAAAGGTTTGGGCAGCTGCGTATCATACTCTCATAGCTGAATACTTAGGTTTAAGCATGGGAGAAGACCTCGTATTGCTATATGATGTAAAAATGGAAGAATTAAAAGATGCACTGGCAGAGTTAAAACAGCTTGAAGAAATTTCATCTTCCGATTTTTAGCTTCCATGTTGAAAGAAAAGGATCGTGTGGTATAATATAATGGTTGTATATGTAGATGGTATTTTTTATGTTAAAAATGTATAATGCTTGCTAAACAAGCCTTATCCATATCCATTTGTTACGTATGAAATGATAATAGATTGTTGGAGGGAATTAAATTTATGTCTGCAAAATTTGAAAAGCTAGAAGGGAACCAAGGGGTTCTTACAATTGAAGTAAATGCAGAAAAAGTAAACGAAGGTTTAGACGCTGCATTCAAAAAAGTAGTAAAGCAAGTAAATGTACCAGGTTTCCGTAAAGGGAAAATGCCTCGCGGAATGTTTGAAAAGCGTTTCGGTATTGAATCACTTTATCAAGATGCTGTTGATATTCTTCTTCCAGAAGCATACGCAAATGCAATCGAAGAAACTGGTATTGAGCCGGTTGATCGTCCTGAAATCGATGTAGAGCAAATTGAAAAGGGCAAGAGCTTAATCTTCAAAGCAACAGTAACTGTGAAGCCTGAAGTTAAATTAGGCGAATACAAAGGACTTGAAGTAGAAAAGTTTAATACTGAAGTGACAGATGAAGATGTTGATAATGAATTAAAATCTATGCAAGAAAGACATGCTGAGCTTGTTGTAAAAGAAGAAGGCAAAGCTGAAAACGGCGATACAGTCGTTATGGATTTTGAAGGATTTGTGGATGGAGAAGCTTTCGAAGGTGGAAAAGCTGAAAATTATTCTCTTGAGCTTGGTTCAGGTCAATTTATTCCTGGATTCGAAGAAAAATTAGTTGGTGTAGCTTCTGGAGAATCAAAAGATGTTGAAGTTACTTTCCCTGAAGAATACCATGCTGCTGAATTAGCAGGAAAACCTGCAGTATTCAAAGTGACTGTTCATGAAATCAAAACGAAACAACTTCCTGAGTTAAATGATGAGTTTGCTAAGGACGCAGATGAAGAAGTTGAAACTTTAGCTGCCCTTAAAGAAAAAGTGAAAACTCGTCTTGAAGAAAGCAAGAAGCATGAAGCAGAACATTTTGTTCAAGATACTGTAGTGGAAAAAGCTTCTGCAAACGCAGAAATCGATCTTCCATCAGTAATGGTTGATACAGAAATTGACCGCATGATGAACGAATTTGAACAGCGCCTGCAAATGCAAGGAATGAACCTTGAGCTTTACTTCCAATTCTCAGGTCAAGAAGAAAGTGCATTACGCGAGCAAATGAAGGAAGATGCTGAAAAGCGCGTTCGTATGAACTTAACACTTGAAGCAATTGCGAAAGCTGAAAACATCGAAGTAACAGATGAAGAAGTAACTGCTGAGCTTAATAAAATGGCTGAAATGTACAACATGACAGTAGAAAATATCCAAAAAGCATTAGGCAGCCTTGAAGGCCTAAAAGCAGATCTTCAAGTTAAAAAAGCAGTTGATTTCATTGTAGAAAACAGCAAAACTGTTTAATAAGAATATTTAAAGCTAGATTAAATATAATGAACAAGGCGCGATTGAATTCGTGCCTTGTTTTGTACAATAGAAAGAAATGACAGAACAAATACATACATATGAAGTTTTTGGATAAAATCTATTGACTTAACTTGACCATAATTGGTTAAGCTTATTTAGAATATCTTTTTTTACAGCCAACCTTTAACGAATCCGCTATGCAAACAGTCATACATAATCTAATCAAGTAATTAAGAGTTTTCATTTCCTGTCCAAAGTGGAAATGTGTTACAATGCAATACATAACAATTGTTGTAGAAAAGGGAAGTTTAAATAGATAAGCATGGGTACGTATGCAAGTCTATGAGCACAAACGGCTGTATATTATTTGTTTGCATATGATTCGCACAAGCTTAATATAATGATTTGAAGTTTTCAAGGGGTGAAGGATTTGTTTAAATTTAATGATGAAAAAGGGCAATTAAAGTGTTCATTCTGTGGCAAAACACAGGATCAAGTACGAAAGCTTGTTGCCGGTCCAGGTGTTTATATATGTGATGAGTGCATAGAACTCTGCACAGAAATTGTTGAAGAAGAGCTTGGCACGGAAGAAGAAGTAGAATTCAAAGATGTGCCAAAACCATCAGAAATCCGAGATATTCTAGACGAATATGTCATTGGTCAAGACCAAGCGAAGAAATCGTTATCCGTTGCAGTTTATAACCACTACAAGCGCATTAACTCTAACAGCAAAATTGATGATGTAGAACTTTCGAAAAGTAATATTGCCATGATCGGGCCGACTGGAAGCGGGAAAACATTACTTGCACAAACATTAGCCCGTATTTTAAATGTTCCGTTTGCAATTGCTGATGCGACTTCATTAACAGAAGCAGGATATGTTGGAGAAGATGTAGAGAACATTCTTTTAAAGCTCATCCAATCTGCAGACTATGACGTTGAAAAAGCGGAAAAGGGAATTATTTATATTGATGAAATTGATAAAGTAGCCAGAAAGTCTGAAAATCCTTCTATTACAAGAGATGTATCTGGGGAAGGTGTACAGCAAGCGCTATTGAAAATATTAGAGGGAACGGTTGCAAGTGTACCGCCTCAAGGTGGACGTAAGCATCCACATCAGGAATTTATCCAAATTGATACGACCAATATTTTGTTTATTTGTGGCGGAGCCTTTGACGGGATTGAGCAAATTATCAAACGCCGTTTAGGTCAAAAGGTCATTGGTTTTGGATCTGATACTAAGCAAAATGAACTTGATCAAAAAAGTCTGCTATCAAAAGTACTTCCTGAGGACTTATTAAGATTTGGGTTAATTCCAGAATTCATTGGTCGTCTTCCTGTTATTTCAAGTCTTACACCGTTAGACGAAGAAGCGTTAATTGAGATTTTAACAAAACCAAAAAATGCGCTTGTTAAACAATATCAAAAAATGCTTGAACTTGATGATGTGGAGCTTGAATTCGAAGAAGAGGCACTAACTGAGATTGCCAAAAAGGCAATTGAACGTAAAACAGGTGCTCGAGGTTTGCGTTCCATCATTGAAGGAATCATGCTAGATGTGATGTTTGAGCTTCCTTCACGTGAGGATATCAAGAAATGCATTATAACAAAAGAAGCAATCACTGATAATGCTTCACCAAAGCTCGTTTTAGAAGATGGAACAATCATTGACGAAGAACGAAAAACTTCAGCGTAAATAAAATTAAGAGAGGCCAAACCATTTTAGGTTTGGCCTTTTTCATGTGATATCGGAATTTTTAAGGTTGGAGTTAGAAAGATGTTCAGCGCAAGCGGCCTATCGCCTATTAAACTTCAGGTCCCCTCCCTGCGATAAGTCGGCATCAATTCGCACTTCTCATTTTATCTCCTTTATCGAAAGAACCGGCATTACCAGTTTGTACGGTGATGATCAAGGTGAGTCCTCCTTTTTTACAGCCCAATTTTTTACAGCAGATTCTTGTTTATTCCAACTCTGTGAAGGAGATACTAGCATTATCAGCGAGAACTTTTAATGCAGGAGGGAAAAGTATGAGTTGGACGGGGATCGCTCTATTTATTCAATTGTTTTTCGGAATCGTTATTGGGCTTTACTTTTGGAATTTGTTAAAAAACCAGCGCACTCAAAAGGTTTCAATTGATCGGGAATCAAAAAAAGAAATGGATCAATTAAAAAAGATGAGAGCCATTTCTTTAACAGAGCCTTTGGCGGAAAAGGTACGGCCATCTAGTTTTGCAGATATTGTTGGACAGGAAGATGGAATCAAATCTTTAAAAGCTGCATTATGCAGTCCAAATCCGCAGCATGTAATTATTTATGGGCCACCAGGTGTTGGAAAGACAGCAGCAGCAAGACTCGTATTAGAGGAAGCAAAGAAAACAGCCAAGTCTCCGTTTAAGCCATCTTCTGTTTTCATTGAATTAGATGCTACAACTGCTCGTTTTGATGAACGTGGAATTGCTGATCCTCTTATTGGGTCTGTTCACGATCCTATTTATCAAGGAGCCGGTGCAATGGGGCAAGCGGGTATACCTCAGCCAAAACAAGGGGCGGTAACAAATGCCCATGGGGGAGTACTATTTATTGATGAAATTGGCGAGCTTCATCCGATTCAAATGAATAAATTATTGAAGGTCTTAGAAGATAGAAAAGTTTTTTTTGAGAGTGCATATTATAATGAAGAGAACTCCCAAATTCCTAATCATATTCATGACATTTTTAAAAATGGCCTTCCAGCTGATTTCAGATTGATTGGTGCAACAACAAGAACGCCGAGTGACATTCCTCCAGCCATTCGTTCTAGATGTATGGAAGTATTTTTTAGGGAGTTATTAGAAGATGAAATTATAGAAATTGGAAGAAAAGCTGCTGACAAGGTTAATCTTACAATTAGTGAAAACGCATTATCAATACTAGCATCATACGCAAGAAACGGCCGTGAAGCAGTCAATCTAATTCAGATTTCGGCTGGATTAGCAATCACGGAGGATAGAGATTACATAAAGGATGAAGATATTGAGTGGGTAATCCAATCCAGTCAGCTTACTCCAAGAATGGAAAGAAAGATTAATGAGAAATCAGCAGTGGGTCTTGTTAACGGCCTTGCTGTATATGGACCGAATACGGGTGCCCTTCTTGAAATTGAAGTGACTGTCATTCCCGCGCTAGATAAAGGAAGTATCAATATTACTGGGATCGTAGAAGAGGAAAGCATTGGCGGACAAGGAAAATCGATACGGAGAAAGAGTATGGCAAAAGGGTCGATTGAAAATGTGATTACTGTGCTTCGTTCAATGGGTGTTCCTGCGAATGATTATGATATTCATGTGAATTTTCCTGGAGGTGTTCCAATTGACGGACCCTCTGCAGGAATCGCAATGGCTACAGGGATATACTCCGCTATCTACAAGCTTCCAATTGACCATACGGTAGCAATGACAGGAGAAATTAGTATTCACGGGCATGTGAAACCGATCGGCGGTGTGTATCCAAAGGTAAAAGCAGCGAAAAAGGCTGGTGCGAAAACGGTGATCATTCCAGAAGAAAACATGCAATCTATATTAAAAGAAATAACAGGAATAAAGATTGTTCCTGTAACCCATTTGAATGAAGTTTTTGATCTAGCACTTATAAAGAACATTCACTTGGAGCAATCAATTACAGCTTCAGTTGAACTGGCGAAAAAAGAAAGTATTTAGTTGGTGAAAAACTTCGGCTTGCAATGGATGCGAAAAGCCGAAGTTTTATTTATGCGTTTGTCTTATTAAGTTGGGGGTGACCGAGCCGCCTTCGCTTTTCATGATGTCTAGCTCCAACGGCTAGGGGCTCGAGGTCATAAGCCAACTCGTCAAGAAGGTTAAAGAACAACCTTCCTACCGATTCGTCTTATGCTTGTCGCCCTTTGGCGAGCCGCCTCCGCTTTTCAGATTGTCTAGCTCCGGCGGCTACCCCCTCGAGGTCATAAGCCAGTTTGGCTAGAAGGTTAAAGAACAACCTTCAATCCAGTCTGTCTTATGCTTGTCGGGGGTGACCGAGCCGCCTTCGCTTTTCAAATTAGACACTATCTTATAAATACGATAGAATTGTACAAAGAAATTATTAGTAATTTTATACTTATAAAGATTTACATTTGGAGGTGCTTTAGTTTGGCGAAAAAGAAAGAAATCATCGTCCCCCTCCTGCCGCTTCGGGGTTTGCTTGTTTATCCAACAATGGTCCTTCATTTAGATGTTGGCCGTGAAAAATCGGTACAGGCACTTGAAAAAGCGATGGTAGATGACCATTTAATTTTCCTAACTACACAAAAAGAAATCTCGATAGATGAACCAGGAGAAGAAGATTTGTATACAAGAGGCACATTAACACGTGTCAAACAAATGCTTAAACTTCCAAACGGAACGATTCGAGTGTTAGTAGAAGGTCTTCAAAGAGCAGAAATTATTGAATTTTATGATGAAACAAGTCATTATGCTGTTAGTATTGAAGCGTTTGAAGAGCCAACTACAAAGGATGTAGAAGACCAAGCGTTGATGAGAACGATGCTTGAATATTTCGAGCAATACATAAAGGTTTCTAAGAAAATTTCAGCTGAAACGTATTCAGCGGTAGCGGATATTGAAGAGCCAGGAAGAATGGCTGATATTATCGCTTCCCACCTTCCTTTAAAATTAAAGGAAAAGCAAGAAATCTTAGAGACAACCAATATAAAAGAACGAATGAATCAAGTCATCGAAATTATTCACAATGAGAAGGAAGTTCTTAATTTAGAAAAGAAAATTGGTCAGCGTGTTAAAAAGTCAATGGAACGAACGCAAAAGGAATATTACTTGCGTGAACAAATGAAAGCAATTCAAAAAGAACTAGGTGACAAAGAAGGAAAGACAGGAGAAGTTGCTGCCTTAACGGAAAAAATTGAAAAAGCCGGCATGCCTGAGCATATTCAACAAATTGCCCTAAAGGAATTGGACAGATATGAAAAGATCCCTTCCAGTTCAGCTGAAAGTGCTGTCATCCGTAATTATATTGAATGGCTTGTTGCTTTGCCATGGAGTCATGCAACGGAAGATGATTTAAATATTCATAAAGCTGAACGGATATTAAACGAAGATCATTATGGACTTGAAAAGGTGAAGGAGCGCGTTCTTGAATACTTAGCTGTCCAAAAGCTGACAAATTCGTTGAAAGGACCTATCCTTTGTCTTGCTGGACCGCCCGGGGTTGGGAAGACAAGTCTAGCTCGTTCAATCGCATCTTCTCTTAATCGGAAGTTTGTCCGAATATCTTTAGGGGGAGTGCGTGATGAATCTGAGATCCGAGGGCATAGAAGAACCTATGTGGGAGCAATGCCCGGCCGTATTATTCAAGGCATGAAAAAAGCGGGTACTATAAATCCTGTATTCCTTTTAGATGAAATTGACAAAATGTCGAATGATTTTCGCGGCGACCCTTCTTCGGCAATGTTAGAAGTGTTAGATCCGGAACAAAATCATAATTTCAGTGATCATTATATTGAAGAACCCTATGATCTTTCTAAGGTGATGTTTATTGCAACGGCAAATGATTTAGGAACCATTCCAGGTCCTCTTCGTGACAGAATGGAAATTATTACAATTGCTGGCTATACTGAGCTGGAAAAGATTCATATTGCGAAAGATCATCTTTTGCCGAAACAAATTAAAGAACATGGCCTTTCTAAATCACAGCTTCAGATAAGAGAAGACGGAATTCAAAAAATTGTTCGTTATTATACAAGAGAAGCTGGTGTGCGAAGCTTAGAACGCCAACTCGCAACTATATGCAGAAAAACAGCAAAAATCCTAGTTTCTGGTGAGAAGAAAAAAGTCGTGATAACTGAGAAAAATATAGAAGAGTTTCTTGGGAAAACCAAGTTCCGTTATGGGCAGGCAGAGCTGGAAGACCAAGTTGGAGTAGCGACTGGGTTAGCCTATACTACGGTTGGCGGTGATACACTGCAAATTGAAGTTTCTCTAGCTCCAGGAAAAGGGAAGCTCGTTTTAACAGGGAAGCTTGGCGATGTAATGAAAGAATCGGCACAAGCTGCATTTAGCTATGTCCGTTCGAAAGCAAAGGAATTAGGAATAGAAGAAGACTTCCATGAAAAATATGATATTCATATCCATGTACCTGAGGGAGCGGTTCCAAAAGACGGCCCATCTGCTGGAATTACAATTACAACCGCACTCGTATCTGCACTTTCCGGAAAACCGATACGTAAAGAAGTAGGAATGACAGGTGAAATAACATTAAGAGGACGTGTTCTTCCAATTGGCGGTTTGAAGGAAAAATCATTAAGTGCTCATCGAGCAGGGCTAACAAAGATTATTATTCCAAAGGATAATGAAAAGGATATTGATGATATCCCTGAAAGTGTCAGAGAAGATCTTAATTTTGTCCTTGTTTCTCATGTTGATGACGTACTAAAACATGCATTGAATGGCGGTGAACAAGGATGAAAGTAAATTCGGCTGAAATCATAATCAGTGCGGTAAAACCAGAACAATATCCTGTTGAAGATTTACCAGAGTTTGCCTTAGCTGGCAGATCAAATGTTGGGAAGTCTTCATTTATTAATAAAATGCTCAATCGAAAAAATTTAGCAAGAACATCTTCGAAACCAGGTAAAACACAGACATTAAACTTTTATCTCATTAATGAAATCATGCATTTTGTCGATGTACCTGGATATGGCTATGCGAAAGTCTCCAAGAAGGAAAGAGAAGCTTGGGGGAAAATGATTGAAACATACTTAAAGGATAGAGAGCAGCTTAAGGCTGTTGTTCAAATTGTTGATCTTCGCCACCCGCCATCAAAGGATGATGTAATGATGTATAACTTCTTAAAGCATTATGACATTCCGTGCATCATTATCGCAACAAAGGCTGATAAGATTCCAAAATCCAAATGGCAGAAGCATTTGAAAGTTGCTAAAGAAACATTAGAATTAGACCCAAATGATCATATTATTCTCTTTTCTTCTGAAACAGGACAGGGAAAAGACCAGGCTTGGGCTTTATTACAAGCATATATGTAAGTATAGAATCCCATTGCAAATTTGCAATGGGATTCTTTTTATTATGCAAAATGCGAATTTTAGTGGATTCAAAAACATAGAATGGGGTAGGACAAATATTAAGCTAAAACAAAAGGGGGTATTTACACTAGTGAAACATTTTTGGAAAGGCGCATTTTTGTTATTGCTTATAGTTGTACTAGCTGCATGCGGATCAAAAGAGGCATCGAATAAAGGAATGAAACTAGTAGATGATGGCAAGTTTACTTATGCATCTTCAGGTGAGTTTAATCCATTCAGTGTAACGAATAAAGATGGAACAATGAGTGGGTTCGATATTGAGGTTGGAGAAGCTGTTGCAAAGGAATTAGGACTGGAACCAGTCCAGCATAAATTTAAGTTTGGCGGCATTGTCGAGGGTGTTAAATCGGGTCGATTTGATGCAGCAGTTGCCAGTCATACAATTACTGATGAAAGATTGGAAGCTGTTAATTTTTCAGTCCCATATTATTTTTCCGGTCCGCAAATTTATGTTCGTCCTGATAGCTCTGTGGAAACACTTGAAGATTTAAAAGGGCTGGAAGTTGCCGTAGCAAAAGGCACTACATACACTGCAGAAGCAGAAAAGGCTACCAATAATATTAAATTCTATGATAGTGATGTCGTAGCACTTGAAGCATTAAGCAAAGGAAAGCATGATGCGGTTATTACGGACTTTGTCACGGGGAAAGAAGCAATCGGTGCTGGAATGAATATTGTCGGCAAAGAATTGCTTGGCCGCAGTGAACAAGCCATTGCGGTTGCAAAAGAAAATACAGAGCTTCTTGAAAAAATTAATAAAGCGCTTGAAAAGCTACATGAGAATGGAACTCTAACGGAAATAAGCAAAAAATATATTGGTGAGGACATTACTGTTGTTCCAGAGCAGAAATAAACATACCGGGCGAATGTAGCAGAAATTACATTCGTCTTTTTTCATAAACATAACATGTATTAAAGGAGGAAACCTGTGGACTTATTAACAAAGTTTATCGACACATATCCAGTCTTTTTAAAAGGAATGCTTCTCACATTTGAAATAACAATTGTTTCTATTTTTATTGCCATTTTTATAGGTTTATTTTTTGCCTTTTTAAAAATATCCAATATAAAAATACTGGAATGGATTGCTGATCTATACATCTTCTTAGTTCGTGGGACACCGCTAGTTGTCCAGATTTTTATCTTCTACTTTGGTTTAACCGCTTTTAATATTTCTGATTTTCTGGCTGTTGTTCTAGGACTAGCCTTTCATAATGGGGCCTATATTGCAGAGATTTTCCGAGGGGCTATTCAGTCGATAGATCATGGTCAAATGGAAGCAGGCCGTTCACTTGGAATGACAATAGGCTTAACAATGAGAAGAATTATTTTGCCGCAAGCTAGCCGCAGAGCACTTCCGCCGCTTGGAAATCAATTCATTATTGCCTTAAAAGACTCCTCGCTCGCCTCGTTTATTGGCATGTATGAGCTCTTTAATGTAGCAACCACACACGGTTCACTTAAATATGACTATATGAGCTACTTGCTTATTGTTGCTGTTTATTATCTCATTCTCGTTCTATTCTTCTCTATTATCGTAAGAATGATTGAGAAAAAAATGTCTAGCAGTGATTAAAGGAGGAAAGATGAGTATGAACAATGGCATTATGATTAATGTAGAGAAGCTGAATAAAACCTTTGGTGATTTACATGTTTTAAAGGATATTGATATGACAGTTAAGCAAAGTGAAGTGGTTTGTTTAATTGGTGCGAGCGGTTCTGGAAAGAGTACACTTCTTCGCTGCATCAATTTTTTAGAACTAAAAGATAGCGGTCTTGTAATGATTGGCGGAGAAAAAATTGAGAAAGAAACCCATGATCTTAATGAAGTAAGAGCAAAAGTTGGGATGGTATTTCAGCATTTTAATTTATTTCCGCATAAAACGGTATTAGAAAACGTAATGGAGGCGCCTATTTACGTTAAAAAGTGTCCAAAAGAAGAAGCGAAGATGGAAGCAAGAGCATTATTGAAAAAAGTAGGTCTCTCTGATAAAGAGGATGTATATCCGTCAAAACTTTCCGGTGGGCAAAAGCAGCGAGTTGCAATAGCAAGGGCACTTGCAATGAAGCCGGAAATAATGCTATTTGATGAACCAACTTCTGCGCTTGATCCTGAATTAGTAGGAGAGGTGTTAGCAACAATGAAGGAACTGGCTGAGGAGGGAATGACAATGGTTGTCGTTACTCATGAAATGGGCTTTGCGAGAGAAGTGGCAGACTGGGCAGTGTATATGCATGAGGGTAGAATTGTTGAAGTTGGACACCCGGAACAATTATTCTCGAATCCAAAAGAAGAAAGAACGAAGAACTTTTTAGATTCAGTACTGTAATCAAAAAAGACAGGGAAAACTATATATCCCTGTCTCTTTTCTATTTTTTCTTAATAAAGAGGAAATAGCCGCCAATTAGAATGAGGATGACAGGCCAAAATTTCCAAACATTAGATACTCCATTTTCTAATAGACCGAACCAGACAATTACACGATCATAGAAAAGAAGCAAAATCGATAATAATAAGAAGAGAAGCCCTTGAAATAAACCTGACCCAGTCTTTTGATGCTGCAGAAGCAATCCAAGAGCTAGAATTAAAATAAATATACCAATATGATCTGGCCATATTTCCAGCCGATTGACTATATGAAAATGCAGACCAAATCCAGTAAGAATAACCCCAGGCAGGATGGCGTGGTATTCTTTCGCTCCGTAGCCTTGAAATAAAAAAGCGACGCCAATAATGATTAGTAAGGTAGGCCATGTGAAATAAGGCTGCAAAACAGGTATATTGGATTGCTCAAGATAAAAGTAGGCTCCAAAGCCAATTAGGATAATTCCAATAAAAAAACGTTGATTTTTCATCGTTACACCCTTCCAATAAGGTTCACTTGAATCTGCTATGTTTTTTTGTTACTGTACATATGGGAGGATTTTGTCGAATGATAGAAAGTGGATAGAGTATTGGATTCTTTCCATCATGCTATATTACTTTATTTTACCATATGAATTCACTATCTGTTCACATTTTACCATTGGATAAAGGGGTAGAAATGTTACAATTATAGTAGTATTTTTGTGCAATTTAATTGGGGGGGTCAATTGAAACATGCATATTTTAGTTGTCGGTATAAATTATAAAACAGCCCCTGTCGAAATTCGTGAGCGTTTGACATTTAACCCGTCTCAGCTTGCAGATGCTATGAATACACTAAAGAATAAGAAGAGCATCTTAGAGAACGTGATATTGTCAACATGTAATCGGACTGAGATCTATGCAGTTGTTGATCAGCTTCATACAGGCCGATATTATATTAAAGAATTTTTGTCAGAGTGGTTTCAAATAGAGAAAGAAGAATTTTCACCATATTTGTTTATATATGAGCAAGATGGCGCTATGGAGCATTTATTTAGTGTGTCTTGCGGGTTAAACTCCATGATTCTTGGAGAAACCCAAATTTTAGGGCAGGTTCGTACCAGCTTCTTGCAAGCACAGGAAGAGAATACGACAGGAACCGTGTTCAATCATCTGTTTAAGCAAGCTATTACGCTTGCAAAACGGGCCCATTCAGAAACAGAAATTGGTGCAAATGCAGTGTCTGTAAGCTATGCAGCAGTTGAATTAGCGAAGAAAATTTTCGGATCCTTAGAGAATAAGCATGTCCTTATTTTAGGTGCGGGGAAAATGGGTGAGCTTGCCATTCAAAACCTTCATGCCAACGGTGCAAGTAAGGTAACGGTTATTAATCGTACGTTTGAAAAGGCACAGGACCTAGCGAACCGTTATGAAGGACAAGCAAAAACATTGAAAGAGCTTCAATGTGCACTACTCGAAGCTGATATTCTCATTAGCTCAACTGGAGCAAAAGAATTTGTCATTACAAAATGTATGATGCTTCAAGTTGAAAAACTGCGAAAAGGCAAACCATTATTCATGGTCGATATTGCTGTACCGCGTGATTTAGATCCGCTTCTTGCCGAATTGGATAGTGTGTTCCTTTATGATATTGATGATCTTGAGGGAATTGTTGAAGCAAATCTCCAAGAACGCAAAAAAGAAGCAGAAAAGATTCAGCTCATGATAGAAGGAGAAATTGTTGAATTCAAACAATGGCTGAATTTGCTTGGAGTGGTTCCCGTGATTTCTGCTTTGCGTGAAAAAGCGCTAGCGATTCAAGCAGAAACAATGACAAGCATTGAAAGAAAGATGCCGAATTTAAGTGATCGGGATAAAAAGGTATTAAATAAACATACGAAGAGCATTATTAATCAATTATTGAAGGATCCGATTTTACAGGCTAAAGAAATGGCTGGCCAAAAAGATGCAGACAAGGCATTGGATCTTTTCGTGAAAATTTTTAATATAGGAGAACTTGTTAATGAGCAGCAGGAAGTGCGTGTAGCTGAACTGAGGCACACGGCTGTTCAATCGCCACAGGCTTCCTTTCAATCATAAAAGGAGTACTGTCCATGCTTGATATTTATATGACGCGGCTGCATGAGTTTACAGTCGTTCTTTATGCCTTATGTGTCTTATTATATTTTGTTGATTTTCTGACGTCTAACCGGAAGGCAAACCGAATTGCCTTCTGGTTACTTGCATTTGTATGGGGTTTACAAACTTTATTTCTGCTTTTGTATATGTTAAAAACAGGAAGATTCCCTGTTTTAACGATTTTTGAAGGGCTTTATTTCTATGCTTGGGTACTGATTACTTTATCTTTAGTCATTAATCGTTTACTACGAGTAGATTTTATCGTTTTCTTTACAAATGTTCTTGGGTTTATGATTATGGCAATCCATACATTTGCACCTATTCAATATGAATCCCATGTCATGGCACAGCAGCTGATTTCAGAATTGCTGCTTATTCATATTACTGTAGCCATTCTTTCTTATGGGGCCTTTTCGCTCTCTTTTGTGTTTTCAGTGCTATATTTAATTCAGTATGACCTTTTAAAAAGAAAAAAATGGGGAACCCGTCTGAAACGGCTGGCTGATCTATCAAAGCTTGATAAAATGTCTTTCGTCTTAAATCTGATTGGGGTTCCGATGCTGATTATAAGCCTTATTCTTGGCACAACTTGGGCGTACATAAAGGTACCTGATATGATTTGGTACGATCCTAAGGTGATCGGCTCATTCATCGTACTCGCAATTTACAGTATTTATTTGTATTTAAAGGTTGGCAAAGGTCTGACGGGAAACAAGCTTGCTTTATGGAATCTTGCATCCTTTCTCGTTGTTCTAATTAATTTCTTCTTATTTGGCAAACTTTCATCTTTCCATTTCTGGTATTCATAATCGCTTTAAATTTAGGAGGCAATCATGAGAAAAATTATCGTTGGTTCGCGCAGAAGTAAACTTGCATTAACACAGACTAATTGGGTTATTAAACAGTTAAAGGCACTGGATCCCTCTTTTGAATTCGAAGTAAAGGAAATCGTAACAAAAGGTGATCGCATTCTTGATGTAACGCTATCAAAAGTTGGCGGAAAGGGCCTTTTTGTGAAAGAGATTGAGCAGGCTATGCTGGATAAGGAGATTGATATGGCTGTACATAGCATGAAGGATATGCCTGCTATACTTCCAGACGGTCTCGTTATTGGCTGTATACCTGCAAGAGAAGATCATCGAGATGCGCTGATTTCAAAAAATCATATTCGATTTGATGACCTTAAACCTGGCGCTATTGTCGGTACAAGCAGCTTAAGAAGAGCAGCCCAGCTGTTGGCTCGCCGTCCGGACATCGAGATTAAATGGATTCGCGGAAATATCGATACAAGACTGGAAAAGTTAGAAACTGAAGACTATGATGCGATTATTTTAGCTGCTGCTGGTCTTTCAAGATTAGGCTGGGCATCAGATGTAGTAACAGAGTTTCTAGATCCAGATATTTGCCTTCCTGCTATCGGACAAGGTGCATTATCTATTGAATGCCGTGGGGATGATGAAGAACTGCTTGAATTATTAAAGAAATTTACATGTAATCAGACAGATTCGACAGTTAGAGCGGAACGAGCTTTCCTTCATAAAATGGAAGGCGGCTGTCAGGTGCCGATTGCAGGATTCGCAGAACTTAGCGACAAAGGAGAAATCGTATTAACTGCACTTGTCGGTTCTCCAGATGGAAAAATTATTTATAAAGAACAGATCACTGGTACAAATCCAGAAGAGGTGGGAATTGCCGCCGCTAATAGCTTAATTAAACTTGGAGGAAAAGAATTGATTGATCAGGTTAAAGTGGAGATGGAAGGAAAATGACCCCCTCCACCCTTCCTTTGCAAGGAAAAAATATTCTTGTTCCAAGAAGTAAAGGGCAGGCACAATCCTTTTCGGATTTAGTGAAGCAATATGGAGGAAATCCTGTTGAAATCCCTCTGCTCGCCTTTAGACCTGCTAGTACTCCAGAAATATATGCAATCATCAATCAGCTACATACGTATGATTGGCTTATTTTTACGAGCAGTATTACTGTTGAAACGTTTCTTTCCTTCCTTCATCCATCTGATCGAAAGCATTTGCCGAAAATTGCTGCCATTGGAAAGAAGACAGAAAGCTTTTTATTGGATAAAGGGCTTCAAGTGGACTTTACGCCAGAGGAATTTGTTGCTGAAGGATTTGTTGAAGAATTTAAGCCAAGCGTGAAAAAGGGAATGAAAGTACTTATTCCGAAGGGGAATTTAGCTCGTAATTATATTGCTGATCATTTAACTAATTATGGTGCTTTTGTTGATGAAGCAATCATATACGAAACATATTTTCCTGAGGAAAGCAGAGAACTAATTAAAGACAAGCTGACCCATGGCCAATTAGATATTTTAACCTTTACAAGTCCATCGACGATTGACCATTTAATGGCTGTTGTGAAAGAAAATAATCTTAACGAGAAGGTTGAAGCATGTGTCATAGGCTGTATCGGTCCAGTTACGAAAGAAAGAATTGAGTCATATGGGCTTAAGGTTCATATTGCACCTGATGTATACACTGTCCACCACATGATAAAAAGTACAATTGACTATTTAAAAAAATGAATATTGGAGGCATTCTAATGGATTTACAATTCACCCGTCATAGACGTTTACGCCAAAATGCAAATATGCGTGCACTTGTACGTGAAAATCATTTATCAATAGATGATTTCATTTATCCTCTTTTCGTAGCAGAGGGAAAGGATATTAAGAAAGAAATTACATCAATGCCTGGCGTTTATAATTTATCATTAGATCATCTTGAAGAGGAGATGAATGAGGTTGTCGCTTTAGGCATTAAATCGGTTCTCTTATTCGGTATTCCTTTAGAGAAGGATGAATGTGGCGGACAAGCCTACCATGATCATGGGATTGTCCAAGAAGCAACTCGCTTAATTAAAGCGAAGTTTCCTGAGGTGATCGTTATTGCTGACACATGTCTTTGTGAATACACTAGCCATGGCCACTGCGGTTTAATTGAAGGAGACCAAGTATTAAATGATGCCTCACTTGAATTGCTCGTTCAAACTGCTGTAAGCCAAGCAAAAGCAGGGGCGGATATTATTGCACCCTCTAATATGATGGACGGTTTTGTTGTAGCTATTCGTGCAGGGTTAGATGAAGCGGGTTTTGAAAATGTGCCAATTATGTCTTATGCGGTGAAGTATGCATCTGCTTTCTATGGCCCTTTCCGTGACGCGGCTGATAGCACCCCGCAATTTGGTGATCGAAAAGCCTATCAAATGGATCCTGCAAACCGGATGGAAGCATTGCGTGAGGCGGAGTCTGATTTAATGGAAGGCGCCGATTTCCTAATTGTGAAACCTGGTTTGCCATATCTTGATATTGTTCGTGATGTGAAAAATAATTTCAATCTTCCACTCGTTATATATAATGTGAGCGGGGAATATTCCATGGTTAAAGCAGCAGCTCAAAACGGCTGGATTGATGAAAAAAGAATCGTCATGGAAATGCTTACTGGGATGAAACGCGCTGGCTGCGACCTAATCATTACATACCATGCAAAAGATGCAGCTAGATGGCTGAAAGAACAATAATTTTTATTATACCTACTAAAACCGTATTATTATCAACGATAAAAAAGTGAAAAGAGGGATTAAATGCGCTCTTACGATAAATCCATTCAAGCTTTTAAGGAAGCAAAACAATTAATGCCAGGTGGAGTAAACTCTCCTGTACGTGCATTCAAATCAGTGAATATGGACCCAATCTTTATGGAAAGAGGAAAAGGGTCGAAAATCTATGATATCGATGGCAATGAATATATTGACTACGTTTTATCATGGGGACCGCTTATTTTAGGACATACAAATGATCGTGTTGTAGAGGCTCTTAAAAAAGTAGCGGAGTTAGGTACTAGCTTTGGTGCACCGACAGTTACTGAAAACGAGCTTGCTAAGCTTGTAATAGAAAGGGTTCCTTCCATTGAAATCATTCGTATGGTTTCCTCAGGAACGGAAGCAACAATGAGTGCCCTAAGACTTGCACGTGGCTATACAGGCCGAAATAAAATTCTGAAGTTTGAAGGCTGCTATCATGGACATGGTGATTCCTTGCTGATTAAAGCAGGTTCTGGAGTGGCAACACTAGGTCTTCCAGATAGTCCTGGGGTGCCAGAAGGAATCGCAAAGAATACAATAACTGTTCCATACAATGATTTAGAGAGTGTTAAGTATGCTTTCGAGCAATTCGGCGAAGACATTGCTGGAATTATTGTAGAGCCTGTTGCGGGTAATATGGGCGTTGTCCCACCACTGCCAGGCTTTTTAGAAGGACTAAGAGATATTACAACACAATATGGGGCATTGCTGATTTTTGACGAAGTGATGACTGGCTTCCGTGTCGGATATAACTGTGCCCAAGGATACTTCAATGTAACGCCAGATATTACTTGTTTAGGAAAAGTAATCGGTGGAGGTCTTCCTGTAGGTGCTTATGGCGGTAAGGCTGAAATTATGGAACAGATTGCTCCAAGCGGCCCTATCTATCAAGCAGGAACATTATCAGGTAACCCGCTTGCAATGACAGCTGGATATGAAACATTAAGTCAGCTGACCCCAGAGGCGTATACGGAATTTACACGTAAAGGCGATATGCTTGAAGCAGGCATTAAAGAAGCTGCGATAAAGTATGAAATTCCGAATACCGTTAATCGTGCAGGCTCAATGATTGGCTTCTTTTTTACGAATGAGCAGGTTATTAATTATGATAAAGCAAAAGCATCAAACTTAGACTATTTTGCAGCATACTACCGTGAAATGGCAAATCAAGGTGTCTTCTTGCCACCTTCCCAATTTGAAGGCTTGTTCTTATCAACGGAGCATAGTGACGAAGATATCGAAAAAACACTGCGAGCCATCGAAATTGCATTTTCAAAATTAAAAGGTTAATCTCCTAGACACTCATCTTTATGGATGAGTGTCTTTTATATTTGCGGGAAACAAAGTATATTTGCACTTCCAAATTTTTTAAAAAATACTTTTGCCAAGACCAATGTATCCTTGCTAATATTAAATCGAATTTTTTAAACTCCAAATGAAATTCACAATTCCCCTAACTAAAGCTCCAAGAATATGTATTCTTTTCCTCTGTACTATTATTTCAGGTCATAAAAGAAATAACTTTTTCATAAAGTGTAAATGACATAGTGATTAAACGTGAAGGTTATGAAAGGAGGAGTCGCTTTGTCTCAAGGGAACCAATCGTGTTTACGATTTTCTTTAGAAGAGTCTGTCTGGTTTCAAAAAGGACAGGAAGTACTAGATTTGATTTCTATCTCGTTAGACCCTGATATTTTTATTCAGGAAGATGAACAATATGTTACGATTCAGGGAGCGCTCGAGCTATCGGGTGAATATAAACGCAATGAAACAGAGACAGCTGAAGAGGAAGAAACGTTTGCCGCTCCAAAATTCATTCAAGTGGTCGAAGAAAGAGAAGAAGGAGTTTTTGAATTCAGTCATTACTTCCCAGTTGATATAACCATACCGATCAATAGAATTCAAAGCGTTAATGATATTGATGTACAAGTAGAATCCTTTGATTATGTTTTTCCAGAGAGAAGCTGTTTGAAGCTATCTGCAAATCTGATGATCACTGGATTATATGGTGAGCAGCAGCCATCCTTCGAAGAAGATACACAGGATGAAGATGAATTAGAGCCGTTACTGAATCGATCGTCCGATACAGAAGTTGAAGTGGATGTGAGTCTATTAGAAAAGGCTTTTGAAGAAGAACAAGAAGAAAATCGTACAGAAATTTTTGTTAGTTCTATAAACGAAGTTGAAAAGCAGGATGAGTATAATGAGGAAGACTATAGTCTCTTTGAAGCAGAGGCACGGAAAGAACCTGAACCAGAGCCAAAGGTGAAAGAAGAAGTAAAAGTAAGTGAGCCCGAAATTACATTTTATTCTTCAAAAAGAGGTGAAGAGCCGCAGCCAACTGCTGAAGATATCTTTGAAATCCCTGTAGATGAAAGTCCAGTCCAGAATGTGAACGTCCCTGAGGTCGAAAGCCCCGAACAGGAAGAAAAACAAGAATCTCCAGAGGTAAAAGATGAAAGTCCTGAGAAAACAGATAAGAAAAAGAAGATATCGAAAAAGAAAAGCATGACCTTAACGGAATTTTTTGCCCGTAAGGAAGAGTCCGAACATGTGGCAAAATTAAAGGTATGCATTGTTCAAAACGGAGATACACTTGATCTCATAGCAGAAAGGTATGCGATTGGTGTGAACCAGCTGCTTAGTGTCAATCATTTAGAAATTAGTCAAGATATATATGAAGGGCAAGTGCTTTATATTCCAGCTGTTGTAGCCCGTTAGAAAAAATGCAAAAACAGGCTGGGCGGGTTAGCGAACACCTGCTTAGGCTGTTTTCTTTTTTTAGAATTCTAATAGGTTGTTGCTGCGGCATAGTGAATAAATTAAGAACAAAAAGATGTTGGCTGAAGCGTAAGGTGCGAGACCTCAGCATGAAGAGTGGGATAGATGGAGCATATGCGATGAGCAGGCACAGCGCGCATCCTGTAACAAAGCGAGCAGCATGAAGCGGAAGTCAGTCTTTTCCCACTAGTTTTTAATTAGCAACGATATAAGAGGAAACAGCCTTTTTTTAGAAAGAGAGTGGGTTCTTATGGTAAAGGAGAATCGTTTATTAAAGGTTGCACCGATAGTAAAGAACTATGCTCTTGAGCCGCATTTTGTTGAAGAGCGTGGGCGTATACGGAAAATTTATACGAATAAAGGGGTATTTGCCTTAAAGAAAATTGATCCAAAGCATGGCGGTGATTTCATACGCCATGTTCAGTCTCTCTTTCAAAAAGGCTATAACCGAATTGTCCCTATATTCCCTGCAGTTGATGGGAGATATGCGGTTTTACATGAAAACGAACTATATTACTTAATGCCATGGTTAGCAAATGAAGTGAAGGAAAATCGATTTGAGCGGAATCAGCAGCTGTTTCGTGAACTGGCAAGACTTCATACTTTGTCTGTAAGGGAGGTAACAATCAGTAAGGAGGATCGAGCAGAGCATTATGAGAAAACCTTGCTTGAATGGGAGAAAGAAAATGAATTTTTATTAGGGTTTATAGAATCATGTGAAAGAAGAGAGTATCTGTCTCCCTTCGAGCTAATGTTTTCTCTTTCTTATCATGACATTAGCCAGGCATTGCAATTTTCGATCAAAAGATTTAAAACGTGGTATGAAAAAACGGAGGAAAGTGAAAAGGCTCGTACGGTGATCATTCACGGAAAGGTCTCTACTGAACACTTCTTATTTGATGATAAAGGCCATGGTTACTTCACGAATTTTGAAAAGTCAAGACTAGGCTCCCCTCTTCATGATTTATTGCCGTTCTTATCGAGAACGTTAAAAACGTATCCGAAACGATCTGAGGAATGCATAGAGTGGATATATACGTATTTAAAGTATTTTCCGTTTAAAGAGGATGAGTTATTGCTTTTTCAGAGTTATTTTGCCCATCCAGGGGCAGTTATACGATCCGCAGAAAACTATTTTAAAGCATCGGATCGTAAAGGTGAAAGGAAATCAGTCTTGCACTTCCAAAGACAATACTGGCTTCTGAAAAATACAGAATATATATTAATGAGAATTGAAGAGATTGAGGCACAAAAGAAGCAGGCAAAGGCTATGGAAGAGGCTGAAGGGCAAGGTGGAGCCCAGAATTGAAATACGAATTTTGGGCTCCTATAGTAATTCGAAGTGAAAAGCAATGGCTAATAATATTAGCACGGTTAGCAGCAATACATCGAGCGTAAATGGAAAAAGGATCGTTCGAATTCCTTGAAAAACACAAATAGGTATAATAAATTGCGCACAAACACCTCTGATTTTTCTTAACCACGGTGGAAGAATATACGGATTGTATCTTCTTTTCAATTGGCAAACCCCTTTCTTAACTTCCTTTCCATACTATTCTATGTTCACTTTTCTTTGTTAGTGCCTATATTTTAATGAGCGCCTTTTTTATAAAAAAAGTAAACGAAAAAATTAAAATGAATAAATTATAAATAAATCGGCAATTAATATTGACTATAGCCATCATTTTTCGGTAGTATATTTATAAATTAAATCATAAGCGAAGACAGGGAAGAGTACAGTAGCCATTTGCTTTAAGAGAGGAAAACCATCAGCTGAAAGGTTTTCTAAGCGGAACTATTGGAAGGTCGCCCTCGAGCTTCTTTCGCGAAAGGACAATCGTCCAAGTAGTGAAAGACGGGAAATCCGTTATCTATTTAAGAGTCAACTGCATCTCTATTGCAGTTGAAAAAAAGGTGGTACCGCGAAGCAAACTCCATTCGTCCTTTTAAGGCGAATGGGGTTTTTTTTATTTTCTTTTGTATTGAATGATCATTGATTAGAAAGGAAGATTGACGATGGAAACGAAGGAACTGACAATGCCGACAAAATATGATCCACAGGCAATTGAACAAGGGCGCTATGATTGGTGGCTAAAGGGGAAATATTTTGAGGCGAAGGATGACGAAAAGAAGGAGCCTTATACGATTGTTATTCCGCCGCCTAACGTAACAGGAAGACTGCATCTTGGGCATGCATGGGACACGACTCTCCAAGATATTCTCACTCGTATGAAGCGGATGCAGGGCTATGATGTATTGTGGCTGCCTGGTATGGACCATGCTGGAATTGCCACACAGGCAAAAGTCGAAGAAAAGCTGCGCAATGAAGGAAAGAACCGCTACGATTTAGGCCGGGAAAAATTTGTTGAAGAAACTTGGAAATGGAAAGAGGAGTATGCAAGCCATATCCGCCAGCAATGGTCGAAGCTTGGTTTAGGGCTTGATTACAGCCGTGAGCGTTTTACGCTTGATGAAGGGCTATCAAAGGCTGTTCGTGAAGTATTTGTTTCCCTTTATAATAAAGGGCTGATTTACCGCGGCGAGTATATTATTAACTGGGACCCATCAACGAAAACGGCTCTTTCTGACATTGAGGTTATCCATAAAGATGTTCAGGGAGCGTTCTATCATATGAGATATCCGCTTGCTGATGGATCAGGACATATTGAAATTGCGACAACCCGTCCTGAAACAATGCTTGGCGATACAGCTGTAGCTGTTCACCCTGAAGATGAGCGTTATAAGCATTTAATTGGCAAAACAGTAAAGCTTCCAATTGTTGGCCGAGAAATTCCAATTGTTGCTGATGATTATGTAGACATGGAGTTTGGATCAGGTGCTGTAAAAATTACGCCTGCTCACGACCCGAATGACTTCGAAATCGGAAATCGCCACAATCTTGAACGTGTTCTCGTAATGAATGAAGATGGATCGATGAATGCAAAGGCTGATAAGTATCAAGGTTTGGATCGTTTTGAATGCCGTAAGCAAATTGTTAAAGACCTGCAAGAGCAAGGTGTCCTATTTAAAATTGAAGAGCATATGCATTCGGTTGGACATTCTGAACGAAGCGGTGCAGTAGTAGAACCATATCTTTCTACTCAATGGTTTGTAAAAATGCAGCCATTAGCTGATGAAGCCATTGCCCTTCAAGCAAAAGAAAATAAAGTAAACTTTGTTCCAAACCGTTTTGAAAATACGTATCTTCGCTGGATGGAAAATATCCGTGATTGGTGTATTTCACGTCAGCTTTGGTGGGGACACCGTATCCCAGCTTGGTATCATAAGGAAACTGGGGAGGTATTTGTTGGACATGAAGCACCTGCTGATATCGAAAACTGGGAGCAGGATAAGGATGTTTTAGACACTTGGTTCAGTTCGGCATTATGGCCTTTCTCGACAATGGGATGGCCAGATACGGAGTCTGAAGATTATAAACGATATTATCCAACGGCGGCTCTAGTTACTGGCTATGACATTATCTTCTTCTGGGTATCAAGAATGATTTTCCAAGGGCTTGAATTTACAGGCGAACGTCCATTTAATGATGTTCTCATCCACGGGCTTGTTCGTGATTCAGAAGGCCGCAAAATGAGTAAGTCGCTCGGAAATGGCGTTGACCCAATGGATGTCATTGATAAATACGGTGCGGATTCACTTCGCTACTTCTTATCAACAGGAAGTTCACCAGGTCAGGATTTACGATTCAGCATGGAGAAGGTTGAGGCGACATGGAACTTTGCGAATAAGATTTGGAATGCATCCCGTTTTGCGTTAATGAATATGAACGGCTTAACCTATGAAGAAATTGATCTAAGCGGAGAAAAATCAGTGGCTGATAAATGGATTTTAACTCGTTTGAATGAAACGATTGAAACCGTAACAAGACTATCAGACCGCTATGAGTTCGGTGAAGTTGGCCGTATTCTTTATAACTTCATTTGGGACGATTTCTGTGACTGGTATATTGAAATGGCTAAGCTTCCTCTATACGGAGAAGACGAAGCAGCGAAGAAAACAACTCGTTCTATTTTGGCTTATGTCCTAGACAATACAATGAGATTGCTGCATCCGTTCATGCCATTCATTACCGAGGAAATTTGGCAAAACCTTCCTCATTCAGGTGAATCGATTACAACTGCTTCATGGCCAGTAGTGAATCCTGAATTCACAGATGAGAAGGCGGCTGATGAAATGAAGCTTTTAGTTGAAATCATCCGCTCAGTCCGTAATAGCCGTGCGGAAGTAAACACACCAATGAGCAAAAAGATTAAGATGATTTTAAAAGCAAAAGATGAAGCAATTCTGAACACATTAGAAAGCAATCGCGGCTATATTGAGCGTTTCTGTAATCCGGAGGAATTGACGGTAGCGATTGATGTTGAAACACCTGAGAAGGCAATGACTGCAGTTGTAACAGGGGCAGAAATTATTTTACCGCTTGAAGGCTTAATCAATATTGAAGAAGAAATTGCCCGCTTAGAAAAAGAATGGGATAAACTGAATAAAGAAGTCGAGCGTGTTCAGAAGAAATTAAGCAATGAGGGCTTTGTTAAAAAAGCACCGGAAAAAGTAATAGAAGAAGAGAAAGCGAAAGAACTTGATTATAGTGAGAAACGAGCGGCTGTTGAAGCGCGTATTAAAGAATTAAAAGGCGAATAACAAACGTATTTGAAGGCGAATCCAAACTATATTGGATTCGTCTTCCTATGTGCAGTAAGGAGGGCTAGTATGTTTACAACTTATGATGAGGCAATTTCATGGATTCATTCGCGATTAAGACTTGGGGTGAAGCCTGGATTAAAAAGAATGGAATGGATGATGGAGAAGCTAGGTCATCCTGAAAGAAGAATGAAATCTATTCACATCGGCGGAACAAACGGTAAGGGTTCGACTTTAACGTATCTTCGCCATATTCTTCAGGAATCTGGCTGTTCAGTAGGGACTTTTACCTCTCCATATTTCGAGCAATTCAATGAAAGAATTGCATTGAATGGTGTTCCGATTAATGATGAGGATATTGTTCGGCTGGCTAATGATATTTATCCGCTTTCAGTGGAACTGGAAGCAACTGATCTTGGCGGTCCGACAGAATTTGAAATCATTACAGCGATGGCAATGCAATATTTTGGTCATGTACAGCCAGTAGATATTGTTTTATTTGAGGTTGGGCTTGGCGGAAGGTTCGATTCCACTAATATAATTTTTCCGATTTTATCCATTATTACAAATATCGGCTTGGATCATACGGGCATACTTGGATCCACACATGCAGAAATTGCCTTTGAAAAAGCAGGGATTATTAAACCAGGTACAAGCATCATTACGGCAGTAAAGCAAGAAGAGGCTAAGAAGGTCATAGAGAATAAGGCAATTGAGATGAAGGCACCAATATATTCTCTTGGAAGCCAGTTTGCAATCGAAGAACATCACTCAACATCAATAGGGGAAATGTTTTCGCAACAAACGCCATTTCGCAAATGGAGTCACTTGGAAATATCTATGGCAGGCAGCCACCAAACAGAAAATGCTGCTTTAGCAATCATGGCTGTGGAGTTGTTAAATAAATACTATTCCTTCTTAATAGAGGACGAGCATATCTATTCCGGACTGAAAAAAGCTTATTGGCCTGGACGATTTGAAACGATTTCGAAGGATCCGATGATAATCATTGATGGGGCCCATAATGAAGAAGGGATCACATCATTAGTAAATGAATTGAAGAAGCGTTATTCTAATAAGAAAATCAGAATTATTTTTACTGCACTTGCTGATAAAAAATTGGATAAAATGATTCTGAATCTGGACGCGGTTGCAGATAAGATCACTTTTGTAAGCTTTGATTTTCCAAGAGCAGCTGGTGCAGAAGAGCTATTCAATATAAGTCAAAATGATAATAAGCATTATAATAAGGATTGGAAAACAGCAGTAGATGAGGAAATCCATTCCCTTCAAACTGAGGAAGTCCTCGTTGTTACAGGGTCTCTATACTTTCTATCTGAGGCGAAGCCATATTTATTAGAAATTGTAAAGAGGTAAAATAATGAAGGATTCGTGTGACATCAGTTTGGAAATTTGATAAGATATTCATGTTATATGACTAATGGCCTATGAACCAATGATGGGGGGGATATAGATGGTGAGTTTACTTAAGAAAAGAATGACTTGGATTATTTGGCTGCTTATATTTCCTTTAAGTTTATGGTTTACTTACCAGAAGTATCCTCCTCAAATTTCTGGTCTTGAAGCAGATGTACTGCTATTTTTACTGCTAGCATCATTCGTAGCTGCTACACCAATGATTATTAATAGATCTCCTGTATTCTTAATCCAATGGGTTTCCTGGGCGGTCTTTTTATCATTTGGTCTGTTTGTTGAATTAGTAATCATCCAGCTTGCGCTTATTGTTTTATTTATACGCATTAAGCTTCCTATTACTGAATTTTTTCGAATTCCGTTAAACTCGCTCATGTTCTTTATTGTTTCTTTTTTGAGTGGTACTTTTTACTACTCACTTGGTGGTAAAACGGGGATCCAAATAGGTGAGTTACATGATTCTTTTTGGCTTATTATCATCTATCCTATTTTTAATTACCTTTTGAACCATTTCATGATTATTATGTTAAATTTGCTAGTCTATAATGGCCGTAAAGTTATTTTTGGAAAAGACTTTGTTTGGGAAACGGTTGCAACACTAATAACCTTTCCAATCGGTTTTGTTTTATATACGCTATATGTGGAAATTGGACTAGCTGCAGTTTTATTCGTAGGAGTTCCATTCTCTAGCCTATCAATCATTTTAAATCTCTATTATTCTAGCGATAAAATAAACGGTTTTTTACAAAAGGCCACTGAAATTGGACATCAGCTTGCAGAAAAATTAATTGTAAATGAAGTTCTCGACCTATTTATTGAGAAGTTAACTGAGATGCTTACCGTTGATAGCGCATATATACTTGATGTGGTAGATGAAATGGAATTAAAGGTTCTTCGTTATATAGAAAAAGGACAAGTCATATCATCAAATGCTGGCTCGCTTACAAAGAAAGAAGGAATAAGCGGACAAGTTTGGGATCAGCGAAAGCCGATGCTATTTCATAAGAAGGAAGAATGGAGCCATCTTTCGAAAGGCTATTTGCCAGAAACAATTGAGAGTGTCTTAAGTGTTCCAGTGATCCGAAATAATCAAGTAACCGGGGTTTTGATACTTGCTTCGACACAAAAAAGAGCATATGAGAAGTCCCAGCTCATGATTATCGATATCCTTTGTTCACATTTTGCAGTAGCCATCGAGAATGCTAAACATTATGAAGAAACAAAAGCACAAAGTGAGCGCTGTGCGTTAACACAGCTTTATAATTATCGTTATTTTGAAAATCTATTAAGCAAAGAATTTGAAAGACTAGGAACCTCTGAAAGAGAGCAGTTATCACTGCTCATTCTAGACATAGATCACTTTAAATCAATAAATGATACATACGGTCATCAAAGCGGCAATGAAATTCTTTGCCAGCTTTCCGATAAATTGGTGCAATTAATAGGGGACAGAGGTACTGTAGCGCGGTATGGCGGAGAGGAGTTTGTCATTCTTCTTCCAAATGCAGCAAAAGACGAAGCCCTAATAACAGCTGAAACCATCAGGGGTACAATCGCCGTTCATACATTCACACTGACTCAGCATATGGAGTGGGATGGGAACCCGCTTGGTGTAAACATAACAGCGTCAATTGGGGTTGCATCTGCTCCACTTGATGCAGAAGATTCACTTTCCATCATCCGTCATGCTGATCGAGCTTTATATGTTGGCGCGAAGAGAGCTGGACGGAACCGGGTGGCGGAGTATGTGAGGTGAAGGCCCCAGTGTGTTGGGGTCTTTTTTAGGTAGAAAACCCCAGGCTATGCCTAGGGTTTAAAAGAGTTCTTAACAAGGAATAAAATGCTTTTCGGAAGCTAGCCAAATAAAATGGGGTTCGCTAAAGCGTAATAATGTGTTTATATATCAAAACATGTGTGTAAATACAAATAATAATTACTGCTCTAGATATTACTGCAATTTTTTTTGAAATACCTCTTTAGTATTTATAATCATAATCTGCAATTATTGAAGGATCACCCCAAGAAATTGATGGACCAGTATTTCTGGAGCATGCACCACCATCTTTAAATGCTTCATCACCTTTAATTACTTTATTGTTGTTACTGTTCTTAGCATAAACTTTACTATTAGAGTTATTATTAAAATTATTTTCAATTTTTAGGTATCCGTTGATACAGACGATAGAATTAGATCCTATATCTAATCCTTTTATTACGGCATCAGAATTAACAAAAATCTTGGAATCATTCATTCCATTTATTTGCCCAAAATTTGCTTTATATTTATCTACATAAATGGTAGACCTTAAAAGTTTCATATTATCAAAACTGGCATTTCCCCCGATTTCTATTATTGAATCAGTTAGCCCATTTCCATTAAAATGGCCGAAATTTGCTGCTCCGTCTACATGTATTTTTGAATTATTAAGGCTATTCATATTGCCAGTTGTCATACTTCCAAGAATATAAAGTGTTGAATCATTCATATCCTTGTTATTCATATTTTGAAAATGTAATGCCCCGGTAACTTTAAAAATTGATTTGTCAAAATCTAATTTATCATTTTGGTCAAAGGTTTTACTTCCATTTATTTGACACACTGTATTTGTAAAGTCAGACTGACTGTGGCTGCAGATTTTTAAATTTCCTGGATCAGCAATGTCATTCCCGGAGGGTAATTTTAAATCTTGGCCTCCATTACTTTCTTCACCCTTGCCGTCTGAAGACATTAAATTACTAAAGTCAATCGTCATTGTTGTGCCTATTGTAGTACTTTTGTCGTTCTCTGTACCTACACTATTAAAAGTAATCATGATTTCCTTACCGCTCGAATGAATATCATTTTCACTATATTGAATATTAAATTTTGCATTTGGTTTTTCATCAATAGAAATTGATGTTTGTTTCAATTTAGATTTAAATTGTTCTATCATTAAGACAATTGCATATTGAATATATTCATCATCTGCTTTAAAGATTCCATTCTTTATATCTCTGTTGCGCGCCTCTTTTACTTGGGCGATAATTGATTGTTGATTAGATTTAAAAACATTTTGAACTGCTAATTGAAAATACGTAACACCCATTTCCGCAAGCGCAACAGACTGTGATTTCGTTTCAATAACCTTATTCTGTTTTATACTATTTGCTGCTTGCCCCATGAATGAAAAAGCAAGAATCATAAATATAGTTATTGTTAATAGAACAGCAACTAGTGCATATCCCTTTTCATTAGAAACCCGCATTTTATTATGCCCCACCTTTCAAGCGGTATAGAACAGTATCTATAGAAATGGTATTATTTGATTTTTTTTCATTAACAGTGATAGTTAATGGAGTATCATTTTTATTTGGTATTACATTATTCATAGATTGTGTGAAAAAATCTAAATGGCTATCGTCAAATACAATTTTATGTGTCGCACCATTGTTATCTTTATAGTCAACAGTTATGTTTCCACCTTTTGAATGAATGGAATAGCTTTCTGCTGTTTGATGAATTTTAGTTAATTTGGAGATGATAATATTTGCTTCTTGCTGCATTTGATTTTTTGTTACAGCTATATTAGAGTACTTTGTACCTTGAAAAAAAACACTCCAAATAATTACGCCGACTATTGAAAGAATGGCTATTGTTGCTAATAATTCAGCTAAAGTAATTCCGCGTTGATTTTGTCTAAGCATTGCTAACCTCCTAGTTAACAATAATATATCCATAAGTTTCACTGATTGTTGTTTCACGATCGCTTTTAAGTTTAATATGAACTAAATATGCTTTTGAAGGATTAGTATTTAAGTCAGGAGTCTTTTTGATTTTAATTTCTGCATCTAATTTTCCTTTTTTATTTTTAAAATAATAGTAATTAGCATCATTGTGGTCATAACCAGATATAGCACCGCTCGATGGATCTGCAAGAAATGTTTTTAAATTATCCCCTTTTTTTTGCCAATCGATTAATAATTCTTTTACATCATTCACTGCTTGCTGTTTGGTCTCATTCTGGTTGTTCATCATTCCCATCTGTGGGAAAAACTTCATTGCCGTTACAAGGATAATCGAGAGAATGACTATGGATAAAAGGATTTCTATTAGTGTCATTCCTTTTTGATTACGTAGAAGCATAATATATATCTCCTTAAATTCTCTGTTTTATTAACGAGAAAGTAGAAATTCTTTGGGTATGATAAATCTTGATTAATCCTTCATTTTTCTTCCTCTTCCCATCTTACTAACTCTATTATACAATAACTAGTATATTAAATTTATGAAAAAATAGGATAAAAGTAATATTTTTTTGGAAAATTGACACAATTTATGTGTATATCAGTTATTCAAAATTATATACTCTTTATATGTTTATTCAAATATAAGATTTACATCTTTTAGGGAGGTAGAAATGGAGAATTTATTATTAGCAACATTATCCTTAGTTATTCTAGTCCCTATTATCTATTTTTTACCGCTAGGTCTTTCATCGAAGGGGAAAATAGTAGTTACCTTTGTTTCCTTTTTTCTAGCAATTATAGGATTGTTAGCTCAATTATCATTTCCATTATGGCAGACTAGTTTAGTTCTGTTGGTTCTAGTTTTTTTGTCCTCAATTGTGATAGATTCAAGACTGAGAAAAATTATTTATCCACTTTCTGAGAAAAAAAACGTTCATTCTCATGATGAGAAAACTCAAGATTTGATAGAATCCGAAAAAGGTTTGGATAATGAAGTGCCCGCTTTGCAAAATGTAAATGCGGTTTCCAGCAGTAAACCATTAAATCTTGATAAAATAACCGCTTTCCCTTTTGAACTGAAAATAGATGATGATCGAGAAGAAGTATTTGTAGATGAATTTACACCGAAAGCAGAAATGGAATTCCTAGAAAAACAATTATCATTCGAAAAAGATAATATATCAGAAGAAATAAATCTACTTGAAAATAGTGGCGAAGAAATCGAAGAAGATATCTCGTTCCTACATAACAGAGAGGTTCTTTTAGAAGAAAGTCTGAACGATGATCACTATCACTATCATTATCAAAAGAAGGAAGAAGTACTGGGATATATGTCAGAAATTGAAAGAATGATAGCGGAAACAGATAATCTCGAGCAATTTGAAAAGTTTTTAGATTATCAATTGGAAGAAGTTGCCGCAACGAAAGAAGTTAATAATGACAATAGCAATAAAACATCCCTATATGATGATGATGATATTCCATTATTAAAGCTTGGAAAATTAGAACCAAAGACCCCGAATACAGATACGGATGAAGAAGATGAACTGATCATTTGGGAAGATGACATTGAACCGTTAAAGGAATTTAAAATAACTAACAGCAATCAGGGAGGGTAGTTCATATGGGAAATAAGCAGCCAGTAAAATTGTTTCTTGTAATGATCTTCTCTACCGCCTTTATTTTCTGTTTCTCCCATTTAGGTGTTTCAGCTTACGATGCCATGATGAATAAAAGCAATTCATTTGATAAAGGCACATTTATTGGAACGGTAGATATATCAGGCAAAACAAAGTCTGAGGCAATGAGGATGGTTGATGAACAATTAACGATGTGGCTGAATGAAACCACTATATCTGTTCATTTTAAAGAAAAAATAAATGAGTTTGACGTTCACGCTATTCACTTTGATATTGAGAAAACTGTCAATAATGCTCAGCAAGGAAAAAAAAATAAACTAATGGTTACTACTGATGAAGTAGGGGTAGTATTAGAAGAACTTTCACCTACCATTACTGCTGATGATTATAATATTGAAAAAATTAATAGTGAAATTTTAAATCTAGCTAGTTCATTACAAATAGAGCATTTTAATCTTAAAATAGAAGATTTTCTCTTGGATACAGCTTCTCGAAATATTCAGGTAATTAATCAGGTAACATTGGACATGAATACAATAGATTTTGATGAGAAATATATGGAGCAACTGAAAGATTTTGATATTGAACCATCTTCTCAATTCTCCCTTCTTTCACAAATGGATGATTTAGGATTAGGCAATACTTCAAGTGAAACGATGAATATCATAGCTTCAAGTATTTATGAACTGATATTGCCAACAAACTTCTTAGTTATTGAAAGGCATATCAGTGAAAACCTGCCAGCATATGCAAAGCTGGGGTATGAAGCAAAGGTGAATCCTGAAATGGATATGGACTTCATTTTTATGAATGAGAATGATGGATCCTATAAAGTTTCCTTTGAAAAAACGAACTCAAATTTAGTTATTTCGTTAAAAGGTCCTAGTTTTTTAAATCAGTATAAAATTATTGAGAAGGATGAGAAAACCTTTAAGCCAAAAACAATTGTTCAATTTAATCCACAACTAAGTCCAATTGAAAAGAGTGTCAAAACCGAAGGAAAAGAGGGGCGTTTCGTACGGATATATCGCGAGACATATGATGAAAAGGGCGAAAGGTTAAAGGAAGAGAAGATGTCTGAAGATTTCTATCCTCCAGTCCATCAGGTTGAGGTTCGCGGATTAATAAAAGATGAAAGTACTTCCAGTACCGAAAATCATGATAAAGCTGATGAATTAGAAAATAAGACAAGTCAATCAACGAATGAAGCGGACATAAATCAAACCGATAACGAAGAGGAATCTGCTCATCAAGAAACACAGGAAATGAATGCTAATAATGATAATGATCTGTGGGGAAAGCCTAATGAGACATTTAAATAATGATCATCGAAAAGCGTGGTGATAGCATGCAGCAAACCCGAAAACGGCTTGGAGATTTACTTATTGAATCTGGCCTGCTGACCGAAAATCAATTGCAAACAACATTAAAAGAAAAAAGCCAAGGACAAAAGCTTGGAGATGCATTGCTGCAAAGAGGCTACATTACAGAGCAGCAATTAATTGAGGTATTAGAGGTTCAGCTCGGTATCCCTCATATTAGCTTGTATCGCTATCCGTTCGATACGAAACTTTTCAATCTGGTACCAAAGGAAATAGCAAAAAGAAATCAATTAATTCCATTAAAAAAAGAAGGGGACAAGCTTTTTGTTGCAATGGCTGACCCGATGGACTTTTTTGCTATTGATGATTTACGTCTTTCGACAGGATTTCAAATTGAGACAGCGATTGCCACAAAGGATGATATTTTAAGGGCAATCAATAAGTATTACGATATTGATGAGGGCTTTGAGGAATTAATGGGAACCCTTCCTGAAACAAGATCTACTCAGGAAGAAAAAATTAACGATCAGGACTCTCCAATTGTTCGTCTAGTAAATCAGCTTCTATCTAATGCTGTAGTATTGAAAGCAAGTGATGTGCATATTGATCCGCAGGAAACTAAAGTAGTCATTCGCTATCGTATTGATGGGATTCTTAGAACGGAGAGGGTACTGCCAAAGCATATGCAAAGTTTGCTTATTGCTAGAATAAAAATTATGTCCAATCTTGACATTACAGAGCACCGGATTCCACAGGATGGCAGAATTAAGGTTAATTTAGATTTTCACCCCATTGATCTCCGTGTATCTTCTTTACCGACTGTTTTCGGTGAAAAAATAGTTATGCGGATACTAGATTTAGGAAGCTCCTTAAATGATATAAACAAACTAGGGTTTAATAAATTGAATTTAAATCGATTTATGAAGATGATCGAAAAACCAACAGGGATTGTCCTCATTACTGGTCCAACAGGGTCAGGGAAATCTTCTACCTTGTATGCTGCTTTAAATAAGCTTAATAGTGAGGAAGTAAATATTATAACTGTTGAAGATCCAGTCGAATACCAGGTAGAAGGGGTTAATCAAATCCAAGTAAATCCTAATGTCGGGATGACATTTGCAACAGGGCTTCGCTCCATTCTCCGTCAAGACCCCAATATTATTATGGTTGGGGAAATTCGCGATAAAGAAACGGTGGAAGTTGCCATCCGCGCATCACTGACTGGGCATTTAGTGTTGAGTACAATTCATACAAACGACTCATTAAGTACAGTGACCAGACTTGTTGATATGGGAGTAGAACCATTCCTAGTTGCTTCCTCGTTAAGTGGGATTGTCGCACAGCGGTTAATACGGAGAGTGTGCAGAGACTGTGCTGAAGAACAGGTTCCCTCAAAGCGTGAGGTTGAAATATTTGCAAGACGTGGAATGAGAATTGATAAAATCATTCGTGGCAGAGGGTGTTCTTCCTGCAGTATGACTGGTTATAAAGGTCGGATTGCCATCCATGAGGTACTTGTCATTAATGATGAAATGAAACAAGTAATTATGAATGGAGAATCCTTTACAAAACTTCGAGAATTAGCCATTAAAAATAAAATGATTTTTCTTATTGATGATGGATTGTTAAAGGTAAAACAAGGATTAACAACTACTGAAGAAGTATTAAGAGTGGCAATACCTGAATAGAGGTGCAGATGATGAAAGAAATGATTGACCATTTGCTTCATGCAGCCTTTGAACTGAAAGCATCAGATATTCATTTAACGGTGGGAGTACCGCCGATTATGAGGATAAATGGAGATTTAAAGAAATATGGGAAGGAATCGCTGAAGCCGGAAGATACGGAAGGGATGGCAAGAGCGATCATTCCTGATAATATGTGGGAGCATTTTAAAGAAAAAGGTGAATTAGATTTTTCCTATGGGATTCCGAAAGTATCCAGATTTCGCGTGAATACGTATTTCCAGAGGTCATGTATTGCCCTGGCAATTAGAATCGTTCCGACAAGAATACCGACAATAGAGGAATTGGAATTACCGAATGTATTAAAGCGAATTGCGGAAAAACCACAAGGGCTAGTGTTGGTAACAGGCCCAACCGGGAGCGGGAAATCAACAACCTTGGCATCGATGATTCAATATATGAATCATCATATGAGAAAGCATATTATTACGCTTGAAGATCCAATTGAGTTTCTTCATAAACATGGAAATTCAATTATCGATCAGCGTGAAGTTGGTTTTGATACAAATAATTTTGCTAATGGACTTAGAGCATCCTTAAGACAAGATCCTGATGTCATACTTGTTGGGGAAATGAGAGATTTAGAGACGATCCAGACGGCGATCACTGCAGCGGAAACGGGGCATTTAGTTTTTGGAACCTTGCATACGTCAAGCGCACCAGCAACAATCAACCGAATTATTGATGTTTTTCCGCCGTCTCAGCAGGCACAGGTTAGAATTCAATTGGCATCTGTTCTCGTATCCGTTATTTCGCAGCGCTTATTTCCAACGATTGATAAAAAAGGGCGGAGAGCTGCAACAGAGATTTTGATTAATAACTCAGCTGTTGCTAATTTGATTCGCAATGAAAAAATCTATCAGATTGTTAATATTATGCAGACTTCAAGAGCATCTGGCATGCATACGCTTGAAACAAGCATCAAAGAACTTGTTCAATCAGGGGTTATTTCAAAAGAAGCAGCAGAACCATTCATACAGGAGATGCTGAGTTAAAATGGCAAGATTTAAATATACTGGACGGGATAGGAAAGGAAAGCAGCAAGGGGTAATAACAGCTTCTTCGAAGAGAGATGCCATGCAAAAGCTTGGGAAAAACGGAATTAAAGTATTAGAAATGGTTGAAGTTCAAGAGTCTATTTTGACAAAGGAAATTTCGATCGGTTCTCCAGTGAAACTTGAGCATATGGTCATTTACTTGCGACAGTTTTCTACCCTTCTTAAAGCAGGTGTTTCTGTAGTTGATTCAACCAATATACTTGCAGCACAAACGGAAAGTAAAGGCTTAAAGAAAGCCCTGCTCGATATTGAGCTAGAATTACGTGAAGGGAAGCCGTTATCAGATTCTGCAGCTAAACATAGAAAAATATTTTCCTCGATGTTTGTTAATATGGTACGTGCCGGTGAAGCGGGAGGAAGTATGGATGAAACGCTTGAACGTTTAGCTATTCACTACGAAAAGCAGCATACCACAAGGTCAAAAATTAAATCGGCACTTGCCTATCCGATAGTTGTCGGGATAATCGCTATAGCCGTTGTTATATTTCTTCTTGTATCGGTTGTTCCGACATTTGTGGACATGTTTGCTGATTTCGGCGGAGAGCTCCCTGCTATTACTCAGTTTGTCTTAAATGCCAGTGAATTTATGCAGCGCTTTTGGTGGCTGGTCATACTCTTGTTTGGCGGCTTTATTGGAGGGATAATTTTTATTCAACAGAATAAAAAGACAAAATATTATCTCGATTATTTCGTCCTGCGAATTCCAATATTCGGGAAAATGCTGCAAAAAGCAGTATTGGCTCGGATGACGAGAACATTAAGTTCGTTGTTTACAAGTTCTGTTCCTATCCTTCAAGCAATGTCCATAGTTGAAAATGTCGTCGGAAACGAAGTCGTTTCCCGAGTAATCCGTGCGTCACGGGATTCACTAGAAAGAGGAGAGTCCTTAACAGATCCAATGAGAAAGCACTGGGCATTTCCTCCACTTGTTACACAAATGATAGCGATTGGAGAAGAAACAGGGTCCTTAGATGCCATGCTTGGAAAAGTAGCAGATTTCTATGAAAGAGAAGTAGACACGAGCACAGATCGGATAAAATCTCTAATCGAACCATTAATGATTGTTGTTTTAGCTGGCGTGGTTGGTGTAATTGTCTTGGCAATCATGGTACCGATGTTTGAAATTTTCAATCAAGTAGGATAATAGATTCAGCAGATGGAAAATGATAGAAAAAAGTAATAATTTTACTGGGAATAATGTGATATTGTTCATAGAAATATGGTAGAGTAAAATTGTAATAGTAAAATATGACTAGTGAAAAGGGAGAGGAAAGTATGCTAAAGAATTTGAAAAAACGTTTAAAAGACCAGCGTGGATTAACATTAGTAGAATTGCTTGCAGTTGTTGTAATTTTGGGGATTATTGCAGCGGTTGCGGTGCCTAGTATTGGGAAAATTATTGAAAAATCTCGTTTCGATGCAGCAAAATCCGAAGCAATTTTAACTATAGAAGCTGCAAAACTGTTTGCAGCAGGTGAAGGTACAAAAACAGAATATACAACGGCAGATTTGAATAAATACCTAGATAAACCCTCATACTGGACTTCATATAGTGTAACTTATAATAGTGATACCGATACTTATACTTTTAATGGGACTGCTGTAGCAGATAAATTTAATAATACTCCTCAGATTAATGGTAATACTGAAGATATAATCCCAAGTCTTCAGTATACTAAAAAGGAAAAAAATGAAAATGAAGATACTAATACAAATCAGTAAAAGATTCTAAATATGGATTATATAATTGGGAACATGTATCTTTTATTATTAGGAATGACACTCGGCTCCTTCTACAACGTAGTAGGCCTGAGAGTCCCTATCAAACAATCAATCGTCAAACCACGCTCATCTTGTCCAAACTGCAAACATCAGCTAACAGCAATTGAGCTCATCCCTGTACTATCCTATATAATTCAAGGGGGGAAATGCCGCCAATGCAAGGTGCGCATTTCTCCTATTTACCCAATGATGGAGCTGATAACAGGGCTTCTATTTGTTTCAGCACCGCTCGTGATAGGATGGACTTCAGAGCTGGTTGTGGCATGGACGCTCATTTCATTATTGATTATTATCTTTGTCACTGATATTACTTATATGTTGATCCCTGATAAAATTTTAGCAGTGTTTGCAGGGATTTTTTTAATAGAGAGACTGCTGATCCCTCTCTCCCCGTGGTGGGACTCCCTTTTAGGTGCAGCAATTGGTTTTACCCTGCTGCTCGTTATAGCCATCATTAGTAAAGGTGGCATGGGTGGAGGAGATATTAAACTATTTGCTCTTATTGGTTTTATTATCGGTACAAAGGCGATGGTGCTAGCTTTTTTTCTTGCTACTTTATATGGTGCCCTTTTTGGAATAGTCGGGTTACTATTGAAGAAAGTAAAAAGAGGAAAGCCAATTCCTTTTGGCCCATTTATTGCAGCGGGTACTTTAACAGCTTATTACTTTTACGATGCAATAATTGAAGCGTATTTGCAATATTTAACATCAGGATTTTAATGAGGGGTTTAAACTATGTCTCCTAACTTCTTTTCTTCCAAAAAACGTGTTATAAATATCATCATTAACGATCATTCCATTCGTTATTTAGAGCTAAAGCAAGCAAATCCCCCGATCCCTTTTAAATGGGGAGAACGCTATCTTCCGGCAGGGATTATTAACAATGGGAAAATTAATGATTATGAAACTCTTTCCACTATTTTAGAAGAGTGTATAAAAGATTGGAAGCTTCGGAATCGACAAGTCCGTTTTTTAATCCCTGAATCATTTGTTATCATTCGAAAAGTCACCATCCCTGCTGATGTGAAGGATGATGAAATCAAAGGCCATTTATATTTAGAGCTAGGTACGAGCATCCATCTTCCGTTTGATGAACCTGTTTTCGATGCAGTTGTTGTATCTGAGGACAAAGAGAAAAAGGAAATACTAATTTTTGCTGCTCAAGAGGAAAGTGTTAAAGAATATTCTAATCTATTGTCTGACAACAGATTAAAGCCATTCGAAGCTGAAATTTCACCGCTTGCGATCTATCGTCTTTTCTATCATCTAAACCAAGCAAAGAAGAATGAAGATTTACTTGTTGTTCAATTTGAATTAAACAACGTCAATATTTCTATATTTGAAAATCAATTTCCAATCTTTATGCACCATATGCCAATTGAATTTAATGATTCAAAATGGGAAAAACAGCTGAATCGGAGCGGAGCATATGAAATGACTTATATTGGTGAACCGGATGATTTGGTTTATCAATTTGATGATATCTACAAAGAAATTAGCCGTCTGATGGATTTTTACCGTTATTCTTTATACAAAGGACAAAAACAAGTTTCAAGGATTTTATTAAATGGGGATTATCCATTGCTAGCAAAGATAAAAGTGGACTTGGAAAATCGTTTTGAAGTTCCATTAGAAACATTTGCTTATGATGAACTTGTACCTTTGGAACAAAAACTGCCTCCAACACATTACCTGGCTCTGGGGCTTGCATTAAAAGGGGTGTAAACATGTTAGTAGAAATTAACTTATTGCCTCAAAAAGAGGAGAAAAATAAATCCCTTTTACTGCTTGTCATTATTTCCGTCATCCTTCTTCTTATTGGCGGATTTTTTGCATACTGGGTCAATCGTTCCAATAACATCAAATTAAATACATTAGATCAGCAAATTGCTGCAAATGAAGAGTTAGTTGCATATGAACAGGAAAAAAGTAAATCCGAGGAGTCTTCTGATTCTTATACAAAGCTAGAAAATACCGTAAAATGGGCTGAGGAATATCCGGCCAAAACGGTTCCGGTGCTGCAAAAATTGACTGCACTTTTACCAGAACGGGGATTTATTCAAACTTTTAACTATGTAGAGACTGGGATCATTCATGTAGGTATTCAATTTGAATCAAGTCGAGAAGCCGCATACTATTTAAATTCCTTACAGGAATCTAATTGGGTAGAGGAGTCAAAACTTCTTTCAGTGGATGCAATTACTAGTTTCTATGATAAAAAGTTTGGTGAATCCGAAGATGAAATCGATAAAAGTAAATTGAAAAATGAAACATACCTTCCGCGATATTTAAGTCAATTTGAAATTAGCCTAGACAGAGATGTAATGAAGAACGAAGCAAATAATCATTCCTCCAATGAATTAGGAGGAGATGAATAATGAATAGACCCTTGCCAAAAAATAATATTTTATTGATCATCCTATCGATTTTCCTGTTGACTGCTTTTTTTGTAGGTATATACTTTTTTTGGTTTTTTCCTAAAATGGAAAAAGTTAAGTTGAAGGAAATGGAATTACAATCACAAGAACAGCTTTTATCAGCTCTCAAAAATAAAGGGGAAAAGACTGTAAAACATCCTGTTGAAAGCACAATCCACCTGCAAGAGCAGGTTCCTGTAAAACCAATGGCACAGCAGTTGCTGCTGGATATAGAAAAAGCTGAAGTTGTTTCAGGAAGCTTTGTAGCTAATATGACCTTCCAGGATGGCGAAGCAATTGAATTGGATGACAGTCAAAACGTGGACGCTGAGAATTCTGAGGAAGCTGAAACGGATGGGACAGCAGAAGAGGAAATTTCAACTCCACTTCCGGTAGGCGTTGAAAAGATTACTGTAAATCTAACAATAGAATCACAAAGTTATTTTGAGTTCGAGTCCTTTTTGCAGATACTAGAAAACTTAAATCGGATAGTTGTAGTAGAAGCTATTGATTTTACTGCAAACGAGGAAATTATCGAAGAAAGTCAAGAGAATACACCTATAACCTATCAGGTGACACTTTCAGCTTTTTATATGCCAACATTATCAGATTTACTTGAACATCTGCCAAAGATTGAGACACCAAAGCCAGCAAATAAGAAAAATCCTTTTAGTAGCTTTGGGGAATATTCCAATGAAAAAGTGCAAAATAATCAATCGAAATCAATAAACTCATCGAACAACTCAAATGTTGAGAGTGAAAATGGAGAAACAGCTATTGTTAATGAATATGAAAATACAACTAATCATGTTGTTAAGCCTGGAGATACAATTTATAATCTGGCAATGAAATACTATAATTCAAACAAAGGGATAGCGATTATAAGAGAAGCCAACCAATTAAAGGATAATAAAATTATCACTGGTCAAGCTTTAATCATTCCTCTTGCCAAAAATGAATAATCCATAATCACAAATCTAAACTAGTAAAAAATTTGACGAAAATCCCAAGTAACAAGACGACAAAAGTCTTGTTATTTTTTTTTGCCATTATGATAGGATGGAACAAAATTAGCAATTGATTAAGAAGAGAGGAGGAGGATATGGTGGACAGAGAGGAGAAAGGAAAAACGATTACGATTAAAATAAATGGCAAAAACCATACGTTTCTTGAAACGGCTAGAAAAGAGAATGAAAAATTGAAAAAGGAAAATAAAAGCGAGAAATTGTTAGAGGAGACTGTTCAAAACAACAAGTATGACTATTCCTCTGCGATTGAAGCAGCTGCCTCAAAGGAAGCGGCAGATGAAGAAAACTTTGACTGGATATTGCCGGATGAATCATCGGATTTCGATAAGGATGTGCAAGAATACAAAGTTACAAAACAACCGAAAAAACAAAGTCAAAAAGGGATCGGGGCGATTAGTAAAAACTTTAAGAAGAATCGCAATGGGATGCTTTCTTCTGTGTTTCTGACAGTGTTTTTTGCTATTCTCTTAGGGACAAGTTTTGGACTGCTTTTGTTAAAGCTAGTGATTACTGAAAATGAAACCCCTGTTGATCAGCCAGTGATTGCGGAACCAGCCCCAGAAAAAACGGAGGACACTCCTGCTAGTGCTGGAGAGAAAGAGTCAGTAGCTCTTGACCCATTATCTACTTTTATTGTACAAGGAGGGGTGTTCTCAAATAAAGGAGCAGCTGAACAGATGAAGGATGGGACTATTCAATTGGGGGCTCCTGCTCAAGTTGTTGAAATGAACGGCCAAGCTTTTTTATATGTAAGTGTTGCAGACAGCATTGAACATGCGAAGGAAATCGGTGTCAAGTTAAAAAGTAAGGGAATAGAAGTATTTGCAAAGCCAATTACTTTTGAGGGGAAAACACTTAAAGACCTTCAAGGAGAAGAGAAAAAGGTAATGGAGGCAGTTGGAGCAATTTATCAATCATTGGCTGCGGGCGCTTCCGAAGCTGCTGTGGGTCAAACTATTTCCGCATCTACTCTAGAAGAGGCAGAAAAGCAAGGATCGATCCTGAAGAATATTTCTGAGGACAAGCTTAAACATGAAGGAGTTATTGCAATAAAAACAGAACTTGATCAAGCGATTGAGCAGCTTAGAGCGTATAAGCAAACACCAGAGCTTTCTATCCAAACTAAGCTGCAACAGCATTTGCTCGGTTTTCTTGCTGTTTATCAATCGTTGTAGATTACTTTTTCAATTAATGACAAAACCTTTCAACTTTCGAATATTTTCTGGGAAATAACACATGTTATTGAAGTCTGTTCGAAGATTTTCGACAGGCTTCTTTTCAATTGGCTGATGTATTGGAGGAGGGGAATTTTTAACCAAACAAGTATTTTACGATTACAGGTATATTTTGGCGTTATGTTATGAACTTTTTCGCTATTTGTCGGTTTAAAAATTGTTTGTCCTGCTGAATTTTGGTACGATGATGATGTATCTCCCAAATCGATACAAAAATTAAGGTAAGGTGATGAAATGCAAAACCTCATTTTAGCCTCTTCTTCTCCACGACGAAAAGAACTTCTTGAAAACCTTCATTTAACATTTAATGTATCCAGCAGTGATGTTGATGAAAGCTTTAATCCCGACCTAGCACCGGGAGAAATTGTCATGGAGCTCAGCAGTAGAAAAGCAAAAGCGGTGAGCAAGAAATACCCAGGCTCATATATAATTGGAGCCGATACCGTTGTAGTTTTAGATGGGACGATATTAGGAAAGCCGCAAGATAAAGCAGAAGCATTTTCAATGCTGAAAGCTTTAGCCGGAAGAACACATGCAGTTTATACAGGAGTTTCAATTATCGCTCCTAGTAAGGAAACTAATTTCAATGTAAAAACAGATGTGGTGTTTTGGGAGCTAACAGATGATGAAATCAACGCTTACATTAACACCGGTGAACCGTTTGACAAAGCAGGTGCATATGGCATTCAGGGCCAAGGCAGTGTACTCGTGAAAGAAATAAAGGGAGATTATTTTTCTGTTGTTGGTCTGCCTGTATCAAAAACTGTTCGAGAATTAAGGAATGCAGGCTTAGAGATTCCTTTCTGAATTTTTTCTCATCTTCAGAACCCTTACGCCCGGAATAGGGAGGAATAAGCTACATGCAAACTGAATCCTTGATGATTAAGGATTTTCCACAGGATGAGCGTCCACGGGAACGCTTTATCCAAAATGGTCCGCAAAGTTTATCCACGCATGAACTTGTGGCTATTCTGCTAAGGACCGGAACAAAAGATGAATCAGTGCTGCAATTATCTAATAGGCTCATTAATCATTTTGAAGGACTCTGGTTATTAAAGGATGCCTCCTTAGATGAAATAACGGCCATAAAGGGAATTGGGAAAGCAAAGGCTATTCAGCTTCTTGCTGCAGTTGAAATTGGCAGAAGGATATCGAATCTTTCATTTGATGATCGCTATGTCATCCGCTCACCAGAGGATGGAGCGAAATATGTAATGAATGATATGAGATTTCTTTCGCAGGAACACTTCGTATGTCTTTATTTAAATACAAAAAACCAAGTCTTGCACAAACAGACCATTTTTATTGGCAGTCTGAATGCTTCCATTGTTCACCCGCGCGAGGTGTTCAAAGAAGCATTTAGACGATCTGCAGCATCAATCATTTGCCTTCATAACCACCCGAGTGGAGATCCTTCACCAAGCAGAGAGGATATTGAAGTAACAAAACGTCTTTCTGAGTGTGGGAAAATTATTGGAATTGACGTGCTCGATCATCTGATTATCGGGGATAATAAATTTGTTAGCATGAAGGAAAAAGGGTATTTATAACACTTTAGTTTTGTCCGCTAATAAGTTATAATATTATCTATGCTTTTTTACGTCTAATTAAATAAAGTTAGCGTTTTTAGCTAAATAAACAAATGACATTTTATCTTAATTAATTGCATTTCGTATCAGAAAGGGAGATACACTTATGTTTGGAACAAAGGACCTAGGAATCGATTTGGGGACTGCTAATACACTCGTTTATATTAAAGGAAAAGGCATCGTAGTAAGGGAACCATCAGTAGTTGCTTTACAAACGGATACGAAAAACATTGTAGCTGTAGGTAATGACGCCAAGAATATGATTGGCCGAACACCTGGGAATATTGTCGCGCTTCGTCCAATGAAGGATGGGGTTATTGCGGATTATGAAACAACAGCTGTGATGATGAAATATTATATTAATCAAGCAATTAAGAATAAAGGATTATTCTCTGGAAAGCCATATGTAATGGTTTGTGTTCCTTCGGGAATTACTGCTGTTGAACAGCGTGCCGTTATTGATGCAACACGCCAAGCTGGGGCAAGAGATGCTTATCCGATTGAAGAGCCATTTGCTGCAGCAATTGGAGCCAATCTTCCTGTTTGGGAGCCAACAGGAAGTATGGTCGTAGATATTGGCGGCGGAACGACAGAGGTTGCAATCATTTCATTAGGTGGTATTGTAACAAGTCAATCAGTTAGGGTTGCTGGGAATGAAATGGATGATGCGATTATCAATTATATTAGAAAGCACTATAACCTTTTAATTGGTGATAGAACAGCAGAAATTATAAAAATGGAAATTGGTTCTGCTGGAGAGCCTGAGGGAATTGATAATATTGAAATTCGCGGACGTGACCTTTTAACTGGACTTCCAAAGACGATTGAAATTACAGCAGAGGAAATTTCTCGTGCTTTACATGACACGGTATACTCTATTGTAGAGGCAGTAAAAGTAACACTTGAAAAAACACCGCCAGAATTAGCAGCAGACATTATGGATCGTGGAATTGTACTAACTGGCGGCGGTGCATTGCTCCGTAATTTAGATCGAGTGATCAGTGAAGAAACAAGCATGCCTGTTCTAATTGCAGAAAATCCATTAGATTGCGTGGCAATCGGTACAGGTAAAGCCCTGGATCATATCGATTTATTTAAAAACAAAGCGAAGGACTCTCGTTAAGCAGAAATAGAAAATGTATGAACAAGAAGTGTATGCTCGTCCACGAATATGTTGTGGCGAGCACCTTTCTTGTGAATTAAATTTTTAAGAGAGAAAAAATATATCGAGGTGTAGGGAATGCCACAGTTCTTTTTGAATAAACGCCTGATTATTTTGCTTGTCAGTATCATTATTCTAGTGGCATTGATTGGGTTTTCTTTAAGTGGGCGTTCTAAATTAAGCTGGCCAGAACAATTTATTAAAGATACAACTGGCTGGGTGCAAACAGCCGTTTCACGCCCAACTCATTATGTTGCGAATTTTTTTGAAAATCTGAAAGACTTGCAAAATACATATACGGAAAATAAGGAATTAAAATCAAGGTTAGATGAGCTGGCACGGCTTGAATCAGAGGTACAAAAGTTAAAGAAAGATAACACTGAGCTTCAAGAGATTCTAGATATAAAGGATTCATTAAGTGCTTTTGAGCCCAAACAGGCAACTGTTATTGGGCGAAATCCAGATAAATGGACGGAATTGCTTATTATTAATAAAGGTTCAAGGGATGGAATAGAGCAAAATATGGCAGTTATTACGGCAAAAGGCTTAATCGGCAAGGTAAAAAATAGCCAGCCCTTTACTTCTACTGTTCAGCTTCTTAGTTCAATGGATCCTACGAACAGAATATCTGCAGAAATTCAAGCGGATGGGGAAAGTATTTTTGGTTTTATTGAGGGCTATGACGATGAAAAAGGTCTTCTCATGATGAAGCGAATCCCATCAGATGCGAAGGTTAAGAAGGGTCAGACGGTAATTAGTTCTGGTAAAGGCGGTGTATTCCCTAAAGGTCTTCTCATTGGGAAAGTGGTGGAGGTTGCTCCTGCAGAGTATGGCCTTACACAAACAGCCTACATTGAACCAGGTGCGAATTTTGATGATATCGAGCATGTCATGGTAGCAAAGAGAGGTTCGGTACAGCCTGATATAAAAGATATGATCGATGATAAGGAGGAGGAGCTGTGAGAAAATTCCTTCTTCCTCTTCTATTAATGCTTTTTTTCATAATCGAAAGTATATTTGTCGAGTTAATGCCTCCTAAGGTGTTTGGAAATGAGTATATCCTTGTTCCGCACTTTTTAATGATTGCGATTATCCTTCTTACAGTGTATGGGCCGAAAAACTATGGAGTACTCTATGGTTTTCTCTTTGGATTATTGTTCGATATAGTCTATACGGAAATCATGGGAATTTATTTATGTCTGTTTCCATTAGTGGCGTACATATGTTACAAACTAATGAAAATCCTGCAAACGAATATTGTAATGGTAACGTTTATTTCAATTGTAGGCGTAGCTCTCTTAGAGCTGGGTGCATATGAAATGAACGTAATAATCAATCGAACAGATATGACTTTTGCTTCCTATAGTATGGATCGATTAATACCAACACTTACCCTCAATTTTATTTTTATTATTCTTACTGTTTATCCGTTTAAAAGGCATTTTGAGAAGTTAGCTTTGAGCTTAGATGCATAAAAATTAAGACTGAATATTGCATTAGAGTAAACTTGCAAATGATTCATTAATTTTATATACGATTGGCCAAATTATTTGAAGCAAAAAAGGATTTTTTTATGTCCGTGTCGAATTGTAGTAAAATAAAGTTTAGGAGCAGGGGTATATGTAGAAATAGCTCATACTGTAGCTGAAATCTACTAGTTTCTCTTGCCTCCTGCTTATGAAAAAACGCGATGCGTTTTTTCTTAGTGTTTAGCAATAGCGTCTCACTCTTTTTTTATAGTGTGACTGGCGCTTACGCATTTGCTCTGAGGTGAACAGCTTGTTATGAAGAAATTCCAAAATGTAACCATTAAAGGGACAAAGGATGGGTTGACTCTTCATCTTGATGATTCCTGTTCCTTTGTAGAATTAAAGGAAGAATTAGACCGAAAGCTATCAGAAAGCTCTCAGTCTCGTGAGGACCGTTTAATCTCTGTCCATGTTCAAGTTGGTAATAGATATTTAACAGCTGAGCAGGAAGAGGAAGTAAAGGACTTGGTGCGACAAAAGAAAAATCTTGTCGTCGATTCTATTAGCTCCAACGTTATGACTAAAGATGAAGCAGAGAAGATAAAGAAAGAAAATGAAATTGTACCTGTTGCAAGAATCGTTCGATCGGGACAGATTCTTCAAGTGCCTGGTGATTTACTTCTTGTTGGTGATGTAAATCCAGGAGGTACGGTTATTGCTGGCGGAAACATTTATATCATGGGTGCATTAAAAGGGATTGCCCATGCTGGCTTTAACGGAGATAAGGAAGCAATCGTCACAGCATCCATTATGAAGCCTTCACAAATCCGAATTAGTGATTGTATTACTAGAGCTCCTGACCATTATCAGGAGGATGAAAAAAGAGAAATGGAATGTGCTTACATAAATGATTTAGATCAAATAACTGTTGATAGATTACAAGTTTTAATGCATATTAGACCGAATATTACTAGATTGGAAGGGGGATTCTAGAATGGGAGAAGCCATTGTGATTACATCCGGTAAGGGAGGGGTCGGTAAAACGACGACAAGTGCGAATGTAGGAACAGCCCTAGCTTTGCAAGGAAAAAAAGTTTGCCTTGTAGATACAGATATCGGCCTTCGTAATTTAGATGTTGTTATGGGACTTGAAAATCGGATTATTTATGATCTTGTCGATGTTTTGGAAGGCCGGTGCAAAATTCACCAGGCACTAGTAAAAGATAAAAGATTTGAAGATCTTTTATACTTATTGCCAGCCGCGCAAACAAGTGATAAAACAGCTGTTACGCCAGAACAAATGAAGGTACTGATCGATGAATTGAAGCAAGATTATGATTATGTCATCATTGATTGCCCTGCAGGGATTGAACACGGCTACAGAAATGCAGTAGCTGGAGCGGACAAAGCAATTGTAGTGACAACTCCAGAAGTTTCAGCTGTTAGAGATGCGGACCGTATTATTGGATTGCTTGAAAAAGAGGAAAATGTTGAGTCACCTAGACTCATAATTAACCGAATTCGTAATCAAATGATGAAAAACGGAGACATGCTTGATGTGGATGAAATTGCTACTCATCTATCGATTGATTTAATCGGTATAGTAGCTGATGATGATGAGGTTATAAGAGCTTCTAATCACGGGGAGCCCATTGCGTTAAATCCGAACAGTAAGGCATCAATTGCTTACCGGAATATCGCCCGCCGAATTTTAGGCGAGTCCATTCCCCTACAGCCGCTGGAAGATGATAATCCAGGTGTCTTTTCAAAACTGAAAAAGTTTTTTGGTGTAAAATAGAAAGATTCAAAAGTCAGGGGTCCCCTGGCTTTTTTTAATCTATCCTACTTTCATTAAACTTGTCGCCCCTGAGCAAGCCGCCTCTGCTTTTCGGTTTGTCTAGCTGCGGCTCCTAGCCCCTCGAGGTCTTAAGCCGTTCTGGCTAGAAGGTTAAAAATCAACCTTCCATCCAGCCTGTCTTAAGCTTGTCGGGGCTGACCAGTCGCCTCCGCTTTTCAGTTTGTCTAGCTGCGGTGGCTAGGGGCTCGAGGTCTTAAGTCATTCCGTCAAAAAGGTAAAGATCAACCTTTCTTTCTGCCGGCCTGTCTTAAGCTTGTCGCCCCTGAGCAAGCCACCTCCGCCTTTCAAAGTTGTCATACTCTTTTTGGACGGGTCATAGACTTGTACAAAAGATAAGTAGGGGAATGGTGAGAGATGAGTAATCGAGCGGATGATATTCGGAAACGGGTTGCACGAAGAAAACGAGAACGTGAAAGAATGACAAAGAATATTAATAATCGTGTTCTTTGGGCAGAGGATGAAGAACGCTATGGCTTCGATAAACTTTCATCCTATGATGGGGGAAGCAGTGAGGGAAATCATCCTTTATTTCGAAAGGAATGGTTCTTATTTAAGCTGCTTGCTTCAGCCTGTTTATTTTTGGTGGTAGCGATTATGTTTAAAAATAATGCAGCGACTTTTGATTCTGCTCGAGACTTTGTTAAAACTTCGATGGAAAAGGACTTTCAATTTGTTGCTGTTTCCAACTGGTATGAAGATCAATTTGGTAAGCCGTTAGCTTTATTGCCTTTTAAAGATCAAAAAGATGATGAAGGAAAAAAGAGCACTGCCTCGAATACAGAATATGCATTACCCGCATCCGCGAAAATTCTTGAGGAATTTAGTGTGAATGGTCAAAGGATAACGATTGAAACTGGTAAAGACACTGCCGTTCAAGCAATGAGTGAAGGGCTTGTCAGTTTTGCGGGAAAAAAGGATGGCTTTGGAAAAACGGTGGTCATCAAGCATGCGGATAATAGTGAATCATGGTATGGGAATTTGGAAGAAATAAGTGTGGAATTCATGGAATATATCGAAAGTGGAACTGAGGTGGGGATACCGACTGCAACTGATGACGGCAGCAAAGGGTCTTTTTACTTCGCGATTAAACAAGGGGATGATTTCGTCGACCCGATACAGGTGATCCCATTTGATTAAATTGGCAGGATTGATAAAATATATTTATATTCATCCGCTCTTATGGGTAGTGATCGGTCTAGCGATTATGACTGCTCATTTTATTGAGCTATCGCTGTTTCTATTTATTATCCTTGTACATGAACTGGGACATGCAGGTGCAGCGTCTTTTTTTTCGTGGAGGATTAAAAGGATTGCCCTTTTGCCATTTGGCGGGGTTGCTGAAATGGAGGAGCATGGGAATCGGCCTTTAAAAGAAGAAATGATTGTGATTTTGTCTGGTCCGCTACAACATCTTTGGATGATGGGTGCAGCTTATATTTTATTTCAGTTTTCATTGCTGCCTGACGTGATTTATCAACATTTTATTCAATTTAACCTAATGGTTTTATTATTTAATCTTCTTCCGATTTGGCCGCTAGACGGAGGAAAGCTCATTTTCCTCTGGCTGTCGCTTTATCATCCATTCCCTGATGCTCATCGGAAATGTTTATTATTATCGGTTGGGAGCATAGCTGTTTTTATCATAATCACCCTATTTATTTCCCCGTTTAATTTAAATATATGGGTGGTTGTTTCATTTTTGCTGTTTGCTCTTTATCATGAATGGAAGCAGGGCAGATATGTGTTTATCCGCTTTCTCCTCGAACGGTACTACGGGAAAAATCGGGCCTTCCGTACATTAAAGCCCCTTGTTGTCAAAGAGGAGGAAATGGTGATACATGTGCTCGAGAAGTTTCAGAGAGGGTATAAACATCCAATTATTATTGAAAAAGACGGTCAAGAAAAAGGTTCCTTAGACGAAAATGAGTTATTGCATGCTTATTTTGCTGAAAAAATTGTGACAGCACGCATTGGGGATCTGCTATACGTGTATTAATCTAAAAGTGAGGAAGTATATTGAAGACAATAATTGTTAACCATCTTAATCGCGAAAAGCGTTATGCTGTTTTGAATGATCATGTAGTTGAAAAACTATCCATTGATCAGCCAAAACAGCATTCTTCTGTAGGAAATATTTATTTAGGAATCGTTGAAAAGGTACTTCCTGGGATGAATGCAGCATTTGTATCCATTGGGGAAGAAAAAAGCGGGTACTTACATAGAGATAAGCTAGCTTCCTTTGTCCAATCGAATGAGGAAAAATCGGTAAAAGCTGCTCGCAGCATCTCTGCATTTGTCCATCAAGGGGAAAAAATCCTAGTTCAGGTTGAAAAGGATGCAGCTGGAACGAAAGGCCCGAGATTAACTGGCATTATTGAACTCCCTGGCAATCACCTCATTTATATGCCGCAAGGACGCTATGTGGCTGTGTCAAAAAAATTTGAAGAAGAACGTATCAGAGAGGATTGGCGCAGATTTGGCCAACGAATGAAAGAAGCAGAAGAAGGTCTTGTTTTTCGTACATCCTGTGAAAAACAAACAGAAGAAGAGCTAATAAATGAATTGCGGAATTTACGTCTGGAATACAAAGAATTGGTAACAAAGTCCGGGAAGCTTAAGAAAGTGGGAAAGGTGCTTGAACGCAACTCTTTTGCTGAAGAAATTTTGGAAGAGTTAAAGAAACTTGATTCCGGCGAAGTGATTGTTGACGACCTGGAGATGAAGAAGCTGCTTCAAAATAACAGTCAACTCCCAATCAAACATTATACTGGCAAAGAAAATATTTTTTCAGCATATCGGCTGGATCATGAAATTGAAAAAGCTTTGAAACGAATTATTTGGCTTGATAATGGGGCTTATTTAATTATTGATGAAGCAGAAGCGTTAACAGTTGTCGATGTAAATACAGGGAAATTTGCTGGCAAGACAGATCAGCGTGAAACCATTCTAAAGACAAATAAAGCTGCAGCGGAGGAAACTGCAAGGCAAATTCGCCTTCGTGATATTGGCGGGATGATTTTGGTTGATTTTATCGACATGAAAGAAGAACGTGATAGAAAATCTATCTTAAATATAATGGAAGCTGCATTGAAAAAGGACGAACGAAGGACTAATTTGATTGGTTTTTCGCCACTTGGCATTCTCCAGCTGACAAGGAAGAAAACGAAGCCGGCCATCTCTGAAGCTCTAACGGTAAAATGTCCTTCCTGTGAAGGAACGGGAAGGGTGTTAAGTTCAGAAACGATTGCTTTCCGTCTAGAAAGAGAGCTTTGGGAGCATCGAGGAGCTGATTATGAGGCTGTGCATATTAACACAACTGAAGAAGTAGCAAAGATATTTTCCGGAGAACAGGAGATACATAAGAACCGGATAGAGGAACTGCTAGGGCTGAAAATTAGTTTTACAGTGATTAACAATGATAAACCTTTTTATGAAATTCGTCAGTTGCAGTAGCAGTTAGGAAAAGTATATTGACACAACGGAATAAGTTATGTTAGTATTTTCATGTTATGTTTGTAGCGCACCTGTGCTACAACCGCACAGAACAGGTAATAAGATTTTACTTGTGGCAATATGCATGCAAGTAAAGCGCCTGAAGATGGCGAGTCTTAGTCTAAGAGGAGGTGCAGTTCATGTACGCGATTATTGAAACTGGTGGTAAGCAAGTAAAGGTAGAAGAAGGTCAAACAATCTACATTGAAAAGCTAAACGCAGAAGCAGGCGAAACAGTTACTTTTGATAAAGTTCTTTTCGTTGGCGGAGATAGTGTGAAAGTAGGAAGCCCTGTTGTTGCAGGTGCTACTGTTACAGCTAAAGTTGAAAAGCAAGGTCGTCAAAAGAAGATCATTGTTTTCAAGTATAAAGCGAAGAAAAACTATCACAAAAAGCAAGGTCATCGTCAGCCATACACTAAAGTTGTGATTGAAAAAATCAACGCTTAAGGCAATCTTCGATGATTGATGTTACGGTTATTCGTAATAAATCCGATAAGATTCAATCATTTGTAATAAGCGGCCATGCCTTTTTTGCCAAGCGGGGCAAGGATATCGTCTGTGCGGGCGTATCTGCTGTATCGGTTGGTGCAATTAATGCGGTGCACGCCATAACTGGAGTGACCCCGTTGATTGAACAGAAGGATGATGGATTTCTTAGCTGTGAAATTCCGGACAATCTTCCGGATGATACATATGAGAAGATTCAGCTTCTTCTAGAAGGAATGGTTGTCTCATTGCGGACAATTGAAGAAGAATACGGACAGCATATAAAAATTACCTTCAAAAAGCAGGAGGTGGAATAAATGTTACTAAAATTAGATCTTCAGTTATTTGCTTCTAAAAAAGGAGTAGGTTCTACAAAGAACGGTCGTGATTCAATCTCTAAGCGTCTTGGCGCTAAGCGTGCGGATGGACAATTCGTAACTGGCGGTTCTATCCTTTACCGTCAGCGTGGAACAAAAATCTACCCTGGAGTAAACGTAGGTAGAGGCGGCGACGATACACTTTTCGCTAAAGTTGATGGCGTTGTTAAATTTGAACGTCTTGGCCGTGACCGTAAGCAAGTGAGCGTATACCCTGCAGCTCAAGAGGCATAAGCAATTGATGGGAAAACTCTAGCCATTAAGGTTAGAGTTTTCTTTTTGGGTATAAATAGGTAGTGAAAGTTTTCAGTATTTCCTAATAAATGCTTACGAGCTCTCATCTTTTTGGTATACTTACAGCAGGCAGTCTTCACAAAATAACCGTGTAGGAGTGCATGTATGAATAAGGACTGGAATGTGATCGAGGTGCTGCGCTATGCACGCCACGACTGGCTAAATAAAATCCAATTAATAAAAGGCAATCTTGCCCTTAATAAAATTGATCGGGCAAATGAAATTATCGACGAAATCGTCGCCTGCGCCCAACAGGAAGCAAAGCTTTCTAATTTGAAAATTCCTCAATTCGCCTCGCTGATTCTTACATATAATTGGGAAAATCATATGTTTCAATTGGAATACGATGTGTTGGATGGTTCAAAATGTGATTATTTGGATGATGATTGGCTTGTTAGCTGGACAGGATCTTTTTTTGAATGTTTAAATTCATCCATTAAGCAGTATTATGACAACCATTTATCTGTGACAATTGAGCCTCAAATGGAAGGTACTCGTTTCTTTTTCGATTTTAGAGGAATAATAACAAATAAGGAACAGATTGAACGTTTCTTTGAAAAAACGGTTCCTGCTCCAAAAATTAATTATCATCTTTTTACAGAACAAGAACTCTCGCTTGAATTTTTTCTACATAAGTGAAAACAATCAGTTCTTGCTGTCTTTTAGGATAAAGACAGCCAAGGCAGGAGGAATAATATGTTTGTCGATCAGGTCAAAATTTATATTAAAGGCGGAGATGGAGGCAATGGAATGGTAGCCTTCCGCCGTGAAAAATATGTACCAAATGGAGGACCCGCTGGCGGGGACGGAGGTAAAGGTGCGGATGTCGTTTTTGAAGTAAATGAAGGCTTAAGAACGTTAATGGATTTCCGCTATCAGCGTCATTTTAAAGCCCCTCGCGGGGAGCATGGGATGTCTAAAAACATGCATGGCAAAAATTCAAAAGATATGATTGTTAAAGTTCCGCCTGGTACGGTAGTTACTGATGCGGAAACCCATGAAGTGATTGCCGATCTTGTTGAGCATGGCCAAAGAGCAGTTATCGCTAAAGGCGGCCGTGGCGGCAGAGGAAACACAAGATTTGCCACGCCAGCAAATCCAGCACCAGAATTGTCGGAACATGGGGAGCCAGGTGTTGAAAGAGAAGTTATTCTTGAACTGAAGCTTTTGGCTGATGCAGGGCTAGTAGGTTTCCCGAGTGTTGGAAAATCAACGCTTTTATCTGTTGTCTCTTCGGCAAGACCAAAAATTGCTGAATATCATTTCACGACTATTGCGCCAAATTTAGGAATGGTTGAAACAGAAGATGGCCGGAGCTTTGTTTTGGCAGACTTGCCAGGTTTAATTGAGGGGGCTCACTCAGGAGTAGGATTAGGTCATCAGTTTTTAAGACATATTGAACGTACAAGGGTAATTGTTCATGTAATCGATATGGCAGCAATCGAAGGCAGAGATCCATACGAGGATTATCTAACGATTAATAAAGAATTGAAAGAGTATAACCTGCGACTGACAGAAAGACCGCAAGTGATTGTCGCGAATAAAATGGAAATGCCTGGTGCGGAAGAGAATTTAGAGAAATTTAAAGAGCAGCTGGAAGAAGATTATCCTATTTTTCCAATATCAGCGGTTACACGTCAAGGTTTAAGGGATTTATTGTTTGCAATTGCTAATAAAATTGAAGAAACTCCTGAATTCCCGCTCATCCAAGAGGAAGAAGAAACAGGTGTTCATCGTGTCCTTTATAAGCACGAAGCAGAACAGACAGAATTTGTCATCACTAGAGATTCCGCTGGAGACTTCATTGTTTCAGGGGATGCGATTGAAAAGCTCTTTAAGATGACAGATTTCTCAAGAGATGAATCGGTTAGACGTTTTGCCAGACAGCTTCGCGGGATGGGTGTTGATGATGCACTTCGTCAAAAAGGGGCAAAAGACGGCGACATCGTCAAGCTGCTTGATTATGAATTCGAGTTTATTGAGTAACCACTAGGGGCAGGTGGAGTGGAGAAATGAGACATGAGAAACTGGATAAAAAATTTTTCTTAGTCCGAGAAGATGTTTTACCAGAAGCAATGAAAAAAACATTAGATGCGAAAGAAATGATTGAAAGAGGAAAAGCGGAATCTGTTTGGGATGCAGCTCAAAAGGTAGATTTAAGCCGCAGTGCTTTTTATAAATATAGAGATACCGTTTTTCCTTTTCATACGGTCGTTAAAGAACGCTTAATCACATTGTTTTTTTATTTAGAAGATCGGTCAGGTACATTATCTCATTTATTAGGGGAAGTAGCATCTTCAGGCTGCAATGTGCTAACCATCCATCAAACGATACCGCTTATGGGAAGGGCAAACGTCACGCTTTCCTTAAATACAGCAGGAATGCAAATTGAAATTGAAGAGTTATTAATACGGCTAAGAAAATTAGAGTTTGTTGAAAGAGTAGAGGTGCTTGGTTCAGGTGCATGATTGATCGTGCCCTGTGCCCATCACCTTTTTTTATTTTTACTTATGTCATGTAAAGTGGTAAAGTGTTAGTAATCAATTATACATATCGTGCTAGTTAAGGGAGAGAAGATACTGTGAAAATAGGTTTTTTAGGTCCGAAAGCAACTTTTACAGACATTGCCGTTCGTGAAATGTTTCCTAAAGAAGAATCTGTTCCATATGCAACGATTCCAGATTGTTTTGATGCATTGAGCGAAGATGAAATTGAACTAGCAGTTGTCCCTTTAGAGAATGCCCTTGAAGGGTCCGTAAATATTACACTCGATTATTTAGTTCATGAAGTGGATTTGCCGATTATAGCAGAGCTTACTTGTCCCATTCGCCAGCATTTTATGGTACATCCAGAAAATTTGGACAGCTGGAAGGAGACTGAAAGGATTTACAGCCACTCCCATGCTATTGCACAATGCCATAAGTTTTTACATAAAGAATTGAAAGGAATTCCTTATACGAACACCACCTCAACTGCAGCAGCAGCACAATTCATTAAGGAACATCCGGATATGAAGGCTGGAGCGATTGCAAATGAGCTAGCAGCAAAGGAATATGGACTTTCGATTGTTCGGAAAGATGTGCATGATATTCATTATAATCATACGAGGTTTATTGTCCTTTCGAAAAATGAGATGCCATTAAGTGAAGATGGTTCTAGCTTTAAAGGATACAAGACAACCGTAATGATCACATTGCCATCTGATCGTGCAGGTGCACTTCACCAAGTTTTATCCGCATTTGCCTGGAGAAGATTGAATCTTTCAAAAATAGAATCCAGGCCGATGAAAACAGGGCTAGGTAATTATTTTTTTATCATAGATATCGATATGAAACAAGATGAAGTATTAATTCCAGGAGTTGTTGCGGAGTTAGAGGCACTTGATTGTAAAGTAAAGATTTTAGGGAGCTATCCTTATTATCAGCTAGGTTTAGAGATTTCTAAACTGAATACTTACCTGTAAATAGAAAAAGGAGCACAAATGGGTGTGCTCCTTTTTCATTTACTCCACTAAAAGGTTTGCAAGCTTTAATGCTTTTTCCGCTTCATCCAGCTTTTCTTTCGTTGCTGCTGAAATGGTATGAAGATGAATGCCGCCAGTAAGCTCAGATAAATAGGAGGCATTCGTTGATTTAATTTTTTCCATAAATTGACTGACTTCTTTTCGACTAGAAACCATAACAGAAGCGGTTAAATCGCCATAGACTGGATGCTCAATGCGGACATCCTTTACCGTTACTCCATAATCGACAAGTAAATTTAGCTCTTCCTCTGTTCTTTCAGGAGAATGGTTACTTGCAATGATGCGCTCTACCATAGGGGCTTGGCTGCCATTTTGAATTAAAAACATATAGCCTTGGCTTGTGGCTATAATTGGTTCCCCCTTTGCTTTTAAAAGGGTAATATCACCGACAATGACTTGTCTGCTTACATTTGTAATCGCTGCAAGCTCACTGCCTGTTATCGGCTCGCCCTTATCCTTCAAAAGCTGAAGCAGCATCTCTCTTCTCTCTTCACCGAGCACCTTTCGTTGATTCTTCATTATATAAACTCCCTCACATCCCAATAATAACTAATTTTATCATAATTATGGGCTGAAATTAACTGAATTAGCTTTGGCATGTATCTTGAACAATTTTAACAATTAAATTACCCAGCAATTGTACGTCATTTACTGTCGTTTCCCAGCCAAATGAAATTCGAATGAATTCTTTTGCACTTTTTCCTGTAATTCCTAGTGCCTCCATTGTTTTCGATGGAAGCTGCATCCCAGTCTGGCAAGCACTTCCTGTCGAGATGGCAAATCCATAGCGATTACATTCAAGCATGAGTAATTGTCCTTCGATTCCCTTTATTCTCATGCCTATTGTAGAGGGGAGCTGTTCTGATGCATCAGCATGATATACAATATAATGCTTCCTTATCGGCTCTAGTACTTGAAGAAACGCGCCTCTTAGACGTAAATAATGTGAATGATGATCATTAAGATACTTGCCTGCCTTTTGTGCCGCAACGGTCATTGCCGCAATTGCAGGTACATTTACAGTACCAGGTCTAAATCCTTTCTCATGTGTTGTTGCCGGGTAATATCCCTGCCAGTTTAAGCGGGGATGAATATAAACGGCCCCAATTCCTTTCGGGCCATAGAATTTATGTCCGGAAATAGATATGCTGTCAGCCACTTGCGCAACCTGTTTTATATCTGTTTTTCCGAAAGTGTGAATACAATCACTATGGAAAAGAATTTGATTTTCTATACATAGCCTGCCAATTTTCTCAAGAGGCTGTAATGTGCCAATTTCAGGGTTTCCATGCTGGATACTAATTAATATGGTATCCTTTCTAATTGCATTTTTTACTTCATCAATGTCAATCTGTCCTGCTGGATTCAGCGGGAGAACGGTAACCTCATACAGATGCTCCTTTATTAATTTTTTCATTATGCTTGTGATGGATGAATGCTCTGCCATGCTGGTTATAATATGCTTCCCTGTTTTTAAATTGGTAGATAAGAGCGATTGGATCGCAAGAAAATTACTTTCAGAACCCCCGCTTGTAAAATAAATCCCTTCTTTCTGTACTCCTAATAATTGTGCCATTTCACTGCGGCAGTTTTCCAATAGCTCTTTTGCTTGACCGCCTGTATCATGAAGACTGCTTGTATTGCCGTAATATTCAGTTGCAGCTTTTATATATATTTCTGCCGCCTCACGATCAAGTGGGCATGTAGCAGCATAATCAAAATATTTCAATTGAAACACCACCCTAAAAAATAGTTTATTGAAAAGTTTAGTAATCTTTTAAAAGTACTTGTCATAAGTTTAAAACTATGTAAATATAAGTGTCAAGACACCTGTAATGAACAGGAGGGGGAAAATGAAACAGGCTAATGTCATCATTATCGGCAGTGGGATTGCGTCATTGCAATTAGCAAATAGCCTTCGCCATGATTTAAATGTGATAGTTCTCACAAAATCGAAAATTAGTAAAAGCAATTCTAATCTAGCTCAGGGTGGAATTGCAGCGGCGATTGGAGAAAAGGATGATCCTAAAAAACATTTTATCGATACACTTGAAGCTGGGAGGCACCATAATGATCCGAACATAGTTCGTGAACTAACAAGGCAAGCTCCTTCTCTGATACAAGAATTAAATGAAAAAGGCTGTTCTTTTGATAAGGATGTAAATGGAGATTTATTACTTGGGATGGAAGGGGCGCATTCTGAACATAGAATCGTACATGGAGGCGGGGATGCCACAGGACGAACAATTATTCAATTTATGACTTCGAATATGAATCAGAATATCAAAATCATAGAAAATATTTTTGTGTATGAACTACTAATGGATGAATGCAGTAACCGATGCATTGGAGCGAAAGGTAAATATTCAAATGGGAAAGTAGATCATTTTTTTGCCGAACATATTGTTATCGCAACTGGTGGATGTGGACAGCTGTACAGCTATACTTCAAATGCAGAAACGGCTGTTGGAGATGGAATTGCACTTGCTTATCGAGTTGGGGCAGAAATAACAGACATGGAATTTATTCAGTTTCACCCTACTCTTCTTTATACAGAGGGGAAAGCGGTTGGATTAGTTTCTGAAGCAGTAAGAGGTGAGGGTGCCCGTTTGATAACAAAGGAAGGACTCCCGATTATGGACGGGATACATCCACTCCGTGATCTTGCCCCAAGACATATCGTATCTCAAACCATATTTAGCTATATAAAAAAGGGAAAGCCAATCTTCCTAGATATTTCAGAAGTAGATCATTTTGTTAATCGCTTTCCAACAATCACAAATTTGTGCGAACAATATGGAATTGATCTAAAGAAAGGCATCATCCCAGTTGTGCCAGGAAGTCATTTTTTAATGGGTGGAATTAAAATAGATTTAAATGGCCGAAGCAGTGTGAAAGGATTGTACGCGATTGGGGAAGCCGCCTGTTCAGGGGTGCATGGCGCGAATCGGCTGGCAAGCAATTCACTGCTTGAAGGATTGTTTTTCGGGAAAAGGCTAGCTGAAAAAATAAATACTCAATCGATAAATCAATCATTTGATCCTGCTATATCTGAAAGTAATGGATGCCATATAAATGATCCATTGCCATCGATTAAGGAGATTCAGGCTTCGATGATGGAGCATGCTGGAATTATTCGTACGAAGGAAGGATTAATGAAGCAGAAATCATGGCTAGAAAGCTTTGAAATAGAAAACTGGATAGAAAGAAAACTTGATCACTTAACAAATGAAGAATTAATTCAAGTTTTTATGATGATTACTTCATGGCTAATTACAGACTCGGCCTTAGTACGAACCGAAAGCCGAGGAGGGCATTTTCGCCAGGACTATCCAAGTGAAAATGATCACAAGTGGGTAAGGAAACAAATTATTCATTGTAAAAAAACAATAAAGGAGGATAAATATGAACGAATTAAAGCTGCGCTTGCAACTTGAGCAATTTTTTTTAGAGGATATTGGAGACTGTGATATAACCAGTGAACAAATATTTGGCAAGGAACAGAAGGGGGAAATTATTTTTCTAGCAAAAGCAAATGGAATTTTTTGCGGGGAAGATGTTATTCGGACGGGATTTGCTCTCCTTGACCAAGAGATTAAAACAGAACTAAGAGTAAAGGATGGAGATCCCGTTGAAAATGGGCAAATACTTGCAGATGCTAAAGGGAGAGTAGCTCATTTATTAAGAGGAGAGCGTGTCATATTAAATCTCATTCAACGATTGAGCGGGATTGCTACCAAAACTCGAGAAGCGATTTCTGTTTTAGATAGTTCACATACGAAAATTTGTGATACAAGAAAGACAACTCCAGGATTAAGAATGCTGGAAAAGTATGCGGTTCGATGTGGGGGCGGGCATAATCATCGTTTTGGCCTTTATGATGGTGTCATGATAAAGGACAACCATATTTCCTTTTCTGGTTCAATTACGGAAGCTGTTAAAGCTGTCCAAAAAACGATTGGGCATATGGTGAAAATTGAGGTGGAGATCGAATCAGAGGAACAATTGCTTGAAGCAATTGCAGCAAAAGCAGATGTAATCATGTTCGATAATAGACTCCCAGGTGAAATTAAAGAATGGATTTCATCTGTTCCAGAAGGGATTATTACCGAAGCATCAGGGGGAATCACACTTGAAAATATCGCCGAGTATAAAGACACAGGAGTTGATTACATTTCGCTTGGTTTTTTAACCCATTCGGTCGAGGCATTGGATATAAGTGTGAAAGTAGTGATTGAAGATGAAGTGCTCGACAAATTCTAAAAGTTGCTTGATAAATTAAAAATTGTGCTAGATAAAATCCAATTATTACTAGATAAATGTGTAATAGTGCTCGATAAATCAATTTTTATCAACGAGGGGATCAAAGATATGAATATTTTTCAAACAGTAGATCGTCATTCAAGTGTTCTTCCGGAAATTTATCGAAATATGACAGTATCCGAGCTAGAAGATAGAGTAAAGGCTATAAAAAATAAGCTAGGCAGCAAATTATTTATTCCCTGCCATCATTATCAAAAGGATGAGGTGGTTCAGTTTGCAGATGCAACAGGTGATTCGTTAAAGCTGGCACAGCTGGCAGAAGTAAATCGGGAAGCCGAGCATATTATCTTTTGTGGTGTCCATTTTATGGCTGAAACAGCGGATATTTTGACAACAAAAAACCAAAAGGTTTATTTACCGGATATGCGTGCAGGCTGTTCCATGGCTGATATGGCAGATATGTTTCAAACAGAACGAGCGTGGGATAAGCTTGGGAAGCTATTTGGAAAGACGATCCTCCCATTAACATATGTGAACTCAACGGCAGCCATTAAATCATTTGTTGGGCAGCATGGTGGTGCGACCGTTACCTCATCAAATGCTGAAAAAATGTTAAAATGGGCGTTTAATCAGCAGCAAAGAATTTTATTCTTACCAGATCAGCATTTAGGAAGAAATACAGCATTTCATTTAGGGGTTGGACTAGACGAAATGGCTGTTTGGAATCCAATAAATGATGAATTGGAATTTGATGGACCAGTTGAGAAAGCAAAGGTGATTTTATGGAAGGGGCATTGCTCCGTCCATGAGAATTTTACAGTTGAAAATGTGGCAGATATTCGCAGGAATTACCCAACAATGAAAATCATTGTTCATCCAGAATGTAAACGGGAAGTGGTTGAACTTTCTGACATGGCGGGATCTACGAATTACATTATTGAGGCCATTGGACGTGCTGAAGCTGGGTCAGCCTGGGCAATTGGGACGGAAATGAATCTTGTTAAACGCATTATTAATGAGCATCCGGATAAGCATATAATGTCTCTAAACCCGCATATGTGTCCATGTCTAACTATGAATCGTATTGACCTTCCACATCTCACTTGGTGCCTGGAATTGATTGATCAAGGGATTCTTCATAATATCATTGAAGTGAATGAAAAAGAAGCTAAATTTGCTAAGTTAGCACTAGAAAGAATGCTTGCACATGTTTAAACCCTCCTTCTTTTACGGGAGGGTTTTTCTTCCCAAAAAAACATTGTAACTAGTTACCCAAACATATTTCTCATAATTAAAGCATAAGTTTTTATGTAAAGTATTAGCAATTTGCCCATTTTGTCATACACTATATGGACTTATGACTAGTAGGAGGGATCAGAGTGAAGATCCATATCGTACAAAAAGGGGATACTCTTTGGAAGATCGCCAAAAAGTACGGCGTGAATTTTGAAGAGCTAAAAAAGATGAATACACAGCTCAGCAACCCTGATATGATTATGCCCGGTATGAAAATAAAAGTTCCTGGTGCAGGAGGATCAGTGAAGAAGGAAGCTCCTATTGGAGGCATGCCGGATGCAAAAATTAATATGGGTGCTAAAAAAGAAATGCCAAAAGCGGAACACCCTTTTGCCAAAGAGAAACCGAAGACAATGCCTGTTGTAGAAGCGCCTAAGGAAGTGCCAGTTGCACCTGCACCACCTAAAAAAGAAGCACCGAAAGTAACAGCACCACAGGTTGAGATACCGAAAGAAGTTCCTAAAAAACCATTTATTCCGAAGATGCCAAAACCAATTATGCCTGAAATTGATATCAATAATTATTATATGATGAATATGGCTAATTTATCTGTTCAGCAGCCGGCACCTCAATTGCCGCCAAAACCTGTCAATATACTCCCTGAAGTAAAGCCGATAGAAACTAAACCGATCGAATCCAAACCGATTAAACCAGTCAAACCAATCAAACCAATTGCTGAAAAAACGCCAAAGCCAAAAGCAATTGAAAGTGAGCCTTTTGCGGAAACACAACAAGGAGGTTTCGAACAGCCAATGTATCCATATTATCCAAGTCATTTATTTCCTGTTTCTCCAGTCATGCCTGGACCTGGTTTTCAAGGGGGATATCCACAGCAGATGGGCTATCCACAAGTTCAAGGAGCTGCGATGCCAATGCATCAAATGCCTCACCAAAATTATGGTTTGGCAGGAGTGGAAAGCCCAGGATTTCATGAGGAATCCTCTCCATTCATGCCGATGCATCAAATGCCGCATATGAATCCTGAATATATGATGCCATCTCAAGCACAGAATCCTGCACCTGTTATGGGCGCACAGGATATGGGACAACAGCAATTGCCGCTTCAGCCAACATACACAGCTCCTGCCATGCAGCCAAACTACGGCTATCCGTGCCCGCCAAATCCGTGTCCACCGTATCCTACTCATTTAGTCCCAGTTTCTCCAGTCATGCCTGGATCTGGCTTTTGTGGTCCTGTTCCATACGGTCAAATGCCATTTGGATTCCCGCAAATGGCCCCACAGGTCCAAGGTGTAATGGAGGAAATGCCAAATATGGCACAAATGCCATTAATGCCAACACAAAGTCAAATGCCAATTATGCCTTCACAAAGCCAAATGCCAATTATGCCTTCGCAAAGCCAAATGCCATTAATGCCGACTGAACATGTGAAAGAATCAGATTGTGGATGTGGCGGAGGTGCGCCACAAATGTCTCCTTATGGATTCGGCCATGGCTTTGTTCCTGGTGTACAGCCGTATGGGGCACCATACGGACAGCAAATGGGATTCGCGCAACCATTCCCAATGAACCCTTATGGTCCGGGGCAAATGGGTGGGCAAGCGTTTGGAATGCCACGAAACTTTGATGAGAGCAGTGAATTTGACGTTTAAAGGTGAAGGAGACGATTTATATCAAAATCGTCTCTTCTCCTATTTACAGAAACAACTCCATGTTCCAATTAAGGAAATGAAGCAAATAAGGAAAAAAGTGTATAAAGTAAGAGCAGAGGGGTTAGATTTTATTCTAAAAGGCTTTTCTTCCTATTATCAATTCGTTTTACAGAAAAATGTTTTAACTTCGTTAAAACGAGAGGGATTTCAAAAAGCCTATTCATTTTATTCGTTAGAGAAGGAACCCCCTTTATTATTTGAACAAACATACTATGGATGTCTTGAATGGATTGAAACATCAAAAAACGAATTTACCTTTTACAAGCAGCTAGATCGTATAAATGGCTTAAAGCTTCTTTCGCATTTTCATGCAACGAATGAAAAATTAGTCGATCAATATGCAGGGAGTATTTCAAATTTTAACCAGGTTGGAAGATGGCAGGAAAGAACCATTTCTTTTTTGAACAACCTTCCGATTATCGGTTATTTTGTCCCGAAAGAAATAATTAATGAAATGCTTAGTTGGGCTGATTGGTCATTAAAAGGAATAGAGAAGGAATTAGGTGTATTTGAAAACGGCAAGAAGGTTATTCTGCACGGAGACGTGGCTCATCATAATTTTTTGCGAGCGAAGAATAAAGACATTTATTTAATTGATTTTGATTTAATAAGTATTGGCACCCCTCGTTCCGACTACCTGCAATATGCTAATCGCATTCTTCCATTTCTCCATTGGTCATTCCAAGATTTAGCTAAATATAAAGAACTCGCTATCTATATGAATGAAAAAGGATTTATATACGCCCTTGCATTTCCTACAGATCTCTTCAGGGAGTGGAATCGGGCAATTCGGGAACAAACTTACTTACAGCCAGCAAAAATCCAGCAATTATTAGAAATCACTGTTGGGCAATTTCATGAAAGACACAACTTTATTAAGGAACTGAAACGGTTTATTGCAATGGAAAATGGACTGAGCTGGTAATCATTTAAAGAATGAATCTCCTCCTTTTTTGGCAACCTACTGATGAGCATAATGCTCATTGGTTTGATTAGCGAAGGAGGGTTTTCGCTTGGAAAAGAAATTAATTGTTCTTCCGTTTACGTTGATTATGTCAATAGGGTTAGCAGGCTGCGGTGCAAATGATGAATCTGCTGGCCAGCAGCGTTATAAGGATGGTGCTCAGCCAATTGGCTATTATTCAAATGAAAACCATCGGAATAAGGGTGGAAATGCTCAATTACTCGATGGAGCCGATAATGACGGAGCACTGACTGAGATGATGGACCATACACTTGGTGAGGAAGGCAAATATGAAAGAAACAATCTCCAAAACAGGAATGCAAATGTACCTGCTCCCCAAAGAGTAAGTGATAATGGGGAACCCTACCTTTTTAAGCGTGATGATGCCAATTTCCATGGACATTTGGGCTTCAATAAAAGAGCAAGCAACTCCTACTATGAGGCGTATAATGGGGAAATGGTAGAAAGAATAAATCAGGCTGCAGCAGCTGTTGATAATGTCAATGATGTGCAATCAGTCGTGAATGGGAATTATGTCATCATAGCAGCTGACATTAATGATACTGCACAAAAAAAAGCAACTATAGCTAAAATTAATCAGGCTGTTCAGCCATATCTAAATGGAAAAACAAGTAAGGTTGTTACAGATGAAAGTACATTCAACCGCCTGAAAGTAATTGATAATGATTTACGTGATGGAGGTCCCAGAGACCAGCTATATTTAGATGTCAAAAATCTGTTCCGAAACATGACTGAATAAGAAAGGCAGGGCAATGCCCTGTCTCAGATTGTCGACAAAAGGGGTTCGGAATGGTCTCATTCCGAACCCCTTTTTATAAAAAAGTCCTTAATTTTTTA
>NZ_LMBX01000066.1:0-166 GCF_001439605.1 Cytobacillus praedii
CCCCTTGGTCAAGCGGTTAAGACACCGCCCTTTCACGGCGGTAACACGGGTTCGAATCCCGTAGGGGTCACCATCATTTGTTTTTTTTACTGCGGAAGTAGTTCAGTGGTAGAACACCACCTTGCCAAGGTGGGGGTCGCGGGTTCGAATCCCGTCTTCCGCTCCA
>NZ_LMBX01000066.1:173-514 GCF_001439605.1 Cytobacillus praedii
ATCATTTGAGTTGGAAAATAACAAATATATAGAATTAATATACGTAGCAGTATTGATTTTGTATGGTTTGTTTACTTCTTAGTACAGTGGATGAATGCGCCCGTAGCTCAATTGGATAGAGCGTCTGACTACGGATCAGAAGGTTATGGGTTCGACTCCTTTCGGGCGCGNCTAAACGGGAAGTAGCTCAGCTTGGTAGAGCACTTGGTTTGGGACCAAGGGGTCGCAGGTTCGAATCCTGTCTTCCCGATTTTAAAAATGATTTGGGGCCTTAGCTCAGCTGGGAGAGCGCCTGCCTTGCACGCAGGAGGTCAGCGGTTCGATCCCGCTAGGCTCCACCA
>NZ_LMBX01000067.1:0-159 GCF_001439605.1 Cytobacillus praedii
GGTGGAGGATGACGGGATCGAACCGCCGACCCTCTGCTTGTAAGGCAGATGCTCTCCCAGCTGAGCTAATCCTCCATATTTAAGCTTGGCGGCGTCCTACTCTCACAAGGGGACAGCCCCTAACTACCATTGGCGCTGAGAAGCTTAACTTCCGTGTTC
>NZ_LMBX01000067.1:189-489 GCF_001439605.1 Cytobacillus praedii
TAAAGACAAGTTTTATTATAACGTCTTTTTAAAATTTTTCAAGAGGAAAATTGAAATTTATTCCCTCAAAACTAGATAATGCTAAAGAAGAAGTTGAGTAATCATTTTGTTCAGCTACGGCTCCTAACTTCTCGGTCGTTTCGATCCGTCCTTACAAATCCAAAAGCAGGATTTGCACGACCGGCTCTCCAACGCCTCTCGAAGTTGAACAGTCGCCTTCGCATTTCATTTTGGTTAAGTCCTCGACCGATTAGTATTTGTCAGCTCCACATGTCACCATGCTTCCACCTCAAACCTATC
>NZ_LMBX01000070.1:0-164 GCF_001439605.1 Cytobacillus praedii
GAACTGGCAGACGCACAGGACTTAAAATCCTGCGGTAGGTGACTACCGTACCGGTTCGATTCCGGTCCTCGGCACCATCTTTAAATAGCGCCCGTAGCTCAATTGGATAGAGCGTCTGACTACGGATCAGAAGGTTATGGGTTCGACTCCTTTCGGGCGCGCCA
>NZ_LMBX01000070.1:305-421 GCF_001439605.1 Cytobacillus praedii
GTTTAAAAAGGTATTGACTTATCATTTTAAACGTAGTAGTATTTAAAAGTCGCCTTGAGCGGCAACATGATAACAATCATTGCTCTTTGAAAACTGAACGAACAAAAAACGTCAAC
>NZ_LMBX01000071.1:0-159 GCF_001439605.1 Cytobacillus praedii
GAATACGTTCCCGGGCCTTGTACACACCGCCCGTCACACCACGAGAGTTTGTAACACCCGAAGTCGGTGGGGTAACCTTTTCGGAGCCAGCCGCCTAAGGTGGGACAGATGATTGGGGTGAAGTCGTAACAAGGTAGCCGTATCGGAAGGTGCGGCTGG
>NZ_LMBX01000071.1:280-374 GCF_001439605.1 Cytobacillus praedii
CTTAGTTTTTTCTCTTGTTTAATGATTATTTATAATCAAAATAAGAGCACAAACCATGAGGGCAACGAACAACAAGCAGATCAAGGAAGCGACC
>NZ_LMBX01000004.1:0-217 GCF_001439605.1 Cytobacillus praedii
ACAAATACTAATCGGTCGAGGACTTAACCAAAATGATTACTCAACTTCTTCTTTAGCATTATCTAGTTTTGAGGGAATAAATTTCAATTTTCCTCTTGAAAAAAATTAAAAAGACGTTATAATAAGATATGTCTTTTAATAAAAGTTTGGTGGCGATAGCGAGAAGGTCACACCCGTTCCCATCCCGAACACGGAAGTTAAGCTTCTCAGCGCCAAT
>NZ_LMBX01000004.1:260-603 GCF_001439605.1 Cytobacillus praedii
GGTATTATTCCGCAGTAGCTCAGTGGTAGAGCTATCGGCTGTTAACCGATCGGTCGTAGGTTCGAGTCCTACCTGCGGNNNNAAGGAGAGCTGTCCGAGTGGCCGAAGGAGCACGATTGGAAATCGTGTAGGCGGTTTATAGCTGTCTCAAGGGTTCAAATCCCTTGCTCTCCGCCATTTACATACTGGCCCCTTGGTCAAGCGGTTAAGACACCGCCCTTTCACGGCGGTAACACGGGTTCGAATCCCGTAGGGGTCACCATNATACGGAGGATTAGCTCAGCTGGGAGAGCATCTGCCTTACAAGCAGAGGGTCGGCGGTTCGATCCCGTCATCCTCCACC
>NZ_LMBX01000004.1:610-90142 GCF_001439605.1 Cytobacillus praedii
TTTACTTGATAGGTATATATGGAAATATGATTATCGCGGGGTGGAGCAGTCCGGTAGCTCGTCGGGCTCATAACCCGAAGGTCGCAGGTTCAAATCCTGTCCCCGCAATTTGGTCCGGTAGTTCAGTTGGTTAGAATGCCTGCCTGTCACGCAGGAGGTCGCGGGTTCGAGTCCCGTCCGGACNNNATACATAGTGGCTCAGTAGCTCAGTCGGTAGAGCAAAGGACTGAAAATCCTTGTGTCGGCGGTTCGATTCCGTCCTGAGCCACCNAATACGATGCCGGCCTAGCTCAATTGGTAGAGCAACTGACTTGTAATCAGTAGGTTGGGGGTTCAAGTCCTCTGGCCGGCATGTCTCACACTTTTCCGGAGGGGTAGCGAAGTGGCTAAACGCGGCGGACTGTAAATCCGCTCCTTAGGGTTCGGCGGTTCGAATCCGTCCCCCTCCACCATTTATTTATAGGGGTATAGTTTAAAGGTAGAACTAAGGTCTCCAAAACCTTCAGTGTGGGTTCGATTCCTACTACCCCTGCCATTATTTATGGCGGTTGTGGCGAAGTGGTTAACGCATCGGATTGTGGTTCCGACATTCGTGGGTTCGATTCCCATCAGCCGCNATTTTATGAATGAATAAATTTGATTATGGCGATTGTGGCGAAGTGGTTAACGCATCGGATTGTGGTTCCGACACTCGTGGGTTCGATTCCCATCAGTCGCCCCATATTACGATTCACATAATCTACATTTGTTACATATAATATAAATAACTATTGGGCTATAGCCAAGCGGTAAGGCATCGCACTTTGACTGCGACATGCGTTGGTTCGAATCCAGCTAGCCCAGCCANGCGGAAGTAGTTCAGTGGTAGAACACCACCTTGCCAAGGTGGGGGTCGCGGGTTCGAATCCCGTCTTCCGCTCCAANTATTTTATGGCGGCATAGCCAAGTGGTAAGGCATGGGTCTGCAAAACCCTGATCACCGGTTCAAATCCGGTTGCCGCCTCCATAATTTACTAATCATTAACATATGAAATAGATACGCCGGGGTGGCGGAACTGGCAGACGCACAGGACTTAAAATCCTGCGGTAGGTGACTACCGTACCGGTTCGATTCCGGTCCTCGGCACTTTTTCGAGAAATAATTTAATATGCCGGTGTGGCGGAATTGGCAGACGCGCACGACTCAAAATCGTGTTCCTTCTGGAGTGTCGGTTCGACCCCGACCACCGGTATCAGTATTATCCACAAAAAAGACAGGTTATTGCCTGTCTTTTTTTGTGTTCGCTTAGGGATTTTGAATTATTGAAAAAAAGATAGTTGGTTTTATTGAGAAGCCTTTTGAAAGATTGAAGAACCATCATAATCTTATATTAAAAGTAGTTGTTGGCAGCTTAACGAAATATTAAATCTATTGAAGGATTAAAAACTGTCATTTCTGATATTAAATATTAACGGGCATCCATAGTAAGAATGGTTGTTGTTTTTGAACAAACGGGGCAGGAACAATTGCATCCATTAAGTCAGATCTATCAAACAATACAATTTGAACAATTGAATAGAAAAACAGAAGATAGGCTGTCTCTTGTGTCATATTAGACCTTGTGGCAGCCTATTTAACTCAATATTAGCCAACAAATTTTATATTCTGGCATGGATAGAAATGGTACTATTGTCTTGAAGAGCCCATCCCATAAAAAGGAGACTTGTTATGAAAGAAATCCTCATGAAGTATTTGGCTAAATATACTACGCTAACTGAAGCCGAGCAACAGGCAATTATTAATGATTTAATAATAGAGGGGTTTAAAAAGGGCACCTATCTAATCAAACAGGGCGATTCTCCAACAAAGAAATGTTTTTTTGTACTGAAAGGGTGTGTCAGACAGTATTATTTAGATGATGATGGAAAAGAGGTTACTTCAAATTTCTATACTGAAGAACAAGCCATTTTGTTGTTTAATTATGAAGAACCTGATCAATCATCCAACTACTCATTAACCTGTCAAGAAGACTGTGCATTAGTTGTTGCTGACGTAGAGTCCGAACTAAAAATGTATAAGCAATACACAGAGCTTGAATCCATGACACGAAGCATGATGGAAAACTACCTTGCCCAAGCACAAAATGAATACGCAAAATTTATTCGTTCTTCACCAGAAGCACGCTATAAAATGATCGTTCAAAATCGTCCAGATCTCCTCAAACGTGTGCCCCAACATCAATTGGCAAGTTATCTTGGCATGACACCAGAGTCTTTAAGCAGAATTAAAAAACGTATTCAATAGCATCTTCACTTATTTATCCTTCTTAACTTAAGTCAATGCTCCATCTGCATTTTCCGTCTACAATAATTGAAAAAGGATTAAAAGGAGGATGAAGGTGAAAGCAATTATCTCTGAAAGATATGGATCCCCAGATACACTTAAACTAAGCGAGGTAGCTACACCCACACCTAAACAAAATCAAGTATTAGTAAGAGTTCATGCATCATCAATAAATTTTGGTAATCTTGTTTTATTAACAGGAAAACCACTGCCAGCCCGATTAGCATTTGGTCTTATGAAACCGAAATACCCTATTCCTGGTGGGGACATTGCAGGAATAGTGGAGGCTATAGGTGAAAAAGTTACCCAATTTCAGGTAGGAGATAAGGTTTACGGAGACTTATCTAGAAGTGGCTGGGGAGCTTTTGCAGAGTATGTAGTTGTAGATGAAAAGGGATTGGCATTAAAACCTAGTAATCTATCCTTTACGGAAGCCGCAGCTGTTCCCATGGCAGCTACCACTGCTTTACAAGCTATAAGGGATAAAGGAATGGTAAGTGCTGGGCAGGAAGTACTCATTCATGGAGCTTCAGGCGGTGTAGGAACCTTTGCCGTTCAAATTGCAAAAGCGTTTGGTGCTGAAGTGACGGCTGTGGTGAGTACTAGAAACATAGACATCGTTAGGTCCCTTGGGGCAGACCATGTGATTGATTATAAAAATGAAGACTTTTTCAATCATAATCAGACCTTTGATTTAATTTTCGGAGTGAATGGTTCGCAATCTATATCTACTTATAAAAGAAAGCTGAAAGAGAATGGGGTATTCATTCATGTTGGTGGCACAAGTAGTCAAATGTATCAGACAATAACGGTAGGAACTTTGTTATCCATGATTGGAAAAAAGAAATTCATCCCCTTTATGCAGAGGACAAATCAAAATGATTTAGTTTTGATGAAAAAGCTTATTGAAGAAGGAAAAGTAAAGCCAGTTATAGACAGAAGCTATTCCTTGAGTGGGGTTCCAAAAGCATTTCAATATTTTGAAAATGGACATTCACAGGGGAAAGTTATTATAACAATTTAGTCTAACAGGTAGGAAGAGTTACCTAATAACAGAAAATAAGGGCGAAATAATAAAATTTGTGTGTTTGATGTAGAGAACGGTCCATGGCATCATAAAAGTTTAACGTTAATTTAAACTAAGCAGAAATCCCAAAAATATTGATCTATCAATATTTTTTGGGATTCTTTTTTTCTAGAATATCATTGGAAATGGTAGAGTCCTTTTTCTTTTTCTATTTTTTACACCAGAGTTTCCGCACGCTATATTCTACTTGCGTGACATTTATCCTAGAACTAAACGCTTATTCCCTGTTAGTTAAAAATCATTTAAATTATAGAAAGAATTGGTAATTTAGGAGGAGAACATGGGGAGAAAAACGTGCTGGTTAATGCTTATTTTATTGACATTCCTTTTCTTAGTTGGATGTGAGAATAATAAGGAAGAACAGGCAAATCAGGAAAAAAGGAGTAATCCTGCTTTAGAGAATACAAGCCAAGCTTCAGAAAAAGAGATTGTAGCAGAGAATAAAGAGGATGATACTAATCCGACTACCATCAAATTAAGCGGAAATGTAGAAAATAAAAATGGGAAGATTGTGGTAAATGGAGAAAGTAATTTAATAGAAGGTACTAAAGTGGAAATTGATTGGCTGGATCGGCCATTTTCAATTCGGAATCCAATCTGTCTAATTTGTGATAAGTTTGCCGTTGTTGATAAGAATGGGAATTTTACATATGAAATACCTACCGATTTAAAAGGCTATGGAAATATTTTAGTCACGATAAAAGTGGCTTTTGTTGGATCAGGGCAGACAGATGAGATTGAAGCAATATATGGTGAGCATGGAGAGAACTTAAAAGGACCTTTTGTCTACAAAGATGAAATCACTGATGTAGAATATCAAAAAATATATGCGCCCATCCTTGTATTGCCTAGCGGAGAAGAAACCGTGTATCCGATAGAAACACCTAAAAGGGAGACGGTTCCAAATGATTATGGAAGCGCGAATGTATGGGTTGAAACGGAATTAACCAATGACCATTATTATTTCTATATTAAAGGGAAATCGAACTTATTAGAGGGAACAGCATTGTCTGCTTCCTATTATTCATCTGAAGATGCAAGTCTTGCACAAAATTGGGTGAATTCAAGTACAAATATCGTTAGTGATGGTACTTTTTTAATTCAGATTCCATATGATACCATCACAGAAAATGGCTATATTACTATTACTTCAGAACCGAGTAGTGGGCATATCTTAAAAACAAAAATGAAGCAACTTTACGGGGAGCACTTCGAAAAAATGACGGGTGAGCTGGTTATTCCAAATAAGGAAAGCGGGAAGATGATTCAAGTCGTCCTATACCCGAAGCCGCCAATCGTTAAAGCTCCGGAAAAAACAAGTGTGACTACAGATGGGGAAGAAACAAAAATTCAATTGCCTGATGATATTTTATTTAATCATGATCAAAGTGATTTGAAACCTGATTCACAGAAAACATTGAATGAATTAATTCAAGCTTTAGAAAAATTGAAAGCAGATACTGTTATTCAAATTAATGGACATACCGATAATACTGGTGATGACCAGTATAATATGATGCTATCAGAAAAACGGGCAAAGTCGGTAGAAACCTATTTACGGCAAAGTGGAAAAATTGACTCTATAAAGATCAGTACATCAGGATATGGTGAATCCATGCCGATTGCTTCAAATGATTCTGAGGAAGGGAAAGCAAAAAACCGTCGTGTAGAAATTGTGATAAATCCAAAAAAGTAGAATGAAAAAACAAATGCTTGTTCATTTACTAACCTAATCAGATTTATAATATTATCGGATTTTCAAACCTCAAAAATAATAAAGCTTTAATGCCAGTCAATTGAGATTGGCATTTTTTAATAGGTTTTTGTGTAGCAGCATGGATCAATCCATCAACAAGTATAAATTGAAACGTAGGTTTTGATACGACTTTTGAAACTAGAGCAATAAGTGAAAGGCAGTCTCTTAATAACTCTATGAAAGTGTGTCATAAACACTCGTACATGAGACGGACTAAAGAAAATAAAGGAGTTTTATAGTATAAGGTCAAATAATATTCTAGAGTAATAAAATGGATGAAGGAGAAAGAAAATGAGTAAGGATGTGAAAGTAAAGCAGAATCCTTACAAAGTTTCATTATCACGAGATTGATGCACAATTAAATGCCGAAATTGAAGAAGAGAGAAGAAAGGTTAAATTGTATGTTAAGCTGCAAGATTATGCAGAAATACTCAATATCAAGAAATGCCTATTTGTTTATAGTTACGAGGGGAGGTATTAATGAGAATGAATGAAAGAACATATCTAAGTATAGAAGAGATTATTTCATTACCAACCTTATCAGATACAAACATAAGTGATAATGGAAAAAACGTAGCATTTGTCAAGAAGACAGCTAGCTGGAAAGACAATAAATATAGGAATCATGTTTGGATAAATGAAAAAGATAAGGGGCAGTGTTACCCATTACCACCTGAGGATATAGATAGTACATCCCCAATATGGTCTCCAGATTCTAGCGTTATCGCATACCTTAGCCCAGTTGGTGACAGGGATAATAAGAAAAATCAAATCTTTGTTAAGTCAATAGATGGTTATAGTGGGGTTCAAATTACTGATGAGAAGGAAGGGGTCAGTAATTTTAAATGGGAGCCTGCTGGCAAGGGTTTTTATTATGTTGCACAGTCAAAAGAAGCCGAGGCAATAAAGATACGTAAAGAACGATATGGAGAATTCCATCGTATCGGTAAGGAATACCAGAATAATTGTTTATATTACATTGAAATAGAAAAAGTGATACAAGATGATAAAGATGAACACGAAAATAGCGTTGTTTATCAACTAACTGATGGTAAGGATTTCCATATCCATGTATTTGATATTTCAAATGATGGGAAAAAGGCTGTATTTATGGCTACGCCGAGCCCAAATATGGGAGATTATATGAATGGAGATCTATACATACTAGATATTAAAGCTGGAGAGCTACAAAAGCTAAATATAGATAAGTTGTTGGGAGGGAGCGTTTGCTTTTCTCCAGACGGCAGCAAAATATGCTATTCAGCAAGCATAAGGGAGAAGGATTACTATAAGACTCATATACAAGACAGTACATTGGTGATCTATGATATTAATAGTGGAGGGCTAACTCTGCCTTTAACAGATTTTGATAGTACGGTTATACCATTACGGTGGACAGTTAAAGGAATTTTAATTAGATGGCAGAATAAAACTAATTATCTTATTGGGATGTTAGCTGAGAATGGTACTGTGGAAATGTTAAGCGAAGAAGCAGATAGCTTTATAATGGATGCTTCGATAACAATGGATGGAAATCATATATCCTATAATAAGGCTATAACAAATGAAACCTTTGAAATCTATTTAGACGATAAAAAAATAACGAATGAAAATAGATTTTTCAAAGGAAAGCTTAAAAGTAACAGGGAAATCATCTCATGGCAAAGCAGTGATGGTCATGAAATAGAGGGAGTTTTATCAACCCCAGCAGAGTTTGATGAAAATAAAAAATATCCCTTATTAGTAGTAATCCATGGTGGTCCGGCTTGGGCATCCTTTCCGATATTTTCAGACTGTTTTAATGAGAAATATCCTATTGAACAGTTTATCGAAAAAGGCTTTATCGTATTAGAACCAAACTATAGGGGAAGTTCGGGTTATGGGAATGAATTCTTAAAATCAAACTATAGAAAACTGGGAATTGCTAACTACGATGATGTTATATCTGGAGTGGATAAACTAGTTGATAGAGGGATTGCGGATAAAGATCGAGTAGGGGTTATGGGATGGAGCAACGGGGGATATATATCAGCTTTCTGTTCTACGTATAGTAGTAGATTTAAAGCTATTTCAGTTGGAGGTGGAATTACTAATTGGATTACCCATTATGTAAATACAGATATCCCTTACTATATCAGGATGTATTTAGGAAATAATCCATGGAATGATCCAGAGATCTATGCTAAAACATCACCAATGACATATATTAAATCAGCCTGTACTCCTACTCTAATCCAACATGGCGAAAAGGATGCAAGAGTCCCAACTCCCAATGCATATGAGCTATATCAAGGATTAAAGGATATGGAAGTGGATACAGAATTAATTATTTTCAAAGGAATGGCATATAGTCCGGACCAGCCAGGAATGAATGTAGCTATTATGAAGCAGAATTTGACGTGGTTTTCACACTATATTCTTGGAGAAAGTATGAAAGATACTAGGGTTTTATGATGACTAAATGGTTATCCTTTAAAGATACATAAGAATGAAATAGCCTACATGAAGAATCTTTTTTTCTTATTTAGCCTGTGATTGCAGCTCTATGATTACTAACTAAAAATGTCTGAAATTCTATTAAAAGGAGTAAATAGGATGATGCGTTCAACTGTAATTAGAAATTTTCAACAAGCGGATATGCCACTATTAGGTGATTTTTATCAAGCTGTTACAAAGGGCAAGAAGGTAGTTTTTTGGTGGATTGGTCCAGAAGAAAATTGGCAGAATGTATACTGTGCATTTGAAAATGAACAGATGGTTGGAAAAGGTCAAGTTGAAGTGATTCATGTGGTTCGGGATGGCTTTCCACAAGAGAGTAAACATACTATCTACTTGAACTTAAAAGTATTGCCTAAAAGAGAATCTGATTATGAATTATATAAAGAGCTATATGAAAAACTATACAACCGTGCATTAGAATTAAAGCAACTGCTTTCTGCAAACTATCAAACTATTTTATGTGTCGGGAATTTTAGAACAGAGGTTAGAAATAATCAGTTTTTTGTAGAGGAAAAAGGTTTTAAGCATTTAAACACTTTATACACGATGAAAAGGGATCTAAAAAAACGGATTGAATCTGTTAACTTGCTGCAACCCGAATTACATTGGGAATATTGGAAGATGAGCAGTATTGAAGAGGAAAAAGAATATTTAGAGGTTGAGGCAGAAATTTGGCCGGATGCTGCATTAGGCATAAATAGATTACGTGATTACAAAAACAACAAATTCTGGACCTCCATTACAATTAGGGATAAAGGGGCTATCATTGCTAGTGCAATGGCCTGGCAAGAAGATGAAATGGGAGTTATCGAAGAAGTGTTTGTCAGAAAACATTGGCGCAAACAAGGTATTGCTAAGTTCCTCCTAACTACGGCTCTAACTTATTTAAAAGAAAAAGGGCTGAAAGAAGCTAAATTAATGGTAGATACAGAGAATGAAAAGGCGTTAAATTTATACAAATCAGTCGGATTTGAAGTAACGGATGAGGAAAATAGATTTTTTATTGAGCTTAATTGTTAATCATTTTGTCTAAAGTGTGTATAAAGTGGAGTTTGTTCCGCCGGTATCATAAAAAAGCGATTGAGAGTTCTCATTCAAAATGAGAGCCCTTTTTTATTTTCACAAAACTGACTTTGTAGGAGACAAGAAGAACGAATGCCTGGACTAATAGAGGGAGAGTATTCTCTTTTTTCTATGAAAAATACTGAAGATTTCTTTTAAACAAAGCAATATAAGTCAAAAAATACCTGCTTTCTTTTGTTATCTTATTAGTAAGGAGGTTCAAGGAATGAGCTACAGTCCTATCATACAAAAAACGATTGAGTATATAGAGATGAATTTACATGAAGAGCTTTCTTTAGAACGTGTTGCTCAGTTTGCAGGATTCTCAAAGTATCACTATCATCGTATTTTTCAAAAAGAGGTTGGCGTCACAGCATCAGAATATATTCGATATCGAAGAATTGCAAATTCAGCGAACATGCTGCTTTATACGGATGAAAAGATCATCGATATTGCGCTCTATTATCGCTTTGAAACACAAGAATCATTTACTCGTTCGTTTAAGAAGTTTTATCATTTGCCGCCAGGACACTATCGTAAAATGATGAGTAAATTGACGATACAAAAGGAGGAAATGCAATTGAAAAATGAACAGCTATTAAAAGGATGGAAATTAAGCGGAAGTCACCCATTTAACTATCAGATGGGAATTGATCGAGAAACCTTTCATAAAGGGAAGGCATCTGGCTTCCTAAAATCTGTTACCGTTCATGGCCAAGGTGAATTTGCAACAATGATGCAGGAATTTAAAGCTGAGAAGTATCTTGGCAAAAGATTAAAGCTCTCAGGGTTTATAAAATCTCAAGATGTTGATGGATTCTGTGGATTTTGGATGCGTGTCGATGATTCCCTTGGGGATGTGCTGCAATTTGATAATATGAGTGACCGCCCAATTGTAGGGAATCATGAGTGGAATCATTATCACATTGTTTTAGATGTGCCAGAAAATAGTGCAGTCATCGCATTTGGTGTCATACTTTCAGGAAATGGGCATGTGTGGATAGATGAATTGAAATTTGAAGAAGTGGATCAACAAACGCCGACTACGAATATTGACTTTTCTTCTGATCTATTAGATGAGCCTGTCAATTTAACCTTTGAAGAATGATTTTAGTTTAACCTTGCGAAAGGAAGAATGCTATGCAAAATTCCAAAAAAAGAAAGCTTGGAATCGTAATCGGTTTTGTTCTCGCAGCAGCTATTATCGCTGGAAAGTTTTTTGCAGGCAATATGCTTGCTCAATTTTTAAAAGATTTCTTATTCAGTGGGTAACCTGCCTATGTATTTTTTGAAGAGTGGAGGAGATGGGATTGAATTTTTTATTGGCTATAATGAAGAGTTTTTTACATCTTGGGGGACTCCAAATAGCAATGATCCTTTGTGTGGCAGCTGGAATAATTTACTTAGCTAGGCAAAGTAAAAACAGTGATAGGGGAAAAAATCAGCCTGTAGAAAAGCAAATGTAGAAATCAACAGGCTGAATAGGGTAACTGTAGGCTATTGATCGAATAAATGATGCAGCAATCTGTCTCTGTTATCAAAAAATTGTTTCATAATACTAAAATGATTTGTTTCTTCAAGCGATGTTTCTTGTGCCCCTTCTTCTGTCAGTTCGATAATTTTGGCATTTGGATAGGACATAATAATTGGTGAATGGGTAGCAATGATAAATTGCGAATTTTGATGGACTAATTCATGAATGTGGGCTAACATGGATAGCTGTCTTAAAGGGGATAAGGCAGCCTCTGGTTCATCTAATAGATAAATGCCATTTCCGCGAAAACGATTTACAAATGTTGCCCAAAAGGACTCTCCATGTGATTGTTCATGAAGTGATACGCCTCCGAATGAATCAATAATTCTTGGTCCAGGTGCTGGTTCCCTGTCTAATTCCTCTATGTTTGTTGCTACATTATAAAAGGTCTCTGCACGAAGGAAAAATCCATCCTGGGGCCTTTCAACCCCCTTAATCAGCTTAATATACTTGTCCAGCGGAGAGTGAGAATTAAAGGTAGTAAAATTAAAATTTAATGAACCTCCTTCTGGATTGAATCCAGCAGCAATCGCAATCGCTTCTAATAACGTTGATTTGCCCATTCCATTTTCGCCAACGAAATAGGTGACATTTGGATGAAAGGATAGTTCATCTAAAGTCTTAATGCTTGGTAAATGAAAGGGATACTTATTAAAAGAAGCAATGCTGTCACGTTTCAGTTTTATGCCTCTTAAATATTGATTTTCCTCCACAAAACAACACCTCTTTATATTTTGAAGTATTTTACAAATGACTTCCTTAATACCAAATAATAACATAGAATAATGATTAATAGATGACTTTACCGATAGCTTTAAGGTAATAGAGTATATTCAGGGGGAATAGTGCATGGAAATAGATAAATTGAAGCTAGCGATCAGGGAGCTGCCGGAAGAGGAAGCGAAATCACTGCTCTTTCATGTCCTTCTAAGAATGAATCTTTTGAGAGAAACAGCGTATTCGGAGACAGAGTTTATTAGTGATATTAAAAATGTATACGAAACGGTTTTCAAAATATCAAGAGAGCGGTCGGAAAGCAGCCAACATAGGGAATTTCATATGACTCATATTCTTTTCGGTGATTCCCCAGCGGGGTCTTTAAAATATGCTTTAAAGAAAATGGGCGCATCTAAAAAAGAAAAGGTCATTTCATTTTGGGACATGTTCTCGGTTGGTCCAGTCTGGAAACTGCATGAAAAGGCTGGGCAGCAAGCTAGATTTGATTTTATGCAAAAGGTCATGAATGACGAACATGATGATTTTCGAGATTATCAAAAGAAATTTTATGAAACGATGGATCAGATCGTTTCTATTCCAGAGGATGTGCCGATAACCATATGGGTGGCTGAAAATGCCCATGAACAAACGGGACTGCGATATGTTCTGCACTTATTAAAGAATAAAACGAATGACATCAAAGTGATTAATTCAACAAAAATGTTTACGGAAAAATTTAATCGGCCTGATATCGAATACTTTGCGATAAAGACTGGAGAAATCATTCCAGAAAAATTACAAGTAATTTACGAAGAAAGTAAAGCGGAAGCCTCTTTGTCACAGCATGAAAGAAAGGGACTTGAAGAAGAATGGGCAGCGCTCGCAGACACCGACGAAACCTTGCGAATTTGGCAAAATGAAAAGATAAAGAGTGTCAGAGAAGACTATTATGATCAGTATATGATAAATACGGCAAAAAACCTTCAGATTGAGCGAGAACGTGCAGAAGAACCTGAAGCATATATGAAATCTGCAAGATTAATAGGAGAAGTGATCGGGCATTTAGACCAATATATGGGGGATACATTTTTCGAGTATCGGCTAAGAAAGCTAATAGAAAAAGGCGTTTTTGAGATGGAAGGGAATTTAAAGGCTATGAGATATTACAGTGTGAGATTGAAAGGCTGATGGCATGATTCAATCACGTTATATCAAGAAGAGGAAGCTCCTGCATGGCCATTATTTTTAAACCAAGAATGAGAATGCTGCGTCTAAAAAAGTTGAAGCAGGTGTAGCCGCCAAGTGAATGAGTATGCAAAATATTTACCTAGGAATAAGCATGACTTTGAAAGAGTGTATAAATTAAAGAAAATGGAGCGAACAGAGCTCTTGCCTTTGCTTCCCAGTCTAATGGAATGGGTTCAGGACATGAATTGGCCGATTGCCCATGAGGTCGCGGAGCTGCTAGTAACATTCCCGAATGAAATGGTTCCGCTTATTAAGGATGTTTTAGCTGCAGATGATGATGTGTGGAAGTATTGGTGTTTGAAAATTTTGGTTAGAAGGTTACCCGAAGAGTTCAGGATGTCTTTTGAGAGTGAATTAATAAGAATGGCTGAAAGACCTACGGCAGGGGAAAAATTAGAGGAACTGGATGAAACAGCAAAGGAGATCTTATGGAGGACTGAATGAGTAAGGAGAGGTGGGGTTCACGCTTCTCAACGGGATAGCAGTTCTGTTTACTGGAAGGAGAACGAACCTTCCCATATTGATAGTAAAAGAAAGTTATATCTACTATTGAGATTTAGTAGAAGCATAGGGAGAACGGAATATGTCAGATAAAAAAGTCCGAGGACTGAAACGTAAATCGAGAAGTATGGTCAACAGATTGGAACAGGAAACGATGAAGTTCCCTTCTGATTTTTATAATGGTTACTGGCATCTTCATTTACCAGTAGCACAAGATTTTATTGCTTCAATAAAAACCCCTAAAGCGATCAAACGCCTATGTATACAGACCTTGCTAGATAGAGCAGAGCATTTAAAGAGAATAAAGCCTCCATCTAACCAGAAATTTAGGATTGTTGTGGCGATTGATCTACCTGATTTATGGAATAGCCAGATAATCATTTTTTCTGGAGATAGCCATTTTAAAGGTTTTTTTGATAGAAATGATGATTATCAAAAGTGGATCCCTTTATCAGTTGAAAGGAATATGGCAAGTGAATGGGATCTATCAATTCCTGATGGTATGGGCTGTCTAGGCATAAGAGAAGAAATAAAGGATGAAGATGCGGAACTGTTTGAAAATGAAATTTGGTTTGTGGGGGAATTAGATTAGGTGAATAATAACTTTATTGCTAATGGAATAGAGCCCAAAATACTTTAATAATAAAGCGGCATTATAATTAAATATTTCACAAAGCAGAGTGTGTGATATTTGCAAAATATATAATAATAATTTATCTGATAGAACGGATTAACATATAAAGTGGGGGTCGGTTTGGCCGTATGATGGATTTAATATCCTTGATTGAAAAGAAAAAAGTAAAGATAACAGAAATACCTAAATGGGGAACGTATTTGCGGAACAATGGGAAGGGAATTTTGCCAATCATCTTAGTGAAAAGGATAAGAAGTCTATATATCTTTTTGATGAAGACGGCTGCTGTGGCTATCTATGGCATCTATTTAGTTTTGAAAAAAAGAATTGTTTCAAGGAAGAGCAAGCCGATAAAGCATTTAACAAAGAGTTAAAGAAATATTGTTATGTCTTTTATCAACATTCAGATGATGCATTGATTCTTGAAAATGCCTCGTTTATAAATACAGATGATTTTGCAAATGAAAAAGATGTGTATGTTGTAGATAAAGAGTTTAATTGGACTTATGTCAGAACCCATGAAACAGGCTGGTGTGGTCCATATTTCTGCAGAAAAGAAAGCTAAATAGATTGATTAGCATTTAATCGTAACACCATTAGATAATCCCTTGACCCATTTACTGTTGAAAAGGATATAAAGACTGATTCGGTGATATAGGTGAAAAATATTTGAGAAGCAGGAAGTGAGATAAAATGAGCAGACCAGAGTTATATATTACATTAGTTGTTGGGCCTAATTGTGATATGGAGGCATTTGCTATGCGTTCTACACTTGAATATTTTGGCGCAAGGGTTACAGTGCATTGGATTGGGAGACCTAATGATTTAATCGATGTCCTATCTGGAGAAGAGCTGGATAAGAGGTGTGATTATTTAATTCTGGCATTTCATGGAGATGAGGGGAGATTGTGTATGCCGGAATTGGGAGAAGAAGTCTATGAGCCTGATGAACCAAGAGGAGAGTTTTTTGACTTTCATGATGTAAAGCGATATGCAAATTTACAAAATATTAAAGTCATTGCAAGTGGATGTACGTTAGGAGAAGAAAAATTAGCAAATGCATTCCTTGAATGTGGCTGTCATTCTTACATAGCTCCAGACGATTATATTGATGGGAATTCATCGTTAATGTTTGTGATTCGATTTATGTACGAGATGATAAATAACAAAAAAAATCAGCAGGATGCGTATGAAATTGCAAAATCTATTGATGAAGAATGCTTAATGTATCAACGATTTGTATCTCAAAATACAATTGTCTAACTTTAATGGTTACATTTTTTCGGGGCATGAATGAGGGACCAGGCCAGATAAAGAATGAAAGAGCAGGAGGGAGAAATTTCCCCCATGCACTGTTAAAAGATTAAAACTCTCCTTCATACAAAAAATCAGATAGCTGACTTTCTAAGCTTTCCAATTGCATGATTTGCGAATGAGGAAATCCATTTCTATTTGTTTTCTGAGAACATATCCAGCATGAACAATGGACCTTTCCTTTTGCAAAATATCCTGTGAAGCGAGAGTGCCATCCGAATTGTTTGGCAATCTTTGTTTTTCGTTGAATGACTCTGTTTCGGTGGTGTCGATAATAAGCACGATTTCGATTTTTTTTATGCGGTTTCACTTGCCATCACACTCCTTGGGAATGCTTAGCCCATAAAAGTTCCCCAAGAATAAATTAGACAATTACAGGCAAAGCCTGATGACAAGAAACGAATGAAGATGGTCTATAATCAGCACCTCCAATAAGCAGTTTTCTTTTATTATATAGCAGTTTTCTTTGGAAATCTTGATTGAATGATTCTAGTTAAGGTTGATGAAAGAAGTGTTCAAAATGAAGAGAGGCATCAGTTTTGAGATACCAAATAAATATGGCAGTTTCCTTGGGGAGATAGTAAAACCTATTGATATGACTGATTTGCATTGGCGTGTTGAGGATGCAGAGTCTTATTTAGTTGTGAAGGACCAATTAGCAGACGAACTTTTTCCAAAACATTTAAACATAATCACCGGAATGGGCCTTAAAGAATATTTGGAGAAGAATAGGTATTATCTAATTTTTGCTGATTTAAAGGCATTTCCAATTGGAGAAATTTTAAAAGATGTTGAGACATATGAGGAGTTCGCAAACAGTACATGTCAATTGGTGCTTTTAATTGCCGATAGTGCCTATGCCACAATTTATTGTAAAGAAAAAGAACATATTGAATGGTTATATCAAAATGCAAAGTCTTTGGGGTTTAAGAATATTCAATACATCACGGATGAAAATGACACAAGAATAAAATTATCTGTTTGGTAAAGGGTGGCAGCAAAAGATCTAGTTAGTTTGTTTTTATTAATTAAAGATTGAATCAAAGAAAGTGGTGAAGCATCTATGAAACCAATTCAATCTAATTGGATGTTCGTAGTATTATTCCTTTTATTAATCATGATAATCGGCCAAATTGTTATCCATTGGGAAACAAATACAAGACTAGTGTGGTTTAATGGAATATGTGCGGTCATACTTAGCTTTATGATGGTCTACATTCAAAAGACCTATCGCAATAACAAATCTAAGTAGAAGAAATTTGTATCACTAGCGCTGATTCGCATCCAGCATATGAACATGATTGTAGAAGGAGGTGCACCTTGAAAGCTATATTTTCAATACTATCAATTATATATGCTGCAATTATCATGGCAGCTTGTCAAACACAGCAGGCGGAAAAAATGGTTCTTTTAGATGAAAAAATTTCAGAGATTAAAATTTCAGAATCAGAGGGGTTCGGAGGGATGAATGAAGATATTATTTTGTCCTTCCAAGATAAGAAATCCATAGATGTTTTTGAAAAGGCAATAACAACAGCTGTTAAGCAGCCAGGAAAGGTAGATATATCTGAACCTGAGTACGATGTAATGGTGGAATACGAATCAGACAAAGGGGAACTGCCAACACATGGCATTCATTTATGGCTAGGGAAAGAAAATGAGAAGAGTACGTTTATGTATATTACTGATGACTATGTTTATCTTACTTCTACGCAAATGACGAAAAAATTAAGAGAGCTGATACTTTCCGAGGAATGAACTCAATCGCTATCTTTACAATAGGAGTTTTAAATAAGAATGGGTTAAATGTTCACTGATTTTTTGGGGAAGGAAATTACGCCCAATCTACAACTATGATAACGAGCAGTTATCAGATAACATTAATGGATTCTGGAATATATGGAGAGGATCGATTGTTTAAAGGAGTGAAAAATTATGATTTTGTGGTTTAGACACTTACCGCAAGTAAGTATGGATTTGTCTAAATGGACCCCTTTTATTCGGAATCATTGGTTACGAACGCACTATATGAAGTTTGTTTATCTGCTACAGGTCATTCTATTTCTGCTGCCATTTTTATTTAAAGGATGGTTCCCTCCTATCACTGCAATCGTTCTTTTCTTAATAGGTATTTTTGTCTTCATCCTACATGAAATCCTTCACATCATTGTAATAAACAAAAAAGGTGACATTAGTTTAACGTTTAGCGGTATATTTTTCTGGCTGCATACAAATGCAATTCTCTCTAAACTGAGATTTTGGACCTTTATGAGCCTGCCCTTCATGGCATTATCAGTAGTGCCTTTCATTGTATCGCTTTTTTTATCTGAAGACATCAAGTCAATCTTATTATTTGTGAGTTGGATAAACGCAGTGATTTCTGCCTCGGATATTATTAATTCGTTTTTAATTGCTATTAAACCGAAGAACTCCTTATTTTGCAAAGGCTATTACCGATTGCAATAGGATTGAAGCGTTCATTGGATGATCGTAGAACGATTTGTTCAGTTCTGATAACCGCACTTTTGTTGGCTGCTATCTCTTAGTTCGGACATAGCCTTTAGTAATGGAAAAGTTTTTGAGGAACACACTTTTACTTTATGTAAAAGGCAATTCAGTGGGAGTGTGATTGGATTCTACATTTTATATATGAAAATTCATCAATTAAATAACGCCAATCCCTTGAAATATATGGATTTGGCGTTATTTATCTAATATAGTTTTTTCTTTATGGCTGTTGGGAACCAGGTGGGACGTAAAAAGGCGGTACCTGAATCCATCCGCGTTTACGCATTAAGTGTTTTAATCTGGTAGCAAAAGCTAATTTTTCCGCCAGAAACTGAACAAATAATAAACCAACATCTGTACGAATTGACTGAGAGGATGCCGAAGCAGCATTCATAATCAGACTAATGATTTTTAAAGATAATTCATTTGCAAGCACATCATCCGTTAATTTTACACCAAGTGGAATACTGTTTGGATTTGATATTGGCATATCTGCCGGAGCAGGAGGTAATGTAATTCCTTCCTTAATCATGAAATCGTGGAGTCTTTCCCTTTGACTGGTCCCGAGTTTCATATCTTCATCAAGAATAGATCTTAGCTCATCATCATCCGTTGTATTTATGCCTGCTTGAACTGTAACCTTAGCCAATTCAAGACCAGCCAAGTACATCCAGCATGCCATCACTTCTCCGACATGAAGAGGCTGGCCTTTGTCTTGATTCGTCATTGATTTCATTGCATCCATTACAGTTTCCCATATATTTACCATGTGGTCCCCTCCTTTTTTTGTTGCTGAATTATTTTTATTATCTGTCCCATCGTATTTTTTATTCAGTTGTTGGTAATTAGAGGGGAATTTAGGAAATGTATTTATTTTGTAATTATGCGTAATACGCAAACAAGAATGACTCTCTTTTCTTTATATTAAGTAGACTTAGAAGTTAATTTGGACATATGTATTCGAAAAAGCTCGTTGTTTTTGAAAAGTTAAATGGATTACTTAGGATAATGATAGAAATAGCGGGAGAATTAGAGGGATGTACTATGTCGTTAGTATTAGAAAAACACTATTAGAAGATATAGAAACATTACTCTCATTAAAAAGGACTGGGTGAAATATGAGGACTTTGATTGATTGTGGGGGATGATTTATATGTCATTTGAACAATGCCAGAGAATTAATTCATTAATGTCAAGCTTTGATAAAGCGTGGTTTATTGCTGGTGGATGGGCAATTGACCTTTATATTGGTAAAGAGACTAGAGAACATAAAGATATAGAGATTGCTGTATTCCGAAAAGACCATTTATATTTGAAAGATTATCTTAGAGAATGGAAGTTCAAAAAGGTTATTAAAGGTCACTTTCATACTTGGGGTAGTGAGTTTTTAGAGTTACCAGTTCATGAAATACACGCTTCGAATTTGTTAAACGGGGACAAAATTGAAATTCTTCTTAATGAAACAAAAGCAAATGATTGGATATTCAGGAGAGATTTAAGGATTTCCTATCCACTTAATTCCGTTTGGAGTTTTACTAAAAAAGGTATTCCGTATCTAAATCCAGAAATTGTACTTTTATATAAGGCGAAAAATACAAGAGAAAAAGACCATCAAGACTTTATGACCATAAAGGATTATCTCGATAATGAGAAGAAAAAATGGCTTCGATATGCCTTAGAATTACACGAACCAGAACATAAGTGGCTTCAATTTTTGTTTTAATGTTTGTTCAACTAACGGAGGCTATTCTTCAAGAAGGAGAATAGCTTTATCTTATTGAAGTAAAGGTGCAGGTTAGTTCACCAGTGGTAGTATCCATCTTAATCCTCATTACCACTTATTAAATTTACGATTCACGTTGGAAAACAAATTGAACATTTGTGGGTCTTGATAATCGTCATTGGATATTTGGCTTCAGCACTAGCTTCTTGTGGGCTATGTTTGGAATGTCTGGTTTTAAATATTATTTACTCAACTAACTATTAGTTAATTTAAAAATACAATATCTTTGAAAACCTAGAAATTATAATGGATGTGATTATGCTTTGCAAAAATGCGAGAGATGTAATATAAAATTTAACTGGAATAAAATCTATAAATCGCTCTGATGGAATTATAAACCTATTGAATGTAATGGGATGCAGCACGACACATAAGATAACAATGCCAGGAGGGCTTATTTTTGTTTCTTTTACCATTCTTCCAATGCTTATTATCGGTTTTTTGCTGTCGTCCCCTTATAGAAACATTTTTGTGGCACTTGGCATTCCTCTTATTATTCTTATAATTGGCTCTTTGTTGGCACCTTTTTTTGTCACTTATAAAGAGTAATTGTGAAGTAAAATACTTAAAGTAACGGGTGTTATGTTAAAGATCCAGCTGCCAATTAGGCAGCTGGATCTTTTTCACTTAAGGGTCAGGTTTGTTGAAGAAGGTATTTGTAATCTAAAATTGAATAATTAGTTACATATATATAATGCAAAAGTTTTAGATTTGAGTTAATTAATACAAAGGAGGAATTACATTGAACGAACTCAAACTGATTAATATTTACAAAAACGAGCTTCAAAATTACTCTTTGGAACAGCTAAGATATAAATCTGAAGAAGCAGTGTGGTCTATTGGGCAAATGTATGACCATTTAATCCTTGTGGCCCATGAGTATCTAGATAATATGGAAACATGCTCTACCTTAAATGATGAACAACCCTTTGGAAAAACGGAGTTTGGTGAGCATTTATTTAAGATCGGAGGGTTTCCGCCGATTAAAATTAAATTACCGGATGAACTAAATTCTCCACCTAATAATTCAGATAGCAAGAACGATCTTATCAAGAGAATGGATCAATTAATTATTAGGCTAAGTCAATGGGTATCGAAAGTGGATAATATTGACCCAAATTATAAAGTGGAGCATGGAGGGTTCGGCTGGCTGAATGCAAGGGAATGGTATGATTTAGTTGGTATGCATTTTCGTCATCACTTGCGGCAAAAAGATGAGTTAGAACAAAGGCTTGTAAAGTGATGGTTGTGTAAGTTGAAGAACGTATTTTAGAATAAAAATGACTTTAGATGGTTCAACCTATATCCTAAAATGAAAAAATTCAAAAAATCTATCCTCACTTTTTGTAATAAGGGTGAGGAATTTTAATTTAAAAATGCTCTTCAACTACCCTGGAAGCAGGTTCTGAACGCTTAGAAAAATGGCAATACTTAAAAAGACTTAGATTATTCTATAGCGCATGATGACATTATTCCATTCAACTTTTTTCATCGGGGCCCCCTAAACAGTATCATTTTTTGACATGATTAAGGATTATTATAAACTCATCAAGTGAAAACACAAATCATTTGGTAAATTTTTAAAAAAGGATGGTTTAATATGACAAATTATACTTTAGAAGAAAAAGAAAGCTTCACCGTTTTAGGTATTGGAACTGAGCTAAAAAGCAGCTACACAGATTATGCTGGCATAGCTAAGGAAAAGGCAGACTTTTGGACGGAGGTCACACAAGATGGTGGGCTTGACAAGTTAAAAGCCGTTGCCACGAATGATTACATTTTTGTCGTGAATGAAGCAGTGAATAACAAGATGATGCATTATGCTGGCGTTATGACAGAGGCATCTTTACCAGAAGCATCCAGAGTGATTCAATTTCCAAAAGGAGAATACCTGGTTGTAAAAGGGGAAGCGGAAACGGATGAAGCGTTGAGTAATATGGTTACGGGTATTGCCTTTGGTCAAGTATTACCAGAAGCAAAGGATTTTGCCTATGTTGGCGGTCCAAATACATCTGTTATTATGGGGCAGCGAAACGGCTTAGTATTTGGTGAAATGTGGATTCCGGTTGTTAGGAAATAAAAGGAGCGATGGCATTGTCCTATAATGTTGATTTTAAAAATGTGTCTGCGATTGGTTTAGAGTCTTCACCTGCAGTAGAAGCGCTTGCTGGTTTACGTGCTAATGAAGCCCGTTACTTTATGAATAAATACAAGCATGAATTTACGGTTATACCAGCTAGTGAAAGCCAGGAGACACTTGGTTATGTGAACCAAATTTTGAAAAAAGAACGTGATATTGAGTTTTCGGCCAAACCTTTAGAAACGTCACGCTTTCAAGTGGAAAATATCCAATTTGCCTACGTCATTTATGAGGACGGTCTTGTGGTCAATGTCATGTATACGGTTGATGATCCTAAGAAGAGGGCCGTTGGTTTTAAGCTTTCTGAGGGGATGGAGGTACCGAAGGAGTTAGAAGAGAAGTTTAAGTTTGCTAGGCAGAAGTCTAAACTAGCTGGAACAATTCGAGGTTCGTTTTTTGTGATTAAAAGAGAATATTAAATTAGGCAAAAGACCAAGTGGAAGAGTCTAGAATTTTATGTACTAGGTTATCCTTTTTCATCATTGAAATTAGTGAAAGCTATTTTCTCTCTAAGTAAAAAATAGCTTTCACTAGCTTGCAAACCCAATGGATGCGGAGATTCTCCTTGGTTACTTCTAATTTGCTAATAGGGAGTTGTCCCCTTTTCACATATCTAAAGAGTGAATAATAAGAATGGATCGATAGGATACTTTATGGTGTTAAATTGATGAATAGCTTATTTCTCCAAACCTATATATCACAAACTATTATTAGAGTATTCTTTTAAAGTGCGTAATATTACATTTTAAGCAGGAAAAGGATCTTCCACTAAAGGTCCTTTTTGTCTTTTTCATACCAGTAAATGAATACTGATTTAAGGTTAATGTAAGGTTTACATTAAAATCGTGTAAGGTTGGGCCGTTATACTAATTTATAAAGATTACTATCAAAAGGGAGTAGTAGAGTATGAATCCATCCATTACACAAAAGGAAAGAATCATTTCCTTAGATATTATCCGTGGTTTTGCTTTGTTTGGGATTTTGTTAATTAATGTCGGGGCCTTTAAAATCCTGACTGAGGGTATGCAGATACCAGATTATACCGGCATGAACGAAGTAATTGCTAAGTTAATTGAAATTTTTGTCGAGAAAAAGTTCTTTTCCATTTTTTCTTTTCTATTTGGGGCCGGTTTTTTTATTTTCTCATCACGTGCTGAAAGCCGCGGTGATAAGCCACGTTGGCGTTTTGCAAGGCGTTTATTAGCCCTCTTTTTAATTGGGATAATCCATTTAATCTTTTTTTGGGGTTCCATTTTAGCGACATATGCCATTATTGGCTTCTTAATGATACCTTTTTACCGGGCAAAGGTATCAACGATTAGTAAGTGGCTTGGCGGAATCATAATTGTTTATATTATCATGCTTTTAATGGGGCTATTTTCTCTAGATTTAGGAATATTCTCAAAAGTGAGCTCCTTTCTGGGGAATGATGCCGTTGCTATCTTCATCATGTTTCTAACAGGTTTTTTGGCAGCAAAGGCAAATTGGATGAGAAGAATAAGAGAATTGTCTACTCGCATAAAATGGATCCAAATCATCACCCTGCCAATCGTTATTGGCTTCTCACTTTGGATCTGGTTCACACCAGATAGAGATTATCAACATTTGCAAACTATTATCGGTTTAGGTCAAATACCGACAACCTATTTGTACTTATCAACATTATTTCTAATCTTAGAAAACAAGCGTATTGTAAAATTGCTGCAGCCGATTGCTTGTGTTGGTCAAATGGCGTTTACTAATTATTGGGCGCAAAGCTTCATTGGACTGGCGATAATCTCGTTAATGGGACTTGAATTTGTGTCGCCGATAAACAAAGTCTTTATTTCGATTATTATATTTGCGATTCAAATTATTTATAGTGTCATTTGGTTTAAGTTCTTTAAGATGGGGCCATTAGAAAAAGTTTGGCGATATATGACGTATGGCAGAAGAATAGCATATAACAAGAAATAGAGATTAGAGATAAGGCTGTTTAAAAACTTAAATGGTGTACCGTATAAAGGGAAATCAAGATAAGCTTATTAATCAGTGATTCCAATTTACAAGAATGTGTTTGTTACAAACTACCTTTGTTATTCCACTAAAGGGAATTTTTCTAAATTAAAGAAAGCACCTTTTGAACATGAAAATGCGTAGATTGTAGAGAAGCATAATGAGTATCAAGATAGAGAACAGTACCACCCAAATTGTTACAACTTACAAACTTGATATGTATCCATAAATAGATTAGAGCAGGAAATAAAAAATCCTGCTCTATTTGTTATTGAAAAAGAAGGAGATAATTGCTGCTATTCTACCTTAACCTTGATTTTATCTATAGCATTATACCCATACCCCTTTTTATTCCATAAAGGTACAGCTGGCTGCCTGCGACCATATGAATCTGTTGCTTTTGACATGATCAGATATTCACCTTTCCTCAATATATTCCATTCATAAGACCAAGATCGCCAGCCGTAACTAGAATTTTTGGGAAGGTCTATTTTTGCATTGAGCCAATTACTTCCACCGTCTACACTAATATCTACCTTTGTAATAATGCCATTGCCTGTCCAAGCAACCCCTTTAATAAAATGCTTGCCAGTATTTAAAATTTCCATATCTAAAGGCTTCTGGATAGTCGAGTTTACATTTATTGTAGTCACAGGGAAGGAATCCTTATTACTTTCTTTATTTGGGTAATACACATAATCGATTGTCTGAAAGGGGCCAGAAAATGTTGAATTGATAACACTAATTTGCTTGATCCATTTTACGGATGCCATTGCATACCACTGTGGAACAATTAATCTCAGTGGATACCCGTGCTTAAAAGGAATTGGCTGATTATTATACTCATATGCAATAATGGTTTCAGGGTGGAACGCCTTCGTAATAGGTAAACTTCTTGTGTAGGTGAAAACCTCCTTATTTTGATCCGTTCTTTCTCCAAAGTCATATCCCTCTACGACAATTTCCTTTGCTCCTTCTCTTACTCCAGCAAGTTCAAGAAGGGTTCGTAAGGGTACACCCCTCCAAAATCCTTGACTAATAGCACCCTTTTCCCATTGTTCTCCAAATACTTTTGGTTCGAAAAGGCTACGTTTATTTCCCGAACATTCAAGGACAGCTTGTATTGTTTTTGAAGGTAATTGAAGAATGTCCTGCATGGACAGTATTATTGGTGTTGAAACGATCCCATTAATCGGGAGCCAATAGTTGCGTAAGGAAAGGGTTGGATAAGAAAAGTGGTTCCGCCTATAAAATAATTTATTAACCATCATGTCATTATTAATAAATTGAATGGGTGTCTCCTGATTTTCCGGTAACAAACTGCGAGTCAATAAATATGGGCTCACTTTATGGCGGTTTAAATGGTCCATAAATTCCTCCTAATCAAAATTACTCATATCTTATGCATATGAGCAAGACATTCTGATTAGTCATATAGGAACCAATGCATTTATGAAAGCCTCAACATTACTTTTGTTTTTCATCGGGCGCAATTCTGCAGCATGAATTACGCTCTTTCTTTATGTAAATAGCCATTTAGCTAACTAATCCGTCTAATATGGACTGGATATTTATGTTAAAGTAGAAATGGATTGTGAATGTTTTGAATGGATAGCTTGTTAGTGTTTTTTCCTGCAGCGGGAGCGATTTATATTCCTAGAAGTAAAAGGAATCATAAAAAGTTGAGTGAAAGAAGAATATAAATATTTTCGATAGAGGGTGCGCCTTTCTTGAAAAAAAGGGGAGAGACGACTATGTGTTTTAAGGATTAGGGGGAAGGTATATTGTTAATAACTCTTAGAATCATCTTAGCTATCATTGTTTTTATTTTAGCGGGCTATGGTTTGAGAACTGGAAGTTCCACGGTATCAGCATATATGATGTTTTTCATGGGAGCAATGCTTATGGTTATGGGGATATCCGAAATTAAAATGGAACGAAAGCGGATAGGCTTTCTTCTTATTATTGTTTCTTTATTTGTCTTTTACGTTTCAATGAAAGGTTTCTTATTAAATTAAAGGGGGCAAGAGTTAAAGATTCTGTGGATTTGCAGCTCCCTTTTATATGACTAACGGGGTAAGCGGTGAAAAGGAGAAGTATTGAGCTAGAATATTTGAAAGTACAATATTATTGAAAGCAGGTTATAAAATGAAAACTGAAAAAGAAAAAATGCTGGATGGAGAAATGTATAATCCTGCTGACCCAGTATTATTGAAGGAACGTGAGAAAGTAAGAAGCAAGGTTAGGATTTATAATCAAACCTTAGAAACTGAAGGAGAAAAGCGCACAAAATTATTAAAGGAATTACTTGGGTCAACTGGAGAAAACGTATATATGGAGCCCAATATACGCTTTGATTACGGCTATAACACACACGTAGGTGAAAATTTTTTTGCAAACTTTGATTGTACAATCTTAGATGTATGTGAAGTCCGTTTTGGGGATAATTGTATGCTTGGGCCAGGGGTACATATATATACTGCAGCGCATCCACTTCATCCAACTGAACGTAATTCAGGTAAAGAATACGCAAAGCCGATTACTTTTGGAAACAATGTGTGGATTGGTGGCAGTGCAGTAATCAATCCAGGAGTAACGGTTGGAAACAATGTCGTTGTCGCTTCCGGCGCAGTAGTTACTAAGGATGTACCAGACAACGTAGTAGTTGGCGGGAATCCGGCAAAAGTCATAAAACATATTGATATATAATTTTTCCTTAAGAACTTGCTGTCAATATATGCAGCTTTTTCTTATTGAACGATTATGGCAGGTTAGTGGGATAAAAAGGTTTTGCTAATCTAATAAAGACTCGTTATTATTTATCTGTGGGGTTTACCCCTATCTATGGAAAAAAGGAGTTAGTTTCATGATTATTCAATTCATTCGTTATAGATAGGAATAGGTATAGACTACGATCAAATCCAACTCATATTTTTTAAAAAAATATGATGAGGGTTTATTTGTCTATGCCTTTTTCATTTATCTAAAAACGAATGAATGAGGTGACTTCTTTGTTACAAGAAAATAAAAGAATAAAGAGTGCAAAATATGTGAGCAATTTTGAAACCGTCTTTGCATGTCCAATATGTAAATCATCTATGAAGGTTATAGATTTTAAAAGTATAATTTGCTCAAATCACCATACGTTTGATTTTGCCAAGCATGGATATATGAACTTTACGACTCACTCAGTAAACACCAAGTACAGCAAAGGCCTTTTTGAAGCAAGAAGAAAACTTATTACTGAAGGTGCATTTTATAAACCATTAAGCTATGCAATTGGAAAACTTATAAATGAACATCTTGTTAAGACAAAAGAAATAATTTCTATACTTGATATGGGGTGTGGCGAGGGTTCACATCTTTCTAATATTTGCGATATTGTTAGGTCTACCTTTTTCAAAAGTGTAGTAGGGGTAGGAGTAGATATTTCTAAAGAAGGGATCATGGCAGCTTCTAAGTACTACTCTAATAAGATTTGGGCTGTGGCTGACCTTGCTAACACACCATTTAAGAATAAACAGTTTGATGTTATTCTTAATATCTTATCTCCTTCAAATTATACCGAATTTGATAGATTGTTGAAATCGGACGGGATCGTAATCAAGATTGTGCCTCAAAGTGGTTACTTAAAAGAGTTAAGGGAACATCTTTTTCTGGAACCTGAAAAACAAAATTACTCTAATTCAGAGACTGTGGAAAGATTTAAGGAGAGTTTCCAATTTGTTGAAAGTTCAAGGTTAAGCTATACTATGAACCTTAATAAATCTTCAATTGAATGGCTGGTTCAAATGACTCCATTAACTTGGTCAACAACAGAGGAACGAATAAACTCTTTTTTAAATAAGAATTCGGCTCAAATAACAGTTGATTTAGATATTTTAATTGGTAAAAATTCGATTTAATAAAAGACTAGTAGGCCCTTCACAAGGGGACCCTGCTAGTCTTATCTTCAATTATCGGAGTGCTTTAATAATATAAGAATTAATTTATTTTTCAAATTAGTTATCTCATTACAGTGCGCATTCCTGGGAAGAGGATTTAGGGTCACCATTTCATTCTAGGGTGCAAGAAAGGACTGGAACTAGCAGCAGAGTATTGTGACTGTGAAGGAAGCAGCTGAGTTCTATACGTCTCAAGCCCTACCTTAAAATATATCTCAGGTCCTTTAACAGGACTCCATTCGCACTGTAAGATAGAAATATAAAGAAGGAAGCAGTGGAACGAATGTACATAAATTAAATTTAGATATGGATTATTTTCAGTAATAATGAAGAAAGATACGGAGTGAGAAGATGAAGAAGCTATGGATTTTTTGGTGGATGGCTAACATTTTTTGGGCTGTCATTTTTGCTGCAGGAACAGCTTTCGTTTGGCTAAGGGAGGTTGATGGCACAGGAGCTATTCAAACACTTGAGGCAAAATTAGCAGCATTTATCGTTTTATTAATCGCATTTATATTCCCAGTAATCATTCAAGTAGTATGGCTAATTGTTAACTTGGTCATTAACAGTAATAAAAAAACTAAATTTCAGCAGGTATAAAAGGGGAATATGAATTTAAGTAAACTCAAGCCATCAGGCGCCTTTTTTGGAGAAAGAACAAAGCCCAATTTCTCAATTTTCACACTGAGAAATTGGGCTTTGTTTTATTGTATTTTTCTTATCATTGTAAATCCTTATTCCCTGATGCTAACCAAAGAAGGAAAAAGGACATCGAAGGATATGGGTATTGCACTATACAGCTTTTTAAGTGACGTTTTGCCTACCTCATTCACATGGACTTGTTTTTTCTACCATGGTGTTTCAGTTTTGTGTTCAATAACTTGTAATACTTTTGGTTCTATTGCTTTTATTAATTGTTCCGTTGATTGATTATTTTTAGGAATCTCTCCATTTTGTTCAGCCTGAATTTGGCTTTCAACCTGTGTTTTTGCAATTACATCAATCACTTGTTGTTTAGAGACATTTTTAGATGCTGCAATCTCCACAACAGATTTCCCTTTGGCTAATTCTTGTTTTAATTCTGTCGGGTTCATTTTTAGTAAAGAAAAGAGTTTTTCATCGTTTATAAAGGCATCAGCAGTATAATCAGGCTTGCCATTTAATGAGAAGAAACCTTCTACTTGAATATTTGCATGTGCTGTCTCACCACCGATAAGAGAAGCACTGATTGTATTGCCCTGAACAAATACCTGGTAGAACGGTGTTTCTGATCCCTTTTTGACGTAATTCAACATTAATGTTTTTTGATCCGGGTTCTCCATTTGTTCCATAGTAAACTCGTACTCTTCGACGTTTCCATACATTTTTTCAATGAGACTATCTGCCTTCGTCTTGATTTCCTGATCAGTTAAAGTAATGAGTGGCTTCTCCTTAGGCTCCCAATTCTCTTGATTCACGTGTTCAATCTCACCGGTAATCCCATTTGTGTGAAGGGTAACCTTTTTGCCAGTTCCTCCCTTTTCTTGCAGGATGATGCTTGTTTGGACACCTTGTACATAGCTTGCATCGATAATCTCAAACGATTTTGTTTCGGGAAATGCGCTATACAGCTTTTCAAGTGTTGCTTCGCCAACCTCATCCACCTTGACTTGTTCAGCAGTCATTGGTGTTCTAGTAAGCATTTCAATCAGAGGAGGGGCAGCAAATGCAGCGGTTGGAATCAAAATTGCAGCGGCAGCTATTCCGCCTATTAATCGTTTTTTCATAGTTACTTCGCTCCTTTTTCGTTTTAAATATTGAGAATAGGATTGTTCTATTCGTTTGGAAATGGCCGTAGGACACTCTATTGTTTCTGCCTGTTTGTGCAGATGTTCACGGATTTTGCGTTCAATAGTCATTGATTTTTTCCATCCTTTCCGAGGGGAGAATCCCTTTATTTTTTCGAAGTGACTGGAGTGCCGCATGATATCTGGACTTGACCGTACCCAGCGGAATATCGAGCAATGTTGCAATTTCCTCAAGGGTATAGTCGTGATAAAAGCGGAGGATAATTACCGCTCGCTGTTTGTCGGTCAGTTTTTGGATTGCTTGCGATATCAGTTGGTTTGTCCCATCCGTCAACACAGCAGGCTGATCCCAATGAGACTCTTCCTGTGAGAAGCCACGGATGCGTTCAAAAATTCGGAATCTCCGCCAGCTCTTGACTCGAAATCTCTGTACTTGCCGGATTACCAATCCGTGTAGCCAAAAGTGGAAAGGACGGTTCGTATCATAGGTAGCAAGTGAGGTCCACATTTGCATATAGATCTCATTCATGACATCTTCTCGATCCTGCTGATGATCTACCATAAAGCAGACTGTCCGGTAGACATCCTGATAAGTGGCATCATATATCTTATGAAACGCTTGTTGATCACCATCTTTCATCTTTGTAAGTAATTGGTACATATATTCACTTTGCATTCAGAGGGCCCTCCTGAGTAAGCAGCTTACACACTATATTGTCTCTCTATTAGAAAAAGGTTCGGTTTTTTCTTATTTTTTTTCAAGGTTACGTGCAACAGGCTAGCAGTTCGAAATGCTGCAAGAGTTATTTAAACCCTTCCATTCGACTTTGTTCCGAAGAAATCAGGCAGGTCTTATTAAACTCTTGAATCTAGTCGTCTAAAAATTAATACAGGATACATCCAAAACTTACAGAATAGTAAATACAAATAATAAGGAGCTAATGAAAAATGATTAAATTTCTTAATTATATTGCAGTACACAGTTCAAGGGTGAAAAATCTTAGTTAGAGAGGATTATCAGTCTTATGCTAAAATCGCCACACCATATCACGATAAGAAATTATATAGATAAAGATGCAGATAAAATCGCTGAAATTGATTTTATGTCCATGCTTGTTCTATCGTTTCAAAGGTGATTACGAACCTGAAAATATTTTTTGTGCTGTTGACTCTGAAGATCATATATATGGCGTCGGTCACATAGTGCCAGATCCAACTTGGTCAGTGATAGAAAATAATAACATGCCTGCAGACTACGTGCACAAATTAAATTTAGACATTTCTTTAAATGAGGAACTTACTTCTTCAGAAAATATACAAGCTGATTTATTGATCTGTCTATTAAAAAGAGCGAAGGAATTAAGAGAAAAGTATCCTGAAAAAAAAGTCAGAGTTAGTCATAACATTCCATCTGAAGAAATAAGAGAAATAGATTTCTATATTTCAAAAGGGTTTGATACTGATAGAACTCACTTAGTGATGAAACGGGATTTAAACGAGGATATTCAGGATTATCCGCTTCCTGGGAATTTAAAAATAAAAAAGTGGGAAATGACTACTCAAGACGAAGAAGAAAAATATCTTAAAGCCGAAGCTGCAGGCGATTTGTATGGAGTATCTTGGAGTCTAAATCATTTAAGATGGACCAAAAAAGGCCAAGAATGGGATACGTTTACTGTTTTTGATGGGAATGAAGTAGCTGGCAGTGTAATGACTTGGGGATTGGGTAAGGAAAGAAGTGCTACCGAAAATATCTTTGTTTTACCAGAATGGAGAAGAAAAGGAATTGCTAAAGCTGTAATAACTGAGGCTTTAAAATTCCTGAAGGAAAAGGGAAAGAGTGAAGCCACTTTAGGTGTATTTGGTGATAATGAAAGAGCTATATCCTTATATGAGTCATTAGGTTACAGAATGTTATTTATTATTATTGAGTTTGGAATTGACTTATAATCTAGAGCGGAATCCATTTTGATCAATCTTTATTCGAAAAAGTAATCGTATTTTATGTGTGTTTATACCGTTCTAAGTCAAACTTATTCTAACCGATATTTATCAAGGCTTTTACTCGTATGTCATTATTCAATAATCGGGCGCTATCCTGAAACAAGGATTAGCGCCTATATTCCTTTAAGAACAACTCCTTAAAGGAAAGTATATAGTTGACGGGCAGGTTAGTGGAAGAAGGGGATAGGAAGGAATATCCTTTGATTTTAGAGAATATTTAGAATGGTGGATTTTGATGATACCAGGTTCGTTGTAAGTAAATAGATGTCAATTAGAGGATTTGCCTCTGAAAAGAAGGAGGAAATTTTTATGCTGTTTATGATAATTGTAAAAGCTTCGAAGAATTCGGAAGCTGGAAAACTTCCGAGCCTAGAGCTTAGAGAAGCCATGACGAAGTACAATGAGGAATTAGTGAAGGCAGGCGTGAGAGTTATGGCTAAAGGACTTCATCCCAGTTCAAATGGAATTCGGCTATTATATCCAAAACAAGGAGAAAAGCCGGTGGTCACGGATGGTCCATTTACGGAAACGATTGCTGGGTTCATCTTAATTGATGTGAAATCAAGGGAAGAAGCCATCGATTGGGCCATGCGGATGCCGGATCCGCAAGGACATGGGGAAGGTCAAATTGAGCTGAGGCAAGTAATAGAGTTTTAGGAGCAAACGAATATACAGAAATGACTTTGAAGAGTCCGTAAAACCATATCGTTATTCCATGAATGGGGTAGAGGAGCAGGATGATTTACTGGCAGGTTAATAGAAGAAGGACGCAGCAAAGATACTTCATTATGTGACAGGGAATTTTCCAAGCTTTTTATAATTTATAAGGAGACAGTAAATGACAATATATAATTTTGATGAATATGATGATCCTGTTTTATATGATAAAGAAAATGAACAATACATACCAGAACTGCCATTGTTATTAAAATGGGCTTCAAATCAGAAAGGCAGTATTATTGATTTAGCTTGTGGTACTGGTAGACTGACAATTCCTTTAGCGAAAAATGGATATAAAATTATTGGAGTAGATATACATAAGGGAATGTTAAATGAGGCTATAAAAAAAGCATCTAACCTTAATTTACATGTAGATTGGGTAGAGCAGGATTGCACGAAGCTGAATTTAAATACAAAAAGTAATTTAATATATACTGTTGGTAACTCATTTCAGCATTTTCTCACTAACGAAGCTCAAGACGAGCTGCTCTCATCTGTGAATAAACATTTAGACATAAATGGGATTTTTATTTTTGGGACACGATTTCCGAGCGTGGAGGAATTATTACAGCCAAGTACAGAAGAATATTGGAGAACATATACGGACCATGAAACTCAAAATATAGTCGATGTTTATACGATTAGCAGCTATGACTCTCTAAATCAGATTCAGCACTATACTACGATTAGAAAGTATAAAAACACGGAAGGGGAAAAGGTCAGCGAGAAGAGAACAAATATAAGTTTAAGATACGTATTTCCGAAAGAAATGGAAAGAACATTGAATGTAAATGGATTTGAAATAGTTAACGTTTATCAAGATTGGAATGAAACGCCAGTAACTAATGATAGTTATGAAATGATATATATTTGCAGGAAAATAAGATAGTGGATGTAATTACTTTTGTACACTTTTTCTTCAAAGAGACCTTTAGGACAATAAATGTGTTGTTTACTATTAAATAATCAGGCACTATCCTTTAACTAGAAAAGCACCCATTATTTTTTTAAGGCCAATTTCTTATTGGGAAGATAACTGGTGTTTGAACTAATGGTTAAAATGCTAAAGTTGTAGATCAGGTACTTGCTAAGGGGGTGAAGTAAGAAATTGAATGGGAAAGAGGACATTCAAAAACAGTTTTATAATATTTATAAAGGGCATATTAGCATCTCAGAATTTGAAGAATGGCTTTATAAAACACAAGAAATTGAAAGTATTTATGGCAACGATTTCTACTTCAGCTTACTTGATTTGGATTATAGAAATAAGTATATAAAAAATGAATTAGAGAAACTCATAGAGAGGGAAATTCCATTTGGTGAATTCGAACAGGCACGGATAATATCCCTTTTGGAAAACATACGTTATCAGCAAGATGATGAAGTAGAAATATTAGAGCAATTATACGATGACTATTGCAGTGGATATTCATTTCTTCGATTTTTGGGGCTCACTTATATTACTGGAATAGATGCAATACCTAAAATACAGCAAAGAGATAAATGGGATAAAAATGAATTTGATAGGAAAAGAGAAATATTAAATAGTATGAATCCTAAGATTATAAATGAAGCAAGGCGATTATTATCTTTCTTTCAAAAGGGACTGTTAAAGATAATTGCTGAAAATGAATATAAAGATAATCGAAAAGAAGAAGATAAGATAGAACTTAATCATATTGATAAGATGTTCAAAGATTAAATCATATTGTGCTATTGAGAGTTTTAGTAAAATACCTGAGGAACTATATGTACAGTTGTATTGCATTTTTTAAGATTCCGTAATCTGGGTAATTCATTCTTTATGAAAGGTGAAAGGGGGTTCTAACATGGGGGTAGTTCTGGAGGTTGTGCGTATTGTACTACCTGTAGTAATTAACGGTGGAATTGCAGTTTTTGTCATTAAAAGGCTTGAACATCAATATAAACAAGGCAATCTAGGTAAGAAAAAATCAAAATCTGCTCAAAATTTATTAAATAGTTTAATACCATTGGGAATGCTTATTGGCTGTACTATTGGTGTAATAGTTAATATGTTTCTCCCAATCTCTCTGCTGCCTGCAGTTAGTATAGGAGCTGGAATAGGTTTATTATTTGGATATTTTGCTTATGAAATTTATAGCAGGGAAGGGGAAAGTTATTCATAATAGCTATCTTCCAGAAAAGTGCGCATTCCGGAAAGGATAGGTGCCTTTTTGCATGTATGGGCCAGTTAGCTAATCAAAAAGAAAGTCTGGTGGTGTAATCAATGCAAAAATGTAAGAACTGTAACACGCAATTTCGTTGGAGTACTATATATAAATCTTTTTGGTGGGGGTATAAACCAATTAAATGTGAAAACTGTAATGCTGAACATAGAATAATCGTTCGTGGAAGAATAATATTTGTATCTTTGACTATATTGCCGATGCTGGTATTTGGATTTTTCCTTTCACCCTTTGATAGTGCTTTTGCAACAATTTGTGTAGGAACTGCTATTTTAATAATCGGATCTCTTTTTACACCATACCTTGTTAAATTCAGAAAGGCAGATCAGTCATCATACTTCAATTAAACGAGTAATTAAGCTGCTTAGTTATTCCTGTAAAGGGAGCAATTCTGCAGGTAGAATTACGTTCTTTCTTAATTTATAGGACCCAATTGTTTTATAGCAGGTATCGATATAAGAAAATTAGTTTTTTTGTTGTAACTATTTGCGGGATGTTAAATAGACTGTTTCTAAACTTTAAACGTTTGGAGTTTATTTGAGGACTCGTATTAAAGAAAGCCAACAATCCCTTCTGATGTGACCACCGAAAGTTAGAGTTTTATATTATGCAGCTAATTGACTAGTACGGATACGGGATAGTACGGACTCCTACCTGCCAATTTTTGCACTTTCCGCTTGTTTAAATCCTTCACTATACTTAGCCATAGGGAAAACACCCCAACAATTAGATTTCACTCTAACTTTTGGGGTGCAGTACATTCTGCTTTGCCTTTTTTACATTTTTTAAAATCCATCCGCGTATAATAAATTTACAAAACTTCATTTCTTATTTTTCGTATAAAAAATCCCTCACTCTTTTTACTTCTTACCCAATTACTAAAATTTACATTCCATTGATCTCGTTTTTGATTAATTTAATAGTTTTTGTTGAAAATAGATTGGCAAAACTTGAGAATATGTCTTGTCTATATTTTGGATTTTTAGCATAAAAAGAACTGTAATCAAAAGGTAAACTTACACTTTCTTCAAATTGATCTTTGAATTCATAACAAAGTGCGACACAATAGAAGAGGCAGATATTATTGATAGCTAATAGAGATTGGTGAAAGGAACATCAGAACCTAACTTATATTTTTCCAATACAATGCGCATCGGAGTTCCATTAACTGGATTAGTTTCTCTTGTTTGCAATTTATAAGATTGCTTGATTAGATGAATCCTAAATAAAATCTGTTCGTAAGTATAGTTTATAAAGGAAAAGGGGTGAATACATTGGGAAAAACGAGAAAAGTAATGGCAGGCATAACAACAGTACTAACTCTTGGTCTGGTTGGATGCAGTTCGCAAAATGATGATGTCCCTTCTCCCCCAAATGATCCAAATTGTGATGATTGGGAATGGGACTCCGATGATGGCATCTGGGCATGTGAAGACAGCAGTTCACGTCACTATGGTCATTATTATTATGGCGGCTATTATTATGGAAGCAAAAGCGCACTGTTAAAGAGTGATTCTTACAAAAGCTATAAAAATAGCACTTCTTTTAAAGGAGGGGGCAAGACTAGCTCTGGATTTGGCAGCGGGTCAAAAAGCATTGGGGGATAAACGTCCATACATGATGAAAGTTAAAGCCGAAAGGATGGATCACAAGTGAATTTATATATTAATTTTGCATCTTATTTAGGGGTTGCCCTGCTTCTCCTTATCGTGGGAGTGATTTTGTTTACTATCAGCACACCAAAGATAAAAGAATTTCGTTTGATTGCTGAAAAAAATATAACGGCCGCATTGTCCCTCGGAGGTAAAATCCTTGGTCTTGCCATTGTTTTAGGGGCAGCTGCTGAGTACTCAGTGTCACTAATTGATATGTTAATTTGGGGGTGCATCGGGATATTGTCCCAAATTATTGTCTTTATTCTTGCAGAAGTCATTACTGTACGTTTCAGTATTCAAAAAGCAATCATCGAGGATAACCGAGCAGTGGGTACCTTGCTATTATCCTTATCGTTAGCAATCGGCTGGATTGTAGCAAAATGCCTATCTTACTAACTTGAGGCGGGGAAGTACATTGGAGAAATTAACCTATTATATAGATAAAGGAAATGGCCATTATGAGCCGTTCTATGAATATACGATTCCGAATGTTGGCAAGGACGAATTTTATGCCAGACAGCTATGTACGTATTTTATTATGAGAGGTACCCAATACGAGCTTACTTCTAATGAGATGAATGGAGAAGAGGACATTTTGGTACTTAAAGAAATAGGAAGGAATCTGCTGGGAGAAAAGGAAATAAGTTTTCGCGGCAAAGGACTGCATATCGAGTTTCGCAGCCCAGAAGAAAGAGAAAATTTTAAGCTGTTCGCCAGAATTTCCTGTAATACTCATTTTGATGTCCTTCGCTTTCTCTTAAAGGATGTTGTGGATGTTCCAGGTATTGGACAAAGGTGCGTAACCTCTTCGGAGATTGATGAAGATCGGGGAGTGTATGTGCTATATGTCAAGAATTTAGGAGAGAAAGAGGATTGAGCGGGCAAGCGTATCATGCAAAACGGCAGCAGTTTTATGGGAAAATAGAAGGCTTTTGGGCCGATCTTTATGGAGAGGAATATGCACTTTATGATATAAAACTTTTGCACCAAGAAGATGTTTCTCAAATTCGGCTTATAAGTCAGCGTATTGGATTCATTTTTATAAAAACCGCCTCTCTGCTTCGAAGGGTCCCTGATGAAACTCTTTTGGAAATGGGTTACCCAAAGGAAATACTTTCATTTATTAGGCTTAAAACACTTCCTTCCGAAAGTGTTATATCCCGGCTTGACCTTATTCCGTATGGAGATAGTTTTAAATGCATTGAAATCAATGCTGATACTCCTACATTTATTAAAGAGCTTTTTCACATAAATGGTTTGGTATGCAGAGAATTCGGAGTGGAGAATCCGAATGAGGGAATGGATCGAATTTTACAAAAAGCAGTTCGTGAAATCATCTTCCAAAGCACAGATAAGGAATCCCCTCATATTGTTTTTACTGCTCACGAGGATAACATCGAGGATCGCGAAACCGTGCTCTATCTTCAAAATTTTGTACCATCTAAATTTACCCCGCTCCATAAGCTGCAAATCCATAAAGGTGTGGGTCTTTTTGATGAGGATGGAATAAAAATAGATATCCTCTATCGGCAAACCTTCCCGATAGAAAGTTTGATAGCAGATGAAGATGAGGATGGAAATCCAATCGGACTATGGTTATTAGAACTTGTTGAAGAGGGGAAGCTTTCTGTCATTAATCCCCCTTCAGCCTTTTTATTACAAAATAAAGCGGTTCAGGCTGTCATTTGGGGGCTGCATGAAGAGCATCATCCTTTCTTTACAGAAGAAGAGCATATGTGGATAGATGAATACTTTCTTCCGACCTATTTTGAATCTGAATATTTTTTGCAAAATGGCCTTTCTTATGTGAAAAAGCCTGCTTTTGGGAGAGAAGGGGACACGGTAAAAATATTTAATAAGGATGGCCAACTAATATACAAGGATGGTCAGAGTACGTATTCAGAATACGTCCCTGTTTATCAGAAATATGTCGAGCATCCAACCATAACTTTTAATTGTGAAAAGGGAAAACAGGATGGCCAGCTTTTGCTTGGAAGCTTTCTGCTGAACGGAAATCCGGCAGCGTTTGGATACAGGGTAGGAGGTACTATTACCAATAACCTTTCTTATTACTTACCTTGTGGGGCTCTTTAAAGGAGAGGAATAGAGTATGTGGATTTTGCATAAAATCTTTTCAAAATTAACGAAGATTAGTCTCCTGCACGCAGCTGCTCTTGCGCTACTGATGATTATTATAAGTAGTATAACAATGAGACTGGCAGAGCCGGAGACATTTCCCCGGTTTATTGATGCTGTGTGGTGGACCATGACCACGCTTGTTACGGTCGGATATGGGGATTATTATCCTAAAAGTGATATTGGAAGAATTTTCACAATGATTCTCATCTATACTGTAGGGATTGGTGCAATGGGTGTTATTATCGGGAAGGTATTTGAAAGCTTCAGCATGTATCGAAAGTTGAAGGAGGAAGGGCAATTGACTTATTCAGGAAAGGGTCATTACATCCTAATTGGTGCATCAAAGGAGAAATTAGAAAATGTCGTGGAAGAAATTTTAAATGGCAGGGATAAATGTGATGTTGTCATTGTGGATCATGCTGAACGGACACCAATAGAACAAAATCGAGTGCATTTTGTTAGTGGTAACCCTGCTGAGGAAGAGGTGCTGTTGAAGGCGAATATCCTTGAGGCAAAATCGGTGGCAATCTTTTCGGATGATCGAAATGACTTTGCTGAATACGCTGATGGAAAAACATTGCTTACTGCTTCCAGGGTTGAACATATCTCAAAGAAATATGATAAAAATATCTATACCATTGTAGAAATAAAAAAGGACAAGCATATCGCGTTGTTTGAGCATGCAAATGTCGATGAAGTCATCCTTTCAAATGATTCTGTTTCCCGGCTTATGGCGCAGGCAGCCATTCATCATGGTTCAAGTAAATTATTCAATCAGATGTTAAGTAGCGCTGACGGTGAAAATTTATATGAAATTAAGACGAAGCCACATTGGAATACATACAGAGATGCAGCGATGGAACTATTCAATATGGGTGCAACACTCATTTCAGATGGCAGTGCGCTAGACATTGCCCGCCGCCATAATGAAAAAATCCCTGAAGATGCCAACCTGTTTATCATCTGTGATGAAATTACATATAGAAAAATTGTTGGGTGATGGAAAAAAATAAAAGTGCAGACTAGTTTAACGGTATTTTCCTGTTTAGATGTAATCCAAAGGAGGCTCCATAGATATTAAGCCTGAATGGGGAATTTTAGTAGAATAAAAACTTCATTTAGATGCGTCTCGGTGAACCGTATCACAAGTTAATTATTCATCAATTGCGCACGATCCTGAACTTAAACAATCGGGTCATTATGATGAATAAAAGAGGAAAAAATAAGAGAGAGCTCGAAGGTAATATAGGAGAAATAACTTTAAGTAGTGATGGGGGAGTAAACATGAAGGTTATTGGTCTTATTGGCGGGATGAGCTGGGAATCCTCTGTTGAATATTATCGGTTTATTAATGAAGAGGTGAAAAGAGAACTAGGAGGTCTGCACTCAGCAAAATGTCTGTTATACAGCGTTGATTTTGAAGAAATTGAACGTTATCAATCAAAAGGCGACTGGAAAAAAGCCGGCGAAGTTTTGGGTGATGTTGCCCTTTCATTGGAAAAAGGGGGTGCTGACTTCGTTGTCATCTGCACCAATACGATGCACAAGGTTGTAGATGATATACAATCAAAAATTAAAATACCTCTTTTACATATAGCTGATACAACAGCAGCCAAAATTAAAGAACAGGGCATTCGTTCAGTAGGGTTACTTGGAACAAAGTACACGATGGAACAAGACTTCTACAAATCACGTTTAGAGTCCAGTGGAATAAACGTGATTGTGCCCAATGACGAGGAAAGAGAAATTGTAAACAAAATTATTTATGATGAGTTGTGTTTGGGTGTGGTTCAACAGGCATCAAGAGATTATTATAAAAAGGTTATTCAAGGTTTAATCGAATCTGGGGCTGAAGGAATTATTTTAGGATGTACTGAAATTGGTCTATTAATCAAACCTGAGGATTCCAATTTCCCTATATTTGACACAACTTATATACATGCCCGTGAAGCGGTAAATATGTCATTAAATAAATGATGGTTATTAAAGTCTTAACATATCCTTGATTGCCGTAAAACGGCTTTCCTAATGAAATTGACAAATGTTATGTAAATAAACATTCTTAAAGTTTTTTAATACAAATAAAATAAGCAGTAGAGGCTTATTTTACAATTGGGCACAATTCTGTAGCAAGAATTGTGCTTTTTCATGTCTAAGGTAAAATTATGGATCAACATCTCTTAATGTTAATAATAGGGTGAATCTTCATAGGAAAGACTCATCGATATCGCCCAAATTCTTGTTCAAGTGGTCATTTTTTAATGATTGACAGGAACTTTTCTACTTGCCGTAGAAATTTATATTAAAAAATTTATATTGATGTCGATCTGGTAAAGTTTCATTCGTTGTATATAAAGAAACGGACCTTCCATCCAGTTTTACATCAGTTAAGTAACTAACTTTACGAAAAAATAGGAGGCAGACAATATGAGATTTATGATGATTGTTAAAGCTACATCAGATTCAGAGGCAGGGGTATTGCCTAGTCAGGAACAATTTGATGCCATGCAAAAGTATAATGAAGAACTGGTTAGAGCAGGGGTATTGCTTGCAGCTGATGGCCTGATGTCAAGCTCAAATGGTATCAGGATTTCTTACCCAGAACCTGGCGGAAAACCCAAGATTATGGACGGTCCATTTACGGAAGCAAAAGAATTGATCGCAGGATATACCTTGATCGAAGTTAAATCAAGAGAGGAAGCAATTGAATGGGCGCTTCGTATGCCTGACCCCCATGGGTTTGGCCAGGGAGAGATTGAGCTGAGACAGGTATTTGAGATTGAAGAATTAACAAATAATGACGATTTGCTGGCAAAAGAAACAGCCCTTCGTAAACAAGTCAAGGAGCAGAGACAAGCGTGAGTGTGTCAGATACACATCGAACCATTGATGCAATATGGCGAATAGAGTCCGCAAAGCTTATTGCGGTGTTAACTCGAATAGTACGGGATATCGGTCTCGCAGAGGATCTTGCCCATGATGCATTAGTGATTGCACTTGAACAATGGTCACAGAACGGGATTCCGAACAATCCTGGTGCTTGGCTTATGACTACGGCGAAGCGACGCGCTATTGATCTTATTCGCAGAAATAAGCTGCGTGATCAGAAGTATTCAGAGGTGGCCCGCAATACGGATTTATATACAGAGGATGACATGGATCATAACTTAGACGGGGAGATTGGTGACGATCTCCTTCGTTTGATCTTTATGACCTGCCATCCAGTGTTACCTCAGGAGGGCAGAGTGGCTCTTACGCTTCGTTTGTTATGTGGGCTTACAACGGATGAAATTGCACGTTCCTTTCTAGCTGCTGAAGCAACGATAGCCCAGCGAATTGTTCGAGCCAAGAGAACACTAAGAGACAGAGATATTCCTTTTGAGGTGCCTGCTGGAGAAGAACTATCAGATCGTCTTTCCGCAGTACTTGAGGTGATTTACCTTATGTTCAATGAAGGATATTCGGCAACCTCTGGGAATCAATGGATCCGCCCTCTCATTTGTCAAGAAGCGCTAAGACTCGGACGTGTACTAGCTGAGATTGTACCTTATGAACCAGAGGTTCATGGACTAGTCGCCCTAATGGAGATCCAATCTTCTCGCTTTAGAACACGGGTTAATTCTAGAGGGGAACCTGTTCTTCTTATGGATCAGAACAGAGCAGAGTGGGATCAATTGCTAATTCGCCGCGGATTAAAGGCACTCGATCGCAGCCAAAAGCTTGGACGACCGTTCGGACCTTACTCTCTTCAAGCTGCGATTTCTGCTTGTCATGCGAAGGCACCTACTGCACCTGAGACCGATTGGATTCGTATTGCGGCTCTATATGAAGCGCTGTCGAGAGTTCTGCCATCACCAATCGTCGATTTAAACCGGGCAGTCGCCGTATCTATGGCTTTTGGGCCAGATTTTGGACTTCAGATTGTCGATATGCTAGGTAACGAATCTTCCTTAAAGGGATACCATCTTCTGCCGAGCGTTCGTGGAGATCTCCTAGTGAAGCTCGGGCGATTCGATGAAGCACGTAAAGAATTTGAACACGCTGCATCTATGACCCGGAATGAGCGTGAACGGGAACTTTTACTAAAAAGAGCAGCTGAATGTAATTCAGCACATTGAAAAAAATTTTCCCGAACTGTCGATTACAGTGTTTCACAATCGTCGTTTTAGTAAGGGAAGAGTTATGGCAGCGAGTAGTGCATACAAGTGATCTTCCTATAAGGAGGAAATAATCATGCGATTTATGTTCATTGTCAAGGCAACCGGGTACTCGGAAGCAGGGGGAAATTACAACCAGAAATACACTGATGCAATGATTGCATACAAGAAGTCTTTGGCCGGCGCTGGTGTGCTTGTTTCCGCAGAGGCACTCCATCCAAGCTCAACTGGGATTAGGATCATGTATCCATCGGATAGTGAAAAGCCAGAAATACTAGTTGGTCCGTTTCTGGCAGATCAAGAGCTTATTGCGGAATATACCCTGATCGATGTCGATTCAGAAGCCGATGCACTCAATTGGGCTCTGCGGATGCCTGTTCCGACTGGCTGCGGGGAATTTAAAATCGAAGTTCGGAAGCTTAAAAAGAATCTGGGATTCTTACGATATTCAGGAACCTGTGCCTTGGAAGCCGATTTAAAGGATCAACTCAGCATGTTAAAAAATTTTTAAAAAAGTTTTTTTCTTTGTCGATTTCACCAATATATATTCGTCGTATTTTTAGAAGAACAAATTAAACTGGAAAGGTTGTTGAAAAAATGGGAGCACAATTAAATGCTTATCTAATGTCGGAGGATGCAAGAAGTCAGGCAGACTTTTACGTAGAGTCACTCGGTGGGGAAGTTCTATCAGTTAGAACATTCGGAGAGGCACCCGGATCTCCTGAAGCAATGAAGGATAAAGTCATGCATCTGTCTTTGATGGTAGCTGGAAGGAATATGTTAATGATCTCCGATTCCTTTGAACCGATATCGAGCAGCCGCAGCATCAGTCTAGCATTGACCTATGACAATGAGTCTGAGGCAAGAGAAGCACATACAAAGCTTGGTGAGGGTGGAGAGAACAAGTATCCTTTTGCATTGCAGCCATGGGGTGCGTACTATGGGGAAGTTATAGATAAATTCGGTGTTACTTGGATGATAACCAAACCGTAAAACATACAACGCGCCCAAATTTAAAAATATAAAAGGAGAGTATGCAAAATGAATCCGGAAGTAACTGATTTTATTGAAGCGTTAAAAGAACCATGGCAAGGAGAACTATCTACAAATTTACGTGAGGTCATCCACCAGGCTATACCGAATGTCCATGAACGTATGCAGTATAAGAAACCACATTTTTTAAAAAATGGAAAATACGCTGCTGTCATATCAACCTCGAAAAATGCGGTAAGCTTTACGATCTTTAATGCTGCTGAGCTGGAGCTTCCTGAAGGCAAGTTTGATGGTCCACCAGAAAGAAAAACACTGAAACTGCATGAGGGAGATACATTTGATTCCGAGCAGTTAGTATCATTGGTCAGCCAAGCATCATGCTCATTATAGTTGCTATTAAAAAGGATTGATTTTATAGATAAAGTAAAACATCCCTCTGTCTCTAGCTAATGGGAAGATACCTTAAGAAGTTGGCAAGGAAATTAACAATTGGGCGCAATTTCTGCAAAAAGAAATGCGCTCTTTCTTTATGTAAAGGGCCGTTTTTGGAATAAAGGATGGGAGTGCTTGTTAAAATTTGGTATTATTTGAAGGGGGGGGAAGTTTATTTATGGATTCTTTTTTGTTCTTTAGTGTATATTTAATACCGATTTTTGCAATCATATTTTGTCTTAATCTGGTAGAAATAATAAAGAAAGTAAAGAAAGACCAATCTACCACTACAAACACATTCTGGTTAACAACATCTTTTGTATTAATTGTATGGGGAATTGCTGTTACAGCTTATTTGGGTACATAATGTGATTATTTTAACTAATGGCTTTGTTATTATTCATTGTTGATTTTCACGTATATATTAGGCGGAGAATTTCCGTCTAATATATACTGTGGAAGCTTAAGAGGCAGATATAAGCGGAGATATTCCGCTTAACTGCTCTATAAAAGACAAAATTCCAAGGTTTGGATAATATAAGCGGAAAAACTTCCTTTATTTTTAAGGAAATATGTGTATTTCCCAAAATAAACGTAACGTAATTTTTCCGTTTATTTTTCAAACATAGTAAAATCAACATTTAGTTATAACAGAGCCTAACTAATAAAGAGCAGTGAACTTCAATAAACGGAATCTAAGCAATCATACAGGATTGTGAAATAGTCATTTGACTCTAGGGGCGTGTTTGAATGGATAATATTACTTTATTGGGAACAGGGAATTGGTTAGGCATAGTTTCTACAATATTAATAGTACTTTGCTTTTATATTAGTCTTACTTTCTTCCAAAACTTAAAATCGGGGAAGAGTATTAAAAGAGTCTAAATTAGCAGATGTTTTTTGGCTTGCTCTTGGTTTGGTGTTACCGGCATTATATAGTGTTTATCTCTATAATGAGATGATGTGGTAAGTAAAGTCTCCCTACTAAAAAATCCTGTTCGAGGTCTTCCTTTGAATTTCTAATAACGATTTTTCGAAAAAGGGTGCAATTCTGCAGTAAGAATGGTGCTCTTTCTTTAAGTAAAAGGCTAGATTGTTGAATAAAAGAAAAGGGTTTTTATTTGTCTATTAAGGAAGGTTATCTAACTATATAAAAAGGAGAAATAATATGGATTCAAGAGTTCCTTTATCCGTCCAAAAAATTCTGAGTGAATATTTGTCCTTATATCATGAGCGAATTCCTAATACACTTGAAGGATTATATTTACATGGTTCAATTGCCCTTAACGCTTATATCGATGGCTCTAGTGATATTGATTTTGTTGGAATTATAAAGCGCCACCTAACTGAAGCAGAGTTAAAAATATTAGTTGATACCCATAGAGAATTAGCAGATAAATATAAACAGACAGGAATGGACGGATGCTATCTTCTTTGGGAAGAGATGGGCAAGAAGGAAGCGGAAAGAAAAAAACGTCTATACGTAAATGAAGGCAAGGTTGGTTGGGATAATCATGCTATAAATCCGGTTACTTGGTGGATTTTGAAAGACAAAGGAATCAACATTCTTGGACCAAAAATAACTTCATTTCATTTTGAAGTGGATGAAAGTGATCTGGCAAGCTATGTGATAAACAATATGAACACCTATTGGTCCAATCGAATAAAAAGAATTGAAAGATATAAAGGAATAGCACTTCTATTGCCAAATAAAATTGTGGATGGGGAAATACAGTGGTCTATTACTGGGATGCTGCGTCAATTCTATACACTTAAAGAACATGATGTCATTTCAAAAGTAGATGCGGGAAAATTTGCAATCAGTTATATGCCAAAAAGATGGCATAGTATCATTCAAGAAGCGATAAGTATACGAGAAGGTTTAAATGTTCGTTACTTGGATTCTAAGAAACAACGGATTAATGATACTTTACAATGTATGAAATACATACTTGATTATTGTAATGATGTTTATCCAAGTCAGGATGAATGAGGTCAAGGCTAGGTAATTTAATTACGCTCTTTCTATATGTTAAGGGTGGTTTTAATGGATGCCTAAGAATTTTTCGCGATCGGACTCATTTAATAAGTAATGAGTCTTGTTTATTTAAGGGAAGATTTGGTTGAAGAAAGAAATATAGAATCTATAGTATAGTTGGTATAGATCTTGGTTTAAAGGAGTGAACATTAGTTTGAAGTTGATTTGCGAAATTTGTAAAATAGAGATTTCTAAGGAAGTAACTAAACTGGAAAATTTAATCTTTCTAAATGAAAATGAAGGTCAAGATTATATTCCTCAAGGTTTTTATATAGTTAATGATGGAAAAGCAGGCATAGAACTGAAAGGGTCTATCATTATAAATATCAAGGATTTAATTAATTCAAACTTACATCCAAATGAAAGCAGATTAAATGGATGTTGTGGTTATGATGGTTTAGATGGTATGAATCGCGTTTGCTTAAATAATCATGAAATTGGCGCCGAAAATTCGGATTGCTGGATGCCACATTTTGTTGCATTAAATCCAGATTTTGTTACATTTACTTAAATTTATTACGACATATCAGCCATTGTGTTTCACTAATAGGTGCAATATTAATAAGTTCGAATCAGTTTCAAGGAGGATTAATCCTATACACTCGGGTGTAATTCTGCAGTAAGAATTACGCTTTTTCTTTATGTTTAGGGACAAATTTTGAAATAAGAATTATAAGTAAAACTAGATATTCATCCGTACATTCCTAATCACCTTTTAAACCTCTCTGGTAATCATTTGAAAACTTTTGTCGATTTCATTTTCAGACAAATTCCAATATCTTAATATCTACCGCATCAAAATAGCCTATATCTTCAATTAAATCCCAAAGTTTTATACTTAATGTCTCCTCATTTTCTTTAAATGGTTGTAGTTTTTCAGTTGTAGTAAAGTATACTGGATTAAATTTAACAGCTCCATTTACTATATTTTTCACCTTTAATAAACCCTTGAATTCTAAATCTGTTACAATTTGTCCAGTTTCTTCATAAAGTTCTCTTATTGCACATTCCTTTGGAGTTTCATTTCCCTCTTTACTTCCAGCAGGTAATTCCCATTGTTTACGCCGACTGTTATAACAAATTAGGTATTTACCTTCACATTTGAGTACCGCAAATGAACCCGCTGCTGGTTGGAAATTATCTATATCCTCTTCTTTTGTGCTAATAAAATCAAGAAATTCAAAACCATTATTTTTGGTGATAAACAAATATCAATTCCCCCCTGCAATATAGCTAAAGAATACTTCTTGATACACCCTTTATAATCCTTTTTTTTAAATAATCCCCTAAAATAGAGGATCATTTTCATCTTCCTCTTTGAGAAATTCCCTTGAAAAATCAAATACTCCATATAACTTTCCTACTATCCATATGAATTCCTCCTACTGATTTGGTAAATCTATTAATAGGAGGGATTGAATGTGGGAACTCGAATTTTATTACTGCTAACTCTCATCTGTTTTCACTTTTCTGTGAGTACAAGTGCAGAAGCCCTATTAACAGCTGCATTTATCCGTGATAACCAGCTGTGGATAAAAAAGGGTGGTCAAGAAATACAACTCACAAAGGATAGATATGTGTATACTCCGAAATGGTCATTTGACGGTCGTTTTATTGGATATATTGATGGGGATGAAAAGGGGGGGAAATCTGATCTATTCATTTATGATACAAGGGAAAAAGAGAGCTACCAGCCTTATGTGAGGGTCGAAACTTCTGATTTTAAATGGTCTCCGAACAAAAATCAGTTGGCTTACAATGATCATGGATTATTAAATGTGACAAAAATAAAGAATGGCAGGCCACAAGGATTTGAAAATGTCTCATTAGGAGTTAGTGGTTTTGAATGGTTTCCAAACGGTAAAGAATTTATTGTTTCCTCACAATCCAACTTACTTCCTACAGGGTGGGGTCCAATTCCACTCTACAAAATTCCTATTGATGCAAATCTCGCCAAAGATAAAATGAAGCATTTTTTTACTATTCAGACCAAAGAACCTGATTTATTTGGGATTGATGCCAATTATTTTAAATGGAGTTCTGATGGGAAGTGGGTTAGCTTTTTAGTTGTTCCTACCGCTTCTTGGTCCATGGACAGCAATACGTTATGTATTCTTTCATCACAAGGGAAACACTTTCAAGCTGTGGGAAAAATGTTAGGTTTTAATGACTGGTTTAAGTGGGCACCTTCAGCTAATCAATTGGCCTATATTTCAGGAGAAGGGAGATTCTTTGTTGAAAATAAGAATATGACGATTGCTGAAATGCCAACATCTAAACAGCAGAAGGAATATACACCTAAAGGTTATGTAGACCTTAATCTGGAATGGCTCGCAAAAGATTTGGTAATTGTGGCTCGAGCGAAAGAGAACAAGGAGTGGAAAGAAGGACCCGTACCAACTATGTTCACATCACTTTACGCGATAAATTTAAAAACAGGAGAGCAAAAACAAATCTCGTTTCCAAGGGAGAATGAACTGGATGAGAATCCACAAGTTGTCGATTCTTACCTTACTTGGTTTCGAAGAAAGGCAGAGCACAATAAAGGGGACGTGTGGGTAAAGAATGCTTTAAATGGTCAAGAACATGTATGGCTTAAAAATGTTGATTACGCTCCAATGTTTTCTACACCTGAGTAAAGTCTTTAAAAATATGTTAAATGAATTTTTAACAGCAATCGTGCGCTTTCCTGTAATAAGGATTAGCGCTTATTTCATTTTAGGGCTATTTTATGGAGGAATAATACAATAATAAATGGAATCCTTAAGGTATTGATAGTAGGGGATTTGTGCAAAAGAGTAGAAGAAAGATTTGAGGAATGACATTAACCGAGGGGAGTGTAAAGTTTGGAAAATACATTATTAATGACGATAGATGCATCATTTTCTTTGAACTTTTTGATTTTCATACAAAATATTTACCTCAATCAAAATCGAGATGAAGAGGATTTAAAGTTTCCTTATTTATCAACAAGAATGCCGTTTAAGGAAGACTTTGAATTAAGGTATATAGAACTTTGGAACGACGTTTCACAAAAAATATCTGGTGATAATGGCAGCAGGGATTTAAGAATATTTTATAAAGAAAAAGAGTTGTTTTACCAACATTTGTTTGAGGATAATAGAGATAGCCAAACTAAATTTAATGAGGTCTATAAAAGCTTTCAAGTGTGGTGGGACAGCTTTGCAGGGCGATTTACAGTGGGAAGAAGTATTGATGAAACTACACAAAATTTATATTTAGATTTGGCTAATTTCCTAAAGGAAAGCGGAGTAGAACCTAAAAAGCCATTGAAAATTAGTTTAATTTACGATGAATGTTTATTGGTAAATCCTGACGTTTCATCTTATTTTGCTGTTCTTCCTACAAAAGATTTCTATATTAAATATAAAGAATTAGTTCCTAAATTAGGAGGATGCTTTTATTAAAAACTAACGGAGAAAATTGCATTCTTAAGCAAAACACTCCGTACTGTAGGTGAAAATATATTGTCACTTGAAGCGAGTGAAAATTGGAGCACTTCCTCCAGTTTTCCTCGTTTTTTTGTTTTCGAAAGCGGAGGATAAGATAGTAAAAGTAAAAACATAAAATAGCCTGGTAAATGAGTGTTTCAGGATGAAAAGAGAGGAGACAAGGGTGAATAAATGCAGCATACTCCTTTTCATCAACCCTTATTCCTAATTTTCAGGGGACAACTTTTTGTCCAATTATTTAGGGATCCTATATGTAAAATTCATTCGTTTGGAATAAAAAGGGTTGCATGAAGTTTTATAAGTGCATATAATGTGAATATAGTATATATACAATATGGAGATTTGTGAGGGTTTCATGTACAGTGCACATAATTGGTGAAATATGAGGGTGATTTTTAGGATAGTCGTAAAACTTAACTTTATTGGGGGAAGAAAGAAATAATGAAACAAGTATCGATCATCGGAGTTATTTTTATTGTAGTAATATTTGTTCTTTTAAAGGTTTATCAGGACTCAATACCAAGAATTAGCGAGCCAATAACAAATATACTAGTTTTTGTAGTATTTATAATTTTTATCATTATATTTGGATTATCTAAAATTAGTAAAAAAAGATGAGAAAAAGCAAAGAAGAGGGATTCACATGCAAATAATTCTTTCTAATAGTTCTAAGGAGCCGATTTATGAACAAATTACGAATCAAATTAAATCATCTATTTTATCAGGTGATCTACAAGATGGGGCAGCGCTGCCTTCCATGCGTCAACTCGCAAAGGATTTACAGATTAGTGTGATAACGACGAAACGTGCATATGAGGAATTAGAAAAGGCAGGCCTTATTTATTCCATTGTCGGAAAAGGTTCTTTTGTCGCAGAACAGAATGTAGAAGTCATGAGAGAAAGGAAGTTGAAGGCTATTGAGGAGCAGTTGAGTGCGGTCATAATCAATAGCAGAGAAATTGGTCTATCCATTGACGAACTGCAGCAATTATTGAAGATTTTATCTGAGGAGTGAAATGAATGGAAAATGTAGTTGATTTAAAAGATGTAACGAAAAACCTCAAAGGTTTCTCTGTTAATAATATGAATTTACAAGTGAAACAAGGCTTTATTACGGGCTTCATTGGAGAAAATGGTGCTGGTAAATCGACAACGATAAAAATGATCATGAATTTATTAAAACCTGATGCTGGAGAGGTTAAGCTTTTTGGGTTGGACTACACGACACATGAGAAAGAGATCAAGGAGCGCATTGGGTTTGTATACGATGACAATGTGTTTTTTGAAGGATTGAACTTAAAAGATATAAAGCGCATCGTTGGACCAGCTTACAAACAATGGGATGATACCTTGTTTTATCAATATGTGGAAAAATTCGAATTGCCCCTTAATAAAGCGATAAAAACGTTCTCAAAGGGGATGCAAATGAAGGCATCATTGGCGATCGCCCTGTCCCATCATGCAGAGCTAATCATAATGGACGAACCAACAGCAGGCTTAGACCCTATTTTTAAACGGGAGCTGCTGGATCTTTTACAAGAATTAATGATTGATGGGAGTCGTACCATTTTCTTCTCAACGCATATTACAACAGATTTAGATCGTATCGCCGATTATATTGCTTTTATACAGAATGGACAATTAGTGTTTAATCAGTCCATTCATGATATAGCTGAAAATTATGCGCTCGTGAAAGGAGGAATGGAACTGCTGGATAGAGACACGGAAAAGGCTTTTATCCATATTCATCCTGCGCCAACTGGTTTTGTGGCATTAACGGAAAATATTAAAGCTGTGAAAAATATCTTCGGGGATGCGGTTGTCATTGAAAGAGCATCTTTGGAAGAAATCATGTTTTATATGAAAGGAAGAAAAAGCTATGTTTAATTTAATCAGACGTGATGTCATACTCCAGAAAAGGATGCTATTAACCTATATTCCTTTTATCCTATTCTTTATTTTCATGGATAAACATCCAGCTTTAATTTTTCTGGTTGTCAGTATTTTTATCCCTTTTAACACATATTTTTACGATGAAAAAGCAGAGACAAATATTTTGTTAAATTCTTTACCTTATACACGTAAGGAAATTATTGCATCACGCTATCTTGGTGCTATTATTTACATGGGATTATCCGTTGTGATAACAAGCATCGCTTTATTTGTTTTCAATAAACCTTTTACGGTTACTGACCTTGCCATTGGCAGTGGCTTATTCCTATTATTTGCTGCTGTAACCTTCCCATTATTTTATATCTTTAAATCACGCCATATTTCATCGGTTGTTATGATTAGCTTTCTCATTTTAGCAGCTGTAGGACCGCATATTGTGTCATTTTTAGCGAAACATTTGACAACAATTACTGACTTTATTGCTAGATTATCCATTCCAGCTTTATATACGGGAGCGGCAGTTATTATCGTGATCCTTTATGCAGCCTCTTGGGGAGTAACCACGGTCATTTACCAGCGAAAAGCGTTCTAAGTGACCCTTTAAACTAGCTGGAAAATATAGATGTCAATTTCCGGCTCAGATGAATGTGTTTGCATTAAAAAACAAAGCTCGATTATATAAAATAAAGATTGATAATTGAAAAAGTTTGAAAGAAAATCCTGTTTTATGCAGGATTTTTCTTATTTAATAATAGGGTGCCATTAAGTAGCAATTTGTATCCAATAGGGATAGCAGGTTTTAAAAAATATTTAGAAAATCCAGTTGACAGTCAATCTACTGCGTGATACGATATACCTGTAGTCAGTGATACTGGATACCAATGACACTTAATAGTGAGGTGGAAAAATCTCTAAGAAAAATAATTGGGGCTATACTAAACTGTATGACAATGTACATGAGATAAGTATTACTTAATAGCATGTTTTTCTAAAAGCTATTAAGTGAAAATTTTCCTTAGTAATAAGTAATACTGAATATAAGTCAGACGGAATAGAGGAGGCTCTGAACATGGAAAATTTAACTGAAATGCTTAAGGGTTCGCTTGAAGGCTGTGTACTGGAAATCATCAGCCGCCATGAAACCTATGGCTACGAGATAACCCGCCGCCTGAACCAGCTTGGGTTTACCGAAGTCGTGGAAGGGACGGTCTATACTATCCTCGTGCGATTAGAGAGGAAAAAACTGGTGAACGTAGAAAAGAAACCTTCAGATATGGGGCCGCCCCGCAAGTTTTACTCACTTAATCAGGAAGGCCGTAAAGAACTTGAATTGTTTTGGAAAAAATGGGATTATGTATCATCAAAAATAAACGTTCTGAAGTCTGTCTAGCTGCATAAGATACTCCATCCGATAGTTTGAGAGTATCTAGTTCAGCTTTATAAAAAAAAGGAGGAAAAATAACATGATGGAAATGTTCAAAAAAATGATTGGTGATAAAAAAGAGTATAAAATGATGATGGCTCGGGTTGAAGCCCTGCCAAAGGATTACCAGTTTGTATTTAAGAAAATTCAAAACTATATGTGGAATTTCGCATCAGGCAACGGGATGGATATGCTGCACATCCAGTATGAATTAATCGAGTTGTTCGAAGCCGGTGCGGCGGATGGCAGACAGGTACTGGATATCACTGGGGATGATGTGGCGTCCTTTGCTGACGAATTAGTAGCAAATGCTAAAACCTATGTCGCCAAGTATCGTGAAGACTTGAATCAAAGTATTATGAAGCAATTAGGAAAAAAGTAAATTCAATAGATTATGCCGACTGAATAGATGGTTACAAATGTGAATTGCTCCCTTCGCTATTCAGTTATATTTTTGATAAGTAGTAAGTAATACAGAATATCAGTGAGACTAAATAGAGGGGTATAACAAACTAACTCTGCAAGGAGCATCTTATAAGGAGGAAAAAAGTATGACTATAGCGATTTCTGTAAAAGGGCTAAAAAAATCCTTTAAAGACAAGGACGTCTTAAAGGGAGTGAATTTAGAGGTACGGCGTGGTGAAATTTTCGCCTTGCTGGGCTCAAATGGAGCGGGGAAGACGACGACGGTTAACATTCTCTCGACGCTGATGAAACCTGATGACGGCAAAGCAGATATTTGCGGATTTGACGTTCAGCGTCAACCGGATCATGTTCGCCAGTGTATCAGCCTAACAGGGCAGTTCGCAGCTTTAGACGGCATGCTCACTGGGCGAGAAAACCTGATAATGATCGCCAAGTTGAGAGGCGTATCCAATCCCGCCGGGGTCGCTGATGATTTGCTTGCAAGATTCAGCCTGCATGACGCAGCAAACCGCCGGGCGGACCAGTATTCCGGCGGGATGAAACGCCGGCTTGACATAGCCATGAGCCTGATCGGGAAGCCTTCAGTCATTTTTCTCGACGAACCGACGACAGGGCTTGATCCCGAAGCGCGGATTGAAGTCTGGGATACCGTTAAGCAGCTCGCCGGAGCCGGTACGACTATATTGCTGACCACGCAGTACCTGGAGGAAGCAGAACAACTGGCGGACCGTATTGCTATCCTGCATGGAGGAGAAATCATCACGACCGGTACCCTTACTGAACTTAAAGAGATGTTCCCGCCAGCAAAAGTAGAGTACATCGAGAAGCAGCCGACATTGGAGGAAATTTTCCTCGCGATTATCGGCAAAAAGGAGGTAATGTAAATGAAAAGCAAAACTGGTGTATTATTAGGGCGTTTAATGCGTAATATCATGCGCAGCCCAGACACGATTATCACAGTTGCGATTACGCCGATTATGATGATGCTGCTGTTTGTCTACGTATTTGGCGGTGCCATTGAGACCGGCACTGATAACTACGTCAATTATTTATTGCCGGGAATATTGCTGATGGCCATCGCATCTGGCGTTGCCTACACCTCTTTGCGGCTGTTTACGGATATAAAGAGTGGGCTGATGGCCCGTTTCATTACCATGCCCATCAAGCGCTCGTCGGTCATGTGGGCTCACGTGTTGACCTCCCTTGTTTCCAATTCGCTAACTGTCGTGGTGGTTTTCCTTGTCGCGCTATTAATGGGCTTCCGTTCTAGCGCTAATATCCTAGAGTGGCTTGCTGTAGCTGGAATAATCGGTTTGTTTACGCTTGCGCTGACCTGGCTGGCGATCATTCCTGGATTAACAGCGAAGTCTATGGAAGGGTCGTATGCCTACTCGTACCCATTGATTTTCCTGCCGTTTATCAGTTCAGCTTTTGTTCCTACTGAAACGATGCCTAAAGTTGTCCGTGCGTTCGCTGAGAACCAGCCTGTGACTTCAATTGTTAATTCGATTCGTGCCCTCTTGTATGATGGGGCTGTTGGCAACGATATCTGGATCGCGCTTGCCTGGTGCGTCGGCATCATGGTCATTGCTTATTTCCTTGCCAGTAAAGTATTTAAACGCCAATTAGGTTAAGTACATCATCAGTTCGGTGTTTCGTGACAACTAAATCTTCCAAATTAAAATATATGTTTGAGAAAGCACGGAAAAACTTTCCGTGCTTTAATTATTTTTATAATGATTGTCGAAATAACACTTTCATGTTATTTAACAATCGTGCACTTTTCAGTAGTAATCATAGCGCTCATTCTTTATGTATAAATGGGTGCAATATTTCAATTATGATAATCGCTTTTTTCTTGTTCTAAAGTTCCGTTCAGTTGGGGAGAATCTGTACATGAAGTCACAGGCAGTTAAACAGGATTCGTACTCTGCTGCTGGAAATACCAGCACTTGTTCGTTTAATGTAAGGGTAATTACAGATCTATGCCTATTTTTAAGTAACAGGTGTCGTAAGTGCGGGAAATAATTCCAACCTTTTCGGTATGAAGATTATAGGGCATTTCTAGTGTAGGAAATGATAAGAGTTGCATCCCTATTTCTGTTTAATAACGTAGAAAAAACAGAGTGCGATGATTAAAAATTTCGCACTCTTAAATTACTGTATTAAATTTAATTAGGGATGAACAATTTACGGTTAACACAATATCATTCTATTTAAAATAAATCCTGTCAGACAATCAACCACACCTGTTTTATACTTACTTGCTGGTTAAATTCAGACATCGTTAATTCACAAGTTTATTTAAATAACCCTTCCGAATAAAGAAAAAGCTAATTATAAACAGCAATAAAAATATACCTAAGCCAATGGCTGTTAGTTGATAAAATGCCAGTGAGATATGGTTATGCATACCGAACAGAGTTGCAAATAAAATAAAGGCCGCAAATGTAAAAGGGATAAAAATTAAGGCTGCCAGCTCTTTTGTCACAACAGATGCTAATTCTTTAATGGAGAAACCAATTTTTCTAATGCCTGAAAATTTTTCTCTTTCTCGTTCAAGTGATGTTTGGAGGTAAAAATAAAGAATACTCATTGCTGCGCTCATAAAAATCAGACTTAGCATAAAACCAATGAAGAACATTATGCTTTTTACAAACTTTTCCACATCATATAATTCAATTTTAGAAGCCATTAAGCGTACATCAGGTTCTGTATTAATTTTTGATAAAATCGTTTTAGCTGTATGGACCTTGTTTGTCCAATCATCCAATTCATAAGCAAATATTTTATACTCTGGATACTTAATTGTTTCATATACTTTATCAGGAACGATATAGTATACATTTTGTAATCCGGTTGATAAAATATTATTGTTTTCTAACCCCGTAAATTCAAGGTTTCCAAATGGGTAATCCTGAATGGAGTCTTTGTTAGGATGAACACCTTCATGACCAGCTGCAACAAAATACTCCTTGTCGTCTAACGTTAGAGGCTTATGCTGGCCAAGCTGATTGAAATTCGTAACAGACATAAAAGCAATCCTGCGCTTTTCATCGGTTTTAAAGGAAGAGTAGTATGCTTCATAATTACCTGCTTCATCTAAGGTCGCTTCAATAAATGTGCTATCTTTCTTAGCTTCTAATTCGTTACCAGGGAGTGACGTATATTGGAAGCTATAAGGATATAATATTTCTGTTTTTTCCTTTACATTGTAGTAAGAGCTATATAGTACGCTTGTACAAACAAAGGCACCCAATAGTAAGATTGTTAATAAATAGATGATATGGGCATGTGAACGTCCTTTCGCCTTTAAGTTTGAAACAAATAGCATATTGGTTTTTCTAAAATATGACGGATGCTTTTGCCATACACGAATGGCTGCTAACATTCCTTGTGTGATTGTAAAGTAGATAGCTAATAATAGACTAATAAACAACACAATGTAAGAGATCATTCCAAAGGATGCCACCCAATTCATTTCCTTTATCATAGAAAAGAGCATAAACACACTCACGATGATGGATCCTATTAGTTTAAATGGTGCAGGTTTAATCAGCTTTTCCTGTGTAATATCTGCTTTTAAAAGTTGAACAATTTCTTCCTTTTTAATCATACGTGTCATAAATTTGGTAACAACTAAGAAAAGAAGAGAAAATAAAACAACCGTTAATAGGATAGCTTTAATTGGGACATACATGCCAAAGGTTTCCGCTCGTAATATCTTTTTGGCAACCATTAAAAATAACGGTGCAATAACAAGCCCGGACACAATAGCTGTAATAATGGCTGCACCAGCAATGATCATATTTTCTCTAAAAACCATTTTGCGGATTTGCCTCATGGAAGCACCCATCATCATAAAGGTACCTAGCGTTTTCGTTTTCTTTTTCAAAAAAGCGAACAACGAATAGATAATAAAGACAATAGAAAAAACATAAATAAAGAAGCTGGCTAACAGCATTGTTATTCCTAATGTACTAGTCGTATCCAATTTCACCAACATTGGATGAAAAGCTGTAGTTGCGAACAGGAAAAAAACTAATATAGAAAATACACTGCTTATAAAGTAAGAAATGTATGTCGACTTATCGCGTAGAATATTTTGAACAACAATATGGTTAAAATTCATGCTGGCCACCACCTAAAAATGTGAGTGTGTCCATAATTTCTTGGTAAAATTGCTGTTTGTTTTTGCCGCGATGGATCTCATTATAGAGAATACCGTCTTGTATAAAAATGACACGCTCAGCAAAACTAGCAACGTAGGCATCATGTGTCACCATTAAAATGGCTGTATTAAAGGTTTTATTTATCGATTCAAATAACGTCATCACACTATTCACAGATTTAGAATCCAAGTTTCCAGTCGGTTCATCTGCTAATAATAATTTTGGATTATGAATAACTGCTCTTGCAATCGCCACACGCTGCTTCTGTCCACCAGAAATTTCAAACGTTCGCTTTTTTAATATTTCCTCAATCCCTAAAAAGGCAACGACTTTCGCTAAACTCTGTTTCATATCTTTCTCTGTTACAGAATCAAGTGTTAAAGGAAGCAATATATTCTCCTCGACTGTTAATGTGTGGACAAGATTAAAATCCTGAAAGACAAAGCCTAATTCTGTACGTCGAAACCTTGCTAGTTCATCATCATTTAATTTATAGGGATCTTTTGAATTGATTATGATTGAACCATTAGAAGGGCGATCGATGGTGGAAATGCAATTAAGGAAGGTCGTTTTTCCACTGCCAGATGGGCCCATCACCGCAACAAATTCTTTCTCCCCTAAATGAAAATCGATGCCTTTTAAAGCTTTATATGTGATTTCACCCGTATATTCTTTTTGCAGTTGCTTTACATTTAAAATGGTATTTGTCATTACGGTTTCACTCCTTGGTGCTCTTTGATACGTTTAGTATAAACAAACCGTTCTCCCCATAAAATCTTTCAACATGACAGCAATATGACAGAATTGTCATATTCAAAAACGGCTGCCTTATTTGGCAGCCGTCAACCTTCCGGTAAAATCAATCATAAAGATTGTTTCATTATGAGCAGAGGATAACTTATATGGATGATGCAGTGTAGAGAGTATTTTCTTGACTAAATATAGTCCGATACCAGTTGCTTCACCTTGAATGCGTCCCTTTGTTCCAGTGTAAAACAATTCAAATACACGGTTAATTTCACTTTCTGGTATCGTTTCGCCTTTATTCTTGATCCATAACTGACCATTTTCATAATGAATGAGAACGAAGGATTTCTTTTCACCATATTTCACAGCATTGCTTACGAGCTGGTAGAGAACAACTCTAAGCCATTTACGATCAGAATAAATGAAGATCTTTTCATCGATTGTACTTTTAGGGTATACTTCCATCTCAATAAAGTAATCTTTTAAATCGTTAGCCACTTCTTGGACTAGACTCTTTAAGGATATCGATTCAATCTTTAGATCAGCTAATAATTGGGATGAACGGCTATAAGTTAATAGCTGATTTAAAGAGAAATTCACTTTATCGCATTCTTTTTTTACTTTTTGCCATTCTAGGAGTAAACTTGGTTCTTTCATTTGATTCGTTTGTATAAGTAATTGAATGACAGAAAGCGGTGTTTTCATTTGGTGAACAGTTTGGGAAACCATTAGCTGCTGTTCATGTAAGAAATCTTTGTGCTCATCCTCTTTTGAAAGAAAAAGGGACTGAATAAATTGCATTTGATTTGCATATGCCTTTTCAACCGGAGCCTGAGGATGATGAATCAATAACTCATCTGCCCCCAATCCCTTTTCATTCAAATGTGCATACATTTTTTTGCGTCGAAGATATCGAAATAAAAGAAGAATGGCTAATAAAAGGATAGCTAAAAAGATAAAGTAGACATAATGATTGCTCATGTCATCAAGTCGATGAATGACAATTGGCAAGCAAATCATCGAGATAATATAAAGAATGATAAAGCTTAAATGATCTTGAAAAAAAAGCTTCATACGCTTTTCTCCGTTAATTGATAGCCAATCCCTCGGATCGTTGTTATTGCTAATGATGAATGAATAGCTTCTAATCTTTTGCGTAATCGAACAATATTGACTGTAAGTGTATTTTCTTCGACGAATGTCTCATTATCCCAAATGGCTCCCAGCAGCTGCTGCCTTGTCACAACGTTAGGGAATGCCTCAAAGAGGACAGAACATAACTGAAGTTCCTTTATTGTCAATAATATCTCGTGTTCGTGTGTAAATAATCGAACAGTATCCAAATTTAAAGTAGTATTTCCTACTTTCAACTTTCGAGTTTGCAAATCCTCCGCATATTCCCCATAGACTCGGCGAATTTGTCCATTTATTTTTGCTAGAACTACATCCATTAAAAAAGGTTTGGTTATGAAGTCATCTGCCCCATTTTCGATCCCATACACTTGATCTAACTCACTCATACGAGCAGAAAGGATTGTAATGGGACAATTTGATACTTGCCTAATTTTTCGAGACCAATAATAGCCATCAAAGGCGGGAAGATTAATATCCATAATAACGAGATGCGGTTGGAATTCTTGGAAAGTATCAAGTACCCTTTCAAAATCCTCTACAATATGGCAAACATAATTATATTTTTCAAAATGATTTTTTAATGTGTTCGCAATATTCATTTCATCTTCAACGATTAATAGTTTATACATTGCATCCCCCTGTGTATCGGTGCGAGTATACTCGCCTATCTTCTATTTTTGATCTACCATTTCAATATTATTATAGGGGAAAATTAAATTGACTTTCAATGGGATCAAACTTAAGCAAATCCTTTTGAGGTCCATTGAAAGTTAGTTCATGCATGTACTTTTAATAACTTTATTAAAGCCATTAAAAGGCTAAGCTGCTCCAATAAGTAAGTTATTTCACTAGTAAATTTAGAGTAGTATAACTTCCAAACCATGAACCAAGGGCCCCTCCCAAAAAGAAAATAGTCATATATAATCCATTAATAAGGAAATAGGAGAATCAAAAAACGGAAATAATAATTTATTTATAAATGTTGACAATGAGTAAGAACATGTGATAAATTTATCTCGAGTTAAAGATATTTGAATTCAAATAAAAACGAAACACTTATTTTTTTGAACATATATCTCGAATTCGAGATGAAAATTAACCTAAACAAATTGGAGGAAGTTAAAATGGCAAAATGGACAGTAGATCAATCACATTCATCAGTAGGTTTTGAAGTAAAGCACATGATGGTATCAAAAGTAAAAGGTCAGTTTGATTCTTATACAGCAGTTGTAGAAGCGGATGATTTAACAGATTTAACAACTGCTGCAATCTCATTTAATTTTGACCTAGCTAGTATTAACACCAAAAATGAAGATCGTGATAATCACTTGAAATCAGCTGATTTCTTTGATGTAGAGAATAACCCATCCATTGACTTTACATCTACAAGCATTACAAAAGATGGGGATGACTACAAAGTAACTGGTAACTTAACAATCAAGGGTGTAACTAAACCAGTAACATTCGATGTTGAATACGGTGGCAAAGGAACAAATCCATGGGGCGTTGAAGTGTATGGTTTCGAAGCAGAAGCAAAAATTAACCGTGAAGAATTTGGCCTTACATGGAACGCAGCACTTGAAACAGGTGGCGTCTTAGTGGGAAAGGATATCAAAATTAAAGTTGAATTAGAAGTAAATCCAGCAGCATAATTTAAAGCTTGTGAGATGATGCTGAAACTACATGATAAATTCAGAATCATCAACTTGTCTTAAGGAGTGATACGAATGGGTAGAGCTAGTGATGAATTGAAAGCTGAAACTGTCATACTTCGTGCCTCCCAAGCTATTCAAGAAGTCATTCGAAAAGATGTAGCAAATTATGGGTTAAATCCTACGGAATTCGCATGTCTAGAACTGTTGTATCATAAGGGTGACCAACCCATTCAAATGATTGGAAAAAAGGTTCTTATTTCCAGCAGCAGCATCACCTATGTTGTAGATAAACTAGTGCAAAAAAAGTATGTACGACGCCAGGGATGTCCAGAAGATCGACGTGTTATATATGCAGTTTTGACAAGTGAAGGCAAAGCATTAATGGATGAAATCTTTCCACAACATGCAATCAAAATTGAAGAAATTTTTGATGGTTTAAATGCTGATGAGGTTAAACAAACAATTGAATTATTAAAGCGAGTAGGTTGCAGAGCGATAAACAGCTAATTTTTTTATCGAATAATCTCAAATTCGAGATAATTAAAATAGAGAGAACTGTCATGAGCGCATTAAAAGGTTTATATCATTTATTAAGATTTATTAAGAAATTACAAGCAGTTCGAATCAAACTGCAAACAAATTGAAAAATTAGTACGGCAAATCCATATAGTTTATAAATTGGAATTGGACTAGGAATACTTGTAAGGAGGTGAAAAATTAAAATGGGATTTTTAACTAAACTATTTGGAGTTAAACAAGAGGAGGAAGAAACGATGACAAAATTAAACATTGGTATTATTTTAGGGTCTACACGTGAAGGAAGAGTAAGTCCACAAGTAGGTGCATGGGTAAAAGAAATCGCAGACAAACGCGGTGACGCTAACTATACAGTTATTGATATTGCAGATTACAAATTGCCATTACTTGGTGAGGCAGGTGCAGATGCTTCAGGAGCGGCAGCATGGTCAGAAATTATTGCAGCTCAGGATGGATTCGTATTTATCGTTCAAGAATACAACCATTCAATTACAGGAGCTCTTAAAAATGCATTAGACTATCTTCGTGAAGAGTGGAATAACAAAGCGGCTGGGATCGTTTCTTACGGTTCAGTAGGCGGTGCTCGTGCAGCTGAACATTTACGTGGCATTTTAGGGGAATTATTAGTTGCTGACGTTCGTGTACATCCAGCACTATCATTATTCACTGATTTTGAAAACGGTACTGACTTTAAACCAAAGGCAGTACAAGAGGATTCAGTTAACCAAATGTTAGATCAATTACTTCCTTGGTCAAAAGCATTATTCACAATCCGATAATTTAAAAGTAAATCTAACTGAAATTTATATTATATACATGTGCATAAACAATGCACATGTATATAATGACAATCATTCAAAGGAGTATGAAGATTGAGCAGATCATTATCAAACAAATTTGATGGATGTGCTCAGTAATTATACTAAAGAAAAGAGTGTAGGGAGAACAGATATACTTCAATCAGGTAACTATTGATATATTAAACTTATATGAATTTTTTGGTTAGTACCTTTAAGGAAAGATTCTTAATAAGGGGAAGCGGAAAGCAGAAAGCCCCCGGATAACGGTTAGTGAGTTTGTTCAAATAATTTAAAGAAAAAATAGGAGTGAAAAAATGAGTAAAAAAATAATGGGAATACATCATATTACAGCAATTGTAGGGCACCCACAGGAAAATGTTGATTTTTATGCAGGAGTATTAGGATTACGTTTAGTGAAACAAACTGTCAATTTTGATGATCCAGGAACCTATCATCTTTATTTTGGAAATGAAGGCGGAAAGCCTGGTACGATCATTACATTTTTTCCATGGGCAGGGGCTCGCCAAGGAGTAATTGGAGATGGACAAGTAGGGGTTACTTCCTATGTTGTTCCGAAGGGCTCATTGAGTTTTTGGAAAAAGAGATTGGAAAAATATAATGTTCACTATACGATCATGGAACGTTTTGGAGAAGAGTTTTTGGAATTTGATGATCCACATGGTCTTCACTTGGAAATAGTTGAAAGAGAAGAAGGCGAAAGAAATACTTGGACTTTCGGAGAGATATCACCTGAAGTAGCGATCAAAGGTTTTGGTGGAGCAACTCTATTATCTGCTCAACCGGACAAAACAGCTGAATTATTAAAAAATGTAATGGGACTAGAAGAAGTGGGACAAGAGGGAGACTTTATTCGCTTTCGTTCAACGGCTGAAATAGGAAATATCATCGACCTAAAATTGACTACTATTGGCCGAGGGCAAATGGGAGTTGGAACGGTTCATCATATTGCATGGCGGGCCAAAGATGATGAGGATCAATTAGATTGGCAAAAATATGTAGCGGCTAATGGGTATGGTGTTACTCCAGTAAAGGATAGAAATTATTTTAATGCGATTTACTTTAGAGAGCATGGAGAAATTCTATTCGAAATTGCAACGGATCCTCCAGGGTTTTCTCATGATGAGTCCCAAGAAACGATGGGTGAAAAATTAATGTTGCCTGAGCAGTATGAGCAATATAGAGAACAGCTTGAACGAACATTGATACCGATTGAAGTAAGAGAGCTGGACTAATTTATTTTTTGAAAAGGAATGATCACTTTGCTATCGATTGACCCAGATTTCATGTCCGAAAGAGAGAATTATAAATTTTTGATAGGAAGTATCATTCCTAGACCGATTGCATTTGTTACTATGATGTCGAAAGATGGAGTTTTGAACGGGGCACCATTTAGCTATTTTAATATTGTTTCATCCAAACCTCCAATGATATCGTTATCCATTCAACGCTCAAACGGGAAAATGAAGGATACTGCCCGAAATATCTTGGAGTCCAAAGAATTTGTTATCCATATCGTTGATGAACAAAATGTAGAAAAAATCAATCAAACAGCGGCTAGCCTCCCATCTGAACAAAGTGAAGTAGAGGCAGCAGATTTAACACCTGTTCAAAGTATGCGGATATCCGTACCGGGTGTTAAAGAATCGAAAATTCGGATGGAATGTATATTAGAGCAATCCTTAGAATTAGGGGGCACAGATACTCCTGGCTGTGATATGGTTATTGGAAGAGTCGTTCAATTTCATATAGAAGATGGGATTTATGATAAAGGAAGAATTGATTCTAGGGGACTAGCAGCCATAAGCAGATTGGCAGGACAATCTTACGCAAAAATCGGTGAGATTTTCGAAATAGAAAGGCCAAAATAGGATAATTTCAAAATTTGGATGTGGGGCGAAAAAATATGCTTAATACAGCAGGTATTCATCATATCACAGCAATGGTAAATGATGCGCAACGAAATATTGATTTTTATGCAGGGGTACTAGGGTTAAGACTTGTCAAAAAAACAATTAATTTTGACCGCCCAGAAGTATATCACCTTTACTTTGGAAATGAAACTGGAGAACCAGGTACAGTTATTACTTTCTTTCCATTGGCTAAACAGCTGAAAGGAAGAATTGGAACAGGCCAGGTAGGTGTTACTAGCTATTCAATACCTAAGGGATCTGCACCATTTTGGGAACATCGATTGAAAAAATTTGATGTGGAATACACCACTGCAAATCGTTTTGGTGAAACCTATATAAAATTTAATGACCCAGACGGACTCCATCTTGAATTAGTTGAGCGCGAAGAAGGACCTATGAATACTTGGAGCTTTGGGGAAGTTCACAAGGAGAATGCAATAAAAGGGTTTACTGGAGCAGTATTGTATTCTGCACAGCCACATAAGACAGCGGATGTATTAGAAAATGTTCTGGGATTGGAGTGTATTGGCCAAGAACAAGAATTTCTTAGATTTAAGTCTCAGGCACATATTGGGAATACAATTGACATCCATTTAAAACCAGCTGTTCGAGGGTTAATGGGAGCTGGAACGGTTCACCATATCGCTTGGAGAGCTAAAGATGAAGCAGAGCATCTAAGATGGAGAACGCTGCTCCTTGAAAAAGGATACTATCCAACAGAGATCCTTGATCGTAATTACTTTAAAGCGCTGTATTTTCATGAAGGCGGCGGCATTCTCTTTGAAATCGCAACAGACCCTCCAGGATTTACGGCAGATGAACCAGTTGACCAGCTTGGAGGGAAACTGATGCTGCCATCCTGGTTAGAACCGAAAAGAGAAGAATTAGAGGAAATGTTACCTGATGTGAAGGCACGTGTACTAGAGGAGGGAGATAAATAATGAAACACATATTTAATAAGGGGCAAAATCCAGCAAAGCCAACGTTATTAATGCTGCATGGTACCGGTGGGAACGAACTGGACTTACTGCCATTAGCAGGAAGAATAGATGATGAAGCAAATGTGTTAAGTGTTAGAGGAAATGTATTAGAAAATGGAATGCCTAGATTCTTTCGCAGATTAGCTGAAGGTGTATTTGATGAAGAGGATTTAATTTTTCGAACGAAGGAATTAAATGATTTCCTTACGGAAGCTGCAGAAAAGTATGAATTTGATCGGAACAACATCATCGCTATCGGTTATTCAAATGGAGCAAATATAGCAGCCAGCCTGCTATTTCATTTCCAAAATGCATTAAAAGGTGCGATTCTTCACCATCCTATGGTTCCAAGAAGAGGAATCGAGCTTCCAGACCTATCTGGGAAGTCCGTCTTTATCGCGGCAGGAACGAACGATCCGATTTGCTCTCCGGAGGAGTCAGTAGAATTACAAAATTTACTGGTAAAAGCGAATGCGAATGTAGAACTTCACTGGGAGAATAGAGGTCATCAATTGACCATCAATGAAGTAGAAAAAGCTTCGGAGTGGTATTTGAAGCTGTAATGTTTTATTTGGGCGTTCGCTATGCACAAAGGGATTTCTTAGGATGACTGCAGTTTCTAGAGGGATAGAAAATGGACATAGCGAAAACAAAATGGGTAAAAACAAATTAATCATTATTCTTTGAAGCTAATCGGAAACTTATCGATTAGCTTTTTCTTAGTTTTTAAAATAAAAAAAGAATTATCATTTAATGCATTAATCATTTATTTAACAAACGAGGGAACACTTAAAATAACATAATTATTCCACTCTACTTTTAAGCAGAGATCTTTTAGAGAAACTCAATCAGGGGAATTTATTAATCATTAGATGCAGCATAACCAGCTGGAGGGACATTCATGGACAACATAAATTGTGATTTTTCACCTATGAAAAGGAATTTAGAAAACGGGATTAAACACATCATTCATCTACTGGAATCAAATTTACAAGTTCTCAGTAATCAAAACTATTGTGTATTGGGAAGTCTAGAAAATATTAAAAATGAGCTTAATACAATAGAATCTACAGCTGCCTCCTATTATTTAAATTGCTATTTATCCTCCTTTACTGACACCTATAATGATTTGTCTTCTACTGTACAGCACCTTTCAAAACTAAAGCACGGGGCATTGATCGTAGTGGAGCGTGGCGATTCCATTGAAACGATTATTCAAAAAGGGACAACAATAGGAGCAATGGTAACACCTAAATTGTTGGGATCGATTTTTTACCCTGGGAACCCTCTCCATGATGGGGCTGTTTTAATCCGAGGAAATGTTGTTGTTTCGGCAGCGAATGTTCTACCCTTAACAAATAAAGTATTTGAGGGAAGAAAACTTGGAACACGTCACCGTGCAGCTCTTGGAATATCTGAACAAAGTGATGCCCTTGCACTTGTTGTTTCCGAGGAAACTGGGAAAATTTCTCTTGCTTTAAACGGGAATCTATATCCAATTAACACGACTCAGCCCATTATTTTTTAAGTTACAACATAGCAAATTAGTTAGGGAATAATGTCTATGTAAAAAAATTTAGTGATAAATCGTAAAGTAATTATAAAACAGATGATGTTGATGAAAAAAGATATTGTGTCAAAAGCAATATCTTTTTTTTATATTCGTTTTTTCATTCGCACTGCAATTTAGTTCTGTAGTATTGTCATTTATAAATAGTTATTCGAATTTTTTCAATAAATCAATTGACTTTCCCCTTTACTGAAGAGTTTATACTTTGATCAAATAAACAAAATGGAGGACATAAGATGTTTAAAATAGGTGATTTTTCTATGTTAAGTAAAGTTCCTGTAAAAACGTTAAGGTATTATGACCAAATTGAATTATTAAAGCCCCAGAAGACGGATCGAGATACAGGGTATCGATATTATTCAGCAGAACAGCTTCTTGAAGTAAATCGGATCTTTTTATACAAAGAATTAGGCTTTACCTTAAAACAAATAGCTCAGCTCCTTCATGAAGAAATTTCTTTAGAACAGATTCAGGGGATGTTTAAGCTGAAAGAGAGCGAAATTCAACAGTTGTTGGAGAAAGAACAAGAAAAATTAGTCCGTATTAAAGAACGGATGCAGTTAATCGGACGGGAAGGGAGTGCTGAAAGGGAGCAGGAGGTTATTATAAAAACAGTTGAAAGAGAGCGACTCATTTCTTTTCGTTCTCACGGATCAGTAGAAGAGATTCCCCTTCTCTTTCAGACCCTTAATCATTTGCTAGGAAAATCTAATCGAGATTTGATAACCGAAACTCAAACTGTGCTATGGAGAGAATCAGCTGAAAAAGAAACTGATTTTGAATTTGAAGTGGGGTATTCTGTCAAAGGTGAAATTGCCTCTCTTCCAGAGGAGTTATATATACGTTCCTTACCAGCTGAAACAACGATGGCTACGCTGCTATTTCATTCAAAATCAACTTTTGCACAAACTGCTTGTATTGATTTGGCGACATGGATAGAGAAAAATGGCTATCGAGTGAAAGAAGATCAGCCGGGTAGAGAAATTTATTTACCATTGTCTGAAAACCAAGAAGATAGATTAATTGAAATTCAAATCCCGATTGAACTATGAAGTAGATTTTCTAATGAATTTGTGATTCATATCATAAATTCTAAACTACATTTAATTTTTGAGAGTTGTACTGTTCGTTTATTTTGGTAGCAACATAATTTGTTGTACGAAGGAGATATGTTTTGATGAAAAATAAAACAGTCATCTATTTGCTTGCCTTAGCAGCTTTTTTAATAGGAACGATTGAATATATCATCACAGGTATCATTCAAATGATAGCAACTGACTTAAGTGTATCTACATCTGTTGCTGGGTTATTGGTCACTTCATTCGCACTTTCAGCGGCTATTGGTGCACCTATTGTCATTGCTCTCACTATTAATTTTGACCGCAAGAAAATATTGTTATCGATGCTTATTATTTTCATTTTGAGTAATTTTATCACTTTTTTTAGTCATTCTTTTGAAATGATTCTTTTCACACGAATTTTGCAAGGATTAAGTGGTGGGATTGCAATTGTCGTAGCAATGGCTGTTGCTACTCGTCTTGTTGAGAATGAAAAAAGAGGAAGTGCTATTGGGATCATTTTAATGGGTTTAAGCAGCTCCTTAGTTTTTGGCGTACCACTGGGCACATTTCTCAGTGAGATCATAGGATGGAGGGGATTATTCGTATTAATTGGTTTAATAACAATTATTCCACTACTCGCAGTTTATAGGCTTGTTCCTCCTATTAAGGAACAAGAACCAGTTACGATTGGTTTGCAATTATCTATCTTAAAAGATAAAAGAATTGTGTTCGCAGTTGCAGTAACGTTATTTTATGTAGGCGGCTATTCCACATTATTCACCTATTTAACACCATTCTTACAAGCTTCAGCGAATCTCACAATTGCAGAAATTAGTGGTATTTTATTACTTGCGGGAATCTGCAGCTTCATCGGCTCTAGCATTGGAGGGATAGCTGCGGATAAAAAAGGTCCAAGGTTTACGATTTTCACTGGATTAATATTACAAATACTCATGTTGTTGTCACTGGCAATAATCGGAGGAAATCTAGTTGGCATAATTGCTGTTATCATGATTTGGATGATAGCTACGTGGAGTACTTCTCCAGCCCAGCAACTATATTTAGTTACGCTGGTACCAAAATCTCCTGATATCGCCTTAAGTGTGAACACTTCTTTTATTCAATTTGGATTCGCCCTAGGTTCGGGATTAGGAGGTCTTGTGATAATGGACACATCTGTATTGAATCTCAGTTGGGTCAGTGCCGGCACTGTTGTTTTTGCTTTACTAATGACCTTCATATTAGTTGCTTTTGAAAGAATCTCTAGCAGTAAGACATTGATGGAAAAATGTTAGAAACGTTCGTCTATTTCAACTATTGGTTCGAATTTGAGTGTAAGGAAAGTAGTTATAATTTTTTTCCATAAATAACAGATCTTTTGAACAAACCTTATTTAAACAACAGCATCAGTAAAAGTGCGCCAACACTTTTACTGATGCTTGATTTCAAATCCTTGGCATTAATTATTTATTTTAAGAGATATTTATAGTAGGCAGGAAATTCTCGTATTATCGAATAGATATCTCTAAGCTCAAAAATCTCAGCATGGGCTGAATAGACTTTTTCAATATCCATTTTTTAAAATGCTAATTTTGTTCTACTTACATGAAAATATTGTGTAATAACCATAACTGAGTTTAGATCTAGCTCATGCATAATTTCTTTAGTATTTTCGGCAGTCATATAGGAGTTGTAACCGTTACTATCTATAATTTTATCCTTAGGTATCCCTTTATCAATTAAATAGGATTTCATAACGGCTGGTTCATTATATCCCTCCTTACCAATCCCGCCACTAACAATAATGAAAGTAAAGTAGCCTTCTTCATAAAGTTCTACAGACTTATTTAACCTTGCCTCCAATCTTTTTGAAGGTTGTCCATCTTTTTCTACTTTATTTCCTAGAACTACAGCTGCGTCTACTGTCTCTATCTCATCATTCAATCGATCGATTATCAGTAAAGTAATATGGATGGTAAACCAGATTAAAAGACTTGTCCCAGATATTAAAAGTATTTTTTTGAAAAGGAAGTTCAAAATCACCTTTAATCTCAGTATTTTCATATTTTTAATCTCTAAGATCATCATATAAAAATACTATTTGAAATAGTAGTATATAGATTGAAATATTTACCTTTATAATTTATCTAGGATATGTTTTCAGATTTGTTAGTTTCCTGTTCAATAAATGAATGGTATAGGGGTTCAGGAGTATGGAGCGGGGGAACCAGAGGAGAAATTTATGACGAAAATTGGATTAATAAGACACCGTGTTACAGAATGGAATGATCTTGGTAAAGCACAAGGGATAACTGATGTTCCGTTAAATGATGAAGGCATAAGCCAAGCAATTAAATTGGGACATAGACTATCAGAAGATGAGAGATGGGATATGATTTTTACAAGTGATTTATCCAGAGCATTGAAACTGCAAAAATTATTGGTAGTAGAATTAATTTACCCATAAAGAGTTTAGATAAAAGAATACGAGAAATAAATTGTGGGAAAATTGAGGGAACAACTGAAGAGGAAAGGATTCAAATATGGGGAGAGAACTGGCGTGATTTGGATCTCGGGATGGAGACATTTAGGGATGCAGCAAATAGAGGCATACAATTTGTAGAAGAAATAAATCGTGTATATAGAGGGAAACGAGTTTTAGTAGTGAGTCACGGTGCTCTAATAGGGCTGACATTACAACATTTACTTCCAGATAGATTTTCTACAACATATATTGATAATACTTCTATTACAATTCTTCAGAATATTGAAGGTAACTGGACCTGCAATCTTTATAACTGTACTGTACATTTGAAATAATTCTCTTATTAAACAAATAGTGCTTATCGTTTCATTATGGATTGTTCAATTAGAGATTTTGGGATGTGATTTGAACAATGAGTGAAAGTATAAAAAATATAAAGGGATACTTTTCTCTAACAGTTGTGTATCCTTTATCTTATATAATGATTTTCTTGAATCGGCTGAAATGTGAGAAGCGTCTTTCTTGATGAATCGGACATTTTAATGGAAGAAGCATATCAAGAAAAATTGATTACTTATTGTAATGCTATCATGATATTTGTGAAAGGTTGAAAAAAATTTTAGCATCCTTAATAGAAGAAGCTTTAGTTACCTTTGACTTTTACTAAAAGAAAATCTATAATAAGCATTGTATTTTTAAAATTTTAGGAGGATTATTAAAAAATGACACATTCTATGAGACTACGTTTTCCCACTTTGAACCAGTAATTGAATATGGTCAAAGACTCTGTTTGTATATGCAGAGTAAACGGGATAAGTCTGTCCTTTTTTAATAATCTTCATTTCAAATACAATTATGTATTGTGGAGAAAGGTGGATCATTCTGCCTTTCTTTATTTTTATGTAATTTCCTTTCTTTTTTTGCGAAAGGGAGGTCTATTTGATGACAGCTACCATAATGAACTCTGCCTATAAGAACGGGTCATTTTCCCTTTACTCTAAATCACAGACAGATTGTCTGTGATTTTTTATTGTCTTTTTTTAAATGATTGTGGTGAATTTAAATGATGATGTTACTTTCTCTATTGATATAAGAGCTTCATCTTCAGCTCGTATCGGTGAAGAATCGATATGAAAATTTTTAGTAAGCATTGATTAAAATGTAAATTTTTGTAATATATTCAGAGCAGTTCTTTTCATTATTGAGTAGTGATGCTGTTCAATTTAGTATTATTTGGTGGTTAACAGATCGACAGGTTCACCACTTGTATTAACTCGCAGGACTAGCAGTTTTTTTGCCGCAAGCTTTAGTTGGACCATTAGCAGGAACATTGTCGGATTGTTACTCTCGGAAAATGATGATGATTTTGGCAGATATAACAGTTGCGCTGATGGAGTTTACTCTTATTTACAATGATGTAATTTAGCGAGCCAAGTATCGTATTAATCGTACTCGTTTTAGTCATCCGTTCACTTGCTACTGTCTTTCATATACCGGCAATGAAGAAAGCTTCTGTTCCACTTCTTGCATCTGAGATCAACTTGCAAAGGCTGCGGGCTGGTGACAGACGGTAAGTTCAATGCCAAATATTGGAGGATCGGCAGCAGAAATGTCGTTACTTGCAGTTAGCTCGCTCGTATAGATGTTTTATTTTCAGCTTATATCAAAGCGGAAAATGAACCTCAGTTACTGGGGCGAGTCTTCAGTTATGTTACAAGTACATCGTTACTATCGCCACGAATTGGGTATGCGCTAGCTGGAGTTATTTATTGAATTAACAAGTGTTGCTGCACTATTTTCTATAATAGGTTTTTTAATTATTTTAATCGGAGTTGTGGCAAAGAAGGCGATGCAGGAGGGGAGAATATGCAATTCTTATTATTTTTTTGATACGAGCTTGAACTAGAAGCTCGTATCGATCCTAGCTATCGATACGAAATTACAAAAATTTCGGGAGGTAGCAAATATGGAACAAATTTGTTTTGAATTAGAAAATGTCAAAGTGACTTATTTAGATAGAGAAGTATTAAAGATTGAACGCTTAGCAATACATCAATTTGACCGCATTGGGATTGTAGGGAAAAATGGTGCTGGGAAAAGTACTATATTAAAATTACTGGCGGGTACTGTTCAACCAACAAATGGAAAAGTGTACCGCCACGTAGAGTGCGGTTATTTTGAGCAAACTGAAGCTCCAACAGCCGCAGAAGCAGATCCAGCATTATTAGGTAAATTGGATGTACCAAGAGACCCTGAACAATTGAGTGGTGGAGAGCAAACAAGGCTAAAGCTTGCACAACTGTTTACTCACTATTATGAAGCGCTGCTAATTGATGAGCCAACAACACACTTGGATCAAGATGGCATTTCGTTTCTACTTGATGAACTCAAGTTTTACTATGGAGCGCTTCTGTTAATTAGTCATGACCGTGCTGTACTAGACGAACTCTGCACTACGATTTGGGAAGTACATGAAGGCAAAGTACGTGTTTATTCAGGGAATTACAGCCAATATATGGCACAGAAGCAGTTAGAACGAGACCAACAGAATCAAGCTCACGAACAGTTCTTAAAAGAAAAGAGCCGGCTTGAAAAAGCGGCGCAGGAAAAAATGAAAAAGGCTGAAAAAATTGCTCAAGCAGGAAGTATGTCAAAAAGAGAGGCAAATGCCAAACCGAATAAATCGTTTATGACGAAATCCAAAGGCACGAGCCAAAAAGCCGTACAACGTGCAGCAAAAGCAATTGAACATCGAATGGATAAACTTAAGGAAGTGGAAGCTATACAAGAGGAAAGGCAAATTATGTTTCGTCAGTCGAAAGCTTTGGAATTGCATAATAAGTTTCCAATTATGGCAGACCGTTTGACTCTCCAAGTGAAGGATAAAGTGTTATTGGATGAAGTGAGTTTCCAGCTGCCTCTTGGTAAAAAAATAGCCATCACAGGTGCAAATGGCAGTGGCAAAAGTACATTGCTTCACCATATTGCCAATGATGGAGCGGGTTTAACTATGTCTCCAAAAGCAAAAATTGGTTACTTTAGACAAATGGGCTATCAATTTACTAGTGATGAAACGGTATTTCAATTTGTGAAAAATCGTTCAGAATATGATGAAGGATTTTTACGAAGCGTTTTACATTCGATGGAGTTTGTCGGTACAGATATACTAAAAGATGTAAAGTTACTAAGTGGTGGAGAAGCGATTCGCCTACAGCTTTGTCAGTTGTTCCTAGGTGATTATAACATTCTATTATTAGATGAACCGACTAATTTTTTAGATATTCAAGCTATTGGAGCACTAGAACGATTTATATTTGCATATAACGGGACAATCGTATTTGTATCACATGATAAAGAATTTATAAAAAATGTTGCAGATTTACAATTTAATATTTTTGAACAAAAAATAAATCAAAAGTGATTTGAAATTAATCTAAGATAAGCCGCCAAGACCATCTGGGTGGCTTATCTGTCATACTTTCAAATAGTTCATTCACAAGAATGTGACAAATTAGGCTTAAACGAACGGGTTCATTTATTACACAACATGAAACAGTTCAATAGGCTCTACTATTAGTGTGCGATCACACACTTATTTCAAAATCGGGGGTTTTTCTGAAATAAGGAAAGCGTCTTCTTCATGAAAAGGCCAGATTGTGAACAACAGCTGGAACAAGGTGTGTGGTTGTATTTTTAACTAAATGAGAGAGGAGATTAGATTAACTTAATCCCCTATCACATTAATCACTTTTTCTGCAATTAGTTTTTCTAGATAACAAAGTATAAAAAATGTTTTAAACTAAAGAGGCCGTCAAAAGTAGACGGTCTCTTTAGTTATTTAGGATCCTTTTGTGGATGTTTAGAGAACGCGAAGAGGGGAACTAATTTTCTTGCTTTAAACTAGAATGATAAAGTTTAACTCCATTACCTATAACTCAAAAAATTTTCCGAATGGATTTGCCTATACGATAGGAGTCTGTCTATATCGGATCCTTAATCTTATTATTACGAAATATAATAATTAGAAAAAAACACTATAAGAAAGAAATAATTTAAAAAACTACCTATAATTTTTAGGATTCAATTGGTTTTTTTTATTGACGAACGTACGTTCTGTGTTGTAAGGTGTGTTTATGGTAATAATAGTTTAGAGTTACTGCCACTTGAAAATTACTTGAGTATTGAAGAAATTATGACTAAGGAGCTGTTGAATGATGTCAATTAGTTTGAATCCGTATTTGATTTTTGACGGGAACACGAGAGAAGCGGTCCATTTTTATGAGAAAGCGCTTGGCGGAAAAGTGATGGGTATCATGACGTTCGGAGATATGCCGGCAGACCCGAATTACCCGTTGACGGATGATATGAAGAATCGCGTTATGCATGCACATTTGAAAGTTGGAGAAGCAGATCTCATGTTCAGCGATACGTACGAAGGCATGCCTTATCAGCCGGGCAATACGATTCAGATGGCCATTCATCCGAAGGAAGAGGCTAGAGCTAGAGAAATCTTCGCTGCTTTGGAAGACGGTGGACAAGTCATTATGCCCCTTCAGAAGACGGATTGGAGTCCCTTGTATGGGCAAGTAAAGGATAAGTTCGGCGTTACTTTCCAAGTGAACGTCCCTGGAGAGCAATCGTAGTATTAGAAAAAACTTTTCGCTCTATTTTAGGACCAAATTGTGGAGCAATTCCATTACAGGAATGGTACAGAAGTTCTTGTATGGATATAATTGTATTATACTAAATCAAAGGGGGTTTTGCTAAATGAGCCAAAGAGTTCCTTACTATGAAATTTCACCGGATGGTATGGAAATTATGATGAATATGGAAAAGTACACGAAAACGACAACAATTGAACGAAAACTTCGTGAGCTTATTAAAATTCGGGTTTCTCAGATTAATGGATGTGCCTATTGTTTGAACATGCATTCAGCGGATGCTAGAAAAATGGGTGAAACAGAACAAAGAATTTACTGTGTTAGTGCTTGGAAAGAATGTGAATTCTATACAGAAGCAGAAAAAATAGCTTTGGAGCTGGCAGAGCATGTGACGTTAATCCCGACAAAAGGTGTGCCAGACGAGCTTTATCAACGAGTACGTGAGCACTATGACGAGAAACAGTATGTTGACCTTGTTCTAATTATTAATCAAATTAACAGTTGGAATAGAATTTCGATTGCAATGGGTAATAGAGCCACTGAAAAATAATATATTTTTAAATAATCTGCTATAGGGCGCCATTATTGAGTAATGGCGCTTTTTTATGGTTAATTGTTATTTGAAAAGTTTTTGCAACGATTTTACTCCCTCATTCGACTTTATAATGAAAAGGAGGGGATACTCACATGGATGTTGAGAAATTGGTGCAAAAAGCGAAAAAGGGGAATGATGAGGCGTTTGAACTTCTGATCAGTTCTGTTCGTAATAAATTATATCGGACAGCCTTTTCCTATGTTAGAAATGAGCAGGATGCCCTTGATATTTATCAGGAAACCATTTATAAGGCTTATACTTCACTTAAAACATTAAAAAATCCAGCTAGCTTTCAAAGCTGGATTATAAAAATTCTTATTTTCAAGTCTATTGATTTTATTCGAAAAGAGTCCCGGCATTTTACTACAGATGATGAAAAACTATTTGCTGAACTAATTTCTAAAGGAAGCGTAGATTACATAGCTCATTCGATGGATTTATCTGAAGCTTTTAAGTTCTTGGAGCCTAAATACCAAACCATTATTTTACTGCGGTATTATCATGATCTATCCATAAGGGAAATTGCTAACATCATGAATTATCCTGAAGGAACGGTAAAATCACACCTTAGTCGAGCACAAAAAGAACTTAGGCCGATTTTAAAGGAGGGCTATTTTTATGAATAAGGAAAAGTTTAATCATTCTATTGATAACATTGATATACCTCTTGAAAAGCTAGTTGCCAGGGAAAAGGCAGCGATGCTTCAAGCAAAAAAAAGAAGAAAAGTTGGAAGAACAACAAGGCATTCTCTGTTGATTGCCTGTGGATTATGTATGGTCCTTCTTGGCTCCGGATTTGTTTCAACAGGAATGGCAGCAGCTTTATCGAATATCCCGCTTATTGGGCCCATTTATGCGCAATTTAGTGACATCGCATCTGATAAAATTCAAGAAGATCAGCTTACGACAGAAATTGAAAAACAAGATAGTCAAAATGGCTTAACGATGACCGTTAAGGAAGCTGTTTACGATGGGGGCAGATTAATCGTAACAGTAGAATATACAGGTCAGAAAAAACTTTCGCTTTCAGAAGAAACGGTTGGCATAAATTACATTACAATTAACGGGCAGTCGGTCAAGCCTGCCATTGGTTCCACAGGCCAAGATGCAATCGACTCAAAGACAATCATTGAACATCATCAATTTACTTTATCTAATCCTAATGAATACGGTGATAAAATTGAGGTTGCGGTTCATGGGGAAAATTTATTTGGATATAAAGGAAAATGGAATGTAGCTTTTCCGCTAGAAAAAGTTGAAGGGGCTATTCATGAGTTCTATCCAAAAGTAAAAATGAAAATAACTGATAAAGATTATGCAATAACAGCTGACAAAGTAATATTTTCACCTCTATCAACACGAATAGACTTAACAATTGATTACCCTGCTGCCATGGATGAAAACGATACATGGCCATGGTTTGACTTCGAAGTAGTCGATGATAAAGCACGTGTATTTGATCGGTTAAAACTGCAAGCGGGTATGGCTGGGGACTACGGACACCATATGGTATTAGTACTGCCCCCAATGGATGAGCTGCCTCATTCATTAACCATCAAGCCTGCGGAAATAAACAAGGAAGGTTATAGGGAAGAAATTAAGGAATTAGAACTGGTGGTACCTTTTAATAAAAAATAACAAACTTTAAAATTATTCAGGGGTTGTGTAACAAGAAAATAGATCATATTACTTTTAAAAAGGTGATAGGACCTTAATTTTATTTGTTCGATTAATGGGCGCTTTTCTGAAATAAGGGAAGCGTCTTTGTTCATTCAAAAGGCCATTTGAGGAAGAGTTTCAAGAAAAACTTGAATACTTATGTATTGATAGTATTGTATTTGTGAAAGGTTGCACTGAAACTATAGTGCTGTTTAGTTAAAGAAGAAATTAATCAATAAATCGAAGTAATTATCTATATTCAGTAAGTCACAAGGCTTTCTATGTACACCTAACTGCCCCCATGTGAAGACTTCAAAAAATTCTTCCATAGTTCCTGGTCCGCCAGGTAAAGCTTTAAATCCATCAACAAGCTCTGCCATTTTCGCTTTTCTTTCATGCATTGATTCTACGATGATCAGCTCTGACAATTTTTTATGATCTATCTCTCTATTATCTGAAAAACTTGGCATAACACCAATTACGTATCCTCCTTCATTCAGAACCGAATCTGCTACAGCCCCTATAATACCAACACTGGCTCCGCCATAAACAAGTGTAATATTTCGTTTTGCTATTTCTTTACCAAGTTTTTTTGCACTTTCAATATATTTATCAGATGCTCCATTCCTCAATCTACAAAATACTGTCAACTTTTTCAAAATATCCCCTCTTAGAGAATCACAAAGACGATAAAAAACTTTCATTTTTTTGTTAAACTTAAAGTATTGAATTGGAGGTCAGATGTATGAATGTAACTGAATTTCAGCAATGGGTAAAGGATTATTATGAAGATAGGGGCTGGTCTGAGCTAGACATATTTATTCGTATTGGCTTTCTAGCAGAAGAAACAGGCGAGGTTGCACGGGCTATAAGGGCGCTTGAAATTGGTAGAGATAGGCCAGATGAAGAAAGAGGCTCTTACGAGGAAAATAAACAGGAGTTAACGGAAGAGCTAGGTGATGTACTGGGGAATTTAATAGTAATTGCTAACAAGTACAATATCCCACTAGAGGAAGTGTTTCAGTCACATAAAAAGAAACTATCAGATCGTTATTCTAATGTCTAGGCAAATAAGCACCTTTCAACGATAAAGCGCAATTCTTAGGTTAGTGCGTCTTTTGAATTGGAGGGGTAATCTAATAAAATCGGGGGGCGTAATCCAAGAAGGATTAATGCCTTCGTTTTTTATATCTCTTCTGGAACTATAGGGGCAGATTAGCGAACTTTTCGAGTATCTTTATATTAAAATTAAGTAAGTGCTACATTAGTGAAATTATAGTTTTAAAAGTTGGGGCAACAACCACTAAAATAATCGCGGGGGGGGGTAAAAAATGAAAAAATTAGGGACGCTATACTTTTTCTGTGGAAAAATGGGCGCAGGAAAATCAACTAAATCAAAACAAAGGGCCATCGATAAACATGCGGTTCTATTGTCTGAGGATGAGTGGCTTTCATCTCTTTATCCCAATCAGATTGAATCATTTGAGGACTATATAAAATTCTCAGCGCAGCTCAAGCCGTTGGTAAAAAAGCATGTCCACAACATATTAAGTGTCGGTACAGATGTAGTGATGGATTTTCCAGCTAATACTCAAAAACTGAGAAAGTGGTTTTTGGATATGGCGTCAGAGGTCAATGCCAGCCATCAACTAATTTTCCTTAATCTAAATAACGAGCAATGCTTACGTCAAATTGCGCAAAGGTGTAACGAACAACCCGAAAGAGCAGCTTTTGACACGGAAGCGGTGTTTAATCATGTTACTAAATTTTTTGAAGCACCAGAAGTATCTGAGGGTTTAAATATTTTGGAGTTTAGCGGAAAAGAATAACAATGGATTCAATGATTCATGTGTATAGAGTACCTTCTGTTTCTGGGAGGTACTCTATATGGATATAAATGTGAGTAAAAAGGTTTTAAATGTTATATATGTTAAAATCGATGTAACTTTGTGAAGTGGTACACTTAAATTTACGGGGGCATTAATCCAAGTAGGATTAATGCTTTTTTTTATTGAATTTATTGAACTGTCGGCCAGTTTAGTTGAAAAGGAATTGTAGAAATTTTCTCGAAGCTATAAGATAAGAGCCTTAAAAATATGGTGGGAGAACGATAAAAAAATTATTCGGGATTTTCATTTTGCTGCCTATTATAAGTATTTTCATCGTCTCAGTTACACCATTTTTAATTCCAGTAAACGTTGAAAATTACCAAGAGTTTCAAAATGCTAAATTTGGATTTCCTATTCCTTTTGTAAGGCAAAACCTATACGAATCAGGTGCTGGAAGTTATGAAGGTGGATTTCCTCATTGGTTTGGATTACAAATGGATGTTTTAGATCATGACCCTGAGTTCAAATTTATTTCAACTAATTATCTCTATTCCATCATTGTTTTCTATTTTTGTTTCTTGGTATGCTACCTTCTTTTTCGGAAAAGAAGATAGTTATTAAAGTAACGGGGCTTTACTTCAATAACAATATTCAACAATCGGGCGAAATTCTGCAGCAAGAATTACGCTCTTTCTTTATGTAACGTGTCAGTTGATGAGAAGATGATATACTTATATAAAACTCATAGATATAAGGAGACTCAAATTTTGGAAGCAAAATGTATTATATTCTCTGAATTTGGCAGCCCTAAAGATGTGTTAAGAGTTGAGTCTAAAAGGATTGATCGTCCAAAAGAGAATGAAGTCCTTGTTCGAATGCTAGCTCGTCCGATTAATCCATCTGACTTGATCCCGATTAGAGGGGCGTATTCTCACCGAATTTCTTTACCCAACATTCCGGGATATGAAGGCGTTGGCATTGTAGAAGATGTCGGTCCTTTCGTTTCTCAGCATTATATCGGTAAACGGGTTTTACCCTTGCGTGGGGAAGGCACATGGCAAGAGTATGTTAAAACCTCATCAGAATTAGCTGTTGCTATACCTGACTCGATTGATGATTTTACGGCAGCACAGATGTATATCAATCCAATTACAGCGTGGGTGGTTTGTACAGAAAAATTAAAACTAGGACAGAATGATACTCTATTGGTTAATGCGTGCGGATCTGCGATTGGGCATATTTTTGCTCAATTATCGAAGGTTTTCGGTTTTCGGTTGATTGCAGTGACAAGAAATAATAAATATACAGAAGATTTGCTTCACCTCGGTGCTTCTTATGTGATAGATACTTCTGCTTTTCCACTCCACGAAACAGTTATGGAATTAACGAATGGCAGGGGGGCAGATGCTGCTATTGATTCTGTTGGAGGTTCATCTGGAAATGACTTGGCTTTTTGTGTTCACCCGAATGGGAACTTTTTAACAATTGGTCTTTTATCAGGCGTGCAAGTAAACTGGGCTGATATTGTAAATAAAGCCAAGGTGAATGCGAACATGTTTCATTTACGGAATTGGAATAAAGATGTGACAGTTTATAAATGGCAAGAAACTTTTCAAGGTTTGATAAAACTAATCCAAGATGAAAAATTGAGTCTGATGAGGAAAGATTCTCACTACGACTTATTAAACATAAAAAAGGCAGTTGATGCTGTTGAATCTTCAAAGACAACCAAAGGAAAAGTGTTTCTAACAAGCTATTGAGCTACTATTTTAAGTAGAGAGTACATAATTCGATGGGGCGCATTTCTGTATAAAGAAATGTGCTCTTTCTTTATGTAAAGGGCTAGATTGTTGAAATATGTACGAAGTAAGGGAATGGAGCAGATTTGTTGTATACAGTAAGCTCTTTCTGGTTGTAGGATTATGATGGATAAAAGAAAGGAAGACAAATTTTCAATGCTAATTATTCCATGGGAAAATGTACCTCTGTTAAACGATTAGGTTGTTTTTCCCAACTAGTTAGGGAACTTCTTTTTACAAGGGTTTCACTACTTCAACCGATCAAGGACTAAATCTACTTTTTCAGTTATCTCAGTATTATCGGTAGTAGGTATAAAGATAATTGCAAATTTGTCATAGTAAGAAACTTGTAGTGGGTATAAAAATTCTGTTTCTGCCAGAGTAGCTCTTATTTTTTTCTCAATTTGTTTTGTTTGGTCATATCCATAAAACAAACAATAAATCCTTCCCCCGTCAATTTGGTAAATGCTTTCTTTTGAATTAGGATAGTCGAAAGGAATGGAATTAGAATTAGCTTTCTTTACCGATAATTCAATTCCTTCTTCCTCAAACGCTGAAAGAACATTCTCTTTTATACTATTTGTAGTTTTATCATTGACGCTGCAACCAGAAATGATTGTAACCAATGCAATTAGAATATATTGTTTCAAGAATTGGCTCATATGCAACCCTCCATAAAATTTACATCTCTTTTGTATTTTCAATATACACAATTGGAGGTGATTCTTCGATAAGGAAGATCGCCTTTTTCTTTCCAATTAACAAAGTAGGTTTATTAAAAAACTACAGGGATTATGACCGCTTAAGTAGAATAAAATTATTGCCATGGTATTTTATACAAATAAAACTTTCAAGATAGGGAGAAGCGGATGAGAAAATTTCAGATAATATTATTACACTGTTTAGTCATTACATTATTTGCTTGCAGTAAAAACTCTTCATCAGATGTGGTTGATAAAGTGAATGAGAATCATGATATTTTGAAGAGAGAGTTTTTAACAAATGACAAAAAAACTAAATTTGTTGTTCATAATGAGCCTGAGTTGAGCAAAGAGAAAATGGATAAGATAACAGATGAAATCAATTCGTCGTATCAGCAAATTTTAAAATATAGCAATGGATATGAATGGGAAGAAACAATCAATATCTACTTAAAGGCACAAAATCTGACCAGTTATGCACAAAAAGGTGAAATATATCTCTATAACACACGGGGCAGTAACTATCTATTAACACATGAATTAACACATTTACTGTTAGGCTATGGAAACCCAAAGTATGAAATGAATGCAGATTATGGCATTCTGACACAAGAAGGGTTTGGCGTATATTTAGAAGAAATGCTATACCCTGAAAGAAAGGTGTTTCCTAATTATGGGATAGATGTTCACAAAGTAATGAAATATCTTTTGGAAAATAATCGAAACATCCCTATATTAGATCTAGTTAATAATTCAGTAAGTCACAAGTATCTTGATGAAAGTAACTACCCAGAAATGTGGAAGGCATATGTCCATGCAGGTTCCTTTGTAAAATATTTATTTGAAAACTATAAAAGGGATTTGGTTGTTAATATCTATAATAGTCCCGACTTTGCCAAAGAATTCGAAAGAGTCTTTGATCAAAAATTGCAATCGGTTGAGGAAAATTGGATAAATTATATTTTGACTGAAATCCAGCCATTAAATTCTGAAGAAAGAGCAGCGTTGCTTTATCCCTAAAAAATTATGTTTTTTAAGGTCTTTTTTTTGTTTAATATTTCTTAAAATAACCCATCAGGCGTGATTGTCTAAAAATGAATAACATCCTGGTCAGTAAAGCAGCTTTTAATAACGAGTTTCATTTAATTTTTTCCCTTGACTTGAAATGGATTTCATAAATTAGAGTGAAAGTAAGCTATTTTCAACGAAAGGAGGAAAAATGATGAATAGAAATATTCCCCTTCAACAAGATGAAAGTGTCCTATCTGCTATTACTGGGCTATTTGAAATCTTTGATGGCAATCAAAACGTCTACTTTGGAAAGTTGTTTTTAACCAACAAAAGATTATATATAGTAAGCAATAATCTAATAAATGTGGAAGAATCTTTGTGGTTTGAAGGAAAAATGAGAGATATTGGACATTCTGCACTCATTGTAGGAGACCATCAGATTACGGTAAGATGGATCTGCAGAGGAAACCTTTTTAACTTTAGTAAGGTGTTTCAGCAATTGAATGTGTAGGTTTTCTTGATTTATGGTTATGTAGGAGCTGTGTTATGACAAATATTAATGATATTGCTAGATTAGCTGGCGTTTCTGTATCTACTGTTTCTAGAGTCCTTAACAATTATAAGTATGTTGCTAAGAATAAAAGAGAGTCTGTCTTAAAAGTCATTGAAGAAATGAACTATACGCCAAACAAACATGCGATTGATTTAATTCGAGGAGAAACAAGAACAATCGGTGTGATTCTCCCATATAACAACAACCCCTCCTTTGATCAACTATTAAATGGAATTCTAGCAAAGGCTTTAGAAAATGAATTTTTGATAACGGTACTTCCTTCAAAATATAGTAAAGAAAAGGAAATGGAGTACTTGGAAAAATTAAAAAGCAAGCTGTTTGATGGCATCATTATCACTTCAAGAGCGAATGATTGGGAGACAATCATTCCATACAGTGATTATGGTTCAATTGTATCTTGTGAATATACGGAGCATACGGAAATTGGCTGTTCCTATATAGACCGGTATTCTTCATTTCTGGATGCTTTTCAATTATTAAAAAACAAAGGGCATCATACAGCGGCTTTCACAACAGCTAGACTAGAAAGCAATAGCACGAAGCAAATGCTTGATGCTTATCATGAGATTTTCGGTGCACTTCCATCTGGCTATCATATTTCAGATTGTCTATGCTTAGAAGACGGATATGAAGCAGCGAAGCAGTTTTTACAGCTGCCAGAAAGACCAACAGCCATATATGCGAATGGAGATGAAGTGGCTGGCGGGATGTATTTATATGCGAAGTCGCAGCAAATGAAGGTTCCTTCTGATTTAGCGATTATTGGTCAAGAAAATCAGCCAGTAGGTATCGGTCTGGGATTAACGACAGTGGATCACCAGCTAATGAAGGTGGGGGAACAAGCTTGCAGCCTAGTGATAAAGAAATCCAGAAAAAAAATGAAAATTCCCTATCGCATTGTGGTAAGAGAGTCAGTATAAGTCCCCTTATTTGCTGACTGATTTTAAAAACAACTAGATGACTAGGAGAAATTTCTTGAATTTATAGTGCTTTTTAATATAGTAAAAACACAAAAGGAAGGCACTCGAATCAGTTTTCGAATGTCTTCTTTCTGTACTGTGAAACCATTTATTCAGAAATACTAATCTTTAATTATCAATCCCATTAGCGATGCAAACTGAATGGCTTGGTAGGAAGATACTTTGCAGCCATTTAAGCTTTCGATAGAAACAGTAAGCGTATCAAAAGCAGACGAACTAATATCGATTCCTTTTAATGATGTTTGCTCGAAGTTTGCTCCATCAAGACTGCACTTTTGGAATTCAACCTTTTTTAGCTTGCAGTCATAAAAATCTGTACTGTTTAATGAAGCTTCTTTAAATATAACTTTTTCTAGCTTAGAGTTTCCGAATCCCGCCAAGTTTAATACCGAATCCTCAAACATAACATTTCCTATGCTAGATTCTGCAAAATTAACGCCAACTAATTTGCAGTTTTTAAATTCGACTCTATGAACAGAAGATTTGCTTAAATTTACATTTGATAAATCGCAATTTTCAAAGCAAACATCTGTAATATCAATATTACTAAAGTCCGTATTTGTGAATTTACAATTCTTTATCACTGCATTGTAGAGACGTACTCTATCTACTGCTTCATTTTCAAATGCGGAATCGATGATCTGGCACATTTCGAGAATGGGGTCTTCTTCATAAAAAATATCATGGAAATTTCTTGAAGATAACTCTGGCGAAATTTTTGGAAAGTCAATTTTCATAGGAGATCCTTCTTTCTATTTATTAGTTAGCTAACAAGCAATTAAAGGAAACATATACATAGTTGGTTACCTGCTGATATATAAGCAGTGCTTTATACTTTTTAGTAAGTGACTGTATAAGCTTATTGGAATCATTGAGAGTAAGCTGTTATGTCCTATCATCCTCTGTTCCTTTATTTTCTTCAACTATTTTTGTTTTTTCCTTTTGGCTTTATATATTTTTTCTTGCAACTTCCGCAGCAGCTCTTAACTTTAAGCCCATTTAATAGAGGACGAATATGGAATACTATTGCTAATAATGGTGCAGTATTTATACCCAAACTATAGGTGCAGGCAGAAACAATGTTATACTAAACTTACAAACATTTCCTATTTTAGAGGATTAGCATTGCTGGCTGATCTTTCTATTTTACTTGCATTCTACGTAGATGTATAAGCTTTTCAAGCACACTATGTATGTTTCCTTAATTTAGAATGGAGTGATTGGCATGATCATTAAAATGGATCGATCTAATATGAAGAATTTTAGTAAACCAAACGAAAGTTTCGCAGTTTCAGAAAGAATTATCCCAACATTTAAGAACAATGTTTGGAAATATACAGTGGAAAAGTTGTCTAAACCCTATTTTAAGAAGTATGAAGATGAAGAAGTTGACACTAGTTATATTGAAGAACAAGAGAAAGCTGTATTTTTTTATTACGTTGAAAACAATTGTATTGGGCGGATAAAAATTTGTTCCAATTGGAATGGATATGCACTAATTGAGGACATTGCTGTTTCAAAAGAGTATAGAAAAAATGGTGTAGGAACAGCATTATTAAATAAAGCGATGGAGTGGGCGAAGGAGAATAACTTTTGTGGTCTTATGCTTGAAACACAAGATATTAATGTTTCTGCTTGTCATTTTTATGCCAACAATCAATTTGTAATCGGTGCAGTTGATACGATGCTTTATTCAAACTTTCCAACAGCAAATGAAGTGGCGATTTTTTGGTACTATAAATTTTGAGATAAAAATAGGTAATGGTAATCATAGAATGCGCCACCCAGATAATAGGAATATCTCATTATTGTTACAAGGATACGCGTATAGAATCCGGCTAAATCAATATTGGACATCAATGGATGGGAATGGATTATTGGTTTTGAATAGAGTTGGAGTCAAGAAGCGAAATTCTAAGAAAAATCATAAGGAATAAAAGGGAGGGGGAATATGGATTATATTTCACCGAAAGAAGCAGTGTTAAAGATGAAAAGATGGCAAAAAGATCCCATAGCGGCGGGTCGCCGTCATACCGTCGCTCTAAAATCAGACGGCACAGTGATGGCTGTGGGTGATAATAAATATGGGCAATGTGATGTAAGCGGCTGGAGCGATGTTGTGGCGGTCGCGGCGGGTAATGTTCATATGGCGACGAACACGGGTAATGCTCATACCGTTGGTCTAAAATTGGACGGCACGGTAGCGGCTGTGGGTTGGAATAAGCATGACCAATGCGATGTAAGCGGCTGGAGCGATATTGCAGCGGTTGCGGCAGCTTGGCGTCGCACCATCGGTCATAAATCAGATGGGACGGTTGTGGCTGTGGGCAGAAATTCTGAAGGTCAATGCAATGTAAGCGGCTGGCGTGATATTGTGGCGGTCGCTGCGGGGGATTGGCATACCATCGGTCTAAAATCGGACGGCACGGTGATGGCTGTGGGGAATAATCGGTATCGCCAATGCAATGTAAGCGGCTGGCGTGACATCGTGGCGGCAGCGGCGGGGTATCTTCATACCATCGGTCTAAAATCGGACGGAATGGTGACGGCTGTAGGTGATAATAAATATGGGCAATGTGATGTAAACGGCTGGCGCGGGATTGTGGCGATAGCAGTGGGGAGTAATCATACGATCGGCCTTAAATCAGACGGTACGATAGCGGCTGTGGGGTGGAATGAGTATGGCCAATGTAATGTAAGTGATTGGCGCGATATAGTGGCAGTTGCGGCGGGTTGTACTCATACCGTCGGTCTAAAATCGGACGGCACGGTGGTAGCAGTAGGTGATAATGAATATGGCCAATGTGATGTAAGCGGCTGGCGCGGCATTCAGCTCCCCGGTAATTAGTACTTACTAACAAATAAGCCAGAGAATCAATGAACGGGTTAATGTGTAAATAGGGCTATTCCATTATAGGACGCTTTTCTGAAATAAGAAAAGCGTCTTTCTTCATCAATAGAGGTAAAGATTGAGCATTTTAATATACTCGGTTATTCTATTCGACAATCAGGTCATTTATCGGTATAAGGCCAATGGTACCTTTTAGTCCCGCACCCTACCACATGACCGTAAAAATACATATTGGGTGGACCTATTGAAATCGGTGCGGAAATGTAAAAATGTTAGCAAGGGGATGAATGTAGTGTTTAACGATTTTATGATTACGGAAGGTCGCCCTGTTTATATTCAACTTAAGGAATATTTAAAAAGAATGATAACCAACGGGCATTTGCTTGAGCACCAAAAGCTTCCATCCACTCGTGAACTCGGTTCTTTATTATCAATTAGCCGAAACACGGTTCTAACAGCTTATGCGGATTTAGAACAAGAAGGCCTTATTTATGCGGTAAAAGGAAAAGGAAACTTTGTAAGTCATGTTGAGACCTTCAAATCCCCATCTATCCAGTTAAATTGGACTGAAAAAGTCAACGAGCAAACCTTTTTGGCAGATGAATTGGACCTTATGAAGCATGGTGTGCGCTGGAATAAGGAAATGATTTCATTTAATAGCATTGCACCCGATGAAAAGCTTTTTGATGTAGAAAATTTTAAAAGGGCTTTTTTAAATCGGATGTCCATTGAAGGAGACATCGTTCTTAACTATGGATATGCCAAGGGCTATAAACCACTTATCGAATACCTGCTTCACTACATGGAAATTAAAGGGGTAGACACTAGAAATAAAGATGTTTTAATTACCAATGGATTCACGGAAGGTCTGGATATCATTTTATCCTCTTTAAATAAAAAGAGCGGCCGTGTTATTTGTGAAAATCCAACCAATGATTCTGCTCTTAAGCTCTTTCGATTACATGGTTATGAAATCGATGGAATTGAAATGGAAAATGACGGGGTAAATGTTAGTCAGCTAGAAACATTCTTATCAAATAAAGAATATGATTTTGCCTACTTAATTCCGTCCTATCATAATCCAACTGGAATCGTAACGTCCTCAAAAAAAAGGAAAGAAATCATGGATCTGTTTTCCGCTTATCAGCTTCCTATCGTTGAAAATGGATTTAATGAAGAATTACGTTACTCAGGGTCACATCTTGCATCGTTGGCATCCTTCGCCGGACAAGGCAATCATGTTATTTATATTAGCAGCTTCTCTAAAATTCTTTTTCCTGGCATACGGGTTGGATGGATAGTAGCAGACAAAGAATTGATTTATTACTTAGAAAGTGTGAAAAGAGCTCGAACGATTCATACGTCTACATTAGATCAAGCTGTGTTATATCAATATTTGAATGATGGATACTTTGAGAAATATATAAAGAAGGCTAAATCAGTCTATAAGAAAAAGTATGAATTAACTGTTCATTATTGTAAGCAATATATTCCTTTTAAACGGATAACTGGTGACGGTGGACTTCACCTTTTTATAGAATTAGAAAACCACATCGATTCAGGAAAGCTATTAGAAAAATGTTATCAAAAGGGGGTTGTATTTTTACCAGGTAATGTTTTTCACACTGACAGCAGCGGAAATCATACGTTACGATTAGGATTTTCTAGGCTGAAAGAAAGAGAGATTATCCAGGGGATTAAAATTATAGGGGATACCTTAAAAAATAATTATGGAGGCTAAAAAAATGAGAGTTGGCGTAATTATGGGAGGATTTTCTTCCGAAAAGCAAGTTTCGATCATGACAGGTGAAGAAATGATGACGCATTTAGATAAAAATAAATATGAAATTGTACCGATCCTTCTAGAGAACAAAGAAGGCTTAGTGGAAAAGGTGAAAGATCTCGACATTGCGCTATTGGCGCTGCATGGCAAATTCGGTGAGGACGGCACGATTCAAGGTGCCCTTGAAACCATGGGAGTTCCTTATACAGGGAGCAGCATCCTTTCCAGCAGTTTATGCATGGATAAGAATATCTCCAAAAAAATCATCCGTTTTGAAGGTGTTCAAACACCGGATTGGATTCACCTTACGAACATGGAAGAACTTAAAATGGATGAACTAGACAATATGGGTTACCCGCTAGTTGTGAAACCAAATTCAGGCGGTTCGAGTGTAGGAGTAAAAATTGTTTATGACAAAGAAACACTAAAGCCTGCGATTGCGGAAGTATTCAAATGGGATTCCGAAGTGATAATCGAAAAGCTTATTACGGGAGAGGAAATTACTTGTTCCATATTGGATGGAAAGCTTTTACCGGTGATTTCCATTCGACATAAGAGTGAGTTTTTTGATTATACCTCCAAATATAATGACATGACTACCATTGAAGAGGTGGTCCAGCTCCCGCAGGAAATACAGACCAGTGTCGCTTTTGCTGCAATGACTTGCTATAAATCATTGAAATGTAGTGTTTACGCCCGCATCGACATGATGATTAAAGATGGTATCCCTTATGTAATGGAAGTGAATACATTACCTGGGATGACGAAAAATAGTTTGCTGCCAAAAAGTGCACAAGGAGCGGGTATTCCTTATCATAAGCTACTTGACTTGATTATCGAACATTCCTTAAAGTGAGCAGAAATGAAGTATAGGCCAATATGGACTGACTCTTTTATAATAGGAAAAAATGAACCTATAATAAAGAATAGCTTGAAAGTTGGAGAGTGAAATGAATGGGATTAGTAAAGCGAAAATTGAGGATTGTAAACAGATTTCTTTGTTATTAAACCAGTTGGACTATCCAGATACCGACCTATTTATTAAAGAAAAAGTGGAAATACTTCTTATGGACCCGAATGAAGAATTATTAGTATTCGAAGAAGATAAAAATGTTATTGCCTTCGTTTCAGTTCATTTTATACCACAATTAGCTGTAAAGGGAGATTTCGCAAGAATAAGTTATTTTGCAGTTGATAAAAACATTAGAAGTAAGGGGATAGGGCGGAAGGTTGAAGAATATTGTACTAATTTAGCCATAAAAAGAGAGTGCGATAGAATGGAAGTGCATTGCCACTCTAGAAGAAAAGATGCACATAGGTTTTATATACGGCAAGGGTTTACTGAATCGCCAAAGTACTTCTTTAAAATCTTACCTCAATCTTAGTAATTTCCTCTATTGCGGGTAGCATGGCTGGACTATGATTACCGTGAAATGCTGTTTTTCACTTTTGTGGGCATCATAGCTGGGCTATGATTACCATGAAATGGTGTTTTTCACTTTTGTAGGCATCATAGCTGGGCTATGATTACCGTAAAATGCTAATTTCCACTTATGCGGGCATCATAGCTGGTCTATGATTACCGTGAAATGGTGTTTTTCACTTATGCGGGCATCATAGCTGTG
>NZ_LMBX01000004.1:90189-90502 GCF_001439605.1 Cytobacillus praedii
GCTTTGATTACCGTAAAATGCTAATTTCCACTTATGCGGGCATCATAGCAGTGCTTTGGTTACCGTGAAATGGTGTTTTTCACTTATGCGGGCATCATAGCTGCGCTTTGGTTACCGTGAAATGCTAATTTCCACTTATGCGGGCATTATTGCTGCGCTATGATTACCGTAAAATGCTAATTTCCACTTATGTGGGCATCATAGCTGGTCTATGAGTACCATGAAATGGTGTTTTTCACTTATGCGGGCATCATAGCTGGTCTATGATTACCGTGAAATGGTGTTTTTCACTTATGCGGGCATCATAGCTGTG
>NZ_LMBX01000004.1:90573-90670 GCF_001439605.1 Cytobacillus praedii
TTGTGGGCATCATAGCTGTTCTTTGATTACCGTGAAATGCAGTTTTTCACTTATGCGGGCATCATAGCTGTACTTTGATTACCGTGAAATACTAATT
>NZ_LMBX01000004.1:90676-155458 GCF_001439605.1 Cytobacillus praedii
ATGCGGGCATCATAGCTGTACTTTGATTACCGTGAAATACTATTTTTCACTTTTGTGGGCATCATAGCTGCGCTTTGATTACCGTGAAATGGTGTTTTTCACTTATGCGGGCATCATAGCTGCGCTTTGGTTACCGTGAAATGGTGTTTTTCACTTATGCGGGCATCATAGTTGGTTTATGATTACCGTGAAATGGTGTTTTTCACTTTTGTGGGCATCATAGCTGTGCTTTGATTACCGTGAAATGCAGTTTTTCACTTATGCGGGCATCATAGCTGTGCTTTGATTACCGTGAAATGCTGTTTCTCTCTTTTGTAGGAATCATTGCATGGATTTAATGACCGTGATACACAATTATCTGTATTTTTATTTTAAAAAAAGGTTACTTTAGAATGTCTGTTAGTCCATTATCTGTAATTCGAGCTTTTAGAGCTGACCGCTATTCAAATAAAGAGTGCAATTGTGGAATATACGTCTATTCTTATTCAACTAACACAAGCAGTGGAAGCCCCACTCGATTGTGAAGGGCTTTTATCTTAGAGGAGATAAATCTTTGGCCACAAAAATAATGAGAGTTATATTGGTTATTTTAACAAGCTTGATATTGATTGGCATCTTATTTTATGGAGTTTTATACGTAATATCCTACGGAATATCCTACTTTATAATGATTGATACACAGGGCGAGTATAGAAAATACGATACAGGAGTGACAATAGAGGTTAAGAATTCAAGCCAACAGGATATCTCAAATCTTACATTTTCATTTGGTCATTTACTAGACATTAATTTCCAAGAGATAGGTGAAATCAAACAATTAAAACCAGGACAGAGTTCTAAATTAATAAGTAAAAGTATGGATCTATCTAGTTCAGACTTAAGCATGTATATGCAATATTATCTTAAAGATGGAGAAACAAAAATAGAAAATAGCATTTTTTACTTAGATACTATAAATCCCAAAAAAATAGTTGCTTTGATAGATATTGCTAAAGTAGATGATGAAGGCAATTTGCTCCTTAACGTTGAAGGGTATAATGGCTTTACTCAAATCACTGGTGAAATCGATCCAGATAGAGATAATTAATGCTTAATGGAATAACTAAGCCCTTAACAAAAACGAAGAGGGCTTTTTAATTTTGCTTGGTTTTGCGGGCCAGATTTTTTAGTAAAGATTAGTAAGAGAAATGGAGATTGTGAAGATATATACTTAAGCTAACGGCAGGTTAACACATTAAGACTTAGTTTATTAAAGGTTTGGTAATACAAAAAAGACATTCCAGAAAAGAAGAATGTCTTTTACTAATTCCTTACATTTAACGTTTAACATGTAGTTTTTCTTTTTCAAAAACATCCTTAACTACATCTTCAATGGTTACATTTTCGAGAACCTTCTCCAATGCACCTTGAGCACTGAAAAAAAGTGGTTCAATTGTATTTTGAATATTCCTTCCGACGGTACAATCAGGATTTGGATTTTCATGAATGCTAAACAGTTCGTTGTCCTTGACAACATTAACGGCTTTATAAACATCAAGCAATGTAATATCCGATAAATCCTTTGCTAGTTCTGCTCCTGCAATACCAGGTTGTACTTTTATTAGTCCTGCTTTTTTTAGCATCCCCATAATTTTTCTGATCACGGCTGGGTTCGTGTTAACACTTCCAGCTAAATATTCAGATGAACTTACTCCATCTTTATTTATTTCGATAAGAGTTAATATATGAATTCCAACGGAAAATCTGCTGCTGATGGACATCTTCATTCACCATCCTTCCTTACTTTTTTACGAGAAAATAAATTAATTCGTTCATCATGTAATTCATTCGATTACAAGTATATTATAACTTAAAAGATTATTCATAATGAAAAATGTTTTTTTATTTTGTTGACATTCAATCAACTTGTAACTACAATGATTACAGGTAATTGAATTAATTACAACTAATTTTATCAATGCAGGAGGGCTATAAAATGGAAATTGGAATTATTGGTGCAAGTGGGAAAGTAGGTAGTCTTATTTTGCAAGAAGCAGTTGGTCGGGGACATCAAGTTACAGCTATCGTGAGGGATAAGTCAAAACTCAAAGATACGAATGTTGCGGTGATCGAAAAAAATATATTAGATCTTACACAAGAGGACGTTAAGCAGTTTGAGGTAGTTGTAAATGCTTTCGGTGCTCCACTTGGTGTAGAGCAAGCACATGTCGATGCTGGTCATGCTTTAATTGAGGCTTTAAAAGGAACTAATACAAGAGGAATCATTGTCGGTGGTGCAGGAAGTCTTTATGTAGATGAAAATAAAACTGTTCAGTTAATTGATACACCTGAATTTCCGGATTTTGTTAAACCAACTGCAAAAGGTCAAGGACGGAATTTACAAGAATTACAGACAACAACTGATATTACATGGACATTTATCAGTCCTTCTGCCGTATTTGATGTGGAAGGAAAAAGAACTGGATCTTATAAGTCAGGAAAAGATCATCTTCTTGTAAATTCAAAAGGTGAAAGCTATATCAGTTATGCGGATTACGCCATTGCAGTTTTAGATGAAATTGAAAATCCACAGCACTTAAACGAACGCTTTACAGTTGTTGGCGAAACAGAGTAAAAAGTGTTGACAGATCTTGAAGGAGATTTTTTATTATGAATCCAAAAGAACTTTCTCTTATCTATGTGTGGGATGCATACTGTGGCTGGTGTTACGGGTTCTCAAAGAGCATTCTAGTCTTTCATGAGAATCACCCTGAACTGCCTATGACTATTTTGTCTGGAGGTCTATTTATAGGGCATAAAAAGCTACCAATAGCTTCTTACCCGCACATTCCAGAAGTAAATAAAAGAATCAGCCAGCTAACTGGAGCAGAGTTTGGCACCCCTTACCAAACGTTATTGGAAGAAGGTACTTATACTATGGACTCCGAGGCGGCGGCAAAAGGCTTTTCTGCATTGCGTTTCTTCGCACCAGAACGTGCCTATTATTTAGCCTCGTCCATGCAACATGCATTTTATTACAAAGGTAAGAGTCTCAGTGACCCAGCAACTTACCAAGAAATTGCTGCTGCTAATAATATTGATCCTGAGGCAGTTTTGGCACGATTTGAGGACAAGGTTTCCACCGAAGATGCCCACGCAGACTTTGCGAAGGTTCAGCAGCTTGGTATTCAAAGCTACCAAACATTGCTTCTGCAGAAAGGTGACGAATTTATCGTGCTTGGTGGAGGCATTATGACTCCTGAGAAGATTGAGGGGCGTTTGTCAAGTATCATTTCATAACGATTTCTTAAACAACATAATTGATTTTAACTTAAACCGACCGTATTCTATTAGAAAGGTCGGTTTTTAATATAAGAATTATACAATGCCAATTAGACTCAACAAAGAAGTATTTCTATACTATTACATCATTCATCCCAAGTTGAATGTTAGGGAATATTGCACTTAGACGAACAGGTGCTAGAATTCAATAAGTGCCAGCCATCTTCAGCAGCCACTGATTTACAACATTCGGAAGCAATTCCGTATTGAAAAAATTGAGTTGAACACCTTGATCTGACATAATTTGTATTACACAATCGTACAGTATTGTATAAGAAAGTAGTTGACTCTAGTTAGAAATTGTTGGAAATTGCAGCAAAAATTTAGGGTAGAAAAGGATGAACTTAATGGAAAAAGCAGTGGATATGGCCTCCTGAGATAAAAGTAATTTATATTAGGAGGCGTAAATATGAAGTTCAATATTATTAATCGTGACAACTGGTATCGAAAAGAATACTTTGAATACTATTTACAGCAACAAACAACATTTAGTATAACAAATGACCTTAATATAACTAATCTTATGGAGAACCTAAAGAGAAAGAATTATAAGTTATACCCAGCGTTTATTTTTATGGTAACAAAAATAGTTAATTCCCACCGAGAATTTAGAACGAGTTTCAATTCAGAAGTTAGTTTAGGTTATTGGAAAGAGATGGGTCCTTCCTATACAATATTTGATAAGAATACGCACACATTTTCTAGCATCTGGTCACCAAATATAGTTGATTTTACAGAATTTCATTCTCAATATGAAAAGGATATAGGGAAATATAATGGGACGGGTCGTTTATTTCCCAAAACACCTATACCAGACAATAATATTCCGATATCTATGATTCCTTGGAGCTCATTTACAGCATTTAATTTAAATATTAATAATAATGGAGATTATCTATTACCAATAATTACTGGTGGGAAGTATTTACAAAAATATAATGAAATATGGTTGGCTGTCTCATTACAAATTCATCATGCTGTTTGTGATGGTTACCACGCAAGTATTTTTATGAATGAATTGCAAAAGTTTGCTGATGAGAATGAAAACTGGGTTTAACTGGTCATTTTGCCGAATATTAAGGGGAACTGCATGAAGCAGTTCCTTTTTTATATTTACTGTAGGATTTAGTGTCTATTTTGCTATTCCATTAAAGGGCGAAATCTTAGAACCAGTTAGTGGAGCCATATTTGAAAATGAAAAATTCACCGTGCAATCCCAACTTTTTATCAAGTTTATTCATTGGAACAGTAATTACTATGATCAACAAGATATTTTAGATTATTCAAAATTAGTTGTTTTTTCTATTGACTAACCGTTCATTCAATAATAAAATAAAATTGGAAATTTGGTGAAAATGGAGGGATTGCATTGGATTTACATTATGAAATTACTGGCAATGGTCATCCTGTTGTTCTTATCCATAGCGGCGGGACTGATTTGAGGCTATGGACATGTTTAGTGCCTCTTTTATCTAAAAATTACAAAGTGATTGCTTTTGATGGCCGTGGTGCTGGGAAATCACCATCCCCTTTAAAACATGTAAACTATGTTGAAGATGTACGGGCACTAATGGATTACCTAGAACTTAATCAGGCAACAATTATCGGCCATTCCATGGGAGGACAGATTGCAACCGATTTCGCTCTGACTTACCCTGAAAGAGTATCAAAACTTGTATTAATTGCTCCTTCCTTGACTGGTTTTCCGTATTCAAAAGAGTTTGAACAATATCATAGTAAAGTATCCGAGGTTGTCCCAGATATAGATAAGATGGTAGAAGTTGCCCTTCATTCACCAACATATCAAGTCGTTATCGATAGTCCTCACAAGGATCTAATTGTTCAAATGCTCACCCATCATTTTGGGCGCATGCTTAATTGGCCCGCTGATTTCTGCATGACATGGCCTCAGCCGAAAGCATATGAAAAATTAGGAGAATTGAATCCTGAAACATTATTTATGATCGGCAAAAAAGACTTGGCAGATAATCTTCGGGTTGCCGATTGTTTCCGTAAGATTTCAACTGTACATTTCGTTGAAATAGAGGATGCCGATCATCTGCTGCCGCTTACTCATTCCAAAGATTTATACCAAGAAATCAATGCATTTATGGAGGTTTGAATATTCATGCCACGTACACCCGAAGAGAATGACCGTATTCGCCAAGCATCCAAAGAAAAAATTCGCGCTGCAGCTATCGAGTTATTTATGAAACAGGGATATTACGCTACTTCTATAAGCGCTATAGCCAAACATGCGGGCATTTCGAAAGGATTACTCTATAGCTATTACAAAGGAAAAGAAGAGCTGCTTTCTGAAATGGTCGAGGCAAGGAGAAGTGAAGTGGTTGAGGTAATGGAAAAAGCAGCCGAATTGGAGAAACCAGGTGAGCAGATTAAATATATTGTCAATGGTGCCATTGATACGATCCACAAAAATCCGGAAATCCATCGGTTCTATCTGCACCTGCAAACACTGCCAGAGGCTGATGAAGAGTTGATTAAATACAGTCATCTCCTTATCGGGGAAAATGCGAGACAGTTCGAGCTGCAATGTGAAATTTTTGAAAAAATGGGGGAAAAGGAGCCGAGGCAAAGATCATTGTATTTTTCATCTGTGCTGCAAGGGATTATGTTGATGATCTCTACCTATCCACAGAAGTTTCCAGCAGAAGAACTAAAGCAGCAGATAATAAGGGAGTTTTGCATCTAGTCTATCGTTTAAATGGGACTGATCTTACTAAAGTTTAACGAAGGATCTTCAACTATCGGGAGCTATCCTGGAACAATGTATAGCGATCAATCTTCATTTTAGACGACGTCATTTATTTTAGATGAGAGGAGGTTGTAAGTTGATGGGAGATCCGAAAAACATAAAATTTCCCGAGGAAGCGATTCAAGCATTAAAAATGATAGAGGAGCTGCTTGGCAGAACAGTAGTTGGCATCTATCTATTTGGTTCTGCCGTAATTGGCGGCTTGCGCATGAACAGTGATGTAGATGTTCTAGTTGTTGTCAATCAAAGTTTAACTAAAGAAACTCGAAGAAAACTGACAGATAGGCTGATGCTTATATCTGGAAAGATAGGAAATACAGCGTCTGTTCGACCACTTGAAGTCACAATTATCAATCAGAGAGAGGTTGTCCCGTGGAAATATCCGCCCAAAAATGAATTTATCTATGGTGAATGGCTGAGGGATGAGTTTGAGAAAGGGCAAATCCAGGAACCAGCATATGACCCTGATTTGGCTATTGTTTTAGCAAAAGTAAGAAAGCATAGTGTTTCCCTTTTTGGTCCACAGGCTTTAGATATACTTGACCCCGTGCCGATGGCAGATATTCGGCAAGCAATTAAGGAGTCTTTGCCTGGGTTAATAGAGGGTACGAAGGGTGACGAACGAAACGTGATTTTAACTCTTGCCCGAATGTGGCTAACAGTGGCTGTTGGTGAAATCTCTCCTAAAGATGTGGCTGCAGAATGGGCTATCCCTCTGCTGCCTCCTGAACATGCGGCTTTACTTGATTTAGCCAGAAAAGCTTATCGAGGAGAATATGCTGATAAGTGGGAAGGAAAGGAGTCCGAAGTGAAAGCACTAGTCAATCATATGAAAAATTCTATAGAGTCTTATCTTCCTATCTAAGCATTAATTTTTTATTTATGATGGAGACGATAGTTTGACTAAAGAGGATTAATTATACATATATAGAATAAAGCGCTTTCCTGTTACCAAAGGTAAGCGCTTATTTTCCATTTAAGGGCCACCGGATAATCGAACCATATTGCCACTCAAAATGTGCAATCGTTCTTTTGATTATTCTTGTTCGAATTTTTCAATCAAATCGCCTATATAGAATACTGCCACTTTAAAAGCATTTATCCTTCTTGTAATGTAGGTCCGCTGCCCACTGCCTGCTTTTGATTTCTCAAGAAATGAAGGAAGTGTCAACAGCAAGCCCTCTAACTCCTTTTTTGCGTTAATCAAATCTGTTTTGCTGACATCCAATTTCTGACCTTCCCAACGTGCAAGAAGTGTATCTACACCAATCTGAGCTGCCTTTATTCGCTTCTCAAGCAACCTCGTCTGTGGCGCACCGGTTTTCATATGGGTAAGCGCCTTTTCCGATTTACGAATAATCGACTTAAACGCTTCAACCGACTGCAGCTTTTCTTCTACTGTTAAATTCTCCATAATCCATTTGCCTCTCTTCTCCATAAATGAACGATAATGAATGTGAAAAAATTCTACTAAGCATGCACTTTATTGTATAAAGCATTTTTGTTATATGTATTTCAATGTTTTTTCACACTCAGACGCTATCCTTGACGTTATATACATAAAAAATTAATTGAAGGCATCCGATGCCGTGTCATCCGCTTACCTCACATGGGTTATATTTATTATCTCCCACAGCCACTTAAATTGCCACGTTTCTCTACTGCAAAAATGTATGCTGGTTCAGGTTTCCACTTTATCAAAATGCCTTATATTTCGAATAAGATATTTAGCTATCGGGCCATATTCTTGAACACTATTCAATAAGTTTATTGATATACATGCTAAAATTGAGATTGTAAAGGTTTCTACTTATACTAGATGTAAGTAGTTTAGTTAATAGGCATTGTCATGTTTGGTTTGCTTAACGTATGAAATAGGAAACTTTATCAAAAGGTTGATGCAAAAAATAAAATAGATGAGGAGGATTAAAATATGATAAGTGATACAGATTTGAAGCACTTGCGACGTTGTGTTGAATTAGCAAAAATTGCTCTGGAGAAAGGTGACGAGCCATTCGGTTCAGTACTTGTTTCAGCCGATGGAAAAGTGCTTTTTGAAGATCATAACCACGTGGCGGACGGAGACCATACCCAACACCCAGAATTTGCTATAGCGCGATGGGCAGCTACTAACATGGTACCTGAAGAAAGAAGCAAGGCAACAGTATATACCTCTGGGGAACATTGCCCTATGTGTGCTGCGGCTCACGGTTGGGCTGGTTTAGGCCGAATCGTTTATGCAAGTTCATCTGAACAGTTGGGACAATGGTTAACTGAATTAGGTGCTGCTCCATCGCGTGTTCGGAATTTACCCATTCAAGATGTAATTATTGATAGCACCGTAGAGGGACCTGTTCCTGAACTAGTGGAGGAAGTACATCAACTCCATCGTCAGTTTTACGCAAAGAGAGGTTAAGCTTAACACGAGCTTGACAGGTAGAGCTGTCATAAGGTTATCCATATAATAATAAAAGCCTATAATACTAGATACATTAATATCTATCGTTAATAAAATATTAAAAAAACAGCATTGATCGGTAAAATCCAATGCTGTTTTTTTGCCTCTTACATTCCCTCGGTGGATCTCTGCCCTACATCATTTTTTCGTGAATGATTGTCCATTCCACACGCAATCTGTTTGCATAAAATAATGATATGCCAATAGATTGTGAAGGAGGTGATTTCTTGGCAGAAAAAAAAGGAACGAACTTCTCTTCTCATAACCATTCTCACTGTTTTGAACCATTTATTAGTCCCAACCCAATCACTTCATTTAATCCTGTTCAACGTTATCCTAAAATAAACAAAACAGCATTTATAAGTCAATTTTCCAGTGTTATAGGTGATGTTACCATTAAAAACAATGTTTATGTAGCTCCTAATGTAAGTATTCGTGCGGATGAAGGAACCCCTTTCTATATAGGTTCAGATACAAATATCCAGGATGGAGTTATTTTACATGGTTTATTAAATAAAAGGATTTCAGTTGGAGGAAAAGGGTATTCTATATTCATTGGAAATCAAGTATCCATCGCTCATGGGGCCCTTGTCCATGGTCCTTGTTATGTTGGAGACAAAGTATTTGTTGGTTTTAACGCCATTGTTTATAATGCCATTGTCGGGAAAGGCTCATATATTTCTTATAATGCAGTCGTAACAAATGGTGTTCGAATTCCACCAAATAGGTTTGTCCCGCCTGGAGCTAATATTGATTCTCAAGAGAAAGCTAACGCACTTTCTCGAGTACCAGAGGATAGTAAGGAGTTTGCACGTGAAGTTCAACGTGTCAATCAGGAATTCCCCGCATCTTATCATTTGTTATTTGGGAAAAATCGCTGCTCCTGTGGAATGGCCTATGACTAACAATTAAATGTGGAAGGTATACTCGTACGAGCTTTTTCCGTACTGGACTCTTAATAGAAATTCGAAGCTGTCATTCAGGCAGCTTTTTTATTTTAATGAGGATGTATCGTAAAAAAATGTACTTAAAGTAACGGAGGCGTTAGCACAAAAAGAAATCATTTTAGTAGTGATTATCTTTTATTAATCTTCTACAATCCGTCGCTTTTCCTGTATTAAAGATTAGCGCTTAATTTCCTTTTAGTATCACATTTTGGACTAACATATTACGGAAAAATTAAATGATTAAGTAATAGGTATTAAGTAAAAAAGTGCGGTAGTTGAAGAAAAGTGTATTGACGAAATATTAAGAATTTGTTACCTTGGATTAAATGAAATGATATAAACACAGTGATTAGGAGTATTAAGGAAAGTTTATTGTTCAGAGAGCTGCTAGTATGCTGAAAGGCAGTCAATAAAGTTCCCCAACTCGCCTATGAGTGGTTAGACTGATAGTAGGTCTAAACGGAGGATTTCCGTTATAACGTATTGAGGTGGTTTGTTATTCTTGTTTTTTACAAGCCAAAGAAGAGTTGGTACCACGTTAGGTCAAGCCTATCGTCTCTTTAGAGATGATAGGCTTTTTATATTTAAATACGTTTTGGGGGGAAATTGAATGGTAATTAGAGAGATTAAAACGGATGATGCTTATACCTTTACTGAACTTATGAAGCAAGTTGAAAACGAAGCAGAATATATGCTTATGGAGCCTGGAGAAAGAAAGGGAACTCCTGAACAAATAAAGAAATGGGTAGAACAAATAGGGAAAAAGAAAAACTCAGCCATATTTGTTGCTGAAGACGAAGATAAACTATTAGTCGGTTATTTAGCTGTAATTGGTGGAGATACAATCAGAACAAAACACACAGCTTATGTAATTATAGGCATTTTGGAAGAATACACCGGACGAGGAATAGGAACAAAGCTATTTCAAAGCTTAGATAGATGGGCTATAACGAATAATATTTTACGTATAGAACTTACGGTAGTTATTGAAAATTTTGCAGGTATTGCACTATATAAGAAAATGGGTTTTGAAGTAGAAGGAGTAAAGAGAAATTCAATTATAGTAAATGGGAAAATTTTAGATCAATATTATATGTCCAAGCTATATTAAATCGTTATTCAACTAAATGGTGCGATTCATCAATAACGAAGGCTGTTTTTTTCTTCAAGTAACAACGCAGTTTAGTAAAAAGCACCGACTAAATGATAGTCGGTGTTTTTTTTACCATTTACTCAAGCACCGATCGGTACTTATCTGCAAGGGTCTGAAATTTATCCATAAAAAGAGCTGCATGGTAACCATCACAGACAGAATGATGAACCTGTAAAGATAAAGGTAAATAAATATCACTGTTTTGATTGATGAATCCACCTGCAGTAACTATTGGTAATAAGTAATTTGGGTTATTATTCAAGTTTAAGTTAAAACCAGTAAAGGGAGTCCATGGAATCATAGAAATATTAACGGCATTTTCAGGGATGGGTGTTTTAGGAAACATTTTTCCTGTACCATTGTATAGTTCAGCATCGGAAACGTAGTTGTCATAAAACTTTTTAAAATCTTCATCTATATTAGTAGAAATAGCTGAAAACAACTCTGATTTCTTATCAAAGATCGTATACATAGGAATTAGCTTATCCCAGTATCCAAACTCTCCCTCTGAATTAAAGTTCATTCTAAAACTTTTATGTGAATTTACTACATACGTAACTAAAAAGATGAATACAGGATAGAATTTATATCCTTTGTCTTTTGTCACTTTATATAGTTCAGTAATATCAATGTTTCTGGTGATGCTAAAGCTCGTTTGCTGGTTCAAGAAATGATTAAAAATTTCTTTTCTTTCCCAATTATTTAAATCAATTTTAATAAATTCCATCTTCTCAACGCCTCCTAAAATTTAAAAACTAAAAAATTTTAGAAGGCTGCTTTGTCAGTTTTTTTCATGAGCATCATTCCTTTACTTAGATAAATCAAGTATAACAAATTATTTAGTCGCTTAATAATTAAACTAACCTGTGTTTTTATATAATATGGCTTTCGGCGTGTTGTTCCACAAACTGGCGATTTTTCTGCAAAGGCAACCGTCTATCCTCATGAAAAAATTGAACACTTATGTAATGAAAGGATCGTGTTTATGAAGAAATGCACTTAAACTATCGAAGCATTTGGTAAAATTTTGCTTGAATGATCTTGCTCCTCCTTGAAAACCATTTCCCCTTCAGCTGCAATCATATCAGCCACGATCAGATCTTCGTGTGCTAGAGTCCCCTTTTGCGGCGGACAAGATCAAAAGCCAAGGAGAGGAGATCGCCAATAATTATAAGTATGCAAATAATGTGACCGAACCGATTGGGGGGAGTTAAATAGTTACTTGAACCTTATCATTTTGATACTTGAGAGAATTAAGCGCTCATCCACGAACTATTCTCCCGTTTGGCACTAGAAAGGTGTTTTTTCTTGTTTCGCTCTCAAGGCATGCTAGTTGAAGATAGATTTTTGTGAACAGGAGCGACTCATAAAGGAAACATAAGATTATGTTATAATTTCTAATTTAGGAATGCCTTTAAATTATACATATTGGAGGAACTAAAATGAGTGGAATGGCAAGAACTCCTCAACCGCCATACTATGCGGTGATATTTGCTTCACAACGTACTGAAGGTGACAATGGTTATGGGAAAATGTCTGAAAAAATGGTAGAGTTAGCGTCTCAGCAGAAAGGTTTCTTAGGGGTAGAAAGTGCCCGTGATGAGGGATTGGGAATTACAGTTTCATACTGGGAATCTTTAGATGCGATAAGGAAATGGAAGGAACATTCAGCACATCAAGTTGCACAAGATAGAGGGAAAAATGAATGGTACAAAAACTTCGCAATCAGGGTTTGTAAAGTAGAAAGAGATAACTTTTTTGAAATGTGATATTTCGACCTCTATCTGAGTTTATTTAACAAGATACCAAATATGTTTAATCTATAAATCAATAATTACACTGAATATATGTAAAGGATATGAGATTTTAACAATCAAATCTTTTCATAATTAATATTGATTATGCTGACTCATATAAAGGGTGCTTTAGTGAAAAAACGTTCTTCAACATTAATTGAATCAATCTAACCGTTGCTAGAGGAAACGGTTAGATTGACGAGAGAAAGTTTATTCATTTGTATTTCTTTAAAACAATAGCTGCATTATGACCTCCGAAGCCAAATGAGTTAGATAGACCTGTATTTATTTTCACTTGGCGAGCAACAGAGGATACATAATCTAGATCACATAATGGATCAGGATTTTCTAGGTTAATGGTTGGAGGAATGATCCCGTTCTTTAAGCTCATTGCTAAGGCAATTGCTTCAACTCCACCAGCTGCCCCTAACATATGTCCAAGCATAGATTTATTAGCTGTTACTGGAATCTGATAAGCTTGTTTTCCAAACAACTGCTTAATGGCCATTGTTTCAGAGATGTCTCCCACTTTTGTACTTGTTGCATGGGCACTAATCACATCAATTTCATCAGGTAATAGATTGGCATTTTTTAAAGCGGATCTCATTGCCAGATAAGCCCCTTTACCTTCCGGATGTGTAGCTACGATATGATGTGCGTCTGAACTTGCACCATATCCAATGATTTCTGCATAAATCTTTGCCTCTCTGTGTAAAGCATGGGATAACGATTCTAAGATAAGAATTCCAGCTCCTTCTGACATGACAAATCCATCTCGGCTTTCATCAAATGGACGACTAGCTTTAGTGGGATCATCGTTTCTTGTTGATAAAGCTGTGGCATTACCAAAGCTTGCTACTGATAAGTCTGTGATAGCTGCCTCTGTTCCTCCAGCGAACATAACGTCAACTTCTCCGGAACGAATGAGTCTAAATGCTTCTCCAATTGAAGTATTTCCAATTGCGCAAGCAGAAACAGGCGACATAGAGGGTCCCATGGCATTCCATTTGATACTAATCTGTGCAGCCGCAGCATTAGATATCATAGCAGGTACTAGGCTTGGGCTGACTCTTCTTGGACCTTTCTGTCTAAGCGCATCAATATTTTCAATTAAGGTTTCAATTCCACCTATACCGGAACCTACATATACGCCTAACCTTTCAGCGTCTATATGATTAGAGTCTAATTTAGAATCTGCCCAAGCTTGTTCAGCTGCAGCTAATGCAAACTGAGAAAAACGATCTAACCGTCTAGCTTCACTCTTTCCTAGAATTCCTTCTGCATCAAAATCTTGAATGATCCCTGCAATTTTTGTCTTATGATTCGTAACATCAAATGTATCAATAGTGGATATTCCAGATACCCCGTTAATCAGATTGTTCCAAAATGTTTGGATGCTGTTTCCTAAAGGAGACATAACCCCCATACCGGTAATCACAACTCTTTCCAATTCCAATCCCTCCCATATCAATTATTATCTTGTATTTTACCTTTCTTTTATCCTATTACAAGGGAGAGTTTATCCTGGTATAATTACTACTAGGATAAATTGATAAGATGAGGAGTTTTAAAATGAATGAAAATACGAGGCTGGAAGCTTTGTCGACATTCTTGAAAAATAAACGTGCCCAAATTAAGCCAGAGTCTATTGGTTTGCCTGCTGGCATACGGAGAAGGACACCAGGGTTACGCAGAGAAGAGGTTGCACAATTAGCAGGTGTAAGTACCACTTGGTATACATGGCTAGAGCAAGGAAGAGATATCAAGGTTTCTTCAATTGTACTAGATTGTATTTCTACAGCTTTACAATTAAATAATGATGAAAGAGATTACTTATATAACCTGGCATTAGAAGCAAAATCAGAATTAACCCATCCGAAAAAAGAGCAATCAGAACTTAGCCCTTCCTTAAAGCGAATTCTAACTGAATTAACCTATTGTCCGACTATCATTACAGATCGGCATTGTCAAATTGTGGGCTGGAATCCTGCTGCTGCTCATGTATTTCTAGATTTTGAACAAATACCAAATGATCAACGAAATTTGATTCGTTTAGTGTTCTCTAGAAAAGAATTTAAAGCATTGGCCGTTAATTGGGAGCATTTTGCGAAAGGGTTTCTTGCTATTTTTCGTACCTATTATGGACACTATTTAGGCGATGAATGGTATAGCCAATTTATTAAAGAAATGAGTCATTCACATTCAGAATTCCAGGATTTATGGCAAGAAAGTCAAGTAAGTAAAGCTCCAGAAATGATCATTGAATTTAGACATGCCAAAGCAGGCAAAATGTTGTTTAATTTAACTTCTCTTCAAGTTCAAGGGGATATGGATTTACGGTTCAGTATCTATACACCAGTAGAGGAAACGGATACAGAAAATAAATTAAAGAGATTAATGAAGAGGGTTTCAGCTGAAAATGAATGAAGTATATTTTTGAAATAATCATCATCATGAAAGAATATAATTATCTTTCATGATAATGTAATGAAGATGTGGTTCATTGGGGTTAGCTGTTTTTGCATACTTCTGAAGCCTTTGCTGATAAGAAGGAGTCCTATTCATTCATCTATTGACCTCCAAACTTTATTTCAAAACAGATAAAAATCTTCGTACATGTAATCGAATAAGGAGGAAATACTATGAAAAAAAGGGAATGAAGGTTGTATCATGCAAAAGATTAAACCAATAAATTTACATACAGATAAAACAAACACTACAGAAAAACTAACATCGTCAGAATTGGGGAAACTTTGGGCTACCTATATGGGAAACAGTATGGGGAAATGCATATTGAGTTATTATCTGCACCATGTTGAAGATGAGGATATTAAAGCTTTATTGGAAAATGCCTTATTGCTAAGCGAAGAATTTTTGAAAATAATTACTGATATTTTCACGAAAGAGAACGTCCCTATTCCTCATGGTTTTACTGATGCTGATGTAAATATTCAAGCACCTCGTTTATTTCAAGATGAATTTTATGTCCATTATTTAAAATATACGGCAAAAGCTGGAATGAGCATTTACAACGTTGCTTTTCCACTAGTATATAGGAAAGATGTAGAAGAATTTTTCAGATACTGTATGGATTCAACTATGGATTTAATGGGTCAAATTAAAGAAATATTAATGTATAAAGGGCTGATCATAAAGCCTCCATTAATACCAATTCCTGAAAAAGTGACATTTGTTCATAAGGATTTTTTAAATGGATTTTTTGGGGATGTACGACCAATGCACGCGTTAGAAATTACTCATTTTTACGATATCATTGAAAATAATACAACGAGCAAGGCACTAATCACTGCATTTGCTCAAGTAGTAAGGGATGAAGAGATTCGAAAGTTATTTGAAAGAGGAAAAGACATTACCAAAAAAAATATTGAAAAAGATGTGAAAATGTTAGAGAACGAAAATTTGCCAGCCCCATCTTCTCTTAATGACTTAGTAACATCATCTACTTTTTCTCCGTTTTCAGATAAGTTAATGCTCTTTCATAAGATGGATATGTTTACAATTAAGTTAAGATCTTTTGGAAATGCGGCAGCAGTCAATGGAAGACATGATATAGCACTAAAGCATAGTAATGCGTTATTGAAAAATGCAAATTTTGTTCAAGATGCAGCAAAAATTATGATTGAGAGAGGCTGGTTTGAACACCCGCCAAGTGCGGAAGAAAGGCATAATTAGCCATACTCATCCTTTATACAGAATGGTTAAACCAGTAACGAAATTTCAACTTAAAAAGCCGAATTCCTAAAACTAAGGAATCGGCTTTTTTGTGTCTGCCCTGTTAAACTATAGACCAGGTCGTTTAATTGAAGAACAGTTTTTGTGATAATCGATAGAAGTGATTATTAAATTGCAGGTACAATTTGTCTTAACTCTGGTACCAATATAAAGCGAAGTCATTCATTGTCGAAGCGTGTCCCTGTTGTCTTAACATAGTCGTTATGTTCCCTCGATGATAGGTACCATGATTCGCAACATGAAATAAAATCTCCGAGTAAGCTGTTTCCCTGGCACCGGTCCAAGGATTATTCAAATGAATTTTTTGTTCTATATCGTTTTGATTATTGATCCAATCTTCATACTGTGAAGCTAATTCCTCATAATATTTAACGAACTCATCTGCGGAATATAAATTAGACTTTTCTTGGAGAGCCATGGAAGTTGCCAATGCTTCTTGCATATCCATTCCTTTAAGTACCTTTAACCACATGACATCTACCACATACATGTGACTAAACGTTAGAGCAATCGTTGAATATGAACTACAAACCTCTTCATATAGGACATTACTTGGTAATTCTTTTATTCTTTCTAATAACACCTTATTTGCCCAAACATGGTACTTATACATATTTTTTGCATGGTTCATTAAATATCTACTCCTTAAATTCTGTTTTTGTAACAGTTGATATTTGTATTATAAAAAAAGATATATGACAGCAGCCTGTCATACATCTTTATAAACTTTCATTATTTTTTTTGCCTCATCTAATAAAATGGATTGCAGTTCCACAGGCTTTAAAACTTTAACCCCGCTGCCAAAGCTTAAAAGTATAGATTTAAGCCATCCAGCATGCAGCGGCTGGTAAACAGAAATTGTAAGTGTCATACTTCCATCGCTGTTAAAGACCTTTGATGAATTTTGGAATTGGTCTAATACTTCTGCTAAGGAATTGGGATTCACCCGGATCACCACATCCTCAAATCCCTCTAGCTCAAAATCAGAACAAGAAGAATCATCTTTCATTTCGTGAGTTTGCAGAAACTGTTCTTGTGTCAGAATAATACTCAACATACGTGATACTCTAAATTCTCTATAATTCTTACGTTCTCTGCAATAACCATATACATACCAGCTGCGAAACTTATAATGAAGGTGAACAGGCTCCAATTCACGTGATGTAAGTTCATTTTTTTTACTTACATAATCAAAGCGGATGACCCTTTTTTCCTGTATAGCTTTTCGCAGATCAATTAATGATGCCGGTTCTGTTTTATGGCTTTCCAAGTCAACTAATAAAGAACTACTGCTGCCGCTTGTATCCAGCGTTTTTAATCTTTCTATCGTTTGTTCAACTTCCTTATCTTCAAAAATACGCGATAAACTGCTTAATACCGTGATTAGATTCAATATGTCATAGGAACCTATTAAGCTTTTATCAAATTTGTATCCTTTTATGATACCGAAACCGCCGTTCGTACCTTGATAAGAAACGACTGGTATTCCGGCAGCACAAATAGTGTCGATGTCTCTATAAATGGTCCGAGATGATACTTGGAATTCATCAGCTAAACTAGAAGCTGACAAAATTTCATTATTTAAGAGCTTGAATATGATGGATATCAAACGTTCTAATTTCAATTCTAATTTCCTTCCCTCAATCATTGATTAAGCGGTCTTTGTCATTCCACTGACCGTACCTTTTATTTTCTCATGCATTTCCAATATACTCATCCAGCCTTGTTTTAATCCTAATGAAATTCATGCCTGCCATTTTTGAACGGATCCTTTCTATAATGAATATGTGTACATAGTGTAACTGTTAATTCATGTATTTGAAATAAAAAATCATTAAGGTTTATTATCGTGAGTGAAAGTAACCAGATTCATTTTATACATGACAATAGGTATGAATTTTTTAGATTTTGTTCAACGATCGGGCGCGATTTGATACTTAAACTATAGTGGAAGAAGGTATTAATAAAGAATCGAGCGAAATAAATATATAAAAATTGCAGACTATGGGGGGAATAAAGTGAAAACATATTTGGAACAAGTAGCTAAAAATGTATACGCTTTTTTAGTGTGGGACCAATCTTGGAACTCTTATAATAACTGCTATTTGCTGCTTGAGCATAATAATATTACTCTTATTGATTCAGGGAAGGAAGAGCATTCTCACTTCCTGTTTTCTGCATTAAAAAAGAAAGGAATTTTCAAAAGTGATATAACACATTTTATTGCCACACATGGCCACAAAGACCATATTGGAGCCATTCAATATTTAAGTGATATTGAAGGCTATATTCATAATCAGGATTTAGAATTAATTCCAGAAAACAGTAGAAACAAATTAAATAGGAAACTCCCAGATAACGGTCCAACAGGAAATGACTTGGAATGTGTTCTCATCGGACACCATACTAAAGGTTCTGTTTTACTATATCATCCTGGAAGTAAAGTGTTATTTTGCGGAGACCATATCTGTTTTTTTGGAGAACAATTGAGCGGAGATGTTGTAGATACAGGTGTTGAGGAGAGGGGAAAATATAAGCAGTTTGTTTCAGAATGGTCTCAAAACGAGGAAATGAGAGAACAGCACAATTTTAAATTATTTATGGAAGGGTTAAAAAAAATTGCCAACTACGATGTTGAGTATTTATGTACGGGGCACGGTGTAGTTTTAAAAGGTAAAGTAAAAGAATTTATTTCTGACTTGCTTGAGTTTGAATAGTTAAACGAAACTCTTTTTCAATTAATGAATGCTTTAAGGATTAACGTATTTATTATATTTTAGTTACGCCATTATAGGGCGCTTTTTTGAAATAAATGATTAATCTTTTTTATAAAAAATGTAGAGTATTTTACAAAGAATGATCCCGTTTTAATCAAATTTTATTTTAAAGCAGCACTTATAATAGTAATAAAAGCAGAATAGAAATCTGATGAAGGGGGAAATCTCATGAATAAATTGGTAAATGACAATCTGTCTGAAACGAGAAATAACCTAGTAAAGGAAATTACTATATTAAGTGATACTGAACTTAATAGTAAGCCAGATATGGATATGTGGAGTATAGCACAAGTTTGCCATCACTTAGTTTTAGTGGAAGAGGCAACTATAAAGGCTATTGTATGGGGATTAAAAGACAATGATCGTACTAGCACAGAACGGAAAAATATTCACCTTACATTATTGGATCGAACGAAAAAGATTAAAGCTCCAAAAATCGTTGAACCAGATGTAGCCCCATTTGAAGTTCCGCAAATAATTGATTTGTTAAATGATTCGAGGAAAAAATTGCTGGCATTTCTAAATACTATTGAAGATAAAGCCATATTGGAAGGAAAATCAGTGAAGCATCCTGCCTTAGGTGAATTACCTCTTGATCAATGGATTGAACAGATATATTTGCATGAACAGCGACATATTGATCAAATAAAAGAGATAAAATTACTCTTAGAAGTGAAACACTAAATTTAGGAGCATAAGATGGATTTTGTGGTCAAAATTTTTATAAAGATCTCATACTTAGATATAAAGAGAGTAACTCCATTTTGACTAATCTTTATTTAAAATGGAGTTTTTTTACGCTTTCTGTTAAAAAAAGATTGAAGGGCACTGCTTGTATGCAGTTTTATAAAAGGATTAGCTGCTTAAGCAAAGAGCGATTATTTAAAATAAAGATTGATTAAAAAATCCTGTGTTCATTCAGGATTTTTTCTTATTCAACAATCGGGCCATTTAATAGAATAAGCAGTATGAAAATAGGTGCTACAATTAGTAATTAATTTAGGAGTTTCATTCAGCTAACGGTGTATTAAATTTATCGTGTTCATTAAAGGAGGCTTTTCTGAAATAAGGAAAGCATCTTACTTCATGAAAAGGGCTATATTGTTGAGGATCATTTAGAAAAAATAGAATTTTTATTTTAAATAGATGGAGATTGTGAAGGAAAATGAATTCAGGCTATAGAAGGTAAATATTGTAATGAGAAAGCACACATTATAAATCTGATGTGTGCTTTGGATTGTTTTTATGCCATTTTACCTTCAGAAATATATAATAAAAGCTGAGTACTGATAACAAGAATAGGCAATTCCAATAATGGTCCTATAACGAGTGTTAAAGCTATTATAGGTTGATCAGGAAATTCGGTCATAGCAATTGCCAATGCGATAGGGGAATTTCTTGCTAGAGTAGTTAAACTTAGACTTGCTCTGTCTTTGTATGGAAACTTCATAAGCTGTCCAACCTTTTGACCAACAATAAAATTAATAATGAAAAATAAAAGTATCGGAATGGTAATTTTCCACATTAAATCTAAGTTATCTAGCAATAGTTGTCCTTGAGAAGCAAACATCGCAACGATGGCGAGACTAAGAAAAATAATAGGTAACATGCTGAGATTAAAGATAAGATTGTCTCTAAACTGTTGCTTGTTTCTCAAGACCGTTTTTGTTAGAAAAGCTAAAACAAAAGGTAAGAATCAAGCAATTAAAATACTTTTTATCAGAAATGAAAATGCGATAACTCCTGTCTTTCCTCCGAAAATTAAAAGTTAAATAGGCAACAAAATAACCTGTAAGATAAGATTTAGAGGTAAGATAGCTGTTGATAATGCAACATTCCCCTTTGATATCCTCGTGAAGATTAAATACCAATCAGTACAAGGTGTAACCATCAACATAATAGATCCTATAAATATTGCAGGATTGTCGCCTAAAAATACCAATGCAAGAAGCCATGCTAAAATTGGTGTCAAAACAAAGTTTATGATCACCGAAGTGTATGTAAACTTAATGTTTTTAAAAGCTTTCTTTATTTCCTGGAGGGGAATCTGTAAGAAAGTAATGGACAGCATAGCTACTAATAGAGAGACAATGAATCCTTCCGCATTATCTCGTATTAGTTCTACTTATCCTATACTAATACTTATTATTACTGCTAAGAAAATAATAAATGTATATAGCTTCTCGAATAAGCCCATGTATAAACACTCCTGATGATAACCAGTTAAACACATATAATTTTATCATAATTGGATATATAGTAAGTATTCCCTATTCAAGAAACGCTTTTTGCTTGTTTATCAAGGCTACTAGTATTAATTTGATCAATCTTTATTCTAAAGCTACAGTAGTTGTTATTGAAAGAAATTTGTAAGCGATTAACAGCGCACCCTCAAATATTTATAATAACCAATTCATTTCAAATATAGTAATATCCTATTCCATCATTCTTAAAGATAACTATGGATAAATAATTATATTGTCTGATAGTTGCCATTTCATTGACGATGAAGCTTCATTAATTTCATTGTTGTTTCCTCTATATTGTTTTTATTCGTAATGGTCTGTATGATATTCCCTTGTTTCATAAATAAAATGACATCGCTTACCTCGGCTGCTACATCCATCATATGAGTAGAGAAAACAATAATCGTACCACTTTTTTTCAACTGATTTAGAATCTCGACAAACTGATTTACCCAATAGGGATCTAACCCATTAGTAGGTTCGTCTAACAACAATACTGTGGGATTGGCTAAAATAGATTGACCAAATAATAAACGCTGTCGCATACCTTTAGAAAGGCTTTTGACTAATTCACGTTTCTTGTCAACTAGACCGATTAGATCCATTACTTCACTTATTCTGTCTTTTCCTACTCTTCTTAAAGATCCATAAAAATGAAGAAACTCTTCAACAGTCATCATTTCTTGTGCATTAAAATCATCAGGCATAAAACCTATTTGAGCTAAATAAGTTTCACGGCTGGAATTCATTTCTAGCCCATTTATTGAAATTGTTCCACTTGATGGAAAAAGAATGCCAGCTATAATTTTAAGCAATGTACTTTTCCCTGCTCCATTTCCACCACATAAGACAACGCACTTTCCCTTGGTTGCCTGCAAAGAACAAGGATATAAGGCCGTCTTTTTCTTGTATACCTTTGATACTGAAACTACTTTTAATTCTGTCATCGCTTTTTCCTCCTTTCCAGCATGAACATCGAAAATAGCAATGTCAGTATCAAGAAACCTATAAAGTATAGTATGTAAACAACCAAACTAAAAGGAGACTCTAAAAAAGTAACAAGTGTATCATACGATTGCCCAAATACGCTACCCGCATCCAGAGATACGACCAATGTAACCCGAGTGAATTCTGCAGGATTGGCAAATAGGGCAAATTTCATTAATGGTGCAATCCATGAATATGGAACTAAACCTAAGACACCAACTAATGCAGTCGGCCAAATCATAATTAGAAAAAACCAAATTATGACTGAAACAGATAATGCCTGCCATCTGGTAGAGACAACACATCCAACTGTTACACCAATAATTAGAAAGAAAAAAATGAGACTAATTGTAAAAAAATAAATTGATAATAGCCATTTTTCTTGAAAACCATTTCCGCTTAGTAGTCCGATCGCCAAGCTAATTCCATAACTAAATGTAAACACAATTACCTGAGCCATGAATTGCCCGCCAATTTTTCCAGATATATAAGATAATGTAGATAATGGGTACGTATTCAACAATCGCCATTGCCCATTTTCTATTTCATTAGCGATAGAAAAAGAACCAATAATTAGCATAAAGAGAGGTACGATATAAAGAGCAACATTGACTACAGTTCCAGTCATATTGGTATACCCTGTAAGGGAAGGGGCACTGCTTTGCAATAAAAATAAAAGTGACAATACAGTAACCCATAAAATTAAAAAAGAATAATACGATTGCTGCCGTACAGTCATGCGCAGTTCCGAGCGCCAAATATTCCACATTTTCATTCCTCTTTTCGAACGATTGGTCCACAGATACTTATACCACCATAAATTGATGAAAAAGGACCGTCCGAAAACGGATCCGGCCCTATAATTTAATGAGAATCTTTACTCTCGCTATCTTCAGCGTCTCCATGGGAATGATTTTCCATATCACCCATGTTCATCATATCTTTGTTTTGTTTCCATTCATGCTCTGCTAAATCATCAGCAGTCATAAGAGTGCTGTCTTCATTTTCTTTTAGAAAATCTTCTGCTGTAGCCTTATCTTTAAACGAGATGACATTGTAAGCCATCGGAGTTTTTACGGATTGATTATATATATATGTAGCGTCATTCACTGAAATCCACGCTTTATTATGATAATCACGGACAAATTCTCCAGCGATTTTTTCATTTTTATTGCTATCAAACCATTCATACATACAGCCAATATCATCAAATACCATAGATTTTCCATTTTCAAGAACAACTTGTGTGGCAAACTGATTATCAACTACAGCCATATTACATACTTCACATTTATCAGTTTCTTCATTAATAGCAACAGGCTGAACTTCTTCCTTTCCACACGCTGCGAGAAACAATATGATTCCAGAAATTATTAATAAACTAAAATATCTTTTTTTCATCTTCTTTTCCTCCCATATATAAATAAACTGCAACTTACTATCATCATTAATATACTCATGGACCATAATCGATAACTTGATGATTTTTGGTTCTCCATTTCATTGGTCAAATTCATGAGTGGAGTTGAATCTATTAACAATTGTTCAGCTGGGCTTTTTAGCATCTTTTGTAATAAAATCAGTCCAGGTGATTGAAAAAACAATTGAAATTCTGGTACATTGGTTGTCAATGTTAAAAAATATGGATCAGCGTGAAAAGGAATTTCACTTACGCCATCTCCAGTAATATCCACCCTGCTCGCAGCATCCCAATAGTTAGTATCTATTTGATTATTTGCACTTTTTATCGCCTGAGCATTATTAACATTTCCAACAAAGGAATTTCTTTTAGCAGTATTCCCATTCGCATTTTCAAATTGAATCCCTATAAAATTATTCATAATCGTATTATTATCTATTTGATTTCGTTCAGCATTTTCTATAAAAATGCCCACACGATTAGAAATAATTGAATTTTCCGTCACTTTTGTGTCAGAAACGGTATAAAGTAATAAACCCTGAGAATGAACATTATTGTTATTTGAAGAAAGTATATTATTACTAACAACGGTTCTATCTGATTCCATCAACATTGCGCCAGTGGCGTTAGCTTTAGACATGTTTTCATTAAGTATGTTATCGTCTGAAAACATAAGATGCATCCCATAACGTGAATTTTGAATCGTGTTCCTAAACAAAGTATTCTGATTGCTTTGTTCTAAATAAATACCATCAGCGACATTAAGAATCTTAATATTTGCTATGGTATTTTTTTTTGATTTCCATAAATCAATCCCATTCCCTTGCTTTCCACCTTCAATCATACTATTTTGTATCTTCACGTCCGTCGCACGATCAAGTTTTATTCCTACCCCTCGTGTTACAATATCCATTCCCTCTAGAATATGGTTAGAACCAGTGACATAAATGGCAGTATCTTTTTTCTCATCTCCGCAGTGCTCCACCTTAATATTCTTAAGAATAACTCCCTCACCGCTAATAGCAATAATCGGTTCGTCTGTACAAGAGCGTAGCAGTACTTTTCCCTTCCCTACTAAGGTGATAGGTTTAGAGATACTTACTGTTTCGTTAAATTCTCCCTCCTTTATTTCAATGGTAGCACCCTTTGAAGCTGCATCAATTTCCGATTGTAATGTACTCGTTGCTTCGGCTCCATAAGGCAAGCAAAAACCTAAAACGAGGACAAATATGATAAATATAATACTTTTCATTGCGGTACCATCCTCGCTTTCATGCTAGTTTACTCTGTGAGTGTATCTAATAAATGTGAGAAAAATATGTAGTAATTATGAAGACTTCAAATTTTCTTAACTATGATAAATTGTGAGACTTTGTTTCAATTAGAGATTTGCAGTTTTTATTAGTAGGACTATTTGATAGCATTTGTTAATTTTAAAAGATAATTATACTCTTTTTTTATTTTTGTAAGTTTCCAAGTTTGTATTTTATGGAGTTTCATTCATATAAAATTATCAATTGTTTGGCTTTTACGATTATGTATTATTTTATGGGGTAAGAGTATCAACTTCCTAACGAAATAAAGTTAACAGAACATATTTTAGTCTTTGTAAAACAGATACTGGATCAAATCGAGGCGATGGCAAGTCAATTTTAAGTGATATTTTTATTATTTTTATATGTTTATCAAGGGTCATCTTTTAAACTTGGTCTAAACCGTACAAGTTCTTGTCCTGAGTTGAGGAAAAGAACTTGTACGGTTTACAGAAACAGCCAAGGATCTAAGATGGCTTTATTATGTAGTACCAAAGTGCCAACATAGTTGACATGATCCATAGCTGCGAATATTACCATTAAGACATTTTTACCTAATCAATCATCATGTCAAAGGCTCTTTTGATCGATATTTGTCAAACCTAAGATTGTTTTTGCTGCTATTGTTTGCGATCAGATGCTCTGTCCACCCGATACTTCGATTCTTTGCCCATTAATCCAGCGGTTGTCCGATTCAAGAAGGTTAGCGACTGCGGGACCAATGTCATCGGGTACGCCGACTCGACCAAGGGCAGTCATTGAAGCAAACGTGTCATTGTAAGCAGGAATGTCGCGTACAGAACCTCCTAGAAAATCGGTTTCAATTGCTCCAGGTGCAATGGTATTAGCCGTGATCCCTCGGTGACCAAGTTCTTTGGCCAAATAGATCGTTAGAATCTCGACCGCTCCCTTTGCGGCAGAATAGGCAGAGAATCCAGGAAATGAAACGCGAGTGAGACCCGATGAGAAGTTCACAATTCGACCGCCATCTGCAATAAGCGGGAGAAGGGCTTGTGTTAAGAAAAAAACTCCTTTGACATGCACATTAAACAGGTTGTCGAACTGAGCTTCTGTAGTTTCGGTATAGTCTACCATTTCTCCGTGACCGGCATTATTTACAAGATGATTGAAAGTGTCGCAATCCCAAGTAGACCGAAGAGTTGACCGAACTTTCTCAACAAAGGCCGTAAAACTGGCAATGTTTCCAACATCAAGTTCTAATGCTACTGCTTTACGACCTAGAGATTCGATCTCAGCAACAACTGACTTTGCTTCTTCTGCTTGGCTGCGATAGGTTAAGATGACATCACCGCCATGACGGGCAATACTGATGGCAGTATTGCGGCCAAGTCCACGGCTACCACCTGTTACGATTGAGATATTTTTCATTGTAACTTCATCCTTTCAAAGCTCATTTTTAATTACCTTGTTATCATAGATTATAAAGTTTACTTTAAGTCAAGGGTTTTTCGCTGAAAAAGAAAGTGTATAATAAAACAGTGAAATATTTGATTTAATCATATCTTCGTCATTTTTTATAGCGTAAATTAGGATTTTTTTATTAGGTATGATAATAAATCATTTAAAGTTCACTTTAATATGAGGAGATGAGCTTTACATATGTTGACCATAGGGGAAGTTACTGAATTGACAGGAATAGCGGCTCCCACACTTCGATATTACGAAAAGGAGGGACTCCTTCCACATGTGAAGAGAAATGAAAATGGGAAGCGGTTATATGACGAAGGTGATTTAAGCTGGATTCAATTTGTTACGGCTCTTAGAGCGACAGGAATGCCGATTGCTAAAATTCAGAAGTATGTATACTTGTATAAAGAAGGGGAATCGACGATTTCGGAACGAAAAATGATGATGCTCCATCATAAAAAGGAAATTGAGAAAAGCATAAGAGACCTATATTTTAACTTGGATAAAATAAACTATAAACTTGCTCTTTATGATGTAATAGAATCTCAGATTGAACGAACAAACATCAAATTTTGACTCTGCCAAATATAAAATCCTAAATTAGCGACTTTGTATTTGACTTATACATATATTTCTGAATAGCTATACCTATAACGTCAATTACAGACCGATTCCTGATTAGGAGTGTACCAAGTGAAAATAACCACCAATCTTAGAAGAAATACTGTACCGGGATTCAAAAGCTTAGAAAACTATTTGTTTACGAGATACTGCAGTGGAGCCAGCCAATCCTATCTCAAAGGCTATTTTCAACTCAACCATGTTTGTTATCGTTCCGGCAGGCTTAACCAAGCTTCTTACTTTAATGATAAGTAGAGTGATGGCATTTAATGTTCTCTTAATTAGGTAATCAATTAGATATTTTTACGGGGCTAAAAGTTAACGATAATCAAGAATCACCTTATCCATTGCTTAGGAGAATAAAAATATGAAAGTAAAAGTATTTACAGTAAATTCATTTGCAAAAACATTAGAAGGAGGCAATCCAGCCGGAGTTGTAATTGATGCCGATTCTTTATCTGATGAAAGTATGAAAAGTATTGCAGGTGAAATTGGTTTTAGTGAGACTGCCTTTGTCATGAAGTCAGAATCAGCACATTTTAAAGTGAGATTTTTTACCCCTGAAGAAGAGGTAGACCTTTGCGGACACGCTACAATAGCAACATTTTATGTGCTCTTAAGTAAAGGTTTTATTAAGCCAGGAGTATTTCTTCAAGAAACAAAGGCAGGAATTTTAAGTGTAGAAGTAAAGGTAGATTCATCTATTATGATGGAACAAAACTCTCCAAGTTTTTATGAAATAGTAAATAAAAAGGAAATAGCTGATTCTTTGAACATTACAGAATATGAAATGATAGATGAACTGCCAGTGCAAATCGTTTCAACTGGCCTCAGGGACATACTTGTACCTGTTAAAAATATCAAAATCCTAAATGCAATTAAACCAAATTTTGAAGAAGTATCCCGAATTAGCAGTAAATATAATACTGTAGGATATCATGTTTTTACACTGGAATCTCTCTTTGGCTCCAATGCTTACTGCAGGAATTTTGCCCCTCTATATGGAATTTGTGAAGAGTCTGCTACTGGTACCTCCAATGGTGCCCTTGCTTGTTATCTATCTAAGTACGGAAAAATCAATAAGAGACGAGATCATCAATTTGTTATGGAACAGGGTTATTTAATGAAAAGGCCTTCAGAGATAAAAGTTGAATTAAGGGTTGAAGAACAAGAAGTAATTGGAGTCAAAGTTGGTGGAAAGGTATTGAATTTATCGGAAAAAGAAGTGGAAATATAATTTCTGCTATGTATCATATTGAAATATAAATAAAATTTTAATCCCTACATACTAATGAGCTCTTGATTAGGCAAAGAAGAGTTTTTTAAGGATATTATGTTGGATAGATCCCGCATCCGCATTTTAAAACCGATTTGATTGCAAGGAAACTCTAATAAACTTTGGGGTATATAATTTTTCCTCAACCTTTACGACGTGAGTTAGTGAAAAAAATGTACTTAAACTAAAGGGGGCTTTAGATCAATAATCATCTTCAACAATCGGGTGCAATTCTTGAAGAATTGTGCCTTTTTCAGTAATCGGGCCAGTTTGTTGATTAACAATTATAGGTACAGAATAGGGCTTTATATATGGTAGTTAGAAATTGCAATTAGCTTGACTTAAAATAAATAAGTAGATATAGTGGATTCACAATATCTTTAATCGAGGAGAACTATTAAGATGAAATATTCAAAAGCGACGAATTATGCACTTCATACGATGTTATTTCTAGCAGTTGATACTCCTGAGAGACATGTAGGTGTGCATCAACTTGCTGAACGTCAAGAGGTTTCTACTACGTATTTGTCCAAAATATTGACTAAGCTTGTTAAGGCTGGAATGGTAGAATCAATTTCCGGTGCTAATGGTGGGTATAAGTTAAGACCTAATTGGGAGCGTATATCTTTTTTAGATATTATTCAGGCAATTGAAGGTCCAACATCCTTTTTTGACTATTGTTTAACTCATAATCCTGAGTGTTTGATACAAAAGGTCATGATCTCTGCAGAAGAAAAGATGTTGAATGAATTAAAACACCAAAATATAGTTGATATAGCAAAACAAATGGCAGTGGCTCCATAAGTCACGCTTTTTTACCCCTGTTATAGATATTAAAGAGTAATAAAGTCGTTAATTAGTCGTTAATTATTAAAAAGTAAAGGGTGGATTGAGAAATGAATATTTATGATTGTATTATTGTTGGAGCAGGACCAGCTGGATTAAGCTCAAGTTTAACTTTAGGAAGAGCTAGAAGGAAAATTGCTGTATTTGACAATGGCACAAATAGGAATAGAGTCACACATGAGTCACATGGATTTATTACTCGAGATGGCATTAAACCACAAGAGTTTAAAGAGATTGGATTAACTGAGTTGAAAAATTATCCTTCTGTATCCTACTTTAAAAAAACTGTTACTGAAATAACCAAAAATTTTGGTAATGAACTATTTATCGCCAAAACCTCGGATGGTCGGGAATTTGTTGCTGAAAAGATTATATTAGCCACTGGTATTCAAGAGGTATTTTCTATTCCAAATGTAAGAAATTATTATGGAAAAAGCCTTTTTAGCTGCCCATATTGTGATGGTTGGGAACTAAGGGATAAGCCATTAATTGTTATGGCAGAAACAGAAGAGCATGTACTGCATATGGCTAAAATAATTTATAACTGGTCGAAGGATTTAGTTGTCATAACAAATGGCGTTGAACTATCTAATGAAGGAGTTCAAGAGTTACACAAACGAAGTATCAAAATAAAATCGGAGCCGATAAAAAACTTAATAGGTGATGACGGTCATCTACAAGAAATTGAATTTGTATCAGGAGAAACTATCATAAGATCAGGTGGGTTTGTTGTTCCATCTTTTTATCGCCCCAATCAATTTGCTGAGAAGCTTGGATGTGAAGTGCATGAAAATGGAACAGTTGTAACAGATGGTGTTGGTAGAACAACACAAAAAAATATATATATTGCTGGAGAAACTGAAAAATCCGGACCTTCCTCATTAATGATCTCTGCTGCAGATGGTAATAAAGCTGCAGTTTCCGTAAACACTGATTTAACTATGGAACGTTTTTGATCATAGTAATAATAACCTTTACTTATTCACAGCTAGTTTGAAAGGTAAAAAAGGAAGAGCCATCTTCAACAGCCTTTGAACTTCAACAATCTGGCGCTATTCTGAAATAAAGATAGCGTCTTTCTTTATGAAAAGGGCCATTTAATGGAGGAAGAATATCAAGGAAAATGAATACTTATGGTAATGATAGTATGTTGTTTGTGAAAGATTGTACTCAAACTAACGGTGCAGTTTATGGTAACAATGCATAAAATTAAAGCTTTGGATATACGACGATGTCCAAAGCTCTTTCTAAAAATTATAATGTTTTAACTTGCTCAATTTTTAATCCGAAAATTTGAGGAGGTTCAATTTTGTTTATTTGCAAATAAGTAGAGATTTGTCCACGATGATGGATTTCATGTTCTGGAAGTGCCATAAGTATTCTCCAAACACTAACTTCATGACCATGAAGGGTTAAGACTTTTTTTGTCAATGCATCGCTGCCAACTTTTAATAGACCCTCTGTTAGTTTAATCTGGCATGCCTCTATATAATTGGAAATATCCTCAAGAGAAGCTCCCTTACCAGTATCATGTCCCGTGTATTTCCACGAACCGTGTTCAAATATACCTAGAAACATCAATCGAGAAGATGCGATATGTCGCAATAAATCACCAGTAGAAAATTTATCTTCTGAAGGCTTCCAGTCCAGGAGTTCATTAGGTATTACTTTCACATATTGCATCGTTCGTTTATGAATCCCATCTAAATATTTTACATATTCCTTTATATCATGAATCATGTTTTCACTCTCCAATTTTTCAGATTTTTATTCCTTTATATTCTTAATTCAGTGGAAATAATCTTTTAATTACACACCATTTATGACTGATTTTGTTATTCAACTAACGGAGCAGGTTTGTTTAATAAGAAATAATTAGCGTGATCCCTAATCTAAAGGGGCATATTCTAATACAAAATTGTTTTCGAAATAAAAAAAATATGTTGTATATTTACATTTTTAAAATAAACATATACAATACAGTTAAATAAATTTAACCGGTTAAAAAGGAGAATGGAAAATGAGTCAAAAACCTATATTAATTATCGAAACATACGACCAATTAAAAGCAATAAGTGATCCTCTTAGAACAAAGATGCTTATTTATTTGGTAGAACAACCTCATACCGGACATATGCTTGCGAATGAATTAAATCTTTCTAGAGCTAAAATCCTTTATCATCTAAGGGAATTAGAAAAACACGGGATAATAAAGCTGGTGAAAAAAGAAGAAAGGGGAGGGAACATCCTAAAATATTATCAAGCAGTGGCCAGAGGTTTTATTCCGTCTGATCATTTACTTAGTTATGTTGAATCAAAAGAGGCAACTAGACAATCATTTTTAGAGGTTATAAACAGAGCTAAAACAAGAGTGTTAACAGCACCCGAAGAGTCATTTGAATTAAACTCATCTAATGTAGAAGAATGGTTAAATATGTCTATCCAAAGAGAATTCTCCTTAAGTAAAGAAAGATTTTTAGAGTTTACTCGTCAATATAGAAATTTATTAGATTCTCTATTAGATGATGATTCTGATAATGCAGATAAACAACTTTATTACTTAATGACAACAGCCTTCCAGATAGAGGAACCACTATTTAACAAAAACACCAAATAGTTAATGGAGGAATCTAATTGGAAAACCAAAAAGTGTTAGATGCATCTAATCACAAGTTTTATTTTGTAGAATTGTTAAGAAATCGACCATTTATACTTTTATGGTTATCTAGTACAGCGTCTTTTCTGTCATTATCCACATATTTATTTGCTGAGCAGTGGTATATCATTACCGAATTAAATAAAGAAGCTTCACTTGGAATTGTAATGATGGCAACTATGATTCCAAGAATTCTTTTTATGATTATAGGTGGTGTTTGGGCTGATAAATTAAAAAAGTCACAAATTATGTTTATTTCAAGCTTGATAAGATTCTTAATAGTACTTGTGATGATTTTATTCCTTAGAATGAGTTGGTTAGAAATTTGGCCATTAGTAGGGTTTGCATTAATATTTGGTATCCTTGATGCCTTCTTCTCTCCCGCTAACACATCATTACTTCCAATTTTGGTTCCAAAAGAAGGGCTGATACGAGCTAATTCATTGATACAGAGTTCAAATCAAATAGCAATGGTTTCCGGTCCAATGATTGGAGGATTAATTCTTGCTGTAGGATCTTTTATCCATTTGTTTCTATTCGTAGCACTATTACTATTTATAACATTTCTTTTCTCTCTTTTTATAAATGAGCAAGAAAATAAAAAATTAAAAAATATGTCAACCATCTCAGAGCTAAAAGAAGGAATTAAATATGTTAGAAGTATGCAATCTCTGAAAAGTATGTTGTTAATTCTAATTATTATCAATTTTTTATTCTTTGGCCCTTTATTAATGGGAATTCCACTTATTGTAGATAAATTACTTCAGGGAAATGCGTTAGATTTAAGCTTTCTTCAAAGCTCATATCAAGTTGGTATGCTTGCAGGAGCATTAACTATAGGAGTATTAACCATTAAGAAAAAAAAGGGGTTAGCTATACTATTTATGATAAGTGCATTAGGTATATTGCTTACGTTTCTAGGGCAAATAGAGGAAATTTGGCAGGGGGTGCTTTTATTAATCCTAATGGGTTCTCTTTCATCTTTTATTAATGTGATGTTAGTAACTTCTATCCAAGAAAAAAGTCAGAAAGATAAAATTGGAAGGGTTATGAGTCTTGTAAGTGCATTCTCTAATGGATTGGTTCCTTTATCTTATGCCTTCGTTTCTCTAGCTCTGGTTTTAAATTTTGGTATATCCAATATTATGATGATTTGTGGTATAGGAATTATAATAATTTCTTTTGTATTTCTTTCAAACTCGAAAGTCATTAAAGAAGAAATATAGTACCTGAATTTTTATATTTGGTTTTGTGGGGTTTTGAAATCCTGCTTTTTTTGTTAGATTATAGGAGCGATTTTTCTATAATAAATGAGAATGAGTTTAATACTTGTGAAGAATGTATTTAAGCTATAGGGGGAGTTAGCTGATCGAACTTTTTTATAAATATTTGTTTATATATTCACAAGGGAACACTCAATTTTGATCAATCTTTTTTTCAAAATGGAGTGTTTTTATTTGCGATTAAATCACGGTTAATGTGAAGATTTTTAATCAAACTATATATTTTAAAAATACACAAAACAAGGAAACTTAATGTCGGTTTTAAATTTTACTAATTGGGTGCTTTAGTTCAATAATGATCTTCAACAATCAGGCGCTATTGTTGAATAAGGCTTCTTTACGAAAGAAAAGAATAGTTTAAGAAGTGCAATAATACTCCTGTTTCACATTCTTTATAGTAAATATTCTTGAAATTTCAACCGAAATCGAGGCAGGCATATTAAAAGGTGTGTCTTTTTCTTATAGGCCAAATTTTGGAGTAGTCTCAGTAGCTCGAAAATGTAAAAGAGTTTTGCATCCTGAAATTTTGACTCGGACTACGACCACGGTCGTATATCGATTTAGTTCATAGTCTGATGTAATATTCTAACCAAATCTTTATAATGATTAATAAATAAAGGTTTGGTTAATATTATCATACAAAAAGGAGAAAAATTTAAATGGAAAATAAAGGCCTTAAAATATTAATTCATGCTAGTACTTGGTTTGCACCTATACTAGTTCCCATTATCACATATTTTATTAGCTCAGATCGAGAAATTAAAAGCCTATCATTACAGGCTATGATATTTCATATTGTGATCGGTATTTTAATTTCTGTGTCTGCTTTTTTTTCTTGGATATTAATCGGGATTCCATTCCTCATTATTTTTGGAATAATTGCTATAGTTGCTCCGATTGTTGGAATTGTTAAGGCAATTAATGAACGTCCTTTTCGATATCCGATTATTGGATCATGGTTTGATTAAATCAAAATGAATCTAAAGATGCTAAAAAGCGATGGGGTATGCGGAGTCTTGTAGTGCTAAAGGGAAATTAATTAAAAATCAAATAGTTGTGAAACAAAGCAAAAAAGTGTGGGATATAATGCTCCTTGAAAAAATCCTTTAGTAAAAAAAAACCACCACTTTTTCTTGGAGTTTTGTAATTAAGGTGATATAAATGTTAGTTATTCAATTAACAGGCGCTTTTCCGAAAAATTAGGAGAGCGTCTTTCTTCATGAAAAGGGCCATTTTAATGGAGGAAGAATATCAAGAAAAATTGCATGCCATGCCCGAAATGTTCAAAGGAATTTTTACCTGCAACGATAAAGGAGATCATATCCAACTAATTCCCCCAGCAGTTAGTACGGAAACAGATTGAAGATTTCCGGTATGGTGAACTGCTGTACTAATAAGTAGTGCACCGGGCCGACTATCTCCTTATAAGGAACCGGTACATGAGATCCGCAGGAAGGTAAAAAAATCCAGGTGGTCCTTGGCATCCCGGAACGCCGAGCCGGCTTTTTTTTTGTATCCTGTTCGCATTATTCAAATGAAAATGATTTCTCCCAGCTATCACTTGATATCCGTGATTACTTCTAAAGAAACTCATTATTGAGCTATCAGGTACTTTAGTTGAAAAGGCAATATAAATTTTATTGGGTTATGGAAAGAACGAATTATAATAAAAAACTCGCCAAAAACTGAACGAGTTTTAAATACCTATTTTTATTGCTAGTTGAAATAATAAAGCACTCAACACAAAACGATTATACGATAGGGTGTGGTTTGAGCAGGGATACTTCTTGTGGAAGGTCGATAAAAAACAATTAAATCTCGGTTCGCTGGATATCTTGAAAAGAGTTGCCCATTGGTTAATATTATTTGGGTATAGGGAGATAAATTTAATTGTAATTGTCCATCACTGCTCACCAATTGGTTATTAAAATAATCAACTTTTACTTTCTGATATGGGTTATCTTTTACCATGACGAGTGCTTGATATTGTGGAGGGTAAATAAGAATAGCAGGTAAATCGCCATCATAATATCCTGTTACGTGATCTCCTACTCTGACCATTTCATGGTCAACGAAGTAAGTTGAGGGTGAAACTACGAAATTTACTATTGATCCCAATTCATTTTCTATTGTAAATAATTTATAACAGCCCTCTTTTTTACCATTTTGACCTGTGAAAAACTCACTAATCACCGTGACTGTTCCATGAAATGAATAAAAATTCGTCATACATTACCTCCAAAATAAAAAGATAGGGACGATCTTTTACTTTGAGATTATTCGTGATAAGGCTTTGAAGGATTTTAGTATAATGTAGGGATAGGAGTGCAGGCAACAGCATCTATAAGTCTAGGGTCAATACCATAGAATTGCCAGAAAGCACCGTTCCATCTATATCCAGAGACTTCTCCATATTCCACACGAGTAGGGTAAAACCAAAATTGACTGCCATTTATAAGCCATACATAAGTGTTTTGATATAAACAGTCGACGATATACGACACAGAAGGTTTTGGTGGTATGAATGTTGGAGGAGGGGATTGTGGACTCATTGTCCCTTGGCGCTGGAAATATCTCATGTGATTTTCACTCCTTTTAGTTAGGGTCACAACATTATATGTTGAGAAGAGGTAAAGAGGTTATCTAACGTGAAAAATTAAAGATTGTGAAGGAATGTACTTTAACTAATGGGGCCTTATGCTAAAGATCAGCTGTCAATTCAGGCAGCTTTTTTTATATACCAAATGGGGCGGTTTAGCATGCGAGAGATATTCTTATTAAACTGAGGGAGTTGAACAAGGATAAATTCCTTTAGAGGAGAATATATAGGAAATAACATAACTTGGTGGTTTTATAATGAAGTGTTTGCTTTTTTTATTCCTTTAATTTTTTTGGGGGGAATATTTCTGCTAATGGAACAAGAGTAAATGGTGAGTAAGTATTTGGCTATAAAGATGCAGAGAGTGACAATTCTTTAAGACCTTAGAGAGAATAATTTATGATGGTGAAACCAGAAGACAAGAAGAAAATTTTAAAGGAGCAAAAGTGATCGTTGCCGACAGTACTTTTTCTTGTTGAACTAACGAATCAGGTTAACTTATATAGTGTTTTTTCTTATAGATAGCCAGATTATTAGGAGTTGAAAGGGAATGAATGAAACTACTCATTGTCCATCATGGAAGTGTCCTTGTGGAACTATTGTTGGTTGGGAAGACAATGAAAATGAAGTTGTAAGGGCAACAGGTATCAAATATGCTAGTTCAAAAAGGTATACGGTGCCTGTAGCTGAGCCCCCGATAGATGGAATAATTGATGCAACAATGTGGTCTCCTGCATGTCCGCAGCCAACAGATGAATATACAGGGCAATTCTTAAACGAGCTCACTAGGGAAATGGAGTTGGATGAACACTGCCAACGTCTTTCTGTAACGGCTCCACTGAATGCAAAACCTATTGACTCTTTGCCAGTAATGGTTTGGATACATGGTGGTTCTTACGTAACAGGGGCAGGAGACCACCCAATGTATAATCCAGCGGCTTTGGTACGAGAACAACATATTATTGTCGTTACAGTTACATACCGATTGGGTTTGTTTGGTTATCTAGGCAGCGAGAAAGGAACACCTGCAAATCTAGGTTTACTTGACCAGATTGAAGCGTTGCGGTGGATAAAACAAAACATTTCTTGCTTCGGTGGGAATCCAGAAAATGTTACTGTATTTGGTGAATCTGCTGGAGGAGATGCAGTTGCACATCTGATGATTTCAAAAGGAACAGATGAATTGTTTAAACGAGCGATTATTCAAAGTGCCCCGTTTGGTATATTGCGTGAGCGTAATGAAATGACTAATGCGATGCTTGAAGAAGCTACCCGGACATCCATTGATGGCTTCATAGAGGATGTGGCAGCAGCTCAGTCTCGTATAATAGAAAAAGGAAAGTCCTTTGGATTAAAATCATCTATGCCATTTGGAGTTCAATATGGACACTTTCCTCTCCCAAACGAAGAAAATGTAGATGAAGCATGGGAGAATGTTGCATCGCGTGTTGAGGTAATGGTAGGTTGTAACAACCGTGAAGTTGCCCCTTTTATTCCCCTAATCCCGAATTTGCAAAGAATGACATCTGTCTTTATTTTTGGGAAATTTATATCGTGGGCTGTGGTAAAGTGGTTAACTAGTAAAATTTACGGTTCAGGGGTCAAAGAGTTTGCCGAGAGACATTCTGTCGGAGGAGGACGGGGGTACAAGTACACAATCACTTGGGGTCCTTCTGGAAACAAGTTCGCAGGAGGTCACGCCACTGAAATACCTCTACTGTTCGAAGACAGAGACCTTTGGGAACATTCGCCTTTACTTGAAGGTACTTCTTGGGAGGAATACAAACGTCAGGGACAGGCACTTCGTAAAATATGGGGAGAATTTGCTCGAACAGGAAAAGTACATGATACTAATGTCCAAGGGCTAATTAAGATTGAAAGCATTTAAGACATAGGCAAATAGACTTGGAATCCGATTAACGCGGCTTAGGCCGATAGGATAGATGAAGTAAAGGGTGTAAGAGTTCAATAAGTACGAGCTATCTTAAGCAGCCACTGATCTTTAACAAACGAGCTCGATTCTGGAGAAACGAAAAAAGTTCAATTTCTCGTTGGCATCACCGAGAAATCGAGCTTTTTTATATTTGTTTTTTCTTAACGCTGTAAATCTCGTATCCCTTCCCCAATCTTCTTCACTCCAATCGGGATTTTCCGATCCTCCACCTGTGATACGCTTAGACGTATTCGATTCTCCTTCTTATACTCAGGGAGATACATATTTGTTGCATCCTGAACGAGTACATTCTTCTTTTTGAGATGTTCCACAAGCTGCTTTGCTTTCATTCCGCTAGGAAGTTTAATCATCGAGTAGAAACCGGAGTCACCGCCTGTAAATGAGGCATTGGAAGGGAGGTGGTCGAGATAGGTCTGTTTGAGTATGGTGCCTTTTTTCTTATATTGGCGTCTAAGCTTTTGAATATGTGCGTGATACATTCCACTGCTTAAGTAGATTTCAAGAGCACCCTGAGTCAGGACAGGTGTATGCACGTCAGCTGCAAATTTTGCCCTTGAAAAATCTCTCAGCAGTTCTTCAGGCAAGACGGCCATTCCCAATCTTAAGCCAGGCAATAAGACCTTTGAGAAGCTCTTGGTATAAATCACTCTCCCGGATGGGTCGTAAGCAAACATAGGATCTGCCTTTCCTTTTGTATCGAGATCACCCATATAATCATCTTCGATTATGTACACATCATATTTCTGTGCCAATTTCACGATTTTCTTTTTTTCCTCATTTGTGTAGCTATAGCCTGTTGGGTTCTGGAACCTTGAGACTGTATAAAAGAATTTGATGCTTCTTTCCTTAAATACTTTTTCTAAATAATTGAGGTCAATGCCATACTGGCTGATTTCGATGCCGACAGCTTTCAAGCTGCGGGAAGTAATTGAATCGATAAAACTAAAATGGGTTGGCTGTTCAACACAGATCTCTTCTTTTCCATTTGGGAATGGGAGTGAGACTAAAAGATCAAGTGCTTGCTGAGAGCCTGATACAACACATATCCTTTTTGAAGAGGTAAATACCTGCAGATCCTGCAGCTGCTGAGCAAGCTGATATCGAAGACTTTGTAATCCAAGCGGTTCAGAGTATTGGAACATTTCTTCTTTATAGAGTTCAATCGCCTGGTTCATACAATGCTGGTAGTCTCGGTAAGGCATATTCCATCGGTCGGGACCAGCAGATGAAAAATCAATGATCTCTTCAGAAGCACTACTTTCAGATTGGCGGCTGCCAAGGAGATAGTAACCGCTTTTAGGAACTGAATAGATTCTGTGCTCCTTTTCCATCTCATTGTATGCTTTTACAATTGTGTTTAAACTGCAGCCGAAGTCCTCTGACAGTGAGTGGATAGATGGCAATTTATCCCCAGGCTTAAAGTGGCCGTCTGAAATACGATTAAGCATCTCTCTCATGATTTCTTTGTATTTTGTCTCCAAAATATCTCCCTCACTTCTTTCTGTATGGGTACAGATGGCATTTTTAACATCTTTTCGTAGAAAAGATTCCCATATAATATAAATTAACAGAAGGGCTATACAAATTCAGTAAATAAGGAGGCATTTACTATGAAAGGTTCAACTAAAAAAATCTATCAATTAGCAGCACTGCTCTTTTTTTCTATGATTCTGGTTTTCACAGGGCTATCAACAGAAACGAATGCAGAAGTTCAAAAAACAAAGAGACTAATGATTGAAGGATTATTCAATGGAAAAGACGGAACAATGGTACTTAAGAATTTAAAAAACGACAATATTTATGTATACAACAGTGAAAGAAGCACAAAAAGGCTTACTCCTGAATCAACTTTTAAAGTGCCAAATTCATTAATCGGCTTGGAAACAGGTGCAGTAAGAGACGAGTATGAAGTGAAACGATGGGATGGAGTTATTAGGGAGTTCGAAAACTGGAATCGGGATCACTCATTAGCTTCCGCAATGAGGGAGTCAGCCATCTGGTATTATCAAGACATGGCAAGAGATATTGGTGAGAATATGATGATAAATTATATCAATCAAATGGGTTATGGAAACGGTGATATAACAGGGAGGATTGATAAGTTCTGGCTCGATAGCACCTTGAAAATTTCAGCTTTGGAACAAGCAGATTTCATGGAAAATCTTGTAGAAGAAGAGCTCCCATTTAATGAAAAGAATCAGAAAACAGTAAAAAGGATGATGATTCAAGACGAACAGGACAGCTTTACCCTTCACGGGAAAACAGGGACAAGGCTGTCGGATATGGGATTAGGATGGTACATTGGTTTTGTAGAGAATGATAAAGAAACATGGGTATTTGCAGTCAATATTGATGGATCTGGAACAGAAGCAAAGAATATTGCCGTGGAAGTACTGAAGGAGAAGGAGATTATCAGGGAAGGAAGAGAAAAATAGAAATGAGTAATTGATAAAATGGAATCCAGATGTCTGGAATACTTGGGAATATTACATTGAATGGATGAGAAACAGAAGCGAGAAATAGTTAGCAGCTAAAAAGATCTTCCCACCGAAGAACTTTTTTCATTGCTTTAAGTCGATCGATGTGAACAAGTTTTCCATAGAATCTGACGTAGCTAACAGGTCATTTACTAGAATACAAGAAGGGATTCATCTAAAGGAAATCGAAGTTAATCAGCAGATGAGAATTAGTTGAATTTCAAGACACACCACTAATATTCAGGGGGAAATCAAATATGAGGGAGACACAGACATTACGAGGACTGACCACAGTTAGTTTTTGGACGAATGATCTAGCAGCAGCAAAGAAATGGTACGCCGAGCTATTGGGCATGGAACCATACTTTGAACGTCCGGGATATGCAGAGTTTCGCCTAGGCGATTACCAGCACGAACTGGGGCTGATCGATAGCAGCTACGCCCCTAATGGCGCAGCGAACGGACCTGCAGGTGCAATAGTGTACTGGCATGTAGACGAAGTAAAAGCAACTTTCAAGAAGTTGATATCAATGGGAGCGACAGAGTACGAGGCACCAACCGAGCGTGGAGAGGGGTTCATCACTGCTTCCGTAGTCGATCCCTTTGGAAACATCCTCGGCATTATGTATAATCAGCATTATTTAGAAGTTCTGAGTTCAACCAGTAAAGCATAATCATAGGGTTCACCTATCTCCAGCCAGCTATGTTGGAAGATTAGTAATTGTTTATAAATATCGAGATGCGGATTTATACCTTGAACGAAATTACATCAAAAAAGCCTAAATTCCCGTATTATAAGTGAGAATTTAGGCTTTGGTTCCTTCATTAAATAGTGGTTTATTAAAGTTTATTAGTTGCTCAAGAATAAAGATCGTTTAAAAAGTTACCTCATATTTAACAACAATACAAAAGCTCCCATTTATAAAGATTGATTTAAAAGAAATGATTTTTATAGAAACAGAAATGGAAAGGCAGGATATATTTTTTGCATCGTTTGACAACTATTTGATTTTTACTATTACTTTTCCTTTCGCCCTTCCTGTCTCCGCATATTCCATCGCTTTTTGAGCATCTTCAAAAGGAAAAACTCGATCAATTATAGGTTTGATTTTACCAGTTTCAATAAAGTCTGCGATGATACGTAATTGTTCTCCACTTGGTTTCATAAACAAAAACGTATATTGAACATTATGCTTTTTTTCAAGCTTAGAAAGTTTATGACTTGCAGCTGAAAACAACAGCGTTTTAAAAAATCCGGAACCATATTCTTTACCAAAACGAGCATTCGGTAATCCTGATACGGAAACAATTTTTCCTCCGCTTTTTATCACTTCGAATGATTTTTCGAGTATCTCGCCCCCAAGTGTATCAAATACGGCATCATAGTTTTTCAGACTCTCTTCAAATTTTTCTGTCTTGTAATTTATTATTTCGTCTGCACCAAGGGATTTTACTAAATTCGCCCCAGCAACGCTTGCGGTCGTTGCAACAGTGGCACCCATTAATTTGGCCAGCTGAATAGCAAAGGTACCGACACCACCAGCCCCAGCTTGAATTAAAATCTTTTGTCCCTTTTGTAGTTGCATAATGTCTCCTAGTGCTTGATAGGAGGTTAACCCAACCAGCGGAATCGATGCTGCTTCTTCAAAGCTCAAATTTTTAGGTTTTAAGGCGATGTCATCTTCATGAATAGCGATATATTCAGCAAAAGTACCGATTTTACTTTTGCGTGGACGTGCATATATTTCGTCCCCAACTTTAAAACGAGTCACTTTTGCGCCAACCTTTGCAATAACACCAGAAAAGTCATTCCCTAAAATAAGAGGCATTTTATATTTAACTAACAATTTCACTTTCCCATCGCGTATCTTAAAATCAACAGGATTAACACTAGTTGCATGAATTTCTGCGAGTACCTCATTTTCACCAATTTCAGGTGTGGGTATTTCTGCCAAACGCATGGGGAATTTCCCATACTTGTCAATAACCATCGCTTGCATTGCTTATCCCTCCAAAATTTCATCATTTAAATAAAAGTTCTGCATGAACTTGTCAATATCCAACACAAGCGTTTTTAATAAACCTAATTCTGTACGCACATTAATATAATAAAAGTTTTTTGTCCCTTCTTTACGCATCAAAATAATACCGGCTTCTCGTAAAACCTTAAGATGGTGGGATACAGCAGGTCGAGATAGATGTGTTTTTTCAGTGATTTCACCCACACGTAATCCTGTTTGACAATCTGTCCCCATTAGAACTAACAAGATCGATTGACGGGTTTCATCACCAATTGCCAATAATACTTTTTGACAATTAATAAAATCCTCTTTAATCATATTTAGTTGGTCCTGTTTATTCATTCAGTAAAATACCTCCAATAATCAGTTTAATGGTTTAAGTTGATGAACCATATGGCTGAATACAACAATATACTATTGTTATGTTAGATGCCATATTGAGAAAGCAAATCGAGACGAATACATCTTATAGGATTTTCCTGAAGGTCCCTCTTGTAAATAAGTTTGTGAAAAAATGTAATTAAACGGGGGGCGTTAATTTAGGGGATCAAAGCTTATTGCTACACGGTAGGTATTCAATTAAAGTGCACTTTTCTAAAATAAGAAAACGGTCTTTATTCATGAAAAGGGCAATTTAATAGAGACTTTGAAAAAACTAGATATTTATGTGAGATTGTGAAGAAATGTACTTAAATTAAAGAAGCAGGTTAGTTGCATAAGGAGTAAAATAAAATTTGCTTTAATGTTAATATTTGTGTAAATAGATTTTTATATAAAAATGGGGGATAAAATGGAAATTCGGTCAGTTAAAGTTTCAGATTACTATGTAATTTCACCTCTAATCAATGTATGGTGGGGTGGCAGGAATATGTCTGATATGCTACCAAAATTATTCTTCAAGCATTTTACACAAACAAGTTTTATTGCAGAAAATGATGGTAAACTTGTGGGTTTCCTAATAGGATTCCTTTCTCAAACTCATTCTAATGAGGCGTATATTCATTTCGTTGGAGTTCATCCTGAATACAGAAAGCTTAATATTGGAAAACATTTATACAAAAAATTTTTTAAAGTGGTAAAGCAAAATAATCGAAGTATGGTTCGGTGTGTAACTTCACCAGTCAATAAAGGTTCGATTGCCTTTCATACAAAGATGGGTTTTGAAATTGAAGATGGAGATAGAATTATTGATGATCTATCAATAAATACAGATTATGACGGACCAAATCAAGATAGAGTTTTATTTGTAAAAAAATTAAATTAAACTCTAGTTTCTTATTGAACGAACAGGTGCGATTGTTAATTTCTCAACCTGCCAGTAATGGCGACAGAAACGTAATTTGATTTGTTATTTAACTTATGGTGCAGGTTAGTTTAAGAAGAAGCCTAAAATTCATAGCGTATTAAGCTTCTTCTATACAACCTTACCAATTTTATGAAACAAGTTTAAGCCCAATTGCTGCACCTAAAACCATAACGATAAAGACTAACCTTTTCCAATCTTTTGATTCTCCATATAATAGCATTCCTAGTATTGCTCCACCAGAAGCACCTATCCCCGTCCAAATTGCATAAGCTGTGCCCATAGGGAGTGTTTTCATTGCATAAGATAGAAGAATGAAACTTGCTCCAAATCCAAGAACTAATAGAACAAGGGATTTCCAATTACGTTCCTTATGAAGTTTATTTATCATCACAACCCCAAACATTTCAAATAAACCAGCTAACATTAAAGAAATCCAAGCCATTAAAATTCAGCCCCTTCCTTAACTTTATCCTTTGTAACTAGTTTTAATCCAATTACACCCACTAATAACAGTAAAATCATTAGTATTTTACTCATCTTGAATTGTTCTCCAAAGAAAAGTATTTCAGCTATAACAGTTCCTGCTGTACCTAATCCCACAAAAACTGCATATACAGTTCCTACAGGAAGTTTTCGTCCCGCCATAATCATTACATAGAAACTGATAATGATTGATATAACTGTCCCAGTCCAAGTCCAAAAGTCATCAGCGTGTTTCAATCCAATAACCCAAAATACTTCAAAAAAAGCAGCAATAATTACTTTAATCCAGTTTGTGTTCATTTAGATGGCACCTCCAATTTTATTATTTACAAAAAAACAAAAAAGCCTGAGAGAAACTGATAAACAGTTAACTCCCAGGCTTTTATCCCTCCGTGACACAGCAGGTGCTGTGAGTTTTCTCTCGGACCAGACCAATAGTAAATTGCGGAACCCTAGAAAACATTTAACTATGCAATTGATCTATATTTTACACAAATATTATATTAATTCAAGAGAAAATTATTACTAATAATAAGATACGTTTTCTGGTATGTGAAAAAAATGTCCTTAAACAAAAGGGTACTTTCGTTGATTAAAGCGCTTCAAGTTAATCAATCCTTTTTATAAAACATTTTTTGTGTGAATTGAAATGAAATAGTAATCCTAGTTTTTTATAAAGATGCAAGTACAACAAAAAAGACCACCTCTATAAGGAGGTAAGCCCTTAACTTAGTTAGCTTTAAGTTTTAACCTTTTAATAGCTTCTAGTGTTTAAATACTTCCTCATCTGCAAGATTAACAGTAGCAAAAATATCTACTATTTCAATCTGATCTTCATCTATTCGATAAATTATCCGTATATCGTCTTTATTATACTTAAGCTCTTTACACCCAAATAGCTCACTAGTTGACATCTTACCTAACTCGTCGGCCCTAACTGACAACTTTCGTAACCCTATGTTTACTTGTTTCTAAATATAATCATCTAGAAGTTTATATACGTTTTCAGTATTTTTATATAAAGAAGATAGCGTAATTAGATTTAATATCCATATTTTACAAAAAGGAAGGGGTTAAATTTCTTTTAATTTATTTTTTTGTTTACTCTTCCATTTTCAATGGTTACACTATCAGCCATTGTACTAAAAATACTAAATGAGTAATTACCTTTTTCAGGAGCTTTGGTTCTGAAAAAAATTGTTTCTATTTCATGATTTTTAGAAGAATACACTTTATATCCACTGATCATTCCTATACTAATATGGTTTGTATCATCATTCGAAGCTGATATTTAATCCCCATTTTATTATTAAAGAATTACAAGGTAAGACAAAACCATAAACATTCATCCTAGATTATGGAATAACTTATGGAAATTGGTTATTTATGTTAATATTTAGAAAAGAAGTTGGTTTTATTAGAGGTTAAATTGCTTTTAATAATTGTAATGGTCAAAAGCAACTATCACCTGGGGGAGCTTGGAATAGCACCTTACTAAAGCGGAGATTAGCTGAATGGTGGACATTAGATAAATAGAATTTTTAAAGGGAGAAAAATATGTATATAAAAACAGAAAGATTAATTATACGTAATTTTGAATTAGACGATTGGAAAGAAGTACATAAGTATACTTCTCAAAAGAGTGTGATGAAGTATATGCCTGAAGGTGTTTTAACGGAAAAAGATACAAAGGAGTTAATTAATAGAAATATGGGTGATTCAGCTAAGAAATTTCCAGTAATAGTAGCTGATGAAGATATTTTAATCGGGCATGTAGAGTTCTTCAAATATTTTGGAGATCATTCATATGAGATCGGGTGGGTATTTAACCCTGAGTATTACAATAAAGGATACGCTTCGGAAGCTGCTTCTGCCATATTAAAATATGGTTTTGAGAATTTAAAGTTACATAGAATTATAGCTACATGTCAGCCAGAAAATATTCCATCTTATCGTGTCATGGAAAAAATCGGCATGAGAAGAGAAGGATATTTTAAAAAATGCATCCCTCATGGTGATCAATGGTGGGATGAATATTACTATGCTATTTTAGAGGAGGAATGGCATAACCTAATGGTTTCTTCTAAATCGTAAGCTGCCTTATTGTGCTAAAGTAATGGTGAAACAGTATCCGGTTTCCCACTTCGCTTTTTATGAATCGAGAGTACGTGAGGGAATTATTGCAGTTCAAATTGATTTTCTAAAGAAAAGTTTTTTATTGAACAGCTAGTTCATGGGCGGGTTTAGATTCTATCGGAAACGATAAAGGAGTGCATGATGTACACAATTGGTCAAGTAGCTAAATTTTTAGGTGTTTCTAGAGATACCTTGAAATTTTATGAAGAAAAGGAATTAGTAAAGCCTAAGCAAAATATTGAGAATGGGTATAGAAAATATAATCGTTTTGATATCTATGATATAGCCACAGTAAATTTCTATAGAGAGATGGATATTGAAATAAAAAAAATCCAGGAAATAAGAAAAAGCAAGAGTATAGAGGGAATAAAATCATTACTAGAAGAGAAAGAACAAGAGATTTTAGAAGAAATAGAATATAAAAAGCTTCTTTTAAAAAAGCTTCAGATCGTAAAAGAAGATTGCGAAAAAATTAACCAATTCTTAGGGGAATACACAATTAAAGAAATGGAGCCTTTAGAAATTAAAGGAGAAATCGGGCATTTCAATGCATTTGATGAATATGAAGCTCTTAAAGAGAACATGGACAGCTTGAAAAAAGCAGTTAATCTAACCTCTTTAAGAAGAGTTATCAGATTTAATGATCAAGGTGTTCTAGAAGATAAGTTTATTATTGTAAGAAAAGTAGACGACTATCATAGAAAAATTGAAAGTGAAATTGTATCTCATCAAAAATGTATGTATACCGTTATTGAAGATGGAAGATGGTCAACGGGAGGAAAAAATATTGACGATAACGTGGAGGCTAGTTTAAGAAAAGCAGCAAAAGAAAATGGGTATGAGCTTTTGGGGGTAGTTTATATAAATCTATTACTTACTACTTATGAAGATGGACTCGAACGTGTATTTTTAGAAATGTATGCACCTATAAAATGAAACATTAATCAGTGGGGAACTTCTCCCGCTGATTTTTGTATGATTGCATATTTTCTAAGGGTTGAAGCTCAAAGAACATTTTTATCGGGCTTTCAAGTGCAGTTGATTTCCACCTGCCATCTTCGCTTTTGCTGAATTTTGAGGTGGAAGTCTCACTGTTCGTTAATGCGGAATAAAATAATGCAGACATATATTGACCTGTGAGTAACCCCCAGGTATAAGCTGAAGGTATTCGCAAATATGAGTGTAATTATATTTACGAAATACTTAGTTTGAATCGGGGGCTTGTACGTGAATAGAGAAAAGAAACTAAATAACCCAGTAGCAAGTTTTATTCTTCTAACCAATATCATTTTTTGGCCACTTTTTCTTCTTGTTGGAGCTATTAAGATGTTAGGATTTCCTGCATGGGTCTTTGATATTATGCTCTGTATATCAGCTTGGTCCTCAACCTTTGCTTTTGGAGTGTTATTTAAAAGAATCTATCCGGGGCAGAGTTTTATCCAGTTTGTAAAAGATAAATTCAAGAATAAACTTAAATTCTCTGTGCTTCTTACGGTAAGTATGATTCAAGTCATCATATTTTTGCTGATTTTGTTTTTCGTATCTAATAATAGTGAAGTGGACCCTATTTTTACTAAATCTTCATGGGGAATGCTCATCTATTTCTTTTTCAAAAATCTTCTGTCAGGGCCACTAGGAGAAGAACTAGGGTGGAGAGGGTTCGCTCAAATTGAGCTTCAAAAAAAGCATTCGCCATTAAAAGCTGCGATCATCCTAGGATTTTGGTGGGGCATGTGGCATTTGCCTATTTGGTTTACTACAGGGTATACGGGCATTGATTTAATCAAATATATGCTATTCTTTATGATTTCAATCCTATCCACTACGATTATCATAGCCGCATTTTATAACTTAAATCAGAATTTAATCATCTCCATTGCCATCCACCAATCCTTTAATTTTTTTATTGGCATAATAAATGAAAACCTAGTCGATTTAATTATGTATAACGCATTTTTATATTTAGCAGCAGCTGTTCTTCTCATCGTTATTAACCCCAAGAAAGTATTGTATGGAAAGGAAGATACAAATATTAATAATGGAAAGCATTATATGAGTTAATACAGTTTGTTTCTATAACTACACACTTAAACAATTGGAAGTGATAGTTGATCGGGATGGAGTAGATATCGAGCCATGGGATTGGAAATGAAAATAAATTAATAATATGTAGAGAAGTTAAATAGAAATGTACAATGGTTAACTAATTGAAGTCCAGTTTAAAAGAGAAATTAGAATATAAATGCCCTTCCAGCTGGAAGGGCCATTTAATTTGACCTTTTTATTTAACACAGGAGATGATGTAGTGAGCGAAATAGATAAAAGAAACAGATTAAGTGAAGAACCTTTTACTTATCAAACAACGAAAAAAGGAACGGTAGCAATCTATTACAAAGGTAAACAAATTAAAATCATAAAGGATAGTGAGGCTGAACGCCTTATAGCAAGAATTAAACAAGTTGAAGATAATCTAATAGAAGTCCAGTTATTGTTGGCTAAAATTACAGGAAACTTTAAACGTGGGAATGAGAAGAAGATTGGTAAAAGAAAAAGGAAATAAACTTAACTAAGCCTTTACTTCGTAGGTCGAACAAATGGAACAAAAGTAGAGAAGGTGCTTGTTGAACTAACAGGTACTTTAGCACAATAACTACGGTGTTATTTGTAGCTTTTTCTCATATTCCACAAACGAGCGCTTTTCTGAAATAAGGAAAGCGTCTTTCTTCATGAAAAGGGCCAGATTGTGGAGGATAAAAAGTCTAATTCCTTGATAAAAGAGGAATTAGGCTTTTATTTACGTTACTCATAAAAAGCAATTTCACTTCAAATAATTTCTACACAACAAATAAAAAGACAGAATCCACTTTATTGGTTAAAATGGAAGTTCCTACATAACCATCCACTAAAGGAACCTATACCTAAGGACTTACAAAATAATGCAGGCTGGTTTAAACACAGATGATAGGGATCTCTCATCTTTTATCGTTTTAGGAAAAGTACCATCTATTTCCGTTGATTACCGGATTGGGAACGTTGTTCTTACTCATAGTTCATGTTTATCGTAATATTTATATGCAACAAGAAATAAATATACGGAGGTATTCTCATTGAAAAAAACATCTATATGTATTCTTATGGTGCTTTGTGTGGGAATATTGTTTTTGCCGCCTCTGGCACACGCCGAAGCTGAAAATGAAACAAGCATCATCGTAGCGACTGGGAAGGATGTTCCCACAGACGACCATTTGCCGGAGGGATACCGTTTCCCGGAAAAATACCGTGATAAAGCCGTCCAATTCCGAACTGAGGATGGGGTTTTGCTGTCCGGTTATGTGTTGGGCGAGGGCAACCAAGGGATCACGCTTGGCCACGCAAATGGATGGATGGTTTCGAGCTGGCTTCCCTTTGGCGAACGGCTTGTGGATGAGGGGTATATGGTAATGATTTGGGAATTCAGAAATATTCTCCCGTCTGGGTCGTCCCCTCAATCGGAAAGCCAGCGCTGGGATTTGGATGTGCTTGCAGCAGCGCAGGTATTAAGAGAGCGAGGCGCCACTGAAATATTGGGCATGGGGGCGTCTGACGGTGGTAACGCCACGGCTGTCGCCGCACCTCATATTCCCGACTTGGTAGGGTTGGCGTTATTATCTTCTCCGAAAAATTCAAGGGGAAACGCATTGGAAGCCGTTGCAAAGATAGACGTTCCTGCTTTTTTCGCTGTATCGAGCGATGACCCCGTCGGAAATTTCTATGACGAAGTAAAGCCCCTTTATGACGCCAGCGTTTCTGAGCAAAAGGAGTTTCACCTCTTGACCAGCTATGAACATGGAACCGATTTACTTTCGGATGTGGATCGCTATTCCGCCAAGGTTGGGTCTACAGAGGAACAAAAACAAGAGCGCAGGCAGTTGGCAGACGATTTGATGCGTTTTGTAAATGAAACCTTTGACAAAAATGCAGGCGAAACTGAAACGCAGACATCCACCCCTAAACCTGACGAAGGCAAAACAGACGCGCAGACATCCACGCCTAAAACCGAAGGAATAATCAACCGTACTGAAAACACTAACGACAGTACCATGATGTATCCACTTATGATTATCGGATTAGGAGTGCTGTTCTTACTCATCGTTTTCGTAGGTATTAAATACAAAAAGAAATAAAAATAGTCTGAAGATAGTCAAGTAAAGATATAACAAGCAACAAATACAAGGAGTAATAAATCAGAGTATTCCCTGAGTGATAGCATGATTTTTAGAGCGTGTGATATAAAGACACTTATAGGAGTAGTTGAATACCCTTTATAAGAAAGGAAGAGCATTTACTATAAAATATGATTTGACGTATTAATGTCTATTATTACACGACAAAAATAAAAATATATGGAGGTTCCTAATGTTATTTATGATATTTGGGGTTATTTCAATAGTAGCAACTTTTATAAATCTTTATATGTATAGAGTGGGAAAGGATTATAAGCTTGCTATGGCGATAGGACTATCATTTACAGCATTAACACTTTGTGCAGAATACAGTCTTGTATCGGTGTGGGTAGAAGTGGAAGATTGGGCAGCTTTAATGGATGTAGTACCTGGTATGGAAAGGGCACTATGGTTTTTGACAATTGTTTCTATCTTACTAAATATAGTACCTATACTTTTAGAACGAAAAGGTAAGAAATAATGACTTATTGTCACATCATTTATATAATATGCAATTATTTTGTAAGTTTTTATGTATAACTAACGGCGGCTTTATTTCACTAACGATATTCAACAATAGGGAGCTTTTCTGAAATAAGGAAAACATTTTTTAAAAATAAAAAAGCCATTTTTTTAACTAGAGCAATTAAATAAAGGATGTATGTTAAAGTTTAGGCAGTTATGTTAATATCCTAGTCGAAATATTTTGCAGTTGTATGTAAAGATTTCTTTACATACAACTGCTTTTATTATAATGTATATGTAAAGATATCTTTACGTTTTGTGGAGGTGTACAGTTGAAAGTAATAAATCACATCAAAGAAATCCGATTAAAAAAAGGCATTACACAAGTACAAATGGCTGAGGATTTACAAATCACTAGACAAACCATAAATGCGATTGAAAAAAATAAGTATAATCCTAGCCTTGAGTTAGCACTGAAGCTTATTAAGTATTTTGATGTACCCATTGAAGAATTATTTTATCTAGATGAAACGAAAGGAGAAATAAAATGACTGTAAAAAGACTGCAAATTATTTCTTGGATCGTAATTATAGGATGTATGCTGATAGGTGGATTGTTGGCTATTTATTTAATTGGCAAGGAAACTGGAGTTTACGATTATGAGTTATTATTTCCAATTACTATAGGCACTGTTGGAGGGTTTCTTATTTTTTTAGCGATTTCTAGGCTAAAGAAAAAAAGAAACGGAAATGTACCTGATTTTGATGAACGAAGTGTGTCATTAATAAAGAAGTATTTAATGATTTCTCTTTATGTTATTTTATTTGGCAGTGGTGCTGCGTTGATTATTGTATATGCAATGGGGATCAAATATATTGAAACAGGCTTATTAATGATTTATCTATTTAGTTTGTATATAATACTTGGTCTAGGAACTCTAGTAGTGAAAAGATTGTGATACAATAATTTGCTTTAGTAGAGAAAGTCCTATCAGCAATCGGGCGCTATCATTGAGAACAAGATAAGCGCCATTTTTTTATTTTAGCTCCATATTGCGTAAGACTATATCTAAGGAAATTTGAATATGTATCGATAGTTTGTGATATGCAGATATGTTGATTCATTAGGAAGTTATCTAATGGAAATATGATATAAAGCTTCATAGATGGTTAGGGAAGGAATAAATAGTTTCTAAAAGATATTTAGTAATAGCTAAAAAATCAGGAGTTGATACCTTGGAGAGATACTACGTCAATCACTGAGAAATGAAAGTATTTATTACGGAATGGGGGAATAAGCAAAAGTCATTTATATTTTGTCTCCATGGACTCAGTGGTACTGCCCTTACATTTATTGAAATCGCAGAAAAGCTAAAAGATGAATATAGATTTATTTCGATATTCAGGGGATAGGGAGAAGGAAAGTGATATATAATTGATGTGCGTTTACCTTTTTTATGTAATAATAATTTTGTAGAAAGCAAATTTACAATTCATACATAGGGAAAGTAGGAATCATAATGGCAACAGGAACACATACAGTAGAAATTCCAGTAGACGTACAAGCAGTTTGGGACTATGTCAGTGATCTTGAAAAATGGGCAACGACAGTACCTGCCTATAAAGAACATGAAATTATAAATGACAAGCAATCTATTTGGACATTTGAAGGCAGTGTGAAAGGGATTAGAAAAACAATAAAAGCACAGGTAGATATTACTGAATGGAATGAACCTTCAAATATTAAATTTGAACTAAAAGGTTTATCAGATAATTTTACAGGGAGCGGTCACTTTACTGCAGAAGAAGTGAATGGGAAAACAACAATGACTTGTACTGTGAATGTCAATGCAGGTGGAATATCGGGTGCAGTGTTAACACCAATTATTAAATGGGCTGTTCCAAAGGTAGCCTCACGTTTAACAGAATCTATCGCACGTAAAATTGCAGTATTCTCATAGTTTTCAAAGAATGAAAGCCGGATCATTTTGGAGTTGCCTTCTCTAAAAGGAAAGCTGGCAACATTTTGAAGTGACCAATGTAATGATAGTTTTACTGGGAACTTTATATTAGCGGAAAGTGAGTGTCCTAAAACGGGTGCTTTGCTTTAATAACAATATTCAGCTTGGGCGCTTTTCTGAAATAAGGAAAGCGTCTTTCTTCATGAAACAGGCAAGGTTGTTGAACAGCTGAGAATAATAGAATCGCTATAGAGTTAGGTGAAACTGGATTTAAGCTACCCTTCTCCTCAGATTGTAACCTACTCTTGTTTAGATCGTGTAAGGATGATAAAGAATTAAATAATAAGAGGCTTCCTCCCAATCGTGGGAGGAGCCTCTTCATAATTTCCCTAAATCCATTTCCGTAGTACGCCTTAGCTAATTGTAAGAACCACTTTTCCTCGGCCATGGCCACTCTCAATCTCTCGATGGGCGTCCGCTGCCTGGTGTAGCGGAAATGCCTTCCTAATATGGATCTGCAATTTCCCTTGTGAGTATAGTTCTACTAGTTCAGCGAGACGATCCACGGATCTCTGGCTGCGTATTGGGCGAACACCAAGCTGCTCTGCAAGGTCGAACGCAACAATAGTGCCGATTCGGTCTTTATTTTCAACAAGTTCCAACGATGCGTGCAGAGCGTCGTTCCCAGCGGCATCGAAGGCTGCGTCCACGCCATCGGGTGCTAGGGAACGGACTCTCTCGGCTAGATTGTCTCCGTAAGTGACGGGGATCGCACCTAGCGTTCGAAGGTAATCGTGGTTGCGTTCACTGGCGGTGCCGATGACAGTTGCTCCCCATGCACGGGCCAGCTGTACTGCAAATGTACCAACTCCACCAGCTGCGGCATGAATCAATAGGGTGTCTCCTTCGTTAACGCCAAGTTCCTTTAACGCGGTGTGAGCGGTTTGACCAGAGGCTGTTATGGCACCAGCCTCCTCCCAAGGCATGCTTTGTGGCTTATGCACAAGCTGGTCAACACTAACCACCACATATTCTGCATAGCAGGCGAGTAAAGCCCATCCAAGTACTTCATTGCCGACAGAGAAGTCTGTGACTTTATCCCCGACCTGATCAATTATTCCTGCGAACTCGTTACCGAGAATCTGTGGATACCGCACAGTCAAACCGGGTGGTGCCCAGCCACTACTGCGCACCGCCAAGTCGAACGGCTGGATTCCAGCAGCTTTAACTCGGACCCGGACTTGCCCCGCACCAGCATGAGGAGTATCAAACTCCATTATTTGCAAAACATTTGGAGGACCAGAGGTAGAAATTGCAGCGGCTTTCATGCTATATCATTCCTGAAGAGGGAGGGGTTCCAGCTGAAGATGGAATGATCAAGACAGTTAAAATTTAAAATCTCTTTTTTATGTTCGATAAGGTTAGGGGATTGAATATTCTGATTTCTGTTCATGCGTAATTGTCCCTTCATATTTATTTTTAAATATAATCCTGAGCTTACGAAATTTACATGTTCTGCTATTGAATGATCATGTAATGTCTACATTCAACTAAGAACCTCGACGGTAAATCCACCTGGAGCTTTAACATAAAATGTCCAGCGATGCGCCCTTTTTGGCGGTTTTACATCAAATCCATCATTCTTCAAGTGTTGATAGATCTCGTTCACCCGTTCTTCGCTCTCCTGCGAAAAACCTATATGAAAGGACTTTGGGTAACTGACCTGAGTACCTTTCATTAAAGCGAGCAATAATCCATCTTCGTCTAATAGTACAGCGAATGAATCGCCATGCGTGCTCTTCGTCTGCAGGTCGAAATATTTCTCTAAGAACTCTCGAGCAGCATTAACGTCAGTGACTGTTAGATTGATATGGTTTAGTTTCAAAGGTGACACTCCCTCTCTATAGTTAGAATCTTTTACTCCCTATATTTTCTTTTAAAAATGCTCTCCCCAAACTGGAAGTGGTTAATCAATAATACTCATAATCAAAACAGGATAATCCTCTAAAATCTTTGCAAGCTTTTATTGCTTACATGTTTTATTCTATAATTGATGATTAATAAATAAAAAGACATATTAATATATCTATATATATACTCTAGTATATGAATGAAGGAGTGATGAGCATGGAATTGCTGCAGCTGCATTATTTTCTAAAAGTCGCTAAGTTGGAGCATATGACGAAGGCTGCGCAAGAGCTTCGCATCGCTCAGCCTGCTCTTAGCAAAACTATCGCTAGGCTGGAAGAGGATTTGGGTGTGCCGTTATTTGATCGCAAAGGAAGGAATATTCGACTCAACTCATTTGGAAAAGTGTATCTGAAGAAAGTTGAAATGGCACTCATGTTGCTGGAAGAGGGCCGAAGAGAAATTGAGGACCTTGCGGAAATGGAGAAAGGGCGTGTATTTTTAGCAACAACGACTCATAAATGTTTTTCTGATGTAATAGGTTCCTTTATATCCTTGCACCCTGATGTCAAACTTCAAATCAATCAAGCCTCAGAGGGGGAAAAGGTGCAACAGCTCCGAAATGGAGAGATTGATTTCTGCATCACTTTCCCACCCATTGAGCAGACTGGGATAGAGGGATTGTCCTTTCTCACTGAAAAAATCTTACTGGCTGTTCCACATACACATCGATTTGCTAATCGAAGCAGCATAGACTTAAGTGAAGTGGCTGATGATCCTTTTATTTGTATAAAGCAAGGGAATCCCTTCCGCGAAATGACGGATGAATTTTGCCAAAAAGCAGGATTTTCTCCGAATATTATATGTGAAGTCGATGAACATTCTGCAGTAGGTCATTTCATCCGTATGGGAATTGGTATTGCTTTTATGCCGGAAACCTTAATTGAAAAAATAGAGACATCCTTTCATTTAGTGCCTATCGATAATCCTATTTGTCAGCGTACTTACCAAATTGCCTGGCTTAAAGGGCGCTATATGTCCGTGGCGGAACATAAGTTTCGGGAGTTTTTTGTTCAGAGCTTTACTGAATTTCCAAAGCAATAGACCTTTAATTTCGATTCGAATTTTATGAGTCGAAAGCTCGCGGAGGGAAAAGGTTATACTTGGCATAGCATCCAGTCCAATGATGAATTCATACGTATCACACCTTCTCTTACATAGATTACTAGTAGACTCCTTTCTAGTAGTTGATAAAATTGGAGATTATTAGATAGTTAAATGAAATAATGCCGGCACTTTTTTACAATAATATAAGCAGGCATATCCCAGAAACATATTGAACACTTTTAAATCAAAGGGCGCTTTTCTGAATAAGGAAAGCGTCTTTCTTTATGAAAAGGGTCATTTAATGGGGGAAGAATCTTTTCTTCAAAAAGAGTGTGTAGAATAGCGATCCTAAAACAGGCATGCTTTTTATCCCTTGTAGTGGACAGCTTGGCTGCGGAAATGAATAATAATATATTCAATTTTTTATAGAATAAATTTTTTTGAAAAAAATGATATGTTGCACGAATCAACGAAAATGAATCGTATTATGAAGTGAAGGAGGTTGAGTATGAAAACGTTCGCCGGCTTACATGTTCATGAAATTGTTCAAACTTATAGTGATACCTTAATAAGAATCGCTGTGCAGCAGACAAAAAATATGCCTGAGGCTGAGGATATTGTTCAAGAGGTTTTTATGACACTTATGAGACAGAAAAAGCTTTTCGATAATGAAGCACATTTAAAGGCTTGGCTCATCAAAGTGACTTTTAATAAATGCAAGGATTATTTTAAGTCTTCTCGCGTTAAGAAGACAGTACCGATAACAGAAGAGATGACGTTTATCGCAAAAGAGGAACAGATGGTTCTCCCGGAAATTTTTGAGCTAAATCAAAATGAGAGGGTCATTGTTTATTTGCATTATTATGAAGGCTACACGACTGCGGAAATTGCCGACCTATTAGAGATGAAAGTAAACACAGTAGGCTCAAAGCTGAGAAGGATACGAATGAAGCTAAAAAATATTTTAGAAGAAGGGAGTTAAGTGTGATGAGTGCTTATAAGAAAGTAATGAATCAGATTCATGCTTCCGAGGAATTTAAGAGCAAAATGCAAAAAGAGATGATGGAATATGAAAAAGGAGAAAAGAGGGTCTTTATGAAAAAAATAAGATTAATGGCTGGTGGTTTTGTAGCTTGTGCCCTAATTGCGGTAGCTGCTATCGTTGCTTTAACAAATGTAAACAAGAATGAAACGATAGATTTGACGGAGAGAATTGTGGTGGATCATTCAGGTCCTGCTGCAAAGGCCATGCTTAATATCGAAGGAGTTATAACAGAAGTTGGAGAAGATGGAATGAGCTTTACGCTGGATAGCGGAATGAAAGTAATGGTCACAGATGAAACAGAGCTGGGGATTGATGGTCCAACAGCACCTCCTAAGGAAGAACAGTTATTTGAGCCAACATTCAGAGTGGGCAATCTAATAGGCGGTTACACGGAAGACACGACGGCAGATCCAGTTACTGCTGCAGTCATTTATACTAACTGGAACTTCGAGAATTCTATTCGATAAGGTGCTGTTAAATGTAAATTCTCGAACTTATTGGGAGATGAACATATAATAATAAAATTTTCATGCCTATGAAATTTTTAGATTGAAATAACAGGTTAGTTACGCCATAATAGGGCGCGATCTTGGAGCAGCATTGAAGAATATTATTACAAGATTGCACCACTGAATATCATAAAACGCACCACCAAAAACCAAAAATCACACCAGACCGATATGTGAACCTGACAGAATCTTGAATTTCGTCAGGTTCTTTTTGCGTTCTGACACATTTTCAATCAAAGTAATTTAAGATGAAATAAAAGTATTTAATTATCATGTATAAGTTTACTTTACTTTTTGTAAAAAATTAGTTTATAATTTGATTCAAGAGGTGATGGTCATGAAGAAAGATTTTGGTGATTCGATATCCAATAAGGTTTATGAATATCGTGTACTAGCCAGAATGTCGCAGCAAGAATTAGCAGAGAAAGTCGGAGTTTCCAAACAAACCATCTTCGTAATGGAAAAAGGAAATTATGTTCCGACTCTGCTGCTAGCTTTTCGAATTGCCGAATTTTTTAATGTGGATGTAAACGATATTTTTACTTATATGAAAGGAAATGATCAAAATGAAAAGTAAGTTTATTTCAGATATCCATGACGCAATCTTTCACTCTTTAAGGTCTTGGGCTGAACAATCTCCAGGAAATTGGAATATCCTCATTGGCAGCGGTTTTGTATTGCTTTTAGTCGGGGGAATTCTAACCTATGTATTTCACAAAAAAATGGGTAATGCAGACGAAAGAACAACGCAGATATCTTTAAAAAGTGCCCTCATTATATTATGTGTAGTAATTTTGTGTGATGTGATTTTTCCAAAAGAATATATGTGGCAAATTTTTTTCTTATTTAAATATGCTCTTGCATTCCTTGCTTCAGGAATCTATCTAGCTGTTCGATATAAAAAAGATTTTTTCTAAACAGGAGGATTGGGAAATGCTTCTAAATTCAATTACTAAGAAATATAGTGGCTCTGTAGTTTTAAACGATCTCTCTTTGGATTTCAACAAAGGAGAAATCGTTGGACTGATTGGAAGAAACGGCGCTGGCAAAAGTACTCTGATGAAGATTATTACGCAAACCATTCAAACCTATGATGGATCCGTTGCAGGCAATCATCAGGTAGGATACTTGATCGAGGAACCAAAGCTATTCAGTAATAAGACGGGATTATTCCACTTAACTTATTTCTCAGGAATTTACGGAAACACCTTTAACCTCAATGAATACGAGGGGCTCTTGCAGAACCTGCAATTATTCGATGTGTTGAATAAAAAGGTGAAGGAATATTCTTTAGGAATGCGGCAGAAGTTAGGAATCGTCATGAGCCTGTTAAATTATCCAAGCTACATTGTATTAGATGAGCCGACTAACGGCATGGATGTGGAAACGTCTTTTGAGGTTTTGCGGGAATTGAGAAGAATGGCTGATGAATGGGGTGTAGGTATTTTGATTTCTAGCCATAAGCTAGAGGATATTGAAGCGATTTGTGATCGGGTTTTATTCTTAAAAGATGGCGTGGTTGCTGATGAACAGCAATTTATAAAAAATAAGCAGCGAACTCTCACGCTAGTTTTTGAAAATTCAGTTGATTTAGCTGCATTCGCTTCGAACCAACACTTTGGGAGCGTAATCCACTCGGGTGACAGAGATATTCAGATTGAAACAGCTGTGGAAAATGCTGAGATTTTCAAATTAGTAAATCAACTAGGCGTACGGCTGATTGATTTTACTGCGGAGAAGAAAACCTTACGCAGTGTCTATATGAACAAATTCAGAGGTGAATATCATGACACTCAGTATTAATAAATATGTGGTTTACAACCTGAAAGAACTGCTCAAAAATGGTTATCTGGTTGTAGGTTTGTTGGGTGCTTGTGTACCCGCAATCATTATGGCCTACTTTATCCTTAATAAGTCCACACCCTTTACTATCAAACATGTATCAAATTTTTATTGTATGCTGGGTATGCTAACAGCAGTCTTATTGCCGCTTTACTTTATCAATAGAGACTACTCGACTAAAACGATTTCTCTGATCAATAACTCAGCGCAGAATAGAAGAAACTATGTGTTCGCTAATGGCATCATCGCTCTTTCGGTGAGTTTGCTTTATACGATGACAGGAATCGTACTGCTTCTAGTGACGAAAACACTTGGTGTTTCTGGTGACTTAAATCTCTCTTTCTTGGTTGGCTTTTCTGTGAATGTCTTTCTCCTGGTGATGACCTACTTCTTATTTGGGTATCTTCTATTCTTATATGGCGTTCGCAGTGGTGCTGTATATGGGATCTTAACAGCCCTTTTGTTGTTTTTCCCAAACGCCTTGGCTAATATCCATGGGATGATCCATAACGAGTTTCTTTCAGAGTTGATCGAGAACTTTCCCGGGTATTTCTATCCAATCATGGTCGGATCAAATCCGCTCTCTCCTCTGCAATATTCTATTGGCTGCCTTACATTAATCGTTTTGTTTGTGGTTGTCCTGAAAAAAAGCGAAAAAATCGAAGGATAGGATTCGTTTACTTAAATAGATTAGATTGTTAAGAAGGTACTTATGCGAAAACTCAGGTTAACGGGAAACACAAACCTTATTTCTATAAAGAGAGGCGAGGAGAATAAATGAAGTATTTTACTAAAGAATGGTATGAACTGTGTCAAAAAACATGCTTACATTTGCCTTTAGAGGAAGACAAGCAAGCTGAAACATTTTCAGAAGAATATTTTCAACAGCTTTATAACACTGAATTGATTCATTGGCTTGATTTTCAAAAAGAAGTTGCTTCTTTAATGGAAACAGCAGAAACAGGAAATAGAGAGGAGCATAACGAAAATACACCCTTTAATAGAGAGCAGGAAATAGAACAGTTTCATGAGTCTTTCCTATTTAATCAAGCGTGTTTAAAAGAGGAATTACCAGAAACGATCGTAAAAGAAATTGCAGATATCAGGGTGTTTGCTTTAAAGAAAGCAACCCGGTCGGTTATAAACGCGGTAACTAAATTTTGCGAGAACAATGAAAGGTCTGTAGCTGCCACAAGTGAGGAGTATAGAAAGTATTTTAAAGAAGCCTCCCTTGCATTTGATAACGAAATTGTTGAGAACTTTGGCTTTCATGATTGTACGATTATCAAATCAGTTCAGGATGGGAACTCCTTAACATTGCTTCTTGATCCTTCAGGAGGTTTTACAAATATTAATGAAGTCACCTTTGAAAATTTTAATATAATCAAACAGGATGGTTTTTTTGAGGATTCATGGTGGCTGTATGACGAAGTATATAAAGTGAATGACAAATACGAGTTTCACGTCTTGCTTCAAAATAGCAAGATGGGATTAATTGACTTTATTATTTCAGCGGATCAAGTCTCCTTTAAAAGTAATTAAAAACATTTATGAGCATCTGTTCACAGACAAGTATGTAGGATTATTCCTTCGTACATAAAGACTGATCGGTTGAATTGTATTAAAGACTGGTATGTTTAAACCGTTTTATTTATGGTATAGCGTTCGTTCTTACGCTTCATGGATGAATAAAGGATTGCGATTGCTCGAATATGGCAGTTGCTTCTTGTGTAGATTGGCGTCTAGAAAGATAGCTTTATGAAGATGGATCCGCGCAATGTCCTGGCTATGTTATTGACAGGCCACTTTTCAGATATTAGTGCAAACCCCTACAATAACGGAGATTTTGATGAGGCATTCAAAAGCATTAAACCGCTTGGCTGCATCATGTCAGGGAGCAGTGATCTATTCAGTAATGCAGACGATAATAAATACGAGGTGAGCTTATACCAAATACAGTATTTAATCCTATCGAGTAGAATTGGGCAAATTTTTCCGGTACCGGAGTCAACAGTCCTGATAATCAATTTATTGATGCCAATCTATAACGTTTGTTGGCGCTTAGAACAAATAATTAGATGAATAGCAGCTTTATAGTAGACTGTTTTCGTAAACTTTGTTACTTTTAGGAAATTTACAAAGGGGTGATAAGATATGGAATTTCTTTTGGTATTATTTATATTTCCTATTATTGTTCTTGTCGCATCAATTATCGGCTTCTTTTTGTCAGGAAGAAGATGGTTTGTCATGCCACTAGTCACTTTCGTTGTGTTCACTATCTTAACTTTCACTGTTTTCAATGAATCTTTCGTTATTTGGGTTATAGTTTATATAATACTATCAGTTATTGTTAGTTTTCCTATGAAATTTATTAAGAAGTAAATTTTTCTTCTTGATAGGGAGACATATCGAATTCTCAATTAATGACAGCCATTCTTCCAACGGAGAGCAGCTTTTTTAATTTCATCAAAAAAGTATTCCTGAGATGAAGAAAGCATTAGTTTATCTCTTCGGTTCAGATATTTGAATGGTCTCGATTATTTCATATATAAAAAAGACTGAAAATTAAAACTCCATCTTGAGATATACGTATAATAAAGTAAGGGGGATTTTATATGGTGGTTCAAAATGATAGTGCCAATATTGCAGTTTTCTTTATGGATCGATTGCAGAAGGAAGAAAAGAAGAAATGATAAGCATACCATGAGCATTGATCCTAGTATAAACAAAGGAAAAGTAGGTAGTGATTGGAAAAGTGGGGATGGTCCCACGCGCGGCCCTTTCGGAACCTTGTTGATCATCTTTGAATAAGGTTTTAAATAGTAAAGCAATAGAAAAAAAATCACCATGCACGCATCGTGATTTTTTTATCCATGAAGCAGGACTTACCGAATGGACTTTTCTATATTTCTACTTATTTGAATGCTTCTCTGACGGGATATTTTGTTGAAGCTCATTAATAAATTTATAAGTTAATGGTGCTTTTTCTTTTAACTCCCCATTAGTATCTGAGCCAGCATAAAAATAGGCAAAAGCTTCGGCGAAATATTCTTCTTTGTAATCGTAATAGGGATTGTCGTTAAAATCATCATGCTCTAAAGTGTGAATTTTGGTAAACTCATCTGAATAACTAATATTGTTAAATACATAATTATCAATGGCGTGTGCTGTCTCATGAAGCTCAAGGCTTACAGAGCTATGCATTTTTTTATAACTGTAGCCAATTCGTGCAACAACTGTCTGCCCTCCCACACCAGGCACATCATCCCAAGTATATGGAGTATGTTCCCATCCCCTAGGAACTTCTCCCTTTAAATATTCGTATTCTGGCAAATCAGTAAGAGGAAAATTGATAAGTTTAACCTGAACCCCTTGCTTATACATAACATTCAAAATATTAGTTGGAATGCCCCAGAGACGATTAACCATATTTAAAGCCTCTTCCTGATCATAATCCCCTTTTGTTTCAACAATCACAACCCTTTCTAGGACATGATTCATTTTAAGTGATTGTGTATTTCCAGATTCCCCTAAAGCAGCAGTAGAAAAAGAGAATGTTAAAATAGTCGCCAATAATAGCATGGAAAATGCCCTTTTTCCTTTCAGTAAGATATTCTTCATATTACTCCTCCTGAATTTAGTAGTATTTAAGTTAAATATTCTATTGATTTCAGTGTTTCCCTTCATTATTGTTCATTTCAGGATAAAGTACCTAAGATAGTTCTATTGTTTAAAAATTTCATAAAGTCATTGCATTATCGAGAGGATTAAGTACTTTGTAACATTCTTTTTTCTTACGTGTGATGAAAGGAATATATGAGGACAGGACTATATTACTGAATATTCAGTAATATTTGAAAATGAAAAAGAACGGTTATATAATGATCGAAACGACAAGAATCACTTGCTTCTAAATCATAGGAATAAAAGGAGGGATTTACTTCTAAATAGTAACTCATCTAGTGAAAACAATCATTGCAAGATTTATAGTGTACGAACTTACGAGGAGGTTTTTCATGAAAAAATTGTTTGTTCTACTTGCGGCTGTCATTTTAGCATTTTCTTGCACACTTACATATCAACAAAGTAAGGTATCTGCAAAGGATTCAACAGCATTAGATATACATTTTAACTCAACAGTCGTAGATAGCCATAATGATACGATGATGAAGGTTGTTGATCCAAATACATGGCTGCCAGCGACCGATATTAAAAATAATACACCATTCCATATTGATATACCGAAACTTCATGAGGGAGGGCTTAAAGTTCCGTTTTTTGCAGCTTATACATCAGGCTATTACGGAAATAATGAGCGCAGTATAAGCAGAACATTAGCTTTAATTAATGCACTTTATTGGACTGAAGAAAGGAATTCAGATATTTTCAGTATCACTCCTTCTTTAAAGGAAATTGAGAAAGCTGTTCACGATGGAAAAATCGCAGCTGTGCCAACCATTGAAGGTGCCTATTCCTTAGAGGAACATAATGCGATTGGATTACTCCATCAATATTATGACCTTGGGGTAAGAGCAGTTGGATTTACTTGGAACTATTCAAATGCCTTAGGAGAAGGAGCAAACAGAGTATACGGGGATCCAAAAAGAACCCCTTCTCAAGGCGGTTTGACCGGACTGGGTAAAAAGGTCGCACAAGAAATGAATAGACTCGGAATGGTCATTGATGTATCACATATGTCTGAAAATACCTTCTGGGATGTTATAAAGGTTTCTAAAGCTCCGATTATAGCAAGTCACTCTGCCGTCCATTCATTAAGAAATCATCAACGAAACTTAACAGATGATCAGCTTAAGGCATTAGCAAAAAATGGTGGAGTAGTAGGCATTGTTTTTTACCCTGAATTTTTGACGTATGGGTATCCAACTAAACCAAACTATATAAAGGACTATGTTGATCATGTTGATTACGCTGTTAAGTTAATTGGCATCGATCATGTAGCGCTAGGCTCTGATTTTGATGGAGGGCCACTGCCAGCCGATATAAAAGATTCTTCGGAATTATATAAGGTAACAGAGGAATTAGTTAAAAGAGGGTATTCAAAACAAGATCTTGAGAAGTTATTAGGAAAAAATACATTGCGTGTTTTAAAAGAAGTAGAAAAGGCGGCAGCCCATAACCCTAACAATGTCGGCCAAAAGCTTTCTATTATCCCAGCATTCAAAATGGGTGAAGTGATTCAAAGCAATACACCTCTTTTGAAAGCTGCTATCGTACGCGATAAAGGATCTAAATTAGATGAGGCCAGTATGCGCGTAATCGTCGATGGCATGGAATATCAGCCAACCTTTGACAAAAAAGATTCAACTTTATCCTTCCAGGTGAAAGAACCATTAAAAGAAAAATTCCATGTAGTTACATTCGAAGTTGCTAATCATGCAGGTAAAATCACTAGAGAAACTAGAATTTTCTATGTCAATCAATAAAACTTATGAAGAACACGTGCTGATGCATTGTGTTCTTCTTTTTTGAATGAACTAGGCATCAATCACTCAAACAGGTAAACGTAACAGCAATTAAGTTCAAACTTTCACGAAATGTTCAAATAATTAAGTTTTATAACTTGCAAATAGGTGTAACATATAAGTATAGAATATTCCGACTAAATACAAATAGGGGTGTATAGAAAATGCGAAAAACAATGAAAGAGCTTATTGAAGAAAATAAACAAGAGCTATTAAATGACAAAAAGG
>NZ_LMBX01000004.1:155542-165265 GCF_001439605.1 Cytobacillus praedii
TGTCTGAATCCCTCACAGCCCTTTGACCCCCTGCTTAACTATCCTTCCGAAGCAATCACTTTTTACAGAGAAAAACACGCTATTTTCAGCGTGTTCAAGAATTTTTATCCTTATCTTTAAATTGCAAAATGGCGATTACCAACATCCCAAAGCTAATCATCAGAGATAGTGCTTCAAATGTACCCATCTATACATCGCCTCCCTATATTCAGCCTTCNGTCCCAACTTGTCCTATACAAGCAAAAATAAGTTGGTTGTTTGTACCCAATTTATTGATGCCGGGCAAGTGACTGGTTCTGTTCTGAGGGATATGCACAAGTCATGAATAATTAAACTTTTGATGTATTACAAAAGCACCATGACAGATGGAGTGAACTTATTTTGATGAACTACTTTCTATTTTAACGAGTTTCATGTCTTGTTTCAAAATAGCAAGATAGGATTAATTGACTTTATTATTTCAGCGAATCAAGTCTCCTTTAATAGTAATTAAAAACATTTATGAGCATCTGCTCACAGCCAAGTTTTGTTTACATAGAAAAAAGTTAATATATTATTATCGGCAAGTAAAAATGCTCAGATTTTTTCTGAGCGTTTTTTGGCGTAATATTTACTAACTAGATTGAACAAAAGCGGCCATTAGGTTCAATAGATCCCCATGAGATAAGTAGGTAACTAGTATTTAACGAAGGTGGTAACGCTTCGTTTTGATGTAATCGTACGTCTGGAAAGCTCTTCTATCCATTTCTTTGAGTCTAATTGATATTCACCATATTGATTTTTGTAAGCTTTTTTTAATAGATTTATCGTTCTAGCCTCTTCTGGATAGCTAATTATACCGAAATTTCACCAGTAATCCATCCTTTGATAAATGCGTCTAACGAAGAAGCAATCCAGCTTCGGCTATCATCTTCGTGGTTCCATACAAATATGTCGTCTTTTTGGATAGACCCGTTTAATATGGAGAAACCGAATAAATCACCATTGCCTGCATCAGAGAAAAATAATAAATGATCAAAAGGCATATAGCAGTCTTTGTATTCCTCAAAATTTCTATAAAATAAGTTATCTTTAACGATTTGTTCTGTTGACCAAATTAGAGGACAATCATATTTATCAAATACTCCGTTTGTTTCATTGAACAATTCTAATAATTTGCGAGGCAATTCAACATTTAATTGCTGTTTAATAAGTGTGATTTGAGCATTGGTTGCTGGTGCTTTGAAATGATAATCTTTCGATATGGTCTCAATGTAATTTTTCCACATTTTTCGATTCCTCCCTTTTTACAGTTATCTTACCGGTTATAATATACAACCTATCAATATGTTTACTTTCTTCAACAAAAGCCTCAATTACTTTAACATTATTTCACAATCTATTAGAAAGACACTCGCAAAATAACTATCTAAAGAAATTTTTAATGGCATCAAGACGTATTTTAAAACTACAATCTTCGCAACAAAAAATCTTACTCCTGCTTTCCTTAAATTGTTTATATTTTAGTGAACCTTCGTATACTTTGAATTTTCTTTTGCAGCTATAACAAAGTATCTCATAGTAAATCATTGTTATCCCCCTGAGCAGCACATTATTTTTTAGTTGATTTATCGAAAATTGTAACCAGTTCTCTAGCATATTCTTGAACATCTAAATTAGGGTTTCTCACTAATTCCAAAGTAAATCCGTCAATGGCATGTCTTATAGTTAACGCCATCACCCTTGCTGATGATCTGGTGAATTCTCGGAAAATTCCTTCTTGCATCCCTAGGGTAAGAATATTTTCAATTGGAAGTAAAATAGCTTCATCATGGCCTGCTGCAAACTGAAGTTTGCCATCGTCCGTTCTCTTATTAGAAACCACTTCTATAACAGCAAAAACATGCTGGCGATTTTCATCTATAAATGCAAAGTTGGATTCAATATACACCCGAAGCATATCTTTAGGAGATGTTTGTGCTTCTATTCTTGGAGCAACATAGGCTTGCCAAGCCAAATAGTATTCGATAGGTATTTGCTCCAATAATTCCTCTTTATTTGCAAAGTGATAAGAAATAACCCCCTTACTGATATTTGCACGTTTTGCAATCTGTCCTAATGATGCTTGAGCGTAGCCTAATTCTGCGATCGTTTCAATCGCACATTCCACAATTTGAGTTCTGCGGGCTTTTTCAATGAACGACATTTCTTTTTGGTTAGTTGGTTTATTTTTTTTACTCATGTTTTAATTTTAGTACAGTCGTACGAATTATTCAAATGCAAAAAACATTTAGGTAACAATCTACTGATCGGGCAAATGGAACTGCAAATTCGGGAGTTTGAAGTAAATAACCATAGATAACCTTTTAATCCGGGATTCTTTTCGAAATATTGAAAATGGATCCAGACAAAAGGGGTATGGGTTAGTGGAGGTATAAACAGCTTTTAAAGCAGAGGAAGTATAAACATGAATTAGATTCAAATAGTCAATTAATAAGGTGAATAAAGTATGTAGTTTTTAAGTAAGGGTGTCCATTAACAAAGGAACACCCTTTTTTTACTAATATTGGAAAGTTAAGGTGTTCATAAAAACTAAAAACAATATCAATGTTCTTGCAATCCTTCAAAACACTTATTGACTTAAATAGTCCACGTTATAAACGCCATTTTCTTAAAAAAATGTAGCTTTGAAACAAGTAAAGATTGATCATTTGGAATAAAATCCGACAATTTATAAAAAGTTTGATACGATTACATTGACAAGTCAAATGGCAGCAGTTCCGCTAAACTGGCCATTTTAGATGAAGGTTTTAGGAGTGAAGAAATGAATAACTTTTATACAGCATTGTCTTATGTAAATAAGGTGATTTATGAGCCTAATCACTTAACTGTAAAGTCGATACAAGAAGAAAAGCAAAATTCTAAGTATGGTGCGGGTATATTTGAATTAGCTTCTAGAACAGTTCGATTCAGAGTTGCGAATACAACCCCTTCCAAGATAGGGCAGTTTGTTGCATTTTGGGAGAAAGATGAAAATAATAAAAATCAGCCCTACTCATATGATGAAGCACCGGATTTGTTAGTTATAACTACCTTTAAAACTGAAAATGAGTTTGGACAATTTATTTTCCCAAAAGAAATTCTTTTGAAGCAGAATATTCTTAGGTCTAGTTCAACAATTGGGAAAATGGCAATAAGAGTTTATCCTAACTGGGATAGTCCAACAAGTAAACAAGCAATGAAAACTCAAGAATGGCAGTTTCCCTATTTTGTTGATATGAGTAACTCGAATGACTTACCTATAGATAAAATACTAGAACTATATTCTTAGTAATCCTCTGCATTCTGGCGCGATTGTGGAGTAAGGAATTAAATATTATAAGTTAGAAAAAAGGAATGTCTCAGAAATTGAGACATTCAACAGACGTTTGGAAATATCGCTGAATAGGGCTAAACCGTTTTATTCTCCTCCTCAACAGCAATAACCTCTCTTGCTGCTTCTATGAAAGATAATATGATTGGTGAAAGCCACTTGTCTTTATGCCATGCCATATGAGTGTATACGTGCAAGTCTGAAAGCTGCCATGGAAGAGCAACAAGATCACCCCGTTCAACCTCGTCTTCCACCGTGATTTCAGGAAGAAAGGCAATACCGATTCCTGACATGGCACATTGTTTAATGGCTTCGGCATTTTGAAACTCTAAATAAGTAATACTATCAATGCCCTTTTTCTCAAATGACCGGTCAAACATGGTTCGATAGGGACAGCCTGTTTCGTTAACCAGGAATACTTCTCCATGAAAATCATCCTGCTTCAGTACAGGCAGTTTCGCAAGTGGATGGTCAGGAGCAGCAAACAAGCGGAACGTTTCTTCCAGTAACGGTTCTACAGCAAGTCTCGTTGAGAGAATGGTTTCGTCCAGCATAAAGACGACATCCGCGGTTCCATCAAAGAGCGTCTGCTTGAGTTCCTGATTTGGAACAGAGCGGAAGATCAGACGAACTCCTGGATGGAGGGATCGAAATCGCTTAAAGACAACTGGAAGGCGATAGGCGCAAAGAACCTCGTTGGCACTTATCGTCAGGGTGCCGCTAAGAGTTTCGCTGTCATGAACGGTACTGCGTGCTTCGTCCAATTTGTCTAAAACGCTTTGGATATGAGCTAAAAAGCGCTTACCCGCAGCTGTGAGGACGAGCTGCTTGCCTAAGCGGTCAAAGAGACGAACACCAAGCTCATCCTCCAATGCTTTTATTTGCATCGTGACGTTGGAGGGGACGTAGTTCAGAACTTCCGCAGCCCGGGTGAAATTTAAAGTTGAAGCAACCGTTCGGAATGTAATCAGTTGGCGCAGTTCCACCATCATTTCCCCCTTTTACTTTCAATAATATTGAATACTGCTTTGAATTTTATTCACTTTTATTGAGAGTAACACAGCTTTATACTGACAACAAGAAATACATTCTTATGTCTGTGTTTCATTTTGAAGGGAGAGATACGAACAATGGATTATGAAATTTTTGATTTAGGAGACGTAACCTTGCAGTCCGGAGTGAATTTACCGAATGCTTTTCTTGCTTATAAGACTTATGGAAAATTGAATGAAAAGAAAGATAATGTCATTGTCTATCCAACTGCTTTTGGCGACCAGCATGTTCAAAATGAATGGCTGATTGGGAACGGCATGGCACTAGATCCGAGAGAATATTTCATTATCGTTCCAAATCTGCTGGGAAACGGATTATCTTCGTCACCTAGTAATACGCCTGCTCCATTCGACAAGGCTAATTTTCCGCAGGTAACCATTTATGACAACGTTACATTCCAATATCGGCTTGTGACCGAAAAATTCGGCATTCAAAAAATTGCGCTCGTGGTTGGCTGGTCAATGGGAGGCCTTCAATCATTCCAATGGGGGGCAAGCTACCCCGACATGGTGGAACGAATTGCCCCATTCTGCGGAGGTGCAAAGACTTGGCCGCAAACGTATGTGGTCCTGGATGGAATGAAAGCTGCCCTCATGGCTGCAGTTGGATTTGATTCAAGTAAATTAAACGAGTTGACTTCTGTAGACATGCGCGCTGTTGGACGTGTGTATGCGGGATGGGGGGTATCGCAGGCCTTTTACAGAGAGGAACTTTATCGTGAGATGGGCTTTGAATCATTGGCAGAGTTTGGAGTTGGCGTCTGGGAAGATAGCTTTATGAAGATGGATCCGCACAATGTCCTCGCTATGCTATGGACAGGCCAATTTGCAGATATTAGTGCAAACCCTGCCTATAACGGAGATTTCGATAAGGCGCTCAAAAGCATTAAAGCGCTTGCCTGCATCATGCCAGGAAGCACGGATCTCTTCTGCACGGCGGACGATAATAAATACGAGGCAAAGCTTATACCTCATGCTGAATTTAATCCAATCGAGTCGATTTGGGGTCATTTTGCCGGTCGCGGAATCAACAGTAAGGATAATCAATTTATTGATGACAGCTTAAAACGCTTGTTGGCAGTTAGTACAATTAGTTAGATGAATGGTAGTTTTATATTTTGTTGTCCGTGATTCTAACTTAAGATAATTGTGAGGATATGTACTTGAATTATAGGGCAGCGGATGTGGAACAAGACAGTGGCTGCAGGCTAGTATCGAATGGGGAAATGATTATAAAATAACGGGCTGAAGAATGTTATTTCAATTCTTTTAATGAAAGCTATTCTTCTAAAGGGAGAGTAGCTTTTTAATTTTCAGCAAAAAAGTATTCCTGAAAGGAAGAAAGCCTTATTAAATAAGCATCAATTCAGAATTCACATAAACTTGGGTTTTCTATATTTTAAATAACTGAAAATTAAAACTTTCTAATGTGATAAACGTATAATAAAGAAAGGGGGGATTATATGTGGTGGTTAATAATCATAGTGGGAATTTTGTTGTTTTCTTTATGGATCGATTGCAGAAGGAAGAAAAGACGAAATGATAAGCATACCAAGAGCATTGATCCTAGTATAAACAAAGGAAAAGTGGGTAGTGATTGGAATAGTGGGGATGGTCCTGCTGGATTCTAATTCTGCATTCTTATTTAGCCAACGGAAGGATCACTTCTTTTCCTAACAGGATACAGCTTCATTTAAGGGGGGATATTTTTGAAAACCAGAAAAGGCCGTCTCATTTGGTTATGTGTATATTTTTTGATTTTCTTAACCTACATTTCACTTTATTTTTCCTATGATTTTTTTACAGCTGAACAAGATGCTAGAATGCTTCAACTAATGATATATGTATTTTTAACCTTTATTCTCGTTTTGTTAGCGGAATGGTTTAGAACTTTTGACAAGGATAGCCCTCTATAAAAAAAATACATTTTTGGAGGACTCGCATTAATCTGGTTTATCTTTTTATGGGTGCTTTTTGGAGATATGGTTCATTTTATTAGCTAACATGGGTACGATATAGCGGAATAATTAGTAAGGGGAGATGAGTTCATGGCAAAGTATGAAAACACATTAATTGGCGAATTTGAGAAAGTGGTTAAGCGTTTGGAAACCGATATTGGCAATAGTGGAATCAGCATGAATTTAGTTGATGAAAGCAATTATACGATTGGGACTACTAAAATAGCTGTGCTTGTTTATGATAAATATTTTATGAGAAATGGCAACCGAGCAAGTTTGAGCCTTACTGTAGTTGGGGATAGCAGTAATATTTTTATTTCAGCCATTGGAGCTGGTGGAGGAAGTCTATTTAAATTTACTCTTGGGGCTGAAGACGATATGGTAGAAATCGTGAAAAAAAGTGTAGAACAAATGAAATAATCTTCATTCTATGTCTAAGGGCTGGATGAGCTATAACACTCAGCATAAAAATATGGATTGCCCTATAACCAGACAACCCATTTCTGCTGTTAATTATTTAATTCAACCGTTTCATTCACATCTGTAGATCTTGAGCTTTGCCCTGTCATGCGTTTATAGAGAAAGGCAATTTTCTTCGTGAAATTACCGGTTTCCCAATACTCGGCTGCTTCCGCTTTTACCTTTATTAGGACAACATTCGGATCATCATAAGAAGTTTGCATGATTTCCTCATACATTTTGCTCCACAATTCCTTTTTCTTGTCTAAATCCTCAACGATTTCCGCTCTACCACGGACGGAAACATAGGATTTGCCTGCATAAGCCACATTCACATCTTGATCATGTTTAATTTCTTCATATTTACTAGTCTCTTTTTTCGTAAAAAACCATAAGTCCCCATCAAACTCAACTTCTTGTGTTTTCATCGGACGAGAAACAAGCCCTTCTTCCGTTACCGTCGTCAGCATGGACGTGTCTACTTCTTTGATTAACTCTCTTAATGTTTCCATTTCTTCTTGTTTTATCATGTTTTTTCGTCACCTCATTCATGTGTATAGAGGTATAGTACCCTTTATGCTAGCTTTTATTCCGGTAGGGTGTTTCTTAAATTGACTCTAACAAATTGAAATAGAAAAACCGGAACACTATTGCCTATTTGAAGTATGGCAGGTTAAGTGAAGAAGGAAATCCCTAATAATTAGGCGAATATAAGGATAATAATTTTTTTAACGATAGGGGAGAACAATGACATTTGAGGAATTTTTACAAGTGAATAATTGCTATATTTCATTTGAAGGTATTATGGAACTCAGAACAGCGGAAGTAAGTCTTAGAATCATAATTAACAAAAGTGACAATCCAACAGACTTGCTCATTTTTCCTCATCCTGACAGCAAAGTGGAAACCCTCCAAATTGACTTTAAAAATTATGTTACCTATTCCGTTATTTATGATGATTTTACAATATGGGATGATAGTGAAGTATATCGGGGGAATTCGTTTCGGATTTATGAAAAATCAAATTACTTTAATTTCATACAAAGAGGATCATATCTTCCAAGCGAAAAATTAATTCATTATTCGTTATCTTGTTTTGAACATAAAGTAGATATTATTTCAGCATTTGAGCCAGTAATAACAATGATTAACCACGAAAAGATTAAGTAGTTTAATGTATTATATATCCTTGTGTTAATCTGCCGTAGAAAAGGAGGAATAATCATGCTAACAAAAAGTGAAAAAGAAAATCTCTTACTGAATAGCGACAAACATTTTAAAGCTTTGCTTGAAATCATTGAATCCATCCCTAGCAGAAAAAGGGACATTTCTATTGAAACGCAAGAAAGAGATAAAAACTTTCGCGATGTCTTGATGCATCTGTATGAATGGCATGCAATGCTTGAGAGATGGTATAGAGAAGGGATGGATGGAGATACCCCTTTTATCCCAGCACCTGGGTACAAATGGCGAACAATGAATCTATTGAATCGTCAAATTTGGGAAAACTATCAAGATGTAACATTCAATCAAGCGGTAAAAAAATTGAAGCGAAGCCATGAAAGAGTAATGGAACTCATTCAATCACATACCAATGAAGAAATCATGACAAAGAAATACTATAAATGGACAAAAACTAGTAATTTATACAGTTATTTTGCAGCAAACACTTCAGATCATTACATATGGGCAATAAAGAAATGTGAAGCAATCGCAACGTCTATAAAAGAAAGGGAAGAGGAGCATTTTGTGAATTAATTTAAGGGGTTTTTTTAATATGGTATGATGGATAAATGGAAGAGAATAATACTCATTACTTTTGCAATCGTTATAATAAGAGTTCCATCTGTTGTTTTTTAAGCTGAAAGGAAATGATTTTTTGTTAAAAATTCTTCGTTTTATCTTTACCGTAATAACCTTTTTATTTGCTTCATATGGGGTGATTACGAAAGACTTTAAGTTTGGGGATATTATGCTTTTCTTCTTAGGTCTATCCATGCTGATTATGGGGTTAGAAGAATTTAAAAAAGGACACAAAGGAATGGGATGTCTTCTACTTGCTGTTTTTTTATTTTCATTCTATGTATCAATAGAAGGATTCCTATTAAGCTAAAGGGTGCGGTTGCAGAATTATGTAATCGCATTTTTTATTTAAGGCACATTTCGTGTAGGTACGAGAACACATAGACGGAGAATTTCCGGCTAATGTATAAAAAGCGAGTTTAAGAAGCAGAGATAAGCGGAGATTTTCCGCTTAATTGCTCTAATTCAGACAAAATCCAACGATTTGGATACGATAACCGGAAAAACTTCCCTTATTTTTAAGGAAATACGGGTATTTCCCAAAATAAACGGAATTTCTCCGTTTATTTTTCAAATACAGTAAAATCAACATGTATGGCTGGATAGGTAGAAGGACTACGCATTTTGGAATAGGAGGGAAAAATTTTGAAGCAGGATAAAGTACCTAAGATATTTCTATTGTTTTAATAATTTCATAAATTCATTGAATTATCGAAGAGATTCCAGGTGAAAAAACCGTTAAAAGAAAAATTCCATGTAGTAACATTCGAAGTTGCTAATCAAGCAGGTAAAATCACTAGAGAAACTAGAATTTTCTACGTCAATCAATAAAACTTATGAAGAACACGTGCAGATGCATTGTGTTCTTCTTTTTTGAATGAACAAGGCATCAATCCCTCAAACAGGTAAGCGTAACAGCAAATAAGTTCAAACTTTCACGAAATGTTCAAATAATTAAGTTTTATAACTTGCAAATAGGTGTAACATATAAGTATAGAATATTCCGATTAAATACAAGTAGAGGGTGTATAGAAAATGCGAAAAACAATGAAAGAGCTTATTGAAGAAAATAAACAAGAGCTATTAAATGACAAAAAGG
>NZ_LMBX01000004.1:165344-265703 GCF_001439605.1 Cytobacillus praedii
CGTCTGAATCATTCACAGCCCTTTGGCCCCCTGCTTAACTACCCTTCCGAAGCATTCACTTTTTACAGAGAAAAACACGCTATTTTCAGCGTGTTCAAGAATTTTTATCCTTATCTTTAAATTGCAAAATGGCGATTACAAACATCCCAAAGCTAATCATCAGAGATAGTGCTTCAAATGTACCCATCTATACATCGCCTCCCTATATTCAGCCTTCNATCCCAACTTGTCCTATACAAAATAATGAAAGAGAAATTACATATTTCTGTATCGGTACTTTCAAATTGAATAATGAAGCTGTCATTTTGGCAGTTTTTCTGATCTTGGGGAACTTCTTAAGTAAGCGGAATTAGGGAAGGACCTATTTTTGCATTTGAGATTGGCCATTGGATGAGTGCTGCCCCCATTGTTTTCTTGTGATGATCGTCACGAAATTGTCAGCAAGTTTGGCGTATTCTTTTAAGAAGAAAGAGACCGACGCCATCATGGTTAGAGGAGGAATGGGAGGATGGAGGCATCAAACGTTATATTAAGTGCTCCACTGCAGCAATTAAAGGATGAGCATGTGTTACTCCGGGAAGAGATGAATCATTTCTATGAAATCACAGAAGAGATAGAATTCGAATCAGGTCCTGTTGTGATTCAAGAGTTTTCGAGATTATACGAGCGGATTCAGGAATTCAATAGTAAGCTAAAGGCACATTCGAAAAAAGAGGATGACTGGCTGTTCCCAATGATGGCCAGCCGCCTTGGAGAGAATGACAAAACCATAGAAGTGATGGAATTTGAGCATGAGAAGGCTGAACAGCATTTACGAGAATTCCTGACTGAAGCGGAACAAGCGGGACCTACCATTGATGAAGAAGAAGCCCAAGCTATTTCTGTATATGCCGTTCAAGCTTATGCTACATTAATTCAGCACTTTGATAGGGAAGAAAAAGTGCTGTTTCCATTGGCAGAGAAAATACTGTCCGATGAGGAGAAGGAGGAGCTTGAAAGAAGATTTCAAGCGTGTTAAGTCGCTTCACCACAGCAAAGATATCGATGCTACCAATTGATATTTACTATATAAGAGAAGCAGGCATCTACTTAGGTGCCTGCTTCTATTTAAATACAAATGTTAAAATAGAAGATATTTACAAAAGTAAAATCTCTATGCATATAAATAAATTCTTTTATTTTGATAGAAATGATCCAATGGCTTACGTAATAAGAGTATAGGGCCCTTGTTGGAGGTAGTATATGAAAATCACAGATGAGAATGTAGTGGAACAGTTGAAAGTAAAAAATGAAAAAGCACTCTTTTATATAGTTGACGAGTATGGAGGTACGATCAAGTCAATTATCAGGAAGTTCTTAGGAAACTTAGAAATCGTTCAAGATGAGTGTTTAGATGATGTACTCCTTTTAGTCTGGAAAAATATTGAATCGTATGATAAGAATAAAAATTCATTGAAAAACTGGATTGCTGCTATTACTAAGTACAAGTCAATAGATTATCAAAGGCAATATAAAAGGTTTCTACAGCAATATGAATTAGAAGATCACATGCTAGAAGATTTCAATCATACCGAGACAAAAATAGTCGAAAATACGTTGAGTGATCAGACCGAGAACCTTCTATCATCTTTGAAGAAAGAGGATCAACGCTTATTTTTACAATATTATGGGGAGCAAAAAAGCATTGAAGAGCTGGCGAAAGAACATGGTGTGCATACGTCGGTCCTTTATAATCGATTATCACGCGGGCGTAAAAAATTACGTGCGGTATTTAAAAATAAGTTTAAAGAAAAGGAGGAATCTTCGTGAAAGAATTATTTGAAAAGATGAATGATGAAAAAATCAATCTTGAAGAGTACGAAGATTGTCCCTTAACAACTATCGAGAAAAAAACTATTAAGAAAAGAATAAAAAAGAAATTAAATAGACGTCGTTCGATTCCTGTCAAAACACTTTCAGCTGTTGCTTCACTCGCCCTTGTTTCTACTATTGCTTTAAACTCGAATTTTGCATTGGCAGACATCCCGATTGTCGGAGAGAAATTAGAGGCTTTTGTTCATTCGCAAGCAGGAACACTATCCGATTTTAAAACGATTATCGGTGATTCTGTTGAAGAGAATGGTGTAAAAGTCACTTTAAATGAAGTTATCTTAGATGAAGGACAGCTCTTAATTAGCAGTACATTTCATACGAAATTGGAGAACAATGATTTAGTCTATAATTGGTTTTCAGATATTGATATATACATTGATGGTCAAAAAATCCAACAAGGTGGCGGTGGTGGTCCACAAGAAATAACAGAGTCTTACATTAATTATTTTTGGACTGCGGACATTGGACATATGGATTTGCAAAAAGAAAAATCAATTCGCATTGTTTTTAATGATTTGAGAAGAAGTGATTCGGAAAAAACGCTAAAGGGTAAATGGTCATTTAAATTTAAAGCTTCAGGAGAAAACTTAATTGCAAACTCGACGAAAATTCCAATTAATCATCGCTTCACATTAGAGAATGGCCAAAATATTGAACTAGAAGAATTGATTCTTACACCTGTTTCTTCAAAATTAGTTTATAAAATGTCCAATATTTATGACGATGTGTATTTTAAGCTAGAAAATGAACATGGAGAAGCAATACAGGAGATACTAATGGCAAAACAATTTAACTATGATAATTATAACCGCTTTGTGGCAATAGAAGGTGGAAAGATTAGGATCATTCCAATTGTTTCTAAGGAAAAGCACGCTCAAGAAGTCATCCTAACTGATGAAATAATAGAACTTGATTTAGATGAAAAATAATTAGAGGGGGGTATCATATTCTATTGAAACTATACTTCGGAAAAAGATTTGTATACCAATGCATTGTAGGCCATTTATTTAGGTAACAAATAACCCAATTTCTCAATATTTAATGAAGAAATTGGGTTTTTAAATAGTATAATTTCTGATGCTGCCAACCATCCATTATAGTACTCCAATGAATGGTTGGCGGTATTCCATTCACTAAATGAATGATAAGGGTACACAGTTAGAATAACGAACACTATAACCATTCTCTTTCGACCAGTCCAATAAACCATTCCAAAAGTTTTCACATGCATAATTTATCATTTTAGAGTCATACAGGTGACCAGACATCACCAGTTCGCAAAGTTTATCAAACCGACAGGGCCTACTTGAAAATTTTAAAGCTTATGGCAATACTTGAGCGGCTGTCGTAAAATATCGTTTATTGTGTAATCCCAAAATCATCGCACCCGCAGTTGCTATATTTATAGCAAAAGTAGGCAAATATGTTTCAGGACCTTGAACCTTTATATTTCTCAATTTATCAATATACTATTTAATAGAATGTGGTAATATATGGGAGGGGGATTAATTGAGGGAGTGAAATCTTATGATATTGTGGTTTAAACACTTACCACAAGTAAAGATGAATTTGTCAGAATGGACTCCCTTTATAAGGAATCAATGGTTACGAACGCACTATATGAAATTTGTTTATCTACTCCAGCTCATGATATGTCTGATTCCATATTTCTTAAGAGGTTGGTTCCCTCCTATCTCTATATTTGCTCTTGTTTTAATTGGTATCCTCATCTTCATCATTCATGAAACCCTTCACATCATTGTCATAAACAAAAAAGGTGATATTAGTTTAACGTTTAGCGGCATATTTTTCTGGCTCCAAACAAATGCAATCCAATCCAAACCGAGATTTTGGGTTTTTATGAGCTTGCCCCTCCTTGCATTATCAGTAGTGCCTGCCATTGTATCGTGTTTTTTAACTGGAGATCTTAAGTCAATCTTATTATTTGTGAGCTGGATAAACACTGTGATTTCCGGCTCAGCCATCATTAGTTCATATTTAATTGCTATTAAACCGAAGAACTCCATATTTTGCAAAGGCTATTACCGTTTGCAATAAGTATGAGGCATGTAACCATATGTTGAAAAGGAGAATCCTTAATTGACTACTACCGCGCTAAAAATCATTGCCTTAGTTGCAATGCTAATTGACCATATTGGTGTCTTCATACCAAATACGCCAGAATATTTTAGATGGATAGGACGGATTGCAGCACCAATATTTATTTATTTCGTTGCAATTGGATATCGCTATACGTCGAATAAAGAGAAGTATCTATTGCGTTTATATATTGCTAGTGTTGGAATGGCATTCGTTAATCTTGTATTAATAGCCATGCCAGAATCAAACTATTATGACAACTATAATTTTTTTGCGCCGTTATTTTTAATAGGTCTTTTTCTTTACGCCATTGAGAAAAAGAAGTTTACCTATATTCTCCTTTGGCAGCTAATTAGTGCTGTGCCTATTATTTATTTCACTGATTTCTTTGTTATTCACAGGTTAATGGATAAGTATTTTCTTGGAGCAGTATTAGGGAATTCGTTATTTGTTGAAGGTGGCATTGTATTTGTTTTGTTAGGTGTTGGGTTTTATTACTTTCAAACTAAAAAACAATTAACACTATACTATCTATTTTTTTCTGCCCTTATTTTCGTGATAATACTAAAGCGTGGCCATATGTTTGAACTTCATAATAGAATCTTTTTTCAATTTGGAGATTTTCAGTGGCTCATGATTTTGGCACTTCCCTTATTATTGCTCTATAACGGCAAAAAAGGGGTTGGATTAAAATACTTTTTCTATTTCTTCTATCCCATACATATAATAGTTCTTTATTTTATCGGGAGAAGCTTACAATAATATCAAGATTCCACTGCTGCCAAGAGCTTTACTTTATAATCGAAGCAGGTGTCCGCTACAGGCGCCTGCTTCTATTTAATTGCATAACACCAAATGTTAAAATAGAATATATTTACAAAAATAATATTCAAATTAGGTGGGCTAGAAATGAAAGAACTCATACAAAAAATTATTGAATTTAGAGATGAGCGAGGATGGAGTCCTTATCATAATGAAAAGGATTTAGCTCTTTCTATTTCTCTAGAAGCGAATGAACTATTAGAAAACTTCCAATGGAGAACAAGTGAAGAAGCAGTTGCTGAATCCAAACAGAATATTAAAGAGGAGATGGCGGACGTATTTATTTATCTTCTGCAGTTAGCGGATAAAATGAATATCGATCTGGAAGAGGAAGCGTTTAAGAAGATGGAGAAGAATGCTTTGAAATATCCAGTTAATAAAGTGAAGTAATTGGTGAATCCTTCATTATGCCAGCAATCATGAGGTAGGTAGAAATCAAGATGAGTAAAATAGAGATAAAAACAATGCCTTTTGACAGATCATCAATAGATAGAATGAACGGTTACTATACCGATTATCCAGTAGTTTACTTTCTCAATAATGATACAACAGTCTATATCGGTGAGACTGTGGCAGTAAGAAATCGGATGAGGGACCACTTAAATAATAGTGAGAGAAAAGCATTAAAGAAGATGTCCCTGATCATTCATGAAAAGTTTAATCGATCGGCAACATATAATATAGAAACCAAGCTGATCAATTATTTTTTAGCAGATGAACGCTACAAATTACAAAACAAGAGTCAAACCGTTAATAGTGTGATGCACAATTATTATGAAAAAAAGTACTTTAATGAGGAATTGTTTGAAGATATATGGGACGAGCTATTAAAGAGGGAGATTGTAGATAATTCAAGATATACCATTGAAAATAAGGACATATTCAAGCTGTCCCCATTCAAAGAATTATCGATAGAACAATTAGAGCTTCAGCAGAAGATTATTGAGGTTTGTAAGCAACATATTAATGATGATGAGCATTTTGTTTTCTTAATAAAAGGGGAAGCTGGAGTAGGAAAAAGTGTTGTATTAAGCTCCGTAATTAACAAAATTCAAGAGTTATCAAAGGAAAAATCATCACCATTGTATAAAACTAATAATTATTTATTAGTCAATCATACAGAGATGTTAAAAACGTATAAGAAGATAGCTGGTAATGTTAAAGCACTCACTAAAAAGAATTTTGAAAAGCCAACATCCTTTATTAACCAGCGGAAAAAATTGATGGAAAAGGCTGATATTGTGTTAGTCGATGAAGCTCATTTATTGTTGACCAAGCCTGATCCATATAATAACTTTGTTGAGGAGAATCAGCTGCAAGAGATTATTAGACATAGCAAGATTGTTATCGCAGTGTACGATGATAAGCAAGTATTAAAGATGAAGAGCTACTGGGATGAGGAGAGACTTCAATCGATTATAGGAAAATATAATACTGAACCTACCTATAAGCTAACGAACCAATTCCGCATGCAGGCAACTAATGAAATGGTTAATTGGATCGACCATTTTGTTGAAAAGAAGATTACCGAGATACCAAACGACCCTGAATATAATTTTAAGATCTTTGAGTCATCTGCTAAAATGTATGACGTAATACAGGGATTGAATGAGGAATATGGTTTAGCAAGGATTGTATCTACATTCGATTACATACATAAGAAAGACGATCAAGAGTATTACGTAGAAGAAGATCATTTTAAACTTCCTTGGAATGGGGATTACGGAAATACTACATGGGCAGAAAAAGCAGAAACTGTCAGGGAAGTCGGTTCTATTTATACCATACAAGGCTTCGATTTAAACTATGTTGGTGTTATTCTGGGTCCATCCATTTCATATGATGAAGACACAGATGAATTAAAAATTCTAACAGAAAATTATAAAGATACAGAAGCATATAGGGGAAAAGATGAATTTCTAAATAGCGATGAAATAAAGGAAAAAATCATATTAAATTCTCTTAATGTTCTTATGAAAAGAGGAATACGTGGCCTGTTTATTTATGCTAGTGATCCGAAATTGAGAGAGAGGTTGTTAGAGCTTCAAAATAATTAAATAACGCTAATAGTTTTTCCTCTCTAACAAAAATCATAAGTAAGTTATAATAGATACAGCTACTTATGTGTAAATAAGCTGCATACAAGGAGGACCCATGAAAAAAAACATTCATGTCGTCGGTGCGATCATCATCGATAACAATAAAATCCTATGCGCCCAAAGAGGCCAAGATAAATCTTTACCTTTAAAATGGGAATTTCCTGGCGGGAAGATTGAGGCCGGAGAATCTGCTCAGGAAGCATTAAAACGAGAAATTAGTGAAGAGATGAATTGTCAAATAGAAATAGGTGAGCAGGTCGATCATACGGTGTATGAATATGACTTCGGCATTGTTCATTTAACGACTTTTAGCTGTAAGCTAATAGAAGGAAAACCAGAGCTAACAGAGCATGTCGCAATAAAGTGGTTACCGCCAAGTGAGCTTGCTTCACTAGACTGGGCACCCGCGGATATTCCAGCAGTAGAAAAACTATCAGGAGCTATTCAAGTAAAATAATCGATAAAAATAGACAAAGAAGCTACTCACAATTTGTGGATGGCTTTTTTGCTATAAAAATAAATTGCACTCAAAAATTTAGAGTATTACAATTAGTATAAACAAATGGAAATGATTGGGGATTATATGGAGAATTTGATTCAGAGCTTAGAAGCATCACTACATAAGGGCTTTATAGATAAACAGCTTAATAAATCTGGGAGATATAAACCGAAGCTATTAGTAAATAATTTAAAGAAAAATGAAAACGTTTTATCCACATTGTTAGAAGAGCTTGATCAAAGTAAGTCCTTTATTTTTTCTGTCGCTTTTATTACGGAAAGTGGCCTTGCAACACTTAAATCTCATTTTCTCGACCTAAATCGAAAAGGAGTAAAGGGGCGGATATTAACATCTACCTTTTTACAATTTAATCAGCCTAAAGTGTTTAGGGAATTGATGAAAATCAAAAATGTAGAAGTGAGATTAACAGATTTAAAAGGCTTTCACTCGAAGGGCTACATATTTAACCATGATACACATTACTCCCTTATTATCGGGAGCTCTAACTTAACTGCACATGCCTTAAAGGTTAATTATGAATGGAATGTAAAATTAACCTCACTTGAAAATGGGGAGATCGTTCATCACTTCAAGAGTCAGTTTGAAGAAGTATGGGATCAGGCTAGGGTTTTAACAGAGGAATGGATCGAGGAATACGAAAAGACCTATTCTCAAGTAGCAGACAATAAAGATTTTGATCAGGTAGTAGAATTACCTACCCAATATCAGACGAATGCCATTGAGGATGCATTGAAGATCGTTCCGAATAAGATGCAGCAAGCGGCACTGGAACAAATTGAAGCGGTCCGAGCAGCGGGCAAGGATAAAGGATTAATTATTTCGGCAACAGGGACAGGGAAAACCTATCTTTCTGCCTTTGATGTAAGGCGATTTGGTCCTAAGCGCATGCTTTTTATTGTACATAGAGAGCAAATCCTAAATAAAGCAAAGTCAGACTTTCAAAAAGTTCTTGGCGGAATAGATGAAGACTTTGGGATTTTATCAGGCTCCAATAAGCAAACAAATGCGAAGTATTTATTTGCAACCATCCAAACCATTTCAAAAGAAGGAACATTAAGGGAATTTGATCCGCAGGAATTTGATTATGTATTAATAGATGAAGTCCATAAAGCGGGTGCCGAGTCCTATCGAAGAGTGATCGATTATTTAAAACCGCAATTTTTTATGGGGATGACGGCCACACCTGAACGAACAGATGACTTTAATATTTATGAACTGTTTGATTACAACATTGCTTATGAAATTCGCTTACAGGAAGCGCTTGAGGAAGATATGCTTTCTCCTTTTCATTATTTCGGTGTGACGGACCTTGATATCAATGGAGAAAATATGGATGATGCGACCATTTTAACGAAGCTTATTAACGAGGAACGTGTCAATCATATTATCGATAAGGTTGAATATTATGGTTTTTCTGGTGAAACGGTTAAGGGGTTAATATTTTGCAGTCGAAAAAAAGAAGTGGAAGAATTATCAAGAGCATTAAATGATAAAGGCTTACGAACAGTTGCGTTGACGGGTGATGATTCTCAAGAAGAAAGATCCTATCGAGTGAATCAATTAGAAAATGGTCAATTGGATTATATATTAACAGTCGACATTTTTAATGAAGGGATTGATATCCCATGCATTAATCAGGTTGTCATGTTAAGACAGACACAATCTAGCATTATATTCATTCAGCAGCTTGGCCGAGGCCTTCGTAAGCATGACTCAAAGGATTTCGTTACGATCATCGATTTTATTGGTAATTACAAAAATAACTATTTAATTCCGATTGCTTTATCAGGTGATCAATCACAAAACAAGGATAATATCCGCCGACATACGAAGGACACAAGCTATATAAAAGGTGTATCAACGATTAACTTTGAAGAAGTCGCTAAAAAGCGGATCTTCAGTGCTATAAATAATAGTAATCTGACTACACTCAGAATTCTAAAGGATGCCTTTATTGAGGTGAAAAATAGACTTGGTCGAGTGCCATACCTATATGATTTCGTCATGCAGCATTCTATCGATCCCGTTGTCATTGTTGATAAATATTCGAACTACAACCAATTTTTATTAAAAATGAAAGAAGAAGTACCAACGATAACAAACTATGAAAATCAGGTTTTGACAATGCTGTCGTTAGAGCTAGTAAATGGAAAGCGTAAGCACGAAATCGTATTGTTGGAATTGTTAATGCAGCAAGAAAAGGTTGCACATGGGGAGTATATTAATCATTTAAACAAAGAAGGTTGCGTTGTAGACGAGGATACCATTGCATCAGTCAAAGGCATCTTTGATTTATCATTTTTTACTCAAGTCTTTAAGAAAAAATATGGGGATCAACCCATTATTACTTTCAATGAAAACTATTTTACGTTTAATGATGCGATCCGTGAAAGTCTAGTAAGTAATGATTATTTCAGAACAATGGTATTAGATATTTTATTAAGTGCAAAAGAAAAAAGTAAAAGATATGAATGTAAACAACCACTAACTTTGTATGAAAAATACTCAAGAAAAGACTCTTGTAAACTATTAAATTGGCAAAATGACGAAAGCTCCACGATGTATGGTTACAAAACTAAACATCATACATGTCCGATCTTTATTACCTACCATAAAAAAGATGAAATTGAATCTAGTGTAAATTATGGTGATGAGTTTCTCAGTCAGGATGTTCTTAAATGGTATACGCGTAGTAACAGAACATTAAGCTCAGATGAGGTTCAAACAATCATTAATGCTGAAGAAAATCATATCGATCTCCATATTTTTGTCAAAAAAGATGACGATGAAGGTAGCGATTTCTATTACCTAGGTAAAGCAAAGCCTGATAAGAGCACGGTTCAGCAGGACGTGATGAAGGATGGCAAGCCGGTGGTTCATATGAATATGGTTATGGAGCAGTCGATTGAGAGTAAGCTTTATCATTATATTATTGAGGGTAGTGAGGATGTAGAATAATTAGGGATGCCTGAGCGCTTAGTTTCTCGAGGGTTCAGGTGTCTTTAACTAATCTAAGTAAAATTTCACCCTACAACATATATTTTGAAGAGTGATTGTAATAAAGAGAGGAAGAATCTCAAATGCCAACTTACAACAAACTAGTTCGAGACCGCATCCCAGAAATCATCAAAAAAACCGGAAAAAAGTTCTCAACGAAAATATTAGATAACACTGAATATATAAAAGAGCTCAAGAAAAAAAGCTTCGAGGAGCTTGATGAGTATGTGAATACTACGAATAATGAAGAGGCGATTGAGGAATTGGCAGATGTTTTAGAAATCATCTATGCTCTTGCGGAGTATCATGGCGCAACGATTGATAAAATTGAGGAGGTTCGTAAACAGAAAGCAGAAAAAAGGGGCAGTTTCCGTGAAAAAGTATTTCTAATAGAGGTTAGCGAATAAAAAGACTACTAATATGAGCAGGTGTGGTATGAGTCATAAGCTTCAAATAGGAGAAATGAGGGCTGAATATTTAACAGATAAAGAAATATGGGCACATTTTAATTTTATTTTTTCGGAAAAGTCACGTAATTCGACGAATTCCTCCTATACCAAAAAGCATAAATCAGAAATCTGTATTGAATACTGTATGTTTTGATTCTAAGGAGTGCAATGTGAATTAGGTATTTGAGAGGGGGAGAGAAATATGATCCTATTTGACAATGTGGAGTACGATCGTTTTTTTAATCCGCTTTGTTGTAAAAATAAAAGGATATATTATGAATGCATTTTACAGCTCATTGAAAAGTCAAAGTCAGTTCCACTTCTTTATGAAACTGATGCCAAAGCCATTTTGATTTTGTATCTTCGTAACTATTCTTACATGATGGAGGAGGAAGATAACACTGGGGATGCTGATGCGAATATTAGCAGTAAGAAATCAGAGACTGAAAATGCTAGCGCAATTCTAAGATATTTCAGATATTGTGGTTGGATTTCAGAGCGGGAGATTGGAAGGAATGGTGACAATATTGCTACTGTTATGCCTTATTGTAGGAAGATGATTGATTCGATAGAGAGAATCTTTAATCGTGATACCAGTGCGGCTTTGACTAACCACATTTTCTCCATTTATGATATTCTGCATTCTGCTTTTATAGATCATGGTAGAACTCATAGACCATATTCCAATATTCTGGTACCGGTATCGGATAGTGTTTCAGACTTAAAAAATGAACTGTTGGTGCTTAAAGATAGCATTAGGTCTATAATGCGTATAATTATAAAAATGACGGAGACCAATGAATTAGGACAGTTCCTTATCAAAGATGAAATGATGGAGTCTTTCTTTAATGATTACTTTTTCATAAAGAAGGATGGTTTAATACCCGGATATATTTCTGAAATCGAAAAAATGCTTAGACTTATTACCAATACGGAAGTCTATGAAAATATGATTAAGGAATATCATAAAATTAATAACGCAACCGAAATCGCAGCTCGTGAAATAATAGATAGCCAGCTTTCTGAAGTGCAAAGTTTTATCAGCTACGATTATGTCAAAGAGATGGATTACATAGATAAGAAAATTAATAACTATTACAGCCTATACTCTACAAGAATCCTTATGGTCTTAAGCAATAGTATGAATATGCAGACCTATTTAAATGACTTACTGATGACAATTAAGGATTTTGATCCAAATGAAAAGAAGGATATTATAGATTCTATTTCCAAGTGTTTTGGCTTGCAGTCATACAAATATGTTGGAAGAAAATCAATTGAACGTCGAAAGAAACGCAAACCCAATATCAAGAGTGGAGCTATTATTACCAGTTCATTATCAGATGAAGATAAAGCAAGGCTTACTAAGGAATTGTTATATGAATATCCGGACAAATACAGTGTAATGCAAGCAATAAGTTACTTTAATAACTTACTTGAAGATAAGGTGAGCTTAATACCGGATGATACATTGGTTAAAACTAGAGATGATGCCATGATGGTAGCAGCCAGTATTATATATTCCGGGACTGGAGATTTTCCTTATGAGGTTGAATTCTTGGAAGGAACTATAGAAACAGAAATTGCAACGATTAGTAAAATACGTATTAAGAGGAAGAATTAAATGGGTGATATCAAATTAAACATTTCTGTAAAAGAAGAAAATAACATATTGTTCAAGCGTTGCATTCGTAAGTTGTTGGATTCAACGTTCATCGTTGGTGACAAGGAAGAGAAACTGTATTCATTTATATCAAGAGAATCAAATAGACAGGATGTTTCAGATTACTTACGTATGATTGGATTAGATGTATTAGTAGATACAAATGTACGAATTGCAATGCTTAAGCCTAATGAGGCTGATGAAGAAGCAGTAGGATTAAAACGAGCAAATGTTGTGACTTTCACAACAGAGCAATACCATCTCCTGCTTGTGCTTTGGGAAATATATCTGGAGAACCTGGGTTATAGTGATGAGAATGTTGTAATGCGTGGGGATTTTATTGATAAAGTCAAAGCATATGAAGTAGACATGGATAGTAAAAAGTTATCATCAGCTATGAAGATTTTTAAGAAATATGATCTGGTTAATTATGATCCAAAGGATCAGTCGGAAGATGCTATTATCACATTGTATCCGTCATTGCAGTTTGGTTGGGATGTTGCACAATTCCAGACAGTTTCTGCGGAATACATGAAGAACAACCAGCTAGAAGACCCAGAAGAACAGAATTCAGATAGTGATGAAGAAGAGGAGGATTTGGAATGATCAAATTGAAATCAATTCGATTGATTAACTGGTATGGTTTTAGCCAGATTACTGTACCTATAGGCTTCTTCACTTTAATTGCGGGTAAGAATGGAAATGGTAAATCAGTTTTGTTGGATGCCATAAAATATGCATTGTACGGGGATACAGTATTTAATAAGTCTACAGAGAATAAAGGTAGCAGAACGGTGCCTTCCTATACACGAGGTCTGCTTGATGCCACTGCGGCCACCTTTATGAGACCTGCAGACCAGATGCCAAATGTATATACTCATATTGTGCTTGAAATGGCGGAGGTGGAGCTTGGAAAGAGTTTTATCCTTGGTACAGTAATAGATACAGACTCCGGGAATGGATTTGTAACCAGAAGATATGTATTAGAGAATGTGAAACTTGAGAATATCGCTCATACATACGAAGATAACGGACAGATCATTCCATATAGTACATTAGAATTGCAGAAAGTTCTCGGTGTAAAAATGATGGATGTAAAAGAGGGCGTACTCAAATTTATGCAGAGAACCGGACTTCGCTTGAATGAGCAGCAGTTAGCATCTTTCCGAAGAAAACTTCGAAGCATTATGTCTTATGACCCAAATGCTAAGATTGATCAGTTTATCAGAGAAAGTGTATTAGAGGAAAAGAAGGTTGATTTCTCAAAGCTGGTAGAAGCAAAAAATAATATTGATGCTTTGAATATGAGTTTTGCTATTATTTCTGATGAAATTGAAGAACTTAGTAATATACTTAAGCTTTTTGACGGCTTGCAGAATGCCAGAAATGTCATCCTTACGGATAATGTAAAGATTGCATATAAAAGATTCTTGAAGTGCAAAAAAGACATCGAAGAAGCAACAAGAAAAATGGACATTGCTAAAAGACAGATTGCGGAAGATGAGAAAAAGCTTAAAGCAATTGCTACCCGTGAAAAAGAGCTTCGTGAAGCTTACAATAAAGCGAAAGATAATTTGAATTCAATGGACAGTGCAAAAGCAATCGAGGAAGCTAAGCAGGCTTTGGAAGATGCACAGGCTGAAAAAGAGAAACTTGAAAATGAAAAGAACGCTCTTATTGAATTCCAGACTAGAGTAAGTGAACTGTTATCCTGGTTTTATGAAGAAAACCTAGCAATTGAACAGCAGGATGTATTGTCTTCATTAACTTTGGATCATTTCTCAAAGATTCAAAAAGAAAGTAGTGTTGATTATCTTCTAAAGAAAATCAAATATCATAGGGATGAGATCTTCGCTGAAATAACCAGAGTCAAGGATAAATTGAAAGAAAATAGAAGTCAACAATCAAAGTGGCAACAAGTTATTAATGATTGCAATTCTAAGAAGACAACATTTTCAAAAATACCTGATTATGTCGCATTAAAGAATGAGATTAACAGAGAATTCGAAAAAAGAGGTATATCATCTGAAGCTCGTTTTGCATGTGAGTATGTTATCGGTTTGAAAGATGAGTCATGGCGAGATGCAATTGAAAGCTATCTAGGGAGACGGAGATATACTATTTTGGTTGAGCCGGAATATTATGATATTGCAGATGATGTACTTAATGTATCAAAAAACAGGTATGCTCATTTATTCAATACAAAGCTTTTAATGAAAAAAGAGATAACACCTGAAGAGGATTCAGTTGTTCAATTTATTGAAGTAAAGAATCGGGTTGCAAAGCAATATTTTGATTACCAGCTTGGGCGTTTTCATGCAACCACAAAGGACAAGGTTAAAAATTACGAGAACGCTATATCAAAAGATGGCAGAGTATCCGTTGCTATGGATAGTTTCTTTCAGCGCTTCGATAAGATAGGATTTTACTGTTTAGGGCAGGAAACAATCGAGCTAAATAGAATAAAAGCTATAAAAGCACTGGAAGCATTAACTGCTGAATACAAGGAATTCCATGAACGACTGCAGCAGGAAGAATCAAAGAAGTCATATTTAGAAACAGCCATGGAGTTCTTTGGTGAGAATAATTTCGATGCTTGCAGATTGTATGATGAAGTATTAATCGATTGTGTAAAAAAACAGGATGAATTAGAACGATTGATAGACGCTCAAAAAAATAACCAAGAGTATATGGAACTTGCTGAGCAAGTCTCCAGACTCGAGCAGGATCTTGAGGCTGTGTATAAAGAACAGGATGAAGTTCGTGAGGACAAATCTGCTATGTATACAAAATATAGTATAAATGAAAACCGGTTGAATGAAAAGAATGAGATTATCATAAGTATAGAGAGTGATTTGAAAAAATTAGAAAGTACTAATAATATAGTATATGCAAAGGCCATTGATGATTACGAAAAGCATATTGCAAATGGCCCGGGCAGTACTGGTGGCATATTGAAGGACAGAGGGCGTTCAGAACGTTCTCTTAGAGAAGCAGACGAGAAGCTTAAAGGAGCTCAAGCTTCATATAATGCTACTAGATCTGTAGATAATCGTTTGCCATGGTCTGATAAATCCAGAGCTGAATATGAGTTAAGAAAATCTAAAATTTGGATGGATGATTTGCAGGAGATTCAGCAGAAGTTAGAAAAACAAACCAGACGATATGAAGAAATATTTAAGAATGAGTTTGTGCTTACTGTGTTGAAGTTCTGTGAGGCTGCGAGGGATGATTTAAAGTTAATAAATGCGGAATTAGCAAGACTGAAATTTAAGTCGAAATATGCATTTGATGTTAAGTACGTTAGGGATGGTTCTGATTATGGGAAAATCCTTGAATATGCCAGTTACTTAAAAGAACGCGAGGAACTCGGAACTACATCAAGTCAGATGACTTTTGATGCAATGACATCATATTCTGATGATAAGGGAGAAGAGCTGGAAAAGGATATACGGAAGATTATTAACCGAATTGTTGGGAGTAACGATAAGGATCAGATTGAGCATTATGCAGATTATCGTAATTATATGACATACGAAATCTTACTTACAAATGATGTTCTTAAGTCAGCCAAGCTTTCAAAACAGACTGGTTATAATTCTGGTGCTGAAGTTCAGATTCCATATATGCTTATTTTGTTATCGGCATTGTTAATGATTTACAATGATAAGCTTAATTCTACAAGACTTGTATTTATCGATGAGCCATTTGCAAAAATGGATCCAACTAATGTAAAAATTATGCTTGGATTTATGAAGGAGCAGAATCTTCAGATGATCTTCTGTGCTCCTGATAAGACAGAGCTGATTGGTAATGAATGTGAAGTTGTTTTACCTGTTCTAAGAACCCAAGTGAATTTGATGGAGATAGGAATTGTTGAAATGCACAGGGGAGTGTAGTGATGGAATACGAAGAGAAAATCCTCACATATTTAGTTGATAATTATCGGAGAAGTAAGAAAGATTCTGGAGATAACAAAACCAACAGGAGAACGCAGGTGAAACCTGGAAAATTATATAAAAAGTATAATGCTAATGATGGTGATTTTGAAGAGATATCCAGATTGAATCAAGTGGTAAATGAGTTGACGAACAAAGGCTTTACTTATAGCACCACAGAAACATTTGGAACTCAAATACAGAGTATTTATCTTGTTGATGAGAGAATTCTGGATATCGAAAAATACCTAAGTGATAAGTATGGTTACGTGTCAAAGGAAATGCAGATTGAGCAGTTACAATTGTTGGTTGAGTGTTACAAGAATGCCTCTCCTATATGTGAAAAGGAATGTGCGCTATTATCGGAAAGCGTTGATAATAGAAAGGTTCCAAAGAATTTTAAAGAACTTGATGCTGTTTTCAAAGCAATTTTGTTCATAGAAAATAACCAGAAGGATTTATACATCAGAGAAGTTTCAATGAAGGTTTATGGTGATTCAAAGTTCTTTGAGAATGTAACATTGCAACCTGTGTGTACTTTGTTACGCAAGTATTCAGATAGAACTATTGAAGAAAATGAACTGATTGATGAAATTCTGGTGGATTATCACATTTATAAGGAGCCTCAAAAACTTTGTATTAAAGGAAATGTAGTGATAACCATTTCTGGCAATGATGTGGATCTTAGTGGTTTTTCTGAAGGAATAGAAATCATAGCTTCAGATCTTTCGAATATTCAATCTGTAAAAATATGTGCTTCGAAATTTATGACAATTGAGAATAGAACATCATTCTTGAGATACAAAGATGATGATACTGTCACCTTTTATCTTGGAGGATATGCTAACAGATATCAGCGTGAATTTATAAGAATGATTCATGACACAAATCCAGATACAAAGTATATGCACTTTGGAGACATTGACGCAGGTGGTTTCTGGATACATCATAATTTATGTGAGATTACAGGAATTGATTTTGCTTTGTATTATATGTCTTCTGATGAACTTAAAAATGTAGAGTATGAGTCATGCTTGCATGGCCTTACAGAAAATGATATAGCCAGACTTAAAGAATTAAAAGAGATGGATTTATATGCGTATACAGTTAATTACATGTTGGGAAATAATGTAAAATTAGAGCAGGAAATTATTAGTTTGAATTTGATGAATCGGAAGTTAATAGTGTAGCGTAACTACTAAAAATATAAAAGTAGGATTCTATTAATTTTTTTATCTTTTTTAAGGCAAATCTACTATATCTCCCAGTAATATTATTCACGCTGCTCTCAGCACTCATGGCATTGCGAAGTGGTTACTTGGTTTGAGATAGAGCGCTTGTTAGGTGGTAAATCCAGATGGTCCTAAAGCCATAGCAAAATTGTGCCCGCGAGCTCGTAAATCAGTATCCAACTTTATTCCGAGGGGAATCTCTTTTATTTCTATGGTTGGCTCTCGAATGGTAGAGGAACTGGAACTATATAATTTGCAAGAGGATCTCGATAAAAGTCTGATAAACAGCTTCTCAATAACTGTTAGAAAAGGTTTTGATAGCGTTGAAAAGTTGGAGTTTGCTAATTCAAGTAATAGCATATATGGTCGTGTGGAATTACACATGCTTTATGATCAAAATGGAGAAGCAAATTAAAATAAGATGTGTTATAACCTATACACAGCTTTCTTTTGAAAAGTAATGCCAATAAAAAAGGTTTTCTTGTTATTGAAAAAACTGCCAGTATAGTTGGTGCGGTGAACCGTATCATTATAATGATATTCAATAATCGGGCGCGATTGCTTTAGAAATTTCATGGAAATTTAAATAGGTAAACACCACTACATCAATATGTCTGCGACCAACACTCAAGCCACTTGGAGTGTACAGTGTTGCTAAAATTGAAGGGGCAAAAGAATTTTATGCTCCTTTTATGCTATTAGGATTTATAAAATTGTAATGAATTTTAAATGTACCGACTTCATAAACCTTGATTTTATGAATCAGTTTATGAAGGATTTGTTTTTATACCTGTTCATCTTCAATATTCAGATGAAGTAGGCTATTAATTTGTTTTTAAAAGGCACGGAAATTATTGTCTGTGTGTTTTTGTTTATTCAATAGTATTTTGTAACTCAACTTTTCTTTCATTTAAAGATTGCTGTTCGTTACGGATTATGTCATTTTGAGTCCGCCATTCTTTTTTAGTAAAATCCCCCATCATTAAACATATCTAAGAGGGTACTTTGCATTGTATCTAGCTGTTGTAGACGTTTCTCAATTTTTAGCAATTCACCTTTGTAGTCAGGTTGATTTTGCCCGCTTTCTTGTTTTGCAAACTCTAGTAGCTTCTTTGGTTTAACACTGCCCACCGTAACTTTTTTAAGTGATCGGTGACATATGATAGAAGGACCTTTGCTTTGATTGTATGTGAGCTACAGTACTCTTACTAAAACTTCCCATATTTGTAACAAGTGTATGAATCTCTGTCTTTATTATAATGCATTCCCGACTGACAATCAGCACCTACAGCTATATGGGCAAAGAGATTTTCTTGACCATTATTTCTCAATTTTCCCTTTTGTTTTAGCTTTGCTTGTGCAGCAAGAAATTCCTTCAAGGTGATAAGTAGGGATGAGGATTTTCAACAATAGATTGTTGATCAATTGGAATTCTTTTCTTGTCCCTGTTCTAATATCAATGACTTCAGATTTGTTTTGTACAAGGTTACCTGTGTACACTTCATTAGATAATATTGTCTTTACTGTGCTTTGATGCCAAAGGTCTCCCACATTTTTTGATCCCCCTACTCTTCGTGGAGTAGGGATTTTTTATGTCTTAAATAGTTACCAATCCTGTAAAGTCCCCAGCTCTAAAGTAGATACAGGAGAAAGATCTCCTTAACCACAAGCGATGTTTCAGCATTTACTTCAAGCTTGCTAACATTTTGATATAACCAAACGGGACGATAGAAACAGTGAAATGCCCCTTTTTTGCCCGTAATCTTAAACCAAATTTAGAACGTTGTGAAGTTTGCTCACTTTCTTGTTGAACCAATAGGGAATGTATGCCAAAAATAAATTCTCCTTGTTGTTTTGAGGTGTCAATATTATAAAAACCATATTGTATTCTTTATCAATACTTAAATTTTGACATAAAATTAAAATAAAATTGTGGTAAAATGTAGAAAAATAGGGAAATTTAGCGAGGGTTGATATCAATGATAGTTACAAAAGAGAATCCCTTTGGTCAAGTCGTCTCTATTTCTGGGATGGATATTGTTATTGAGATTAACAAGGAACTATTACAAAGGAATTTAGAGCAACAGATTACTTTTAATAGGGAGGTTGTAAAGCTATTTGTTGGCACAGTTGGAGACATTTTTTTAATAGGAGACCCAACATCTAATAATTTACATTTTGGAATTTTTGAGGAAGTTAAATTAGTTTCTGAATATGAAGAGGTTCAAGGTAATCAGCCGAGTACACGTTCTAATGGAGATAAATATAAAGCAGTAGCAATTGCCAAAGTAATTGGTTATCAAGATAAATCAACTAGAGATGTATTAAAATTTCAGAGAGGCATAGGTCATTATCCAAGATTTAATTCAAAGTGTTACTTACTAACTTCAGAAGAAAAAAAGCAATTGTTTTCATTAACAACAGATGAAGGAATTAAGGTGGGAAATGTAGCGGGGGTTCATAGTGAAGAAATTTCAATTCATGTTGACAAATTTTTAGGAAAGCACTCGGTAATTTTGGGTTCTACAGGCTCAGGGAAATCGAGTACAGTTGCTAGTATTCTACAAAAATTATTAAGGAAATATAGATATAGCCATGTAGTATTTTTTGATTTACATGATGAGTATTCTGCGGCATTCGAATCTAGTGAATTTGAGCATAAGGTTAATAAAGTACCAGCTAGTACTTTCACTTTGCCATATTGGCTTTTGAATTTTGAAGAGTTTCAATCTATTTTTTTGGGCGATATAGACTCTACAAAAAATAATGATGGGATTAGAATTACTAAGGAACAAATTCTAATTCTTAAGGAAAAAGAACACCATTTAATAAAAGATGAAGTTGGCATAATTGAAAAGATTAATATTAATTCTCCTTTATATTTTAATATTGATGAATTAATAGCTGAGTTAACTAAATTGAATAAGAGGACTTTTTGGAAATCTGACAATGAATTAGCTTTAACGGAAGATGGACAAAATTATCGAAATGGAACAGGATCTCAAAAGATCGATCGTCCAGGAAGGGAAAAAGACTCTGTAATCCAAGATCCAAATTATTATGGGAAATTAAATCAAGTTATTGAAAAACTACAAAGTATCAGACAGGATAGAAGATACACTTTCTTATTCCCAACAGGGTATGAGAAATCTACTTCAATAAGAGGATATTTTATGGATTTACTATCTATTCCTTATAATACAGAACAGAAACAATTAACTATTCTTGACTTGTCTAGAATACCATCAGAGATAACACCTATTATAATTGGAATGCTAGGTAGGATTTGTTTCGAGTTTAAGCTCTGGGAGGAAGCATCGTCAACACTTCCCCTCTATCTTGTGTTTGAAGAAGCTCATAATTATATACCGAAAGAGTCCACCCCCACATCGAGACTTCCAAAAAAATACTTAGAGAGAATTGCTAAAGAGGGAAGGAAGTATGGGATTTCGCAATTGATTATAAGTCAGCGTCCTTCTGATCTATCAACCACAATTATTTCTCAATGTTCTAATTTTTTTGTTTTGAGAGTTACAAATCCAGAGGATCAAGCATTTATTAAACATATATTGCCAGATCACTTAAGTGCACTAACTAATATGATACCTTTCTTTCAAAATGGAGAGACTTTAATTGTTGGAGAATGCGTACCATTGCCTATAAAAGGAATTATAGATATGCCAAACCCTTCACCAAATTCACATGATGTGTCTTTTAGTAAAGCATGGTCTCATTTAATGGAATCTTATGATATTAATAAAACTTTATATAGATGGTGGGACGTTAAAGAAGATGAGTAAATTTATTAATAGTATTGTTTTTAGGAATTACAGAGGTTTTAAAGAAGAGTGTACTTTGGAATTAGCAGATCCAAAAAATATGACAATTCTAGTTGGTCCAAATAATTCAGGGAAATCTCTTATTACTCGAGCATTTGCAATTTTTAAAGATAACATAACCGAGTTTACTCGTAATATCTATAGAACTACTTATATCCAAGATAGTGATTTTCATAATTTTGAAATTGATAATCCAATCATTTTTAAGTTTAATATAAACACCCAAGTTTTTGTAGACAGACAAGAACCGGAATTAGTAAAACTATTAAGAATTCCAAATATCCATCTTTGTTTTGAAATAAGAAAAATAAAAGGAAACTTTTTATGTTGCATATATCTTACTCTTAATAATGATCCTACTCATGAATATGATGTTGTTAAAGAACAGTTTATATACAAATCAACGAACCAACTTAGTAGATGCTTAGAAATGGATCAAGTAGAAATTGAATACTTATGTAAAAAACTTTATCAAGAAGTTCAAAGCCGTGTATTGGCTTTTGATGCAATAAGATCGTTTGACCGTACAGAATCAGATTTTTATAAAAATGGTTCTGAATTAATTAATTGGATTCATGAACAACGCTCTCCTGCAGAAATTAGGAACTGTAGGAGACAAGTAAGAGTGTGGTTAAAGAATATTTTCAATCTTGATGATCCAAGTACTGTTACTGCAAATATTGATAAAAAACAGTTAATGTTTACTTTTAATGATAATCAATATTCATCCGATGAAATTGGAACTGGGTATACAATGCTGTATATTCTTTTGATGGAGATAGTAAGAAATAAAAAAGAAATAGTAGTTATAGATGAGATAGAAAGCCATTTGCAACCAGGGCTCGTTAGATTATTAATTCAATTAATTAGGGATCATGGAGATTCACAATACATAGTAGCTACTCATTCCCCGAACGTTTTAGAATGTGCAACTGGAGATGACATATTATACAGGTTTAATAAGAATGGAGAAATTTGCTGTTTTGAAAACTTCTTTAGGAATAGTGAGAGTTTAGGTAAATTTCGTGAAGTTTGTAATGAATTAGGTGTAATACCTGGAGATGCACTTTTGTCTAATGTGGTTATTTGGGTGGAAGGACCATCTGAAATGTTTTGGCTACGAGCTTGGTTAAAAGTCTACTTACAAATATATAAGAAAGAAAAAGGTATTGACTTTAACCTTATTGAAGGAATGCATTTTTCTATTTTAATGACTGGTGGAAGTAATATTGCCCATTATGGATTTGAAGAGGGTGAAGTGTCTATTGAATTAATTGAAGAAGAAGAGGTTCTTAAAGTTTTAAAAGTTAATCCTAATCCATTTGTAATTATTGATTCAGATAATACCGCTATTGGTTCAGCAAAATTTCAAAGAATGCTAAGAATTGCAGGGGAATTAAATGATATAAATGAATATAATCCTAAATTTAAACATCTGTGTCTTAGTGAAATCGATGGAAATAGCATACACCAAATCACAAATTTATGGGTTCTTAAGGGACGAGAACTAGAGAACTACGTCCACCCACAATTATTAAAGGAGTTTTATGGAAATCGTTCAAAAGCCCCATCCTCCAAGATAACCGGAGTATTAGAATGTTTAGATTGGAATGTGTATTCAAGCTCTCACGGTGTGGGGTACTTGTTGGAGCAGAGAGGTATTGAAGGTATTGCTAAAGCAAGTGGAACAATAATACACAAAAATGATTTAGCGAGATTTATTTTTAGAAGGCTAAGCGCTAATCATTTTGAATTAAATCCTAGAGATATTGAAAAACCTAATGCCGATATGATAAATGATTTAAAAGAGAATCTGGATAAGTTAATTTCATATATTCTTAAAATAAATGGTCTAATGTAAAATAATAATCCTGAAAATTTATTTTTTGTAACATTCCATATGTACAGCCAAAAATAAACATAATATATTAAAAAACTACCGCTTATAACATAAATTATGAGCGGTTTCTATTTTCCTATTAAGATAATGATATTTTGAAAAAATTGGTGAAAAAATCAGACTTATGTAGTAAAATATTTTGGAGAGAAAAATAGATTAGGAGACCTTATTTTGATACTTATTTTGACAGATAGATTCGATAAGCATGCAGATCGAGTAATTGAGATACTTCGAGATAAAAACAGTAGCTACTTTAGGTTTAACTTAGATGTAGAGTCATTAAGGAAGACATACCTACACCATAGTGGTACAAGCTGGCTGATCGAAAACCAGGATGGTAGTTTTAATTCTAGTGAAATTACCTCTGTATGGGCAAGAAGACCTTTTGTTGAGTTAACATTAGAAGAGCAAAATGATAATTCAAATGATTTTAAAATGTGGAAAGCTGAATGGAATAAGGCATTATTGGGCTTGTTTCTCGACTTAAATAATATTCCTTGGTTGAACCCAGTAAGAAAAGCATATAAAGCAGAAAATAAGTATCTTCAAAGGAAGCTTGCAAAAGAAATTGGTTTTAATGTACCAGACTTAATAGTCTCTAACAATAAAGAACAAATTCTTAACTTTAGTAGTAAACATGAAAAAATTGTTCTTAAATTAATGTCTCAAGAGTTTTATCAAATGGATGATGGTACATTTAAGGGGATATATGTAAATCAAGTCTCTTATAATGAGTTATTAGAGTTTAATGACACTTCTGAAAACCCTATTGTATTGCAAGAATACATAGATAAAGCCTATGAAGTGAGGTATACAGTAGTTGGAAAAGAGCATCTAGTATGTAAGATTGAATCTCAAAACTCCAAAAAGGCAGCAATAGACTGGCGTAGATATGATATTCCAAATACACCTCATTATATTATGGAGCCTCCGATTGAGATAAGAAATCGAGTAAATAGCTTTATGACCATGTTAGAACTTGAGTATGGAGCAATGGATTTTATTGTGACTCCTAATAATGAATGGTATTTTCTCGAGATAAATTGTATGGGCCAGTGGTTATGGATAGAAGACCTTACGGGACTTTCTATTTCTAATACAATTGCAAATTGGCTAATATCTAATTCACAATTAAGGAGGTGAGTAAAATGAAAGTGTTTGCTTCTAGGTATTTAGAGGCTCCTTCAAAAGAAGAAGTCCTTAAAAAGGAAGGTTGGTCATGGGAACCTAACAATAAAGATGCTTATCATATTTATGCATCTGGCAAATCTACATCTTCAAGAGAGTCTACATATGCGGCTGAAAAGGATAACCGCTCTGATAGCGATAGACCTAATGAAGGTATGTATATAGCTTAAAATGTAAAGATGGTATACCATAATATTGGATATACCATTTTTTTTCATAAAAATAATTATTATAATTATAACTTAGAAGTTTACACAAGAATTTATAGGTAGGGGGAAGGTGACTTACAAAACAGCTAAATACTATGGGTAAACGAGAAAGTGACGGTTGTTTAAAAGTTTATGATAAAGGTCTAGAAATGCTACTAAGGGACTTAAAGTACAAGACTGTCTTACAAGGGTTGAGTATACTTACAAACCTAAATCAAAAGAGGGTAGAAAGATTGGTGAAGTTCTAGTTAAACAAAATATTTATAGGCGTTACCATATTATAAACATAGAAACCGCTACTGAGGATGAAAAGGCTAATCTCATAAACTTAGCAAAAAGAAAAAAGAGTAGTCTTTCAAAAAGTCAAAGAGAAATCCTCAATTCTTTAGTTAAGAAGTTTACCGTTTCATTTCAAATCATTGATAACGTCATTATCTCTGATATCCATCAAATATTAGGCTTGAAAAAGGAAGATATAATAGCTGCCTAGGCTAATTATCTTTTTTTTTGCATAAGAATAAAGCTAATCTAGTCGTCTACAATTGTTGTGTATTAATTAATTTTTAAGGATACCTAGGTTATAATTACCCAATATACAAAATGTTGGAGGTAATTATATGGGTACTCAACCTACTAATGCAGGAATAGATTTTCAACAAAGAGTTTCAGGCTGGATTTTATTTAATATGGTAACCGACATTGATTTAGCAAATTCTATTGATATTAAAGAAAATACATATATTGAAAAAGTAGCATTTGAAACCAGAGATATAATTGATGACCTTGTAGTAACAACTAAAGATAATGAAAAATTATTTTTTCAAATGAAGAGAACAGTATCTTTATCAAAAAGTGAAGATAGCGATTTTTTTAAAGCTATAAATCAATTTGTAAGACAGTATGTTCAAGAAGGTAAATCAGTGAATTATTATATTTTACTAACTACCTCTAATACATCAAATCCTATTAAGAATGAACTAAAAAAAATATTAGAAAGTATTAGGCTCAATCCCTTAACCTTTATAGAGAACCCTCTTAACAAAAGTGAAAAATCTGCATTTGATAGGTTTAAGAGTTTAATAAGAGAAATTTATAAGAACGTTACAAGTAAAGATATGAGTGAACAACAATTTTTAGAATTTTCTTCTAAGATGGTAATTTCTGTTCTTGATATTGAAGATGGTATGGCTTTCGAGAAAAGTGTACTAACGGCAATTAGTGGTAAAATAAATTCAGTATCTCCTCAATTTTTTTGGTCTTTTCTAATCTCTACATCTCTTAGTTTTGCTTCTAGAAGAATGTCAGTTTTATGTAATGAGCTAAAAGATAAGTGGAAAGGCTATATAGATAAACCTAAAGAGAATGTAAATAGTGAAGAAATAGTTGGTGGATTTTTTGACCTAGTACTAAAAGAAGATGATTTTTCAATAGGTAAAGATGTAGTTCTAGTTGAGGGAAACGAAGAGTTGGGAGAAGGTTTTTCAAATAAAATGCTTCTTATGGAATTATATCGCTTTGATGATGACGGTACGAAAAGGTTACAGTATATAGATAATAATTATGTGGTCTTTAAGAATGGGATTAAAATGAAAGTTTTACATAGAACAGCAACAAACATAGGGATGGAAAGGTATCTAAAAGAAAATGAAAAAATCCTTCCATATGATGAATTGATTATTGCCCCTGCTAACAATATTGAGAATGTCGAGCAGGAACTACCTGTGAAATTGCATAAAGAATGGTGTCAAAGATATATAAAAGAAAATAAAAAAGAGTTTATGAATTGTTTACATTGTGCAAAAGGTATTTCAGAAAAATCTTATGCCATTGAGATTGATGATTTATATGAACATTCAATTCTTGGAGTAGTTCATCAAGATTGTTTAAGACCAACTGATAGAGTTATAGGTTTAATTACAAGTGATTTATTTGATAAAAATGATTTCTTGAAAAAGTTTGATTATAATTTATGGATAAGCAGTATCAAGGACTCTCAAGCAATGTTAAATAATTTAAAAGGTTCTCAAATGCCACCACTAGTTACCATGATTTGGGACCCATATGGGGGAACCAATAATCATTTTAATAATTGCATAAAGATAAATTTATCTAATGGAGATTTTAGGTATATATTGGATAGGGGTATGGTTGATAGATTTAATAAAAGTGAAGCAAAAAAAACAGCAAAACTTTTTAATGAAAAATTTGAGAAAAATAAGAATAGAGACCCTTATGGTTATACATCTATAAATTATATTTATGGAACTTACACATACTTAATAACTAACAAAAATGATAATGAAGATATTTTAGAATGTATTTCAGCGGAAGTTGAAAAATACAATAACCATATTGGGATACAATATAGGACAAATAAAAATTACTATGCTCCTCTGATGACTATTACTCTTTTAGAAACTGAGGAATTACTTACAATAAATGAACGTTTAGTATTTGTTAGCGACCCAATGACTCTAAAGAATTACATTAATAATTGGGAGAAGGCTGGACTTGACTTAAAGGAATATGAATTAAATATTCTTTCAACAGATGAAGAATTTGACAGTCTTATGAGGGAATATGATAGAAGAGATATCAGAGGAGTAATTAACCCAATATTAGATAGAAGAGGAGAATTTGGTCAAGGTGTACTCCTTGAAAATATTAATAAATTAAACAGGGTTAATAGATAATTTATGTTGAGTGAATACTATCATGACTCTGTCTGCAACCACTACTCCACACACGTGGTGTGTGAAAACAAAATAAGCAATTGAATATGATAATTGATCATATTTACACAAATTTACTCATCACCAAAGAAAAACATTATAAAATCACAATTTTCAACCTAGTTTCGACTTCGAACTCTAATATCAATACAAAACGTTCCTCCACTGAAGAAACGTTTTGTATTTTTTTCAGCAATAATTAATAAATTCATTGAAAAAAATTCTCTTTTTCCTAACCCCTCAATATCCCATCGACTAACTCACTAACCACTATTTGAATCGTACCCTTATTGTCTATACGTACTAACAATATCCGCCCATACCTTTGAATCATGATCAAATCCCTGGGACGGAAGTGTCGGAGTGGTTTTGCAGTCACTGCTATTAAACCGTTTCTATTTGTACTAGGTTAATCAATAATCGTGTCCAACTCATGGAAGTGATAGAAGGCATTTATCTCTGCCAAGTATTGAAACTACTTCTACCGTGTCAAAGACTTACCATCATATATTGCTACCCTCAAGTCACAAATCCCAAAAAAACTTGAAAAACCCCGTGATTAAATCCCCATCCTATAGCATAATTAATTTATGAAAAATAATAGATAATAACTACTTAATCAAGAATCCATATTTTACCATTTATAAAAGCTAAAACAGCATTACCAATAGGAGTGATAACAATGGTTATATCCTTAGTCAAAGGCCAAAAAATCGATATAACTAAAAATAAGCCAGAAACTACTAGATTGCATATCGGCATGGGCTGGAAGAGCCAGCATCATTTTGATATTGATGTCTCGGCGTTTATGCTTGGGGAAGATGAGAAGATTATTCGGGAAGAGGATTTTGTCTTTTATGGGCAGCCCTATTCTAGTAATAAGTCTGTTCAATTGGAGACGTCGATTTCATCTGTTGAAAAGCAGCACTTTCTGATTGATTTGTTGAAGGTTCCTACAGTAGTAAAAAAGATTGCCTTTACGCTTACAATCTATGAGTCGGAATTGAACGGCCATACTTTTGAGGCGGTTTCTGATATAGTCCTCAGGATTGTCGATAGCAGAAAGCAAGAAGAGATGGCTGCTTTTCCGATCGATTATTCTTTTACAAAAGAGAGTGCGATTGTGCTGGGGTCGTTATACCGATATGGTGATCAATGGAAGTTTCATGCGGTTGGAGCTGGCTTTTTTGGAGGGCTGGCTGATTTGTGCAAAGAATATGGAGTGGAGGTTGATGATCAGCCTACAGATACTAACACACAGGTTGAAACAACCACTGTCTCTTCATTACCTAATGAGCGTTTTCAGGTCGTTCAGGAACGGGATGCTGCGGTGTCGGGTGAAGAGATCCCGAAGCAGCCGGCGGAACCGATTCATTTAAAGCGTGAATCTGGCGTTCAGTTTGATGAGCAAAGAATCGAAACCTTATCGCAAAGGAATGATGATTTAATTTCATTATTTGCCGATAAAGATGAAGATACTGCTAGTAGGTCTACGGGTGATTCTTCAGAGACTGTCCACACATTACCAACCTTTTTAGATGATTCACAAGAAGAGGATTACGACTCTTTCATTCAGTCATTAACAGATGTAGAGAGAGCTTTTTTAGTAAAGTTTGATGGAGGAAGTATCTCTCTTGATCTTGCAAAATCTTTCTTAAAGCAAAAGGGATTGATGGTTGCTTTATTTATAAATGGAATAAATGAGAAAGCTTTTGAACATCTTGGTGATAACCTGCTTGAGGTGCAGGCTAATTCCATTGTGGTTTTTGATGAATTTCATTCATTGGTTTTAAGTATGAAGGAGAGAGCAAATCATGAACATTAAGAAACGAGATTCAACTGCTATTCTGAATTCTCTTTCAGGTGGAGTCGTGCCTAGTAGAGGATTGCAATATATCTTGGTGGGACGCAGCCAAGAAGCTACTCAGATTATAAAGGACTTGGAGGAAGTAAAGAAAGGGACTTCCATCATCAAATTCTTTATCGGCTCCTTCGGCAGCGGGAAAAGCTTTATCCAAGCGTTGATTCAGCAAATTGGTTTCAAAGAGAACTTTGTTGTAACGAAGGCTGATTTTACGCCTGAAAGAAGATTATATGGCAGCGATCAAAAAGCGGTTGCCCTTTATACAGAGTTAATGAAGAACTTGTCGATTGCCACCGTTCCTGAGGGTGGAGCATTAAGCACGATTTTTGATAAATGGATTACAGACGTTCAGGAACAAGTGGTGCAAATGAGAGGGTACGGTTCCGTTGAGCTGGATAATCCCAATTTCATTGCTGACGTTGAGCATGAAATTACTCGACTAGTTTCTAAAATGGATGTTTTCACAGGCGGCTACGATTTTGCCCGTATTCTTACCCAGTATTATCAAGGTTTTATTCATGATGATTCCGAGCTGCAGCGAAAAGCGCTGAGGTGGATTAGAGGGGAGTACCGTACCAAAACAGAAGCGAGGGCTGATCTTGGGGTACGCGACACGATTAATGATGATAATTACTATAACTATCTAAAGATCATGTCCCAGTTTGTTCGGCAAATCGGCTACTCAGGTCTAGTCGTAAATTTTGATGAAGCCATTAATTTATATAAAATCACCCATCCACATACAAGAGAGAAAAACTATGAAAGCATCCTGAAAATATTCAATGATACGCTTCAGGGGAATATGGAAGGTTTATATATTACTTTTGGTGGAACTCTCGAATTTCTTGAGGATGAACGGAGAGGGTTATTCAGTTATGGCGCGTTAAAAAGAAGATTGGAAACGAACCGATTTGAAACGAGTGAATTCCGTGATTTGACCCAGCCTGTTATTAAATTGACACCGTTAAAGCATGAAGAGACCTTTGTTCTTCTCCAAAAGCTAAGAGACATTCATGCGGTTCATTATAAATATCAAAGCAATGTAACAAACGAGGAAATAAAAAGATATATTCAAAAGGAATATGCAAGACCAGGAGCGCTGGAAAATTTAATGGTAGGGGATATTGTCCGAGGCTTCTTAGGAGCCTTAAATATTCTGCATCAAAATCCAGGTTTCGATCGAACGGAAATTTTTGAAGAGGAAGCTGTTGCTGCCAGTCCTGCGAACATTAACAGCCGCTTCTCCAGATTAGAGGGTTAATGCAGTGAGCTCATTTGATCTTTTGTCGGAAAAAATGAAAAAGAAAATATGGGATATGAAATGGGACCGTTTCACGCCTATTCAGGAGAAAACCATCCCACTCATTATAAATACGCAAAAGGATATTATTGTTTCATCGGGTACAGCTTCTGGGAAAACAGAGGCTGCGTTGCTTCCCATTCTTTCGGTTGTAGAGAAAACAGCAAGCAGTAAATTAAAAGTCATCTATATTTCTCCTCTCAAGGCATTAATTAATAACCAATTTGAGAGAATTGAGAAACTTTGTGATGATATCGATATTCGCATCCATCGTTGGCATGGAGATGTATCTCAGAGCAAGAAACTAGCCTTTTTAAAAAATCCTTCAGGTATTCTGCAAATTACACCAGAATCACTTGAGAGTTTTTTTGTGAATCGGACCAATCATTTAAAAGCCGCTTTCAAAGAGGTAGATTTTATTGTCATCGATGAAATCCATTCGTTTTTTGATAATGCCCGTGGCGTGCATTTACGTTCTCTTCTTTCACGTTTAAGTAATCTTTGCCATGTTCCACCGAGAATTGTTGGTTTATCCGCAACAGTAGATAATTTTGATTTAGTAAAAGCATGGGTGAATTATGCTGATCCGGATAATGTCGAAGTGGTCGAGGTGAAAGGCAGTGATAAGCAGCTATTGTTTCACTTAATGCATGTGCCTAGTGAAACAAGTATATTGCCTTTAGAACTTTTTGAGGATATAAGGGATTTAACCCGCCATCAAAAATCAATCATTTTTTGCAATAATCGAGGACAAGTAGAGGAAGCAACGGTCACATTAAACCGATTAGCCGAAAAAGAAGGGATGGGGGAAACGTATTATCCCCATCACTCATCGATCGATAAAAAAGAACGCGAGTATGTTGAAAAAGTAATGAGCGAGTCAACAGCTCCTAAAAGTGTGATTGCAACAAGTTCATTAGAACTGGGGATAGACATTGGCAATATTGAAGTGGTGATCCAAATTGATAGCACCTATTCCGTATCATCCCTAAAGCAACGTTTGGGAAGGTCAGGTAGAAAAAGAGAGGCAGATCAAATCCTTCAATTGTATTCAACTGATGACGACAAGCTGATTCAATCGTTAGCCGTTATGGAGCTTGTGATTGAGAAATGGATTGAACCCTCCAAAGGCTATTTGCATCCTTTTGACGTTTTATTCCAGCAAATCCTATCCATTTGTCAGGAGAACAATGGGATCTCGTACAACCACCTCATAGATAGAATTAACAAGAATCATATTTTTCATAGCTTATTAACAAAAGATGTCATCACCCTGATCCAAGGCATGATTGAAAAGGAATATGTAGAAGTACTCAAAAACAGTGACGAGCTGATTGTCGGACTGGAAGGGGAAAGAATTCTTAGAAGTAAGGATTTTTATTCTGTCTTTATGACATCAGACGAATATGAAGTAATGGATGGTGCCAAAAGAATTGGCCGGCTCGATAAAGCGTTTATCATAAATGTAGGCGACAATATTATCCTTGGTGGAAGACTATGGGGCATTAAGGATATCGATTTTGATCGCAGTAAAGTATACGTCACAAAAGCGGTTAGCGGGAATAAACCTACCTATACCGGCAGCCCCGGCTATATTCACAAAAAAATTGGCGAAAAAATGATGGAAATCCTTTGTTCTAAGAATGAGTTTCATTACATTAATGACATCGCTCTGGCTACGCTAAACGATGTAAGAAGAAAGTATCTTTGGAACGGAATCACTGCCGATCACCGCTGTATATGGGTGGATAAAGCTGAAGGCATTTTTGAAACCTATACAGGAACAACCATTACGAAAACGCTCGTCTGGATGCTTCGGTATTTTTGTGTGGATGCCAAGATTATGGATGGAGTAGGCAGAATAACAATTTTAAATCCAGAAGGCATCCTTTCTATTCTTCAAAAGATGAAAGAGAAAGAATGGACCGCTGAGGATTTGCTTCCTTATGTGGAAGAGAAGGAGTTTTTTACATCTAAATACGCTGCGTTTATTGATGAGTCCCTTCGTGTGAAAATGCATGTTGGGAATGAGGTTGATATTGAGGGAGCGGTGGGGTATTTACAGAAGTATGAATTTAAGAGTATGAGTTTCATGTAGGAAGCAAATTGTTCCCGTTGAAGGAATTTCTACATTACTAATTACATGATAAAAAGACACTTCCACGAGGTGTCTTTTCATAAGATAGTAGTGTTGTAAATGGATCGGAAAAAATGAGGGTCCACAAATCTTATAAAGATGTTTTTGAAAAGGTGATTGTTAAATCATACAGCTAATTATATAACTGAAATAAATTGGCACCCTAACCATTATCTGTTTAGGGGGCAGTTCTTAAATCGGCGTATCAATTTTATTCATAGTTTGGTTATGAACCGACTGTATTATTATACTTTCAGATAATGGGTTAGTATAATTCAGCCACATTTCCACTAAATCAGTCCCAGTTATCAAATCTATCTGTAAACCTTGGGCATATGAACGAGCATTCTCAGTAAAGTTAGAAGTTGTTACAACATATCCCTGTGAGACATTTTGCTTTACCATATTAGAATGTAATAAAGCTATCGGTTCATAGCCCACATCATCTTTGTAACATTTTACTTGTCCTAGAACTTTCTCTTCGCCAACACCATGTTTTATATCAACACCAAAATCCCCTGAACTTTTCGTTACAAAAGTACTTCCACCATATTTATGTTTAAATATATCAGCGATGAAATGTTCAAATTCTAAGGGATTATTTTTTATAAAGATTGATGAATAAGATTTTTCTTCATTCTCTTTACAAAAACGTTGATAAATACCAAGAGCTAACGTTCTTTTAAATTCTTCAGTGGATAAATAATTTTTATAGGTTTCTTCCGATCTGAAATTTTTTATTTTCTTCCAATGATAAAAGATAAATCCTAACAAAACACATAATAAAAAATACTCCACATTATCACCTCAATCACCAGTATTATCAAATTTATGGAAAGTATTCAAATTTAAATTAAGAATGAAACTCAATCAATTAAAAATGCTATAATTTAAAATAAATTAGGCATAAATTGGAGGCGTATATAAATGAAATGGTCTGAAGTACGTAAGCATTTTCCAGAACGTTGTGTCTTAGTAGAATCATTAATATCAGAAATAAGAGGAAAAGAAAGAATCATCAAGGAAATGTCTGTAATTGATGACTTTGAAAACGGCAATGCAGCATGGAAAGTGTATAAAAAATTACATGCAGAAAATACAAATCGTGAATTATATATCTTTCACACCAATAACGAAGAAATAAAGGTAATTGAGCAGCCATATATAGGAGTGCGAGGAAGAGTATGAAATTTGAAATGAATGATCAACTGCCGCTAGTCGCTGTTCAGATTGAATTCAACGGAATGAAAAGGACTTTTACTAATGTACTGCTTGATACTGGTTGCACTTCAAGTATTTTAGATACGGATTTATGCGAAGAAATTGGGTTAATGCTCGATTTAGAAAATGCGATTACACGTAAAATGTACGGAATTGGTGGTACTGAAATTTGTATAGAACAAAAAGTGAGTGGCATGAAAATAGATACGTTCCACCTGAGAGATTTCACTATACAGCTCGGTGATGTAAGAGAAATGCATGGATTTGACGGAATCATCGGAAGTGATTTTTTTCTTGCAAATCAATTAGTTATAGACTTCGAAAAGATGGAAGTACGAAAAAACTAGTTTAAAGTAAACACTACTACATCCATATGAATCTGTCATCACCATCCAAGCCCTACGAACATATATGCATTGGGTAAAGTGGATACTATGCCTAAAAAAGAAGAGGTATATAACAAAGCTCTCTTAACGTATTAAATTCCATCTTTCTTTACCAATGCATAGATTAAAATTCTCCCTAGGTTCCATCATCCCTTCAAAATTTCCCTCAAACTTTTTAAATCACGTAACATTCTGGATTATTAATTGTAAATAAGTATAATAATATCAACTAATTCTGGTATGAAAGATTGACTATTTAAGTTAATTGAATTCACATATTCAATCGTCATCTCTTCGTCATAGCCATACGTGTGACGATACCGATAAAAAAGTGTGTCCTCATTTTTAATTGGAAAATTGAATGGGATATGAACACCGACCGACGAGGACAAATTCGCTATACTCTTTTTATTAAAGCAAGAAAAGAAGGTCACCGTGGAAAATTAGAAGATGTTAGTGTGAAAGCACGTGGCGGCAAAGTAGGAAAGGGGGTATCAGGTGGCGAGGAATCACTTAGTTCATTATTATTTGCACTCGCCTTATTTCAAACAATCGAGGCATCACCAGGATACATTGTATAGATGAATTTAATAGTGCCCTTGATAAGGGGCGTAAAGACAAGGTTATTGAATTATATGAACAAACAACTTCATTGCAACAAAAAACTGTCTAACAAATGTATTCTTAGTTAGACAGTTTTTATTGGTAGTATCTTGTAAGTTTTAAAGTTTAAACCTAGAAATCAATGTATTCAATTCCTCTGACATAGAAGCAAGGGATTTGGCTGATACAGAAATATCCTCCATTGTCGCTAACTGTTCTTCTGAGGATGCGGCTACTTCTTCTGACATCGCTGCATTTCCTTGTGCAATTACAGACATCTCATTCGCTGTGGAAGTAATTTCTTGAATAGCTGCTGACATCTGTTGTGCAGTAGCTGAGATATCATCCATTTGTGGAGTAACTTCTTTTGTACTTTGAAGGATTAGATTAAATCTCTCAATCGCTTCATTAGATACTTCTACCCCTGCCTGGACATCATCCGTAACACGAGCCATGATTTGAACAGAGCTTTCTGTATCGCTTTGAATACCTTGAAGAATCTCTTGGATTTGTCCTGCAGAGCTTTGAGACTGTTCCGCAAGTTTTCTCACTTCATCCGCAACAACTGCAAATCCTCTTCCATGCTCTCCAGCCCTTGCTGCTTCTAACGCTGCGTTTAAAGCAAGAAGATTGGTTTGTTCCGAAATTCCTGTAATTACATCCAAAATGGACCTGACCTCTTTAGAACGTTCATGCAAAGATGTAATCATTTTATTTGATTCCTTTACCGAGTCATGAATAGAATTCATTTGAGCCACCGTATTCGTAACTGCCTGTCCTCCCATTTCTGCTTGAACCGTTGTATGATTAGCAAGTTCGGAAACCTTCAATGAATGGGATGCAATCAGAACGGCATTTTCAGAGGCTTCGGCTAATACTTTTGCAATTTGTTCGACTCCATCTGTTTGTTTTTCTGCACTGCTCGCAACCTCTTGAATCGAAGCAGCTACCTGTTCTGTAGCATCTGCTGTTTGTTCCGCACTTGCAGTCAGTTCTTCTGCAGAAGCGGAAACCTGTTCCGCATGCTGTTCAACTTCCTGAACTAAGATACTGAGACTTTCCTGCATATCATTAAAAGCATTTCCTAATTGACCAATCTCATCATTGGATTGAACAACGACTTTTTTTGTTAAATCACCTTTACTAATGGTGATCGCGGTTTCTTTTAACACCTTGATCGGTTTAATGATGGATTTTATGATAAATAAAACAAGTAATGCACCGATTACAAAAGCAACTGCGATGACTAATACTGTTTTTTGAAAAATTGGTGCAGCTGCATCACTAATCTCTGAAGAATAAAGATTTCCGCCAATTTTCCATCCTGTCATCTCGTTAGTCACAAATTTCATTACTTGATTTTTTCCATCCAGCTCATAGTTAAACTGATCTTTTTCTTGCTCAAACATTTTATTATAAAAGCTTTCTTTTGCTTCATCTCCAGGACTATTTGTCGGGTGTGAAATGAATTTTTTATTTTTATCTAGAATCAGTGCAAATCCCTTTTCGCCTACCTTAATTTGCTTTGTTAGCTCTTGCAGGAAGCTTAAACGAATATCAACGCCCACTACACCTGACTCATCTTTTGTTGTTTTAGATAACGTTACGACCATATCTCCTGTACTTGCAGCAATGTAAGGAGCTGATATGACTACTTCACCCTTTTTCTCAATCGCTTCTTTATACCAATCTCTTTTTCTTGGATCATAATCATCCGGCATCTTTACTATTGGTTCTCGTACAAATAATCCCTCATCCGTACCAACATATGAGCTTAAAGCTTCAGGGTGCAATTGTACATATTGATTCAATTTTTTACGTATTTCGGGACTGCTCTCCCCTTCAAACAATTGTGAGATTACCGTTTCTGACATAAATTTAATATCATGAACCTTAGGCTGTATGGTGTTATCAATGATAAGATTTAATATATCAAGATTCTCCCCAATTCCATCTAACACCTGATGTTCAACTGCATTTTTGGCAGTTATATAAGCGCTTGAACCAATACTAATAGCAGGAATAATCAGTATGAGGGCAAAAGCTACGATTAGTTTTGTTTTAATATTTTTAAAGATGTTTTTCATTATAAGGCCTCTTTTCTATTTTTTATTCTTACCTCGAAAAAAGTGTAAGTTACAATAAACCTATCAACGCTTTTGCATTGAAATAGCCACTTTTGAAAGTGGCTATTTTATCTATTGTTACAAATGGTTTTGTTATAGAATTCCTATCTATTCTTTTAGATGACTGATTTTTTTGGTACCCCACTTTTTTCAATTTCGTCCATGTTCTTTCTTGCCTAATTTCAAAAACATTTATCGATTTAGCTGACGAACTATACGATAGTTTGAAAAGATCTTGGTAAATCATAGCTATCGCTGTCATTTCTGAATTCCATTTACAATCTGGTGATATAGCACACTTTTATTAAATAAAAAACTATTCAAATATAGTGAATAGCTGAAGAATTTTAATTTAAGAATGATCAAAAATCTGGTGCTGAGCACTTGTAGTTATTTGTTTACAAGGCTTTTGCTTAATTCGAATGCTGTATAATAATATCATTTATACATAGTTCTTTTATCTTGTAATTATATAGGTATAACTAACTAACTATAAAAGTATAAAACTGTTTTCCTGATTTATCAACTAGTTTCAACAAACACCTTTAAATGTAATTTTATCCAATTCCTTATGTAGTGAAAGACATATTCAATGAATGTACTTTTGGTGAGTAAATGGTCATGTAGATTCTCCTCAAATGTGAACCGTAGTCTACTTGACCTTAAAAATTCTGTCAAGTATATCCAGGTTAACTAAACTTATCTATAATAAAAATAAGCATCAATTTTTAGATGATTCCTAAAAAACAAAGTGTGATTAGAATTGATGTTAGAAAAGTGCTACAAACAGGTATTTTGCTGATTATAAATACAGCATTTGCTCATAAAGACGCTAGTATTTGAATGAGTGGAACGGGTCTTTTGAATCCTCTAGTAGACGCATTTGAAAAGGCGCTGCTTGCTTTAAGTGAAATCAATAATTTATGGAAGCAAAATGTATCTTTTATTCTAGAAAGATTTACGAGCTTCCCTATATCTTGAAAAAATAATAAGGGAGATATAACCCATGCATAATCAAACCTTAAACGAGAACCTAATCAGTGCTAGTAAAAGCGGAAATGCAGCAGAAGTAGAACACCTTTTACAAAAAGGGACAAGTGTTGATTATAAAGATGTGAATGGGACTACAGCTTTAATGGCTGCCACACAAAAAAATCAAATTTCTGTAGTGAAGCTTTTATTGGAAGCTGGAAGTGATGTGAATACAAGAGACATTACCGCGTTAACTCCGTTTATTTGCTCGGGTGCAAACGGATTTCACGAAATCCTAAGCTTGATGCTCGAGTATGGTGCTGATCTTAAAAGCGTTAATCGATTTGGTGGTACTGCGTTGCTGCCCTCTAGTGAAAAAGGATATTTGAAAACCGTTCAAGTTTGCTTAGATGCTGGCGTTCCAGTTAATCATGTGAATGATTTGGGCTGGTCCGCTTTATTAGAGTCAGTCATCTTAGGGAATGGCGGACGTTTATATTCTGATGTGATCCAACTTCTAGTCGAAGCTGGTGCAGATATACACCTTGAGGATAGAGATGGGAAGTCATCACTTCAGCATGCAGAAGAGTTCAATCAGCAAAAGGTCATAAAGATCCTTACTAGAGAGTATGTTGAAAAGAATGCGGGCATCCAGCAAGCGAAAACGCTTTATAAGGAAAATAAATATGTGGAAGCGATCACGATTCTTAGTAAAGAACTTGAAGCGGATCGTGAGAATCTAGATTTGTACTTTTATAAAGGATATGTATTACAAGAACTAAAGAGATATGAAGAGGCTCTTGAACAATACAACCTCGCATTAAAAATAGATTCTACTGATCTAGACTTTTATTTCTATACAGCGAATTGCTTACGGCTCATGAATCTGCAGGATGAAACACTTGCTGAATACGATAAAGCTTGTACCCTTGATCCAAATGAGACTTTTTACCGTTATCATAAATCAAATTATTTAAGAGAACTTGGCAGACACGAGGAAGCTGTCATCGAAATGGATAAGCTTTTGGCTCTCCAGCCGCTTCGGTACGACTTTTCATTCCATAAAGCTAACAGTCTTAGATCTTTAGGAAGACATGAAGAGGCGATTGAAGCAATTGAACATGCCATCAAACATGATCCAACTAATCCTTTATATCATTTACATAAAGAGCAGTCGGTCGAATTACTAGGAAGAAAGTAGAATTAGAAAGTATACCGTAGGAAAACTAGTTATTGTTGCTATCAATGGCAACTCATTGATTAATGAGAATGATTTTTCCTAAATTAAACGGACAGAAGTAATTTCAGTTTTATATATATATTTGATCCGGCCTATGAATCCAGTGCCGGATTTTACTTTTTTGTTGTCTGTCTCAGTTCATTGATACAAGCAATTTTTGGGTATCGATTTCATGTTGCTCAATAAAACACACTTCCCGTAGAGATGATTATATGATGATAATAGTATCATGAAGCTTGTATAATAGAAGAAATAGAATCTATAAACGATAAGATAGGAGATATCTGTATGGACAGCAAGGAAAGATATCAGATACTTTTTGATAAAATCAATCAATATAATTCAGGTGACAAGGGGATTACAAGAGTTGCCTATACAAATGAAGAACAGTCCTGTACACACGCTTTTATGCGTATGTGTAAAGCAGAAGGATTAGACATTCGGATGGATCCGTGTGGAAACGTGATTGCGAGAAGAGAAGGAAGAATACAAGGTCTTCCGCCTGTGTTAATGGGATCCCATCTGGATACGGTTTATCAAGGGGGGAAGTACGATGGAGCAGTCGGTGTGACTGCTGCATTGGAAGTGGTTAAACGGTTCAATGAAAAAGGCATTGAAACAGACCATCCCATTGAAGTGATTGCATTTGCTTGTGAGGAGTCTTCTAGATTTGGTGTATCAACTGTAGGAAGCAAAGCGATGGCTGGTCTATTTGACAAGGAAAAAGTGAGGGATTTAAAAGATCGTGATGGCATTACATTGGAAGAGGCGCTATCCTTTTGCGCGCTTGATATTGATAGTGTTGAATATGCGAATAGGAAAGATGAAAAAATCAAGGCTTTTTTAGAATTACATGTAGAACAAGGTCCTGTATTGGAGGGTAATGATAAGAAGATCGGGATTGTTACTGGAATCGCGGCACCAGTTAGGTTTTCTATAAAAATAATTGGAACCCCTTCACATTCTGGGACAACTCCAATGAATATGAGAAAAGATGCTCTTCTTGGTGCCTCCGAAATCGCGCTGGAGCTTGAGAATGTAGCGGTAAATGAACAAGATTATGGAACGGTTGCTACTGTTGGTGTTGTTGATATTCCTTCTGGAGCAATGAACGTGGTGCCAGGTGAAGTAGAAATCAAAGTGGATATTCGATCAACTTCAGTAGATTCAAGACAGAGGGTATTAGACCATCTATTCCAAACCATTCAATCAGTGGAAAGGAAAAGAAATCTCGAGATTATTAGTAAGGAAATTATTTCTGAAGAACCAGTATTACTATCTAAAGAAATAACTGATATGACGCAAGCCATTTGTGAGAGTAAAGGTCTTTCATACCAGGTAATGGCAAGTGGAGCTGGTCATGATGCGATGAACATGACAAAGCTATGTCCCACAGGTCTTATTTTTGTCCCATCAGTAGATGGCCTTAGCCATCATCCCGATGAATTCACTGAACTTGATGATATTCTATTGGGGATAGATGTCTTGGAGGAGGCTGTGCTTCAACTTGCAGTAATTTCCTAGTGAATTTTGATCGAAGTAAGGTATATGAGTGGGAAGCGGGAAGAAACCTGCCTATAATGGGAGTCCCTCCGCGAAAAATGCATGTTGCATACGAGTTTACTATTGAGGAAACGGTGGAGTACTTACGGTCTTAAGAGTATTGTTTTACTATAATAAGGTTAATTCGTAACTAGAAAAAATTATATGAATCAACATAAAAAAGCACCTCGATTAGATATATCGAGGTGCTGCTTGTTCCTATCTGTTGTTCGATGGCTTAAGATTTAATTTTAATTTATCGCTCACAAGCCCAGTTGTCTTTGTCTCTGTCATGCTTAGATTCATATGCTGGGTGATCAGCAGCAACCCCGTCAGGATAAACCTTTCTTAATTCCGTACAGTTTTTATATGATTCGCTGCCGGTGTTTGAAGGGACGGCAGTAGAATGGTTTGTATTTGAGCTGGTACTTGAATTTGTATTGTTATTTGTGCTGTTTGATGAAGAAGCTGTTGTATTGCTGCTGGATGCTGTTGTATTGGAGTCCAGGTCTCCTTTTGTTGTTCCTTCTGCTCCTAATGCCCATAATCCGGTATTCTGTTCTCGCGCTTCACGGGCAAATTTTACAAAGGAATCACTGTATTTCACGTCAGGTGGATAAGTTGAAGGTTCTGCATATCCTTTTAAAACAAGATCGGCATTAAACATTTTTGTCCGAATTTCATTTTCATCCATATCATCGGTTGGAATATCGAACCAAACAATTCGCAGATAACGAGCATAGCGATCTTTATCTGAAACGTCCTTTTGTAAATAAACCTGTTTCCCTTCAAGCTTTGAAGTGGTATATTTACTTGCTTCCTTGCCGTATTCCTCTACTTTTGTTGTAGACTCAGGTGTATTCACACCTACTAAGCGTACTTTTCTGTCATCAGAGGTTATGAATGTATCTCCGTCTACGACTCTCTTGATCGTAACAAGTTCTAAACCTAGTTTATTAGCTTGTTCTTCTTTTGCTTTCTGTTCTGCTTCCTGCTTCTCTCTTTCTAAACGTTCTGCTTCAGCTTTCTCTTTTTCTTCTTCTATTTTCTTCGCTTTTTCTGCCGCTTCTTTTTCAGCGGCATCTTTTTGTTCAGCTTTACTTGCTAGCTGCTTGCTGTTATTTGTATCTGCTGTTTCCGTTGTGTCAACAAAGGTAAGGCCTAAAATTAAGAACAAGATTAATCCTGCTGCAGTAATTAAACCTGGTCTCTTGACTATGATATTTCCATTCTTCTTTTGCTTTGACAAAAATAATCCAAGTAAAAAGACAGCTGTCCCAATATATGCAAGTGGTACCGCAATACCCATGAATAACATGAATAATAGAATGATCACCACTATAATTCCTTTTATTAACTTCATCTATTTTCTTCGCTCCCTAAAACTAATGTTTCTAACGTAAAAACGTAGATGAAATTAATTATACACAGTTTTTGTTTATCGTTGGAATCCTTTAATAGGGGGTATTGGGTAATTATGTAAAAGTAAAAGTGGGGGCATATATTAAATGAAGTAAAAATAAACATAAGCTTCTACTTTCCCGCATGCTTGGAATCCACACCCTCCCATTCTCCCTTGAAATCAAACATGTCCAATAGTACATTTTTTTTCACTCCTTAAAATGTTAAACTATTTAAAACTATGATTACTTTGGTAATATAATATTTATTCAGAGAGAAACCTAATAGTTTAATTCTTAAAAATGAAATGGGGGGAGAAAAATGAATCCTGCTGGTATTACATTATCTGAATTGCTTCGCCTTCCCGTTCTAAAAGAGGCTAAGGTGATTAGCGGGGAAAAGGGATTAAATCGGATGGTTAAGTTTGTAGATATTATGGAAGTACCGGATGTACAAGGGTGGCTGCGAGAAGGAGAGCTTTTACTAACGACTGCTTACTCGATTCGTCATGATCCCACATTATTGCCTAAATTAGTAGAAGAGCTGGCTAAGGCAAATGCGGCTGCATTAGCCATTAAACCGGAACGATTTTTACATGATATGCCGATAGAGATGCTCCAAATGAGCAATAATTATCATTTGCCTATTATTCAGCTCCCTAACAATATTCCATATATGGATATTACCAATGCGGTTATGGAGCAGATTATTGATAAACAAGGCTCTCTTCTTCGCCGATCAGAAGAAATATACAAACGATTGACGACATTAGTATTAGAAAATCAGGGCATTCAAGCGGTTGCTGATAATGTTGCAGGATTATTAAAGTCCTCCATCTGGTTAGTAGATAAGTCTGGAGAAACCATTGTTCAATCACCATCAGATACAGCAGATAAACTCTCTAGTCAGACGAAGTTTTGGAATATTACAGTTGATAAACAAGTAGAAGGAAGGCTCTTTATCGAAAAGGAAGCATTAGATGAATTGGAGCTTATTTGCGTGGAGCAGGCAAGGCTGGTCTTTTCTCTGGAACTAATGAGAAGAAAAACAGCCTTGGAAACGGAGAAAAAAATCCGAGGGGATTTTATTGATGAACTGTTGAGTGGCCTTCCCCTATCCAAACAAGTCATTATCAATAAAGGCAGTCAATTAGGATTTAATTCAGAGGTTGATTGGGAAATTGCGGTTATTGAGTCTGATAGCGAATCCATTTCCTTATTCATCGATAAAGTTACTGTCCTCATTCATCAAGAGTCGCAAAAATTGCGTGTGAAATCGCATGTTCACAGGCAAGGGGATAAATACATTTTATTATTAGCTTCAAAAAGCCTTGATGCAGATCCAAAACATCAATCAAACCTGTCTTTTTGCTGGAATGAAATCCTTATTCCTTTTATGAATGACTGGAAAGGGATTCGTCTTGGCCTGGGTGGGAAAACACAATTATGGAACATTAATCGGAGTTATTTAGAAGCAAAAAAAGCACTCATGATTGGGGCCAGAATGAATTTGAATCCAAGGTTATTTACCTATGAGGAAATAGAAATATTGGATTTATTAATCGATGCATCTGAATATGTCGATATGGATGCCTATGTAGAGAAAAGGATTGGACATCTTTATAAATATGATCAAGAGAATGGGATGGATCTGCTGCCCACCTTATATCATTATTTAAGCACGGGCGGCAGTTTAATAGAAACAGCTAAACGATTATTTATACATCGAAATTCAGTTAAATATCGGATTGATCGAATTAAGCAGCTGTCTGATATTGATTTAGATAATCATCAAAAAAGATTTGAGTATTACTATTGTCTTGTGTATTACCTGTTAAAAAAGGATTAGTTGAATGGGGTCTATTGTGCGCAGAGCATAATAGTCTCCCATTTTTTTTATATCTGACGGACATTGTTTAAAAATATAGACTTCATTAAAATTATAAATATTCAATGATTTGAATGAATTCAGAATTATTTTTGGTGAATCTGTTAATGAAGGGAGAGCGAATGGATGATTGGTATTATCCGTGTTTTTACAACTGATGATCAAGAAATTCTTGAACAGCATGGAAATGTTATTACCAAAACCTATGAAGTTCCAACGGTAACAAAATGTATACCGGATCAGCCATTGGGGATCTTTAATGATGAAACAGAAGTAGTGGCTATTCCTAAGATCGTAAAGCTGGGCAAGGAGCTTGAACAGCAAGACTGCCATGTGATTGTGATCAGCTGTGCAGCTGACCCGGCTGTTGCCGAACTTCGAAAGGAAGTATCGATCCCAGTCATCGGGGCTGGCAGTTCAGCTGCCCTTGCCGCATTAGCAATTGGTGAACCCGTTGGTGTGATTGGAATAACAGATGAACCTCCAGCAGTCATAGAAAGTCTTCTAGGTCCACTGTATACGGGCTATCAAAGACCAGAAGGGGTAAGGAATACAACTGATTTATTGAGCCCTGATGGCCGCAATAAAGGGCTGGATGCTGCTAAAACACTGATCAATCAGGGAGCAAAGGTCATCTTGTTTGCATGTACTGGTTTTTCGACGATTGGATTAGCGAATGTTTTAAGAGAAGAATTAGACGTCCCGATTATTGATGCAGTCGAAGCAGAGGGAATGTTTGCCGCAGCGCTCTATAAGCAATTGCCAGCCTCCAAAGGATAATTGATTGCTAGGTTAGACTTGCTGCTTTGAAAGAAGGTTGTTCGTTGAACAAATCCTATTTAATTCTCTTATTCTGTGTGTTTATTTGGGCAGGAAATTACCTGGCTCGTCAATTTTTATTAAAAGAATATACGCCACTATTTCTATCTGCCTTTAGTTTAACAGTTATTTCTCTTTTCTTTTGTTTTGTGGCATTCCTTACGAAGTCCTATGTTCGGCTTACACGTAAAGAGCTGTTGCTTTTTTGCTTGGCAGGTTTAATAGGATTAGTCGCAAATCAAGTCTTTTTGTTTACTGGATTGAAGTATTCTTCAGCTACGAATGCTTCGTTAATTTTTAGCTTAGCTCCTTTAATTACAGCTGTACTAGCTGCTGTTTTTCTTAAAGAAAAGATAACCATACAAATGATTCTAGGCAGTTTAATCGCTATCTTTGGAATCTATTTAGTTCTATCAGTGAGTAGACAATTTGCATTCAATATTGGGGATGTCCTTCTGTTTGGTGCAACAGCTACATTTTCATGCAATCTTATATTTGTCCGCTTGCTTTCAAAGCGTTTATCACCTTTTATCATTACGACCTACAGTTTTCTGATCAGTGCAATTATATTCGATCCTTTTATAGCAGCGAATACCACGATTGATTGGAGTCATTCCCTTTCTATATGGGCCTTTGCTGCCGCATCCGTTCTTATTGGACAAGGGCTTACGACCATTCTTTGGAATAAGGCAATGAATGAAGTAGGTGCTGTAAAGTCCGCCGTTATTCTGAATTTACAGCCTTTAATGACGATGATGCTTGATTATTGGATTTACCAGAACGTCGTAACATTTCAGCAAATAGTTGGTGCTGTATTTGTTTTCACCGGAATTCTTATAAGTATTGTCCAGATAAGACGTTTTAGTAAAAAACAAACGAACCATACATTGTCTAAAACAAATGATGGAATGGAAGAGACATTAAAAAAATTAGATTAGAAAATGAACCAACATCTATCTTTATAGGGGGAATTTCGGTGAATCAAGAAGAGAAGGAAAAAAAACATCCGCGTATTTTTGAGCCAGTTACTTTTATTTTGACGATTGTTACAGCCGTTTTCGGGGCAATCATTGGAATGCAGATTATTACTAGCCTCGGTGTAACACCGAATACTTCTATCATTGGTGCTCTTCTAGCGATGCTGATTGCTAGAATCCCGATGAATCTTTTTAAAAGATACAAATCGATGCACCGTCAAAACCTAGTACAAACATCTATTTCTGCAGCCACATTCGGTGCAGCTAATAGTTTATTAATTCCGATTGGGATTCCCTTCCTGATGGGAGCTCCGGAACTAATTGTTCCAATGTTAATCGGTGCAGCATTAGCGATGTTTGTCGATGCTGGTATTCTTTATAAAATATTTGACTCCAAGCTATTTCCTGCTTCAGGAACATGGGCGCCTGGGGTTGCAACAGCAGAAGCGATTATAGCGGGAGATAAAGGCGGGAAGCGCGCAGGTCTTCTTGGTCTAGGTACAGGAATCGGGATCATCGGTTCATTTCTCCATATTCCTATGTCAGCGTTTGGGGTTGCCTTTATCGGGAATATTTGGGCGCTTTCCATGTTTGGGATTGGACTTTTGATTCGCCAATACTCGGTACCCGTGTTTGGCATCGATGTAAATGCATTATATATCCCCCATGGAATCATGGTTGGAGCGGGTATCGTCGCACTGGTTCAAGTTTCCATGCTGATTTTTTCAAAACAGAAAACACCAAAGAATGCCAATAAAGAGGTGGCAGCAGCATTAGAAACGGCAGATGAAGCGGGTTTAACTCGTTCAATTAAAGAGGCAAGAAGAACATTAGGCATAGGTTTTATCGTTTATGTTGTCATTGCTTTGATCATCGCTCTTACAGCTGGAATTATTACTGATATGTCTCCAGGCATGTTAATCGGATTCTTGCTATTCGCAGCTTTTGCAGCCTTCGTTCATGAATTAATTGTCGGAATTGCCGCCATGCACTCCGGCTGGTTCCCTGCCTTTGCCGTAGCCTTCATTACACTCCTGATTGGGATGATGGTTGGTTTTCCGCCGCTAGCACTCGCTTTGCTTGCAGGTTTTAGTGCAGCAACGGGTCCGGCATTTGCGGATATGGGTTATGACTTTAAAACAGGTCATATTCTGCGTGGAAATGGACAAGACAGAGAATTTGAAATAAAGGGCAGAAAGCAGCAATACATTACAGCGATGATCGCATTTGGCGTAGCGCTTTTAACAGTAGTTGTCACGTACAAAGGCTATTTTGCACAAAACTTAGTCCCGCCAATTGATGCTGTCTATGTATCAACCATCGAAGCAGGAACATCTAAAGACGTAGCTATGCAGCTGCTTCTATGGGCAATTCCAGGTGCCATCATTCAATTGATCGGCGGACCGAGCCGTCAGTTAGGGGTCATGCTCGCGACAGGTCTATTAATCTTAACTCCTTATGCAGGCTTTGCAGTTTTAGCAGGGATTCTCATTCGCATCATCTGGAGAAAAGCGAAAGGAAAAGAAGCAGACACACCAATGAGTATTTTAGCAGCAGGGTTTATTGCGGGTGATGCATTATATAGCTTCTTTAATTCCATATTTAAAATGGGTAAGTGAGGAGAATTAAAATGGCAAACATTCAATTAGACAAAAAAATGGTGGAATATGCCGTCTATGGCGGCGCAGTCTTAGGAGGCGGAGGAGGAGGCTGGATTGAAGAAGGCCTCCAAATCGGCAGGCTTGCAGTTGATATTGGCCAGCCGGTCCTCCTTACTGAAGATGAGGTTCAGGATGAAGATTTGCTTGTAACCGTGTCACTAGTTGGGGCTCCCGCGGCAAAGGATGCCTTTTTGAAACCGATTCATTATTCAAAAGCGCTTGAAATTCTTGCTCAAAAGATCGGAAAACCGATTCAAGGAATTATCACCAATGAAAATGGTGCCGGAACGACAGTGAATGGATGGTTCCAATCCGCGATAACAGGCATTCCAGTCGTGGATATCCCTTGCAATGGAAGAGCTCATCCAACAGGCTCAATGGGTTCGATGAATCTATCTGAGCAGGAGAAGTATATTTCCCATCAAGCAGCTGTTGGCGGGAAAGGTTCAAACTATATGGAATTGAGTATTTCAGGATCACTGGATAAAGCGTCAACGTTGATTCGTAAAGCTTCTGTTGAAGCTGGAGGTTTATTAGCGGTTGCGAGAAATCCAATTACTGCCGCCTATGCAAAGGCAAATGGTGCAGCAGGAGCCATCCAGCAGGCCATTGAGGTTGGACAAGCATTGCTAAGTCATACAGGAGAAGCTGCAATTGATGCGGTTGTGCAAAAGCTTGGAGGGAAAGTGGTAACAGAGGGGCTTGTAACCGATTTTACCCTTGAAACAACTGGAGGATTTGATGTTGGAACGGTAACGATTAATGATGCTTTTGAAATGACCTTCTGGAATGAATATATGACGATTGAAAAAAATGGCGAGAGATTTGGCACGTTTCCAGACCTAATCATGACGCTGGATGCAAGGACCGCAGAACCAATTGTCTCAGCAGCCATTCAAAAAGGCCAGCAAATTGCCGTCATTGCCGTACCAAAGGAACATCTAATTTTGAGCAGCACGATGAGAAATGAAAAATTGATGAAGCCGGTAGAAGAAATTATTAAGAAATCGATTCTTGAATACAGTTTCTAAAATAGAAGGGATGAGGTTTTAAATGGTACTTAAGCAAACATTAACAGTGATGGAATCTCTAGAAAGTGCTTACGTAACTGGAGAAAAGGTGAAGGAATTATTCAGTCTGTATAAAAACGTTGAAGTAACGGTTCAGACTGTTACAGGTGAAAAGGGAAGCACGGATTTTGTTAAAGTTGTTATCCCAGGGTCTGATGGGAAAAGTAAAGGTGGAAATGCACCGACAGTTGGTATTATAGGTCGTCTTGGAGGCATTGGTGCCCGCCCTAGCCGAATTGGTCTTGTATCAGATGCAGACGGAGCTGTTGCAGCGGTCGCTTCAGCCTTGAAGCTTGCCGATATGCAAGCAAAAGGGGACACACTCCTTGGAGATGTATTGGTTACTACTCATATCTGTCCAGATGCGCCAACCCTGCCGCATGATCCGGTTGATTTCATGGACTCACCAGTAGATATTTTAACAATGAACAAATATGAAGTGCTGCCTGAAATGGAAGTAGTCTTATCTATTGATACAACGAAAGGGAATCGTGTCGTCAATCATAAAGGAATTGCGATTTCTCCAACTGTAAAGGAAGGGTATATTCTGCGCGTAAGTGATGACCTGTTAAGAATTATGGAGATGACAACAGGTCAATTGCCTGTTACTTTCCCAATTACAACTCAAGACATCACACCATATGGAAATGACCTCTACCATATTAATTCAATCCTGCAGCCAGCGGTCGCTACCGATTCGCCTGTCGTAGGTGTAGCCATTACAGCGCAATCAATAGTTCCTGGATGCGGAACAGGAGCCAGTCATGAAACAGACATCGCGGATGCCGTTCGGTTTGCAGTGGAAGTGGCAAAGGAAGCGACAAATGGAACATGTAAATTTTACAGCAACGATGAATTTAATAGAATCACAGATTTATACGGTTCAATGAAAGTATTACAAACATTAGGGCAAAAAACTGCTCAGCAATAAAAAGAGGAGGGCTGTGCCCTCCTTTTTCCATTCTAGGGGGTGTAGAAAATGAAAAAGCTAGGAATGATCACCATCGGACAGGCACCGCGTACAGATGTTGCACCAATTATTGAAAAGTACTTAGATGGGCGTGCCGAATTGGTGCAGGTAGGTGTTTTGGATGGGATGTCGAAAGAGTATATTGAAGAGACTTTGTACCCTGAGAAGGGTGATTATGTATTAACCTCTCGTTTAGTGACAAATGAATCAGTCGTGATGTCTCGTGAAAAAATTAAACCTATTTTACAGGAAAAAATAACTTATCTCGAACAGCAAGGCATTGAACAGATTCTTCTTCTATGTACAGGCGTTTTTCCAGGACTGACAACTTCTTCATCGTATCTGATTGAACCCGATCATGTGATCCCGCCAACCGTAAAAGCAATGGTTGGAGACCGCCGGTTTGGAGTCATCGTCCCGCTTAGTGAACAAAAGGAATCACTCTATCCAAAATTTTCTCCTTTTGGCTTAGAGCCATTTTTCGCTGTAGCCTCTCCCTATCATCATGATCAAGCAGGCTATGCAGAAGCGGCAGAAAACCTTAAAAACAAAGTGGATATTATTTTACTAGACTGTATGGGATACACGGAAGAGGCGCGTGAAATGATTTCAAAAGCAACAGGACTTCCTGTCATTTTATCAAATGCCATCGTGGCAAAATTAACTTCAGAAATGATATAGAAAAGGATGGTAGCAATGAAAGAACAATTGATTGAAACAAGCAAAAATGTACTGTCGAACTGCCTGGGTCTTAAACAAGATGAACAGTTCCTTGTCGTGGCAGATGATGTCAAAAAGGAGCTCGCTGAATCCTTATACGAAGCTGGAAAGCTGCTTGGGGCTGAATCCATGCTGTTAGTCATGCAGGAAAGAGAAAGATCTGGAGAAGAGCCGCCAGCTGCCGTTGCGTCTGCCATGATCGAAGCAGATGTGGTGATATGCATTACCGAGCATTCCCTCACCCATACAAAAGCAAGGAAAAAAGCAGCTGCTTCAGGTACTCGCTTAGCGACAATGCCGGGTATTACTGAAGACATGTTTTTAGAGGGAGCGATTTCCGCTGATTATTCAGAAGTAAAAGTACTTACCGATCGTGTGACAGACATCCTTACTAAAGGGGAATCAGTAAGAATTGAGAAGGATGGATACTCACTCTCATTCTCCATTTCAGGACGTGATGGCATCCCGAGTACGGGGATGTATTTACATGCTGGAGAGTCAGGAAACCTGCCATCCGGAGAAGCGTACATCGCTCCTATCGAGGGGACGGCAAACGGGCAAATCTTAATTGACGGCTCAATTGCAGGCATCGGCAAACTGCAATCACCAGTCCTTCTTTCTATTGAAAATGGACGGATTGTTGAGGCGATGGGAGAGGAAGGGGCAAAGTTACTAGAGATATTAGGTGAAGGAAACGGCAGACTTCTAGGGGAATTTGGAATTGGTACAAATAATAAAGCCCGTATTACAGGTGTCGTGCTTGAGGATGAAAAGGTTTACGGAACCATTCATGTTGCCTTTGGCAGCAACAATACCTTCGGCGGAAACGTATCAGCGGGCGTGCATATAGATGGGGTAGTCAAACAGCCCGATATCTATATAAATGAAGAACTGCTCATGGAAAAAGGTGAATTTAAAAACTAAGTGTAGTAAAGGGCGGATGTAACATGTCTAATCCAATCCATGCTTCCAATCGATTAGAATTAGAAGAACTCCATTTGGCTAAGGATTGTCTCAATCAAACAATTGAGATTCTTACTAGCCATGAAACTGTCAGAGGATTTTTGCCAAAGCCTCTTCCAGAAGGGGCTTTACAAGCCATTACAGCTTCTGCACGCAGTGCGCCAACTTCATCCAATCTTCAAGCCTACAGTATTATTATCGTCAAAAATGAACAACGGAAGAATCGGTTAGCCACATTATCCGGCAATCAGAATTTTATTCGAGAAGCCCCAGTATTTCTAGTATTTTGTGCAGATATTAATCGCTTAAAATATGTAACAGCAAAACAAGGCTATACATTTGCCGCTGAGACACTCGAGATGTTTCTGCTTTCTGCCGTTGATGCTTCATTAGCCTTACAAAATGCTTTAGTTGCAGCTGAATCCCTTGGACTAGCATGTGTTCCTGTTGGTTCTATCAGGAATGATCCAAAAGCTGTGGCAGATGAATTGAAACTTCCTGAGGGTGTGTTTGCGGTAGCTGGATTAGCTATAGGATTTGAACGAGAGGGTGTCAGAAGAGGGGTCAAGCCACGGCTTCCCGAACAACTAACCGTTCATGATGAGATCTATTCTACAGAAGATAGAGATCAATATCTAAATGAATATGACCAAACGATGATTTCACGAAAAACGTATGATGGGCGCAGAGTTTCCTTAGCGGGGGAACCCGAAAAACACGGGGTGGATTACGGCTGGTGTGAGCACACAGCCCGGCGATGCACTCGCCCTGAAACAATTGCTGTTTCAGCAAGCCTAAGAGAAAATCTAAAACAAACCCTTGAAGAGCTAGGATTTCCAATACGGTAAAGGGAGTGAAATAGAGTGGAAGTAACAGAAGCCGTTAAAACAAGGCGAAGTACCAGGTCCTTTGATCCGCGTGGATTGCCAATGGAAATAATGAAAGACATCGAAAATGCAATACTAAATAGTCCTTCTGGAAGTAACGCACAAGAATCTCATTTTGTGATCGTCCAGGATGAAAGACAAATAAAAAACATGAAACGGTTTGCCCCTGGATTATCAGGAAACCCTGCAGCGATCGTTGTCCTATGCTCCAATGCAAAAGAGTCGTTCATTCGGGGCGGGAAGGATTCGGAAGAAGTGCTGCGTTTTGTGAATCTCGGGATAGCAGCAGCCTATATTCTTCTCACTGCCCATTCAGAAGGGATAGGAAACTGCCCTGTACGCTCCTTCCATAAGGAATCTATTAAACGCATCCTTGACCTGCCTCATGAAATAGAACCAGAGCTTCTTATAAGCCTAGGCTATGCCGATATGCCACCGCGTCCCAAAACGAGCAAGCATGTAGAGGAGGTAATTTCCTATGAACACTACGGAAAATACTAAGACTGCCCAGCTTTTACAAGAGCAGCTTCTAGATTATGTTGCCTATACATTAACGAGCGCAAAAGGATTATATAGAGAGCCTCATAGCTACGGACCGATGCGGATGATCGATTCAATGGAAAAAGCGCTGCACCTGCTGAAAGAAGCAGGAATACAGGATGAGGCACTCGAGGAAGGCTTAGCAGCTGTAAGAAACGCCAGGTGGAAAGCGATGACCGAGCCAGACGAGTTTGGTAAGGCAATGGATGAATCGATTCTAAATCTTGTAGATATTACTGTTAATAAATAGGATTTTTGAGGGAACACAGCATCTCGAAATGTTGTGTTCCCTTTTATCTGTCCTTCTAATTGATTTAGCAGCATGTTAAGTTGCCTGATGATTGCATTGTCGTATGTGCACTCCGTATAGCCATTCCCTCCATCATTATTTTTTAGATTAGCATATGACGTAACGGAGGAAGTAAGCCAAATTACTTCCCTTTTACTCTAAATTCGGGTACTCCTACTATATTGTCACTCTACATCCATTCCATAAAATGTTCAAAAAATATGGTAAAATTATACTCTTTAGCTGTCATAATAAAAGTAATTATTTTTTCTACTTTGATAGACAGCGAGGAGGTTTAACAATGCGAGATAAGATTCCAATTGGGAAAATGGCAAAGCTAAACAATATTACGATTCAAACCTTACATCATTATGATAAAATCGGTCTACTGTCACCATGTTATATTGATCCAGAAACAAATTATCGTTTTTACAGTATTAAGCAATGCGCATGTCTTGATTTTATAAAGTATTTAAAGAATATGGGGTTTACACTGCAAGAAGTAAAAAAAGTTTTTGCAGAAAAAGATGCGGATTCAATGCCAAAGCTTCTTGATGAACAATTTCAATTGATTGACCAAAAAATGAATGAGCTTGCACAAGTGAAAAAAACGCTAAAGGTAGCAGCCGAAAACTATAAGACATATATGCAAATCCCGAAAATGGGGGTAGTTGAGAGGGAATATCTCCCAGAACGAATCATTTATTGCTATGACGGTAAAAGAGATATTTATGAAGATCAGTTAGAAACATATGAATTTATATTAAGGGAGCTAAGAGATTTAGCCCTTATTCATCAGTTCCCAACTTCATATTTTTGTAATGTAGGCTCGATAACTCGTATGGAAACCATTAAACAGCGGAAGCTAACATCCACAGAGATTTTCATGTTTGTTGATGCAGTTTGTTCCGACGTAAAGGGAATAGAGCTTTTGCCTGCACATGAATACGTATCGATTTACTGTGATCACTTTTCGCAGGAGAAAGAGTATGCCATTAAATTAATCGATTTTATTGTGGAAAATCAGCTTGAAATTGCTGGAGATTATATTTGTGAAGTTATTGTGGAATTGCCGTACTGGACACAGTATGAACGTAAGATGATTATGAAACTACAAATTCCTGTGAAAAAAAAATCAACTAGTGCTTGACCTTATTGTAACAATAAGGTTTACGATAAAACTATAGAAATTCTCTTACATGTATACAAACATGTGAAATACTGAGCAAACCAAGGAGGAATAAGTGATGCTAGAAAAAGTTCGCGTTATTCAATATGGTTGTGGAAAAATGGGTATGGTTAGCTTGCGTTATTTATATGAAAAAGGTGCAGAAATTGTTGGAGCAATTGATTCGAACCCAGCTATTATCGGTAAGGATGTGGGTGAAGTTGCTGGATTAGATGTTAAACTAAATATCCCTATTAGAAGGAATGCTGAGGAAGTATTTAAAGAAACGGATGCTGATGTTTGTATTATTATGACGAAGAGCTTAATGACTGACACAGTTGATGCTTTTGAATTGGCTGCTCGTCACGGCGTAAATGCAATCTCTACTTGTGAAGAAGCCTTTTATCCATGGACTACTTCACCAGAAATAACCAACCGTTTAGACCGTTTAGCAAAAGATCATCATTGTACATTAACAGGGTCTGGCTATCAGGATGTATTCTGGGGTAACTTAATTACAACTTTAGCTGGTGCTACACATAATATTATTCGCATTGAAGGGAAATCCAGCTATAATGTTGAGCATTACGGAATAGCTCTCGCCGAGGTGCATGGAGCAGGTTTATCATTAGAAGAATTTGAGGGAAAAATTGCTAGTAATAATGATCTTCCATCTTTTATGAGAAATTCAAATGAATGGCTATGTTCGCAATTTGGCTGGACGATTAAATCTCAGAATCAGAAATTAGTGCCAATGATTCATAACGAAGGTTTATATTCAGAAACATTAGGAAAAACAATTCCTGCTGGACATGCAACAGGAATGTCAGCTGTTGTGACCACTGTAACCCATCAAGGTCCGGTGATTGTAAGCGAATGTATCGGCAAAGTGTATGCTGAAGGTGAAACGGATTGTAATGATTGGGTCATTCAAGGTGAGCCAGAAACCGTAGTGAAAATTTCAAATCCAGCAACAGTCGAATTAACCTGCGCAACAGTTGTGAATCGAATCCCAGATTTATTAAAAGCTGCTCCAGGCTTCTATACAACTGAAAAGATGCCAGTTGCAAGCTATCGTACCTATCCACTTCATTTTTATAAAGATTAGTTTTGGCGACACTAGATTAATAGAGTTGAAAAACAAAGGAGAGCTGTTCTTTTTTTTGAACAGCTCTCCTTTTTGTCATCCATCATTCTATTCATAGATTACACCTATCATACTTTAAATGGGAGAATCTTATGTGAAAGTCCCCTCAATTAATATGCTTCTTTTAAAACATTAATTTCATTCATATTGAAAATTAATAACCACTACCTATTGACTTTTACGTTGCGTAATCCTTTATAGTGGCAATTGTATTGTGAAGGTTTGAAGTTTTTACAAATCATCAAAAAAGGGTGGCATGAATGAAAATAATAATAGAGGATACAATGGAGCAATATGAAAATTTGTTTGCAATAGAGGAAGATAGAGAACATTTTTATCGTTACTCAATGATGAAGCCGTTTGAAAAAATGTGGAATACGATTAATGTTCCATTAAAAGCAAAGCAGCCGAATGGGTATGATGTAATGATGGCTACAAAAATGCTTGGGTATCTTAGCGTATCAGATACTGAAATGGGGAGAAGGGCACTAGAGAAATTAAAAGAAATTCAAGCTCTTCAAACGGCGCAAAACACTTTGAAGGATTGCGTTGCCTTCATTGAAGAGAATCATTTAAAGATAAATGCGGATGAATTGAGATTTGGAATGTATATAGCTGACCCGAAAAAGCTAGAATTGCAAAAAGGTTATTGTGGATTTGGAGGAATTCCAGGATTTATTCAAGTATCTATATATCCCAATTCCTTTAACATTCCAAGACTACCTGCCGTCATTGCACATGAATTTCATCATAACATTCGTTTTTCATATTTTGATTGGGATCATGGGAACGTAACGGTTGGTGATTACTTAATTATAGAAGGCTTAGCGGAGTCTTTTGCAAAAGAACTTTATGGAGAAGCTCTTTTAGGGCCTTGGGTAACGTCTCTTGATAAAGAGGACTTCGAATACTCAAAAGAAGTAATAAAAGATGCATTAGATGTTAAAGGTTTTGCTGAGGTCAGCAGTTATATGTTTGGTGACACCATTGCAAAGGAACAAGGCTATCAACCTGTTGGCTTATCATCATTTGCGGGCTATGCAGTAGGATACCAAGCAGTACAGTCTTTTATGAAAGAGAATAACGTGGGCATTAGAGAAGCATCTTTACTTAGTACAGATGAAATACTAAATAATTGTAGGCTGTTTTCTAAGTAATCTGTTTGTACGAATGCAGGCATGACTAGGACAGCCAAGAAGAAATTAAATATCGCTACAGCAGTTTTAGCAATGCGTTATCTGTGGTTTTATAAAAAAGATTGATTATTTGAAACTACGTTTGATAGTACTCTGATAATATAGAATTGTACAAAAGAACGGGGAGGGAATTAAATGGAGTATCAACCAATCAATCTGAGCGAAAAGCTGTCGAAATTTACTGAGCAGTGGTCTCCTAAAGTCATTGGTGAATTGAATGACTATCAATTTAAGCTAGTCAAGATTCAAGGGGATTTTGTATGGCATAATCATAAAGATACTGATGAGGTATTTATCGTACTCGAGGGTGAAATGGTCATCGAATTCCGTGATGGCGAGGTTAAGCTTTCAAAAGGAGAAATGTATGTTGTTCCAAAAGGTGCGGAGCATAAGCCCTATGCTGAAATGGAATGTCATGTAATGATAGTGGAGCCAAGAGGTGTTGTTAATACGGGTGAAACAAAAGGAAAATTGACTGCTGAAAACAATGTTTGGATCTAATAACACTCCTTTAAGAAAAGGGGCGATTTTGTCCAACACAGGTTGTAAGAATCATTTCTTTATTATAAATGGATAAATACATTGAGAGCGTATTTTGATCAAACTTTGAATCAAAATACGGCTTTTCCTTGGTTCACTGCATTCATTTATTTTAAATCAATACTTTCTCGAGTAAAACTAATCCATACCATAATCGAACACTCATTAACCCAAAATCCATGCATCGTCATTCCCCCAGTCATATAATCCGGTATTTGGAGGTTAAAACACAACAACACTTGCTGCACCCTGCGTCAGACGTTCTGTCTAATCGATGTGATTCTCCTAGTTAAACCACAATTTTAATTATATGTGTTAGTTTATTCCGTTTCTAATAGGCAGTTATTTTTAAACTGAGTCCTTCATTTATTAGGGATTAATTTCCTTATATTTAGAAAAGATGTTAAAATATTACTATTATAAGGAGGGGCTCAATTGGATGAGAAGAAGAAAAGTAAACTAATAACTTGGATACTGATTGTAATGATCGTTTCGCTTGTAGCTTCTTTTGTTCTATTTTTTATGGGTCAATATATGCTTGCTTTTGCTGTTGGTGGGATTTTTATGATTCTGGCTACTTTTTTAGGGCAGTGGTCTTCAAACAAAAGTAGAGATTACATACATAGAAATATGCATAATAACAATAAATGGTAAAAGCGTTTGGGTTTTATTCCAAACGCTTTTTTTGCTCCTTTTATCATTTCAACGGTTATGATATTTTTTCGTACACGGAAATAACCATCTATACGAAAATAGCCTAAACATGTGAAGTGAATACTATACAAAATGGTATTCACTTCACATGTTTATCCCCTCCAATTTTTTTATCGCTCTGTTATTTTTCATAGTTGATTTTCGTGTTTTTGTATAAGAATTCATAAGCGGAGAATTTCCGGCTATTTTATAGAAAGGTAGCTTGAGAAGCAGTAATAAGCGGAGATATTCCGATTAACTGCTAGATTGAGACAAAATCCAAAGATTTGGATACGATAACCGGAAAAACTCCCTTTATTTTTAAAAAAATATGGGTATTTCCCAATTTAAACGGAATTTTTCCGTTTATTTCTCAAACACTCAAAAATCAACATACAGTTAAATCAGAGCATTAAATACAAAAAAACCTCTTCCTGAAAATAAGAAGAGGGCTGATTACATACATGAATGGTCTGCTCTCCTTATCTTGTAGCATTTGGCTACTGGAACTGGCACAGTACTTATAAAGTCCGCTGCCGAGGCTCCAAAGGGCCAGTCCCTCCACCTCGCTGGATAAGAAAACTTTGAAGTTATTAAATTATTAACCAATTTACACGATAAAAGGCCGATTATCAACTCGATTTTTAAAAATAAGTGCATCTTTGCATGGAAGGGATGGAATTCGGATTCATGGATGGTAAAGGGATATTTTTGCCAGAATAATAGTAGTCAATTAGCGCTGTTCTGCCTTTTTTTAGACAGATGATTACTCAGGATTTTAATAATCATTAATAAATCATCTGCAATGTTGATAGAGTCTTGATTTTTTGTTGTTACACTCCATTTATAAAGGAGTGAATAAATATGAATGAGGAGTATATTCTGCAAACAAAACTGCTAACCAAGAAGTTCAGGAGGTCTTCCATTTTAAATGCTGTATCAATCAATGTAAGGAAGAACACTGTTTATGGTTTGTTGGGGCCAAATGGGGCAGGGAAGTCCACGATGCTAAAGCTCATAGCGGGTCTGCTGAAGCCAACATCTGGGGAAGTCATTTTTAATGGAAATCCGTGGACTAGAAAGGATTTAGCCCATATTGGTTCTTTAATTGAAAATGCCCCACTTTATGGGAATTTAACGGCTAAAGAAAATTTAGAGGTTATTAATACCATTCTTGGGCTGCCAAAAGAGCGAATGGAAGAGGTTCTTGATATTGTCGGTTTAACCCATACGGAAAATAAAAAAGTGATGGATTTTTCAATGGGAATGAAGCAGCGTCTTGGCATTGCCCTTGCGATCTTGAATCATCCCAATCTATTAATCCTGGATGAGCCAACGAATGGATTAGATCCTATTGGGATACAAGAATTAAGAGAATTGATTGCTTCTTTTCCGCAGCAGGGCATTACAGTCCTATTATCAAGCCACTTGTTATCGGAAGTGGAACAAATAGCTGACGATATCGGAATCATCAGTAATGGGGTACTAGGTTATGAAGGGAAATACCATTCTTATGAAAATTTAGAAACGCTTTTTACTGATGTTGTACGAAAAAATAGAACACAATAGGAGGCTGCCGGATGTATTTATATTTGAAATCAGAATTCATTAAAATAAAACGAACAAGCATAAGGAAGTTGCTGCTGCTGATTCCCCTTATCTGCTCACTGCTTGCCATCGGTTTTAATTTTCTTAGCGGTGATTCAGATGTTATAAGTCTCAGTGCAGAAACGATCATCAATCATTGGGGGATCATATGGCTCTCCGTATTGATCGCTCTTACAGCAGGGCTTCTGAATAATCTGGAAAAAAAATCAACCAAATTTAAAACAATCATTGCTTTACCAATTAATCTTTCAAAAAAGGAAATGAGCAGAGTTTTATTAGTAATCGGATTTGTAGTGCTAGGCTCATTTCTATTAGTTGCAGCTATAAGCCTAACCCGTTTACTGATCCAGACAGCTGCAGTTCCACTCTCTTCTTATATTTTGGCAGTTATCTTAATGTTTATTACTTCCCTATGGCAGGTTCCATTTTGTTTATGGCTTTCAAGAAAAACGAACTTCTTTATCACATTATTATTGAATAGCATGCTTAATTTAAATTTGGGTACATTTTTTGCTCCTACGGAAGATTGGTGGTTCATCCCTTTTAGCTGGCATTTAAGAGTGCAAATGCCTTTAACTAAACTGCACTCCAACGGAATCCCTTTGCCGCCAAACGATGAACTGCTTAGTTATTCAGTCATTCCAATCGCTCTTGCAGTAAGCATTCTCTTCTTTATAGTTCTTACTTTCATAGCTGCTCGGTCGTTTAATAAAATCGAGGTGAAGTAATGCGGCAATTTTACAGATGCTTACTATCTGAGTTTAAAAAGAGAAAGCGAAGTTTATTCCTGTTATTACACTTGGGCGTTCCACTCGTTTTCCCCAGTGCATTGGTGATTTACTTTTTATCTAGGAATCACTCGATAAGTTCAGAAGCAAGCTACGTTATTTTCTTTGAATTAATAGGAGTTGGTACACCGGTTATCATTTCTATTATTTGCGGAATGGTGGCTGATTCTGAAAATGAAGCAGGTCATTTTCAAAATATGCTCGGAGTTATTCAGAGTAAAACCATCTCATTCACGAGTCAAACAACAATGATGATTTTCTCATATAGTGCTGCGATATTTTTAACGATATTTATCTATTCGTTGTCTTTAACGTTTCTAGTTGGTGCGGATGAAGTTTCCTACACTCTCTACTATTTAACAGGTATAATTTTTACAGGAACTTCCGTATTTCAATATGGATTCTATCAAGTGATTGGCTATAAGTATGGGATCGGGATTAGCAGCCTATGCGGGTTCGGAGGATTGATCATTGCTGCGCTTTCTTTAACTGCAATTGGAGAAAAAGTGTGGGCGTTCCTGCCTTGGGCATGGGCAAACCGATTCAGTGAATACGTAACTAATTTAACGTTTATTAGTGATCCGATGCTAGTAATAGGAGGCTATTCCTTTCTTATTTTAACAATAGGAATGATTGTGCTAAGTATCGTTTGGATCAATCAATGGACAGGAAGAAAAACAACCGACTAAAGGATGACGTAAATATGGCAAGGATCTTAGCGATTGATGATGATGATGCAATTCTAAGGCTTATTAGGAAAATGCTAGAGATGAAAAATCATGAAGTTACTACTCTTCTAAATATAAAAGAGATCACGATAGAAGAAATAAATAGATATAATCTGATTTTATTGGATGTAATGATGCCGGGAGAGGATGGCTTTAAAATTTGTGAAAAAATTAGACCTTTGATTGATATCCCCATCATCTTTATGACAGCCAAAAGTGATGAAAATTCCATTATTAAAGGCTTATCAATTGGCGGAGATGATTATATTGTCAAGCCGTTTAGTATACATGAAGTGAATGCGCGGATTGAGGCCCATTTACGAAGGGAATCCAGACCAAAAAGAGGAAGCAAAAGCGTGTTTATTGATGGGGATATTCTTTTTGATTTAGAAGCAAAAAAAGTGATCATCCAAGGGGATGAAGTCAGTTTTACGAAGACTCAATATAGAATCTGTGAATTGCTTGCTTTACATAAAGGGAAAATTTTTTCCAAAGACGATATTTATGAATCCGTCTATTCAATAGAAAGTGATTCGCAAATTTCAACGATTGTTGAACATATCAGGGTAATAAGAAAGAAATATGCCCAATTTAATCTAGTCCCCATCAATACAGTCTGGGGTGTGGGGTATATATGGGAATAAAGAATACATTTTCAGCTTATTTTGTTACATCCATTATAAAATTAGGCCTTGCCGGTTTAATTGTGCTGCTAATCAATGTTGGATTTGCGATCGGGGGAATCAATCATCATCTGTTACTGCCGGCAAACGAGCCGATAAAAAAGGCAGAAACAATCCAAAATGAAGTGGTACATGCGGATTCTATTGATTTCAGCAGCATCCCACCTGAACTGGATTACGCTATTTTTAATAAGAAAACAAGCGAAATGATAAAGAGTAATTTGAGTCGAAGAAATAAAGAAAAAGCAAAAGAAGCTTTTCAGAATCCCAGCAAGGAAAAAATGAGTTCTTTTATCAGGTATGATAGTAAGAATGAAACGATTTTGATTTACTATAACTTGAAAGTTCAGTTCGCAAACGCTGAATGGAGAAAGGCATTTCCTAACCCTGGTGTGTGGCTAACCAGTCTTTCTATTCTCTTTTATATGATTTATTTAGTCTGGAGCATTAGAAGCTTCTCGCAAGTGATTATCCAAGAAAATCAAAAGCTTATTAAAGTAGCTCGAAAAATAGAAGAAAAGGATCTGAATATCGAGTTTCCACATGTTCGATTTAATGAGTATAAAGATGTAATGGGCGCAATGGAAAGCTTATCAGAAGCACTGGTTAAATCCATTCAAAAGGAAATTCAGGTGACAGACTCAAAGGCAGAACAAATCAGCTATTTAATCCATGATATAAAAATTCCACTGACCGTGATCAAAGGGAATGTCGAACTGTTAGAAGTAATGGCAGCCGACGACATGAAGGAAAATTTTACTGACATTATGAATTCCATACAACAGGTTGAACAATACATTCAGGAAGTAATCGATATCAATTTGAACAACAAGCAAATAAATATGCAAAAAGAAGAAGTAGCTATAAATGATTTTATGGATAAGCTGAAAGCCGAAATTAGAAGCCTGAGTAATAATATAATTGTTGAGGATTTTACAGATAAGGAGACTAGCCTTTTTATAGATGCAAATCTGCTCATTCGAGCGATAAATAATATCATACTAAACGGAATGGAAAGAACACCACAGGATGAAAAAGTACAATTAATCATCAAGCAAGATAATGATTGTATCCAATTCCTTATCATTGATAAGGGACCTGGTTTTTCAGAGGAAGCTCTCAAAAAAGGAACCGAGCTTTTCTATACTGAAAACGAAGGACGGACAAATAACAGCCATTATGGACTGGGATTAACGTTCACGGAAAACATAGTTAAGCAGCACGAAGGCAGGATGATCCTTAGCAATAATGCGAATCACTCTGGGGAAGTTCTCGTAGAATTGCCAGTACTCATTCGGGAAAAAGGTTGATCATTACGCCGTTTAGGGAAACCAGCAAATGCTGTTTTATTCGAAGCTTTGGATAAAGCGGCATTTGTGACAGGATCTGAATTAATAATTGATGGTGTAATCAATCAATCAATCAATTAAAGCATAAATGAGTTTGTATCTATACCGGGATCATGATGGATTGTAAAAAAATTTTGGCATTTTATTCGCATTTGTTGTAAAACTTTCAAAGATTAAATACCTGAAACTTTTCAGGAGAGGTTCATAGCGATACCCTCCATAAAAAACTATGGATGTATGACAAATAGACCATGTCCATATACGGGCATGGCTTTTTTGATTTCATCTTATGGCTTTTTTTCATCGAATTACTGCACCATTTTTTATTAAATTTAAATGTATTTCCATATTTTTAAAATAGTATTCAGATATTGTTTATTAATATATGTTTTTAGGATAATATTGATAGGTAATTATTAGGTGATTTAAAGTGCTAATTTTTATAGATTAGAGCAATTTTAGTGGAGGATATTAAGAATGAAGAAAGTAGTGTATGTTATTAATTTTATTATGTTAATGATGTTCTTAGTTGCTTGTTCTAATTCAGTAAATGATGAAAATCTTGAACAAGTAAAAATAAGTGTTGAACGGACTGGTGGATTATTAACAGGTATCGGAAAAGTTAAAGTATATATTGACGATAAAGAAGTGATGAAAGTAAAAAACAATCAAACAGAAACCTTAGAAATGTCAATGTCGACCGGTATTCATACTATTCAAACGAAGGGACAAGGGGATAAAAGTGATGTAGTGGAATTTGAGGTAGTGGCAGGTGCAAATAATATTTTCCACTTTAATACAGAAATCAGTAATCTATATGGAGTTAAGTTAAAGTTACTTAAACAGGATAATGGAAAGCAAGAGGTGCAAGAGGATTCTCAAAATGAAGTAGAAGATAAAGAAGTTTCAATTAATGGTATCACCAAAGATGAGGCTATTAGTTTGTCTAAAAGACTACCAAGTTATTCAGACCTAGTTGAAAATGGCGATACTTTTGCTGAGCCAAGAATTCACGATGATGTATGGGCAATCGATATAAGTAGACCGAATGGGCTAGCAGAAGGGTCAATCATAATAGATAAAAATAGAACCGTATCATTCATGTATCCTAACGGTGATGTGGATGAAGTTACGCCATATGGAGAATCAGAGGAAGATAATACACAACAGCATCAAGGGGAAGCAGGTACGTCTACACTTGGAGATAATCGTCAAAATGATTTAGATGAGGTACCTGTCCAGGGGGCAAACAATACGGCAGAGTCAGCACGAGATCAAATCGGCTACTTATTAATGTATTATTTGCAAACATATACAGATGGTGATACGGCATCTCTTGGTAATTATGTTTATCCATCATCGGCATTCTATTCTGAGCAACAAACCTATATGGAATCGTTAAATTCTCGCGGAATAGTATTAGATTTAATTGATTACGAACTTATTTCAATAGAGCAAATAGCAGATAAGAAGTATGAAGTAAATGCGGATGAGTATTATACGATTGATAATCCTGAAAAGGGCTTTAGTGATACCAAACAAACGAGCAAATATACAGTTGAACTAATTGACGGAGAATTTTATATTACAGCGGTAGAGTTATAATAATTATAGAATAAATACCACTTACATTTGAGGCGATGAATCGTTCATAACATTTATAACCAATTGCCTCTCCTAAGCCTGGGGGAGGCTAGAATAATATGTTTTCTTAATGGACATCGCAAGGATAATAGATTGACTAATTTAGGAATTCTATTAAACTGAAAATAGATTTATCCTCAAACTCTTCTCTAAATTTTCTTTTTATATTTGCTGCTTCGCAAGTCATTATATGCCTTTTACTTTCTCCAAATGAATACACCTCTTTTTTATACTCACAAAACACTCATAAATTTTAAAAATCTGTCCGAAGTTCAAAATAAAGCTGATACAATCATGGTATAAATGGAGGTTTCTAAATTTATTAAAATCGTTTTTAGTATATAGAGGGTGCTGAAAATACATGAGCATTGGATTGGAGGAAGGATGCTATGGGATTTGAAAAAGAATATCAGACCTTTTTGAATTCTCACTTGCAGGCTAGAACAGGTGAACGGCTGCGGCGCCTACAAGAGGGGCACAATCAGGCTGAAATGCTGTTTTTGAAGCAAGTATGGTGGCCTTTATTTTACCATTTCAAGTATCTTCATCCAGAATATGAAGTCGATGATTTCAAAGATGGCAAAAGGTATTTGGATTTCGCTTATATTCGTTCCGCCATCCGGATTTGTTTTGAGGTTGATGGGTATGGTTCTCATCTAAAGAACATAAGCAGATGGCAATTTTCCGACAACCTAGAACGTCAAAACCAGTTGGTGATTGACGGATGGACCGTGATCCGCTTTTCTTATGACCAAGTGAAAGAGAAGCCACGTCGATGCCAACAGATTGTTCAGCAAGTGATTGGCCAATGGCTGGGTGATGAACTGGACCAAACATCTTTGTCCTTTGTTGAAAAGGAAGTGCTTCGGCTAGCGATTCGAAATGGAGGAGCCATATCCCCTAAAGAAGTGGGTAATTATTTAAAGTTAAGTGATAAGACGGTAAAAAAAATACTGACTCAATTAGTCGATAAAAAGCTGTTGATTCCCGCATCTGGGATCAAGAGGGTCCGCTCTTATCGGTTGGGGAATCAGGTTAAGTACCCGATCAGATAAATAGTCGGAAAAAATCCGCTTATGTAGTAGTTATAATAAAAGATACCTTAAATAGACGGAGAAATTCCGCCTATTGACTCGAAAAAAGCAAAAATCGTGGATTTTGTTTTGAATAGTCGGAAATTCTCCCCTTATTTACCCCAAAAAGAGATCTATTTTGTATTTAACCGGAAAATCTCCGCTTATTTTACTTTCCCTAGGTACTTTATTCAGGAATGGAAATGAGATGAAAACGGGTGTAAATCTTAGAGTAGTTCATATTAATGCGTTGCGGAGATATATCAGTAGTACTTGGTATGGGTTTTTAATTGAAAATAAAATAAACTCCTTCTGGTGTCTGACCCCCAGTTCGTTAATGTATTACCCTGCTAAGAGTCAGACAGCTTTTTGGAGGGCAAGCAGGAAGGTGATTTTTATTTTTTTAAAATTCTTCTCTCTTTCTATAAGTCACCAAAAAGTGAAATCGCCTTTGTTCCCTCATCCCAATTTCAAAAAGGCGGAAGGCATGGACTAAATTGGTAAGGGGTACATTGTATGAATCTTCCTTATTCGCCCAAGGGGGATAGTTTAATCAGAATTCTCGGCAATGCTTTACCTAAACCCACCACATCCCCCCAACCGACTCACTAACCATGACCGGTTTCAAAGTCTGAATTGCTTTTGCAAACCCCTCATCCACAGACATCAGCCCATCCTCATGCTCAATGCTCACCACATAATCATATCCGTAAAGTCGAAGGGTACTAATCATATCCGCCCATACTTTGGAGTCATGCCCAAATCCAACCGTGCGGAAGTACCAGGACCGGTTTTGCATGTCGCTATAAGGAGTCATATCCGTTAAGCCATTCCGGTTTGTATTTGGCTGATCAATAATTGTATCCTTCGCATGAAAATGATGAATCGCATTTTCACGTCCAAGTATTTTAATAGATTCCACTGGGTCAATGCCTTGCCACCACATATGGCTTGGGTCAAGATTGGCCCCGATTGCAGGACCGCATGCTTCTCTTAAACGCAACAGCGTGGCAGGGGTATGTACGGAAAACCCGCCATGCAATTCAAGACCAATTTTCACATTAAGCTGGTCAGCCAGAGCTGCTTTTTCCTTCCAATACGGGATGATTTTCTCTTCCCATTGCCATTTCAAAATTTCCTGGTATTCATTTGGCCAAGGGGCTACAGGCCAGTTCGGGTATTTCGCTTCTTCATGGTCACCAGGGCAGCCTGAAAAGGTATTAACGACAGGAACACCAAGCTTACTTGCTAATTGCAGTGTTTTTATAAAGATAGTGTCAGCTTCCTCAGCCATTGCCTTTTGCGGATGAAGCGGGTTCCCATGGCAGCTGAGGGCACTAATTATTAATCCTCTTCCATTAATCTTTTCTAAGAAATCCTTCTGCTTCTGCTCATCCGCAAGCAATTCATCCACCTTACAATGTGCATCCCCAGGATACCCCCCCGTCCCAAGCTCCACCGCCTCAATCCCCATCGAAGCAACATAATCAAGCATCTCATCCAAACCCTTATCCGAAAACAAAACAGTAAAAACGCCTAATTTCATACAAAAACACCATCCTCAAAAATGAAATTTGTAATCCGTTACATTCGAATATAAAAGCAGTGTAAATAGTTTGAGTGAAAAAAATTTAGTTGATTGGAGCGGAAGGTGCGAGACTCCTGCGGGAGTAGTGGGACAGGTGAGACCCCGCAGGAGCGCCAGCGACGAGGAGGCTCACCGCCCACCCCGCGGAAAGCGAGCACCTGGAGCGGAAATCAACTCTACCAAACTAAGCTTTTATTAATAAAACAGCCATATTTATCTCGTTACCATAATATATTGGGTAACAATCCAATAAATTCTAAAATCATTTTGTAATCGATTACAAATTGCTGTCATAGAGTATGAAAGAGGGAAATGATCATGGCAAATATCCAGCAGGTAGCTGAAAAAGCAGGAGTTTCCGTCGCAACCGTTTCAAGAGTGCTAAACCATGCGGCATCAGTAAGCACAAAAACAAGGCTAAAGGTTGAAGATGCAATTAAGGAACTAAATTATGAGCCGAGCATGCTCGGGAGAAACCTAAGAAACTCTGAAAGCCGGCTATTACTAGTCCTTCTCCCGAGCATTTCCAATCCTTTTTACACAGAAATTATTAACGGGATTCAAAATACAGCGATTGCAAACAGCTACAACATACTTCTTTGCGAAACAGATTCAAACCCGCAGCGGGAAAACATTTACTTTAATATGATCAAAAACAAATTGGCAGACGGGGTCATCTCAATGGACCCGACAGTTAATAGGCAGAAGCTAACTGAATTAGCGGAAAGCCACCCTGTTATCCTTTGCAGTGAGTATGACGAAGGCGGGAGTATTCCTTTTGTCACGATTGATAGTGAGCTGGCTGCTTATCAGGCAGTTAAGCATCTCATTCGCTTAGGCAATAAAAAAATAGCCCTTATTAATTCAGATGAAAAGTTCCTCTATGCAAGACAGCGCAGAAGCGGGTATGAAAGGGCGCTTAAGGAGTTCAATCTTCCTATCCGTGAAGAATGGATTTACCACACAAGAGATCTGGAATTTCAAAATGGTGTGCAGGCAATGAGAATGCTGCTTGAGCTAGAAGAAAAGCCAACTGCCATATTTGCAGTTTCCGATACATTAGCGATTGGTGCATTAAAAGGCATCAATGGAAGCGGGCTGCATGTACCAAACGATCTGGCCATTATCGGCTTTGACAATATCAGTTTTTCTAACATGACGAATCCAACACTGACAACGGTTTCTCAGCCGATGTACAAAATGGGGGTTACAGCGGCAAATATGCTGATCATGAGTATAAAGGGTGAACAGGTGGAAAGCGTTGTGCTCGATCATGATTTAATCATTCGGGAGTCAACAATGGGGTAAGGAGGTCTTTTGAATTGGGAATAAAAGTAGGCATCATCGGCTGCGGTTCAATTGCTAAATACCGTCATGCACCAGAGTATAAAGCCAATCCTCATGTGGAGGAAATCGTTTTTTATGACCGGAATGTGGAAAGAGCGAAGGAATTGGCGTTGGAATTTGGCGGGTGTGTTGTAAAAACAGTAGAAGAACTATTCAATGATCCAGCCATTATAGCAATAAGTGATTGCTCCTCCAATGAAGTTCATCATCTTAATACATCAAATGCGCTGCGAAGCGGCAAGCATGTCCTCTGTGAAAAGCCTTTAGCGATTAATGTGGAGCTTGCCGAAGAAATAATAGAAGCCGAACGAAAATCAGGAATGAAATTAATGATTGACCACAACCAGCGCTTTACGAAGGCTCACCAAAAGGCGAAGGAAATTTTAGATAACAATGAACTAGGCGAAGTATTAACCTTTAAAACCTCATTTGGACATCAAGGCCCTGAAAACTGGGGAGTAGACAAATCAAATGCCACCTGGTTTTTCAAGAAAGATCGTTCCTACTCGGGCGTTGCAGGCGATCTCGGCATTCATAAAATCGATTTAATTCATTACTTATTAGCTGACGAAATCGAGGAAGTGCATGCCTTTCACGGGGCACTTGATAAAGTAGACGAAACAGGAAAGCCAATCGAAGTTTGCGACAATGTGGTCTGCGCCTTAAAAACAAAAAAAGGCAGACTAGGAACAGCGTCCTTTTCATGGACCTACTACGGCTTAGAAGACAATTCAACCACAATCTATTGCCAAGATGGAATAATCAAAATCTATCAAGATCCAGAAGCACAGCTCATCATTGAAAAAAAAGACGGCACCATCATTAAATACGAACTAGAGCCAATCCAAACAAACAATAACCAAACAAACTCCGGCATCATCGATGCATTCATCGATTGCATCATCCATGACCGCAAGCCTCCAGTAACAAGTAAGGAAGCACTTGCTTGTCTAAAAGTAATTGATAAAATACTAGGTTTGTAGATTGATTAAAGAAATCTGCAGGATTGTTAAGAAACAGCAAAAATGATTAGTTGCTTGGAGCGGAAGGTGCGAGACTCCTCCGGGAGTAGTGGGACAGGTGAGACCCCGCAGGAGAGCCAGCGACGAGGAGGCTAAACGCCCACCCCGCGGAAAGCGAGCTACCTGTAGAGGAAATCAACCCCTACCAAACTTTTTACCTATAAAAAAATTTTTTCATACTAAACATGTAATGGATTTCATATTTTTAAATAGCTGTCTCAATGTCATCAATTAATCAGACAGGAGGGTTGAAAATGCTGAAGCAGCTTGCAATCAATTCCAACACGTATCACGGCTTTTCACTAGAAGATGCAGTCAAAGGTGCCAGCAGTGCAGGATTCACGCAAATTGAATTATCCGCAGTCAAAGACCATACTGCACATGTCCTGCCGGAAATGTCATCCAAACAGCTTCGTGAAATCAAAGAATTGCTTCACGAATATAACATGCAATGCGCAGGAATTGGCGCCCATAGCAACGTCATGAAAACAGAAGGAATCGATAACTTATTAAAAAGCATCGACTTGGCCGTTGAATTCAATTGCCCGTATATCATTACTGCCACAGGTGATTCCCATCATGACTTCAATGTCATTGAGGACGAAAGGGTGCTGGCTGAGAATTTGGAACCTGTCATTCAAAAGTGTGAAAAACTAAATAAAACCCTTGTCATAGAAACACATGGAAACAACTATGCAACAGGTGTGGCACTGACGAAACTGGCTGCCTCACTGCATAACCGCGTCAAAGTAAATTATGATACTGCTAATGTAATTTTTTATGGAAATACTCTGCCTTATGAGGATTTAGAAGCCTCCGCTGATTGTGTGTCATTTATCCATTTAAAGGATAAACGCGGTGCTTATAATGAATGGAACTTCCCCGCAATAGGAGACGGAGAATTAGATTTCCGCAAAATCTTTGCCATATTAAAAAAAGCAGATTACAAGGGACCAATCAGCGTAGAAATTGAATTTACCCCAGCAGGCCCAGCCGATCTAGAAGAAGTGAACGAAGCAGTAAAAAGGTCGTACACTTATCTTTCAAGACTACTAGAGTAAGGAGGACCATATGAAAAACATAGGCCTCGTCGGTTTAGGATTTATCGGCAGCATGCATCTGAAAGCTTATCATTCATTTGAAAATTGTCGGGTTGCTGCAATCTGTACGCGGAGTGAACTAGAAGACAAGGAAATCACTGATCTTTTTAATGGAACCTTTGTTTCTGACTATGATGAATTATTGCGTCGCAAGGATATCGATATAATTGATATTTGTTTGCCGACTTTTTTACATGAAGAATATATTGTCAAGGCGGCAAGAGCGGGAAAGCATATTATTTGTGAAAAACCTCTAACCTTATCCTTGGAGTCTGCTAAACGGATTTTTAAAGAAGTTCAGGATCATGGCGTGAGATTATTCGTCGGCCATTTGCTCCGCTTTTGGCCAGAATATCAAACCATTAAATCCTATAGCGAATCCGATCAATTAAAGGATATCGAAATCGTTCATGCACAGCGATTAGGGCAGACTCCGGCATGGAGTGATTGGTTCCAGCATCCAGAAAAAAGCGGAGGCGCTTTGTTCGACCTCCATATTCATGATATCGATTTCATTTCATATCTGCTCGGCGAAGCGGAATCCGTTTATGCTGCAGGCACGAAAAACAAATATGGTGCCTGGGATCATATCATGTCGATCCTTACATTTAAAAATAATAGAAAAGCATTTGTTGAAGCCTCTCACCGCATGCCGAACGGCTATCCGTTTACGATGTTGTTTAGAGCACAGGCTGCCCAAGGCACTCTGGAGTATCGCGTAGCTGCTGGTGAGAATATCGAGCAAATCAATCATCAACAGTTTGTTTACTACAATGATAAAACCAAATCTTCCATAGATATTGTTGATGGGGATGCATTTCAAAATGAACTATCGTATTTTGTCCAATGCCTTGAAACGAATCAAGAAAACCATGTGATTCCTCTAGAAGATGTATTTTATACACTGAAGCTATTGAAGGCGATTGAAGCATCGTTGAAAACAGGACAGAAAATCTCTCTCTACTAACTATTCAAACTTACCTTCATTCCCAGCAAAAATTCCTCTTACATGTAAGTGTTTTAATTGAGTTCATCCTGTGATAGATTACCAAAATTTTAAACTAAGGGGGTTATTGAATGAAAAAGTCTTTCTATCTCTTTATGCTGCTTGTATTGTGCCTAATTCCGGTTTTAAGTGCCTGTAACTCTGAAAAAACAAATGAAGGCGGCGGTGCTGGCTCAGAAGGTGATTCAGGAGATAAGAAGTATAAGGTAGGGATACTCGCGCCAGCTGTTACACATGGGTGGGTCGCGGCGGTTGCTTACCATGCAGAAGCACGTGCAAAGGAGCTTAACAGTGAAATTGAGTATCAAATCCAAACAAGCAGCAATGCCGAGGAAATGACAACACAGCTAGACGATCTCATGACCTGGGGAGCGGAAGCCATTGTCGCCTTCCCGCAGTGGGAAGGAATGGAAGTGCCGATTCAAAAAGCAATCGATGAAGGAATTAAGATTGTTAATTTTGATATTGTCATCGATTCAGAAGATGTCTATCGTGTAGCCGGAGACAATGAAGACATGGGCATTCAAGGGGCCAAATATGTGGTAGACAAAATCGGGACAGAGGGAAATGTCGTCATTCTGGAAGTGCCTTCATCCGGCTCCGTTTCAGAGCTTAGAGGGAAGGGCTTTACTGAAACAATGAAAGAAATTGCCCCTGACATCGAACTTCACACGTATGCTACCCAGTTTACACGTGAAGATGGCTTAAAGGATTTCGCGGATATTTTAACAAGCCTTGATAAAATCGATGCAGTCTACTCAATGGATGATGAAACGTCTATCGGTGTCCTGCAAGCAATTAAAGAATCTGGCAGAACTGATATTAAAGTCGTAACAGGCGGAGGCGGCATGCAGGAGTATTTCAATATGATGCCTGAAAATCAAGACATCTGGATTCAATCCGCCCTATACAGTCCAGCAATGGTCAAAGATGCTGTAGACGTCGCCCTTAAAGTATTAAAAGGAGAAGACGTAGAAAAAGAAACAATCATCCCAACAACCATCGTAGACAGAGATAACTACAAAGAATTCCTAGACGAAAACTCCCCATACTAACTCGTAATTTCATAACTATTAAAGAGGGGGTATGGCAACTGCTGTAGCCTCTCTTTTCTAAGGAGAAACATGATTTTAGCTGTAATAGATGCATTAATAAATTGAATATTTTTGAGACTGCGTCCACTTACAAAAAATCTCGGTTGACCGTAGCGGAAGGTAGCGAGACTCCTGCGGGAGGAGTGGGACAGGTGAGACCCCGCAGGAGCGTAAACGACGAGGAGGCGCACCGCCCACTCCAAGGAAAGCGAGCAACCTGGAGCGAAGGTCAACCTATCTTCTAAGGAAAAACATCATTAAAAGACTCTTTCACATCTTTAATGTTCAATCATTTGGTTGGCAACATCTATAATTTCATTTTTATGTTGTTCTTTAGGAATGTCACCATTCATATAAGTAATCGTGTAAGAGACTCCATCTAGGTGGAAGGATAGGGAATTATTAGTATAAAAACCAATGACATCACTGCTTAATTTAAGCTCTTCTGAACTAGAACGATCGGATTCTACTTCACTATTAATAGCAGTTATCATTAAAAAAATTGATTTTCCAGTGTTGTTTTTTGAGGCGGTTTTAAATTCAGCCATCAATTGCTTGCCATCATGGGACATATCATTAATCGTAGGTGGTTGAAAAGGGTGGGCATCAAAAGGAAGAATTTCAGGCAATGTCATTTTGAAAGGAAGTGCTGAAAGTCCTTCTTTAACAGAAGGTGCTTGATAAGTGATTGGCAACTTTTCCTTTTGTGTGTCTGTCAAATCATTCATTTCTATTAAAGTTAATTTCGAAGTATCGAGTGTTCCACTTTGATTGTTTTGGCAGCCAACCAGTAAAAACAAAACAAGAGCAGCAATGGTTATAATTTTCTTCACAGCTATCCCGCCCTTTCAAGTAGTTAATAAACTATACGATTATATTCTGAAAATGTTTCTAATAGTTTATCATTTTTTAGACTGCGTCCTCTTACAAAAAAACTTGGTTGACCGTAGCGGAAGGAAGCGAGACTCCTGCGGGAAGTGTGGGACAGTTGAGACCCCGCAGGCGCAGCGCGCCGAGGAGGCTCAACGCCCGCCCCGCGGAAAGCGAGCAGCCTGGAGCGAAGGTCAACCTATCTACAAACTATATCCGGATGTGATTGCATGATTGAAATGCGAAATATTAAGAAGTCATTTGGAAGCAACGATGTAATTAAAGATGTTTCTTTTACACTAAAAAACGGTGAAATCTGCGCATTACTAGGCGAAAACGGCGCAGGAAAATCAACATTAATGAACATCCTCGGCGGCATCCATCAAATGGATTCAGGCGCTATCCTTGTCAATGGAAAGGAAGCTGCATTCCATACCCCAAAACAATCACAGCAAGTCGGAATCGCCTTCATCCATCAGGAATTAAACCTGATTAACGACCTGCCCATTTACGAAAATATGTTTTTAGGAAGAGAACTAAAAACAAAAAGAGGAAGCCTGGACTTAGAGCGAATGCTCCAAGAAACAGAAAAGATTTTTAAACAAATGGATGTAAATCTCGATCCTGCAATGATGGTTCGTGACCTAGATGCTTCCTATAAACAAATCGTTGAAATCTGCCGTGCCATGATGACAAACGCCTCCTTCATTATTATGGATGAGCCCACGACTTCATTAACAGATCAAGAGATTGAACGGGTCTTTAAAATGATGAAAACATTAAGCGAGCATGATGTAGGGATTATCTTTATCTCTCATAAATTGAATGAAGTCATGCAGATTTGCGATCGCTATATCGTACTCCGAGATGGAAACCTTGTCGCAGAAGGAAATGTTCATGAAGTGAATACGAATGATCTAGCCCGCTTTATGGTTGGCCATGACGTAAGGACCGAGCGGTTAAACAGAGAGAAACAAATCGGAAAAGAGATTTTGCGTGTAGAAGGTCTTTCGAATAGCCGTTTCTTCAGAGACATAAGCTTTTCGATAAAGGAAGGGGAAATTGTTGGCTTTACAGGTCTTCTAGGTGATGGCCGCAGCGAACTCTTCCAATCGATTTTTGGTGCGGAGGACATTACAACCGGAAAAATCTATCTCAACGAAAAAGAAGTAAAAATCACCAGCACCCAACAGGCCATTAAAGAGGGGATTGCGTATGTCCCAAGGAACCGCAAGGAAAATGCAATTATTAAGGATATGGATATTATTGAGAATGCCTCCATTGTGACATGGCCGCACTTTTCAAAAAAGGGCACAATCAATAGGCAAAAGCATAAGGAGATGTTTGCAGAGCAGCGTAAGGCACTAAGAATAAAAATGGGGGAGCTGACGGACAGCATTACAAGCCTTTCAGGCGGAAATCAGCAAAAGGTGATCTTGGCGAAATGGCTGGCGGCTAAGCCTAAACTGCTAATCTTGGACAATCCTACCCAAGGGGTGGATGTCGGAGCCAAAGAAGATATTTACGATATTATTCTAAAGCTTGCAGAAGAAAATATTGCCATCATTGTCCTTTCAAGTGAAGCAAATGAAATTATCCGCATATGTGACCGTGCCTTAGTTATGTATCATGGTGTCATACAAGGAGAGGTGGCTGGGGAAGAGATGAATGAGCATGAGATAATGAGGCTTGCAACAGGGGGTCAGCGGGCTTCTGATAAAGGAGGGATCGACAGGAATGATATCAAATCCGGATAAGACTGCGATAAAAGATAAGCAAAGCTTTTTTCAATGGTTTAAATACAAGTGGTCAAGTGACCCGCTTTTTAGCATTGCGATAGCACTCATCATCATGATTATCCTGCAGACGCTCGTGTTAGGCTTTGATTATGATTCCTTTGGCAGCTGGTTTCAGGCATGGATCAACAACTGGATCAACATCCTTCGAAACAATGCCGCAACAGCCATCGTTGCTTTAGGAATGACTTTCGTAATTATGACAGGCGGGATTGATTTAGCTGTTGGATCAACGCTCGTAGTAACCGGTGCGCTATCGATGATGCTCCTTGACACCGGTACGAAAGGGTTCTTGTTGGCCATGGGGATATCAGGCGCTCCAGCATTCGTGATTACGATTCTCGTTGTTTTGCTATTTGGCTATTTATTAGGCTCATTAATTGGCGTATCGATTACAAAGGGGAAGGTGCCGCCTTTCATAGCCACCTTAGGCGCGATGATGATCTTTCGAAGTGTGACCCAGCATTTCATGCAAGGGTATAATCCGAAAGTGCCATCTGAGTTTTTACAGATTGCTAGTTTTAAAATTGGCAGCTTCATGATTATGCCAATTATTTATTGGGCCATCATTGCTATCATCCTTTACTATGTTTCGAAACGAACCACCTTCGGCAGACAAATTATCGCAGTTGGCTCTAATGAACGAGCTGCTAAGCTTTCTGGCATCCATGTCGAAAAGGTAAAGCTGCGAGTATATGCATTGATGGGACTCCTTGTTTCGATTGCAGCGATTATACAGGTGTCCAGAATTGGCTCAATGGATTTCTCAAATGCCGGAAGAGGAATGGAAATGGATGCCATTGCTGCAGCTGTCGTCGGCGGAACCAATATGATGGGCGGAAGAGGATTTATCCTTGGGACGGTTTATGGGATGCTGATTATTGCTGTCATGAACAATCTCTTAAATCTATTTGGTGTCCCTCCATTTCTACGAGAAGCCTTTAAAGGTGTAATCGTTATTGCTGCCGTGCTTCTGCAGAAGAAGGAGAAGACTTCGTGATCTTATATAATAATGTAGAAAGAACTTGCTGGGGCAAGTTCTTTTTTTTTTTTGCAAATCTATACATCTTTTATTCTGTCATAATATAAATTTCGGGATATTCCTTGTCCACTTTACGGAAAATAACTGCCTGATTGCCATCTGCGTTAGGGCCAATGGAAGTTATGAAAAGGAATAGAGCAAGTAAAAAAATGCACGGTATGTACTTTATATTAATCAGCTTACTTGCTCAGCTTCTTTTAGTTTTCGATGAACGCCTTGTCTCTACCTATGCTGGTCCACGAGGATCTGATTGCCATCTGGATCTTCAATCGTAAAGTGTGCAGGTCCCTCACTGGATTCATCCGCTTCAGTGGTTATTTTGATTCCTTTTTCTTTCAGCTGCTTTTGAAGGTCGCGGATGTCTGTAAATGTTTCAAGATTTTCAGCATTTTGATTCCATCCAGGGTTGAAAGTCAGGATGTTTTTTTCAAACATTCCTTGAAATAGCCCGATTATGCAGTTTTCATTCTTCATAATAAGCCAATTTTGGTCCATATTGCCCCCAAATACTTGAAAGCCTAAGTTCTCGTAGAATGCTTTTGACACCTGAATATCCTTTACCGTTAAACTTACAGAAAATGCGCCTAGTTCCATAGTTATCCCGCCTTTTATTATTGATGTAGATCATAGATTCAGTATAAAGGAGGACGATAGGATACACAATATTTCCCATTTGTTGATGGGGATGCTTTGCCTCTCTTTCGCATAAGTTTCAGGAATGTAAGTTAGGAGAAGGAGAATGGCTGGGATAAAGAGAAGATAAGGTAGGAGCGGATATGTAAATCAGGTAAGTATGATAGGGAAAAAAGCAGGTGTGTTTGTATCGATCCCTATCTCCGTTAATTGGAATGAAGCTATCAAAAATTGTCAGATAAAAAGTTCTGCGAAGAAAGGGGAAGTGAAATGAAAAACGGTTTATACACTTTATATTTTTTGGTGTTTGGCATTGTTTCCTATTTTACAGGGGAAATTGTAACCTTTGTAATGCTAGGGGCAATCTTAATCGCATTAACTAATATCCATACAACATTGAAGGAGATAGTAAAGCAGAAACAGGATAAGGACGAATAGTGAGATTAAGCAGTAAAAAAACCTATTCCTAACTTTATTAGTTCAAAAAGAACAGCAGCCTGCTCGAAATAAAAGCGAGAGCAGTGACTGCCTATTCAGTTTGAAATACTTGTTACGATCGTATTCTATAGGTATTAGTCAGTCTTTCTTGAATAAATGTTAATAAAAAGAGCAAATGGGGTGAGGATTATGGCATTTATTGCGATTTTGACTGTTGGCAGACTAAAACTTCCGGATGGACATTCTGCAACTCGCGAGTTTTTTACAGTGGGATCTGAACTAACACGGCAGGCAGCAAGATCAGGCCATCTTATAAAGGAATTCTCTCCTAATCGAGTGCGATTACCTGAGGGAGTAATAAAAGGAGAGGGCTTGCCGATTCTTACATTAACGGTATGGGATAGTCTTTCAAATGTATTTCACTTTACTTATTCTGGTCTGCATAAGCAAGCCTTACGTGATAGGAATAAGTGGATTGAACCTCATCCAGATAAACAGCCTACATATGTGCTTTGGTGGACTGAGATGGTGAAGGATGTATCCTGGAAGGAGGCTTTCAGTAGATACAATTATTATCTGCAGAATGGACCAACTCCTGCTGCGTTTGATTTTAAGCAAGCATTTGATGAAGCAGGGGAGACATTTTTGCTTAAATAGCGATTGCCAGTTGAATATCTGTCGTAACTATTCAAAGGTTTAATCACATGCCCTCGATATCATTTAGCAGGGTAGGCAATCCATTCAGAAATAAATGTTCATTGCCTTCGAGCTCTCGAGCGGTGGCATGAGGAAGTTTTTCTGCATAGGTTTTATGGTGTGTAAACGGGACGATCTCTTCGTTACGGCTATGGTAGAGGAACAAATTTGGTATGGCAAGGAGATTCTCTTCAAAATTATTTTGAAGGATGAAATCCTTCAACTGCCAGTTTTTATCAATTCCCCAGCATGGTGAAGCAATGATAAATAACCCGCTGATAGGCAGGGGACATGATTCTTCTGAAAGGTACTTTAATAAGACAGAACCACCTAACGAATGACCAATCAATAGTACCTCTCCATTCAGCTTATTCAATTCTATTTCAAGCTGCTTCTTCCATCGTTCATATTCTGGATTTTCTGGCGCAGGCATCTTAGGACAAACAAAATGATAGGTATTCCTAAGGTTTTTTTCTAAATACGCTGAAAGCTGACTGCTTCCTTGCTGTTGTTCTTGTGGACCAGCACTATGGATAAATAAAACGGTCTTTTTCATTTTAGTCACTCCAATCTTATCTATTAGCAGGCTAAGCCGTACATCTGTTCAATAATTTCAACAAAAAAGGCGTCAATCCTGCTTGGATTAACGCTCATAATTAAATTCTTATTATATTAAAAGCACCCAGTGACTCTATTTTTTCTCATGCTCGTTCTCATACAAGTGGGCGGTATCCATCAAGGCTATTAATTCACTAGCATTCTTTTCTAAATAAGCAATTATTTTATCAGATAGGGCATTTCCGAAACTAAAACGCCTCACACCTAAATCTTTCAGCTTGTTACAATTTGTCAGTCCAGGTAAAGATAGCACATTTAGAGGCGCCTTCACTTTAATTGTGAATTCTCTAATCTCATCCTCCGCCATTAAACCGGGGACAAAAATCCCGCTTGCACCACTTTCAACATATGCCTTTGCTCTTTCAATCGTCTCCACCAGAGGACTTTTCTTTTGCAAGTATGTATCGGTTCTGGCGTTAATATAAAAATCTTTATATCCATGATTTTCTAGCGCCGTTCTAATATTGTGTAAAAGCGAGCAGTGCTTAGCGATTTCTTGTAACCCATTCTGCTTTTTATATGAATCCTCAATATTGATGCCAGCTACCCCTGTATCTGCCGTTCTCAAAACATTTTCAACAATGGTTTCAGTATCTTCTCCATAACCAGCTTCAATATCAGCTGAAACAGGAACCTTCACATTCTGTGTGATATTTTTGATAATCTCTAAATGTCTCTGAAAATCTATTAATTCCCCATCTGCATAACCAAGTGAGTTCGCAATGCCCCAGCTGGTCGTACCAATTGCTTTGAACCCTGCCTTCTCAAGCGTTAAGGCAGAAAGTAAATCCCAGGCGTTTCCAAGAAATAATAGTTCCTCTGAAAAATGCATGTCATTGAATTGCTGAATCTTGTTCATATTCATTCCTCCTCTTATGTAATGATCACATTCTACCAAGTAACCTATCGCCATTTCGCCCTCATTCTTGCTCTTATGGTCTGTGTCTGGGTGAAAGACAACAAAAAAAGTGAAGCCATCTTATGCTTCACTTCGAAAACCGTATACCCCACTGATTAAAAAATATCAGCTAAAAAGGACTGTATGGATGCGGGTAAGAGTTGAAAGAACAATCCTTCATATTTAATATCAAGCAGACCAGCAATAATAAAAATAATGATGACTAAAAACAAGATAGTCTTTCTGTATTTCTTAACTAACGACTTCAAAATGTTCCCTCCAATGCTGTACAAGCGTGTCTATACTTTAGAAAGTTTTACTTTTTAGGAGCTTCTCAGCTGCCTTGATACTATCATTTAACCAAATGGGAGTTTGAGGATGAGCAGCGATTTCATCTGCTGTCAGCCAATGGACAGCATCCACTTCTTCTGGACTCTTAGCAAAAGGCTCTCCCTCTTCAAACTCACATAGGAAAACAATATCAATAACTTCACTTCCATCATTTAATTTGAAAGAGGTATTTCTTACATAATCCATCTTTACCTTTACCTTCACTCCAACCTCTTCAAATAATTCTCGTCTAAGCGTTCTTTCTAATATATCTATAGTGTCACCCTCATTTTCCACCGTACCTCCCACAAGAGATAGAAGACCTCCTGCATGTCCTTCTTTCACACTGCGTTCAATTATCATCCACTTGTTATCCCTAAAAATGGCTCCTTCAACATTAACATAAAACACGTAAAACTCCCCTTTAATCGTTTTATTAATTATTTCGCTATAAAGAAGAAAACGTCCTGCTTTTATCCCTTTACACCTAATGTGAAAAAATAATTGAACATTGAATCAAACTTTATTACATAGGTTCAGGATAGTCTGTTATAAAGGAAGGCCCAAACTCGGTGTGAAACCAGGATTAACGTCATTAAAGGATGTTTGTAAAATTTGATGATTAATTTACAGCTGCCTTCTAACTGTGTAATGGAAAATGGATATTATCCCCATGTGCCTAGTGTATAATTATATTAATTATTTAAATAGAGGTGTTTTCAATGGAATCCAAGATTCTTTTTGATATTGGTTTGATAGCTGTAATTATGTTAGTACTCTGCCTTTTGGTGTTTAATGGCTTATTCCCTAGTAAAAATAAAAAACACACCCTATTCAAAGTACTAATCTGTTTATCAATTTTTGTGAGCGTTATAATTTTTCAAATGTAGTTTATACTTCCTCTTCAACCGCAGTATCAATTTAATCGAAAGTTTTCCGTTCCTTTAAATAATATACAAATCTCGGTAGGAAACTATCTGTAACCCATTCATCAAGGGTATGAAAGCTCAAACGCGGCAGGGAAAGCTTGGCTTATGGTCCTCCATCGAGAGAATGGAAGCACGAACTCGTCAGTAAAACAGGAGTAGGGTTCTTCCTCGATAGAATGAAAGCCCGAACATGTCTAAAAAAGAGGTGAAAGGTCCTTCATGGATAGAATGAAAGCCCGAATTCGTCAGAAAAACAGGGATAACGTCCTTCATCGAGAGAATGAAAGCCCCAATTCGTAAGAAAAAGAGGTGTAAGGTCCTTCATCGAGAGAATGAAGGACCCAACTCGTTAGAAAATCAGGGATAAGGTCCATCAACAATGGAATGAAAGCCCATCCTCGTTAGAAAGCCTGCCGTACAGTCATTCAACAAGTAAGTAAAAGCCCCCCACTTACCCAAACAACAAGAAAAATGCCCTTCATTAACGTTTTTGGTACTGCTAAGTAAATCAAAATTGGTAAGTAATATAATTCTTAATCCAATCCTCTGCCACAATTCTTAACATAAAATGACGCGAAACGTTGATAGACTTTATTAAATATCCAACTTATAGTTAACTTTATAGGAGTTGAAAATATGATTGGTATGAATATTCGTATTTTGCGTAAGAAAAACAAAATGAGCCAGGAACAACTTGCGGAGAGGGTAAGCGTTTCTCGTCAGACTGTAGCGAAGTGGGAGAACGAAGAGGCGTTGCCTGATATTCATAAATGTAAAATGCTGGCCGAGATCTTTCAAGTAACTTTGGACCAGTTATCCGGCAGTATGAGTGAAGAAGAGGTAGAGCATCTGGGACCAAAGGGAAAGCAGTTTTTCGGTGTTGTGAAGGTAGGCGAGCGTGGGCAAATCGTTATTCCAAAGCAAGCGAGGGAAATGTATCAGATTCATGCTGGCGATAAGCTTGTTGTTTTGGGGGAAGACGTGACAAAAGGAATAGCCATCTTAAAAACAGATGGTTTTCTGGAGTTTGCCGATTTAATCCGTAAGGCTGAAGCAGCAGAGGGGGAGTAAGAATGAGCAGAATCGTATTTTTTTCGATCCCTGCACATGGGCATACGAATCCGACATTGCCGGTAGTAGCTGAGCTTGTAAGTAGAGGGCATGACGTATGGTACTACTCTTTTTTAGAGTTTAAAGAAAAAATAGAAGGTCTAGGTGCGACGTTTATTCCTTGTGATGAGTTTCTTCCGGTGATTTCTGAAGATGAATTGAACCGCAAAGCCGGAAAAGATTTTGCCGCATTGATTGAAATGATTGTAGACACAACCATTGCTTTAGATGAAAAAGTATGTACGGAATTGAGAGAGATTCAGCCGGACTGCATTGTTTCTGATTCCTTATGCATTTGGGGGAAGTTATTTGCTAAGAAATTAGGAATACCGTATATCTGTTCAACAACCACCTTTGCATTTAATCGGCATACAGCTAAACGGATGAAACGCAGTATAAAGGAAATAGTAGGCATGATAATTGGAATGCCAAGAATTAATAAAAAGTTAGATCTGCTGCGTTCCCATGGGTATGAAGTGAAAAATTTTATATCGATTATTCAAAATGATAATGAAACAGACACGATTGTGTATACATCGAAAAAATTCCAGCCGATGGCCGAAACGTTTTCCGATAGATATTCCTTCGTTGGACCTTCAATCCGGCAGTCTCCTGAAGCATCCGAAGAAAGGAAAGACAGAAAGTTAATCTATATTTCATTAGGAACAGTACTCAATCAAAATAAGGATTTTTATCAAAATTGCATCCAGACATTTGCGGACAGCGACTTTGATGTTTTGATGTCGGTTGGTGAAAAAACGAAGATTAACTCTCTTGGCCGCATTCCAGACAATATTACCGTTCAAAACAGAGTCGACCAGCTGGCCATATTACAGAAGGCAGATGTATTTATTACACATTGCGGAATGAACAGTGTGAATGAAAGCCTGTATTATGGTGTTCCGATGGTCCTATTTCCTTTGCATAGTGAGCAAAGGGCAGTGGCTGATCGGGTCGCTGAACTTGGCGCAGGCATAAAGTTAAAAGGAAATAAGCCAAAGCATCTGGAGAAAGCTGTAGCACATGTGCTAGCGAGTAGGACCTATTTAGAAAATGCCCGGGGGCTCTCTGGTGACTTCAGGAAAGCCGGTGGATCTGTAAAGGCAGCTACTGTAATCTTAGATAAGATAAAAAAATGAGCACATGATTCCAATCATTGTGCTCGTTTTTTATATAGGGTATATTATTATTTGATAATTCTGTCTATGATGGAAATACAAGTATTATTGTATGATATACTTTTAAAACGTTTTCCAAGGAGCGATTCAGCTTGAGTATTCAATTTGAAGTGAAAAGAACGACGAAGGTATCCAAACAAACAGCTTATACAGGTCTGCTTGATCTTGATTCAGCAAAACGATGGATGCAGGGGTTAGTAAGAATAGAGCGATTAGATGAGGGGCCGATGCAGACAGGAAGTCAGTGGATGGAAACAAGAAAGATGTTTGGAAAAGAAGCTACTGAACATTTTGAGGTGGTTGAACTTCAAGAACCGGAGAAAATTGTGCTCCGCTGTGATGGAACGAAAGGAACGACGGGCAAAGGAGAATTTGTGTTTACATACATAGTCGCTTCAGTGGATGATCATGCGGTCATAACTCTGAACGGTGAAATAAAGGGTCTTTCTGGGTTGACGAAAATTTTTGGCAAAATGATGGCAGGAACCTTTAAAAAAGCATGTGCGAAAGATTTGGATGGGCTCATAAGCTATTTGGAAAATAAGCTTGCAAAATGAATAGCTTTTCCTATTTTTCGCAATAATGGAAAAGGTGTTCGGCTTATACAGATTGAATATATAAGAGGTATGATTTTTAGAAAAATTAGGAGGTTAACATGGGAAGATTAATTCATTTCGAAATTCATGTGGATGATATGGAACGAGCGAAGAAGTTTTATGGGGATGTATTTGGCTGGACCTTTGAAGATTGGAGCGAATATGCGGGAACGCCTTATTTCGGAGCGGTAACTGGCGATGCAAATGAGCCTGGTATTAATGGTGCATTGATGAAGCGCCAAAGTCCACCCCCAGCGCCAGGGCAAGCGATGAATGGCTTTGCTTGTACAATGGGAGTAGAAGATTACGATGCTACGGAAGCGAAAATCATTAGCGGAGGCGGAACAGTGGCTCTGCCCAAACATGCGCTGCCTGGAATGGCCTGGCAGGGATACTATATGGATACAGAAGGAAATGTCTTTGGGATACATCAGCCAGATGAGAACGCGAAGTAGGATGCTGTAGCCATCTTTAATTAATGAGGTGCTTTTCTTTAAAAGGAAAAGTACCTTTTTTAATAAAAATATTTGATAAAATGGTGTATAGTCGGAGTGAAAATATTCATATTATGAGAGGCTGGATCAAATGACTTATGAAGAAATTATGCAAAAGCTTGAAGAATTAGGTTCTGAGCAGACAAAAAAAATTTATAACAATCATGGAGTGAAGGAACCTTATTTTGGCGTGAAAATAGGGGACCTAAAGAAACTGGTCAAGTATGTAAAGAAGGATCATGACTTAGCATTAAAGCTATATGCTTCTGGAAATCATGATGCCATGTATTTGGCAGGTCTGTCGGTTAATCCAAAGATCATCTCTAAAGAAACCTTACAAGAGTGGGCGAAAAAGGCCTACTGGTATATGGCAGCAGAATATACGGTTGCTCAAGTGGCAGCCGAAAGTGACTATGCACTTGAATTGGCGAGGGAGTGGATGAAATCTGAGGAAGAAATGATAGCCGTTTGTGGCTGGAGTACATACGCTAACTACCTATCCATCACACCGGATGAGAAATTGGATATAGCTGAAATAAGCACAATGCTAAATCAAGTGAAAAGTAAAATACATGAGGAAAGAAATCGGGTGCGGTATGTAATGAATGGGTTTGTGATATCCGTTGGCACCTATGTCACTGAATTAAAAGAGGAAGCAAAGCAAGTCGCAGAATCTATCGGCAAAGTGCATGTTGATGTAGGAAATACGGCTTGTAAGGTCCCGCTTGCTTCAGATTATATTAAAAAAGTAGAAGAGAAAAATAGAATTGGGATGAAGCGGAAGACATGTATTTGCTGATAGTGTAAACAACAAAGAGGCTGTCGCCAAAAATTGAGTACAGTATCACCAAAAACCCCTCAATTTGAGGAACCAATAAGCCTAATTGAGTACAGTTTTATCAAAAATAGTTCAATTTCGGGAACCAATAAGCCTAATTGAGTACAGTTTTATCAAAAATAGTTTAATTTCGGGAACCAATAAGCCTAATTGAGTACAGTTTTATCAAAAATTATTCAAATTCGGGAACCAATAAGCCCGATAGAGTACAGTTTTATCTAAAATTACTCATTTTCGGGAACCAATAAGCTCAATTGAGTACAGTTTTATCAAAAATTATTCAAATTCGGGAACCAATAAGCTCGATTGAGTACAGTTTTATCTAAACTCATTCATTTTTGGGAACCAATAAGCACGATAGAGTACAGTTTTATCAAACATTATTCAAATTCGGGAACCAATAAGCATGATAGAGTACAGTTTTATCAAAAATTATTCAAATTCGGGAACTAATAAGCACGATAGAGTACAGTTTTATCTAAAATTATTCAAATTCGGGAACCAATAGGCTCAATTGAGTACAATATCATCAAAAATCCTTCAATTTGAGGAATCAACAGCCAAATTGAGTTTTTTAATCATGGGCATATAATTGCACGCTTACAGCACCATCTTTAAAAAAGAAAAAGAGCTGTCCAATAGTCTGAAATAGACATAATGAATAGCCCCTTTCATATTAATATGTTTATTAGAAAGCTGCTGTCCAGCCACCGTCAGCTGTGATCACTGTGCCATTGACAAAGCTAGATTCATCAGAAGCTAAGAATAGCGCTACTTGTGCGATTTCTTCAGGCTGTCCGATTCGAGGCATTACTCCTTGTACTGCTTTTGTGCGCTCCATGCCGAATTGATTAAAGTTCTGCATGGAAGAAGCGATATTCGTTGCTACACCGCCGGGAGCAATGGCATTACAGCGGATGCCTTTGTTTGCATACATATAACCGGTATTTTTTGTAAGACCAATGACTGCATGCTTGGATGCTCCGTAAGTTGCACCTGCGTGAGCACCATTTAATCCCCCAGTTGAAGCGGTATTAATGATCACTCCGCTTTCTTTTTCTAAGAAAATTGGGAGTGCTTTACGCATCGCTCTCATGACGCCTTTTGTATTGATATCAAAAATTAAATCCCAGCGTTCATCAAGAATATCAGCAACTGGTTCAAAACCGTCCATTATCCCCGCGTTATTTACTAAAATATCCAAAGTTCCGTATTCGCTAACAGCTGTATCAATCATGTGGTCAATGTCTGCTTGTTTTGCCACATTGACTTGAACTGCCTTGGCAGTTCCGCCTTTTTCTGTAATCCCTTTAACGACTGTTTCTGCGCCTTCCAGGTTAAGGTCGGAAACGATTACTTTTGCCCCTTCACTCGCATACAATTCTGCAATGGCTTTCCCCATACCTGACGCTGCACCTGTTACGATTGCGACTTTGTCTTTTAATTTCATCCCATATCCCTCCACTTTTTCAAATAATATATATTGAACACGTGTACAATAAAAATTATACTAGAGAAGGTATAGGACTACAATCGACAGAAAATTCGAGTTGTGTTGAGTAATAGACACTTATTTACAATAGTGTTCAGTATGAGGTGAAAAAAATTGAAGCATGATCTTCGAATTGTTAAGACGAAGGATGGTTTGCGTCATGCCTTATTGGATTTGCTGAAAAAGAAGCCGCTGGAAACCATTACGGTCGCTGAATTGTGCCGGGAAGCTACGATTAACCGTGGAACGTTTTACTTGCACTATAAAGAGGTTCATGAAGTGTTTAAGGAATACTTAGAGGTCATTGTTGAGGATTTAAAGCAATCGTACGAAGAACCTTATTTTAAAACGAATTATCATATCCAGAATCTCGAGGCAGATATGATAAAAATATTTCATCATGTTAAGGAATATAAAGACTTTTATCAAATAATATTTGATGAGCGCATTCCGATGATGTATTATTATCTTCTATTTGATACGATTCGTTCATTTATGAAGGAATCGATAGAAGGACACTTCGAATTAGATCAAAGCATTCAGCTGGATTATCTCATTAGCTATCAGACCAATGCGATCCTGGGCATTCTAATCGAATGGCACCGTCATGGATACGAAACATCGATCCATGAGCTGAATCAGCATCTTATCACCATCTTGTCAATCAATAGCCCCTTTCGTAAAATGTAGTTCACCACGTATATATATTGGAGGGACATATGGATTTTATTAGTAATTGGCTGTCGGACTATAATTTGAATTCTACGGTACATAAGTATCTATCAACGATTATTACGATTCTTTTCATAGCGATGATTTGTATTATCGCAAATTTTATTACGAAAAAGATCGTAATTAGAATCATCACTCATATCGTAAACAATAACAAATACCAATGGGACAATATGCTTTTGGATCGAAAGGTTTTCCATAAGCTATCACATTTTGTACCTGCAATTATTATTTATAATTTTTCTACTACATTTGATTACTTTAAAGATTTGATAGAAAAGGGTGCGATCACGTATTTAATTATTGTAGGATTACTGGTACTAAATAGCCTATTAAATGCCATTAATGATATATATCAAACCTATGAAATATCTAAGACAAGACCAATGAAGGGGTATATTCAGGTTGTAAAAATAATCGTTATTACACTTGGAATCATTGTTGTTATTGCGAACCTGATCGGGGAAAGTCCCGTCATCCTACTAAGCGGGATTGGTGCTCTTTCAGCTGTACTCATGCTGGTTTTTAAAGATTCGTTATTGGGACTTGTTGCTGGGATCCAGCTGTCTTCGAATGATATGGTTCGAGTTGGGGACTGGATTCAAATGCCTAAATACGGAGCAGATGGGGACGTGATCGATATCTCCTTAAATACCGTCCAAGTGCAAAATTGGGATAAGACGATTACGATGATTCCAAGCTATGCGTTAATATCCGACTCCTTTATCAATTGGAGAGGGATGCAAACCTCAGGCGGACGCAGAATTAAGCGATCCTTATTTATCGATAAAAATAGTATTTCATTTTGTACAGACGAGATGATTGAAAAGTTTAAATGCATTCACTATCTTTCGGAATATATTCTCAATAGAGAAAGTGAAATTGCCGAGTATAATACAAAAAATGGCATTAACCGGAGCAACCCTGTGAATGGAAGGGCACTTACGAACATTGGTGTTTTTCGCGTGTATGTTAACTATTACCTGCAAAAACATTCCGGGATCAATCAGGAAATGACTTTAATGGTGAGGCAGCTTGCCCCAACAGAACACGGGCTACCATTAGAAATCTATGCATTTTCGAATGATGTCAGATGGGCAGTATACGAATCCGTTCAGGCCGATATCTTCGACCATCTCTTTGCAGTCGCACCAGAATTTGGGCTTCGCTTATTCCAGAGCCCATCTGGGAATGATTTAAGAACGATGCTGGATGAACCAAGAGTGGATGGAGAAAGAGGACATTGAAATAGCGATGAAAAATCGTAAAAACACTCATGAATCTTGTATTTGTGAGTGTTCTTTTATTTAATGGCTGTGTTAAAGCAGAATGTAAATGATATACTAGTTGGTTGATTGCAGCGAAATGCACAAGACGTCTGCTTAGATGAGCGGGTCAGGTGAGACCCCACAGGAGTGTAAGCGACAAGGAGGAACAACACATACCCTTTGATCGCTGAGTGCCTGTAGCATAATTCAACCTCTGCCAATTATGTGTTAATCTGCAACAGTGTCTAAGAAAATATCCTGTAGTGGGTATGAAAATCGAAAAAATATCAAGTATTACTATTTTTTTGTCTGAACAGTATAATCAGGAATGGGAGATGAGACAAATGAATAAAAAAGACATTGCAAACGTCCGCAAACAATTTAAATTAAACAATCGATATATGAATATTCGAGAAATATTTAATGTGTATATAAAGAAAGAATCTGGTGAGATTTACCATCAGGTCAGCCAGCCATTTCAACTGCTGGAGCAGGAAGCGCAAGAATTGTTTTTAACAAACTTCAAAAAGGTTTTGACAGGCAGTCTTGACGCAAAGCTGTTTGAATTAAAATTTAGAAGAGATGTGGAAGATAGCACGCAAATGATTCTCTACAATGGATTGCGGGCAGATACGGAAGAATGGATGGAAAGCATGCTGAGAATCGTCCAGAAAATGTTTGCTCATGCTGTCTATGAATTTGATACAGTGGTTACATTTATCCGGGGAGAATATCAAAAGGCGACAAGGAAGCGTGATCTGGAGACTGAAGAAGGAGGAGACGATGAGGTCTACTCCAATGAATTTACCCTCTGCACGCTCAATAAAACTGATCAGCCGAAAAAAGCGCTGTTATTTGATTATATCGAGAAGGAATTCAAATCAAACAATGCAGTGGACCCAATTATCAATTTGACTGCTCCGTTAACAGGCTTTATGTTCCCGGCTTTTAATGATAACGCTGCAGATGTCAATCATATTCTTTATTATGGTGGAAAAGCCAATCAGCCAGATACGATGTTTATCGAAGAGGTTCTCCATTGCGAAGACATTATCACGGCAATTGAAGAGAAGGATAGCTTTGAACAAATTGTAAAACTGGTAGCAGGGGAAGAAGTCCCTACCAATGTCATTTCGAATGTGTATGAAGAGATTGATAAGATGGTACAGGAGAGTATAGAAAATGAAGAAAGTGAACCTCCTAAACTGGATTCTCGGGACATTGAACGTATCTTAGAGGTAAGCGGTGTGGAAGATGTCGATACCGCGAAAGTTGAACATGCCTTCAAAAGTGTCGTCTATGATGTTAATCATGAAATTAAAGCAAGCAGTATCATTCCAAAATCAATAAAAATCAATACAAAGATTGCTGATGTATCGATTCACCCGAAAGAACTTAAAAATGTGAAATACATTACCTACGAAGGAAAACGATGCCTGCTATTAGAGGTAGACGAAGATGTAGTCGTTGAAGGCTTTCGTTTGCCGAACATGTCAAATCATCAATAAAAGGGAAAAGGAGGTCGCGATTTATAAAATAGCGATCTCCTTTTCTATGTTGATTTAATGCATAGAACAAGACTATTCAGCGTTTTGAAAGTAGTCAGAACTTCCTATAGGAATAGGCCAATTCTCATTTAATGTATCAGCTTTTGTTTTTGTGCCCGCATTTTCCTGTAAATGTAAAATTTGGTCACTATAATTCATTTATGAACCCTTATTTTCCTATAAATGTAATTGTTGGTCACGAATATTCATTTAAGAACTGCGTTTTCCCTATAAATGTAAATTCTGGCCACCAATATTCATTTATGAGCCCGTTTTTTCCTATAAATATAATTCCTGTTCACTAATATTCTTATACCAACCCATTTTTCCTATTATTCTCATTGCAGGCTACAAATAGTTTTCCCTCATTTTTTTAATGAATTCTTTCCTGCTTTTATGTTAAAATACCAAGGTCGTATGATTAATAGAAAGGATACGGAAATGATGAATAAACAAACAACTCAGACGAGGTTGCTGAAGGATTACATTTTCATTATTATTGGTTCGATTTTAGTTGGTTTATCTTATAATATTTTCCTATTGCCTGCAAGACTGGCTGCGGGTGGGGTATCAGGTATTAGTACCATTCTATTTGAGCTTTACCAGTTTAATCCTGCCTATGTTCAGTGGCTGATAAATATTCCGCTATTTTTTGCTGGATTATTTATCCTAGGGAAGGATTTTAGCATAAAAACGTTAGTAGGAACTTTTTTTGTACCGTTTACGATTTGGCTTAGTGCCGATATTCCTTTTACAATTGATAATCCGCTGCTTGCTGCAATTTACGGCGGCATTCTTTTAGGAGTAGGGCTGGGAATTGTTTATCGTGGAAAAGGCTCTACAGGCGGATTGGCAACAGTTGCACAGATCGTTAAAAAATTCACAGGGTTTTCCAGCGGTTATTCCCAGTTAATCGTTGATGGATTTGTTGTTGTCGCCTCTGCGCTTGTGTTTAATCTAGAACTCGCTTTATATGCGATGATGGCGATTTATGTAACAAGCAAAGTGATTGACTTTGTTCAGCTGCAGACTTCACCATCAAAGCTTGTCCTCATCATTACTGAGCAGGAAGAGCAAATTCAAACCATTATTAAAGATGAAATTGATCGTGGGCTAACAAAGATCCGCTCGATTGGCGGTTTCTCTAATAAGGAAAAAACACTAATCCTTTGCGTGGTTGAGCAGGAGGAAGCGATTTATTTAAAAAAGGTGCTGCAGGAGCAGGAACCTACCTCTTTTGTTGTCTTTCTTAACGCCTCTGAGATTCTTGGACGAGGGTTTTCTTTATCTAAAAGTAATGGGTAATATTTTGAAAGAGCAGGAGTCCTGCTCTTTTACTTACCTGAGTAAAATTTTCTTTAATGTCTGTGCATGATCTTTATCTAAGGTACCAAACCCTTCTTTTTCATTGTTGCTAATAATTGTTGCCGTATCATTCCTTTGATTGAACCAAATCTCGTATTCAAATAATCTTTCAGGCATATTTTTATCATATTCAAAAAATAAGGTAGCCTTTACATCTTCCATTCTTGCCATTTTAGGTTCTGCATTAGGTTCCCATTCAACTTGTTTAAATATTTTTCTCAACCGTTCTATCGTTTCCTCATCCGTAATCATCACAGCTTCTTCATAATTTTCATCTGCATTAACCACTTCAACATCAACTCTAGTAAGTTGATTAAAATGAAATTCCTTCGGCGATTTATTCATACAGCCTATTAAAAATATGGCGAAAATAATACTGATGGCAAGAGAGATCTTCGTTTTCCTCGGCAAAAAATCAACTCCGTTTTTAGAAAATTATACAACATTTCCCAACTCTAACACTAGTTTAACAGCAAAAAGGACAGACCTAACGTTTGGCTATTGGTCTGTCCTTTTGATAATTAACTTTGATATTTTTTTCATGTATTAATATTATATGGTGTTAAGAGACTCTTTCTCTCACAACAGTCTTCAGTTCCTTCTCCGGTAAACTCAATGCTGCGACTGCAACAACAATTAATGCACCGCCAATCAGCTGGTAGCCGCCAAACGATTCGTTAAGCCAGGTGATCGACACGATAACGGCGACAAGCGGTTCGATGCTTGATAGAAGGCTTGTCTCCATGGCACTCAAGTGTTTTAAACTCCCGATATAAAGCACAAATGAAAGGGTCCCGCTGAGGATGGCTAGAAATAGCATCGTGGAGGTTTCAAATGATAGAGTTTTTGCAATGGCTTGAAAGCTAAACTGCCGATTAAATAAGAGCAAAGCAATCCCTGCAAGCAGCATCCCCCAGCCAACGATGAGCGGAGATCCCCATTTTTTTATTAATGAAGCAGGCTGTAACGTATAGAAGGTGAATCCAATGGCCGTTAGTAATCCAAAGATAATAGCTATTTTTGTTAAAATGATATTTTCGATCGATCCGTTTGTAATAAGAAAAAAGATTCCGGAAAGCGCGATAATAATTGACAGCAATTGAATTAACGTCGGGAGTTTCTTATATAGAATTGCAACGTAGACAGTAATCAATACCGGCCCAAGAAATTGAAACAACGTGGCAGTGACCGCATTGCTTATTCTGACTGTTTCAATAAACGCATATTGCGCCCCTAACATACCGATGATTGCAAAAATGACTAATTGTATCCATTGCCGTGGGTCCTTCCAAATAGCAAAAATCTGTTGTTTCCTAATCGATAAAACAGCTAATAGGATGATTCCTGCTAAGAGGAGCCGAATAATTAAAAAGTCTATGGAAGTAATGGCTGTTTGCTGAAAGAGCCATTGAATGATTGGACCGGATATTCCCCATAATGTTGCCCCGCTTATGATCATTATTAATCCAAGACGGCGTGATGTTTTCATGATGCATACCTCCTAAATACATGATTGTTATGATTGAAATTGCTAAGCATAGAGGTATTATATATAATAACTGATACCGTATTAAGTATCAGATTATTAAATATCAAGGGGGTCAGTTTTAATGCTGGAGATTACACCAAAGCTTGATAATAATAGTGAAACGCCATTATATGTCCAACTTTATGAATATATAAAACAAGAAATTAAAGCAGGAAACTTAACTCCAGATGTAAAGCTCCCATCAAAAAGAAAACTAGCCGCCCATCTGTCGCTAAGTCAGAACACAATTGAAGCCGCCTATGAGCAGCTAATAGCTGAGGGGTATTTACTGTCCATTCCACGAAAGGGCTATTATGTATGTGAACTGGACCAAAGTCTAGCAGATAGCAGAGGTCAGCGATCAGCCAATTTTATAAAAGAAAAACAATATCAAGACGCTAGCTGTTTATATGATTTTACACAAACAGGTGTAGATACACGTTCCTTTCCATTTGGGCTTTTTCGCAAACTGACGAATGAATTATTACGCTCAGAGAATGATCGATTAGTAAAGCTTGGTCATCCACAGGGAGACTATGATTTTCGTAAGGCCATTGCAAAATATCTTTATGAATCACGCGGTGTCTGCTGCTCACCAAGTCAAATTATTATTGGTGCGGGTACACAATACTTAATAAGATTGCTGTTTCAATTACTAGAAGGTGGAATATTTGCAGTTGAAGATCCTGGATATCACCGCAGACATGTTGCTTTTGAAAGATGGGAATGGGTGAAGAGGATTCCATTAGACCAGGAGGGGATGATTGTTTCGGAGCTTGAGGAAAGTGGGGCAAATGTAGCATTTGTTACACCATCCCATCAATTTCCATGCGGGATGATCATGCCAATCTCAAGAAGGATGCAGCTGTTGCACTGGGCCAATTTAAGAGAGGACCGATACATAATTGAGGACGACTATGATAGTGAATTTCGTTATTCCGGTAAGCCCATTCCTGCATTACAAGGATTAGATACGAATGAAAAAGTGGTTTATATGGGAACCTTTTCAAAGGCATTGCTGCCATCACTAAGAGTAAGTTATATGGTTCTCCCCAAGCAGCTTATCGATAGATATCAGAATGAATATTTCTTTTACGCACAAACTGTTTCGCGGATGGATCAAGATCTCTTAAGAAGGTTTTTAGAAGAGGGGTATTGGGAAAAGCAAATCAGTAAAATGAGAGTGATCTATCATAAAAAGAGAGATATCCTCGTTGCAGAAATAATGAAACAATTCCCTGATTCTGCTGAGATAATTGGCCAGGATTCCGGTCTGCATGTGTTAATACGTATCAATAATGGCATGACAGAACAAGAATTAATTAAAGAAGCCAGTTGTTTTAATAGTAAGGTCTATCCACTATCTGCTTATGGAAGCCATGATAATAAGACGGTTTTACTAGGGTATGCGACTTTATCTGAAGAAGAAATAGTGGATGCAGTTAAGATGCTGGCACGGGCTTGGTTGTAAATGGCTACAAATGAAACTTTGTTCTTCATTCACTTGATGAAGGACACTATCTGTGTAATCTCACTAAGTTGAGTCCTTCATAGCCTTAATGAAGGACTCAACACTTGATAACCGCGGCAAAGCAAGTCTATCATAAACCCGATGAAGGACTCTATCTGTGTAATCAGACCAAGCTGAGTCCTTCAATAGCCTCAATGAAGGACCAATCTCTTGAAAGCCAGCAAAGCACGGTCCTTCATATCACCAATGCAGGAGATTCTATTCAGCTTATTTAAACTTATTAGCAAATCGAATCGCTCTGCTCATGACTGTCGGCACAACAGATGCATGATTTTCTTCAGGAGCCATATATAAATCACTGTCCACAAATAAGTGCTGTGACTCCTTTAATTGTTCAAGCAGTTTTTGTGCATCATCAACCATGAAGCCTTCAAGCTCACCAACTGCCATAAACAATCGTCTTTTTTTGTCTTCTTTTGTTTGATTGGACAACCAGTCCCTAAAGGCAAGCATTTCATGATTGTTCCACCAAATGGAGGGACTAACAGCAAGATACGTCTGGAAAGTATTTGGTGCTGTGAACAATGTCCATATCGTAAATAGTCCGCTGAGAGAATGTCCGAATAAAGCTTGTTTTTCTTTATTAATTGAATAGCGTCTTTCAATTTCGGGCTTCAATTCCTCTTCTAAAAATTCTAAAAATCTCCCCGCACCTCCATGGTCACCTAAATCTTTTCCCTTTAGCCGTTCTGGATATATATAGTCTTTCGCAGGTGCAGTAAAATCAAGAAAGCGTCGCCTGGATGCCTCTTTGTCTTCTCCCGTATGCCCGACTCCAACAATGATCGCTTCATTGACTAAGGTCTTTCGTGCATTCTTAGATTGCAAACGTACAACATCTCGAGCAAACTGAAAATAAGAATTGCCATCAAGAATATAGATAATCGGGTACCCATCCTCATGGGGAGGGGAGGGAGGCAAAGCAACTTTAATGTTGTATGAATAACCGGTTCTTTTGGAATGCAAGATCCATTCCTCCGCATTTGCTTTGCTTACTTTATCCATATTTCCTCCTATTCACACTCGGGAAGTGCATCATACCCATAGCAAACAGGGGAGCCGTTTTCTGGATCGACCATAATGCGTGCATCAATATGGAACACTTCCTTTAATACATCCTTTGCGATGATTTTTTCAGGTGGTCCGACGTTAATAATTTCACCGTTCTTCATAGCAATAAGTTCATCTGAAAAACGGGCGGCATGGTTAATATCATGAAGAACCATAACAATCGTACAGCGATGCTCCTTATTCAGCCGATCTACGATTTGCAGAACCTCAAGCTGATGAGCTAAATCTAAATAGGTAGTTGGCTCATCTAATAACAAAATACTCGTTTCCTGAGCAAGCGCCATCGCAAGCCATACCTTTTGGCGCTGCCCGCCTGAAAGCTGAGCAATTTCACGGGTTCGAAAGGCGCTCGTTTTTGTAATGTCCATTGCCCAGTTAATCACTTCCATATCCTTACTGGACAGCGTACCCACATTCTTGCGATGGGGGAAGCGGCCGTAAGAGATAAGCTCTTCAACCTTTAATTGTAATGGTGCCTCAGGGTTTTGCGATAGAAGGGCCAGCTGCTTGGCAATCGCTTTTGTTGAGATGCCTTTCATATCCTGTTCTTGTAAAAAAACCTCTCCGCTTTGCTGCTTCAATATCCGTCCAATCGTTTTCAATAAGGTCGATTTCCCGCAGCCATTCGGTCCAATAATCGTTGTAATTTTTCCTTTTTTAATTTCCGTGCTTAGATTTGAAAAAACAGTAAACTTTTCATATTTAGTTGTTAATCTTTCAGCACGAATTACCGTTGTACCCATCTTTTCATTCTCCTTCTATGCCTTTGTTTTGATTAATAAATAGAGGAAGTACGGGACACCAAGGATGGCCACGATGATACCAACCGGAATTTCTGCAGGTGCAAATATGGTTCTCGCAAGATAATCGGAAAAGATAACAAGAAACATTCCGATTGCTGCACTTGCCGGAAGTACATACCGATGATGAATTCCTACAAGCTGCCGTGCAATATGAGGTGCAATTAGTCCAATAAAACCAATGCTGCCTGATACGGAAACACAAGCACTAATGACCCCGATGCTGCTCAATAGCAAAATCGCCTTTTCTTTTTCGACCTGAATTCCAAGACTCTTAATGGACACTTCCTCCAGCTGGAAATAATCCAATAGGTGGGCTTTCCGGTAAATGACAGGGATAAGAATGATCAGCCAAGGGATCATGGCAATTATAAACATCCAGTTTGCATTATAAATACTGCCTGACATCCAAACCGTTGCCATCTCAAAATCACTTTCACGCATTTTCAATGAAATATATAAAGAAAGCGCACCAAACCCTGTGCATATCGCAATCCCAGATAAAATTAATCGCTGTGTATCTAATTTTCCATTCGTCCAGGCAAAAACATAAATGAGGATGGCAGCAGCCAATCCACCGACAAAGCCAAAAATGGGCATGATTAAAATCGATAACCAATTCGAGCTGCCAGAAACAGCAAGCTCCATTTGAAAGAAAAACATAAATATAACGATAGAAGCACCCGCTCCAGCGTTGATGCCTAATATCCCCGGATCAGCTAATCCGTTCCTTGTAATTCCTTGAACAACGGTGCCTGCGATTCCTAATCCTAGTCCAACAAGGGCAGCAATCACAATCCTCGGAAGACGGAATTGAAAGATAACCAAATCAAACTCATTCGTTGGGTTCATTCGCAGCAATGTTGTGACGATATCCTTTACCGACATATCAAAGGTACCGTTTGTAATATGGATATAGATGGCCAATAAGATAGCTCCAGTAAGAAACAGCATATTGATAAAAAAACGGCTTCGATACTTATTATGCACGACGCTCGCCTCCTCTCGTCCGGATTAAATAGAGGAAGAAAGGAACACCGATTAATGCAGTAACCACACCGACTGGCGTTTCAAATGGGAAATTAATAAAGCGGTTTGCTACATCGCAAAGGGCAAGAAAGATGCCGCCGATAATCGCAGAACATGGGATCACAAACCGGTAATCCATTCCAACAATGAATCGAGTGATATGAGGGATAATTAATCCCACAAATCCGATCTTGCCAACAAGTGCCACAGCCGTTCCTGTTAAACAAACAACGATGAGGATACTAAGAACCTTAACCCATTTTGTACGCTGGCCGAGACTAATCGAAATATCTTCACCAAGCGATAAGATGGTGATGGATTTAGAAATGATCAGTGCAAGGACAAGTCCAATGAGGCCGATAGGGAGAGCCAGCATTAGTATTTCCGGATCAACCTTGTGGATTTTTGCATTATACCAAAAGGCTAAGTCTTGAGAAACCTGGAAATGGGTAGCAAGCACAGACGACAAGCTGCTTAAAAATGTGCCAATGACCGTTCCGATAATCGCTAACCTAACAGGTGAAAGGCCATTGCGCATGACCGAGCCAAAGCCAAAGACAATCCCAGCGCCAAGTGCTGAACCAATCATCGAGAAAATGATCATATTAATATTCGACATAGCCGGGAAAAAAATCATACAGATGGTAATCACAAATGCCGAACCGTCCGTAACTCCCATAATAGAAGGGGAGGCAAGATAATTTCTTGTCATCCCCTGCATAATCGCTCCAGAAATGGCAAGGAAGGCACCAACAAGAAGTGCCGCTACTGCCCGAGGAAGTCTGGACTGCATAATAATGTTATGATCGACATTCGCAGAATCAAAATGTACAATCGCCTGCCAAATGGTTGATACATCAATTCCTTTGGTCCCGTATAAAACAGATAAGGCAATCGTAAGGATGATGAGAAACGGTGATGCGCAAATAATCAAAAATGGCACAGAACGGGTTTTCCGCAATCGTTTCATCGTAACATCCATTACTTAGATAGGTTTTCGACAGCAGCTTGTAAGAAGTTCACCTTGCTCCATGCAGTACCGCCTTGTGCCATAGGATCGACAGCGTTCACGAATATTTGATTATTTTTTGCTGCGTCAATGCTTTGGAAGATCGGGTTCTTTAATATATCATCTAAAGCGGCTGGGTTGTCGCTGTTCTCACTTTTCTCAAATTGCAGGAAAATAATATCTGGATTTACATCTGCCAATGTTTCTAGACTAATTTCTTCTTGAGCAGCTGTTTTCCCAATTAATTCTGGTACTTTTAATCCTAAATCATTATAAATAACGGGATTTAAATAAACATCGGCTGGATAAACAAACATACTTCCTTGACGAACTCTTATAACGAAAACCTCTTTATCTTGTAAACTGGCAGCAATAGTGGCTTTCGCTTTCTCGGCATCAGCCTTGTAATCAGCTATAATTTTATCGGCTTCTGCTGTCTTGCCTGATAATGTTCCCATTAAGCGCAGATTATCTTCCCAGTTTGTAGATATATGAGATACAGGTATCATTGTACGAATTTTATTTAACTGATTAGCTACTTCTTCCTTGTATTTAGAAGAACCTAAGATGACATCCGGCTTTAAGGAAAGAATGGTTTCATAGTTTGGTTCTGTTTTTTCTCCAATAGAAGTGGCACCTTCTAAATCAGCAGCAAGATAGGCTGGTAACTCGCCGGCTGTTGTCACAGCTCCTAACGGCTTAACTCCCAGTATCGCAGCATCTTCCATCGATTCTAAACTAGCTGCAATAATATTTTTTACTTCAGCTGGAAGTGTATAGGATTGACCTAAGTATGTAATCGTTTGTTCTGTTGGAGCAGCTTCTTCTTTTGCTACTTCCTCTGTTTTCTTTTCCTCATTTGTATCTGTATTAGTAGACGCACCCTCACTGTTTCCGCAAGCAGCTAAAAAAGACGCAGTTAACCCAATTAATATAAGACTCTTTCTCATAGTTATATCTCCTTTATTATCAAACTTTCAGTTTCGTGTAAGTAGGCCTACTTATACAGATGTAACAAATGATAACGATTATCAATTTCAATTACAAACTCAATTTAATTCATCCCACAGGAAATGTCAACCATATTTTTAGAAAAAACTGCCTAATAAATTCATAAAAATTCACAAAAAATTCACATAGAAAGAGGGCCTGAACAAGAAAAAATATAAATACTCGATAAATTTTCAAAGTTGCTAGATAAAAAGAAAAATATGCTAGATAAATCATTGAACGCGCAAGATAAATCAAAAAAGTTGCTAGATAACTTCGGCAAAACGCTCAATAAGTTCAAAAAAAGAATGAAATTTGAACAATGAATAATCGAAATGCTAGATAAAATCAGAAAGTTGCTAGATAACAGTTTGAACGTGCAAGATGAATCAAAAAAGCTGCTAGATAACTCCAGTAAAATGCCCGATAAGTCCAAAAAAGAATGAAAATTTGCCGATGAATATCGAAATGCTAGATAAGTTCGGTAAAATGCTCGATAAGTCAAAAAAAATGAAGTTCGGATAATGAATAAATGAAATGCTAGATAAAATCAGCAAGCTGCTAGATAAAAGATAAAAAGTACTAGATAAATCGATAAAGCTGCTAGATAACTTCAGTAAAA
>NZ_LMBX01000004.1:265743-265832 GCF_001439605.1 Cytobacillus praedii
TGAAATGCTAGGTAAAATCAGCAAGCTGCTAGATAAAAGATAAAAAGTACTAGATAAATCGATAAAGCTGCTAGATAACTTCAGTAAAA
>NZ_LMBX01000004.1:265878-280128 GCF_001439605.1 Cytobacillus praedii
CGAAATGCTAGATAAAATCAAAAAGCTGTTAGATAAAAAATAAAAAGTACTAGATAACTTCAGAAAAATGCTCGATAAGTCCGAAAAAGAATGAAAATTTGCTGATGAATAATCGAAATGCTAGATAAAATCAAAAAGCTGCTAGATAAAAGTACTTAAACATATCTGGAATATATGAAATTTGGATATTAACTGAAAAATGGTAGATAAATTGATAAAAAAAGAGGGGAATCATATTCGAATAAAATAGAAATAGTAGGTGTAAACGAAGAAAATATAAATGACAGTGGATGCTACTTTTTCACTCGGCAATGAAACGATTAAAGGAGTTAGTCTAAAGAATTGACCCATGCTAGCATCCATTCACTGTACAAAAAAAGTATCCGCCCATTTTCCGGGTGGATACTCGCCTGGTTCATCATATCTTAAAAACTATAAAATTCTAATCCTTTTTTATATGCCTCATGTGCTAAAGGAATAACTGATAGGGCTAAATCAGCATATGTCACTTCTTGCTTAGGATTGAATTTGTTATTTGTTGTTGTTAATAATCCCAATGATTGTGCCAATGCCACATAGCCAATATTTTCGGTCTTTACATCTTTGGCATCCGCAAATTTCAGCTGATAGATCCCTTGATTTTTGGCTGCTTGTTCAAGTTCTAATATACGAATATACCAAACTGCTAACTCTTCTCTTGTTAGGCGCTCATCAAGATTGAAGGTTGTTCCTTCTTTTTTAAGTATTCCGAGTGAAACCGCACGTTCAACGATTTGATATAATGGGTGATCAGGTTTGATATTATCAAATGATTGACTTGTATTTGGTCTGCCAGGGTAATAGTCGTTATAGAATCGAGTGAGAGACTTCATAATTACTTCAAGGGCAGCCCCTTTTGTAACCTTTGCATCTGCATTAAATGTTTTTATATCCTTCACATCGATTATGCCTGATTGGATAAGATAGTTTAACTCTTTTTCTGCTCGTGGGTGGGAAATTTTTCCTTTACTAGTCTCAAACGTATGATTCCACTCGCCTGTGAGTGCATTTAAATAGCTAAATGGATTTTTGTTAAATTCAGGTGTATATACAAGATGATAGTGATTATATTTTTTGCTATGACCTTCTCTTACATAACTAAGATTTAGGCTTAATTGCTCAAAGAATTTTGCTTGTGCCTTTTCCTTTGAAATGACTTTATCAGTGGCTGGCCAATTTTGAATAGTAGACTGATTAACATTTAGATTAAGCAGTGAGCCATCAGACGCAATTGAAACCGAAAGCTGATCCCCATTTACAAGAATTCCATTTACAACTCTTGGAAAGTTGAAATGATAGGTTTCATTTTCCTCATCATAGAAAGTTTCCCCCATCGGCATTGCATAGTTATGAAGATAAGATGGGGAATACTGTTTTAAATACGTTACGGCTTGTTTTAGTGCATCCTCTTTAGATATAGCTTGACCATTTTTTTTGCTTAGGCTATTCTCTCTGAGTACATCATTCTGGATGTTATGGTACTGAATAATTTCTCCTGTACGTTTATCTAGTTCCAGGTCAGTTCCTGTTCCGCCATTTTTGTGTTCATACATATATTGAATGGCAAACACTTCTTGGCCATTATGATTTTTTCTTTCATCAATCGATTGGATATTTAGTTTAATCTCATCTGAATTAATTTTGAGCAGTTCTTGAGCAAAAGCTTTCGCATCGCTCAAGGAGAAATTAGTATGCTTTGGTGCGAGCGGCTGAGTGACGATGTGTTCAATTTTCCTTTCCTTTGAAAGTTCAGGAGAAAAGCCGTTTAATTTTTGCCACTCACCAGAAAGTGCGTGGATACCGATTACGTTATTTGTTGGCAAATAAACAAGGTTTACGTGTTTTTTACCTGTTCGGTAATCCGCTTCTATACTGTACTGCAAATCGAACGTAAGATTCTCTTTAATCTTCTTCACTGCTTCATCCTTAGACAGGACTTTTGCTGCATCATCATAAGATGGTGAATTAAGGCTGCCTGAGTTGCGGTAGAAGTTGCTAATCTCACCATTGCCAAGCACAGTAATTTGAATAGTTTGGTCTGAAATCGGAACTTTATTTTTTGTCTTTACGAAGGAGAATGTATAACGGATAGGTTCTGTAAGTACTTGATTACCTGGAAAATAATCGATGAGGTCTTTATTAAGCTGGTATTCACTGCTATTAGGGAACTTTTTTAGAAATGCTTGTGCCGCTTCTTGAGCTTTTTCTTTTGTTAATTTTGCTGGAAATAGGGCATCCTCTGCGTTGACTGGTTCATAATAGAAATTTTCAATCTCTAAGTTATCCCCAATAAAGCCAATGTTTCCATATAGATTCTTTCCGTTCACTTTTTTCTGAAAGCTTAAGTCATGTCGGATGGTGTCATCACCAGGATATTGAAAGCCTGTCCCCAAATGGAAGTCACTATCAGTTAAAAATGAAAATTGCGGGAAAAACTCTCTAAATTTCTTGATTAGCTCAGTTTTCGAAACAACCTTTTCTGACTGGGCAATCTGAATTTGCGGCGCAGTGTTTGGATTCTCATTTCCAAAGGATGATGCACTTACTCCTGGTGCAAAAATTCCAATCGACAAACCAGTAGAAAGTGTGATTATTCCGAGATTCTTTAATTTCTTCAAAATACCCCTCCTAATATTTAGCATTCCTGCTAATTATATCCTATATTTAGGTAGTTGTGGGAAGGAATGGGAATAACATCAGAAATATTCGAACATTTGTGACGTTTTATTGATAATTATTATCAATTTAGTGATTAGTATATATTTACAATTAGTTAGTAAGAAATTAAGATTAGTATAATAGTATTGAAACTTTGTATGCATTTGGAATGCAAAGGAGATAAAAAATGCGAGTTTTGTTAATTGATGATGAAAAGCTTGCTTTAGATATGTTAGAAAGTTTATTAAACAAGATTGATGGCATCGAGATAGTTGGAAAGTACCAAAACCCTGAAAGCGCACTTCAAAATATCAAGGAGAAACAAGTAGATGTAATTTTTCTGGATATAAACATGGGAAGCACGCATGGTATTAAATTTGCCGAAAAAATTACAGCAGTACTCGATAATATTGAGATTATTTTTGTTACTGCTTATCCTCAATTTGCATTGGATGCTTTTGAGGTTGATGCAATGGACTATTTATTGAAACCTGTAAATTTTAATCGGTTAAACAAAGCGATTTTAAAAGCAAGAAAAAGAATAGAAATATATAAACTTAAAAACACCTCTACAGTCCAGCCAAGAGAATCCCTCCATGCTTATACAATGAGTAAATTTCGGCTAATTGATTTTCAGCATAATCCTGTTAAATGGCGTACGAAAAAGGTCAAAGAATTATTTATCTATCTTTGGCATAACAAAGATCAGCCTGTCCATAAGGCAAAAATTATTGAAGAGCTTTGGCCAAATATGGATGCAGGCAAGGCAATGGTTTTGCTGCATACGACTATTTATCAGTTGAGAAAAACATTAAAAGAAACCGGAATAGAAAAGCCTGTCACTCTATTAAATGATCAATACGTTCTATCTTTTCCTTTAACTAGTGATGTTCAAGAATTGCAGGAATTAGTTCAATCGGATGCAGTGATTTCGGAAAATGTCGCAAGGGTACTTGAATTGTATACAGGCGACTATTTAGAGGAAGATGGGTATTCATGGGCTATTCAGCAGCAACTGACGCTAAGGGAATCATTAATATGTTATCTTGATCACTTTATAACAGATTCGATTCATAATCAGAAGAATAATCATTTAGTAGAGGCTAGTCTTGAAAAATTGCTTCAGCTGGATACATATAATGAAACGTATTTGTTCAAGTTAATGAATTATTATGGGGAACTGAATAATTTTCCAAAACTCCAAACCTTGTATGGGGAAATTAAGAATATATTCGAATCTGACTTAGGAATAGAAGTACCATGCAAATTAGAGGGTCTATATAATAAATATTTTGATAGGTTAAAACCACTTAACTCTTAGTTATTTAGAGATGAGTGGTTTTTTGTTTTTGTACTTATTAAGTATATATGGGTAAAAGTTCAGAATTTGTTCAGAATTGGAAGTTTATTATTGAATGGGCATTTCTTTTCATAATTAAGTTTGTAATAGTAAATAACTAGCTTCTGTTGAAGAGAAAGGCCAAAACGAGAAACCACAGGACAAAATCGATAGAAAGAGAAAGGAAAGGAGAAGATCGTTTAAGAGAAAAAAAACACTAGGAAGGGGATTAACATTGCGTTTTGTATGGAGCTTTGTATTTATATCGGCAGGCTTCCTTTTACTCTTTTATCCTCAAATTGAAAAGGAAGCTGCAGATACGAAACAGGAGAAACTGATACAAACCTTCAAGCAGCTGGGTGATGCAAATGAGTATGAAGAGCAGGAGCCTTCGATAGAAGTTCAAGAAAATCAAAAGCAAATAGAGCTTTTAGAAGGGGCAAGAGGGATTATCCATATTCCAAAAATTGACCTGGAAATGCTGATATTTGAAGGCGCTGGGAAAGTCCCGCTGAAAAAAGGCACAGGGATGATTGAACCAGACAAGGAATTTGGAATAAATAATGTTGGAATTGCCGGGCACCGTTCAACAACATTTGGCAAGCAATTTAACCGGCTTGATGAGCTTTCACATAACGATGAAATCATAGTAGAAACGAAGACTGGTACATATGAATTTGTCATCGTCCAGAAATTTGTTGTCGATCGTTCAGAGGTTGAGGTGCTAAATGATCAAAAGGAGCCCTTCCTTACTCTCGTAACTTGTACACCCATAGGCAAAAAAAATCCCACAGATCGCCTTATTGTACAGGCAAAGTTAAAAAATAAAAGCTGAAAGTAAGGAGAGTTACATGAAGAAGTTTAGTCTCATTTCAATGATGATTCTATTGATTGTCAGTAGTTTCATCTCTCCGTTGGCAGCAAGTGCAAATTCAGGAACGGAGCAGTCATTTACGCTAACTAACGCAGTGATTGAAGCGGATGCAGCGGATAAATCCAAGGCAAAAGTAAGATTTGATTGGAATTTTGAAGCAGGCGAAGAAGGAAAAGGAGGTACATATACTTTCCAAGTCCCGTCTGACGTGACAATCGAATTGGAACAAACGGGTAGTTTACTTGTTAACGGGGAAACGATTGGTTCTTACAAAGTATCAACAGATGGGACCATTACTGTCACCATTATTGAAGGGCAAAAGAGCAGTGGATCAGGAAGCATGGAATTTGCAGCAAAGAGTGCTGCAGTGACTGATCAGCCAACGGAAGAAACCTCAGCTCAGGATGCAGCCTCTGGAATTGAAGGAAATACAGTTGATAAGGGTACTGGAACTGAAGAAGGTGAAGCAAGAGCAGGGCAAGAAACGACTGATAAGACTGGCCAAGTTAAAGATGATGATATAAAAGATGGGAACAAGATAAACGAGAACAATAAAGGACTTCTACAAAGTGGAAGTTCGGTTATCACAGAAAACATTTTGACAAGCGCGAAACTAACTTATTTTAAAAGTGAAACAAGCTCAGAAGTGGTTGGAAGTGTGGACCGTAACTCCATAATTAAAGTGGATTATACGTGGAAGCTTGAAGACGGGCATAGCTATAAGGATGGAGCAACATTTACATTTAATCTTCCATCCGAACTGAAAGTATATGAAGCAATCAATAATGAACCGCTGAAATTTGATACGAATACGATTGGAACATTCAATGTGAATATGAATGGGGAAGTGACAGTTGTTTTTAACAGCTTCATTGAAAACCACTCAAATATAAGCGGAACGATTGAAGTGCTTTCAAAAATAAGTGAAACCGTTGTTGTAACAGAAGACAAGAAGGTAACTGTCACACCGATTGCTGGGAAGGAATCCGTTGATATCCCAATAACCTTCCACCCAAGCGGCTCAACAATTGATAAAAAAGGGATACCAAACAAAGCGTATAACACTGAAACAGTTGAATGGACTGTAGACTTTAATAAAAGTTTAGATAGTATTTCAAATGCAGTTCTCAGTGACCCGATTCAAGACGGTCAAAAGTTTGATAAAGGCTCGATTAAAGTATATAAATTAATCACTCTTTTAAATGGTACTGTTACACAAGGAGAAGAGCTTGCATCTGGATTTACAATTGGTCAAGCAGAGGGAAAAGACTTTTCTGTCAGCCTTGGGAATATATCAACAGCCTATCGAGTAGTTTACACGACAAAGATTATTGACCAAGATATGGTGAAATTTGATAATACGGCAACTCTCTCAGGAGATGGATTCACTCCTCAAAAAGCAACAGCATCCATTGGGGTGAAAAGAGGAGCTGCGTTAGCAAAGAGTTCGACCGCTTATGATCAAGGCAAACAAATCATTACTTGGGAAATAAAATATAACTACAATGAGAAGTCGATTAAACAGGCAGACGCATTGTTGAAAGATTACTTTAATGACACCCAGGATTTAGTGGACGGATCTTTTACTGTGAAAAAAATAACGATTGATAGTAATGGAAATGAATCAGGTGCCGGAGAGGATTTTACCGGTTATACTCTCACTCCTAAAGCTAAAGACGGTAAAAATGGTTTTGAGCTCCAGTTCAATCAGGATATTCAGCATGCTTATAAAATAACTTATAAGACAAAAGCAACTGACCGTGTATTCTCTTCAGCAGAGATTACAAACGATGTTGAGGCTGGCGAAGAAAAAGCTACTGGAAAAAGAACCATTTATCAGCAAATTATATACAAGAAGCATTATAAAAATCATCCACAAACAGATTATGGGAAGAAAACAACCACTTGGAGCATCGATATCAATATTGACAGCTACCTAATGAAAAATGTAAAAATAACTGATAGTTTTACAAATGAAGGGTTAAAATTACTTCCAGATACACTCAAAATTACTGATTCATCAAAAAAAGAGTTGAAAATCGACGAGGATTATCGATTAGTGAATAATGATAATGCGGGGTTTGTAATTGAGTTTTTACACGATATAGACAAACCACATCGTATCGACTTTCAAACTTCTTTCAATTATGAAGCTAGAAAGAATACTAGTCTTAACTCTTTAGACAATACGGCAGTAATCACATGGATTGATGAACAAGGGAAGAGCCAAACAAAAGATTCAACTGCTAAGTTCGAGCCGGATTCTTATACTAAATCGAACGGCTTCAAAAATAGTTCATACAATGCCGTTACCAAAGAAATTACATGGAATGTTGGGATTAACTATAATCTTAAAACACTAACAAATGCATCTGTAGAAGATGAAATTCTTGGGAACCAAGTAATAGATCAAAAATCCTTAAAGGTATACAAAATGACCTTAACAGGTGAAGCAAATGGAACAAAAAGAGAAACAGCTATTGAAAATACAGACTATACGGTTAAATGGGATCCAACTGGAAAACCTGGTTTCAAGGTTGAATTTCTGCATGAAATCGACTCTGCCTATTTAATCGAGTATAAGACAAGCCTAGAAAATCAATTAATTAAAGGTGCGTACGAAAATACAGCTACTCTTTATGATGGTACGGCTAAAGTAACTGATTTAACCGCAAGTGTTTCCATACCGAATGGCGGAGAGTATACGAAAAAGTCGGGAACACAAAATGGGAAAATTATTGATTGGAAGGTTCGAATTAATTTCGGCCAATCTAAAGTATCGAATGTAAAACTGATAGATACACCGACCGAAAACCAAACACTTCTCGAGCAATCCTTCCATCTGTATGCGACTACTGTAGCTGAAAACGGTGCAGTAACAAAAGGTGCAGTGTTAGTGAAGGATGTGGATTATACACTCGAATTTATCAATGGCGGCTTTGAACTAGCTTTCAAAGAGGATATCGACAAACCTTATATATTAGAGTATCAATCTCTTATTCTTGCGAAGGTTGGAGATAAGGTAAATAACGATATCGAGTTCACTGGTGCACAAATTACTACGGAAACAACAAAATCTAGTTCCTCAGTTGAAGTTAAAAGAACAACAGGTCTAGGTACTGGAACAGGGGAAGTAGGCAGTCTTGAAATAGTAAAGCTAGATGCAAGTGATGATACAAAAACTCTTGCAGGGGCTACTTTCTCCTTAATTGATGAAGTGAGCGGTGCAGTGATTAAAACACTAACCACGAATGAAGAGGGCAAGGTTAAGTTTGAAAAGCTTCTTTACGGCGAATATCTCCTAAAAGAAGATCGTGCTCCTGAAGGGTATGTTGTAGGAATCAACGGCACGCAAGTTGTTAAAATTGAAAAGCCAGAAGCCACTCTGACAATTAAAAATGCCAAAATCCATCAAGCCGTAGAACTTACTAAAGTAGATAAAGCGGACAAATCAACTCCACTCCAAGGAGCAGAATTCGAACTCCAACGAAAAAATGGAGCAGATTTTGTCAAAGTAAGCACACATGTTACGGATGAAAGCGGCAAAATTATTGTCAACAACTTAGAACCGGGCGACTATCAATTTGTTGAAATTCAGGCAGCAGAGCATTACTTACTAGACGATACACCGGTAACATTCACAATTAAGAAAGACCAAACCTCTATCGTAAAGGTAACAAAAGAAAATGAAAGAGGCATAGGCAGTTTCACAGTCCTAAAAGTCGATGGTTCAACGAATAAACCGCTAGAGGGAGCAGAATTTGAGCTTTACAACAGCAAGAATGAACTAGTCGCAAAGAAAACGACGGATGCAGAAGGAAAAGCAATTTTTGAAAACTTAGCCTTTGATAACTATGTATTAAAAGAGGTTAAGGCACCTGCAGGGTATGTGATTCAAAAAGCATCAGAAAATAAGGCAGTAAAGCTAGATGCTGAAAAGAAAGAAGTAACGGTTAAGAATTATAAGCCTAGTACAGGAGGTCCTGGTGATCCAGGAGAACCGGGCAAGCCAGGCGAACCAGGTAATCCGGGAGAACCAGGAAAGCCGGGAGAACCGGGTAAGCCGGGAGAACCAGGCAAGCCAGGCGAACCAGGTAACCCAGGAGAACCGGGCAACCCAGGAGATCCAGATAACCCAGGAAATCCAGGTAACCCGGGAGATCCGAATAACCCAGGAGATTCAGGAAACCCAGGCAATCCAAATAATCCAGGCGTTTCTGATAACCCAGGAAACCCGGACAATTCAAACAATCCAAACCAAGGAAACCAAATTGGCGGATCGAATCAGTCTAATCTAGGGAATGGAAAAGTACTTCCACAAACAGGCGAAGAGGCCAATATGACTTTGCCATTGATGGGTATTGTTTTGATTCTTATTGGATTAGGAATGGCGTTTACTAGAAGAAAAATAGAATCATAAAATAAGAGGACAATGACTAGGATAACAATCCAATCATTGTCCTTTTTTATTTGATAAATACTTGCTGGTGCTCTAATTTATTTTTATAGATCCTTTTGCACCTGTTGTTTTATTCGTAAAGACAACAGTATTCTTCTCAATATATAAATCAATTGAATGGGTATTGTTGATTTTCTTCAATTGCGTGCCATCAAGCTTTGCCTGATAAAGATAGCCGCCATTTGAGTAATTGCTCAAATAAATATTGTTTTTTGTTAAAACAAAGTATGGTGTACTAACATTAAGCAGTTTCTTCTTTTCGCTTCCATCCTTTTTCATTCTATACAGCTTTTGGTTGTCTTTGTTATTAGAGTAATAGATATAGGTACCAGATTCTTTGGCAGAGAAAATATCCTGAAAATAGGCATACTTTGTACTCGTTGCAGCAGGAAATAGCTTTTCATCCCAAGAATGATCTTTCTTTAATGCAGCGGCTGGTGTGAGAAAATATTTGTAGCTGATTTCACCAGCACGGTTTGGCACGGGATCATCCCATGTGGAGTCTATATAGTAATATTTCCCATCTATTTTCACTAAATTCCATGCATGTGCCCCGCCGTTTGCCGTGCCTGTAATCAGGTGAGATTCAATTCCTGCTTCCTTTAATAGCAGCTGCATGGTTTGGGCATACCCTTCACAAACAGCCTGCCCATTCATCAATAAGCCATAAGCGGTATAGGATGCATCAGGGACTTGTCCTTTTTTAAAGTTCTCCCAATCATATGCAGTATTCAAGACAATATAATCATGAATGGCTTTCACCTTGTCAAATTCTGAGTCAGTGGATTTTATTGTTTGTTTGATAATATTTTTTATCTTTGTATCTTGATTCTGGACCATTTCTTTGATTTTTTTTACAGGATATTTATATTTTAATTCAATTTTTCCGTTTGAATAAGCAGTTGTTCCTTTATGCTGGAAATAAAAGATTTCTGGATGATCCTCTAATACTTCATTAATAATCGTGCTAACATTTTTGTAAGAGATCGATTGAGATGGGAAGCTAGCTGTATCTTTAAAGCTAGTAATTGCCGTTAATAGATTATTATAGGTGTCTTTATATGCTTTAGAATCAGCTGCAGAAACTGTGATCGTGTTTTTGTCTACAATGTTGCTCGCATTCTGCTCTTGTGCAAAAGCAGGAAAAGCTTGAATAAAGAGGTTAGAAAAAATGAAAGCTGAAACGAAGGTAAACTTTTTTAACATATGAAACTCTCCTTTACGATTTTATTCTTTGCAGAATAACTACGGTAACCCAGCCGTCATAGCGATTGCCTTAGACCTGTGGCTTTGCGTCTCAATCTTTCAATTGATTTGCCGTTACTAGAATTATATACCAAAATAACAATATATTGTAGGTAATCTAAATAATCATAGATTTATTTATTTTAATAAAATTAGAAAACAAGCATGAGATGATCATTGGATGTATATAAATAAGTAATCTGTACTTTATCCGTTCATATTGGGTCACATGTTACTGATTCGATCAGGCATGGTGGTAAACATAAAGAGATAGCCCTCTTTTAATTACCCCATGCCTTTTTCCGTTTCTTGCATCCATATTATGAGATATAAGGAGTTAGTCCGTATGCTATCAAAATATTTCAAGAAACGCAGACTGCAAATATTTGCCCCTTTAAAAGGGGAAGTGCTTTCACTGGATCAAGTTCCTGATCCTGTGTTCAGCAAGAAAATGATGGGGGAGGGAGTGGCTATTTTACCTAAGGAAGGTGGCGTTCATGCTCCTTTCGAAGGAATCATTATCCTTGTAGCTGAATCGAAGCATGCCATTGGAATACGTGCAAAGGATGGGACAGAGGTACTTATTCATGTTGGTTTGGAAACGGTTTCATTAAAAGGGGAGGGGTTCCAAGTTCTCGTGAAAAAGGGGGAGGCTGTTTCTAGTGGTCAGCTGCTGATGGAGGTGGATTGGAAAGCTATAGGTGAAAAAGCAAAAAGTGTAATCACGCCGATTGTAATTACGAATAGTGAAAACAGAGAAATCGAGATTACCCATGTCAATGAAAGTAATATAGGTGAAACCGTGCTGATGTACGTTGGGCCAAAATGATTTTATCGCAGATAAATGGACTGCAAGCGAGGTTGGTTTTATAGGAAAGGAGGAGCTTTCGATCAAGATAAAAAAGATCCTCAATACGAATGCAGTGATCGTACAGGATGAAGGCAGAGAGAAAATTGCGATTGGGAATGGGATTGCCTTTAACAAGAAACGGAATGACATTGTGGCTAGCGGGAAAATTGAGAAGCTTTTTGTCATGCAGGAGAATGACAGATTAGTGCAAGTATTAAGCAGAATCCCAGAGGAACATTTTACAATTTCAGAAGAAATCATTACGTATGCGGAAAGGTATATGGGGACGAAGTTAAATGACCATATTCATATCGTTCTAACAGACCATCTATCCTTTGCGATTGAAAGAACGAATGAAGGCATTCATATTCATAACAAGCTATTGTATGAAATTAAAATCCTTTATCCAAGAGAATTTGAAATTGGGGTCTGGGCAATTAAGCATATAAAGAAAAAATGTCGCATGGAGATGCCTATCGATGAAGCGGGCTTTATCGCCCTTCATTTGCACACAATGAAACCGCAAGGAGGTGATTTGCGTCAGACGATTCGACAAACGGTGATTATCAGGGATATGGTGCAGCTGATTAAAGGGTATTTGGGAGTTGCAGTGGAAGAGGATAAACTTTCCTATCAGCGGTTAATTTCACATCTTCACTTCACATTAACGAGATTAAGTCAATTTGAACTTCACACGATGGATGAAGAAATGCTTGTCATGCTTGAACAGAAGTTTGCGAACTCATTCAGGTATGCAAGAAAAATGGCACGGGACTTACTAAAACTGCATGGCATCTCCCTTCCTGAACAAGAACTAGGCTATATCACCCTTCATCTCGAGCGCCTAAGGAAGGGGTTAAAGACAAGCTGAAAAATGTCTAATAAAAAATGAATAGGGGTTGAGTCTGTTATGAAGAAATTTTTACAAAGGCTCGGTCGCTCGCTCATGCTGCCGGTAGCTGTATTGCCAGCTGCAGCGATCCTGATGGGGATAGGGTATTGGATTGACCACGACGGCTGGGGATCTGGAAATGCATTGGCAGCCTTTTTAATTAAAGCAGGAGGTTCGATCCTCGATCATATTCCGATTCTTTTTGCGGTTGGGGTTGCACTTGGCATGTCAAAGGAAAAGGATGGATCTGCTGCATTAAGTGGACTGATTTCATTCTTAGTTGTAACAACCATGCTTTCGACGAATACAGTAGCCTTATTACAAGGAATCGATCCTGGAAGTGTCAATGCAGCATTTGCGAAAATTGATAATGCATTTATAGGTATTCTTTCCGGCCTTATTGCTGCATGGATGTACAATCGATTTAGCCATGTAAAACTGCCAGACTTCTTGGCATTCTTTAGCGGGAAGCGGCTTGTGCCAATTATGTCTGCTGTCTCCATGCTTGTCGTCTCAGCAGCTTTATTCTTTATTTGGCCAGTAGTCTATAGCGGATTGGTATCCTTTGGGGAATCGATTAGCAGTTTAGGGGCTGCCGGTGCAGGCATCTATGGATTCTTCAATCGTCTCTTAATTCCAACTGGTTTGCATCATGCCTTAAACGCAGTTTTTTGGTTTGATACAGTAGGCATCAACGATATCGGGAACTTCTGGGCAAGTGCAGGGGAGAAGGGCGTAACGGGCATGTATCAAGCAGGTTTCTTCCCGATTATGATGTTTGGTTTACCAGCGGCAGCATTAGCGATGTACCATACGGCTAAAACAGGGAAAAAGAAAATGGTTGCTTCTTTAATGCTGGCAGCAGGCTTTGCTTCATTTTTCACAGGTGTAACAGAGCCAATTGAATTTGTCTTTATGTTCTTAGCACCAGCTCTATATGTCGTCCATGCAGCATTAACAGGTCTTTCCTTATTTATTGCAGCTGCCTTCCAATGGACCGCCGGCTTCGGATTTAGCGCAGGATTTATTGATTTTGCCTTAAGTTTGCGCATACCTATTGCCAACATGCCACTGATGTTAGTAGTGCAGGGATTAGGCTTTGCTCTCGTTTACTATTTCCTATTCCGCTTCTTAATCGTGAAATTCGACTTGAAAACACCTGGCAGAGGGGATGATATGGAAGACGAGGAAGAAGGTATTACTGGAAATGCTACAGCGAATAAATTTTCAGAAATGGCGGCAATTATCTATGATGGACTCGGCGGAGATGAAAATGTTGTATCCGTTGATTATTGTGCCACTCGTTTACGTGTAGAGGTAGAAACAGTCGATAAAGTCGATCAAAAGAAAATTAAAACAACCGGTGTACCTGGCATCAATGTCATTGGTCCGCAAAGCATTCAAGTGATCATCGGAACAAATGTCCAGTTTGTTGCGGATGAAGTGGAGAGAATTCGGAGGAAGTAAGATTGATTAGTTCGTAATGTGTGAGATGTGGCTCAAAGGGGAGAAGTGTAGTTGGTTTGGATTCTCGGATTTGTATTAGATATCAGGGAATCTTCACCAATTTGGAGTATTGGTTCTTGAAAAACTACTATTTTTACAAAATGGTCGCCAATAAGGTGCATTGGTTCCCGAACCACAACTATATTTAATAAAATGGTCCCCAATGAGGCATATTGGTTCCTAAACTTTTACTGCTTTAGAAAAAACGGTCGCCAATAAGGTGAAATGATTCCCGAACTTCAACTAAATGTAACAAAACGGTCGCCAATAGGGTGAATTGATTCCCGAACATCAACTAAATTTATCAAAATGGTCGCCAATAGGGTGAATTGGTTCCCGAACATCAACTAAATTAAAAAAATGGTCGCCAATAGGGTGAATTGGTTCC
>NZ_LMBX01000004.1:280135-280315 GCF_001439605.1 Cytobacillus praedii
TAAAATGGTCGCCAATAGGGTGAATTGGTTCCCGAACATCAACTAAATTTAATAAAATGGTCGCCAATAAGGTGAATTGGTTCCCGAACATCAACTAAATTTAAAAAAATGGTCGCCAATAGGGTGCATTGCTTCCCAAACTTCAACTAAATTTAACAAAACGGTCGCCAATAGGGTGAA
>NZ_LMBX01000004.1:280331-280473 GCF_001439605.1 Cytobacillus praedii
TTCTACTATATTAACAAAACGGTCGCCAATAAGGTGAATTGGTTCCCGAACATCAACTAAATTTTAAAAAATGGTCGCCAATAGGGTGCATTGCTTCCCAAACTTCAACTAAATTTAACAAAACGGTCGCCAATAGGGTGAA
>NZ_LMBX01000004.1:280543-294610 GCF_001439605.1 Cytobacillus praedii
AAAAACGGTCGCCAATAAGGTGAATTGATTCCCGAACTTCTACTATATTCAATAAAACGGTCGCCAATAAGGTGCATTGGTTCCCGAACCACAACTATATTCAATAAAATGGTCCCCAATGAGGCATATTGGTTCCTAAACTTTACTGCTTTAGAAAAAACGGTCGCCAATAAGGTGTATTGTTTCCAAACAACTACTAAATTTAACAAAACGGTCATCAATATGGCATATTGGTTCCCGAACCTCTACTATATTCAATAAAATTGTCGCCAATAGACCCTATTGGCGACCATAACTTTATTAATCTCTGCAAAATAGTCACCAAGTGAATTCAGTAGATTTCCTTAATCTTTAATCATTTTATAAAGAGCTAGCAGGTCCTTCCTTGATAAAATTTGCGGAACGGGGTAAAGAGGGGTGGCTTCTTTAAATGCACGCTCGACCATTAAGGGAATGTCACTGTCAATTATCCCGGTTACCTTAGCAGGAATGTTCATTTTTTGATTTAAATCCTTAATTGATTCAATAAACATAGCTGCCTTTTGCTCGACTGAATCAGCAGTCTCGCCAATTCCGGCTATATCAGCTAATTCGGCTAATGGCTTATGAACAGACTTGCCATAATAGGTGAGTACATATGGCAAAATAATGGCATTTGCCAGTCCATGAGGGACTCCATAAAATCCGCCTAACGTGTGTGCGATTGCATGGACATATCCTACATATGCACGTGTAAATGCCATACCTGCAAGATAGGCTGCTTTTTGCATATGTATTCGTGCATCGATATTTGTTCCATTATCATATGCTTCATAGATGTTATCGAAAATCAGTTTAACCGCCTCTTGACTATACGCTATTGTCTCTGATGTATTGCTTTTGCCAATGTATGCTTCGATGGCATGTGTTAACGCGTCAATTCCTGTTGTTGAAGTAATATGAGGGGGGAGCTGAACCGTAAGCAAAGGGTCTAGAACGGCATAGTGTGGAATAAGTGACATGTCATTGATTGCATACTTTTCATGGGTTTGGCTATTTGATACAACGGCAACAACCGTCGCTTCACTTCCTGTACCAGCGGTAGTTGGAACAGCAATGAGAAGGGGGATCTTTCTCCTTATCTTTAGTTCGCCCTTCATTTGCGGGATGCTTTTTTCAGGTCTTGCCAGACGAGCACCTACACCCTTGGCACAGTCCATTGGTGAACCTCCGCCAAAGGCAATCATTCCTTTGCAATTGGCTTTTTTGTATAGTTCAAGTGCTTCTTCAATATTATCAATCGTTGGGTTTGGAACGGTCTGATCATATAAAACGTATTCAATGTCTGCATCCTCTAACCCTCTTAGTAAACCATTAATAAGTCCAAGTGATGTAATGCCCTTGTCCGTTACGATTAGTACACGATCAATTCCCTTGTCAGATAACAGTCTTGGCACCTTATTTAAGCTATTTTTTCCTTCTAATAATTCGGGTTTACGCCAGGGCATAAAGTTTGATGCGATTCTGAAAGCGCCTTGATAAACACGGCAATATAATTTATACATTATCTCGCCTCCTTATAATTCTAAATTTTCTATTAATATTATGTAATCGTATCATTTAATAGAGGAAATTACTTCTAGCTGTCAATTAACTTTTTTTCGACAAATTTCACAAAAGTTCTTGACCAGCTCATAGAACAGGAGTATTATATAGAAGTTGATTGATTGACATATTTTTTTACATAATAACCTATATTTTGCGGGTGTAGTTTAGTGGTAAAACCACAGCCTTCCAAGCTGTTGTCGAGGGTTCGATTCCCTTCACCCGCTCCATACATATCACAACGCAGTGTTTCGTTTCGAAGAAAACGAGGTGCTGCGTTTTTTCCATTTTTATAAAAAAAAGGATGCTTGATTAGCATCCAATTATTTCAAAGTTCCCGTCTCCGCCATGTACTTGAATAAACATATTCATTAATGACTCCACCATCCTAGAAGCTTCATCACTGCTCATTGAAGGGCGCAAATAAACAATTTGCACAGCATTCTTCGTTTTTTCCGTTACACATGTCCTTTCCGAATCAACGAAAGGACTGCCAAATGGTCCTTTTTCATCTGCGCTCAAAAGCAAATTCTGGAGAGAGTTCACTCGTCCATTTAACCCTATGTATTCTTCTCCTTCAGATCCCTTTCTAATTTCGAGCGTACCGCTTAGTTGATCTGCATCATAGATGCCAATGGGTATTTGGTATTGTAAGGAGAAGAAATTATTGATATCAGTTGAACTGTTAACTGGCTTTAAATAGTCTTGTTTTTTCACTCTTCTATACAGTGCTTCTGCAGAATGACGATAACGGTTCGGATCCTTCCCGCATGCTTTAAAAATCTGCCGCCACTCTTTAATCCCTTCTAAATCAGTTACATTCTTCTCTTCTAAATCGAAAAAAATCGATTCCTGAAATAATTGCAGACGACCTTTGACCATTTGCGGGGAATCGCCTACTTGTATATTCTGATACCGAATCACGCCAACTTTAAATGCTGGAAAAAGTGTGCAAAGCTCTGGTGAAATATGAATTTCCAACCTTTCCACCTCCAAAAATAGTTAAAAATAGTTTATCATAATAGTCGATGCCTTTTAAAATACTTTCATTAATATATATGTAGAAAAGAGAGAAGCTTATGGACTTTTCGCAGTTAAAAAAAGAGATTATAGAATATAGCAAGACAATTGGTATAGATAAAATCGGATTTACGACAGCAAGCACCTTTGATGAATTAAGAAATCGATTGATTCGCCAGCAGGAGCTTCAATACCAATCAGGTTTTGAGGAGAAGGATATTGAAAAGAGAGTAAACCCTGCGCTGCTGATGGACAGCCCGCGTTCAATTATTGCGATTGCTCTAGCCTATCCATCTAAGATGAATGAAAGAGTGACGAGTAAAAAAGGGGAACGGAGAGGCATTTTCAGCCGTGCTTCCTGGGGAGAGGATTATCATCTTATTTTACGCGATCGGCTGAAAAAGCTTGAAGCCTATATTATCGAAAGAGTGCCTGAAGCAAAGTGCAAGTCAATGGTGGATACAGGCGAACTGGTGGATAGAGCTGTTGCCGAGCGTGCAGGCATTGGCTGGAGCGGAAAAAATTGTTCCATTATCACTCCGGAGTTTGGTTCCTATGTTTATTTGGGAGAAATGATTACGACCATTCCCTTTGAACCGGATCAGCCAATTGAAGACCAATGCGGAACATGCAATAAATGTTTAGAAGCCTGTCCGACAGGTGCGCTTGTTCAAGGCGGCCAAATTAACGCTCAGAAGTGCATTGCTTTTCTAACACAAACAAAGGGCTTTATCGAGGAGCAATATCGCGAAAAAATTGGCAATCGGGTGTATGGCTGTGACTCCTGCCAAACAGCATGTCCTGAAAACAAAGGGAAGAACTTTCACTTTCATGAAGAAATGGAGCCTGATCCTGAAATTGTAAAACCACTTTTGAAACCAATGCTCCAAATAAGCAATCGTGAATTTAAAGAGAAATTTGGACCGCTTGCAGGCTCATGGCGAGGAAAGAAGCCAATTCAGCGCAATGCCATTATTGCCCTTGCCCACTTTAAAGATGAAACCGCAGTGGATGAACTAATTGAAGTCATGAACAAGGACTCCCGTGCAGTGATTCGTGGAACAGCTGCATGGGCTCTAGGGAAAATCGGCGGGGAAACTGCCAAAGCGGTGCTAGAGAATGCGCGAGAAACCGAAAGCGATGAAGAAGTATTAGTTGAAATAGAGCGTGGGTTAGCATTTTTTAAGTAAAGTGATGTGATTCCCGCCATTATTAAAAAAACAGGAAAAATGGTAATCAAATGGGCCCAACAAAGCTCGCTCTTAATAAAAAATGAGTAACACGGCAATCAAACTAATCCAATAAAAAATAAGGAATGCCCCATGGCTTTCCTTATTTTTTTATGAGGTGAAATCGAAACTTCTTTCATATCTATAGTAATGAAAGGAGTGTTGGGCAGTGAGAGAACAACTTCAAGCACATTTGGAGAAAAGGGTTCAACAATGTGTTTCGAATACAGGAAGCACAATCCATTCTTGTAAAAAAATTGAGCAGAAAAAAGCTGGATTGGGGAGCCGTTCTGGTGAAATTATTAAGGCGCATGCAATCGGGACGATTGTTACCATTGGAAAAGAAAAAGATGATGTTCGTTCAGTTAATTATCGTGTTCATTTTAAATATTTGATTAAACAGCAAGGTCTTTTTCATATAGAAGAGGAAATAGAGACGAGAGCAGCGGAATTTTACAAAGGCATATTAGTGGAAGATAAAGAGATTGATCCTTATGAGGAGCTAATAGTTAAAGATGAGCCAATAGTGGAAGAGGAAGAGTCGATTGAAAGAATTTCGTACCTGTATGATCGGCTGAGAGCGGTTCAATATGCAGAAAGATGGTGGAATAGCTATAATCCAGCTTATAAATCATTTGAAGTAGATTGTACCAATTATATTTCACAATGTCTCCATGCAGGTGAAGCACCCATGCGAGGTTACCCGAACCGTTCACAAGGCTGGTGGATGAGAAGTAATAATTGGAGTTATAGCTGGACAGTCGCGAATTCTATGCGCTGGCATTTGCCAGGTTCTAAATTAGGCTTGAGAGCAAAAGAAGTTACTTCCCCTGAAGAGTTGCTGTTAGGGGATGTAATTTGCTATGATTTTCAAGGGGATGGGCGTTTTGACCATACCACAATTGTAACGGCAAAGGATGCATTTGGCATGCCTCTTGTGAACGCGCATACGACAAATAGCCGAATGCGGTATTGGGCATATGAGGATTCATCTGCATACACGCCGAATATAAAATATAAGTTCTTTTCAATAGTTGACGATGCATGAATCCGGATGAAAACAGTGCTATAATAGGATAGAAAGCATGAATTTAGAGGTGAAAATCGTGGCATTGCATATCGTTTTATATCAACCAGAAATTCCAGCGAATACTGGAAATATTGCTCGTACTTGTGCGGCAACAGATACGGTTTTACATTTAATTCGTCCGCTCGGCTTTTCTACCGATGACAAAATGTTAAAGCGTGCTGGCTTAGATTACTGGGAATTTGTAAATATTATCTATTATGATTCACTTGATGAATTTTATGAAAAAAATGAGGGCGGGGAATTTTTCTACTTAACGAAATTTGGCCATCAGCCACATTCTACTTTTGATTACAGTAACAAGGAAAAGGATTATTATTTTATTTTTGGCAAGGAAACAACAGGATTGCCGAAGGATGTTATTGAGGCGAATAAAGAACGTGCACTGCGGATTCCGATGAATGGAAATGTTCGCTCATTAAATCTATCCAACACGGCAGCAATTCTTATATATGAAGCATTGCGCCAGCAGGATTATTTACATTTAAAGTAAAACAAAAAAAGCTGCTGTCAGCCCAGCAGCTTTTTTTTTATTTTTCTACACCAGAACCAGGCTTGTCTTCGTATCCAGATGTGAAAATTGCTGATAAAAATGCAACCATAACACCAATAATGAGAATAAGCTTCATTACTATGTATCCCCCTTTATAATAGTCAAGCATAAATAACAAATCCATTATAGCCCATTTACAAGAAACTGTGAATGAAATGTGTGGAGATTTTTCTACACTTCTTTTCATTTCCCTTATTTAATTCATGTCTATTATTGACATTTTCCCCACTTATCATCCTTTTCGTTTTTTCATTTAAATGGAAGCCCATATTTTACCTATAAAAAGGACAACCGAAACAGGGCACAGATTAGCATGTTCATTTGCCGTGCCGCATACAGTATATTAATCGTCTCTGATAATGCGACAGGGGGAGGTCCTTATGGATATTCTAAAAAAAATTGAGATGTATCGCCATGAAGAGGAAAAGCTGAAATGGGAAGGGACTTTTGGAGAGTATTTAGAAATTGTTAAAGAAAAGCCATGGGTTGCCCAGTCCGCACATTCCCGGGTTTATAATATGATAAAAGATGCCGGTGTAGAAGACGTAAAGGGGCAGAAACGATATCAATTTTTCAGCAATCAGCTATTTGGTCTTGAGGAAGCGCTGGAAAGACTCGTTGAGGAATATTTTCATCCGGCAGCTAAAAGACTGGATGTCCGTAAACGAATCCTTTTATTAATGGGACCTGTGAGCGGAGGAAAATCTACTTTAGTCACCATGTTAAAAAGAGGGCTGGAAGCATATTCCCATCATGAGAAAGGTGCGGTCTATGCGATAAAAGGCTGCCCAATGCATGAAGATCCGCTTCATTTAATTCCTCATCATCTCCGCAAGGATTTCTATGATGAATATGGAATTCGAATTGAAGGGAATTTATCTCCATTAAATAGTATGCGGCTTGAGCAGGAGTATGGAGGCAGGATAGAAGACGTTCAAATTGAACGAATTATTTTCTCAGAGGATCGCAGGGTGGGAATCGGCACGTTCAGTCCATCGGATCCAAAATCACAGGATATTGCTGATCTAACTGGGAGCATCGACTTTTCAACCATTGCTGAATATGGCTCGGAGTCCGATCCGCGTGCATACCGCTTCGATGGAGAATTAAACAAAGCAAACCGTGGAATGATGGAGTTTCAGGAAATGCTTAAATGTGACGAGAAATTCCTTTGGCATTTATTATCTTTAACCCAGGAAGGGAATTTCAAAGCAGGAAGATTTGCGCTCATTTCCGCGGATGAACTAATTGTTGCGCATACGAATGAAACGGAATATCGTTCATTCATTTCGAATAAGAAAAATGAGGCCTTGCATTCCCGGATTATAGTCATGCCTATTCCATATAACTTGAAAGTCACGCAGGAAGAGAAGATTTATGACAAAATGATCCGTGAAAGCGATGTAGCAGATGTTCATATTGCGCCTCATACGTTAAGAGTGGCCGCCATGTTTACGATACTAACCCGTTTAAAAGAACCTAAGAAGGGTGACATCGATTTAGTAAAGAAAATGCGTCTATATGATGGGGAAAATGTGGAGGGCTATAATCGTGCTGACGTAGAAGAATTGAAGAAGGAATATGCGGATGAAGGAATGAGCGGGATTGATCCTCGTTATGTCATCAACCGAATTTCTTCAACGATTATTAGAAAAGAAGTGTCATCGATCAATGCACTGGATGTTTTGCGATCCTTGAAGGAAGGGCTAGATCAGCATCCTTCGATTACGCCTGAACTGAAGGAGCGCTATTTGAACTTTATCTCACTTGCCCGCAAGGAATACGATGATATTGCGAAGAAAGAAGTTCAAAAGGCTTTTGTCTATTCCTATGAGGAATCAGCGAAGACGCTAATGGATAATTACCTTGATAATGTAGAAGCATATTGCAATAAGTCGAAGCTTCGCGACCCGTTAACAGGTGAGGAAATTAATCCAGATGAAAAGCTCATGCGTTCGATTGAGGAGCAAATTGGTATTTCTGAAAATGCAAAAAAAGCATTCCGCGAAGAAATTTTAATCCGTATTTCCGCTTACGCACGGAAAGGAAAGCGATTTGATTATAATTCCCATGATCGTCTTCGTGAAGCCATTCAAAAGAAACTGTTTGCTGACCTGAAGGATGTTGTGAAAATTACGACGTCAACAAAGACACCAGACGAACAGCAGCTGAAAAAAGTAAATGAAGTGGTAGCCCGCTTAATTGATGAGCATGGCTATAATTCAACCTCGGCAAATGAATTGCTGCGCTATGTAGGAAGCTTGCTGAATCGATGATTGTAATGACTTAAGTAAGAATAGGAAAAGGACAGTCACTTCAGACTGTCCTTCCTTTATCTCAAATTTTCTAATCTCATTGGATTCCCTCAGAATAATGCTTCCGTTTGCATACTCCTCGATCGTCTAATTGTTCACTTGATCCCCAACTATTAAAAAGAATAATTGTGTAGCTGAGGCTCTAAAAATGTGCGTACAATAGCTTTACAAACATAAGCTGATGTAAAGCTTGCTAATCATTAAATTTAATAGATCAATAGAAAATATTTAGGTGTTGGCTATAAAAAAAGGAAAGTGAAGTCGGGTGGAGACTGACTTTCTTAAACATTTGGACGGTTTTGTCGGGGAGATAGGCTTGGTGGAACGGTTCGATGATTAGTGATTTTTGATGAGTCGGATCAAATGAAGCTATCGTTCGAACATCCCGAATTTAATTAACAACTTGTTCTCCGAATATTTTTTTCCACATAACTTGTCCTTCTAATAAATATGATTGCCCCATTATCGAAATTATGTGTAAATTATTTCGGCCTCTTGCATAGGATAGAGTAATAAACACTAAATGGACCAGAGTTGTCCAGATTTTGTTAGTACTGTTAAAAGAGATTGAAGCAGGCAAACGGGATTTTGGAGTTATGTATAATTGCAGTTTGACACTCTCGATATTGTATGTTGATTAGTTCAATGTGTGCGAAAGAATTTAATAGAAGGAGGGCAAAAAAAATGACCGATACTAATAATCATCAGTTTGTAATTTCACAAGAAGATTGGTCCCTCCATCGCAAAGGCCATGATGACCAGCAGCGCCATCAGGAAAAAGTACAGGATGCAATTCGAAATAATTTACCAGACCTTATCACTGAAGAGAGTATAGTGATGTCGAATGGTCGAGAAGTAGTAAAAATCCCGATTCGTTCACTAGACGAATATAAAATCCGCTATAATTATGATAAAAACAAGCATGTTGGCCAAGGAGATGGAGACAGTCAAATTGGTGATGTCGTGGCGCGCGACGGATCAGCAAGCCAGAAGGGACCTGGAAAAGGGCAAGGGGCAGGCGATCAGCCTGGGGAGGATTACTTTGAAGCGGAAGTATCCTTAATGGAGATTGAAGAAGCATTATTTAAGCAGTTAGAGCTGCCTAATCTAAAGCGAAAAGAGCAAGCAGAGAACCTTGTTGAGAATATTGAATTTAATGATATCCGTAAAACAGGCCTAATGGGGAATATCGATAAAAAGCGGACAATGATGACCGCATTTAAGCGAAATGCAATGACAGGAAAGCCAAGTTTCCATCCGATTTATCAAGAAGATTTAAAATTTAAAACGTGGAACGAAGTGAAAAAGCCAGACTCAAAGGCTGTTGTGTTAGCGATGATGGATACGAGCGGCTCAATGGGAATCTGGGAAAAATATATGGCTAGAAGCTTCTTCTTCTGGATGACCAGATTTTTAAGAACAAAATATGAAACAGTTGAAATCGAATTTATTGCTCACCATACAGAAGCGAAAGTTGTATCAGAGGAAGACTTTTTTTCAAAGGGAGAAAGCGGAGGAACGATCTGTTCATCTGCCTACCGAAAATCCCTCGAGCTCATTGATGCAAAATACAATCCTCAGAAATATAATATTTACCCCTTCCATTTCTCAGACGGTGACAACTTAACCTCAGACAATGCACGCTGTGTAAAGCTTGTCGAGGATCTAATGAAGGTATCAAATATGTTTGGATATGGGGAGGTAAACCAATACAACCGCCACTCCACCCTCATGACAGCATATAAAAACATCAAGCATGAAGATTTCCGCTACTATATATTGAAGCAAAAGTCCGATATTTTCAATGCACTTAAGACCTTTTTTAAAAAAGAAACAGAAACAATAAAGGTATAGAAAAAAGGCATTGCTACTATCAGCAATGCCTTTAAATTTGGGGGTGAGAAATTCACTAAAAGTATTTGAATCCACTTACCCCTTACTCCATTTAAAAACATAAATGTTGATTTTTGTGAGAGGCATATCAAAAGGACGCCTTCATTCGTAAGAAAAGTGCCCGATTCTGGACCAGCTAGTATCAAAGTTTGTTCTCTTTCCCTGAAAAAACTATTAATCTTCTGTGATTTTACTGGATTATAAGCGTCATGCCTCATGTTATGAATATATAGTCTCTCACATTTACTGGCAGATTGTTCCTGTTTCTATGCCTGTAGGAGCTACTCCAACCGGAACCACATCAATCACCGTATTCGTCGCTGTATCTATTACCGAAACTGTACCATCAGCTTGATTTGTAACATAAGCACGCGTTCCATCAGGCAAAATAGTTACTTGATCTGGTGAAAGTCCTACGGGAATAGTGTCGATTACCGTATTTGTAGCCGTATCAATCAGTGAAACATTATTGCTGTCTTTATTTACAATGTACAAACGTGTTCCGTCCGGAGAGAGAGCTGTTCCAACAGGAGAATCCCCCACAGGAATGGTATCGATCACCGTATTCGTCGCTGTATCAATCACCGATACATTGTCACTTTCTTGATTGGTGAGATAAGCGAGCGTCCCATCTGGTAATATTGCGATTGATCTAGGCCGGTCCCCAACGTTAATGGTATCGATCACCGTATTCGTTGCCGTATCAATGACTGATACTGTATCTGACAATTCATTTGCAACGTATGCTGTTGTTCCATCTGGGGTAAATGCTATCCCTTGAGGACCGTCCCCAACAGGAATAGTGGCAGTTACCGTATTCGTCGCTATATCAATAACCGATACTGTATCAGGACCAGGAACAAATCCATGATTTGAAACGTAAGCGGTTGTGCCATCCGGTGAAATCGCGATTCCTAGAGGACCATCACCTACGACAATGGTTGTGATTACCGTATTCGTCGCTGTATCAATGACTGTTACATTATCCGAAAAGAAGTTTGGGACGTAAACGCGTGAACCATTCGGTGTGACGGCTGCTTCAAGAGGCGCATCTCCCACGGGGATTGTAGCGATTACTGTATTCGTTGCCGTATCAATAACTGATACTGTATCATTTTCTCCTGGAGCCGGGGCACCAGCATTTGTAACGTAAACAAGGAAACTGCAACACTCAATGGTTGATATTTGTGATGCAGATGCTCCGTCTGTACTTGCTGTAATCGTAATTGAAGTAGGAGTTGTCCCTGCAGCTACATTCACTGTCGATGTAAAGTTTCCTGCTGCATCTGTTATAGTTGGATTAGGACTAAAACTTACTGCAGGTGATGAGCTAGTTAAGGTTACAGTTGCATCTCTCAACGGTATCCTGCCGTTACATGAAAAAACGGTACCTGAAATTTCTGCTAAACATTCTATATCAGATGGAACCGTAAGAGTAATATCTATAGGCGGACTGAAAAATCGACAAGGATCTAAAATCACTCGTACATTGAAGGTTTCTGTGATGATATTTCCAGCTTCGTCTGTCGAAGTGCATGTAACTACAGTCGTACCTGGAAGAAAGAAGGAACCAGATGCTGGGGAACAGATAATCCCGGAACTGCCATTTACTATTTGTGAAGGGAAATGTACAAATGCTCCTCTTCTACCAGGATCATTTAATACAGTAATATCGCCTATGTGGAACAAATTAAATCTTCCTTTCAATATGAATTTTGTTGGGTTCATATTAAAAGTATTCTTATTAGGAATTATTGCTTATCCATTAGCCTACATGAGAAGCATAAACCCTTGGCAAAAACCTAAAGTGGTTCGTTTTATGTTGGAGTTGAGTAGAGCTTGTCCTCGTAAGTGTCTAATAGTATAAATAAAAATAGGGGTATGATCCCCATTTTATTGGTAACTTTGATAGATTTCGGAAAAAATATAAACCTTCTTAAACCAACTGCTTTGTTGATATAAGGAGGTTTAATATGTAATAAAATATAAAAAGCAGGTAATCGTCTTTCCTGAAAATTGCAATTTGCAGCCTATTTATATTTTCAGTATCCATATAAATAATAAACTGATCTTGCTACTTTCATTCAATCTTCCTCATAAAACGATGCCTTATCAATAACAGCCTTTATTAATATATTTTTCATTGCAATATCATTTGTAGTACGAAAGACTTCTAAATTTTCCTTTACTTAAGGTGGTAGGCAAACTGCTGATGTAAAGTAAAACTAGAAAAAATGTACTATTCAAAGAATTTTAGTATTAATCAGATAGTCCACGTTAAGGGTATTAGTCCAGCAACTGCTTATTGGAAAATAAATGATGGAAGAAGAATTTGGGATTTGGCATATATTAAATAAATTTGAATAACAATAGTGTCCCCTAATTAATGATTAATAGGGACTTTATACTTAAAAAGTAAATAATCAATTCTAATTTTGGATTGTTTTCTTACCAAATCCATTCTTAATAAAATTGAAGCTTTATATAGCAAGCAATTACAAACCAAAGAAAAGGGCTGTTACACATAATAAACCCAATATGTAAAGAGAGCAGCACATTTTAATATACTGCTCTACTATCTTTTTGTTTTATATAGTCTTACATTAGAAGGATTGTTTATATCGTACCCAGAAAAATTACTCATCCTTTTGTTAGTTAATTCTTCTAATTTTTTTACGGATTTTTCAAATTCGCTTTCATTCATTTGCCCAGTAGCAAGAAGAGAACATAAAATAGCAAAGCCTATAGCTGAGTTATCAATGTGTACTTCCAAATTCATATCAACATCTGAATTTCCGCTGTTCCCTATTGAATTAATATTTTCATTATCATTATCATTTTTAATTGTATTTTTTGCTTTAGTAAAACCAAATGCTTTTAACCTGTCTTCATTTACAAAGTTATTGTTTTTTTTCACCATTTTTTTTCATCCCTTTGTTTAAAGGTGGGATATAATATATCCCACCACAGCTTAAAAGTCTACATCAACATTAGTGTTCTGATCTTGATCATTTTCCTGTTCTTGATCAGCTCTAACGCGTGCATTACTCCTGCTATTTAAACGAATATCCACACAAGAATTCCCAGAATTACTTACTAAAGAACGAGAGATATTAGTGTTTCTGTCGACATTTCGAACATCTGCTTCTGCATCTGCATCGGCTCTGTTATCAATATCGTTTCTGAAATCGATATCGCTTTCAACATTCACATTTGTCCTGCCATTGTTTCTTCTATTTCTAGAAGAACCTCTAAAGAAACTTTGGTTTCCGTTATTGTCAAACCCTCTTCTGCTCATTTAGATTCCTCCCTTCGCTTTCTTAATTACAATCTATTCACATATAGACACAGTGTATGGACATTTTACCAAGTGAAATAGCCCCTTTTTAGAGAATTATCATGTCTCTTGTTATTTTTAATGGGAGTTTTTTGGGTGTTTTTAGGAAATTTTTATGCCGGCTCTTGTTGATAGGATTGTTTAATAATATAGAAATACCAATCATTCCCTGGCGGAATGAGGACAAAAAAGCCTCAAAGAGATAGGGCTTAATGAAGCAGGAATTAACAAAAAACTATAGTGGGTTGCGAAGTCATTAGATAAAATTACGGAGATATTTTTTCTGCAGGGTGTTTAAGTGGCAGATAGTAAAATAGGGCAATAAACTAACTTTCAATTTTGTTGTTTAAAAGGGGTGTAAATTTAATTTTCTACTCCAATATAGATACCGTTCCTCTTTTAAAAGCCTTTTTAAATTTTCATATCCTGCTGAATAATAAACTGATCACGCTTCGTCCATTCAACCTTTTGATATAGATGATCCAGAGGAAAAAGAGTTAATTTATAGGGTGTTAAAAAAGGATCAGCTTGCTTTTCATGCAATTAAAATAGTTAGGGTCCATCAGTTCTTTTTCAAGAAAACTGCAGGAAAAAGGGCAGGACTCAACAGTCCTAATGGTTTGAGGTTGTATCGGTGATTTTAGAACAATTTACTCCTGGAACTGCAGATCGAGAAGAGGATTCAATATCAAGAAATATAGAAACATACCGCGAGAGGTGTAGTATTTAAATTCATATTAGTTTATGCACGCGCTGCTATTGCGAGGGGGCAGTTTCAAAGTGAGTCAAGAGGGAATTTATTGAATCAGTTATTTCGCAATGTAGAAATAATGCAGACGATAAACCGACAGTTCTCATTTTGTAGTAAATCATTTGAAGTTAATAGAAAAGGAAATTTCAAATTCAGCAGAATTTAAAAATAAAAAACAAAATTATATAATGAAGGAATTGAGCTTGTTTTAATTAAAAAAATTTGTATTATGTTTACTAAATGAAAAAAAGCCCTTCAATGAAGAGCCTTATCTTGTCTTATCAAGTAAATCAATAAT
>NZ_LMBX01000006.1:0-198228 GCF_001439605.1 Cytobacillus praedii
TTGAGTCCAGTCGAATACCGAACTCAATCCAGCCAATCAGCTGCATAATAAAACTCTAATTTTTGGGGGTAACCACCAGAACCAAGCGTTTTTTTATGCCCAATATGTAATTGTATCCATAATGCCAATCAACAACAGAATCACTCCGGCAATTCTTTGGATAAATTGCCCAATTTTCCGGCTTTTTCTCATCAAGGAACCATCCATACCTAATACATAAATGATCATTAAAAATACGATGAGCGGGACAGATGTGCCAATCGCAAAAATAGGAGGGAGGACTGCACCATAAGTAGAATTTAAAACTAAAGGCATAAGCCCAAAAAAGAATAGTGAGAACATCGTCGGACAAAACGAAATAGAGAAGATTGCCCCCATTAAAAATGATCCCAATTTTCCGTTCCCTTTAAATGCTGGCATTTTTCCACTTACTCTAGATACCCATTTAAGTTGAATCACTCCGATTAGGACAAGTCCCATAATGATGAACAATGGACCCATTAACTTTCGAAAAATCGAAAAATATTCAGGGAGCATCATTTGCAGCTCTTGACCAAGAAGCCAGACAAAAAAGCCTAAAGCTGAAAAAACGGTAATTTTTCCGATTATAAAAAAGAATGCTTCTACCCAATGATTATTCGTCTGAATGCTTTTGTTCCCATAAAAGGTAATTGCACCCATGTTTCCTGTAAGCTGACAAGGTGCCAGCGCACCAACTAAACCAAGTATAAAAGCACCCAGCAATGGAATTTCTTTACTCTCATCAACCATGGATAGAAAAGGACCACTTAAAGCTTGAGAAAGATCATTGAGCAATTGATACATCTTTTTTCCTCCAAAGCTGTAGGATATCTTACTATTAAGAATACCAAATATACACGCAAGTGATTTCTTAATTAATTACATATTCGTTAACTTTTTTAAGAGAAGAGGATGTTTCTTATTCCGTTTGGACTTGAATAAGATCGAAAGTGCATCCGTGCTTGACTTTATTTTAGGAATGGAAGGTGTAGTTTAGAAAGTAGGATTGATTATTATTAATAAAGGTTGATTAAAAGTCCTGTGTTAATATGCAGAATTTTGTTATTCCACGATCAGAATATATAATAGATTAAGATAAAATTATCATAACAAAACAGCCGCATTCGTTTTAGAAAATGCGGTTTCAGACTGTTCACATCTAATTAATTTTACTTTATATAGGATTTTGCACCTCATAACTGCTTTTTACATAATCAATAAATCTATTCAGATTTAGGGGAAATTCTTTGTCATTTTTACGGCTGCAAATATAAACAGGTCGTCTTACCTCAATTTCATTAACAATCACTCTGCCTATTTCCCCTCGTTCCCAATATTCTCTAACTGCTAGTTGCGGAGCTAGCATCGTACCATATCCAGCAACGACAGAACGAATGGATTCATTTAGACCATGATATTGCAATCCAATTCTGGGGATAGGGACACGATAGACTTTGCATAATGAAAATAGGATTTCCCTTGTAGAACTTCCGTCTTCTCTTAATAAAAAAGGCTCCGTCATCAATTCTCTTAATGAAACTTCTTGTCCATCATATTTATGACCATGTGGGACAATAAACCAAAAATCGATATCCATTAAGTGATCAAGATAAATATCAGGATTATTCCACTCTTCTTTCACTACGAAAGCAATATCAGAATTATAGCGAAGTAAGTTTTCTAATACTTGATTGGAATTGCCGCTATAAAGGTTCACATTAACAGATGGGAAATCCATTTTGAATTTTGCCAGCCATACAGGTAATAAAAAATTAGCTGGCAAATAGGTGGAGGCTATTCGCAGTTCTTGTAATTCACCATTTTTCAGCTGAAAAAGCTTATTTTCAATATCCTTTTCCATATCAAATAAGGTTAGAGCACGTTCAACCAAGAACTCTCCTTCTTTTGTAAGATTTATCCGTCTTCCCACTGTTTCTATTAGTTTTAGTCCTGTTTCCTTTTCCAAATTTCTAATTTGAATGGTTACTGCCGGTTGGCTAATTGAAAGAGCATCAGCTGCTTTTGTTACACTTTTTAATTCAGCTACTTTTATAAGGAGGCGCAACGCATGAAGATTCATACTCGAAATCCTTTCATAAAATTTATTTATGAATTGACTAAAAATATATATTAGATTTATTAATAATCATTATATATCCTTTTATTATCAATGACGATGAAAAAGGAGAACATAATGAAAAAACAAATAATTCTATTATTTTTTCTTATCTTAGCTCTGTATTTAGTGAGTGCTTCATTCTTAAACTTTCATTTAATTATCCTATTCTTTATCGGAATCATTTCTTCTTTTATTGGAACTTTAGCAGGTGGAGGCGGACTGATTACACTTCCTGCGATGATATTAACTGGTATTCCTATTCAGACTAGTATTGCGACTAATAAATTTTCCTCAGGTATTGCTGCATTTTTAAGTGTATTCTATCTTATCCAACAGAAGCACCTAAGTATTAAAACAATTATTCAAAATTTATTTTCAGCATTTTTAGGAGGAGTTGGAGGGGCTCTAATTACGACGCATCTCTCTGAAAAAACAATGAATATGATTGCATTCATTCTTTTGTTTTTTGCTTTAATTGTTACTTTGAAAAATAAGGGATGGAATGAGACGGGTCAAGGTGCTCATCATGAATCAACTAAAAAAATATGGACACATTTTGTTATCTTTTCTATAGCAGCTTATGATGGAGGATTTGGTCCCGGCTCCTCCACATTTAGTATTTTGTACTACATGAAAAAAGAACAGACTTATATAAAAGCTGTTCAACTAACAAGGGTTTTAATTTTTGGAAGTTGTGCAGGAGCATTTATCATTTTTTATCAAACTGGATTTATTCAATGGTCATATGCTTTAGCGATGGCTATCGGTTCCATTATTGGCTCTCAATTTGGCATACTTGTTTTACCTAAAGTTTCATTAAAAATGGCAAAGTTATTATTAATTACAATTATGTTCTTTTTGATTACACAGATGGCTTATAAAATATTTTAAATTTAAATATAGATAGAAGGGTTAATTTTTAACATTATTAATATTTTGTTGTTCATCAAATTAACTAAAAGGTTATCACTCAGACCTCAAACCTTCAGAGGAACAATTCTTCCAAGCATACCATAAGGATCAGTATCAAGCAGAAATCGAAATAGAAAATCATAATGAAAAATTTTGTTGATTATTATCTTCGATATTTGTAACACAATTCCTATTATTGATATTCTATGAATATCCCATTGACTGTTCTAGATAAAATAATCTTATTTGATAAAAAAATTACTGCTGAAGAGGAAAAGCTTCACTCAATTGGGAACCTTTATAAATGAAATTGTCATGATGTTTTATATCACATGTACTCTTATAAAGAGACGTAGGCAAAATGGCGTAGTAAATTATTTCTATTCTATAAATTTCATTAGTAGATTTGTAAAAAAACGTAAGGAAAAAGATCGGATTTTGTTAACACAATCTTTATTAAGCTATAAATATATCTACATACTGCTTCAACATTCCTTTCCTAGAATATATTTGAATATATATTTTAGATAGGAGATGGAGAAAATGAGCAAAAAATTATTAATTGGTACAGGGGTGGCCTTTTCGTTGTTATTCAGCTCATTCAGTCAGGCGTTTGCAGAAGAACCAACAGTAGGCGAAAGAAAACAAGTGGATAATGTAGCACACCGTGGTGCAGCAGGGTATGCACCCGAAAATACGATTGCTGGTTTTGATCTAGCAGTTGAGATGAAAGCCGATTATATTGAAATCGATGTACAAAGAAGTAAAGATGGTGAAATAATAGTGATACATGATACAACAGTAGATCGTACAACTGATGGAACGGGAAAAGTAGGGGATTTAACATTTGAACAGCTTAGAAGTCTTGATGCAGGTAGTTGGAAAGGGGAACAATTTGCAGGAGAACCAATTCCAACATTTGAAGAGATTCTTGATCGTTACCATGGAAAAGTTGGAATTTTAATAGAATTAAAGGCTCCGGAGCTTTACCCAGGTATTGAAAAACAAGTGGCAGAAGCATTAAAAGAACGAAATCTCGATAAACCGCAAAATGAAAAAATCATTATTCAATCTTTTAACTTTGAATCAATGAAAAGTATGGACCAGCTTCTTCCTAAAGTTCCAATCGGTGTATTAACTTCTAACCTTAAAGATACAACTGCGGAAGCTTTACAAGAATTTTCAACCTATGCGGATTGGTTTAACCCAAGCTATGGAATTGTGACAGAAGAATTAGTCAATCAAGTTCACTCTCTTGGTATGCAAATAGGATCATGGACGGTACGAAGTCAAGAAGCAGCGGACTTTCTATTCGATATGAAGGTTGACGCGATCATCACTGATTACCCGGATTATGTAGATCCTAGAAACTAATATTTTTGTAAAAAGGTTTAAGAAAAGGGATAGGTGCTATTCCTTTTTTTATTTGGATTATTGTCATAATTACCTTCAATACGAAATTAGCCAATTAAAAAACTGTTTCTTACTCAGAAACAGTTTCATTCTTCACGAAGCTTTTTTTGAACAGCCTGATAAAAAACCTCTGGATCATCAACATTTAAAATAATTCGTTTGACTTCTTTTTTTATTCCATAATTGAAGTTCACCTCTTGAGGCTCCTTTAGATTTATCTCAAATTGTGGTTTTTCTTGAAAAAAGTCAATAACCCTTGCATCAAAAAGGTTATTCATCTCTCTTTTATTCAACTTTTCTGGACCATCGTAATATTTAATTTCTTTAATCTTCGCTAAAGGAAGATCCATGCTTTTGGAAAAGCCAGTCTGCAGAAGAAGGCGATCTGTTGTGAGTACGAACGGAGTAAGACGAATCGCATGAATTTCAGCCAGAAAATAAAGAATGGCATATAAGTTAATGAATAAAAGAATGCAAGAAGCCATTTCATTCCATTGATGAAGAAAATAATGAAGGCCAATCGATTCAATGACTGTCGCATGAATAAGCATGATATAAACGGCATTAACACTCGACTTTTTATGATAAGTGTAGGAGTACCCGTTTTGAATATTTGCCTTTCTCCGCCAAGTAAACAGAGAATAATAAAACATGGATACCTCCGTCAAGAAAACTGCAACAAGACGATTATTCGGAAGATGAATTTGAAGAGTTTTCCTAACATTAAATTGAAAAAGTGAATCTTGATTCGAAATGGATCGATAATTTCTAATGAGTCTAGGCAGCTTTGATATAACCTTATAAATTATGAAGAGCTCAACTATAACAAGCAATCCTTCGGAAAGGAAAATAATATATGGCAAAAAAGAATATTGTGAAAAATGCTCATTCGGAATAATAAAGTAGGCAGCACCATATGCAGCAATGATGACAACCCCCATGTACTTAAGTGAAAACCTCTTCCGAATGATAAAAAAGTAAGCGAGCAAAGGAATTACAATCATGAAATCGAGTATGGAACCAATTACCGCACCACTAGGTACGGGCTCTAATATTGGTATGCTATATAAAATAAAATTTGCAGTGAGTATGAAACTAATAAAAATGAAAAATAGGAGAAGTTTTGTCCTTTTTGCATTTGTATTTGTCAAATATATCCACTCCTTCGATTTAATTATACTGTATTTAAACAAGAAGAAAAACAAAAAATGCAGCAATGGCCAGATGCTGCATGTAAGAAAAGTGTGTTAATTTTTTGTAAGGATTCGGACAGCCCTTGCAGTTGTTTCTTCGCTAGGCGGCACTATCTCTTTTAAAGGATATTCTAGACCAAGCGCTTCCCATTTATATACACCAAGCTTATGGTAGGGGAGGACTTCAACTCTTTCCACATTAGTTAATGAACGGATGAACTTACCTAGTTTTATTAAGTCCTGTTCATCATCTGAAATGGTTGGAACAAGTACATGGCGTATCCAAACTGGTATTTCATTTTCAGACAAGTAGCGAGCAAATGTTAAGATATGTTCATTTGTTAAACCAGTCAGTCTTTTGTGTTTCTCTTTATCAATCTGTTTTAAGTCGAGTAAAACGAGGTCAGTATATTGCAATAACACTTTTAATTGTTCTTGAAATAACGGTGAATTTGAATAGCAGCCACCAGATGAATCAATTGTAGTATGAATCCCAGCCTCCTTACATTTTTTAAAGAGTTCAATAAGGAAAGGGATTTGCAGCAGCGGTTCACCACCGCTAACAGTAATGCCGCCTCCAGATGCTTCAATGAAAGGAAGGTAGGAATGTAAGTCAGACATGATTTCAGAAACAGACATTTGCCTGCCTGTGCCTATCTCCCACGTATCCGCATTATGGCAATATTGGCAGCGCAGCAGACAGCCCTGTGTAAATACAACATATCGGATGCCGGGTCCATCAACAGTTCCAAATGTTTCAATTGAATGAATGTTTCCGATCATAATTATCTTCCTTTCATTTGAGCGGTAGAAAGAGTGTGCAAGAATAGACAATAATACTGGTTTCTTGAACGCTTCCGCTTTTCTTATTACATGGTTTCGTGAAACGTACGATTTATAACGTCCAGCTGCTGTTCTTTCGTCAGCTTAATAAAGTTTACCGCATAACCTGATACCCTAATTGTTAATTGCGGGTATAATTCTGGATGCGCCATTGCATCTACCAATGTTTCTCGATTAAAGACATTCACATTTAAGTGATGCCCCGTTTTAATTGTGTAGCCATCAAGTATAGATACGAGATTACGAATACGGCTTTCATTATCCTTACCTAACGCTTTAGGCACAATCGAAAATGTATTTGAAACACCGTCCAATGCATATTGATAGGGGAGCTTCGCTACTGAAGAAAGGGAAGCGAGCGTACCTTTCGTATCACGGCCATGCATTGGGTTGGCTCCTGGTGCAAACGGTTCACCTGCACGTCGTCCATCAGGTGTATTTCCCGTTTTTTTCCCATACACCACATTGGACGTAATTGTTAAAATAGACAATGTATGAACGGAATCACGATAGGTTTGATGCTTTTTCAGTTTTTTCATAAAGCGTTTGAGAATATCAACCGCAATGCCATCTACACGATCATCATTATTCCCGTATTTCGGAAAATCGCCTTCCGTGATGAAATCAACTGCTAAACCATTTTCATCTCGAACAATTTTTACCTGTCCATATTTGATTGCGCTTAATGAATCTGCAACAACACTTAGTCCTGCAATACCCGTTGCCATGGTACGAATAACATCCGAATCATGGAGCGCCATTTCAATTCTTTCATAGCTATATTTGTCATGCATGAAATGGATAATATTTAACGTATTGATATACAAATCTGCCAGCCATTCCATCATATGATCAAATTTATTCATTACTTCTTCGTAGGTAAGGTGTTCTCCAGTTATCGGCGCATACTCAGGTCCGACTTGAGCATGTAGCTTTTCATCTTGCCCTCCATTAATGGCGTAGAGAAGGGCTTTCGCTAAATTAGCACGTGCACCGAAGAATTGCATTTGTTTACCAATTTTCATTGCTGAGACACAGCAAGCAATTCCATAATCATCGCCAAATTCAGGCAGCATAATGTCGTCATTTTCATATTGAATAGAACTCGTCTCAATCGACATTTTTGCACAATATTGCTTAAAGTTTTCAGGCAGTTTCGATGACCAGAGAACAGTTAAATTTGGTTCAGGTGCTGGGCCAAGGTTATTTAAAGTATGAAGGAACCGGAAAGAATTCTTCGTCACTAAAGGCCGACCGTCCAATGCCATCCCGCCAATTGATTCCGTTACCCATGTTGGATCCCCACTAAATAATTCATTATAATCTGGCGTTCTTGCAAATTTAACAAGACGAAGCTTCATAACGAAATGATCAACAAGTTCTTGCGCTTCTTGTTCAGTCATCACACCGTTTTGAAGATCTCTTTCTAAATATATATCAAGAAAAGTCGATACACGCCCAAGACTCATCGCTGCACCATTTTGTTCCTTTATTGCAGCAAGGTAGGCAAAATAAAGCCACTGAAATGCTTCTGCTGCACTGCTGGCAGGCTCTGAAATATCAAAGCCATAAATTAGTGCGAGCTGCTTCAATTCTTTTAAAGAACGAATTTGTTCTGATATCTCTTCACGAAGCCTTATATTTGCTTCTGTCATTACACGGCTCGTTGCTTTTAAATCCTCTTTCTTTGCTTTTATTAGTGCGTCCACACCATAGAGCGCAACTCTGCGGTAATCTCCAATAATTCTTCCGCGTCCATAAGCATCCGGTAAACCTGTAATAATTCCTGCTTTACGAGCAAGCTTTATTTCATCTGTATAAGCATCAAATACACCTTGATTATGCGTCTTCCTATACTCAGTAAAAATCTTTTCCATTTCATTACTAGCTTCATAGCCATAGGATTCACAGGCGGAAATTGCCATCCGTACGCCTCCATAAGGCTGAAGGGAGCGTTTAAAAGGCATTTCTGTCTGGAAGCCGACAATTTTTTCTTTGTCTTTATTTAAATAGCCTGGTCCATGTGAAGTGATTGTTGAAACAATCTCAGTATCCATATCAAGGACACCGCCACTTTCTCGTTCCTGCTTAGTTAGTTCCATCACTTGGTTCCAAAGGGAAGTCGTTGAGTCTGTTGGGCCTTCAAGAAAGTTATCGTTTCCAAGGTAAATAGTGAAATTGTTTATAATAAAATCACGGACATTTACTTCATTTTCCCAGTTTCCGCTTTTAAAGCCTTTCCATTGTTCCATTGTCATTCACCTCAGGGTTTAGAGTTGTATAATACAGTTCTTATAATTTTTACAATTTGAGTATAACAGATATTTAGTGAAGGACATCACAATCTTTTCGACTGAATTGTGAACATTGATTTATCAATGATTAAATGAAGAGGAATGGTTGATGATAAAATATCTTTTTCACTTCTTTAACTAACTGTATTATAACGGAAATCAAAGTTCGTATTACTGTTATATAAATTTAGTTCAATTTAATTTAGCAATGACAAAATACAACGGATATGGAAATATAGCGAAATGAATAGGCAGCATTTACCGGTTTAATAGAATAAGTGAGTTTGGTTTAATAGAATTATGAAAACAATTAAAAAGATATCACTCACTATTCTATTGTCTGTTGCTCTAGCCCTTGGACTTTCTATTAATGCAAGCGCCTCTACCGTACATACTGTGCAGTCAGGTGATACCATGTGGAAAATTGCTGTCAAATACCAAATTGGTGTACCTGAAATTATCAGCGCAAACAAGCAAATCACGAATCCTAACATGATATATCCTGGACAAAAAGTGAATATTCCTAGTTTATCAGTTGCTACAACGAGTGTAGAAGATCAGGTTGTACAACTTGTTAATCAGGAAAGAGCTAGGTATGGACTAAACCCATTAAAATCAAATTGGGAGCTTGCGAGAGTTGCAAGATACAAATCTCAGGATATGATTGATCGTAAATATTTCGACCATAATTCACCTACTTATGGAACACCATTCCAAATGATGAAGAGCTTCGGCATATCATACCGTTCTGCTGGAGAAAATATTGCTGCTGGACAATCTATTCCAAACGAAGTCGTTCAAGCATGGATGAACAGTGAAGGGCACCGCAAAAATATTCTTTCCAGTACTTTCACAGAAATCGGGGTTGGATATGTAAAAGGTGGCTCCTATGGACATTACTGGACGCAAATGTTTATTTCTAAATAATCTACTTAGTGATTAAAAAATATTATTTTGAACTAACGCTATTTATAAATGCTTTTTGAAAAAAAGTTGAGTTGATAGGAGTGGAAGATGCAAGAATGCTGCTCAGAGGAGTGGTGCAAGTGAAGCTTCACATTGGTTTATTCACTTTGGAGGTGCTCACTTGCAAGCTTTCTGAAGCACGGGAATTCATTTTTACCCATATAAGTTAATGACACCCGCTTAAATTAAAAAGAGAGGCACCGGAAATTTTTCCAGTGCCTCTCTTTTTAATCAACAACAATGTATGCAATCATTGGTCCGTTTTGTGATTTATCTTGGTGAGTATGACAAATTAATCGGTAGACCCCATCTTTTTTAAATTGTAATGGAACAACAGTTTCTTCGCCTTTTTTCACAATTCCTTTAATGTCTGTCCCTTCAATAGAAAAGGGATGCTCAGCTCCATTTATACCTGAGATCATTAAATTTACTTTTTCTCCCTTTTCCATAAAGATTGTTCCTGGATCCCAACGATAAGATTCAATTTCTTTGCCATCTGATAAAGTTGCTTTAAATTCTCCCGTAACCATATGAATCTCGCGAACTTCATCCTTCATTTCTTGATTAAACACTGTCTCAGAACCTGTGTTCATAATTAGCCAAATAGATGCCGACGCTACAACAGTAAGTAAAATGAAAAACATGATAATGGACCTTTTCTTCAACACAAAAAATGGCATTTGTTCTCCCCCTAATATATGGTTTTCCATTATTATAGATATGCAGGTAGGGGGGGAGAACTTGTCTACTTTATCATTAATTTCATTTATAAAATCAATCTATCTAAATCGAGAGGCTGCAAGCAACATAAAAAAAGAAATTATAATCATCGTTGTGACAAGAAGCCAGGCTAATTCCATATTGCCAGATTCTATTGACATATAAATAGCAGTAGACATCGTTTGTGTTTTACCAGGTATATTGCCTGCAAACATTAATGTAGCTCCAAATTCTCCTAAAGCTCTGGCAAAGCTAAGAATCGCACCGGATATAAGAGAGTGATAAGCAAGAGGCATTGTTACTAGAAAAAACACCCTCCATTCACCAGCACCATCCACTCTTGCAGCTTCTTCAATGGCAGGATCAATAGTTGAAAATCCTGTTTTTGCAGATTGATACATGAGTGGCAAGGCAACAACAGTAGATGCAATAACACCTGCCCACCAAGTAAACATCACTGGCTTGCTGAATAACCACTCGATTAAATTACTGATTGGACTTGTATTCCCGAAAACCACTATTAATAAAAAACCGATAACTGTTGGCGGGAGCACAAGAGGGAGCAAAATGATTGTTTCAGCAATAATCTTTCCCTTAAACTTCTTTTTAACCATAAATTTGGCTAGAAGAATTCCAAGTATGAAAACAATAATTAGTGAAACAAAGGCAATTTTTAATGAGAGCTGTACAGGGAAAAAAAATGCATCATTCATTTCTATCAATCCGTTACTATAAATCCGTATTTTTCAAATATTTCTTTAGCAGAATCCTTTTGGAGAAATTGAAAAAAGCTTTCGGCTGCTTGCATATGTATCGTTCCTTTCACAATTCCTACGGGATAAACAATTGGATCGTGACTTTTCTTGTTAGCTTCTTCAACAATTTCAACTTTGTCAGAAGATAACGCATCAGTCTTATAGACAATCCCCGCATCGACATTTCCAGTTTCTACATATGTTAACACTTGTCTCACATCTTTTGCAAAGACAAGATGATTCTCCACTTGATCCCAAATATTCATATTTTCAAGTGTTTGTTTCCCGTACATACCAGCAGGAACTGCTTCAGGTGTTCCAAGTGCCAGTTTCTTATTCTCAAAGTTTGTCAGATCTTTAAATCCTTTTATCCGATTTTTCGATTCTTTTGGTATGATTAAGACAAGAGAGTTTTCCAATAGATCTTTTCCTTGAGTTTTATCAATAATACCTTTTGTAACGAGTTCATTGTACTGATCCTTCGCTGCGGAAAAGAAGATATCGACAGGGGCACCTTGAATAATTTGCTTCTGTAGAGATCCTGAGCCTCCATAATTAAAGAAAATTTTAATATTCTTATTTTCCTGTTCAAAGAGGGGTTTCATTTCATTCATCGCATCTTCTAGACTCGCAGCCGCTGAAATCGTTAGCTCAATAGTTTCTGTTTTTTCTGCATCGGCAGTCTCTTTTGATGATTGATCCGTTTGCTTATTTGAGCATCCAGAAATAATCAGCATGAACAGCAGAAGTAGTAAAGATATTAACCCTTTATTTTTCATTTTTCAATCTCACTTTCTATTTATATTTTTATTTAACACGTTATAATTAATTATAATTAGTTATAACTAATTATAACAGTAATATTTATCACATTATTACAAATGATTGGATGGATTCTATGTCTGATAAAGATGTGTCATACACAATTGAAGAAGTCGCTTCCTTATTAAAGGTATCTAAGCTTACTGTTTATGATTTGATAAAAAAAGAGGAATTGCCATCTTATCGAGTTGGCAGGCAAATGAGAGTGGACATGAAGGATTTAGAGGAATATAAAGATAGAAAAAAAACTGGAGGAAATATAAAAATTTCAGTTAGTCAAAGCTCTATTCCTATCAGCCAGCCAAAACCATTTGTAATTAGCGGGCAAGATCTAGCATTAGACTTACTCGCAAAGAAACTGGAAAAAGGCGAAGAAGAGTTAAGACCTTTACGTATATATTCTGGCAGCTTAAACAGTTTAATTGCTATGTACAATAATCAATGTGATTTAGTGAGCCTGCATCTTTATGACGGAGATACAGGGACATATAATATTCCATATGTAAAAAAAATCCTCACAGGTTTTCCGTTTATTGTCATTAACTTTTTATCTAGATGGGCTGGGTTCTACGTGAAAAACGGGAATCCGAAAAACATTAATAGCTGGGTTGATTTAAATAGAGAAGATGTGAAAATTATTAACCGAGAAAGAGGGTCAGGTGCAAGAATTCTATTGGATGAACAGTTGAGGGTTCATGGGATCAGATCAAGTGAAGTGAATGGCTACTTCAGTGAAGAAACAAGTCATTTAATCATTGCATCATCGATTGCTGGCGGGAAAGCAGATATTGGGATTGGAATTGAAAAAGCGGCAAAAATTGTCGGTGTTGAATTTGTCCCGCTAATTAAAGAACGATATGATCTTGTGTTAATAAAAAATGAAGAAAATAAAGAAATCATTAATCGAATTCATCACATATTAAACTCAGAGGAGATGAAGAAAGACATTCAATTAATGGGGGATTACGATATGACTGAAACAGGAAAGGTTATGTATGAAACCTTTTGAAAATTAAAAGACTAAAGAGAGTCATTCTTTAGTCTTTTATCCTATTTTATTGTAATCTTGATTCCACCTGAGAACAAACCTCATCTGCAGTTAATCCGCTCGCTTCGATGACAGGTGCTTTTGTCGATACATCTTGCATACCCATTACATTTGAATCCATTCCACTTACCACACAGCACGAGCAATTTTCTGCATCGGCAGCTGATTTCAAATCAACGACATCATACCCTTTTTCCCTAAGTGCTTCTGAGACATTAGTTAGCGATTGTTCCACAGCAATTTTTTTCATAATTAATCACACCTCCTATGTTGTATAATGCCTTTTCCTTCCCTCAATTATTCTCACTTTTTCAAGTATAAAATTGAAAGGAGAATGAAAAAGTAAGGGGGGAGGTGATTACATATTGGGAAAGCGTAAAAAGGACCCATCAAAAGCAGGATTGAGCTCCCCAGAAGTAAAAGGGCAGGGGACAACTAATATAGAAACAGGCGGTTTCGCTTCATCTTCTTCACGTCATAAAAAGAAGAAACAGGATATATAAAAAAGCGGAAGCACCATTTTTAGCTCTCTATGGGACAGGACCCACTTTTAGGCGTATATAAAGGAAATACGAAGAGCGGTAAGCGCATTCGTGCTTGAGTTATTGCATGTGGGGAAGGGAGTTCTAATAAAAGCTGTGCTTCTTTAGATAGACAGTACTCAAATATAAAAGATGTTATACTTTATTACGATAAAAAAAGAAATCGGCTCAATGCCGATTTCTTCATTTTCATAAATACTCGCTTATTTATACATTTCAGCTATTTGCTTTTGCAAATCGCCATTTTCTAAATATTCATCGTATGACATTTGTTTATCAATCATGCCATTTGGAGTTAATTCGATAATCCGATTGGCAATTGTTTGAATAAACTGATGGTCATGGGAAGCAAAGATCATTGATCCTTTAAAATTAATTAAACCATTATTTAGGGCAGTAATTGACTCTAGGTCTAAATGGTTCGTTGGTTCATCAAGCATCAACACATTTGCACCAGTTAACATCATTTTCGATAGCATACAACGAACTTTTTCTCCTCCAGAAAGCACGCTTGCTTTCTTTAAAACTTCCTCGCCAGAGAATAGCATACGCCCTAGGAAACCTCGAAGGAAGCTCTCACTTTGGTCATTTGGTGAGAATTGTCGAAGCCAATCAACAAGATTTAAGTCACTGTTTTCAAAATACTTGGAGTTGTCTTTTGGAAAATAAGCTTGAGAAGTTGTTACTCCCCATTTAAATGTACCACTATCCGCCTCTAATTCACCAGCTAAGATTTTAAATAATGTTGTCTTTGCAATCTCATTCGTTCCTACTAAGGCAATTTTGTCATCCTTATTCATGATAAAGCTAATATTATCTAAAACTTTAACTCCATCTACGGTCTTACTGATTCCTTCTACACGAAGTAAATCATTGCCGATCTCCCTTTCAGGGGTAAATCCGACAAATGGGTATTTCCGAGAAGAAGGCCTAATGTCATCTAGCGAGATCTTATCTAAAAGTTTCTTACGTGATGTAGCTTGCTTTGATTTTGAGGCATTTGCACTAAAACGAGCGATAAACGCTTGTAACTCTTTAATTTTCTCTTCTTTTTTCTTATTAGCATCTGAAGCCATCCTAGATGCAAGCTGGCTGGATTCATACCAGAAATCGTAGTTTCCAACATAAATTTGAATTTTCCCATAATCAAGATCTGCAATATGTGTACATACTTTATTCAAGAAGTGACGGTCATGAGAAACAACAATAACTGTGTTTTCAAAGTTGATCAAGAATTCTTCTAGCCACTGAATTGCTTTAATATCCAAGTGGTTTGTAGGCTCATCCAATAGTAATACATCTGGCTTGCCAAATAATGCCTGTGCAAGCAATACCTTTACCTTTTCAGAACTAGATATATCAGCCATCTTCTTCTCATGAAGATCCTCACCTATGCCAAGACCTTTCAAGAGAATTGCCGCTTCAGATTCTGCTTCCCATCCGTTAAGCTCAGCAAATTCACCTTCAAGCTCAGCAGCTTTCATTCCATCTTCATCCGTAAAATCTGCTTTCATATAGATCGCATCTTTTTCCTGCATAACTTCAAAAAGGCGTGTATGACCCATGATAACCACTTTTAATACTTCATGTTCCTCATACTCATAATGGTTCTGTTTTAATACAGCCATCCGCTCACCAGGCCCAAGCTGAACATTACCCGTTTGGGATTCAATTTCTCCTGATAAAATTTTCAAAAACGTTGATTTACCCGCACCATTGGCACCAATTAAACCATAGCAATTGCCGGGTGTAAATTTAATATTCACATCTTCAAACAGCTTACGATCGCCATAGCGAAGACCTACATTACTAACCGTTATCATCTATTTATATTCCTCCAAAAAACATAATCCATTAAATTATAACATTTTCCTCAATGAATCGCGAATATTATTGAAATCTATAATTTCTAATCACGAACTATTTATCATTTAAAAATCAGAAATTTTTGATAACTAGAAGGAAGTGGCATGAATTTATCGAATTATAGTAAGAAAATTAATTTTTGTCTTCAGTTAGAAGGAGGAAATAAAGCAAAATGGAAGTCATTCAGAATAGACAAACAAAGCGTAAAGCCAATTGGAAGAAGCTCTCCCTTTGGTCATTAGCTATACTAGCGGCAATCATAGTGATTGCAGCCATTTCATTATATCTATATATTTCGCGGTCACTTCCCGTGACGAAAGGAGAAATAGCAATCGGTTCCATTACATCACCTGTTCAAGTAACACGGGATGACAATGGTGTACCGCATATTCTCGCAAAAAATGAACGAGATTTATATATTGCCCAAGGGTATATACAGGCTCAGGATCGTCTCCTTCAAATGGATCTAAGCCGCCGGCAAGCATCTGGCAGGCTAAGCGAAGTTATTGGAGAGGCAACTGTGGATAATGATAAGTACTTTCGTACACTTGGATTAAGGCGAGCTGCCGAAGCCTCGTATGATCAATATTCTGAAGAAGCAAAAGAGATATTGGATTGGTTCGCAGAAGGTGTAAATATTTACATAAAAGAACATGAGGAAAACGGAAAATGGCCAATTGGCTTCACGCTATTAGGCTATGAGCCAGAGGAATGGAAGCCAATTGATTCCTTAACCATAGGAAAATACATGGCATATGATCTTGGAGGTCATTGGGAAAACCAGGCATTTAGGTATTATTTGCTCCAAAACTTTACTGAGGAAGAAGCATACGACCTATTTCCTTCTTACCCGGCAGATGCACCATATATCATTGGCGCAGATAAGCTCAATATAGAAAAAAGTTTGGCTTCAGCAATCATTCCGCCAGAATTTAATGGAAGCAACAACTGGGTTGTCAGCGGGGAGAAAACAGCCTCTGGGAAACCATTATTAGCAGATGATCCTCACTTATCGTTAAGCACACCTTCTATCTGGTATCAAATGCATTTACAAGCACCCAAAATGAATGTTAGCGGTGTGATTTTTGCAGGAATCCCAGGGATCATATTAGGACATAACGATCAAGTGGCATGGGGGGTAACAAATACCGGACCCGATGTTCAGGATCTATATATCGAAAAAAGAAATCCAGACAATCCAAAAGAGTTTCTTTATAATGACAAATGGGTAGAAGCTACAATAGTGAGCGAGCCAATTAAGGTAAAGGATAAAAAAACAATAGACTATGAAGTAACAATCACCCGTCATGGACCGGTTATTTCCGAATTTGCAGAAGAAAGCGGAAAGGAAGACGTACTGTCCCTGCAATGGACAGCACTTGAGCCCTCCATTGAATTGGAGGCAATCATCGAAATGAACAAGGCAAGTGATTGGAAACAATTTGAAAAAGCACTTGAACTTTTCCATACACCTGCTCAAAATTTTGTATTTGCCTCACAGGATGGGACAATTGCCTATAAAGCTAACGGAAAGATCCCGATCCGTAAACAAGGACAAGGACTTTTGCCTGTCCCTGGATGGACAGATGAATATGGATGGGAAGGATATATTCCATATGAGGAGCTTCCTAAAACAGTTAATCCAGAGGAAGGGTTCATTTCAACCGCAAACAATAAGGTTATAGATGAAAGTTATCCTTTCCATATTAGCAATGATTGGGCACAGCCTTATCGTCAAATGAGGATTCAGGAATTCTTAAAGACTGATGAAAAGCTCACTGCAGAGGATATGATGGCTTTGCAAATGGATCAGGAAAACTTACAGGCAGAAGAGTTTGTTCCAATTTTTATAGATAATCTGGATGCCTTATTAAATGGAAACGAAAAAGAAGCCATAGCCATTTTAAAAGACTGGGATTATCAGGATAGTAAAGATGAAGCAGCTCCATTGATCTTTAATCTTTGGATGAAAAAGATTTCAGATGTCCTATTTCAAGATAAAATTTCAACTGAAATGAGAGGATTATTCAAGGGTCAAAAACAAGCAGTCGATGAATTAATTAGAAGAGCAGCGAAAGGTAATGAAGGACCATGGATAGAGGAAAAGGGCGGACTTTCTAATGTATTGCACGAATCTCTAAAACTAGCACTAAAGGATGCCGAAAAACTGCAGGGAACTACAATTTCTAAATGGAAGTGGGGAGAATACCATCAAATATACTTCCCGCATTCGTTATCTAGTGTCAAACCATTAAATTACTTATTTAATAAGGAAGGCAGTATTCCAGTAGGAGGAAGCTCGGTAACTGTACAAGCGGCAGCAAATAAGGAAGACGGCACCGTTAATCATGGTGGCTCCTGGAGATTTGTCATTGATACAGCAGATATGAATGTTGGCTATCATCTAGTCGGACCTGGTCAATCAGAACATCCATTAAGCAAATGGTATCACAATCAGATGATGGCATGGGTTGAAGGGGATTATCATCAAACCTATCTAGCTGATGTAAAAGGTGAAAAACTGACACTTAATCCATAAACGATTATCTTTGAATATATTGTGAAATATGCCAAATTCCTCATTAAATAATTTTTAAAAAACGACCTATTGTTCATAATTTTTTCATATTTTTCATGTACAATAAATCCATACAGGCAGGATAAAAAAGGAGTTTTTATTGTGGCCAAAAAACAGCTCGTTGAATTAGTAACCCGTTTAAAAAAAGCAGGTATTAATGTAAGCTTTACAAAACCAAGATCAAAAATGCTGATCGCACTTCCACAAAACAAAAGATTAACTACTTCAACAAATTAGTATTACTAAAAATGCTGTCACTAAAGTCAACGAAAATGGCTTTTAGTGGCAGCCTTTATTTTACTTAGTTTTTCTTTTAGCTATTTTTTCACGGTCCTCAAATTGCGGGGGCTGTTCCAGCCAATTTCGCTCTATCATTAGATCCATCCCATGTTCACCAAAAGCTCCAGCTTTAGACATAAACCCAAGGTACATAGAAATAATATCCCTGCGCATACTTGTCGAAATTCCAGTACCATAAGCGGCTACTCCAAGAAAGGAGAGTGTCCCTACGATATAAAGCATGAGTTGGTCTGAAAATGGAGAGGTAGTCGAATTAGTAACATTTTGATCCCAAGACATGGCCGTCGGCACATCACTTTCTTCAAGTACCTCATGAATGGAGCTCATGAGATGAGTGCAAACATGTTTCCCGCGAAGAAAATAATCACGCAGCACTTGCTCTGATGCAACTTGCGAAAAACCAATACAAGTCGCCTTGCCAACTTCATTATTGATCGCATTCATCATTAAATGTGTTGCTTCAATTCCTAATAATGCTCGGCGTCGTCCAAACCACCCAGTTAAGAATTTCTGTTCATCAACAAAATCAATCTCTTCCGGATAATTCATTAAAGGCATCCGCACAAATACGCCCTTTTTTTGCATACAAAAAACTGCATGCTGATAAACCAGGGAAGTATGATTCAAGAAGTCATGATACATCTGACAAATATCTTCCCGTGCGGACATGGTAAGTGAACTTGTATGGGAGATGACTCCGTATCTAGCTAACTGCACGACAAATTGCATATAAAAAATATCAGAAAAAAGCCTAGGTGCATTTGACACAACATGCTTTTCTAACGGAAAGCCTTGTGGCACTACAATGTTTTCTTTAAGAAAAATTGCTTCTATTATATTCTTATGGTTGATTGCGACTTGTAAGGTTTCTTCAAGTATTGTTTTTACTTCTGGATCTTCAACTGTTTCCATAAAATGTGTTATCACACAAATAACCATATTATCGTTTATAAACGTTCCCCATAAGCTAGAAATTTCTGCACAAGTCAATTTAACAAATTCAGTTTTTTCACCCATTTCATCTTCCTCCTTTTCCCTACTTTCCCCGATTAATGGAAAAACCATGCAAACCTCTTTTCTATAAATTTAGATGGTAAAAGAAAAGCGAGTGAAGAAAAATGGAAATTTTTCTTCACTCGCTTTAACTCACCTATTTATATTTCCTTCATAATCTTTTTAAACACTTCATTCTTATCAAAGTCTTCTCCCATTGGGAATTTTTTAATAAATTTATTGTTCTCATCAAGTAAGAAAACAAAAGTACTATGAACATAGAAGCCATCACCAGGATCGCGATACTGAAATTGGAACGTTTCTGCTAATTCCCGAATTTCTTTTTGATCTTGTTTCATATTATCCTGATCTCCAGTCAATAACGTCCAATTGCCATCGTCCTCAATGTCAAAGGTTTTCATATACTTGGCCATTCTCTCTGGTGTATCCCGATATGGATCGATACTTACAGATATAAATTCAACATTCTTCCCAAAAACACCTTCAGCAACTAAATCGTTTTTCAAAAGGTTCATTCTTTGAGTTGTTGTCGGACAAATATCTGGGCAATGTGTGTACATAAATTCAACGAGCTTTAACTTTTTCTCAGACTTAGAAAATTCATACTTCTCATTATGCATGGTTACTAGTGAAATATTATCAGGAATCTTTGAAGTCATGTCACGAATGATAAAAAAGGAAATACCTGCGATAATTCCAAGTACAACAATAATTGAGCCTATCATATATATTTTTTTCATTATTAACCCTCCCTTTATAAGAATAATGAAAACTTACCAAAAATCCTATGGATAATCTGTGAACAAGTGATATCAATCATAGGTTTTCATTAAAGACTTCTATTTCAGGGGGAGTTTGAACATATCAAAAGGAGAAGGGGAAATGTTTGCGATCAAATTAAGCACAGAAATAGAAAAAAGGAACCATCGAGTTCCTTTTTTCTATTTCAATCATTTATTTCATGGAAATCCAAACGCTTTTCACTTCAGTATAGTTATTAAGTGCATAAGAACCCATTTCACGTCCCATTCCAGACTGTTTATACCCGCCAAATGGAGAAGCGGCATCAAAGGCATTATAACAATTCACCCATACTGTACCTGCTCGAAGCTTGCTTGCAACATAATGGGCATTAGCAATGTCACGTGTCCAAACACCAGCAGCTAATCCATACTCACTATTATTCGCACGGTTAATTAGTTCATCTAAATCCTCATATGGCAAAGCAGAGATGACAGGACCGAAAATCTCTTCTTTCGCAATCGTCATTTCATCCCGTACATCTGCAAAAATAGTAGGGGAGACAAAATATCCTTGCTCCTGTGGTTTTTCACCGCCAACAAGAAGCTGTGCACCTTCGCTGACACCCTTTTCAATATAGCCTAGTACCCGATTTTGCTGTTCAGTTGAAACGAGCGGGCCAATTTCAGTATCCGCATGAATCCCAGCACCTTGTTTAATATTCTTCGCATGACTAACCATATCAGCAACAACATTATCGAATTGTTTCTTTTGAATAAATACACGAGAACCAGCACAGCACACTTGGCCTTGATTAAACATGACGCCATTTAGAGCACCTGGAATTGCTTTAGTCAAATCTGCATCTGGGAGAATAATATTAGGTGATTTTCCTCCTAATTCAAGCGTAACTCTCTTTAATGATTTAGATGCTCTCTCCATAATCATTTTGCCGACTTCAGTTGAACCGGTAAATGCAATTTTGTCAACTAGCGGATGATCGACTAATGGCTGCCCAGCAGTTTCGCCAAATCCTGGTACAATATTCACTACACCAGCTGGGAAACCAGCTTCTTCAATTAATTCTGCCAAGTATAAAGCGGAAAGCGGTGTTTGCTCCGCAGGCTTCAATACCACTGTACATCCAGTCGCAAGAGCTGCACCTAATTTCCACATTGCCATTAGAAGAGGGAAGTTCCATGGAATAATTTGCCCAACAACACCTACAGCTTCATGACGTGTATAATTGAAAAATGGTCCGCTAACAGGAATGGTCTGTCCTACGATTTTCGTTGACCAGCCCGCATAATAACGCATATGCTCAACAGCGAGCGGAATATCCGCATTTGTTGTTTCACGAATAGGTTTCCCATTGTCTAATGTTTCCAATTGGGCTAATTCTGCACGATTTTCTTCCATTAAATCTGCAAGTTTATACATAAGTCTGCTTCTTTTCGAAGCACTCATCTTAGACCAAGGTCCTTCATCAAAGGCCTTTCTTGCAGCTTTCACAGCAAGATCGATATCCTCAGGCCCTGCCTCGAATACGTTAGCTAGCACTTCACCAGTAGCTGGATTATATGTTTCAAATGTTTTTTGAGACTTGCTTTCAACAAACTCTCCATTAATATATAGATGTTTTTTTCCACTCAGAAATTTTTCTACCTTTTCCTTTAAACTAACTGTTAACTGACTCATTTTACTCCTCCTTTAAAATAGTAATCTATGTATTTCATGTTGCTAGTTTAAGAAGTATGCTTTTGTGAACGCTTACAATACTATGTTAACACTATGAAAAATTGGTATTCAACGAATAATTAAACAAATATTCTGACAATAATCGACATACATCTTCTATAATTCTTTTATTTAATCAGCAAGAATATGTCAGAAAAATGGCAGGAGTTTGAACTAAAGGTGAACAATTTACCTGTCCGACCCGAAAAGCCTGTGTTGATGCTACTTCTCCTCTTTTTGAACATTCTGTGATTTGAGGAATATGTCACAGAACTACGATAAGGTAAAGAATACGATAAAGATAAGTATTTCCATTAATCGCTTAAAAGACCTGTATTCAAAGGGGGACTATGGAATGAAGGGTACAGGATTATTCAAACTATTGATTGGCGGGCTAGCGGCATATGAACTTCTCGGAATGATGAAGGCAGGAAATAAAACTGTTCTTCGGCCCCCAGGAGCAGTTGATGAAGATGAATTTCTTGCCCTTTGTGTTAGATGCGGGAAGTGCAATCAAGCATGTCCCTATAACTCTATCAAAATGGGAAATGAAAACTTTGGTTTTGGGATTGGAACTCCTTATATCGATGCAAGAGATAATCCGTGCCGCCTTTGTGATGATTTCCCTTGTGTTACCGTTTGCCCAACAAAAGCTCTAACAGGAATTAACAATGTATATGATGTGGAGATGGGCACAGCAGTTATTGATACGAAACACTGTATTGCTTATCAAGGTATGAGATGCGAAGTATGCTATCGTGAATGTCCTTTAATAGACGAAGCAATTAAACTAAATATTTATGTCAAACTAGATGACCCAACACACGCGGTCTTTGCACCTATTATAGATCCTGAAAAATGTGTTGGCTGTGGGATCTGCGAAGAAAGATGTGTTATAGATAATCCAGTTGCAATAAGAGTTAAACCTCGAGAAATAAAGGGATTATTTTAATAGCGGTTTTTAGTGGCGGAGAGCACACAGATTAGATACAAACTGCTCAACAAACTGAGCCACTTTAAATAGATAGATTAAGTCTCTTCATTTAAAAGGGAGGAAAGTAAGCTATGGAATTAACTAGAAGAACCTTGCTTAAAGCAACTGCAATCTCCATGACAATGGCTGTTGCTGGCTGTAAAAAGAAAGAGTCAAAACCTGCAGGAACAGAAGTGGCAATAGCAGGAGAATCAACAGAACCAGATGAATGGAAATCGACTGTTTGCCGATTCTGCGGTACAGGATGCGGTGTATTAGTAGGAATAAAAGATGGAAAAGTGGTAGCCACTAAGGGTGACCCAGATAACCGTTCGAGCAGAGGACTTAATTGTATTAAAGGTTTTTATGTAGGAAAAATTTTATTTGGCAAGGATCGCCTGACAAAACCGTTAATACGTGAAGACAAATCAAAAAAAGGCACAATGGAGGGCTTTAGAGAAGCCTCATGGGATGAAGCACTAGACTTGGTTGCTAAGAAATTAAAAGAAAATTATGATAAGGATCCAAAATCGATTGCATTCTGGGGATCAGGTCAGCAGACAATTATGGATGGCTATGTTTCTGTTAAACTTTGGAAAGCCGGCTTATTAAATAATAATATTGATCCGAATGCAAGACTATGTATGGCTAGTGCAGTTACTGGTTTTATGTCCACTTTCCAGTCGGACGAACCAATGGGCTCCTATAAAGATTTAGATGAAGCAGATGTTTTTGTTACATGGGGCGCCAATATGGCAGAGATGCATCCGGTTCTGTTTTCACGTTTAACCGCTAGGAAGCTAGCAAATCCTGGCGTTAAACTCTATGACATTACCACTAGACATTCTCGGACTTCAGAAGTTGCAGATTCTGTCTTAGTATTTAGACCACAATCAGATTTGGCCATTGCAAATGCCATTGCAAATTATCTCATTCAAAATAAAAAATATGATCAAAAATTCATAGATGAACATCTCCAATTTAAAGCAGGAACAGAGAATCTTGGTCACTCCTTTAAAGATGATTACGATGTAACGGAGGGAAAAGATGCTGATAAAGTTTGGACTATTACCTTTGAAGAATATAAACAGAGTGTAAGTACTTATACATTCGAAAAAGCCGCTGAAATTTCCGGCGTACCTGCTGCAGATATTGAATCGCTTGCGAAAGAATTTGCAGATCCAAATAAAAAAATCATGTCATTATGGACCATGGGAATGAATCAGCATACACGTGGGACATGGATAAATAACCTTGTCTATAATATTCATTTACTAACTGGAAAAATAAGCAAGCCAGGTAACGGACCGTTCTCATTGACAGGTCAGCCTAGTGCCTGTGGTACAGCAAGGGAAGTTGGTGTATTCTCACACAGACTCCCTTCGGATATGGTCGTAAGCAACCCAGAGCATAGAAGATATACAGAAATGATATGGAATCTTCCTGCTGGTTATCTTGACCCGATTGAGAAACCAGGGTTCCACACGGTTAAAATGTTTAGGGAATTGGGGAAAGGAAATGTCAAATTCCTATGGAGTATGTCCAATAACTGGGGACAGACGATGCCGAAGCTCAATCGTTATCGCGGGAAGGACGCTGATGGCAAGGGTGTTCTTGATGGATTTATTGTTGTTTCGGAAGTATATCCTACTAAATCGACTGAAATGGCAGATGTTGTTTTCCCAGCAGCTATGTGGGTAGAAAGGGAAGGGCAATTTGGCAATGCAGAAAGACGTACCTCAGTGTTTGAAAAATGCACAGAACCTCCAGGTGAAGCTAAATGGGATATCTGGACACTTGTGCAAGTAGCTAAACGTGTACTAGACGGCAAAATGATCGGCAACAAGGCAGCTTTCGATGTCCTCTTTGGTAATATTTGGGATTATGATAAAAATGATTTACTTGAAGATGGCCATGAAGTCAATAGCCGTCTGTGGGCTGAATATCGCTCTTTTACAAATCCTCATGAAAGTACAAACAAAGAAATTCAGGAACTCGGTAAAAAACTTAAATTAAAAGCAAAGCAAATGGCTCCATACGAGGAATATTTCAAACAGCATGGCATTTGCTGGCCTGTCCGTGAGGTAAATGGCAAGTGGGTAGAAACAAACTGGCGCTATGTCCATGGTAAACAGGAAGAAGGCTATGACCAATATGGTGTTGAAGAATTTGGAACAGTCGGAAAATATAAAGATATTGATTTCTATAAATCAGATGATCACCGTCCAAGCGTAATTTTCCGTCCATTTGAAGATGCTGCGGAAATTCCTGATGCCGACTACCCATTCTGGTTATGTACGGGACGTGTTCTAGAACACTGGCACAGCGGTTCAATGACACGACGTGTACCTGAACTCCATCGGGCCGTACCAGAAGCTTTTTGTGAGGTTCATCCTGAGGATGCCAAAGCATTAGGCATTCAAAACGGAGACTTGGTCAAGGTAATATCAAGACGAGGAGAAGTAGAAGTAAAAGCCACAACGAAAGGAAGAGGAAATCCCCCAAAGGGACTCTTATATGTGCCATTTTTTGCTGAGGAAACTTTAATCAATCTCGTCACGTTAGATTGCTATTGTCCGATTTCAAAACAGCCTGATTATAAAAAATGTGCAGTTAAAATTGTTAAGGCATAAAGAATGGGGGGAATATCATGAGAAGCAGAGAAATCCTATTTGTAGTTGCATTTATGCTAATCGTATCGATTGCAATTGGAGCAACAAAATTATCAACACCACAATCGGCAGAAACAGATGATCAAACTCCAAAAAAAGAGGACACAGTATCCATCCCTCAACTGGAAGAGGAAGGAAGAGAAGCTTCAGCAACGATGGTGCTCCTCGGTGCTCCACCAATGCAGCCTGCAGATCATATTGATCGCTGGAACCCCGAGGCTCATCATGAAAGCTGTATGACTTGTCATGCCGTACCAGAAACTGGGGCTCCTACGCCTCCGGCTAATCATTATTATGAGGAGAACACAAAAGGAACAATCTTTAGAGATAATTGCCAGCAATGCCATGCTACACAAAATGATAGTAAAACTGCGTTTAATGAAGAAGAATAGTTTTTAAAATTGATATAAGGTGCCAATGGTGTACACGTTTAATACTAACGTACATATAGAGAAGGAAAACGCCATTGGCAAAGGAGTGTACAAATATTGTTCCTATAAAGTTTTAATCATATGGAATGATAAAATTTCAAAAGAAAGCCGGGGATTTTTATGGTGGTATCAGGCATTTATATAGAAACAATTCCGGGTGGAGCCAATAAAGCTGCTGCGTTATTAAATGAAATAAATGGAGTTGAAGTTCATCATATAGAGGATAATTACAAAATAATTCTTACGATTGAAGCCGAAACCATTAATAAAAGTTACGAAATTGCTGAAACCTTCAAGCCTATTGATGGAGTTCTTACGATTTGTTTAGCCTACAGTAATTTTGAAGAGGAACCTGCTTATCAAGAAGCAGGTGTTGTCAGATGAATGAAAGAATAAACAGAAGGCAATTCTTATCTATTAATTTAGAGGCAACTGTTGGTTTTTTGGGGAACTTTCTCGGTACCCAATTGGATCAGGAAAGAGATTTTTTCAGACCTCCTGGTGCCCTAAATGAGCTTGAGTTTCTAACATCCTGCACGAGGTGCGGGAAATGTAAAGATCGTTGCCCAGAGGGAATTATCAATCTATTTACTTTATCGGATGGAGCTAAACTGATAAATACACCTTTCTTGAATCCGAATCAGAGCCCATGTACATTTTGTTTGGAATGTGTTGAGGTATGTCCAACTAATGCCTTAAGCAGAATAGGTTTACGTGAAGAACCTTCGATTGGAAAGGCAGAAATTATAACCAATCGCTGTCTAGCTTTTCAAGAGGTAATGTGTGATTATTGTGTCCGTTCCTGCCCGGTTAAAGGAGCAATTGTTTCACTGAATGGAATACCAAAGGTAATTGATGATAAATGTACAGGCTGCGGAATCTGTGTGGCAAACTGTATCTCTGAACAAAAAGGAATTGTCATCCAAACATTAGGTTAGGAATGAGCAGGATGAGAAATAAGGTATTTTCAATTCGAAAATGGACCATAGCTAGAAGGGTCACTCAATTCATCATTATCGCTCTTTTTTGCTCACCACTATTTTTGGTTGCAGTTGAGGGAGATAATTTTTTCTTTGGATCTTTAAGTTCCTCCACAATTATTGGGATTGTGCTATCAGATCCATTCGCCGCATTGCAAGTGATGATGGCATCGAAACAGATTCATTTTTCTTATTTAACTGGAGCACTGATTATTTTTTTGTTTTATTTAATTGTAAGAGGCAGAACATTTTGCAGCTGGATCTGTCCTGTTAATACTTTATTAGAGTTTACCGAAAAATTAAGAAGGTATACGAAGGTTCCAGATATAAAGTACAACAGGCATACAAAAAAACATTTAGCTATTGCCATATTACTTTTATCATTTCTTGTTGGGGTTCCAGTTTTTGAATTATTTTCTCCTATTGGATTTACTATGAGAAATGCTTTATTTACTTTCGGGATAGGCATTTGGATCATCGTAGCCATTGTTTTATTCGAACTTCTAATTTCCAAACGTGGGTGGTGCCGTTATTTCTGCCCTTTAGGAGGATTTTATCAAGCGATTGGAAAGGCCGGGATGTTCAATGTGAAATTTGATCATGATGCATGTGTTGGCTGTGATAAATGCCGCTCAGTCTGCTTTGCAGATCCAGTTATATTAGAACCTGGCATATTTCGAGAGAGTAAATTTGTTGTGTCTGGTGATTGCAGCCTCTGTGGAGCTTGTGTCGACCATTGTCCATTTGGTGCATTAAAAATTACCGCACAACTTCCAACTTCTCGATTTCAAGAAGATTTGGTGATAGAAAAGGAACTGATAGAGAGGGAAAGACTGGCAAAATGGTACAATATTAAAAATTAAACCTAAATAACAGGGCAAAGCCATTTGGTTTTGCCCTGTTTCTTCGTTGTAGACGATAAAAATGCAGTTTAGAAACCTTTTACTAAATGAATTAAATGTATCTTTTTGTCTGATTACTAGACTGTATATGGGGTGTATGTAATGTATAAAATGTTCATTTAAAAATCAAAAAAGGAAATTAGTTTTAATAATGAGGAGGAAAATCCACCTGTAATCCACGGCTTGGCTCAAGAATTTTTGTTTGCAGGTCTACCCTCCGTTATCCTTTTTATAGTACCAACATATGCTCTTATCATTTTTCAAGAAGGAGAGAGAGCACCAGGAATGCTTGGACTGTTTTTTTACGTTACTGGAATGGAAAGCGGAAAATAAAACGCCCCTTACCATTCCAGCAGCTTATTTGCACTTATTATATCTGTTGGGGATAGCTTACTTAACCGTGTACTTACACGTAGGAGAATAAAAATAAGGTAACAATTAAATTAATTATAAATAAAAATAAAAGAAAGCATGCTGACCAACTGAATCAGCATGCTTTCTAATTTACTATATAAACATTCCTGCAATAGCCGCACTTAATAAGGAGGCAAGTGCACCTGCAATTACTGCTTTGATTCCTAATTTAGCAATGTCACTTCTCCGTTCAGGAGCAAGATTTCCTAAGCCTCCGAGTAGAATAGCCATTGATGAAATATTCGCAAAGCCGCATAAAGCAAAACTAATAACAATCACTGACTTTGGAGACAAATTGCTGATTTCAGGTGCAAAAGAGGAGTAAGCTACAAATTCGTTTAACACTAATTTCTGTCCAATATACCCGCCAGCTTGTACAGCTTCATTCCATGGAACACCGATTGCAAATGCTATTGGCGAGAAAGCATAACCCAAGATCATTTCCAACGTTAAATGATCAATTCCAAAAAGGCCTCCCACAGCACCTATTATGCCATTGATTAACGCGACTAAAGCAATGAATGCCAACAGCATCGCACCGATATTCAAGGCAAGGGATAACCCTACGCTCGCACCGCGTGCTGCTGCGTCCACCACATTCACAGATTCTTTATCTTTTTCAATCGTAATATCATCTGTCGTTTCTGACTTTTCTGTTTCGGGCATCATCACTTTTGCCATGATTAACCCTGCAGGAGCTGCCATAAAACTTGCAGCAAGTAAGTATTCTAAAGGAACACCTAATAAAGCATATCCAACAAGAACAGAACCGGCAACAGAAGCAAGTCCCCCAGTCATTACTGCGAACAGTTCTGACATGGTCATTCTCGCCAAAAATGGACGAACGATTAATGGGGCTTCTGTTTGTCCAACAAAAATGTTTGCGGCAGCTGACATTGATTCAGCTTTACTTGTACCGAGTAATTTAGCTAATCCACCGCCAATAAATTTAATAATCACTTGCATAATCCCAAGATAGTACATAACAGAAATGAGCGAGGAGAAGAAAATTACTATCGGCAAAACCTGAAACGCAAAGATTGTCCCAATATTAGTACCCTCCGCAAACAATCCACCAAATAAGAAGTTTATTCCTTCATTGGCGTAGCCAACTACTGCATTTACCACATTTGTAAACTTCTCTAATGCCTTTTTTCCATACTCCCATTTAAGTACAATAACTGCAAACCCCACTTGAATAGCAAGTCCTGCAAGGATTGTTCGAATATTAATTGCCTTTCGATTGGAAGAGAAGAGAAGTGCGATGGCAAAGATCGTCGCAATTCCTAATAATCCCCAAATATAATTCATGAAACATACACCTCGTTATTAAAATATTGATCATAATGAAAACGCTTTTCATTTTAGCCAAAAATATATACCTCTCGTTAAAGAGGTATGAAAATAGACGTCAGACATCTTCTGTTTTCACCTTGATTATTCTAACATGAATTTACTTGCAGTAAAGTACTTTTCCTATGCTTTGTAGAGGTTAGAAGATTCATGCAATTGTAAACACATCACATTCTAAACAATTTACCATTAGAATTTCCCCAAAATTAAAAGAATCATACAAAAATATTTTGCTGAAATATAAAGATAATGACGTTTAGTTACTTTAAAGGTGATACAATATATTTTGCATTCTTTTTAAATACTAGAAATTTCAAACTAAATAATATGTGAGGATGAATAATGACAAAGGAAATAAAAAGAAATATTTGGACAATGCAATCATTTTATTTACTAACATTTTTTGGAACTGGAAGTTTATATCCTTTATTAAGTGTTTATTTAAGTGATGTTGAACATTTAAATGGTTATCAAATCGGGATAATTATGTCAATCAGTCCGATTGTCATGATATTTTTTCAGCCTATTTGGGGAATGGTCTCTGATAAATTAAACGCCCCTATTAAGATACTTACAATTGCCACACTAGTTGCTGGGATTTTAGGGCTAGGATACATCACCTTTAATGGATATTATTGGGTATTTATGACAGCTACATTCGTTGCCATTTTCCAAAGCGCCATTATACCAGTGTCAGATAGTTTATCCTTAAAATATACAAGTAAGGTCAAGGTGAATTATGGAAATATCCGCTTGTTTGGTTCTCTTGGCTTTGGTATTGCTGTTTTTATTATGGGAAGGCTATCAGAACTAGATCCAGAAATTATTTTCTATTCTTTTTTCATCTCTTTATTTTTGGCGAGTTTTCTTGCTTCTAGAATGCCGTTTGAAAAAAGTTCAAAAAATCAGAATCTCCTCGGAGGAGTAAAAGAGATTCTTTTTCACAAAAAATTTCTTGTCTTTCTTGGAATCACATTTTTAGTCTTTGGTCCAAACCTAGCTAACAATACATATTTTGGATTATTTATTGACGGGAGTGGAGGAACCTATACAGGTATCGGGATTGCTTTTTTACTCGCTGTTTTATCTGAAGTGCCTTTTATGAAGGTAGCTGCAAGCTGGATAAACCGGATTGGATTACTTCAGGTAGCGACTATTGCTGGAATCGTGTCCTTAGCAAGGTGGCTGCTTTATTTTACCGAGCCTGACCTTTGGATCATCTATGTTACTTCCATCTTACAGGGCTTCTCAATCGGTCTATTTATACCTGCAGGCTTACAGTATATTCGAGATATCACACCCGTCCATATAACAGCAACTGCGATTACGCTTTACTCTGCAATCGGAAATGGCCTAGGAAACTGGTTCTGTACATTTGTCGGAGGAATCATCTTTGAGGAATCTTCTATTTTTACCGTATACTTATTTTTTGCCATTCTGGCTTTTATTGGAATTTGTTTGAGTTTATGGTTAATTAAGGAGGAAAAAGGAAGATCTAAAATACATGTCACTAGTAAAATGAACCTTTAAAATATAAGCCCTCCAATATGGAGGGCTTATATTTTTAAATTCTAACTGAATTGACAAATACATAACAGTTCATAAAAGGGAAGAGCTAAAGTGGAAGGAGGGACTGCCATGGAAAGGAAGGAACATGTTAGTACAAAAATTGCCGAGAGGCACTATAAACCAGAAGATTATAAAAAAAAGGATCCATTATCTTCTGGTTTAGCAACTACTCATGAACAGGTAAGTGATGTATATACCGAAGGACAGGCAAATCCAGTAATTGAAGATGTAAATGGGAAAGATATTCCTATTAATAAAGGGGAATAAGAACAAAAAGAAGTTGCTAAGATGCAACTTCTTTTTGTTCTTATTTCTTTCTGTTGTCTAATCTCATAGCCAAAAGTTCTTTTACTTCATTGTAGGATAAACCTGAATTACGATTAAGCCGTTTAACCTCTTCGATATCAGTTCCTACAACTGTGTATTTTTTTGTTTTATTATTTTCCATTGTTATCCTCCTTATTCAATTAAACTCCTTAAACTTTTCGAAGGTTAAATCTTCCTTAACATGACCATACTAAGTAAGAAATGCGTCAGTGTCTTCGGAACCATCATCGTTACGGATCGTTCCTGTAAAGGTAATGCTGTAGCGCTAGTACTAGATATGAGGGGGCGTTAGCTATTTTTTTCAATCGAAAAAATCAAGATGATAAACCTGAAGTTGTCATGTTAGATACTGAAATCTATTCTTGCAGTCATAATGATTGTAATGGGTGGATGAGAAAAGAATTTGCTTCAGATGACTTAAAATGCCCTTTATGCGGAAATGATACGAATGCTGAAATGCGTGAACTTCCGCAAATTGAATAAGTGTTTTACAAAAAGACTGTTGAGGAGAAGTAGACAACAGTCTTTTTGTATCATTAAGAAAAATCATTTGAAAAGATATTGTGATTTAACCTTGTGCAGCATTGGTCAGCGTCCACTCAACTAGTAATGCTTTACCAATATTTTCACCGAATAAGCATTAGCTGTCGCTTTTATAGAGGAGGGGCATCCGTTATCTTAAAATCACCAGTCAATCCTTCCATAACGGGAAAAGATAGCTTTCAAAGAAGTTTAACTTGAGCTTGTGTGTAGAGAGCAAGTTGCTCGTATATGTGTTCGTTATAAGTTTTCATTTTGCTGACCGATTTCATTTTCACTAATAATAATATTTGCTGTCTCAATAGAATGGTGTTCGTTTAATGAATCGCCTCTATAATTGTTTTGATTAGGGTACTTCTCATCCTTGCTCATAATTCTATAATCATTGATTCCTTCATTTGTATTTTTTTGCTTCTTCAATTGAATTTCTCCTTTCTTTCTTATCAATAACATGACAATTATCTTGACCCCTTATTCATTTTTGAAAAAGAAAATCCCTCAGTGTGATGAGGGACTGTTGTATCCATATTCGTACGCTCTATTTTCAATCTGTTATTCCGCTTTTTTTGATAAGCATCGATCACATTCCAACATATATGTTTCAACATGTTCATGAACCTTTTGACCACATTCTGGACATACTTTACCTTGTATTCCTTTTGGTAATTCATTTGCCACATTAATCATAACTAGCCCTCCTTTTTATAATACAGATTATTCATTTCCTTATTGTTATAGTACAGTATACACGAAGATATCTGAAATGTGTACTCAAATTAAAAGTATTTTATAAAAATTAAATCGTTCATGCAATCATGAACAAAGGTCAGATTAATAAAGATATTTCTGTTTTCCACTTCCAACCACTTGTTATTTGGATTACAATCATACTTGTGATTATTTTTTTACGCCTTAAATAAAGGGGGCTTTTGGAACGTTTATGCTAGATATTTTACAATTGTTTAATCCAATGCTTATTTTTGTAGCGATGGTTCTTACATTTATCGCATCCTATACAGGTTTAGATTTATTTTCTCTTACAAGATCAACTGAAAGTAATAAAGGTTTTCTATTTTTAGGGGGAACATTTTCCCTAGGAGTAGGAATTTGGATTATGAATTTTATAGGGATGGTTGCCATTAATATGAATGGCTCAGCAACCTATCATATCCCTCTAACTGTTTTATCACTTGTTTTTGGCATTGCATTTACAGGCATGTCATTCTATTGTGTGATCGATATGAAACTTAAATTTCGCCAATTGCTGCTAGGCAGCTTTTTTATGACCATTGCGGTTTTGTCCATTCATATTACCGGCATGTATGCCATGAAAATGAATATCCATTATAATCCTGTCCTATTTTCAATATCTACACTTCTTATTTTTTGCTCTTTTGTATTTTCATATTGGATGCTATTTTATTCGAAAAGTTTTTCACGGTTTAATGAGATATGGATTATGCCAATTAGTTCACTAGTTATTACAGGTGCTATTATTGAAGGGTATTTGCTGCTGCTGCGAGCATCTTCCTCACTCAAAGCTTCAGGAACTTCCCAGCAAACGTCAAACCCAGAGACCTACCTGATTTATCTCGTCTTTTTTGTATCTATTCTTATCTTAAGCGGACTAATTGGTTCAAGAACGATTACAGGAAAGATGCTTGCTGTAAGCAACACTAATTTAAGCGATATTAAGTCTGCACTCGATGAATCATCAATCGTTACCATCACTGATCCGGATGGGAAAATAACCTATGTGAATGATAAATTTGTTGAAATCTCAAAATATGAAATGCATGAGGTGCTGGGAAAGACTCATAATCTATTAAATTCCGGGGTTCATTCTGCCCAGTTTTTCAAGGATCTATGGGATACAGTATCTTCTGGGGAAATTTGGAGAGGTGAAATATGTAATCGCTCGAAGGAAGGAAAACTGTATTGGGTAGAAACAACAATCGTGCCATTTCTCAATCGGGAAGGAGCACCTTATCAATTCGTTTCCATTCGTTCTGATATTACTGCCTTGAAAACAACCGAAAAGCATTTAAAGGAAACGTTAAAAGAAGTAAGTGATATTAAATTTGCCCTTGATCAATCTTCTATCGTTGCATTTACTGATGAAAAAGGAATCATTACAAATGTGAATGATCGGTTTTGTGAAATTTCGAAATATACTAGAGAAGAAATTATCGGACAGACACATTCTTTGCTAAATTCCATGCACCATACAAAAGAGTTTTTTCAAGAGCTATGGAAGACGATCGGACAAGGAAAGGTATGGAAGGGAGAAATACAAAATAAAGCGAAGGATGGTACGCTTTATTGGGTTGATACAACAATTGTTCCTTTTCTTAAAGAAAACGGGAAACCCTATCAGTATTTAGCGATTAGGAACGATATCACCGAAAGAAAGAAAAACGAGGAAATCATGCATCGTCAAGACAAGCTGGCAACTGTTGGACAGCTTGCAGCTGGTGTTGCACATGAAATCCGCAATCCATTAACTTCAATGAGAGGGTACACCGAATTCCTGCAATTAGATGAAACCAATAAAGAACGGCAAGAATATTTAGAGATCATTCTTGATGAAATCGATCGTGTAAATAATATTGTCGAAGATTTTATGATGCTTGCAAAACCAAAAGCGGTCGTATTAGAGGAAAAAAACATTATTCCTCTTATTAAAACAGTTCTTTCGTTATTTGAATTTGAAGCAAGAAAAAAGAATATTCATATTTACTTCGAATTTAACCAAGAGAATGTCATTGTTGATTGTGATGAAAACCGTTTGAAGCAGGTTCTTATTAATTTTGTAAAAAATGGAATCGACGCCATTCCCAATGGAGGAGAAATCAGAATACGTGTAAGGACTGTTGGTCAAAACGTCCATGTATCCATTCATGATACAGGGATTGGAATCCCAAAAGACAAACTGGAAAAAATAGGTGAACCATTTTTCACAACGAAAAAGAAGGGGAATGGACTTGGGTTGATGGTTAGCTTCCATATAATTGAAAGTCATAACGGCAAGGTTGATGTTGAAAGCGAACTCAATAAGGGTACAACATTCACAATTAAATTACCTGCCAAAACAGCCTCATAAAAGAGAAAAAGGAAGGAGCAGACCTTCCTTTTTCTCTTTTATCATTTTGTATGTCTATCTTCTTTCTCATTTTGATGAACAAAAAAGCTTTGAACAGGTTTTACTATTTTCTTGAAATTCTCGTCAACCCTTTGACTTATAAAGGAAGCGCGTTCATAAACAACTGTACGCAGATTTTCAAGCTGACGAATAATTTTCTGCGTCAATGCCTCTTGCTCGTCTAACCGTTCCATTACTGTGGAATGATAGACTTCCTGTATATCAAGCTGCTTCGTCATTTTATCATACTGTTCCTCTTGTTTTTCAAGTTGATCCAACATCTTGGTTGAAATTGATTCAAAATTAGTGATTTTTCCTGCAAGCAATTCAGTGGAATGGTGCTGTGTCGAAACTTGGTCTAATACCGCCTGGTTAATTAAATTCTCCCGTTCAATTAATTCAACAATTTGTTTATTACTATTTTCAAGCAGGTCAAGACGTTCGACCAGCAGCTTATTTTCGTCCTCTTGCTGTTCAATTGTCGTTAATAAATGGTTTATAAGCCCATTCTGATGTTCAAATTTGTTATTAAGTGTATTGAAATATTCATTTTGGTTCGCATGAACATTTTTAAATAAATGGCCGATACGCCTATTTAATTTTCCATAAGTCTCTGAAAGCTGATGGTTCACTTTCTGTTGATCCTCAAGAATATTTTGCAAATAATTATATCGAAAGGTTTCTTGGTTAGATGTTTCATTTATTTCATTCCTCTGAAATAGCTTTGGTTGAATGTCACGATTGGAAAACATCCCCTTACATTTCACTCCTTCCTATTCATACCGCATTAAGCAGTTCTTTTTTTATGTTATGTTATGTATGCAGACAAGAAATGGTTGCAAGATTGGGCGCTCAATTTGATTCAACAATAGTAAATTCCATCATTTTTACGGCAATGGAAAATTTTTGATATAATATTGTAGCCAGTAAAGTCTAACTTTAGTAGAATAGATTTATAAAAAAGGGCATATAGGTGTAAATGTTTTACGTAAATAGGATAAAACGGTTACACTAGTAAATGAAAAGATATCTTTTCAATTCCGCTTTTTTTGTAAATTACTTATTTGGGAGGATGAAAACGATTATGGCTATTTCACTATCTAAGGGACAAAAAGTTGATTTAACAAAAACGAATCCAGGGTTATCAAAAGTAATTGTTGGTCTTGGGTGGGATACAAATAAATATGATGGAGGCCAAGACTTCGATCTAGACGCAAGTATTTTCTTACTAGATTCTTCAGGCAAATGCGCTTCCGATAAAGATTTCATTTTCTATAACCAGCTTGAAGGCGGCAATGGTTCTGTTGTACATACTGGTGATAATCGTACGGGTGAAGGGGACGGTGATGATGAGCAAGTTAAAGTGAATTTAAGTGCTGTTCCAGCTGCCATTGAAAAAATTTCTTTCGTTATTACCATTCACGATGCAGAGAACCGTGGGCAAAACTTCGGTCAAGTATCAAATGCCTTTGTTCGTATTGTAAATGAAGAAACTAACGAGGAAGTAATTCGCTACGATCTTGGAGAAGATTTCTCTATTGAGACTGCAGTTATTGTTGGTGAATTATACCGTCATTCTGGTGAATGGAAATTCTCAGCAGTTGGGTCAGGCTACCAAGGCGGCTTAGCTCGCATTGCTACTGACTTCGGCTTGCAGGTAGGATGATTTTTTTTCAAAAAATAGAAAAAGCCAGGTAGACTATACTCTATCTGGCTCATTCTTTAAAAAAGATATTATAGGGGAGGGTTTATGATGGGAATTCAATTATCAAAGGGACAACGAATTGACCTAACAAAAACAAATCCTGGATTAACAAAAGCAATTATCGGACTTGGCTGGGATACGAACAAGTATCAAGGCGGACATGATTTTGATTTAGACGCTTCCGCTTTTTTAGTGGATGCGAATAATAAATGTCAAAACGATCTAGATTTTATCTTTTATAATAATCTGCAGCATCCAAGTGGTGCTGTCATTCATACGGGTGATAACCGTACAGGAGAAGGAGACGGCGATGACGAGCAACTTGTCGTTGATTTCACAAAAATCCCCGCAAATGTTCATCGTATTGGAATTACTGTGACCATTCACGATGCAGACCAGCGGATGCAAAACTTTGGACAAGTATCAAATGCTTTCGTACGTTTAGTCGATGATTCGAATAACCAGGAATTGCTGCGTTTTGATTTAGGGGAAGATTTCTCAATCGAAACGGCAGTTGTTGTCTGTGAATTATACCGTCATGGCAGTGATTGGAAGTTCAATGCCATTGGCAGCGGTTTTTCCGGCGGACTTGCATCACTTTGCCGAAATTATGGTCTGCAAGTATAGCTGCAAATTTCTTCGTTACTACTAAGCCCTTTTCAAATATTTATTGAAAGGGCTTTTTTTCATTCTTAATTGTACTATTAGCAGGAGGATAAACCATAAACTTTTAAAAAGAGGGGAAAAAGAGGGGTGAGAGCATGGCAGTTCATGTCGTGAAAACGGGTGATTCCATTTGGTCAATTGCACAGAGCTATCAGGTACCCATCTCATCAATATTTGAAGCTAATCAGTTAAACCAAACTGGAACAATCATACCTGGTTTAGCTCTTTATATACCAAACAACAGTTTACCTGTAAGGTCTCAGATTGTCACCCAAGGAGATACAATTAGCCAGTTAGCAGCCAAGTTTCAAACTACAATTAATTTGATTCTTATGGCAAATCCTGGAATTAATCCATATCAGTTAAGAATTGGACAAAAACTTAATATACCTTCTCCGCTAAAATTAGTTATGGAAACGCTTGGTTTTATTGTTCCGTATTCACCGAAATCATTCCTGCCAGTCCTAAATCAAATAGCTAATAATCTCACCTATTTATCAATTGTCTCCTATTCATTAACAGATGAAGGGTTCGCATATATCCTGTTGGATGATTCAGAACTCATTACCGAAAGCAAAAGATTAAATGTCATTCCTCTTCTAATGATTAGAAATTTCGTTAATGACGAATTTAGTCCGGAACTCATTGGCAGAGTGCTTGAAAACCCGCGCTATCGGCAAAATTTAATTAATAGTTTAATGAGTTTTATATTGCAGAAAGGGTATGGAGGAGTGAGCATAGATTTTGAATTTATTCCTCCGCAAAGAAGGCTCGATTTTAACCTATTTCTTATAGAATTGAAAGGGGCGTTAGGCTCTCTCATCCTCCATGTAAATGTCCATGCGAAAACAGAAGATATTCCTACAAATCGAATCATCGGCGCGTACGATTATGAAGCTATAGGGAGAGCAGCAGATATTGTTGCAGTCATGACGATCGATTATGGCTATCCAACAGGACCGCCTAATCCCGTTTCACCTTTATGGTGGATGGAACAGGTTATCCGTTATGCTACTGCATTAATTAATCCTCAAAAGCTGCAAATGGCCTTGCCTCTATATGGCTATGATTGGCGACTGTCCGATAACAAAACAAGTGCACACTCCTTACTAGGGGCGCAAAATTTATCGATTTCAACTGGGGCAGTCATTTATTATAATCCTCAAGCCGCAACACCATCTTTTACTTATTGGACTGGAGCGGAAGAACACATCGTCTGGTTCGACGATATTCGAAGCTTTCAAGAAAAATATAAGCTTATCGATCAATATGGCCTTTTAGGAACAACCTATTGGCAATTAAGCCTTGAATTTCCACAAAACTGGTTTTTTATGGATCAAAACTATATAGTTACCTAGGACGTTGTTTATTTTTAATCGATAGTTTCTAATTCGTCTTCAAAATAAAACATACTGGGATTTTCTTTAATGGTGTATGAATATCTTTTCATATTTGCAATATAACTAGATTTATTTATCGTAACTTTTTCTCCTGTTGAAATTAAAATAACAACTTCATCCGCTTCGAATTTATTATTACGCTTCATGTCATACCTTCTTTCTAATTTATTTACAAAGATGAAAGGGTATAAAAAAAGACGCCAATAAGGCGTCTTTTTACGTATTGCGGCGATGACTGCACGCCACATCGTGCATTTCCTTTGAAGGACTGTCAATCGTCTTACGCAATTAGCTCATCGCAAATCTAATATAACATATAGAATAAATAATATCAACCAACATGTTACGACATTTCTTTACACTGCAAATGAATACTTTATGAAACCTTTTGAGCTCATTTTCGTTTATTATAAAGATATAACTTTGAAAAGGAATTAGTAGGGAGATACGATGAAAAAAATTCAACCCATTTGGGAAGCAATTAGACGGTTTTGGCGTAATAAGCACCTAACTAAAATATTGCTGCTCATTTTACTTACACTATTATTATTAACCATTCTCTTTTTTGCCTTTATAGCCGCTACAGCGAATGTAGAAACATTAAAAGAAGGACTAAAGCAATCTACAGTGATCTATGATAAAAATGAAGAAGTGGCCAGCCATTTAGCCACTAATCGGTCAGAGGGCATTTCGATAGAGGAATTGCCAGATTATGTTAAGAACTCGATCGTAGCTATTGAGGATGAACGTTTTTATGAACATAATGGCTTCGATGTAAAGGGGATTGCAAGAGCATTTTTTAAAAATCTCTTTGCTGGAAGAATCACTGGCGGAGGGAGCACAATCACACAGCAGTTAACTAAAAATGCTTTGCTCTCCTCTGAAAAAACCTATAAACGTAAAATCGAGGAGCTCTTTCTAGCTGTCGAAATAGAAAAGAACTATAAAAAAGATGAAATATTGCAGATGTATATGAACCAAGTTTATTTTGGAAGTGGAGCTTGGGGCATTGGTCAGGCTTCGAATAAATATTTCAACAAAAATGCTAAAGACTTAACAGTAAGTGAAGCAGCATTACTTGCAGGATTATTGCAATCACCTTCCGGCAGGGATCCTTTTAAGTATTATGACCGTGCAATCGAGCGCAGAAATGTCGTCTTAGGAAAAATGAAGGAACACAAAATGATTAATGACAGCGAATATAAGAAAGCAATTTCTGAAAAAATTGAGTTAGAGGAAGGGCACGGCAGCTTCATTGAAAGAAAGTATCCTTATTATGTTGATGCCGTCCTTGATGAAGCCATTAATCAATATGGTCTAACACAAGAAGAAATTTTCACAAGAGGGTATCGAATTTACACAGAAATGGATCAGGATCTTCAATCCAATCTGGAAAAAGTATATGAAAGGGATTCACTATTCCCAAGAGGAAAAGGCGGTGTTCTCGTTCAAAGTGGTGCTGTATTATTAGATCCCCAGTCAGGCGGAGTAAGAGGGCTTGTTGGCGGCAGAGGGGATTATGTATTCCGCGGCTTTAACAGAGCTACCCATATTAAGGCTCAGCCAGGATCAACAATGAAACCTCTTGCAGTATACACACCAGCACTAGAAGAAGGCTACAAGGCAACATCCATCTTAAAGGATGAGCCAATGAACTTTGGTGACTACAGACCTGAGAACTCATCAAAACAATATGGTGGAGATGTTCCGATGTATAAAGCTATTGAGGATTCCTTAAACATCCCAGCTGTATGGCTGCTTGATCAAATTGGTCTGGATAAAGGACTGGATGCATTAAAGCGTTTTGGCATTCCACTTGAAGAGGAAGATGAATATTTAGGAATTGCTTTAGGAGGAATGCATAAAGGAATTTCGCCAATGAAGCTGGCAGAAGCGTACTCTACCTTCCCTAATGAAGGGAGGCGTCATGACGCTCACCTAATCACTAAAATTGTTGGACCGACTGGCAATATCATTGCTGAAAGAAAGAAAAAAACAGTTAAAGTCACATCAAAAACAGTGTCCAAGCAAATGAACTCTATGCTTCTTAATGTTGTAGAATCAGGGACAGGAGAAGCAACGAAAATTAATGGCGTTCAAATTGCCGGAAAAACAGGAACAACTCAGCTTCCGTACAAGGATATAAATGGGACAAAAGATCAATGGTTTGTTGGATATACTCCAAATATCGTTGGAGCGGTTTGGCTAGGTTATGATCAAACAGATCGTGAACATTATTTATCTAGCAGTACGACGAAAACGGTCGTCCCTTTATTTAGAGAAATCATCGAGAACTCGCTTCCATATATCGAGAAAGAGAACTTCTCAACAAAATCTGTAAATGAGAAACTAGCTCAACAGGAAGAACAAAAGGAAGTCCAGCAAACGATTAAGGAATCTGCAGAAAAAATTAAAGAAGAGCTGCCAAAATGGAAGGAAAAGCTAATGGATGTAGTGGATGAGCTCGACCAATTTGGCGATTTCCTTAAAGATAAATGGAACAATACTTTTAATAATTAAAAAAAGGAGAATAGCAGTCCTTAAAAAAGGACACTATTCTCCTTTTATTTTACTAAAGTGTTATAATAGGTTTAGTACGCTAGCGAGTTGAAAGCAATCGCTATTTTCGAACTATCAAAGTGCTAGCAAAATAATATCATTATGATAGATTGCTTATACAGGAGGGTTTTTCATAGTTATGAGTGAAGCTAAACGTATTCAATTAAATGTACGTATTGCAAATGAAACGTCTAAAATGCTTGATGAAATTGTCGAATATTATCAGCAAAATACCAAGCTTGGCAGGATTTATAAAGGTGATGTGCTGACTGATATTATTGAAAAATCTTACGAAGTGATGAAAAAACAGCAGAATGCAAATAAGAAATTTTAAATTTCAGCATTTGATTGCATATTTAAAAAACATCATTGTCAAAATAGTTAGAATTATATACTATTCAATTTAGGATGGTGATATAATGCGAACAAAAACAAATAGAGAAACAAAGAATTTAGATCATTTGAAGTTTGGATTGACAACTTTATTTTTGCATGTATCATTTTACTGTTTAATCGTATTTATCTTACTTTTTTTTATGGAGTTATTCAGTTAATTCAAATTCTGATGCTATTACTTTTAATTGAAGGGTAAATAATGTTATTATTAAGGCTGAACTTAATAGTAGGAGATGATTACTCATGGCAAAAAAAGGATACATACTTATGCAAGGCGGAGAAAAAATTGAATTTGAACTATACCCGGACGTAGCTCCAGGAACTGTAGCCAACTTTGAAAAGTTAGCGAATGAAGGCTTCTATAATGGACTTACTTTTCACCGTGTAATTCCTGGTTTTGTTAGCCAAGGAGGCTGCCCAGATGGAACAGGTACAGGTGGACCTGGCTACACAATTAATTGTGAAACAGAAGGAAACCCACATAAGCATGAAGTAGGATCATTATCAATGGCACATGCTGGAAGAAATACTGGCGGAAGCCAATTCTTTATCGTGCATGAGCCTCAGCCACATTTAAATGGCGTTCATACAGTGTTTGGAAAAGTTACTTCTGGAATCGATATTGTAAAAGCTATGACTAACGGAGTCGTAATGGAGAAGGTCGAAGTTACAGAAGCATAATAGGAAAAGAAAAAGAGCCAACTTTTTTGGCTCTTTTTCTTTTCACGTGTTTTTTCAACGAATAGATCCCATACTAAATAAAAAAAGGAGTCGTACTTATGGGAGCTATCGAAAGAAATGGGTATCGTTTTGAGACAGAGTTCAGTGTTATAGAAAAGAATGGGGCCATACATGTAACCAAAAATGGCAAATTCATTGAAGAGGTTCATTTTGATTTTACTGGTGAATTTCCTGAGCATAATCAAATCGAAGAACTTGTCAATCATTATTGCTTTCAACACGGGATATAAATTCGAAAGCTTTAAAGAGCCTATTCTTATAGGCTCTTTTTCATTAAATGACTAGACATGTTCATGCTTTTTTTGTATTCTCCATAATAAGAATAGGAAAAGAAGAGGTGTCTTTATTGAACCCCATTAAGGATCATTTAAAGGAAAACCTTGACCTTTTATTTGTTGGCTTTAATCCGAGCATTCGGTCTGCAGAAACGGGTCATCATTTTGCAAATCCAAATAATCGCTTTTGGAAGATTCTCCATGAATCAGGTCTTACAGAAAATAAATTAGCAGCAGAAGAAGATTATAAATTATTAGACCTAGGATATGGATTAACGAATATTGTTTCTAGACCTACAAAGGCGGCTGATGAAATTACGAAGGAAGAATATCAAAAGGGCAGAGAAGAGCTGATAAAGAAAATCAGCCTTCTTAAACCGAAAATTGTTTGCTATGTAGGAAAAGGGGTATATCAGGAATTTAGTGGGAAGAAAACACTCCCATGGGGAAAACAGGAGCAATCAGTGATTCCAGGTACCATTGATTTTGTGGCACCTTCATCAAGTGGACTAGTACGAATGAAAATGAATGATGTTGTAGCTATATATATAAAAATTCCTCAGTTATTAGGCGAATTAAAAAATGTGGAAAACGAAACGAACTGGGAAGAGGAGCCAGACATTTGGAAACTTTTACGGAAAAGGCAGTCATAATCATTAAAAATATTCCTAAAGGAAGGGTAATGACTTACGGACAGATTGCCAAATTAGCCGGCAGCTCGAGAGGAGCCAGGCAGGTAGTCAGAATTCTTCATTCTATGAGCAAAAAACATCGATTGCCTTGGCATCGAGTGGTCAATAGTAAAGGTGAAATTGGTTTAAAGGATGACGAACATTATTCTATTCAAAGACTTTCTCTTGAAAGTGAGGGAGTGGAATTTTTCAATAACGGAAGAATAGACCTATCAAAATTTCAATTTTCTCCTGAACTAGAAGAATAACACTCATTTTATAACCTGAAATGTACTTTTTATTAGATACATTTCAGGTTATTTTACATTAAAGTTTACGATATTCTATTTACATATTCCTCTACCATATCAGAAGTTACGTATTTCCTGACGGGAACGACTCCTTGCTTAGAAATCTCATTCATCAGGGATGTTACTTTATTAATTTTATCCGTTGAAAATGCTATGCCTTGTTTACAATTTGTAATGGCTTCTTCAATATAAGCCTCTCGTTTTTGATCTAACTCCAAAAAGGCAGTAATCATTTTATTTTGATTATTTACGTGCGCGGATATTGCTTTATGTACACTCATTTTTTCACCCCTCAATTACAAATATAAATTATCATACCAATTAATTTTATTATCGTTAAGCTCGAAATGGTTTTTTTACCATCCTTTTGGCTATACTGAATAATTACTTATTTCATTTAAAGGGCTGGTTAAATTGAGAAAAATGCTTATTCTTTCTATAAGTACCCTATTCATCTTGGCTATTTGTTCTCTTATTCATTCTAAACGACCTCATGTACAAGCAACCAGAGAAGGCATTGGACTAGAACAGCAACTAAATAAGCTCATTGATTCTGAATCTGACTTAAAAGGGGCATTATCCGGCATTAGCATACGAAATGCGGCAACTGGTGAAATTCTATATTCGCGAATGGGTGACACACGTTTAAAACCTGCTTCAAATTTAAAGCTTTTCACCGCAGCCGCTGCTTTATCTGTATTAGGAGCAGATTATACTTTTTCGACTGAAGTACTAACTGATGGAGAGGTTAAAAAGAAATTACTTGACGGGAACCTATATGTAAAAGGAAAAGGCGATCCTACATTATTAAAGGCAGATTTTGACCAAATGGCAATGGATCTAAAAACTTTAGGGATCAATAGAATAAAAGGCAATCTCATTGGAGATGACACATGGTATGATGATATACGCCATTCAAGAGATATGAATTGGAGTGACGAAACCTATTATTATGGAGCTCAAATTTCAGCATTAACTGCCTCACCTGACGAGGATTACGATGCGGGTACAATGATTGTTGAAGTAAAGCCCGGTGCAAATATAGGAAAAAAACCATCTATTGTTCTTCATCCGAGAACTAAGTATGTAGAAATTAACAATCAAGCCTCTACAGTGGAAGAAGATGGGGAGAACAAAATCACAATTAAACGTGTACATGGAAAAAATACAATTATCGTTGAAGGCACGATTCCGAAAAATGTGAAAAGCAAAAAAGAATGGGTTGCTGTCTGGGAGCCTACTCCCTATGCACTTGATTTATTCAAGCAATCATTAGAAGAGTGTGGGATTCATATAGAAGGAAGCGTAAAGATAGCATCAACACCTATGAATGCTCAAGTGTTGAAAAAGTATCAATCCCAGCCATTATCTGAACTGCTGCTGCCTTTTATGAAATTAAGCAATAATACAATTGGTGAAATCTTAGTTAAGGAAATGGGAAAAGTGGTAAAGGGTGAGGGAAGCTGGGATAAAGGACTGGAAGTTTTAACATCTGAATTAACCAAACTGGGCGTTAATACCGATACTATTGAATTAAGAGATGGTTCAGGCATCTCCCACATAAACTTAGTTCCACCAAATGAAATTACTAGCCTTCTTTTTTCTGTTCAGAAGGAAGCGTGGTTTGATCACTTTCTTTATTCTCTTCCAGTTAGCGGATCACCTGAAAGAATGATCGGGGGAACTCTAAGAAATAGAATGCTGAACTCTCCTGCTCAATGGCAGGTAAGAGCAAAAACCGGGACGATTGCTTCTGTTAGTTCATTATCCGGTTTTGTAGAAACAATGAGCGGGGAAAGACTTATATTTTCAATTATCCTAAACAATCTAATGAATGATGCAAAAGGAAAAATGATTGAGGATAAAATAGCTGTTATTTTTGCAGAGCAATAAATAAGTCCAGAATAAACTAAATGAAAATTTACGAATCAAAGTTGCTTTTTGGCTGTAACATATACGAACAATGGGGAACCGTCACAAAATGTGTTTTTAGTAACCGAACTACTATTGGATAATTAGATGACTATAACTATTTTACGTGGTACACCTTTACAATTCTTCACTTTTCTAGATGTTAGGCTAAATAAAAAGAAGCGGCGCATTAAGCATTTGCCGCTTCTTTTATTTGCTTATTAAGCCTTTGCTGCCTGAACATCTAAACTAATTTTCACTTTATCTCCAACTAAAACGCCGCCTGTTTCAAGAGCAGAGTTCCAAGTTAAGCCGTAGTCACTGCGTTTAACAGATCCTTCAACTGTAAATCCTGCTTTTTCATTTCCCCATGGATCTTTTCCTGACCCTTCATAAGTAACAGTAAACGTTTCAGATTTAGTTACACCATGAAGTGTCAAATCTCCAGTTAAATCATACTCATTGTCCCCATTGCTTTCAATTTTTGTTGCCTTGAAAGTCATAGATGGATGATTTTCCACATCAAAGAAATCAGCTGATCGAAGATGGTTGTCACGATCTTCATTTCGTGTATCAATGCTTGCTAGATCAACAGTAAATTCAATGTTTGCTGAAGTTAAATCTGTGGGATTCGCTTCGATCACCGCATCAAAATTATTAAAAGTTCCTTTCACGTTTGCAATCATCATATGCTTAATTGAAAAATCTACGCTGCTGTGTACTGGATCAATTGCCCATTTTGTGTTTGTCATTTTATTACGCCTCCAATTTCATTTGAATTCATTTCATTTGAATTCATTTTATTTTAATTCAAGATAATTTAATTCTAGATAAATTATAAGAAAGGTATAAGCTCTTTGTCAATAAATTATTTTATTTTTTCATAAAAGTCTATAACGTTCATGTTTCTGATTGGCTAGTGATACAATAAGGAGTAATAATTAGCGATCGAAGGGGATTCAGAGAATGACGCATCTGGAGATGACTTACCGTAATGCAATTGAACAGACAAAAAATAAAATAATAGAGGATATGAATAATTATTTTGGCAGCAAAAAAAATATCCCAACATTTGAAGACTATCTTGCTGACAGGGGACAATACCTTGAGCAAATTTGGACAAATGTCTGGCTGAATAAAGCAACGAATAATGTACCTAAGCAAGAAAAAATAACATTTTTGATGGAAAAAGGGTTTGAAACTGAAAATGTAAGCAGAAAGATCATTAATCATCTTTTCCGAACAGAAATACGGACATACAAAACTTTTGATACATACAATTGGGTAAATGAAAAATTCAACGACCAAATTGAACAATGGTCTGATCAATATCATAAGGCACGCGCTCATTTTCTCCAAAGAGAGGAGGAGGATAGGCTGCGTATTGAAATGGTAAGACTGCAGGATGAAATGGAACAAACAATTGAAAAAATAATTGATGCCAATGAAGGGGCATTATATTTATATATTAGGTATTTTACTGCAGAACAATTAGCATCTGATTTTAAACATAAACGAAAATTTGCTCCTGTTGACACGTTTGCTTTAGAAGAAAAACTAGTTGAAATTGGTGCGTTTAGTGAGACTTCATATCTTACAATTTCAACATTCTTTTACGAGCTGACTGGCGAAATTCATAAAACTCGCCATCACGGACGAGCTTATTTTGAATACGAAACCTATTATGATCGGTACGAAAGACTATATGCGGAATACTTGGCAGAAATTCTCCCGAAATTAGTTGTAGAACAAATGCCTGATTCGATTGCAAATGAGTATAGAAATACCTTTTCTGAAACAACTACAGCAGCTATGATCGAAAATATACTCGAATACGTATATGAACCGTTAGCAAATGAGCTGATTGAGAGCATTCAAGATGAATATGTCTCTGACTTGCTTATGCTTTCAACTATCCCTTTTGATTTGAATGAACATGAGAAGTTATATGAAGAGGCACTTGAAGATAGAGAACGGAAGTGGATAGAAGAGCAAGCAGAAATTGAGCGTAAAAAGGAAGAGGAAAAACGGATTCTAGATGATATCTTTGGTCAGGAATATCGCCCTGCTTTGGAACGAAATATACGCTACACCTTGCACATTGGGGAAACAAATACCGGGAAGACGCACCATGCATTAGAAAAAATGAAAGCCGCAAATACCGGTATGTATCTGGCGCCACTCCGTCTGCTGGCAATTGAGGTATATGAAAAGCTGAATGGAGAAGAGACTCCTTGTTCATTAAAAACTGGGGAGGAGGAAAAAATAATTTCCGGAGCAAATCATATTTCCTGTACAGTGGAAATGTTCCATGAAAAAGATTTCTATGATTGTATAGTCATTGATGAAGCCCAAATGCTAAATGACAAGGACAGGGGCTTCTCTTGGTACAAAGCTATTACGAAAGCTAATGCAAAGGAAGTACATATTATTGGCAGCTGGAGTGCTAAAGAGATGATCCTTCAGCTCCTTGGAGATGCAGAAATTGAAATATACGAATATACTCGTGACATACCCCTGGAAGTCGAAAAGAAAGAATTCAAGATTAATCAAGTGAAAAAAGGGGATGCACTTATTTGTTTTTCCAGAAAACGCGTCCTTGAAACAGCCTCAAGACTTGAAAATGCTAAGCATTCTGTCAGTATGATCTATGGAAGCATGCCTCCAGAAACAAGAAAAAAGCAAGTCCAACGTTTTATTAATGGTGAAACGTCGATTATCGTTTCTACGGATGCCATCGGGATGGGCTTAAACCTTCCCATTCGCCGAATTGTTTTCCTTGAGAATGAGAAGTTTGATGGGACAAGGAGACGTCTGCTAACATCACAAGAGGTGAAGCAAATTGCGGGTAGAGCTGGTCGAAAGGGTATCTATAATGTTGGAAAAGTTTCATTTGTTTCTGATATCAAAACAATGAAAAGGCTTCTTGACTCCGAGGATAAGCCTGTTCAAACCTTTTCTGTTGCTCCGACAAATGCTATTTTTGAAAGATTTCAGAAATACTACCGTGACCTTGGAACCTTTTTTGAACTTTGGGAGCAGTTTGACAGTCCAAATGGAACCAAGAAAGCTTCATTATCTGAAGAAAGGGAACTTTATAATCGAATCCATGGAACAGAAATCGAGGCAAGGCTCTCAATAACGGATCTTTATGGATTTTTACATCTTCCTTTTTCAAAAAAAGAACCTGATTTAATCTGGCAATGGGAACAAACGATGTATGCGATCTTAAATAATGCCGATCTTCCCGAGCCAAGGATTAAAAAACGAAATCTTGAGGAATTAGAGCTATCCTATAAAGCAATTGGCCTCCATCTCCTGTTTTTATACCGTTTGGATCAGCGAACCGAAGCTCTTTACTGGGAAAGGCTGAGGGAGGAAATTAGCGATCATGTTCATGAAAGATTGAGGACAGATGTGAAAAATATGGCAAAGAAATGCCGTCGATGTGGAAGAAAACTTCCATGGGAACATGAATTTCAAATTTGTGATGAATGCCATATGAACCAGTCAAGAAGAAGATACGGGGAATAACAAATACCCATAATTAATTTACCAGCGGCAGCCAATCTGACGTTGATTGGCTGCCGCTGGTGTTATTTTTTAAAAATTAGCCTAAGTGTCTGCCGCAGCCGTTAGATTTACACTAACTCAGAGAAAACAGCCGCTCACGGTTTTAATACTACCTTTATACAATCATCCTCATGGTTATTAAAAATCTGGTATCCATGACTCGCTTTATCGAGGGGAAGTTTATGTGTGATAATATCTGTTGGATCAAACTCTTTATCCTTTATCATTTCATAAAGCTTTGGCATAAAAGGGATCACTGGAGCTTGTCCCATTTTCAAGGTAATATTTCTAGCGAAAAATGCCCCTAATGGAAATAGGTTATAATTCCCTCCGTAAACGCCTGTCATTTGAACGGTTCCTGCTTTTTTTATTGCCTTTGTGGAAATTTGGATTGGACCAAGTGTACCGCCTTGAAGCTTTAGCTTTTGTTCAAGAAATTCAATCGGAGATTTCTTCCCATCCATTCCAACACAATCAATAACAACATCCGCACCACCGTGGGTAATTTCTTTTAAATGCTCTCCCATATCAGGATATTTCGTAAACTCATAAACCTCAACATGATTCGTTCTTTTTGCATGATTAATTCGATAATCTAAATAATCTACAGCGATTACACGTTTTGCCCCCTGCATCCTGGCAAATTTTTGTGCCATTAAGCCCACAGGACCGCTGCCAAGTATAATGACTGTATCACCTTTCTTGACACCAGCATGGATGACACTCCAATAGGCTGTCGGTAGCACATCAGATAAAAATAGAAGCGACTCATCTTCTAATTCACATGATTCAGGGATAACAAATGGAGTGAAATTTCCAAACGGAACTCTTAAGTACTCTGCCTGGCCTCCAGGATAGTTTCCGTATTTTTCTGAATAGCCAAAATAACCTCCTGAATCATAGTGTGGGTTTGAATTATCGCATTGGCTGGTTAAATCCTGTTCACAGAATGCACAATGACCACAGGCAATATTAAATGGGATAACTACTCGATCCCCTTTTTTTACCTTTGTCACTTCTGATCCAACTTCTTCAACAATTCCCATAGGTTCATGACCGATGACATAACCAGGAGGCAAAGGCATATTTCCTTGATATAAATGTAAATCTGATCCGCAAATAGCGGTTGAGGTAATTTTAACGATAATATCATCATTCTTCTCTATGGTAGGGTCTTCCACATTATCAATTAATACATTCTTCGGTCCATGATATGTGACAGCTTTCATTTCTAAACACTCCAGTCAGTATTTATTACTGCTACCTTTAATTTAGTATTCTCCTGTAACACCGGCTTACTCCCCAAAAAATTGGTACTACTGTAATGAATAATAATTTCATCCGGTTGCAAAATAACAATGATTTTTATTATGAGGAGGAGTCATATGCAATTTCAAAACCAGCAAGGTCAGGGCCAGATGCACCAAAACATGCATACAGGTTTCGTTAATCAACAATTAAATCATGGCGGGCATGAAGTATTTGATGTTCATGAAGTATTATCGGGAACAATCGGAACATTAGATTTGTATACGTTGCTGCGTCCTCAAGTAAAGGACACAGAACTATTAAATATACTTGATCGACAAACTCAATATATGAAAACAGAGTATAATACGACTGTAGATTGTTTTAAAACCGGACAAGATCCCTCGACTCGAATGCAGCCTTACAATATGACGCAAGGAAATGATTTCATATATGGATTAAAGCCGTCCCAGCCGAAAAAACCATTACAATCTGCTTCAGAGTTGACTGATGAATGTATTTCCAGTTATATGCTTGGTTCTCTAAAAGCAGGTGCTGGCTCAAAAGCTATGGCAGCTCTAGAGATTACCAATCCTGTCGTACGAAGAGTCATTGCCGACTCCATTCCAAATTGTATTGAAATGGCTTATGAATTGGCCGTTTATCAAAACAAACATCATTATTATCAAGTACCACAGCTTTCAGAACAGGATATGGAGCAGTTAGTCAATTCCTTTGCTCCAGCAACAATGAATGGGCAAATGCAAAATCCTAATACTGCACATTAATTAATTGGCGATTCCAATCAACGGGATCGCCTTTATACATGAATAAACATCCATTTTCAATCAGAAAGGCACTGTCATTCCTGGGATTAGAAACGCCATGTATTCTTTAGCTTTAACCTAACCAGGATATCCTGTCCGTCATCCGGTATCTCCAAGCTGTTAGACCCCAACTTAGACTATTTTATTCCTTAAACTTCTTGTAGTGAGGAGGCTGCAACCCGTTATTCTGTGAAAAAATTTGCTATTTTAAAGGAAAACAAGCAAAATAATAAAATAGGAATGATGGAAAGTAGGGGTCTTTTTGCCTGATTTTTTACCATTAGGAATATCTTCGAGTGTTTCAAATGCGTTACAGAAAGGAAGTATTGTTAAACCGACTCCCATTCAAGGTAAGGCGATTCCAGCTATTTTGAATGGAAAAGATCTCATTGCACAATCCCAAACTGGAACAGGTAAAACACTTGCATTTGTTTTACCTATTTTAGAAAAAGTGAATAGAGATACCGAGTACATACAAGCTTTAATCGTCACGCCTACCCGAGAACTCGCCATACAAATTACTGACGAAATTGAAAAGCTCATTAAACATATGGATGGAATAAACGTTTTAGCAGTATATGGCGGCAAAGATGTAGACAAGCAATTAAATAAATTAAAGAACAACATTCAGATTGTAGTTGGTACACCTGGCCGTTTATTAGACCATATTAGAAGAGAAACGATCCAATTGGATAAGGCTTCCTTTCTTGTATTAGATGAAGCCGATCAAATGCTTCATATTGGTTTTTTAGTTGAAGTGGAAGAAATTATTAAGCAAACGCCAAATTCTAGACAAACGCTGTTATTTTCAGCTACTATCCCAGCTGAGATCAAAAAATTAGCCAAGAAGCATATGAATGAGCCCGAATATCTTCAAATTGAAAAAACCCAGGGACCAGCAGTCAACGTGAAACAGGTTGCCATTCATACAATTGACCGTGCTAAGCAAGGAACGCTTATTCATTTAATTGAAACCCACCGTCCATTTCTAGCAGTTATTTTTTGCCGGACAAAACGCAGAGTTTCAAAGTTATATGACGTACTAAAAATAAACGGGTTTACATGCGATGAATTACACGGCGACCTTTCACAAGCAAAGAGAGAACTGGTAATGAAGCGTTTTCGTGATGCAGAATTTCAATTACTTATAGCAACTGATATTGCTGCAAGAGGTCTAGATATTGACGGGGTCACACATGTGTTTAATTATGATATTCCTCAGGACGCTGAAAGCTATGTGCACAGGATAGGCAGAACGGGAAGAGCGGGTATGAAGGGACTTGCTATTACTTTGTATTCATCTGCTGATCGTCCGACACTTGATCTTATTGAAAAAGAGCTTGATATTACGATTCAAAAGCAAACGACTGGAAAAATTGAGAAAAAACGAGATAATGATAAAAATAAGGGTGCGCGCTCAACAACAAATAGCCATGATTCTAAAACAGACAAATCACACCAATCTCGAAAAACGCATAAACCACAAAAAAATAATAGCAATCAGAAAGCGGAACGCAAAACCACTAGAAAACAGAAGGCATCTTCCAGTTCCATTAGTTTGAATAGCCCTTCAAAGGGAAATGGAAGAGCAAACAGAAGCAAAAATAGAAGAACACGATAAAGAGGTGTAAACATGTTACAGACAAAAATTAAAAATTATTTTTCCGAAGAAAAAACAGCATCATTTAAAGAAGAAATCGAATATGCAAGAAAGCATCAGATTATCGATGAATCAAGTGTGATAAAGGAAATGGATCCCGTTTCCCGTTTCAGCAATGCATACATTGAACGCAGTGACAAAGAAACAGAAGAGTTTCTCGGTGAAGAATCAGCACTCTTCTTAAATCAGCCAATTCTTTATTTAAAGAAACACCTGAATGAATTTATCTATATAGAATCAGATTCTTTTCCAATGATTCATGCTGAATCCATGTGTCTTGAAGTAGATGATATCTTTCGTACATATGAAGTCATGCTTGGTTTAAAACTTCAAAAAAAATATGAAAAAGTTATTAAAGCGTTCTTAGAAATAGAATTAATTGGAGAAATAAAAGTTAGTTTACTATTTAACCAGACTGATGGATTATGGGATTTTAACTTTGCCTTGAATAATCTTGAGGGATTCAACGAAGACCTAACAATTGGCGAAGTTCTTGTTCTTATATACCGTTTCCTTTTCAAATTAGCTGAAACGGTAGAAGAAAATAAATAAGGGAGTTGTTTAACATGTTCAAACATTCAAAAAAATGGATTGTCATCGCTCTTTTATTTCTTTTGACAATGACGATTTCAACAAGTGCATTTGCCTCCAATGGAGATAGTAATAACGAAGATAGTATTAACGAAAAGTTCGGTCTGCCAGTTGTAGTATATGGCTCAGCCTTAAGTCCAGCACAAAAGGAAGAGGTCCGTAAATTATTAGGTGTGAAAGATCCAAAAATGGTAAAGGAAATAACAGTCACTGGCGAAGATCTAGAACGCTATATTAAAGGAAACAAACATTCTAATATGTATTCCTCTGCCAAAATTACGCTAAAGGATTCAGGTTCTGGTCTCTATATTAATCAAGTAACACCCGAAAATATTACTGAAGTTTCAGATGAAATGTATGCAAATGCCCTTTTAACGGCAGGCATTCAAGATGCGGTCGTCGATGTTGCTTCCGTGGTTAAGGTTAGCGGTCATTCCGCTCTTGTCGGAATCTATAAAGCATATGACGAGGGAGAAGGAACTGAATTAAATACAGAACATACGGAAGTAGCCAATGAAGAATTAAGCCTAGCCTCTAAATTGGCAAAGCAGGAAGGACTCGATAAAGACAAAATTTCCGAGCTCTTAACTGAAATTAAGAAAGAAATTGCGGCGCAAAACCCTGCTACAAAAGAGGATATTGAGAAGATAATCAATGAGCAATTAAAGACGCTCGAAATCCAATTAAGTCCTGAGGACCGCCAGCTCCTCATCGATCTATTTGAAAAAATGCGTAGCCTTAATATTAACTTTGACAATGTAAAATCGCAGCTAGAAGATTTATCAAAAGACATTCAAAGCCGCATTGAGGAAGCAGTTGGAGATAAAGGCTTTCTGCAAGCGATTGGTGACTTCTTTAAAAATTTTATTGATGGGATTAAAAATCTATTTTCTTAAAAGCAGGGAATGACCCCTGCTTTTTATTTTTCTAGCTGTGTAAACTTAACCGGTGTATGTAAGGAATATTTATCCCGGTAGGAACGATAAGCAATTATCCTTTCATTCAAGGCCTGTACATCCACTTGTAATATTGATGAATTTTTCATTTCTAAATAATAATACATTCCATCCAGTTCCATTTCATAAAAACTAAACTGCAAGCCTAGGAAATCCTTTTTTATCACTTTTATATCAGGATGATTTTTAATAAAATCTGCTATTTCTTTTACCGAGGCAGATGAAGTTCCTGTAAAAGCAAAAATTTTTTCTTTCATTTTTGCATTCGCTTTATTGAAAGTGACTTTTGCTTTATGAATCATACTATCCATTCGATTTTTCATAAAAAACTCCTCGCTTTTTCTTAATATATTCTTTCAAAACATGACACTTATCATGGTTTATACATGACACGTATGTCTTCTAACAAGTTCCTTTCTTCTGTAGTATTATCATTAAAATGGCGGAAGGATACAAATAATATGACAAAACAAAAACAAATTCAATTAAAGAAACAAATGGCTCCGTATGAAAAATCGAATACAAAAGAAAGTGTTTGGCAGTTGATTAATACTATTTTACCTTTTGTCGGGCTTTGGTTTTTGGCATATAAAAGCTTATCCGTTTCCTATATTTTAACATTAATCATCGCAGTTTTCGCCGCGGGATTTTTAGTAAGAATTTTCATCATCTTTCATGATTGCTGCCACCATTCTTTCTTTAAAAACCGGTCGGCTAATAAGATTATCGGAACTATCACAGGGATTATAACTATTTTTCCGTATAGCCAATGGCAGCATGATCATTCTGTTCACCATGCCACAAGCAGCAATTTAGATAAGCGTGGGGTTGGTGATATTTGGATGCTTACCGTTGATGAATATATGTCAGCATCTGCTTGGCAAAAAATTGCCTACCGCTTGTATCGAAACCCAATTATTATGTTTGGTCTTGGACCTATCTATGTCTTTCTTATTAAAAATCGATTTAACAGAAAAGGCGCTCGTACGAAGGAGCGATTGAATACGTATTTAACGAATATTTCAATTGTTGTCTTATATGGTCTCCTATGCTGGGGATTAGGATGGGAATCGTTTCTCCTTGTTCAATTACCAATCTTCTTAATCTCAGGTGCTGCAGGAATATGGCTTTTTTATGTACAGCATACGTTTGAAGATTCATATTTCGAGGAAGATGCAGAATGGGAGTACGTTAAAGCAGCTGTTGAAGGCAGCTCCTTCTATAAACTTCCAAAACCATTGCAATGGATTACAGGGAATATTGGCTACCACCATGTTCACCATTTAAGCCCAAGAGTACCGAACTACAAACTAGAAGAGGCTCATAATAATACAGAACCATTAAAAAATGTACCGACTATCACACTAAGTACAAGCTTGCAATCACTTAAATTCCACCTTTGGGATGAAAAAGGAAAGAAATTTGTCGCATATAAAGAAATCACAAATTATCTCCAGCATTCGAAAAAAAGTGAGATGGCATCTAGATTAAAGTAGTACAATATAGGTGAAGCCACTTGGATGAGCTTCACCTATTTTTAGTATTAAAAAGGGGTTCATATGATAAAAAACTATTTTACAACTTTAAAAAGCTCTGGTATATCTCCATATATTTGGAGTGTATTTGCCGTTCTGCCGTTTTACTTCATTTTTCAATCTTCCTCGACAATTGAAATCATTGTTGGTGTTTTATTGACAATTATCTTTTTTATCTCTTATCGATTGGCTTTTCTTTCGAAAAAATGGCCTGTTTATTTATGGACAGGAATCCTCATCGCCATTTCCACTGCCATGACGATTATTTTTCAATTTGTTTATTTTGCCTTCTATATTGCCTATTATAATGGAAATATCAAAAACAGAATTGCTTTCCTAACGCTATATATTATTCATCTTATATTTACAATTGCATCGATTAATTATAATTTAGTCCTAGGGAAACCTTTGTTTTTGAAGCAATTGCCATTTGTGATTATTATTGGAATAAGCGTAATCCTTCTCCCGTTCAACCTCTATAATAAAAAGAAGCAGGAAAAACTAGAAGAACAGCTAGAGGTTGCAAATCAGCGAATTTCAGAGCTTGTGAAACAAGAGGAGCGTCAACGGATTGCCCGAGATCTTCATGATACATTAGGACAAAAGCTTTCATTAATTGGTCTAAAAAGTGACCTTGCGAGGAGACTAGTATACAAAGATCCTGAAAGCTCCCGAAGTGAAATGAAGGATGTTCAGCAAACTGCAAGGACTGCCTTAAACGAAGTTCGTACGATGGTCTCGCAAATGCGAGGAATTCGTTTAGAGGAAGAAATTATCCGTGTCAAACAAATCCTTCAAGCAGCAGAAATCACACTTATTGTAGAAAATGATTTAAATCGTCTGAACATATCAATCTTTCTCGAAAATCTGCTTAGCATGTGTATGAAAGAAGCGGTCACAAATGTCGTAAAACATAGCAATGCCACTAACTGCCACATCAAATTTGAACAATCAGCAAATGAAGTATGTATTATTATTAAGGATAATGGCATCGGTATTCCCGATCAATATTACTTCTCTAAAGGCAGCGGTTTGCTCGGTATAAAAGAACGGCTAGAATTTGTAAACGGCAGCTTAGATGTAAAATCGGATGATGGCACCACGATTACAATGTGGGTTCCAAGTGTTGTAAAACAGACTTAAAAGGAGGAGCAAGTATGATTAGAATTGTAATTGCTGAAGATCAACGGATGATGCTAGGTGCATTAGGATCCTTGCTCAACCTGGAAGATGATATGGAAGTGGTCGGAAAAGCGAATAATGGAAAGGAAGCCGTCACTTTAGTTAAACACCATCAACCTGATATTTGTATCATGGATATTGAAATGCCTGAGAAAAGTGGACTTGAGGCGGCCGAGGATTTAAAGGGATTCGGTTGTAAAGTCATTATTTTAACAACCTTTGCTCGATCTGGTTATTTTCAAAGGGCACTACAAGCAGGGGTAAGTGGATATTTACTGAAAGATAGCCCGAGTGAAGAATTAGCTAGCTCCATTCGAATGGTTATGGCTGGAAGAAGGATTTATGCACCTGAACTTATGGATGATGTCTACAGTGAAGAAAATCCGCTAACCGAACGTGAAAAGGCAGTCCTTGAGCTTGTTGCTGATGGAAAGAATACAAAAGAAATTGCTGATGAGCTTAAAATCAAAACAGGAACAGTCAGAAACTATATCTCACAAATACTTGACAAACTTGAGGTCAAAAACCGAATAGAAGCGATTACACAATCGAAAGAAAAGGGATGGTTTAAGTAAACCATTCTTTTTTATTTTTAATACGAGGGTATTGAGCCTGTTCTTTGATAGGACTTTTTAAAACTTGACGGCTTAGATGATTCATGGCTATCCATTATCTTGCTCCATTTAAAATTGGGTTCCATGATTCATTCATGACTGCCATATTTGAGGTTTTTATAAGACAAGAGTCCTTACTAGAAAAGACAGCGTAAACAAGTATTTCATCCTCTAGTTCAAATAAATTTGCAGGCAAATACATACGATTTTATATTTTTTGAATTTTTTAAAAAAACCACTCGACAAAGTATATGAATTGGAGGATAATTGTAAAAATAAAATAAATTACTTTTACTAAGTACCGCTTAAAAGAGTTGATAAACGGCAGCGCTTTTAAGCAAGAATCATGAGAATTACATATTAAAAAGACAGGGAGAAGAAGTAGGATGAGAGACTATCAAATGGAAATCAACTTAACCACAGCGAGAAAACAAAAACCGGCATTTGACCAGCTTCAGTTTGGAAGACATTTTACAGATCATATGTTTGTAATGGATTATTCTACAGAAAAAGGCTGGTATGACCCACGAATTATTCCTTATCAACCTGTCACATTGGAACCATCGGCAATGATTTTTCATTACGGGCAAACAGTATTTGAAGGATTGAAGGCATATCTCTCAAAAGAAGGGCAAGTATTATTATTTAGACCAAAGAAAAATATGGAACGAATGAATCGTTCAAATGTGAGACTATGCATGCCTCCAATTGATGAGGCATTTGCATTATATGCATTAAAACAATTGCTTTCTATTGAAAAGGACTGGATTCCTTCATATGAAGGCACTTCTCTTTATATACGCCCATTTATCATCTCAACTGAGCCTTTCTTAGGCGTTGCGCCATCAAACAGCTATCGTTTTATGATCATTTTATCCCCAGTTGGGGCTTACTATAAAGAAGGCATTAATCCTGTGAAAATTTCTGTTGAACAAGAATTTGTTCGTGCAGTTCAAGGCGGGACTGGTAATGCGAAAACAGCCGGCAACTATGCTGGCAGCTTAAAGGCACAAGAAGTAGCTGGAAATGCGGGATATTCACAAGTTCTTTGGCTAGATGGCAAAGAAAAGAAATATATCGAAGAAGTCGGCAGCATGAATGTATTCTTCAAGATAAACGGAGAAGTAATCACACCTGTTTTAAATGGGAGCATTTTAGACGGTGTTACCCGTGATTCAATTATTCGCCTAATTGAACATTGGAATATTCCTTTTTCTGAACGAAAAATTTCAATGGAAGAAATCTATCAGGCACATAAAGAAGGTATTTTAGAAGAAGCTTTTGGTACGGGTACTGCCGCTGTCATCTCACCAATTGGGGAGTTCTACTGGCAAAATGAAGAACTTAAAATCAATAATGGAGAAACAGGGGAACTAGCGAAAAAATTATATGATACACTAACAGGGATTCAATATGGAACACATGAAGACCCGTTTGGATGGCGTGTAGAAGTATTAGAGGAAGCATTAAAGATTTAATTATTTTGCTTGCAATATTCAAAATACATGGTATGCTATGAATGAATTCAAATAAGAAACACTAGGGGTGTCTTGTAAAAGACTGAGATTGAACGGCCGTTCTAAACCCTTTGAACCTGATCTAGTTCACACTGGCGTAGGGAAGTGGTAAATGGTTGAACATGAACATATCTATCAACCCCCACTCTTATGTCTAAAGGAGTGGGGGTTTTATTATACTTAAATACTAATTAAATACTTTTTCTACTAGGGGCGCCTTATGGCTGAGATGTAACCCTTTGAACCTGATCTAGATCATACTAGCGTAGGGAAGTAGGTAAGATGATTACAGCTATTTGTGCGTAATGATTTAACCGCTTTCCACCTTTGGATAGCGGTTTTTTTATTGGCTTTCATTTAAATTCAAAGGAGGAAATAAATTGGGAACTGTAAAAATAAAGAAATTCACTGAAAGACTGTTTGAAAATGTTCAGCCAATCTGGGAGAAGAATCATAATCATCCTTTTGTTCAAGAGCTTGGGAGAGGTCAATTGGCTGAGGAAAAATTCATTCACTATATGAAGCAGGACTATGTATATTTAATCGATTACGCAAAGCTATTTGCCGTGGGGGTACTAAAAGCACAAGATCTACATACGATGGGGAAATTTGCTCAAATTCTTGATGAGACATTGAATGTTGAAATGGAGCTTCACCGCCAATTTGCTGCTGAATTTGGCATTTCACGAAAGCAGTTAGAAGCAACAAAGCCAACGCCAGTTAATCTTGCGTATACACGCTATATGTTAAACGTTGCCCAAAATGGCAGTTTAGCTGAGGTTGTTGCTTGTCTGTTGCCTTGTGCATGGGATTACTGGGAAATTGGGAAATTGCTAAGAAAACAATACGGAAATCAAATACAGACAAATCGATATGCCAAATGGATTGAAACATACGATTCTGAAACCTTTGGCAATGGAGCTAAGTGGCTCATACAGCTGATGGATGAATTAGCGGAAGGGAAGCCAGAACGGGAACTCGCAATCCTTGAGGAGCATTTCCAAATGACCTCAAAGTACGAATATTTATTCTGGGACATGAACTATTACAAACAAGACTGGCCAATTTAAAAGTAAATGGGGAGAAGTAATGACGCTAGTGCTAAAAAATGTTTCATACACATTTACGAATAAAGGAAACCAATCTAATAAAGTGATCTCGGAATTAAGTATGCAAGTAAATCGTGGGGAGTTCGTCTCTCTCATTGGCAAAAGCGGCACAGGAAAAAGCACGATATTAAAACTGGTAACTGGCCTGCTTACACAAGATGAAGGAGAAATATCCATTGACGGCAAGCCTATTTCGCTTGGGGATGTTGGCTATATGCCTCAGCGAGACCTGCTGCTTCCATGGAGATCAATTCTTGACAATATCATCATTTCGGCGGAATTCCGGAAGGATTTACAAATTACGAGAGAAGAAGCAAGACATTGGCTGAACCGTGTTGGCCTAATTGAATATGAAAACGCCCTTCCAAAACAATTGTCTGGAGGAATGAGGCAGCGCGCTGCCTTCCTTCGGGCACTCCTGACAGGCAAGGACCTGCTTTTGCTAGATGAACCGTTCGGTGCTCTTGACGCACTCACAAAAAGAGAGATGCAAGCATGGCTGTTATCCATTTGGCAGGAGCTAAATAAAACAGTTTTGTTTATCACCCATGATCTGGAGGAAGCATGTTTTCTTAGTGATCGAATCATCCTTCTGCACCCAGACAAAAAGGTTGAAAAAATCAATGTAGATCTGCCGCGCCCACGATTTCCTGAACTGCTGCATTCAACAGAATTGGCTGGGCTGCGGCACGAACTGGAGAAAAAGATTGCAAATGAAACAGATTAAGAGATGGATTCAAAGTTATAGTCTATTTATCATTTTTGCGAGTTTACTATTAATCGTATTTGAATGGCTGGTTAGGTGGAAGTTCATCCCTTCATTTATCATACCTGCACCAACCAGCGTCATGATGATGATCTTGGAAAATTGGCGGCCATTAGTATTTGATCATTTAAACGCTACCATGCTTGAATTTATTATCGGCTTTTTAATTTCTGTAATAGGCGGTGTATTACTAGCAGTTTGGATGTTTTTTTCAAAAACTGTTGAGAAAATGTTATACCCTGCTGTACTGATCTCTCAGATGATGCCAATTATAGCCCTATCCCCAATTTTTGTTCTGTGGTTTGGCTACACGATATGGAGCAAGGTTGCTGTGACTGTATTAATCTCATTTTTTCCAATTGTCGTTGGTACATATGATGGTCTGAAGTCAGGAGATAAAGAGTATATTGAACTGCTTCGATCGATGGGTGCAACACGATGGCACACGTTTATAAAGCTGAACATTCCAATGGCTTTGCCATCCTTTTTCTCTGGGCTGAAGCTTGCAACAGTCTATGCATTAGTTGGAGCGACGATTGGCGAATGGCTTGGTGCAAGTGAAGGGTTGGGTTATTACAGCCGGCGCATGTCTGGCAATTTAAATGCAGAAGGGGTTTTTGCGGCCATCACGATACTGACGATCATTGGCATTCTTCTTTTTGCCATCATGTCAGCAATTGAAAAGAAAGCATTGCACTGGAAAAATACAGAATAACAAACAACTGGAGTTGGTTAGTAATGAAAAAAATCTGGTTTCTAATTTTAATATTAGCAATGCTGCTAACAGCCTGTTCAGAAAATAAAGCAAATAGCAATGAGAAAGAGAAGCTAGAAGATATTAGCATTATGCTAGATTGGTATCCAAATGCAGTACATACAGCGATTTATGTTGCAAAAGAAAAGGGTTACTTTGCCGATGAAGGGCTGAATGTCAACATTGAGATGCCTGCAGATACAAATGATCCGTTGAAGCTTGCGGCTACTGGGAAGGTCGACTTGGCAATCAGCTATCAAACACAGCTTTTAGTATCAAGAGCTGAAGGGATTCCGGTTGTATCAGTCGCAGCTCTTGTCAGACATTCACTTGATGCCATTATGTTTAAAAAGGATAGTGGCATACAATCTCCAAAGGATTTGGAAGGAAAAAATATTGGGTATCCCTCAGCATCTGTCAATGAAGCGGTTGTTTCTACGATGGTAAAAAAAGATGGCGGCGACATGAATAATGTAAAAATGACCGATGTTGGCTGGGATTTAATGCCGTCACTTGCCACAGATAATGTGGATGCGCTTACGGGGGCTTATATTAACCATGAACTTGTCCTATTAAAGAAAGAAGGGTATGACATGGATATCCTTAAACTTACTGACTTTGGAGTTCCAGATAACTATGAACTTGTAATTGTTACAGGAGAGAAAGCATTAAAGAAGAAAAAAACATCCTTTGAAAAATTCTGGAAAGCTATAACAAGAGCACAGGAAGAGGTTAAAAAAGATCCTGCTTCCGGTCTTAAAGTTCTGCTTGATCATGAAAATGACAGCTTTCCTCTAGATAAGGAAGTGGAAGCTGAAAGTTTACAAGTGCTTTTACCCCTAATGGAGGAGTCAAATGTGCCGTTCGGATATCAGGAGGAGGACACTTGGAATCAAGTCGCTAACTGGCTTTATGAATCAAAGGTAATCAAGCAGAAAATGAATGCAAAAGAAGCATTTGTTAACATCGTTTCGAAATAATGAATGCTACAAATCGAGGGGAGGATTTAATTTGGATAAAACAAAGAAGCTTACATTAACTGCGCTCATCGCAGCCATTACGACCGTATCAAGCAGTCTCATTTACATTCCAGTAGGATTTGCGAAGATTTTCCCGATTCAGCATTTTGCAAACGTCTTATCAGCTGTGCTGCTTGGCCCATGGTATGCAGTCTTTCAAGCAGTTATTTCCTCAACTTTAAGGAACTTGCTCGGGACAGGAAGTATTTTTGCTTATCCCGGAAGTATGATCGGGGCATTTTTTGCAGCCATTCTATATAAGAAAACAAAGAAACTTACCTTTGCTGCAGCAGGGGAAGTCTTCGGGACAGGAATACTTGGAGCAATGGCAACCTATCCAATATCCATTCTGTTATTAGGGCAGGAAGCAGCATTGTTTGGCTTTATTCCTGCATTTATGATCAGTTCATTCACTGGTGCGCTCATGGGGTATGGTTTGCTCAAGATATTAGTTCGAAATAAGGCAATTGGAGGAATGCTCGATGAAAACAGCACTTACCATCGCGGGCTCTGATTCTGGAGGCGGAGCTGGCATTCAGGCAGATTTGAAAGCCTTCTCCGCACACGGGGTTTACGGAATGTCGGTTATAACTGCCGTTACAGCACAAAATACAGTAGAGGTTCGATCCGTGCAGGATATAGAAACTTCTATTATCAAGGATCAAATAGAGGCTGTTTTTGACGATATTCGTGTAGATGCTGTGAAAATTGGCATGTTATCATCTGCTAAAACCGCAGAGACAGTCGCTGCCTCATTACAAAAATATGAACCTGCGATTGTTGTTCTTGATCCTGTCATGGTATCTAAAGGCGGGCATCATTTACTGCAGTCTGATGCCATTTCTGTATTAAAAGAAAAAATAATTCCTATGGCAACGATCATAACACCGAACATACCTGAAGCAGAAGTGTTAGTTAGGGGCAACATTCAGTCTGCAGAAGATATGTTGGAAGCCTGCCGTTCCATGCAATCTCTTGGTGCTAAAGCCGTCCTGCTTAAAGGGGGACATTTGAATGGGGAACCAAATGATTTATTATTTGATGGAGAAATTTTCACTTGGATAAATGGAACCCGAATTCATACGAAAAACACGCATGGAACAGGCTGCACTCTATCATCAGCAATTGCAGCAAATCTAGCAAACGGTGCTTCATTAATAGATGCCGTTCAGGAAGCAAAGAAATATATTACACTGGCCATCACACATAGTCTTGAAATTGGCAATGGGCATGGGCCAACACATCATTTCTTTGAGCTTTATAACAATGCAAAACTAGTGAAAAAGTTACACGTCAAGGGGATATAACATATGAATAAACAAGAGATTAAGGACTTATTTTTAAAAGTAAAAAACCAGAACCCACTCGTTCACCATATTACAAACAATGTTACAATTAACGATTGTGCTAATGCGACGCTCGCGATTGGTGGTTCGCCAGTCATGGCAACAAGTAACGAAGAGGTCGCAGATATGGTGAAACTGGCAAATGCACTTGTCATAAACTTTGGCACCATTGATGATGAAACATATGCTTCAATGGTTCGAGCAGGGCAAGCAGCAAATAAAAAGGGGATACCAGTTATATTCGATCCTGTTGGTGTAGGAGCTACTCCTTTTCGTACCAATCGTGCCAAGGACTTTTTAAAGCATGTAAGGGTATCGATCGTTAGAGGGAATGCATCGGAGGTATTTGCCTTAATCGGCGGGGAAGCAAGCACAAGAGGTGTTGACTCAGGCACCTTGTCCGTTTCAGTAAGAGATTTAGCTAAAAATGCAGCAGCTAAACTTGAGACAATTGCTGTGATTAGCGGGGAATTGGATACCATTTCAAACGGAAACCAAATAGTTCAAATCGAAAATGGGGATATTTGGTTAACTCGAATCACTGGAACAGGGTGTATGACAGCTTCCTTAATTGCATGTTTTTCAGGAGTTACTGAAGATTGGTTCTCGGCAGCGATTGCAGGGATGTCTGTCATGAGCTTAGCTGGAGAGCGTGCAAGAAAAGCAATTCAAGACAATGAAGGAATCGGAACATATCGAATGAAGTTAATGGATGAAATCTTCCTTATGGATAACCAAATCTGGGCTGAAGGAGTGCGTTTATTATGAAACCAGATTACACGTTGTATTTAGTTACAGAGGAGTCCATGCCGATAGAACAGCTGCTTCGAACAGTTGAAGAAGCTGTCAAAGGAGGAGTCACCATCGTCCAGCTCCGAGAAAAAAATGCTTCGGGAAAAAACTTTTTTGAAAAAGCAAAATGCGTGAAGGCTTTGTTATCTGCCTATCATGTTCCACTGGTCATCAATGATCGTGTGGATGTCGCTTTAGCCGTTGGTGCCGACGGGGTTCATATCGGACAAACCGACCTTCCATTGGCAGTAGTTAGAAGTATAGTACCTTCATCCATGTTTGTTGGTGTATCTGTTTCTACAATTAATGAAGCAAAAGAGGCAGAGGAAATCGGTGCGGATTATATCGGAGTAGGTGCCGTATTTCCGACTCACTCCAAAGACGATGCGAAAATTTTACCTTCAGGAATGCTAGCAGAGATTACGAATGCTGTTGCAATCCCTGCTGTTGCAATTGGAGGAATAAAACTTGATTATATTTCTCAGCTTCGTAAAATGAATATTGCTGGAGTGGCGATTGTATCTGGGATCATGAAGGCAGATGATCCTTACAACGCAGCAAGCTCTTACCGGAAGAAAATGAGCAGTCTTGATTAATAGTTGATCATCCCGAATAAAATACGGGACTGAAACTCTAAAATACAAAAAGTTAGTGTCTCATAGAAGCTTTCCATGTGATATTTTTCCGAAATATCCAGACTGTCACATAGGAGCAATAATAAGAAAGGTTCTCCACTATGCCAGAAATCTTGAAGCGTGTCACTAAACATATTAATCAGTCTTTTTAAAGCATCTAACATCAAGAACAGCACGCTTATTAGAATAGATTCTACTATTAAATCTGCAGGTCAACTAGTACGCTAGTTGACCTGTTTCTGTTGCCTGCCCCTTTCCCTATTTATGTAAGTAGTTTCAGAAAAACTTAAAAAGTTCTATAATTATAGTTAAGGGTCTAAATATAAAAATAATTTCAACAATAAGGAGAATCTTTTATGGAAAAAATTACCCGCATTTCAAATGAACTGAAGGACTGGATTCTACAAACATTAAAAAGCGGTGTAAATCCTGAATCAATTGTTGCTGCTATGGTTAAGAAAGGATTTGATCAAGCATTTGCCTATTCAACAATGTTACGTATCCTAAACAATCAATCTCTAAAAACCGTTGATAGCAATCAAAGCCCTTATATATATGAACCTATTGACATGGAAAAAAAGGGGAATCGTATAACTACAACTGATCGAGAAATTAAGGTGCTTTTGAAAATGGATAAGCCATTCATCATGTATCTTGACAATGTACTAAGTACAGAAGAATGTGATCAGTTAATTCATTTATCAACGAATCGACTTCAACCTTCAGAAATTATCGACCCAATAACAGGAGAAAAAAAAGCTGTACCTGGAAGAACGAGCAAAGGTGCCTATTATCATTTAAATGAAACAAATCTTATTGCCACGATTGAAAGAAGAATAGAAGAAATAACGAGTCACCCGCTTAATCACGGGGAAGGCCTTCAAGTATTGAACTATAACATTGGCGAGGAATATAAGGCACATTTCGATTACTTTCCTGCCAATCAAATTGACATCGATAAGGGTGGACAGCGGATTGCAACTTTCTTAATCTACTTAAATGATGTAGGGGCAGGAGGTGAAACGATTTTTCCAAAAGTCGGTTTATCTATCGTTCCAAAAAAGGGAACTGCTGTTTATTTCCATTATGGCAATAGTCATGGTCAAGTTGACCGAATGTCCTTACATAGCAGTATTCCCGTCATAACTGGGGAGAAATGGGTGGCAACAAAATGGATCCGTCAAACAAAAATCTCCCAGAAAAGCCAAACGAATGAGGTATTAACTTAATTTAAGTAAATATTATTAAATAAATAATATTTCAAACAAATCCTAATCTTGCCAAAATATAGAATATAAACGTAAAATAAGAGAAAGGTTTTTGTTGCATAGGGAGTGTGCCCGATGGAAATGATGAACGGCTTGCTTATTAATTTACTCTTTATTCTTATTTTCGTTTTATTAACAAATATGCTGTTATTACACAAAAATAGATTTACTCAATCTTCAGTTTGGAACGTATATTTTGTTTTTATCATTTGCGCACTAATTGTCATCTGCCTGCTTCTATCGGTTTCGGTAGGACATGGTTTTATTTATGATTTACGGTTTGTCCCGTTCCTTCTCGGTGGTTTATACGGTGGGAAGCGGATAACAATCGGATTAGGCATTTTTCTCCTAGTCATTCGATTTATTCTTGGCGGAGATGGATTTTGGTTATCCTTATTTCTTATCCTAATTTCAACAATTGGAATTTTTGTAATCTCACCGATCTATGTGAAAAAATCACTTTGGACTAAATTAAGCATGGTATCCATATTTTCCATTGGATATGCAGTAATTGGCTATTTAATCCCTGCACTATTATATGGTTTTCACGACCTTACCGAATTCGTTATTTACAGCATTATTTTAGTTATTTCTACCTTTTTTGTAACATACCTTACAGAGATCCTCAGAACTGCATTTGTATTGCAGCTCGAGGCATTGAAATTTGAGAAAATGGAAATTGTCAGTCATTTAGCCGCTAGTATCAGTCATGAAGTAAGAAACCCGTTAACTGCTGTTATCGGCTTTCTACAACTAATCGGGGAAAATGAGCATGCAAATGAAAAAAGTAAATCATATGCCATGTATGCTATTGAAGAAGCCAATCGAGCATCTGATATCATAAATGATTATCTTACTTTTGCTAAGCCACATTCAAATGAAGAATGTTTAATGAAGATTGAAAAGGAAATCAAAAAGTGTCAGGATATTCTACACCCGCTTACTTTAAAGCAAAATGTAGATATAGAGACTTTTCTTCAACATGAAGGTTCGATTAAAGGGGATCCCCATAAATTCCATCAAGTATTACTAAATATCGTGAAAAACAGTATTGAAGCAATGCCAGAAGGCGGCATGCTGACGATCCAAACCTTTGAAATCCGTGATCGTATCCTAATAAAAATAACTGATACTGGCCATGGCATGAAACCGGAACATATTGCTAGACTTGGGGAGCCTTATTTCTCATTAAAGGGACAAAAAGGGACAGGGTTAGGAATGATGGTAGTTTATCGAATTGTAGACAGCATGAAAGGCACAGTAAATGTAACAAGCGAAATCGATATTGGCACATCTATAACACTATCGTTCCCGAGTATCTCGTAAGTTCCATTTATACTTTATTACCTATTTTTATAGTATAATATTGGATAAAAATATAAGTTTGGAAGGACATCGATTTCATATGAAAACAATTAAGCCAGTTGAACTAAGTAACAGATTGCAGAAAAATGAAGAGGTATTTATTCTCGATGTTAGAGCAGAAGAAAAATACAATCATTATCATATCAAAGAACAACATATACATAGTGTAAACATTGAAAAAACACATATTTTTAATGAAAATGATAGCGAGGCAATTTCTAGCTTGCCAAAGGATAAAGAAATAATTATCACCTGTACAACTGGAAACTCCGCTAGGAAATGTGCAGAGATTTTAGCTAAAAAAGACTACAGCGTAACCTTGCTTGAGGGCGGAATTACTGCATGGAAGGAATATAAAGATACAAAGTAAGCGGTTAATAATGACCGCTTACTTCTTTTTTATATACTTACTGAACTGATTAAGAGAGAGTATCGTTGTAAAAAAGATGCTATAACCAATGAACGAATATAAATGTTTCCAAGAATGATGGTGCATAAACAATCCGAATGCTTCAGATTGTTTTTCAAAAACAGCCATGATCAGGCTGAAAGCCAGAATAAATATCGCTTTTTCCCAACATTTCAACTTACTGCACACAATTAAGAAAAATACTGTCAGTAATGGGAGGCCAATGAGTGAAAAAAAAATATGTATAGAGAAAATTTCGGGCCATGGTCTTGCTGGAAAAGAATAAAGACCTCTGCCAACAAAATAAAGGTCTAAGTATGTTCCGTATAAAGAAGAAAACAGGATAATTGGAAGGAAATTCATTATGCTTTTAATCACGAAAAGAAATGGCTTTTTTCGTGATAACCGCAAGTTCGAGCCTTTCAAGTGTTTTACAATAGTCATTTTCAATCTCTCCATCTATTATTTCTTCTACATGGGTTAAGTAATTGATGACTCTTGCATCCTTATACCAATCACCTATTTCTGCACAAGGATGGGTTTGATTTTTCCACGCAAATTCTAAACGAGGACTATAGATACGCGCTGAACCCGGGATAATTTGACATGATTTAATCCGTTGCTTCAGAATTCTCCCAGGAACTCCTTCATCCACTTCATGGAAGAAATGAGGCCAGTAATCCATTCGCGAACCCGTATGCGGGTGCTCATTAGCCCAGTTGACAGTCATTTCAAATCGTTTATTATGATTAAAAAGAAGATGATATAATCGTTTACCAAGTAAAATTCGCTCATGCAAACTTTCAAAATGACGTAATGTTTGTCCAACGAGCTTTAAGCTGCCATTAAATGAATAGGGAAAAAGAATATGATTCATAGATAGAAACTCATGCAGCTTGAATTCCAATGTATTAAATACCTTCTTTTTAAAAGCAGCGTTTTGTAAAACTCTTGCCTCCAAATAGCTTTGTTCATTCACGATTAAAGCCATCGTCAACAGATACATATCCCGTTCCGTCCAAAAATCATTCCAGATAACTTCCATGAACATAGAAACGTTTAAATAGGGCAAGAAGTGAAAAAGATTTCTTCCACTATTTAAACTTGCTTCATAGAGCAAGAATTGTGGAAAAGCATCTTGAAAAATCAGCCAATTTCCCCGTTCTAAAAATGAAAAAAACGACTTCGCTTCTTTGCCTGTTAATAACTTTGATAGAATCCCACCCTTCAAGTCTGACATATTCCATCCACCGTTTCTTGACACCATATGACCTAAAAAAGCCCAGTGGATTTCTGGATGCCGATTAAAAAAGGCAAGATATGCTTTGGTTCTAGTTACATTATTTTGATTTAAACGATTAGTTTCCCTTTTGATTTCTTGAATAAAAGCATTCTCTCTAAGGGATAGTTCCTCTGTGGTTTTTTGTTTTTTAGCCCTTTTTTTCAGCTCCTTTTTTATTTTAAGCAGCCGTTCAGAAAGTTGATGTTTTTCCGGTTTCTTAAGCTTACAAAAGATGTTCACCACCCCCTAATGAATGGTTCCTGCAAATGTTGAATATGTATTTGTATATATTAAAAAGCAGGGAGAGAATACAGATGATGAAGAGCCGCATCAGTGCTGGGATAAACCAGCTGATTGAAAAGCTGAAAAAGGATCAATCGCCTACTGGTTCATGGGATTATCCATTTGAAACAGGAATATCCACTGATTGTTATATGATCATTTTATTAAGAACATTAGAAATTCATGATGAAAACTTAATCATACAATTAACTGAGCGAATAATAAGTAAGCAGGAGAAAAACGGAGCATGGAAGCTTTATTATGATGAAGGAGAGGGGAATATTACGGCTACCATAGAGGCATATTATGCACTCCTTTATTCTGGATATTACAGCAAAAAGGATCCGCTGATTAAAAAGGCAAGACAGTATATAGTAGCAAACGGCGGTTTAGACAGCGCTCATCTACTTGCAAAACTCATGCTTGCCATGACTGGTCAGCTGAAATGGCCCGCACGCTTCCCGCTGCCCTTAGAACTAATATTGCTTCCGCCGACATTCCCAATAAATTTTTATAGTTTTTCCGTGTTTGGAAGGGCAAATATGGCTCCAATCATGATTTTAGCCAATCGAAAATATCAAATTCGTCTGGAAAACAGTCCAGATTTGTCTGATTTATATACCCGCAAGATGGACTACAATAGGGATTCCTTTCATTTTAATAACACAGAAGATTGGCGTTCTTTATGTGCCACGATTGAGAAAGGAATCAAAAGTCTAATGGGGATGCCAAGCTATATACATAAACTAGCAACGGAACAGACAAAACAATATATGCTTGCGCGTATTGAACCGGATGGTACATTCCTTGGCTACTTTAGCTCTACCTTTTTAATGATATTTGCCTTGCTGTCATTGGGTTATTCGAAAAAGGATCCTATCATAATCCGGGCAGTTAAAGGGCTAAAGTCTATGCAATGTGAAATAAATGGTTTGATCCATATACAATATACAAATGCTTCTGTTTGGAATACTTCCTTAATTAGCTATGCTCTTCAGGAAGCTGGGGTCTCGCCAAAACATCAAATGGCAGATCGAGCCAACAATTATTTGATCAGTCAGCAGCATTATAAATACGGGGATTGGATCATTCATAATCCTTCTAGCTCTCCAGGAGGCTGGGGGTTTGCAAACAATAATATGCTTCATCCTGATGTGGACGATACAACGGCTTCTTTACGGGCAATTACAAGAAATGTACTAAGTACACCGGCTTACCGTCAATCATGGGAGAGAGGAGTTCTGTGGACTCTATCCATGCAGAACAATGATGGAGGATGGCCAGCATTTGAAAGGAATACGAATAGCAAGCTAGTAGGCATTCTGCCGATTGATAAGGCAGATTTTCTGCTGACTGACCCATCTTCAGCAGATTTAACAGGAAGAACGTTGGAATTTCTATGCTCCTATACAAATCTATCAAAAAATCATAAAGCAATAAAAGAAGGAATGAATTGGCTCCTTCATAATCAAGAAAGGGATGGCTCCTGGTATGGACGGTGGGGGATTTGTTATATATATGGAACATGGGCAGCTGTAACCGGACTTCGTTCAGCAGCTGTAAGAGAGAATCATCATTCCATTAAAGCTGCAAACAATTGGCTATGTTCTATTCAAAATCCAGATGGCGGCTGGGGAGAATCATGTAAAAGTGATAGTAAACAAGTCTATATCCCATTAAAAGCAAGTACGCTCACTCATACTGCATGGGCGGTGGATGCTTTAATTGCAGTCTCTAATAAACCAACAAAAGCAATCAATGCTGGAATAAATTTTTTATTGAATCAACTCCATCAAAAAGACTGGACAACAGATTACCCCAAGGGGCAGGGAATGGCAGGTGACTTTTATATTCATTACCACAGTTACCGCTTTATTTTTCCTTTACTTGCATTCGCACATTATCAAAATAAATATCTTACACATTAATTGAACCTATCTTTTGTCTCTCATTATCCTAGCTTCATTTCCATTTACAAGTTTTTACACTACAAATGCCAGAAAAATGTTAAAATAGGCGATATGACTATAATTTTAATAAGGAGGATTCCAACTATTGGATACAAAATTCAATAAGCCCAAAACCTTTGGTGAGATATTAGATCATACATTCAGCTTAAGTAAAAATCGCTTTAAAGACTTTTTCTTGATTTTACTTATATTAATGGGACCTATTTATTTATTGCAAGCACTTATTCAGCTTTTATCAGGTGTTAGCTTTTTCAGAGAACTGGGAAGCGGGGAAATGTGGTTTGAGCAGATTCTCATGAGTTTTGATGAAACAGCTATCCCGCTTGACAGTTCAATTGGTGCGGATATTGCACTAATATTGACTGGTTTATTTGGAATCATATTATTCCCAGTTGCTGAAGCAGCTGTTCTTTTCGCGATCAATCATATTCGAAAAAACGAGGAATATACAGTAGGCTCAGTAATAAAAGAAGCATTTTCACGTTTTTGGCCAATTTTTTGGAGCACGATTTTATTTGGATTAATTACGTTTGGATTAATTATCGTACCCATTCTTATGATTAGTTTAACTGGTGTTTTTGGAGCAATCATACATCCTGCAATCGGGATTATTTTGGCCATTTTATTATTTTTAGGTTTTGCTGTTGGCATTGGATACCTATTGACTCGCTGGAGCTTTTATTTTGGCTCAGTCGTTCTAGACCGAGAATCTCCTGGCTTATCACGAAGCTGGAGTCTTACAAAGAAGCGTACATGGCTGCTTATGGGGCTTTATATTATTTTTTATATCATTATAGCGACCATTAGCAGTGCAATTGAACTCACCTTTGGGATTTTCTTAGGGAATAGCGTCCTGTTATCCATCATTGTCAATTTAGCAACCATTGTGACAACTATGCTATTCACTGTTGGATACGCAGTCATGTATCTTGATTTGAAAACAAGACATGATGCTGATGATATTAAAGATATGATTGAAGATTACAAGTCTTAATAAAAGGTGACGATCAATGTTGAAGGATAGCCAGGCAAGAGATGAGCTTGAGGAGATACTTAAGGAACGCGAATATCAGGCTTATTACGATGATTCGAAAGGATTGATTGCCAGGTGGTGGGAAAAGGTGAAGGAGTGGTTTGCCGATTTGTTAGCAGATTTGTTCCCATCCTTTGCTCCCACCAGTTCTGCTGCAGGGCCAATTCTCATTGGAATCATTGTTATTATGATCATATTACTCGGCGTTGTTGCTTTTTTTATCTTTCGAAATAGAAAAAGAAACCGAATGCTTGGTGATCATAAGCCATTACAATCTATAAACGAAATAGATTGGTCTTTTAAAAGACATTTCTCTGAATCACAAAAGCACGAAACGAGTGGAGAATATACATTAGCAACCCGCCATTTATTTTTAGCATTGCTCCTCTACTTTCATGAAAAAGAATGGCTTGTCGCCCGAATTTGGAAGACAAACTGGGAGTATTATGATGAGCTTCGAAAAGTAAATCAAGAATGGGCTGACCAATTTTATCACCTTGCACGATTATTTGATGAAGTAACATATGGAAAGCACATTGTTCATAAAGAGGAGTATTCACAATTTCATACTACTGCAATGAAATGGCTTGCAAGTTTAGAGGAGATTCGTGAATTAAGAGAAGAAAGGAGGTAGCAGCTAATTTGCAAAAGACTTTTGAAAAGAGACGACCATGGATTTGGCTAGTTATTCTTCTTATTCTATTTATACTCATTAGTTATTTCAGTTTTTCCAAACAGCCAAAACCATATCCAAATTTTGTGTCTGATTCCCCTTCACCAACTGGAGTTAAAGCATTCTATACATATTTAAAGGATAAAAAAGAAGTGAAAAGATGGTCTCATTCACCTGAGCACCTGCCTAAAAGCGGCGAAAAGAATTTGCTCCTAATGGTCGAGCCTTATTTTTTTCCTGAAAAGGAAGAAATGGAAGCGTATTTGGAGTTTATGGAAAAAGGGAATACCATACTTTTGTTTCACACGAATCCAAAAGGAATGTTTGATATAGAAATTGAGCATATAGACTCTAATACTTATTCGGGCGAGGATTTAGTTGTAAATGACAATAGTGGTACTGATTACCGTGCGGATCTGTATTCACCTGTCCGTCTTCAAACAAACGAAAAAGATAAAATCTTGCTAGAAGATGAAGCTGGAGTCCTTGCCATCAAACGATCATATGGCAAAGGTCAATTGATCGTTTCTAACTCGCCTGAATGGATAATAAATGGAAGTATTTTAAGTGCTGATCATCTTCCTCTCATTCTTTCTTTACTAAATGAAGAAGAAAATACTAGTCTCTTATATGATGAATTTGTTCATGGTGCGGAAAACAGTTCCACATTTTTGACATTGTATCCTAAATGGTTTTTACTTTTATTCCTGCAAAGTGCACTCATTGCCATTCTTTGGCTAATGTCACGCGGAAGGCGATTTGGACCGATTTTTATTCCACGGGAAGAAAGCGTCCGATTCAGTGATGAAGGCATTCGTGCCTTGTCTGCCTGGTACATTAGAGGCAGACGATACCATGAATCATTATTATTTCAAGCTGAGTATGTAAAGCTTTTGCTCCAGGAACGATGGGGAATTCCAGTCAGTAAAGAATGGAAGGATCTTTCTGCTCCATTAGAACGAAAGTGGACAAACATACCTGCTCACGAGATTAAATCATTTTTAAATGAGCTTATTACAATCCTGCAAAAAGAAAATGTAAACAAGCAAGAATACTTGCTTTGGTCGAAAAAGCTTGACCGTTTAAGGAAAGAGGTGGAGGAATCTTGAAGACAGAAATAACAAATTTATTGGAAAAATACGAGGAACGAATTTTAGGTCAGCATACAAATCTTAGACTCCTTTTATCTGCTATTTTAGCAGGGGGGCATGTCCTTTTAGAAGGCGTACCAGGTACAGGCAAAACACAGATGGTCAGAACACTCGCTGCTCTTCTTGGAGGAGACTTTAGCAGAATTCAATTTACCCCAGACTTGCTTCCAAGTGATATTACTGGAAGTACCATTTACAATATGAAGGATAATACGTTTCAAACAATAAAGGGTCCCGTTTTTACAAACATCCTATTAGCTGATGAAATTAACCGTACACCTGCAAAGACACAAGCAGCCCTTCTTGAAGCGATGGAAGAAAAACAAGTTACGATACAAGGCGAAACCTATCCATTGTCTGATATATTTTTCGTTGTGGCCACACAAAATCCCATCGAATTTGAAGGGACGTATCCATTGCCTGAAGCACAGCAGGATCGATTTCTGTTCAAGCTTCACATTGATTTTCCATCTTTTGATGAGGAAAAAAATGTCCTTAAGCAAGTAGTTGAAAATAAATTCGATAAACAAACGCTTGCATCCATTCTTGATATGGACACTTTTTTAGTAATTAAGAAAGAGATTGAAAGTGTAACATTGGAAGATCAAGTAATCGATTATATTATGCAGCTGGTCAGAAAGACAAGAGAGGCTGAATCAATTCGTTTCGGTGCGAGTACGAGAGCAGCCATTTCCATTGGTAAAGCGGCTCAAGCATGGGCGTACCTTTCTGGTCGTGATTATGTGACACCAGATGATATAAAAATGGTTGCCAAACCTGCATTAAGACATCGCATTCAACTTTCCCCACATGTGGAATTGGAGGGATTGACTGTTGACCAGATCATTGAAGAGCTTGTGGGCTCGATTCCTGTTCCAAGGTAGAGGGGTTCTACCAACAAAACGTTTATTATGGCTTTTCACCCTCCTATCTATCGCTTTAATCATTGTATCCATTTGGGACATTTCTTGGACGTTTTTACTTACAATGAACATTCTCATATTGATTGCAAGTCTATTAGATTTGCTGTTTTCAGCAAATAAGAAGGAGCTTTCTTTTAAAAGGATTGCTCCTGCAGAAATGGAAAGAGGCATTGCTTATCAAGTTAAAATTGAAATAAAGAATAACTCGCCGTATTCATTATCGTTTCGGTTAATTGATGGAATCCCTCAATCGTTTATTCAGCAATTCCCGCTAAAAGGGAGTGTTTCTATGCAATCAACCGTTCTTGCTGCATATGAAGTGATTGCACCAGTAAGGGGAGACTACAGGATCGATAAGATCTATTTTCGGTATTCAAGCCCTTTAGGGTTATGGGAAAAACAGATCACAATTGAACAGTATGACAGTGTAAAAGTGATTCCAGATTTAACTGAAACGAAGCAATACTTGGAGAATGCGCAAAAATTTTTACTGTATGAAGGAGTAAAAATCCGAAAGCAGCAAAGCGGTGTCGGTGAGTTTGCCAAAATCCGATCGTATGTCGTCGGTGATGATCCGCGCAATATCAACTGGAGGCAAACAGCAAAGCTCCGGGAAGTGATGACAAATGAATATGAACCAGAGCATGGAAAGCATGTGACGATTTTAATTGATTGCGGCAGAATGATGGGAGCGGAACTGAAAAAAGGAAACCGTTTAGAAAAATCATTAGAAGCCGCCATCACCGTTGCAGCAGCAGCTCTGCAAAAAGGGGATTACGTATCTGTTCTTGCTTTTTCAAAGGATGTAAAAGTGTTTGTTCCAGCAGGTAAAGGGATGGCACACTTGCAAACCATTCTCCAGGCTGTATACAGCATCGAAGTGGATGCTGCGGAATCGAATTACGCTGCTGTATTGCATTATTTAGAAACGATGCAGAAGAAGCGCAGTTTTATCCTATTATTCAGTGATGTTCGTACATTCCTGCATGAGGAAAGTGCGTTTTCCTATTTAAAAAGAATTAGACAGAGGCATTTGTTTCTCATGATAGGAATTGAAGATCAGACACTCCAGAAGAGAATTCAGATGCAGCCAGAAAATACACAGATGGCCATGATAAAAAGCATTGCCCAGCAGCAAATGCTTTTTAAGAAAAAAGAAAAGATCAAGTGGGAAAAACAAGGCCTCCAAATGATAGAGGCCCGGGAAGAAAGATTAGCAACAGCAGCAGTATCTTCCTATATTGATATTATGAATCGAAATCTGCTGTAGGTCTTTTTTTCAAGAGTAGAAGCTTTCCAATCACAACATAGAGGACTAGACCAATAACAGTTATAAAGGCAACGATATATTTAGCTTCTAACGAAATGGCTGCCGGGGTAATAAATCCTTCAATGATTCCAGCGATGACAAAGAGCGGGATAGTACCGAGCAGCAGCTGGACTGACCGTTTTGCTTGCTCCTTTAATTGGTATCCTCTTGAAAACTTACCAGGGACAAAGAGCTTATAGCCCATTAATAAACCTGCTCCGCCTGCAATAAAAATGGCAGTAAGCTCAATCATCCCATGAGGCACGATGTAAGCCCAAAAATCATACGATTTTCCATGATGCCAAAAGAGTGCTGCGAGTGCACCTACAAGGATGCCATTATAAATTAATAAATAAACGGTCAAAAGACCAAATGTCACGCCGCCAGCAAAAGCTAAGATGGCCACTTGAATATTATTTGTCATTATGCTTGCAGACATGAATGAAGAATCAACTTCTCCATCACTTGATCCTAATGCACTGGGATCGACTCCTTGAGCTATCTCTGGCGGCAGGATGGCATACATATGCAATGGATCATTGACAACAGAAATGAAGCTTCCTGCAGCACCGAGTGTAAATAAAATCATCGCGGCAAGGACAAACTTCCATTGCTCTACTAATAAACCAATAAATTTCGTACTAAAAAAATAACGAATCTGCTTCAAGCTTGAAACTTGGTCTTTATATAATAAATTATGTGATTTTGAAACCAGACCATTTAAGTATGGTGTGACTTCTTCCGTTGGAAAGTATGTTTGGCAGTATGACAGATTTTGTGCTGCCTTTTGATAGAGCCGATGAAACTGATCTATATCTTTACCAGCAATGCGATTTCTCCTTTTATGGAGGGTGGTCACGAGCTGTTCCAGCTGCTTCCATTCCTCCCGATGCTGCTTAACAAATTGTTTAATATTCAAATTAACACCTTCTTTAGTGATGACTTTTTAATAATGGGAACATGTTTCTATCTCCTTATTATAGTAATTTTGTAGAAAAATAGAAACCGCTTTAGCTAAATTCAACAACAGAAGAGAGGGAAACTAAATGAATCAAGAAAATGTGGGGATTAAAACACCTGAATTTGTCTCCCTTCAATTTCAGCTTGCTGGTTTAGGCAGTCGAACGGCTGCATTTATCATTGATCAGTTGATCTTAATGGTTGTAAATATACTAATCATCATTGCTTTTTTCTTTTTTATGTATGGAACAGCAGATATTATGCTTTTGGAGATGAGTTCACTTCCATTAGCGATTACCATTATTGTCATATTTCTCATTAACTGGGGCTATTTCTTTGTCTTCGAATTTTTTTCAGGCGGAAAAACGATTGGAAAGAAACTGATTGGGATTCGGGTCATACAGGATAATGGACATAGTTTAACATTGCTTTCTAGTTTTATCCGGAATCTGCTCCGAATCATTGACTCCTTGCCAGCCAATTATTTTCTTGGGCTGATTATGATCTTTTTCCATTCAAAACATAAGCGGATTGGCGATCTTGTCGCAGGGACGATTGTTGTTCATGAGCGAAAAGCTAAGAAGAAAAAGAAACTGACTGCGATTGAACGGGAAATTGTAAAAAGGGGTCTTACAAAAGAAGAGCTGCAAATAGAAGAATGGACTTTGAAAACATTAGGCGCGAAAGAATGGAACTTGGTTAAAACGTATTGCAGCCGATTTGCACAATTGCCTTTAGAAGAAAGAAATGAACTTACTATTCAAGTGGCTGAAATCCTCTTCAATAAGGCCGGACTCCAATTAGAGGGAAAAAGCGGGCGTGAAATTGAAGATACTTTATTAATCCTTTACTTGCTGTTAAAAGAAGAATGGGAATTTGAGTTGTAGAGTGAACACAAATAAACTGAGTGTCTAATCGAAAAGAAAACAGGGGACGAAACCATAAATAGGTTCGTTCCCTGTTTTTGGCTTTAGACAAGTTTAGCAGAATTATAGATTATAAACTAGGATGTCCAAACTTGAGGCTACATCAGACAGATTTTGTGAAAACAAGTGAATACGTGTCCGAACATAATTTCTTTATACAAATGTAGCAAATTCATAGACATTTATGTTCGAATTTTTCAGCAAGTTATTTCATCGCTTTTATAATTACCTCCCCAAAAGAACATACTTAAATAAGTTAATCTTGCTAATTACTTAATTTCCTTCATTTCCTCTGAAATTGCTGCTGTCAAACTATACACACCCTTGGCATCTAGCCCCACTTCCCATATCATCATGCCGCCAAAGCCATTAGTAAGTGCGAGTTTTGTTTTCTTTTGAATCGTTTCTGCTCCATTATAAAAATAGGTAGTCCCATTCAATTTTACAGAATCTTTGCCTGCATTGTCAGGATCATTTTTTATAAGTGCCTCATAGGAAACTTGTTTACTTTTTGGATCCTCCGGTTGTGCATAGAAAGGAACCCCAAGTACAAGCTTTTCTTTTGATATATTGTGTTTATCAAAAAGTGTCGTCCAATAATTTACGATATTCTCAGTAAACGGATAGGGGGATAAATTTGCCGCATTATATCCGCCATCCCATTGGCCGTCATACGCCATAATGTTTACATGATCAACATACTGAAACATAGAAGGCTCGTACACAACAAAACCAAGCTCAGTTCCAGTTACACTATGAATCTTTGAATGTACAGCGATGGAAAGTTCCTTTCCCTGAAGGTGAAGCTTCGAGCTTAATTCTTGAATAAAAGCATTGAGGTTCACTGCATCTTCCTGTGAACGAGGATGTTCAAAATCAATATCAATGCCATCTAAATTCTCATTTTCAGTTAAATTCATAAGTTCTTTAACAAGCTTTGTACGTGCAAGAGGAGCAGCAATTGCAACTTTAAAATAATCATATGATTCTCCGCCATTCATATGAAACCAGCCACCAACGGCTAGTATTGCTTTCGAGTTATTTTGATGGGCTTTCGAGACCATTGTTCGTAAATGCTCTAACGCAGTGTCACCATTTAATAATACATTTCCATCTTTCGTCGGATGAGCAAATGAAAAAATCACATGGGTTAATTGATTGTAATTTACCACAGACGGATCCCGAAAATCCTGAACATAGCCAATCAGCAAGTTGGATGCTGAGTGTTCTAACTTAGGCAGCGCCTTTTGTTCTAATGCTTTCGAAGACTGAGGAATTTGACCGATGTCCAATAGGTCTGACGAATTATTTTTTACTGAAAATAAAGAGCCTGCCACAAATCCTCCTGAAAAAATGAATAGGATCGCAAGCAGCAGATATATTTTTTTCATCCATTAATCCCTCCATATAATCCTTCAACCTTAAAAGTGTAACAAAAAAGGGAAGGGAGGAGAGGTGGTAATTTCAAGCAAAAAAGCTAAAAGAATATGGTCATTCTTTTAGCTTTTTTTCATTTTTGATGGATTATTTACTTTGTATAAAACTGGATCACCTACAATGAATTCCTCTTCAACATCTTTACCATTAGGCAATTTCTTCTTTACGATTTTTCCGTCGAATTCAAGTTTTTCACCTGGAGCAAGTTCAAATTTCTTCAAGGTTTTTGAGTGAGCACACCAGGCAAGTCCCACTTCAATTGGATTTTCCTGTTCAATCACAACGTTTTCAAGAACGACGACTTCATCATTTTCTTCATTAAAATGGTTCCAGCTTAAAGCAAATTGCTTAACCGTCCCAGTGAAATGTACCTTTTCCTCTGGTAATTGAATTTTTGCTTGTTTTTCTTTTTTTGGTGCTTCATCTTTTTTTACAGCCGTTTGTTTAGGTGCATTTACTTTTTCGCTTTTTTGCACTGGTGCAGAGGATGGTTCTGCCACATTAGAAAATGATACTTTCCCAAAGCTTGATGCCTGCATTTCCTTTAGATAAGCAGGATGAATACAGCTTAGGTTCCCATCCTGGAATTCGACAATGATCGTATTAAATTCTCCACCTTGCCCGTATGTCTCATACCCTTTAATGGTAACAAGGCGCTGATGATCTCTTTCCTTGTACCAGAATTCCTTCTTTACTTCTTTGGTAGATGATAATCCCCATTCACGAACCTTTTCAGCATAGTGGGATTCATCTGTAAATTGTTCAAATTCTCCCTTTGGCGGAAGATAAGCAGTCCGGTTGGCATCTTCAATATGCGGTAATGTAATCGCCATACTTACACATCCTTTCATGGTTATTGTACCATTTTAGGTATTTATAAAAGAAATATCTACCCCTATAGGCTCGAATTGGGAACAAAACTTGTTAAATTTAATGTTATGCATTATGTTTATTTTTTTAATAGGTAATTAAAGATACAGGAGACTACTTTTATATCGAACAAATAAGTGTTATAATTATTATTAACCAATGGTCAATAAAGGAGCTGAAAGGATGTCCCCGCGTAAAACCACTTCTCAAGAACTGACAAGAGAGAGCATCTTGCAAAAAGCACGAACTCAGTTTGTAAAACAGGGGTTTCATCATGTTTCCATGCGAAGCATTGCAAAACAGCTAGACTGCAGTCATGGAGCGATTTATTACCACTTTAAAAATAAAGCTGAACTGTTTTATGCGATTGTAGAAGATGACTTTTCTGAACTAAACAACTTGTTGGATGAATCCATTCAAGGTCCTGAGGATAACACAACAAAGCTCTATAACGTTTTTATTCGTTTTATTGAGTTTGGTTTAAACCATCAAAGCCAGTATGAAATTATGTTTATGGTAAGAAATACGGAGGTAGATAGTTTATCTCAAGCAGCAGCCAACCTTAGTTATCAAAAGTTTGCCCAAACAGTCCAATCCTTGTCCGAGAAAAAACATGAGATAATAGATATATGGTCTGCATTTATAGCACTTCATGGTTTTGTCTCTCATTACCGTGGATATGTTGAAAATTTTAACGAAGCAAAGCCAGCTGCTAAGTTACATGTAAATTTTATAGTAAAAGGATTAAATGGATAGAACTGCTCTAAATCATATTCTGATTTAGAGTTTGTATTTATTTTTTTTTGTATTATTTGACCAGTGGTTAATAATAAGGAGAGGAAGATATTTATGGAAAAAGCATTAGTACTAGGTGCGTCGGGTGGAATAGGCTATGCATTAGTTCGTGAATTGAATAATCGAGGGGTGAATGTAGTTGCTTTTGCTAGAGGAAAAGAAAAATTACATTCACTTTATCAGCATGAATCAAGGATAACTATTTTTTCAGGGGATGCATTAGTGGAAAAGGAGGTACTCGAGGCAGCGAATGGCGTGGATGTAATCTTTCATGCAGTTAGTTTTCCTTATCAAGATTGGGATAAGAAACATCCATTGTGCATGGAAACTTTGGTTCGGGTTGCTAAGATACAACAAGCAAAAATTGCCTTAGTGGATAATATTTATGCTTATGGGAGGCACACCAAATTAGAAATAAGTGAAGATGCCAAGAAAGAACCACATACAAAAAAGGGTAAAATCAGACTTGCAATGGAACAAACATTGAAGAGAAATAACGTTCCTTATTTAATTGTCCATATGCCAGATTTGTACGGACCTAACGCAGAAAGTACGATCCTTCATGAAACTCTCAAAAATGTAGTTCAAAACAAATCTGCAAATTTTGTTGGTGATCTCAAGGTAGCACGAGAGTTTATTTTTACTTTTGATGGTGCAAAGGCGATGGTGGAGCTAGCTTCTAGAAAGGATACTTACAATCAAAGCTGGAATATCCCATCAGCGCATCCGATAACGGGTGAAGAAATTATTGAGATTTTACGTAAGGAGCTAGGATATAAAAAGTCGATTAGAATTGTGTCAAATAAAATGATTTTCTTCCTAGGAATGTTTCAGCCATTTATGAGGGAGATGGTAGAGATGATGTACTTAACAAAGGAACCGGTAATTTTGAGCGGTAAAAAGTATGAAGAAAAAATTGGAACCCTACCGTGGACGACGTATAGTGATGGAATTAAGAAAACAATAAATTGGATGAATGAGAAAGTATAGGGAACATTTTTATCAAAAGAAGTTGAAAAAGTTAAATTGTTTTATATTTAAACAATCGGGTGAATTTCTAATACAAGGAATTTTGCCCTTTTTATATTCCATATTATTCACTTGATGTTCAGCACTGATTAAAGATAAAGGGATATAAAAGATAACCTTTCCATATCCCTTTGATGTATCTATATCATCCCATTGAACTTCTAAAGCTGTTCTTTCAAATATATATTCCTTTTATATTTTGACAGATTCGATTCATTAAGTTTTAATTCGTAGGTGCTTCCATTCCAGCCTCTGCCCATTCTTCCCGTGAAGGACCATACATGCCTGGTACTCTTAGACCTGCTAGACGCATTAAAACAGTTAATTGACCTCTGTGATGAATTTGATGTGAGTTCAGAACAGATAAAGTAAGGCTTTTCGGCCATTTCTCTCCATACATATCATCAAGATCATTTAATGTGTGATCTGTCCATTGTTTTTTCATTGCAGCAATCATATTATCGCTTGCAGTGCGGTAGCTGTCAGCAATTTCCTTAGCACTTACTGGCACGATAGCTTCATGCTCTGCACCAACAAAATCAAGTCCTGTCCGTGAAAGCATTTCATGAAGGGACGTAACGAGATGCCATGCTAAACTGCCTAATGTGCGATACTCTGGAGTAGCTTTCAATGATAAGGATTCATCTGTGAGATGATCCAAAACCTTCTGAGTTAAATTGGCTTCATGATTCCATTCATTCGTAAATTCTTCAATTGTATGATACATTTTTAAGTCCTCCTTAAATTGAATACCATTCCTTATTCTTCTTTTACATATTAAATCCTTCTTATTCACGGGAATTTTACATTTTTCACAGGAAAAGAGCATTTGTTATAATGGAATGGAACAATTCCAAAGCAGAAAGGGTATAGAATGAATAAAACGATCGGAATATTAGCACATGTGGATGCTGGAAAAACAACATTTTCTGAACAGATTCTTTATCATACAAAAAGTATTAAACAAAGAGGCAGAGTGGATCATAAGGACGCATTTCTAGATAGCCATGAAATAGAACGGCAACGTGGAATTACCGTTTTTGCAGATCAGGCCATATTCAGTTATCAAAATTCAACCTATTTTCTAATTGATACACCGGGCCACGTCGATTTTTCTCCTGAAATGGAGCGAGCTATTCAAGTGATGGATTATGCCATCATTATCATTAGTGCGGTAGAAGGAATTGAAGGACATACGGAAACCGTCTGGACGCTTTTAAGAAGGTATCAAGTGCCTACATTTTTCTTTATCAACAAGACAGATCGTGTTGGAGCAAATGTGGAAAGTGTGCTTGAGGAGATTAAACTTAACCTAACAAAGGATATCTTTTTAATAACAGACTCCTTTAATGATGGTGAGATGGATGAGGAATTCATTGAATTTGCAGCTGAGCGTAATGAGCATCTTTTAGAGCAATACATGGAAACCGGATATCAAAAAGATTTATGGCTAAAGACACTACAGGAAATGATTAATCAAAACCAACTTTTCCTCTGTGGAAGCGGATCAGCACTTCAGGATATTGGAATCGATCATTTTCTAGAGGTATTTAATCAATTAACAGTTACGGATTATGCGCCTGAAGCACCCTTCTCAGGACGTGTCTATAAAATTCGGCACGATGAGAATGGAACAAGAATCTCTTTTATTAAGGCATTAAGCGGCAGCATGAAAGTTCGAGATGAAGTAAGATACTGGAATGGTCAACATGAGATTTCAGAAAAAGTCACCCAAATACGCGTTTATGGCGGGAATAAATATAAAACAGTCGATCATGTTAATGCTGGCGAACTTTTCGCTGTTACAGGGTTATCAATGACAACTATAGGGAATTACATTGGTGAAAAGACCGAGACCGTTGATTTTGAAATGGTACCAACACTAAGATCCAAAGTTAATTTCGAACCATCTGTAAATATAAAAGAAGCATTGCGCTTCTTCAAAATATTGGATGCAGAAGATCCTTCATTAAATGTAATATGGGAAGAAAGTCTGCAGCAGATACATATTCATGTCATGGGGACCATTCAGCTTGAGGTATTAGAACAAGTAGTTTTAGAACGGTTTCAGTTAAAAGTTTCTTTTGAGGAGCCAGAGATCCTATATAAAGAAACAATTGATACATCTGCTGTAGGCTACGGACATTTCGAGCCTTTAGGGCATTATGCTGAAGTACATCTTAAATTAGAGCCCGGCGAAAGAAATAGCGGAATTACCTTCTGTAATGCTTGTCATGCTGACGATTTGACTATAGGGAACCAAAACGTAATTGAACAGCATTTATTTGAAAGAGAACATAATGGTCTTTTAACTGGATCCCCTCTTACTGATGTGAAGATAACATTGTTAACTGGCAGAGCCCATAATAAACATACATCTGGCGGCGATTTTAGGGAGGCTGCCTATCGGGCTTTACGACAAGGCCTTGAAAAAGCCTCAAACATTTTACTCGAACCCATTTATCAGTATAAGATCAAAGTAGATATCGATCAGATGGGACGTGTATTAGCAGATATTCAAACAGCATCTGGCAAATTCGAACCACCTCTAACCGAAGGAAATAAGGTGATTCTAACAGGAACAGTACCTGTAGCAACCTTCATGAACTATAGTACACAGCTGGCTGCTTTCACACATGGAAAAGGTACGATAAGTCTTCGGTTTGCAGGCTATGAACGCTGTCATAATAAAAAAGACGTAATAGAAAAAATTGATTACGATAAGAATGCTGATCCTGCATACACTTCTTCCTCCATCTTTTGTTCAAAGGGACAAGGTTATTCAGTCCCATGGGATGAGGCGGAGGAATTAATGCATTGTTTATAAATATAAAAATGAGCTTCACCTTTTGGTGGAGCTCATTTATAATCCTAATTCATTCAATTGATTTAATAATGCTGTAAACTCATTGATGGTAGTAAATATCTCTGTAGATTCCAATTGATCCAATATAATTTCACCGTCAGACATTACCTGATTCATTTCCTCGATAATGATCATATTCTTTTCAACAAGCTGTCGGTGGATATCTTCGGCTATTGCTGGAGGATCAATTGCATTAAATTTTTCCATTTTTTCAATGAGCGTTTTTATTTGATTTTCTAATTCCTCTTTTGATTCTCCATTCGCAGCGGCATCTTGTATCATCTGCGGTGCTGTTTCAGCAAAATCTTTTAATGTGTTTATATGATCTGTCGCCTTGTTGGCATACTCTAATGAATCATTGACTTCCCCCAAGAACGAACACCCACTTAACATAAACAATACGAGTACAGTAAGTGATAAAAAAAGTTTTTTCATTATGATTCTCCTCATACTTATTGTCGTTCTCTACAATTACTTTACGGCTCAGCACGGATAAAGTTTCAAGTTTCCTTACTCAAAGTCATTCAATAGCAGATATTTTCCCTTTCCATGATATGAATCACAATCCCTCGTTTAGATTAATGGTATTTTATTCACGAGAAGCATTATCACTTATATTGTTTTTATGATATGAAATGAAGGAGAATCAGAATGAGTGAATTCATTAATAACCGTGAACAGCCATCCAATAACCATACAGAACGTCTGACTGTCTTGAGGCAAATATTTAAAGATCTTTATAATGGTAAAAACGTGAAGGAAGTGAAAGCGCATTTCGATGCATTTCTCGGGAAGGTAACTGTTGAGGAAATCTCTCAGCTGAAACACGAAGAAATGCTAGACAACGAATTACCGGTAGAAGAAATTCAGCGATTATATTCTTTGCACACAGAGATTTTCAGAGATTCAATTGAAGTGACACCTCGAAGCAAGCATCCAGAGGATGAACCCGGTCATCCGGTCCATACATTTATATTGGAAAACAAAGAAATTGACAAGCTTATAAAGACAAAGGTTCAGGCACATTTTGAGCAATTTATTAAAGATGATTCTGAAGAAAATGTCTATCAATTACTAGAAGATTGCAATCTTTTACTGGATATTGATAAGCATTATAGCCGAAAGGAAAATTTAATATTCCCTTATTTAGAAAAGTACGGCATTTATGGGCCGACCAACAATATGTGGAGGATTGATGATTTTATCCGTGATTCCATTAAAGAAGCAAAGCAAAAATTAACAAATTATGATGGGGATAAGCAGGCTGTTGCAGGAGTCGTCAACTTTATCATTCAAGAAGTCATTAATATGATTTATCGAGAAGAAAACATCTTGTTCCCAATGGCCTTGCAAAACTTAACAGAGGATGAATGGGTGAAAATAGCTCGTGAAAGTGATGAAATTGGCTTTTGTTTAACTGGCCCTGCTGGAGAGTGGAAGCCTGACAGAAATGAAATTAGTGAGAAAGCCGTTTCCGATGGATATATAAAAATGGAGACAGGCTTACTATCCTTAAAACAGCTTGAGCTGCTTCTCAATCATCTGCCTGTTGATATTACATTCATTGATCAGGAAGATGTCGTCCGCTACTTCTCACATGGGAAAGAAAGAATCTTTGCACGTACAAAAGCAGTCATCGGACGAACCGTCCAAAACTGCCATCCGCCAAGAAGTGTTCATGTAGTGGAGGAACTATTAGCAGACTTTAAATCCGGCATAAAGGACCAGGAAGATTTCTATATTAAGTTCCGAGATAAATATGTATACATTCGCTATTTTGCTGTCCGGGATGAAAAAGGGGAATATGTAGGTACACTGGAATTTACTCAAAATATTGACCCGATTCAGGCAATTAATGGGGAAAAACGAATCTTATCGTAGGATAGGATTCAAGTAAAGTTTTTGTACCGGATTCGGGAAAATAATACAAATGCATAATTTAAGTTATAATCAGAGGTCCCATTCTCAAAAGAATAGGACCTTTTTGCTATGCTGTTAGTTATCCTTCCGATGAAAAGAGATATAGGCATTCACTATTAAGAAAGTTGGTATAATTAAAGATAAAGCATGATTTGAAACTCATCATATAACGATTGCAAATGAATGTTCTTGTGTACATTAATCGCTAAACTTTTTTGAATAAAATATAAAGGGGGATTTATTTGAAGATTAAATGGATATTAACTCTTTTTATCATTACATTTCTTCTTACAGCATGTAATAACGGAGAAAATTCAAAAGACCACTTAGGGGAAATTTACACGATTGTATTAAACTCCATAATGGAAAAAGATCCAGCGTTGAGTCGTGATATGGAATTTATAGCAATTGACATGAGTAATTTTGAAGAATTAAATAATGAGCAAAAAAGAGAAATTTTAAATTTTTTCAAAGAAAAATATAAAGTAATAACAATGGATGCCACTTTCGGGGAACTAGAGGAGAAGGGATACTATAATCCCATTACTATGACATTGGATGGTGTACTTTTAAGAATTGAGAAAGTCGATTTTAAATTCAACCATACTATTTTATTTGAAGGTTCTAAATTTCGGTCTGGGAAAGGAGCGATTGGTGTTGAATGTATAGTTCACTATAAAGATGGAGAATGGCAAATAAAAGAGTCCAAAGAAATTTGGATAAGCTAGGTGTGGCGTTAATTTACACTAAGTGTAGTCCAAAATCCAAACACACTGCATTTTTTTGCTGATATGTTTTTAGGCTATTAAAAAAATGTAAAAGAACTAAATATTAGTATATATATATAATTGCCTGCAAATCCTATAGTGAGAAATCATTTTAGGTGGAGGTAGATTCATAAATGAGCATTTTTTTAAATGATATTGTTCTTCATTTTCCACAAATGGGATTAATGAATGAAGCAGCTTTGATCATTTATTTTTTTACTATTTATTCTCTTATGGGCTGGCTATTAGAGAACTGTTATAACCTCATCATCAACCGTAAATTTTTCAAACCAAACTTTTTCTTTGGTCCTTTTAAACCTATGTATGGTTTTGCTCCATTGCTGCTGGTTTATTTAGTCACACCCGAAACGAATTGGATGATTGTCATCCTTCTATGCTTCCTAATCCCAACTTTTGTTGAATATGTAAGTGGGGTACTGCTACAAAAGTTCTTTAACAGGCAATGGTGGGATTATTCAAGCCTTCCACTTCAGTTGCATGGCCATATTTGTCTTCCTTTTTCAATCTGCTGGGTTGCTTTATCCTTTGTATGTTTAAAATTCATTCATCCTGAAATCGCTGGATTCTATGAAAGAGTAGAGCCAGTATGGAATTTGATTTGGCCAATCGCAGTTCTATACTTTATTGCAGAATTAATAATAGCTTTCAGGAGGCATACCGCCCTCACTCATTCGATTAGCAATCATATTCAATAATTCACAACTCTCCAGTTCATATAAAACAGCAATACCTAGTTCGTACTAGGTATTTTCTATTTTATTGAAGGAGCTTTATCTATTGTAATACTAGTAAACGATTAGTGATTAGTCCCTAATTTTCCATTGAACTAACTACCATTCATACAAATTATGGTATATTTATTTATGAAAATAAGTTATTTCAATAATTGGAATATAGATTACAATTTCTATTTGCGAATGAATGATGAATTGGGGTGCCATGGACATGTTTACAAGTGCCCATTCAATTTTGGAATAACTATTAGGGATTCCAATACTTTTATCGGATATTGTGGATTGGGACCTTACGATTTAAATGAAAAAGAAATTGAACTATATTATTAAGTTTCCAGCAAGTAAAGGCATTGATAGACTATGGTTTTAATGTAATAAAATTAGACCGTATAGTCACAACTGTCCACACTGAAAACATTGCTTCTGTTCATATACTTAATAAAATCATATTCATTACAAAATATTGATAAGCAATATGATTATTTCGAAGGTTATGATTACTATTCTATAACTAAAGAAGAATTAAAAAACTAGGGGAGTCCATCTCTATCATTCTAGTCATTGTACCCGATTCTTATATAAGAGCAAGCTCCATCCATGATATTTTCCATGCGAATGCCTGTGTATTTTCTGTTTGCTTAACGCTTAAAAACAAGTGGAACGTCCCTAGATTATTCAAGTTAAAATGAAATGATATGATAGTTATCGATTGTTAAATAAAAAAACAATTCAGACAATCCGCCTTATGCTTATGCCATTGAAATAACATGTTATAGCTTCAGTTAAATAGTGAAGCAAGAGTTTACAAGTAATTAAAGCAATTCTATCGTTTTTCGGAATGTAATGACAGTAGTTAATAATAAGGGACAACAAAAAGTATAAATCTACTTGTTGTGTCCTATTTCGCTCAAAATGATTTGGAGGAATTCTGATGGACATTAAAAATATTCTTGTTGCTGGAAAATATGAAGAACTTTTTCAAAAACAAATAACCAATGATGAATCTCTAAATTTCCGATTTATTCCTGTAGATGAAATAACTTTAGATGATTTATCGTGGGCAGATGCATATGTTGGATCTAAACCGTGTTCTAACTTCAATCCTTCAAATTTAAAATGGGTTCATTCCTTTAATGCAGGCGTAAATAACTTTCTAGAAGTTGATGGATGGAAGGAGGATACTCTTCTTACTCGTACCATTTGCTCTTTTGGTGAAAGAATTAGTGAGTATTGCTTGAGCTATGTGTTAAGTGATCTCCAATTTCATAAGTATTTTAAGGAAAAACAAGTCGAAAAGGAATGGGCGACAAAGACACCAAAAATGGTGAAGGATTTAACAATTGTTATTTTTGGTTCAGGAGAAATTGGACAAGCAGTTGCAAAGACATTTCATCGGTTTGGCGCGACCGTTTATGGCGTATCTCAAAGTGGAAAGCAAAAGGAGTTTTTCAAAGAGATCACGAAACCTGCTTCTGCGGGTTCATTATTAACACTTGCAGATTGGGTTATAAGTACACTGCCTTTGACAAAGGAAACAATGAAACTTATAGATGACGAGATATTTAACCACTTTAAAGGAGCTGCTTTTATTAATGTCGGCAGGGGGGCGACAGTTGATGAAAGTGCAATGATAGAGGGGTTGAATACAGGAAAAATAAGGTGCGCAGTATTAGACGTACTTACTGCTGAACCTCTTCCAAATGACTCAGCATTATGGGGAAGAGATGACCTCATTATCACTCCTCATATTTCAGCGGTAACAGATCTGAATGAAGCAATTTCATGTTTTATTGACACATTTAGGATCATTGAAAAAAAAGAGAAATTGCTTAATCAAGTTGATGTTTCAAAGGGGTATTAGATTTCTAGTTTAAGGTATATTTTATCCGTAGAGCATAAAGGAGGTATTTCAGTGAAAATAGTCGTTGCACCTGATTCCTTTAAGGGCGCAATCACAGCCCGTGAGATTTGTACCGCTGTAAAAACAGGTGTGCAACATGTTTTTCCGGAAGCTGATGTAATCGAACTTCCTTTAGCGGATGGCGGGGAGGGGACAATGGAAACACTCGTCTTAGCTTCCAGAGGTACTTTCATAGAAGTTGAAGTAAAGGGACCATTAGGAAAACCAGTACTGGCTTCAATTGGATTACTATCTGATCAAAAGACAGCAGTAATAGAGATGGCTCAAGCATCTGGTCTTACACTATTATCGGAAGACGAAAGAAACCCCTTGTTGGCAACTACTTATGGAACAGGCGAGCTTATCAAGCATGCACTCGATAGAAACTATCGTAAGTTTATTATTGGCCTCGGTGGAAGTGCAACAAATGATGGAGGCACCGGGATGCTAAAAGCATTAGGGGTAAGATTTTTCTCAAATGATGGACACGAACTAGCTGAAGGTGGGGAAGCTTTAATAAATTTGGCATTTATTGATGATGCAGGACTAGATCCGCGCATTAAAGAATCTTCCATTTTAATTGCAAGTGATGTAACGAATCCATTATGTGGTCCGAATGGAGCTTCAGCCATTTTCGGTCCGCAAAAAGGCGCTTCTGCCAGCGACGTAATTAATCTGGACCAAGCATTATTACATTATAGTAAAATTGTTCAGAAGCAAAAAAAGATGGATGTCAGCCAGATTGTTGGAGGGGGAGCGGCTGGTGGAATGGGTGCCGCATTATCTGCCTTTTTACAGGCTGAAATACGATCTGGAATTGATGTTGTAATGGAATCGATTCAATTTGAAGAAAGAATAGAAAAGGCGAACCTTATCATAACGGGTGAGGGAAAACTTGATAGCCAAACTTTTTCAGGAAAAGTAATCACTGGGGTCAGTAAATATGCAAAAAAGCAGCAAATTCCAGTTATTGCATTATGCGGAAGCTTACAATTAAACGGAAATCAAATAAACGAGCTTGGAATTAACAGCGCATTTTCCATCGTACCAGGTCCATATTCACTTGAAACGGCTATGGCAAGCTCTGAAAAATGGACGATTGAGCGTACTGAGCAAATAATGAGATTACTTAAGGGTGTATCATTCTAATAAGATGGAGGGAATTATGTTGATGCCAAAAATTTACATAACTAGAAAAATACCTGTTCCGATTATAAAGCACCTTGAGAAAAGCTGTGATGTTTCTGTTTGGGAGCATGAAGATACGCCAGTTCCTCGTGATGTACTGGAAGAAAAAATGGGTGAGATCGATGGATTATTTTGCTTATTAACCGAAACAATTGATGAAGAAATATTAAGTAAAGCTACAAAGCTCAAAGTAATTAGCAACATGGCAGTTGGCTATAACAATATTGATATTGAAGCAGCCTCAAAAAAAGGGATCATGGTTACTAATACCCCAGGTGTATTAACAGAAACAACCGCTGACCTAACCTTTGCTCTTTTAATGGCAACTGCTAGAAGGATTACAGAAGCTTCTGCTTTTTTGCGAGCCGGACAATGGCAGACATGGTCTCCCATGCAGTTAACCGGACAAGATATCTATCAATCTACAATAGGAATAATTGGATTAGGGAGAATTGGTGAAGCACTGGCAAGAAGAGCAAAGGGGTTCAATATGAACATCCTCTACCATAGCCGAAACAGGAAGCTTCAGGCTGAGGAAGAATTAGGGTTACATTTTGCGTCTTTAGAGGACTTATTAAGAAAATCTGATTTTGTTTGTATTATGACTCCTTATACGACCGATACACATAATATGATTCGGAAAGAGCATTTCCAATTAATGAAGGATAGTGCCATTTTGATAAACACTGCTCGCGGAGGAATTGTAAATGAAAATGACCTTTATCAAGCGCTATCTCTAGGGCAAATTTGGGCAGCAGGTCTTGACGTTTTTGAACAGGAACCGGTCTCATTAGATCACCCGCTGCTCACATTACCAAATGTAGTGACACTTCCCCATATAGGAAGTGCCAGCATTGTAACACGTATGAAAATGGCAGAAGTTGCTTCAGATAATCTCCTTAGGGTCTTAAATGGAGAAATTCCTAGGCATGTCGTAAATGTGTAAAAGCTGCATTTCATAAAAAGATCGGCATTAATTATTTTCAGCCATCCTGCCAAGCGGGCCATTTTCATCAATGATATCCATCAGCTCATAGACGGAAATTGGAAACATAGGGAAGCCAAATACATAAGGTGTTATTTCATAAAGCTGAAAATAGATGACTAATGCTTTATCTGCTATATAAAAGTCTTGATTTGGCTTAATTCCTGTAAATGGATTGAGTAGCTGTATATCCCGCTGTTTAATTTGTTTCTGTATGAGCATGGAAAGCCGTTTAACATAATCGCTTCCTGGCTTAAATAAATCTTTAAGCTCGCAAGGCTTTCCTTTCTTTAGATCGAATGTTAAAGATTTAATAATCGTCATTCCATGTGCCGCATGATAATGGTACGTATAATTCGAAAGTGATAAGCTAAGAACCTCCCGCTGGTTATTTTTCAATTCATAAGAACCGATTATTTCAACGACTGATGATGGATCGCCACCAACTAATTCATTAACCAGCTGCTGGGTCTGATGGACAATCCTTTGATTGATATTTTGTTCTAATTTTACATTTTTCATTTTATACACTTGAGGATAATAAATATTTTTATCCTTCCCGTTACTTATCTTTTCTGTTCTTATACTTACAGGAAATGATATCGGCATACTACTCCATCCTTTTAACATTTTTACCTATCCTATTCAAACCGAATGATTGGGTGAATGAAGAAAGCGGGAATAGAGGATCGCATGAGAATGCAAGAATTTTCATGCTGAATTCCTCTATTAATCTATTGACAAATACTTTTTAAGCAATTAAAATTCAATTAAAGTTCCCTATGCAAATCAGTAGAGGGAATATTATTAAAAACTATTTGTAAGCGATTACCTATTAGTAAATAGTAAACAATCTGAAGTTACCAAATACAAAGTTTTTCTTTATATTTATAGAAAACTATTTTTTTATTCTTGTGTGTAACCGGTTACATGTTTTTTCGGAAAGAAGGTATGATGTGAGCACAATTAAAGATGTAGCAAACGAAGCGAATGTATCTGTCGCAACTGTTTCAAGAGTGTTAAATAACAATGGCTATGTAAATGAAGATACGAGAAAAAAAGTTTTAAAAGCCATAGAGAAATTAGACTATAAACCAAATGCGGTTGCTAGAAGTCTTTTTAAAAAACAATCTAAAACAATTGCTCTCATCGTACCTGATATTAAAAACCCGTTTTTCCCTGAAATAGCCAGAGCGATTGAGGATGTTTTGAATAACAATGATTATACATTAATCCTTTGCAATTCAGATGAACATGAGGATAAGGAAAAAAAATATTTTGATGTCATGAAGCAAAAATATGTGGACGGTGTGATTATTGTTACAAGTACACTTACACCGAACTATATTGAGAAAAATAATATTCCAATCGTTTCGCTTGACCGTCCAATACATCAAAGTATTCCATCTGTTTCTGTCAACAATTATGAAGGAGCAAAGGAAGCGGTACAATATCTAAAAAAGATTGGTTGCAAAAAAATTGCCCATGTCCGCGGTCCAGTAAGTGTCATTAATGCAGACGAACGTTATAAAGGCTATTTAAGTGAAGTATGCAATGAGCCTTGGTTTAATAAGGACTACATTATCAATGGAAATTATAACGTTTTAGAAACTGCGAAGGCGACAATGGTCCTATTATCCAAGCACCGTGATATTGATGGAATCTTTGCAGGGAATGACTATATGGCTTTAGGCGTATTGAAGGCAGCAACACAAATGGGAATACGAATTCCACAAGATCTTTCCTTGATTGGTTTTGATGGCATTCAGCTTTGTGAACTTACAAGTCCAGAAATTACAACGATGGCACAGCCTATATATGAATTAGGGGAGTCAGCAGCTAAACTTTTACTTGATATGATTGAAGGAAAAGCTGTAAATCCTGCCCAGCAAGAATTTAAAGTATCTTTAAAAATAGGTCAATCAACTAAGGTCTTGAGGTGAAAATAATGACAAAAAAGAAAATCACTGTCATCGGCAGTATTAATATGGATATTGTAACAAGTACAAATATCCTTCCAAAAATGGGTGAAACGGTTTTAGGAAAAGCGTTTCACACCATCCCCGGTGGCAAAGGGGCAAATCAGGCTGTTGCAGCTGCAAGATTAGGCGCAGATGTAAGCATGATCGGGTGTGTCGGAAAAGATACATTTGGCAAAGAGTTAAAACAGCATTTAAATAATCAAGGAATAGATGTGCAAAATGTGGAACCGGTTACAGAAACTTCAACTGGGACAGCTACTATAACAGTTTTTGATGGAGATAACAGTATCATTGTCGTTCCGGGAGCCAACTATCAAGTCACACCTGTTTACATCGAAAGATTAGAAAAAATGATTGCAGAGAGTGATGTTGTTTTACTTCAGCTGGAAATTCCTTTAGAGACGGTTGAGAAAGCAGTCGAAATTGCCAGCAAGCATCATGCAACAATCATTTTAAATCCAGCACCGATTCAGCTTTTATCAAAAGAGCTTTTATCAAAAATTGACTATATTACACCAAATGAGCATGAACAAGAAATGCTGCTTTCTTCTTCTGATTGGACAGACGAAGAAAGAAAAGAAATTATCAAAAAGTGCATTGTTACAAAAGGTGCAAAAGGTGTTTCCATTTTGAAGGGGAATGAACGCCAAATTCCTAGTTTCAACGTGGATGTTGTGGATACAACAGGTGCAGGGGATACGTTTAATGGCGCACTTGCTTATTGCTTAAGTATCGGTTATCAGCTAGAAGAAGCCTGCCATTTCGCTAACGCTGCTGCTGCCTTATCCGTAACAAAATTTGGTGCTCAAGGCGGAATGCCTACCCTCCAGGAGGTAGAGGAATTCCTGCAGCAAAGAGGAGAAAAGAGAAAATGAAAAAGTTAGGGATTTTAAATAGTCATATATCTGAAGTGCTTGCGCGACTTGGACATACCGATACAATTGTTATTGCTGATTGTGGACTTCCTATTCCAGATGAAACGATTCGAATCGATTTAGCATTAAAACAGGGAGACCCTAGTTTCATTGATACGCTAGAAACATTGCTTGAGGATATGGCAGTGGAAAATGCAACACTTGCTGTAGAAATTAAGGAGCAAAACAAACAAATTGATGAGAAGGTTACCTCTATTCTTAAAGATGTATCAATAGAGTATATTTCTCACGAAGAATTTAAGGCACTAACAAAAAAGGCAAAAGCAGTCATCCGAACAGGTGAAGTAACTCCATATGCAAACATTATTTTACATGCAGGAGTGATATTCTAATATGAATAGCCAACCAATGATTCAAATGAAAGGTATTTCTAAAGCGTTCTCCGGAAATATCGTTTTGGAAAAAGTAGACTTTGAAATTATGCCTGGGGAAGTACATGCCCTTATGGGAGAAAATGGGGCTGGTAAATCAACCTTAATGAAAATTTTAACAGGTATATATGAAAGAGATGCCGGAACTGTTTCTGTTCGTGGGAGTGAGGTACATTTCAAAAATGCGAAAGAAGCAGAAATGGCTGGAATTGCCGTTATTCATCAAGAGCTAAATATCATTCCATATTTAACAGTCACCGAAAATATGTTTTTAGGAAAAGAACTGACATTCGGTAGATTCGGAATGACAAAAGATAAAGAAATGAAGCAAAAGACGAAAGAATACTTAAACCGTCTAGGGATCGATATAGATCCTGCCATTGAGGCTGGCAATTTATCTGTCGGTCAGCAGCAAATGATTGAAATTGCTCGAGCGGTTGCCGCAAATACGGAAGTATTAATTATGGACGAGCCTACTGCAGCATTAACAGATCGAGAAATTGAAGCCTTGTTTAAAGTGATCCATTCCCTTAAAGAACAAGGCGTCGGAATTGTCTATATTTCTCATCGAATGGAGGAAATATTTCAAATCTGCGATCGAATATCTGTTTTACGAGATGGACAATTCATTGGTGTGAAAGCGATTCCAGAAACAAACTTTGATGAAATTGTCAAAATGATGGTTGGCAGGCAGCTAGGTGACCGCTTCCCGGAACGAGATACAGCTATAGGTTCTGAAAGGTTAAAAGTAGAAAATTTCACAAGTAAGGGATCGTTTGAAAACGTACATTTTTCTATTCATCAAGGAGAAATTCTCGGAGTAGCCGGTTTAATGGGTGCTGGCCGGACGGAAATTATGGAAGCGATCTTTGGCTATCGGAGGATACAGGAAGGAAAGCTATTTATTGATGGAAAAGAGACAAAAATCAAATCACCATATGATGCGATAAAAGCTGGGATCGGCTTTATTACGGAAGATCGTAAAAGTGAAGGTCTAGTACTCGATTTATCTGTAAGAGAAAACTTCTCATTGACCAATCTTAAGAAAATTTCGAAAAAGAATATCATTTCTGCAAAAGAGGAAGCTAGTTTTGTTGATGAGATGATTCAAAAGCTGCATGTTAAAACATCCAGCAGCGAACAATTAGTAAAATCACTCAGTGGCGGAAATCAGCAAAAGATCGTTATTGGGAAATGGTTAGGAATTAACCCAAAAATCTTAATATTAGATGAGCCAACTCGCGGTGTCGATGTAGGAGCAAAAAAAGAAATTTATCAAATCATGAATGAATTAACAAAATTAGGCGTTTCCATTATTATGGTTTCTTCTGAGCTTCCAGAAATTTTAGGAATGAGCGACCGAATCCTTGTTATTCATGAAGGGAAAGTATCCGCAATATTAAATAAGTCCGAGGCTGACCAAGAAATGATCATGCAAGCCGCGACAGGGGGAAATAAAAAATGAAGTCCTCAGCTTTATTTTCGAAACAGTTACAAAAATTAGGACCTTTACTAGGATTAGTCATCATCACAGTCATTCTAGCTATTGTAAGTCCAAGCTTTTTAACATTGGACAATATCTTTAATGTACTACGTCAAGTATCAATCAATGCTTTAATCGCATTCGGAATGACATTTGTTATTTTAACAGGAGGAATTGATCTCTCGGTCGGGTCAATACTAGCTCTTTCATCTGCTGTAACTGCTGGTTTATTAGCTAGTGGAATGGACCCAATCTTAGCCATTCTTATTGGCTTACTAGCAGGTGCTGTAATGGGGGCAATTAATGGATTCATTATTACAAAAGGGAAGGTCGCTCCTTTCATTGCCACACTAGCAACAATGACTATTTTTCGCGGATTAACTCTCGTTTATACTGAAGGACGTCCAATTACAGGCTTATCAGATAGTCAGTTTTTCGAATTAATGGGGCGTGGATACCTAGGCTGGATACCGGTTCCTGTTATTTGGATGCTCATTTCCTATTGTATCCTTTACTTTATCCTAAAGAAGACTACATTCGGCCGTAAAGTTTACGCAATTGGCGGGAATGAAGAAGCATCTATTTTATCTGGAATTCGTGTAGACAAAGTGAAAATTTGGATTTATTCCATTACAGGAACATTATCTGCACTTGCAGGAATTATTTTAACATCTCGTTTGAATTCTGCTCAGCCTACCGCAGGGGCATCCTATGAATTAGATGCAATTGCAGCTGTTGTATTAGGCGGAACAAGTTTGTCTGGCGGAAAAGGCTGGATTTTTGGAACATTGATTGGAGCCCTCATCATTGGGGTTTTAAATAATGGATTAAATTTGATGAATGTAAGTTCCTTTTATCAACAAGTAGTTAAAGGAGGTGTCATTCTTCTCGCAGTTCTATTAGATCGAAAAAAAGCGGCATAATATAATGTTTAGAGCAAATTTGTCCGCAAGAGCATCTTATTTAATTCATACATTTTAGGAGGTCAATTACGTGAAAAAAGCATTTAAAGGATTTTTGTTTATCACATTAATGATGGTTTTATTAGCTGGCTGTTCAACAGAGGCTCCCGGATCATCAGATAAGAGCGAAAAAGAAACTGGCGGTAAAAAGGATGATAGTGTAAAAATTGGTCTTTCTGTTTCTACTTTGAACAATCCATTTTTCGTTTCTCTTAAACAAGGTGCAGAAGATGAAGCAAAAGCACAAGGTGCGGAAATTGTAACAGTAGATGCACAAAACGATTCTGCTAAACAAGTAAGTGATATTGAAGATTTAATTCAGCAGGGTGTTGATGTATTACTAGTTAACCCAACAGATTCTGCTGCAGTAGCAGTAGCAATTGAATCAGCAAATAATGCAAATATCCCTGTAATCACAGTAGACCGTAGTGCTGAAGGCGGAGAGGTAGTAGCACATATTGCTTCTGATAACGTAGCTGGCGGTGAAATGGCTGGAAAATTCATTTTAGAAAAGTTAGGAAATAAAGGGAAAGTCGTTGAATTGGAAGGAATTCCCGGATCATCAGCAGCTCGTGAGCGTGGAGAAGGTTTCCATAAAGCTGTAGATGCTGTTGCAGATGTTGAAGTAGTTGCTAAACAAGCGGCAGATTTTGACCGTGCAAAAGGCTTATCTGTAATGGAAAATATTTTGCAAGGAAATAAAGATATCCAAGCAGTATTTGCTCATAACGATGAAATGGCATTAGGCGCGTTAGAAGCAATACAAGCAGCTGGCTTAACTGATGTAATTGTTGTAGGTTTTGATGCAACTGACGATGCAGTGAAGGCTGTTGAAAGTGGAAATATGGCCGCAACGGTAGCTCAAAAGCCTGCCATTATTGGTCAGCAAGGTGTAACTACAGCGTTAAAAGTGGCTAACGACGAAACTGTGGATGAATTTATTCCGGTTGAGTTAGAGTTAGTAAAATAATCTTGATGTATAAAAAACTGCCGTTCATTTGAGCGGCAGTTTTTTAATATTAATAATCTGTTATAATAATATCCCGATCTAGTATGCTTTCAACCACTTCACTTACTTGAAAAGAGACTTGCGGTGAATCATAATTTTCAAAAGTATATTCGCAATTTGTCTTATAACCCATAATTTCGTTATAGTGAGCCAGATGACGATTAATATCTTCCTCTTTATCCTCTCTAGCTTTATGTCTCTTTATAACCGTATCTCTGTCAGCATAGATAAAAAAGCGAATAACGCGATCCCCATACATCAATTTTAATTTTTCTGTTCCTTCAGGATTTAAGGTTAAATAAACAAGAGCATGTGATTCAAAAGCCTTTATAATATCTTCTTCTCGAATACCGTAATAGAATCCATCAATTTCAACACTTTCAAGAAATTCATGGTTCTCCTCCATTTTAATAAAAGCTTCAGTATCAACAAAATGATAATCTTCGCCATCTTGTTCATAATGACGTGGAGGTCTTGTCGTATAGGAAAGAACGGTTTCCATATCAAACATGGTCGCGACCATCTTAGAAATCGTCTTCCTTCCAGATCCATCAGGACCCGTGTAAATAAATAATTTTTCTTGTCCTTTAATTTCGTACATAGGTAAGCCTCCTTAAATAAATTGATTTTGATTGTGACGGTACATGACGAAGCAGCTGCTTAGCAAAATGAAAAAATTCTGAGGGGGGAAAATACGCGATAGTAGGGGAAATCATGTAAATCATCTAAAAAAATGATTTAAATATGATAATTATATCAGATTCTTCTGAACTTTTGTGTTTTATTGATTATTTCGTAAAAATAATTTAAACTTTGTAACTAATTAAATTAAAGGAAATCAATAGGCATTATAGAAAAATGTTCATATATAATTAAAAAGGTAAACTATATTCATAGAATGATAGGAGAGATTGATATGAGAGTCAAAGAAGGATTCATAAGAGTTACAGGAGGGAACGTGTGGTATCAGATTCATGATAAGCATACAGATAAAACCCCTGTAATTATACTCCACGGAGGGCCGGGTTCTTCACATTATTCTTTGCAGGGTCTTAAGGTTCTTTCAGAAGATCGTCCAGTTATCTTTTATGATCAATTAGGCTGTGGAAAGTCGGATCGGCCAGAGGACACCTCCTTATGGAAGATTGAAAGATTTGTTGAAGAATTAGTACAAATTAGAACAGAACTTTGCTTAGACAAAGTTCATATTCTCGGGCATTCTTGGGGAACAACATTAGCAGCTGCTTATATTCTATCAAAACCAGCAGGTGTAGAAAGTATTATTTTTTCAAGCCCTTGTTTAAGTGCTCCGCTTTGGGCCGAAGACCAGGATCGAAATCGCAAGCAATTATCAAAAGAGGTTCAAGCTACTTTACAAGCATGTGAAGAAAATGGAACAACAGACTTAGAGGAATATAAAGCGGCGACCGCTGAATTCAATAAGCACTTTGTCTGTCGTCTTGACCCGTTGCCTACTTTCTTAAAACAAGGAGGACAATACAAAAATCCAGCTATTTATAATATCATGTGGGGGCCGTCAGAGTTTCACGTAACTGGAAATTTGAAAAACTTTGATTGCACTTCACAATTAAAGGAAATTGCTATCCCAACATTATATACATGTGGCCGATATGATGAAGCGACCCCAGAATCAACTGAATATTTTAGCAGCCTTACACCTGGAGCTAAATTCCATATTTTTGAAAACAGTGCACATATGCCTTATATAGAAGAAACTGATGAGTATCTGATGGTAGTAAGGGACTTTTTAAGGAATGCAGATTATAGCAGTTAATAAGGGACGAATAAGTAGGTGAGGTTTATGTTTTTCTTGTTACTAACCGGCTTAATAATTTCGATAGTTGTCGGCACGACTTTAATGTTGAACGGGAATATACTTTTCGGCGTTGTTTCCATTGGAATAGGAACTATCATACTCCTAATCATTGTTTTCTATTATGGAAAAAAGAAAAATCGAAAAAAAAAGTTTGATTGCATGCCTGATTGTGATTGTGGACCCGATCTAGACTGTGATTGCGGGCCAGATTGTAATTAAGATGAATAGAGTATTAGCAATTGTCCCCTGTCATCGAATGAAAAACAGATGCATAACCATTAAAGGGTATACTTTGCCATTATGTGCAAGATGTACAGGGATATTAATAGGGTATCTTTTCTTTCCGATATTACTTCTTATTGATATACATATTTCAATATGGCTAGGATTATTTCTAAATATTCCAATGATCATTGATGGCTGGACGCAGAAGAAGAAGTATAGAGTGAGCAATAATACAATAAGATTATTTACCGGCATCATTTGTGGGTTTGGACAAAGCATTTTAATAGTTAGTATAAGTGACACTATTGTTTCTTTGTTCCAATAACCTTTAACGTCAGTGATCATATATTATTTTACCTGGGAGTGAAAGAGCGATTGAACAGAGAAAAACTCGCACTTAATCATGCAATAATGATTGAGATGATACGAAGAAGCGGAACAACAGATTTCGAAATGATTCATTTACTTAAAAACGGTGATAGCAAGGAATTTACTCCTTATGGCGAAGGGATTCCAGACTGGCAAACGTTTATTGATTTTTATCGAACCCATACAGAAAAGTTAGAAAAAGCCATCATAAATGGGTATACAATTACTTTTCTCACAAAAAATGCACTAAAAACACTATTGAAGATTAAATATGATTTAGTGGAGAATATTGATTATCAGGACTTTGATTTTTACTTAGATGGTCTGGTATTAACAAAAAGCCAGATTGAGGACTTACAAAACTTCATCTCTTTAAACTGGAAAGTAATAGATAAGCAGTCTGCTAACGAAAAACATCATGTAAAAATCGAATTACACTATATGGAGTAAGTGAAAACAAGTATGTTATGATATACTTATATTTTCATATCTTTCGAAAAGAGGGAATATTATGCACAAGGATTTTTTCATTACTAATCGTAATCATTTATATGAAGAATTAAAAGACGAGTCTCTTCTTATTTTATTTGGAGGAAAAGCACCGCAAAAGTCAGCGGATGAAGCCTATAAGTTTGTACCTAATCGAAATTTTTACTATATAACAGGGATCGACGAACCAAATATTATATTTATAGCTCGAAAAAAAGGAAGTAAAGTGGAAGAATTCCTTTTTATTGAAAAATCTGATCCTGTCTTAGAAAAGTGGGTTGGGAAATCCATTACCATCAGTGAGGCAATAGAAACTTCTGGAATAGAGAATATTTTATATCTTGATCAATTCGAATCTACATTGTCTCAAACCCTTATTTCAGAATCAGTTTTTCACGTTTATTTAGATTTAGAACGAAGAGAATTAGATTCTGTGACAACAAAGGCACAGCAATTTGCTCGTAAAATCCAAACAAATTATCCATATGTACATATAAATAATGTTTATCCAGTCATAAGTGAGCTTCGTGTTTATAAAAAACCGGCAGAAATTGAAAAGATCAAAAAAGCGATTGAAATTACCCAAAATGGCATTAGAAATGTCATGAAGCATGCTAAGCCAGGAATGAAGGAATATCAGCTTGAAGCCCATTTTGACTTTATTTTAAATTCTGAGGGCGTGAAAGAGCATGCATTTCCAACAATTGTTGCCAGTGGGGGAAATGGAACAGTCCTTCATTATGAGAAAAATAATGCTTTTGCCGAAGACGGTACTCTCGTTCTTCTTGATTTAGGGGCGCAATTTGAATATTATAATGCCGATATTAGCTACACGTTTCCTGTTAATGGGAAATTTACAGAAAAGCAAAAAATGTATTACAATATCGTCTTAAAAGCTTTGAGAGAAACAACCGCTCTTATTAAACCAGGCGTACCATTTGCAAAGTTAAATGAAATGACAAAGAAAGTACTTGCAGATGAATGTATAAAGATGGGCTTAATAAAAGAGGAACATGAGATTAGTGAGTACTATTATCATGGTGTCAGCCATTTTCTCGGATTAGATACACATGATGTTGGAAGTTATAAAGATTTAGTTCTGCAGCCTGGAATGGTACTTACTGTAGAGCCAGGTCTTTATATAGCGGATGAAGAAATCGGCATTCGAATTGAAGATGATGTATTAGTAACAGAGACAGGTTATGAGGTGCTTACTAAGGATATCATTCGTTCAGTAGAGGATATTGAAGCCTTTATGCAAAAATAAGTTAGGAAGCTATTATTACATTTTGTAATAATGGCTTTTTTTAATATTACTAGTACAGGATCACTTGACATAAAGTTTGGGCTATTCATATAATAGTAATTGATAACAATTATCATTATCAATAAGTCGAGGGAAGTGATATTTTGACTTCAATAATACAAACCGATTTTTCAAAAATGCCTGGTCACTGGCTACTTGCTAAAATGGGAAAACGTGTTCTGCGCCCTGGTGGAATTGAACTAACAAAAAAGATGATCGAACACTTACATATCACAGAAGATGATGATGTTGCGGAATTTGCTCCTGGACTTGGGGTTACATCAAAAATCGTCCTAGATAAGAATCCTAACTCTTATATTGCCATTGAACAAAATGATGATGCTGCCAAACAGGTTAATAAATATTTGCCTCCTGAGAAGGCAGCTTGTATTATTGGTGATGCTCAAAATACAAAACTGCCAAGTCAATCGGTAAATGTCTTATACGGAGAAGCGATGCTAACAATGCAATCACCGAAGCAAAAAGAAGAGATTATCGAAGAGGCTTATCGAATCTTACGCAAAGGCGGAAGATATGGGATTCATGAACTCTGCTTAAATCCTAATACGATTGATGAGGAATTAAAATCGACGATCCAGCGTGACTTAGCGAATGTGATTCGTGTAAATGCGAAACCTCTGACAGTATTTGAATGGAAATCTCTTTTTGAAAATAAAGGGTTCAATGTTGTAATCATCGAAATGCGGCCTATGTATTTATTAGAAAAGAAGCGGATGATTCAGGATGAGGGTGTAAAGGGGTTTGCTACAATTGTCAAAAATATCGCTGTGAATCCAGACGCGAGAAAACGAATAGAAGACATGCGAAATACTTTTAAAAAATATGAAAAGTACCTTGGAGCCATTAGTATTGTCATGGAAAAGCAAGAATGAGCAGAAAGAAAAGGGAGAGTCCATTTAGATATGTACTTTCTCTTTTTCACTTATTCAATAAATAAAGAATTACATTTTTTTTCATGGAAATGCTAAATTTGAATACTCAAGAAAGGGGAATAGGACATAATGCAATCGTTGACACAAACAGAAGTGGAAAATTTGCGAAGAATCATTGGCGAACATGGAATGATCGCCAACAAATTAGAAGCTTATGCTCAAACAGCTATGGATTCTGAGTTAAAAACGATGCTGCAAAGAGATGCTCAAGCAGCAAAAACAGCGCAACAGCAGCTTCTAACATTCTTACAATAAGGGGGACTATTCGTGCTGCAAGATAAAGATATTGTTAATGATTATTTAAATGGATTAAATGCAAGTTTAAAAAGCTATGCAGGCTATATTAGCGATGCAAATAATACAGAGCTAAGACAAACATTAATTCAATTAAGAAATGCAGATGAGTCCCGGCAGAGAACAGTTTATAATTATGCTCTTCAAAAAGGGGATTATAAGCCTGCACAAACAGCTACACAAGAGGAAATTGAACATGTACGAACAGAGTTAACTTCTGGTCAATAATACGGAGCAAACTCCGAAAATCCACTTGTTATCCATTAAAAACAAGTGGATTTTTACTGTTAAGGATTAGTAGAATTTTTTCTTATTCATATTATGGTAAAATAACTTTATTCAATAACAACATTTATATGTTTAATAAGGGGTAAAGTAATGACAAAAGTTGGATTAGTAATGAGAAAAATACAATTTACGGAGGCACAAGGCCCACGTATCTTCGCTGAACGTCTTAAAGTGATTGGAGAAGAGCTAGGCATTGAAATTATTTTTATTTCACCAGAACGGCATGTGAGCGGATATGACTGGCTTCCTGGATACGAACATGAAAAAGGAGATCTTGTTAACTATGATATCGTACTAGATCAAATTTATTCTCAAAAAATTGATCACGTTATCTACACAGTGTCTGGTTTTACTTATTTAAAAATGTTCTTGAAAAATAGTGTGCTTTTTCCACATAGTTTCCCAGATCCGGCTTTGACAGGATATGAGATGATGAAGCCTTTCTATCAAATTGTGGATAAGGCAATTGTCCAAACCGATTTTTTGAAAAAGGAAATGGCACGTCATTATGGTGTTCATGATGTAACGGTTATTCCAATTGGGTTCAATGAAACTCTTGCGAATAAATACTATGATCCATCTCAAGTTGTAGATAATCGCATCCTTTGGATTGGCAGAGATGAAGAAAATCGGCGCCCTGATCTAGTGATTGAGTATGCACATAAAAACCCGGATAAAGAAGTGTTTATGGTTTTCGGTGGCGAACGATATCGAGAAAGTATGAAGAAATATCAAATTCCAAGTAATGTGAAACTCCAGTTTGCTCTATCACAAGATGAAATTTTCACCTTGATGAATTCTGCAAAGGTATATTGGAGCTGTTCTAAATTTGACACTTTCGCCATGCCTCTAACTGAAGCTTTAGCAATGGGGAAGATTATCGTTAAACCAGAGCATCCATGCTATGATCATATCAGTGCGAAGTATTCCTTCTCCGGCAATGAAAAGAATTGGTTTGAACTTGTTAATATGGCAGCTTCTGTTCCAATTAAAGCATCTATGGAGAATCGTAATTACGCATTTGATGCCTTTTCAAACACGGTGATGAGAGAAGGCTATCGTTTATTCTTTAATGAGTGGATTAAATAGGATTAAATATAAAAGCAATTAGCCGATTGGAGACAATTCACCGATCGGCTTTTTTTATCCAATCGCCATTTTTTTCATGATTAAATATTTTTCATTGTCAACCTTTTTGTGAGTAAACCAGATAGGATGACAAAGAATAATTGTATAACTTAACAAAATGGAGATGGATCCTATGTCAAATACGAATCAAATACCTCGAGAAGATGGAATGGATCATAGTCTGAGCCTTTTGAGAGAAGGATATATGTATATTTTAAATAGACGCCGAAGCTTTCAATCTGATATCTTTGAAACCCGTTTACTTGGAAGTAAAGTAATTTGTATGGGTGGAAAGGAAGCAGCTGAGGTTTTTTATGACACTGAAAAGTTCAAAAGAAAAAATGCAGCACCTAATCGGGCGGTGCAAACATTGTTCGGGAAAAATGGCGTCCAAAGTTTAGACGATATGAAACATAAACAGCGTAAAGAAATGTTTATGTCCATCATGTCCCCAGATCAATTAAAAAAACTGATTAACATCACAAAGGAACAATGGCAGGCAGCAGTAAATAAATGGAGGGATATGGACGAAGTTACCCTTTATGATGAAGTACAGGTACTTTTGTGCCGGACCGCCTGCCAATGGGCAGATGTACCGCTTCCAGAAGAGAAAGCTGCTGAGCTGTCAAAAGATTTAGGGGCAATGTTCGAGTCGGCTGCGAAAGTAGGTCCAAGTCATTGGAAAGGGAGGAACGCAAGAAATCAAGTAGAAAAGTGGATGGGAGATATTATTGATAAGGTTCGTGCAGGAAACGTACAGCCTTCTAAGAATTCTGTATTAGAGCAATTTGTCTGGTACCGTAATCCAGATGGAAATCTACTTGATACTAAGACTGTTGCTGTAGAGATCATCAATATTTTACGGCCAATTGTGGCGATTGCCATATATATTAACTTTCTAGCATTGGCCCTGTATCATCATCCAGAAGAAGGTAAAAAGCTGAAAACCAATGATACAAAATATCCTGAACTGTTTATACAAGAAGTCCGCCGTTTCTATCCTTTTTTTCCTTTTGTAGCGGCATTGGTAAAAAAGGATTTTACTTGGAAGGGCTATACATTTAAAAAAGACACATTGACGCTGCTGGATATCTACGGTACAAATCATGACACAAGCATTTGGGATAATCCTGATCGATTTAATCCCAAAAGATTTGAAAACCGTAAAGAAAATTTATATGATTTTATCCCTCAAGGTGGTGGTGATTATTTTTTGGGTCACCGCTGCGCAGGGGAGTGGGTAACCCTTGAAGTATTAAAAGTAAGCCTTGATTTTTTAGTAACCCAAATAAAGTATGAAATTCCTGATCAAGATTTAAGCTTTAGCATGGATAGTATGCCAAGTATTCCTAATAGCAGAATAGTAATGAAAAATATCAAGAAATTATTTTAGCGATTGTTCATTTGTTCCATACAATTTAAATCATTAATCCAACCATTTAACTGACAACTATTATCCATATTCAAAGTTTGAACCGCCTTTACATTTGTGTATGGCGGTTTTTTTACTTCACTGGGTTTCCTGCATTAAAATAATGAAAGAATAGAAATTATTTCAATGCGATTTACTTTAGAGAGCATGGAGAGATTCTCTTTGAAATTGCAACAGATCCTCCAGGATTTGCACATGACGAAACACAAGAAATTTTGGGTGAGAAGCTGATGCTGTCTGCTCAATATGAATCACATAGAGAGAAAATCGAACGTGTCCTATTGCCTTTTGAAATTCGTAAATTTGATTAGGACTGGAAAGGAATGATTCTCTTTGCTAACAATGATCCTATTGCCGGAACATTCTATAGAGCTATGGGGAACAAAATCATATGGCTGTGATTTGGTAATAGGGAAGGTTGCCCAATTTCATTTTGATGAAGAAATTTATGCAATTGGAAGAATTGATCCAAAGTGCTAAGAAAAGAAATCACTCTTCCAGATTATCAAGTAAGCCGGCTTTTTTGCACTTAGAACAAATGATCCTATTTGTTCTCGAATGAAATCTAAGGAACTTTATTCACATGTGAGAATGCGAATGCAATTGTGCATCTTCTTTATGAAAAAATTAGGCATCTATTATGAATTCAAAAAGTGAAGCTGCAGCAGAGTGGTTTTGTAGTCTAAATTGCATTTCATATCATATTAGAAGATTTTTGATATACAATTACTGACTGATAAAATGAAGAATAGGGAAAAATAATAGCAAGCATGTATACAGTGATAAGCTGGCATAGATGCATTATACACAATTTTATTAAATCAAAATTATGGAGGATTTTATTTATGTCAAAAGATTTTTATTCTGTTTTAAAAGAAAGACGTTCATATTATGGAATTAATAAAGACATCTCCGTATCTGAAGAGAGAATAAAGGAAATAATTGAATTTGCAGTAAAATATACTCCGTCTGCCTTTAACTCTCAAACAGCGCGTCTTGTTGTATTAACTGGAGATGCCCATAATAAATTATGGGATATTACAACAAAGACATTAAAAGAAGTTGTTGGAAATGGGGATTTCACTGGAACTCAGCAAAAAATGGATTCATTTAATGCAGGGTATGGTACAGTCTTATTTTTTGAAGATGAAGCAATTGTTAAAGCCCTTCAAGAACAATTTGCTTTATATGCTGATAATTTTCCTATTTGGTCTGAACAAGCTTCTGGTATGCACCAATTAGTAGTCTGGGCTGGATTAGAGGCAGAAGGTCTAGGTGCATCATTACAGCACTATAACCCACTAATTGATGAAGAAGTAAAAAGGGAATGGAATATTCCTTCAACTTGGAAATTAATTGCTCAAATTCCATTTGGAAATCCAACTGCACAACCTGGTGAAAAAGAATTTAAGCCACTTGAAGAACGTGTTAAATTCATAAAATAAAGAGAATTTTTCTTTTCCTGATAATACGCTTATTATCAGGTTTTTTTATTCAGGTAATAAACCATGTAATGTACTAGAATCATTATTCAGATTAGGAATCTTATCAAATCAAAAAGGAAGTGTTTTTACGCATAAATAAAATCTTCCAGGGAATTTTATAAATATTAATAATAGAAGAGGCGGATATCATAAATGGAGAAAAAACTATTGAATCTACTTTTTTGCATATGTATTTGTACAGTTCCATTCTTATTTAAAGGGGAAAAAATGCGAGAAAACCTAGTTGTTTTTTTCTCAAAAGGAGTTCTAGCAACACTAGTGGATGCTTATGTTGTTGGTACGAAAAGAGTTGCCTATCCAGTCCGACCCTTCCCATCAATATTTAAGACTAACCTCATTTATGATATATTATTTTTCCCTATTTTAAGTGTGATCTGGGTTAAAATTTCTTACAATGATAGGCTGCCTATGATTCTTCTCAAAAGTTTACTATTTAGTGTACCCATGAGTATTGGACAATGGTATTTTGAAAAAAACACTAAACTATTTAAGTGGGAAAAATGGTCTATTTTCCATACATTTGGCAGTGTTTGTTTTACCCTATTTACAATTAGAGGGTTTGTTGGATTAATCAAAAAAATTGATTTATTAAAAAATAAACAGCCTTCCACAGAATAGTGGAGACTAATTATTTATGAAAAAAGTACAAAAATTAGAAGCCATTTTATGGAGCATAGCCTTTCCAGGTTTTGGGCAACTCTTAAACAGACATTTATTTAAAGGATTTGTTTTTATCTTTTTAGAGTTTATCATAAATGTAAACAGTTTCTTTAATCAAGCTATTATGTATAGTTTTCTTGGAAAAATAATGGATGCTGAATTAGTGGTCAATCATCAATGGCTCATGTTTTACCCTTGTCTATATATGTATGCTATGTATGACGCTTACAAATTTGCTGATGGGGAAAATCCGCCATATTCGTATGTTCCATTTGCTTTTGGGGCCTATTTTGTCACAGTTGGTCTTATGTATTCTCCAAACAAATACTTTGGTATTTTTTTTGGACCCATATGGCTTCCAATATTGTCTTTGATTCCTGGTCTGGCTGTTGGGTTCATTATTCGTTATTTTATAATTAAATATCATTCACGCCAAATAAGCAGTTAAGCATGCTTCCCTCCATTGTTCCTCCTTTCATCAAGAGTAAATGCAAAATTTAAATGGGATACTAAATCTATAATATAAAGAAGGAGGAGTTTCACATTGGAATCTGAAAAAAAGCAAGTAAATATTGAATTATCTTGCACAGAAATTGGTGGTCTTTGGGGTGTTTATTTACAAGAAAGTATGAATTCATGTTTTCTTAAATACTTTTTGCATCATCTTCAAGATGAAGAAATTATTCCATTAGCAAAAGAGGCACTACAAGTTTCACAAGTCCGATTAGAAAAGATAAAAAGCTTTTTCCTTTCAGAAAACTTTCCGTTGCCTGCTGCTTTTTCAGAAGGAGATGTGAATTTTGCAGCCCCTCCATTATTCAATGATGTGTTTACATTAAGTTATATTTATATGATGAATCGTTTAGGGATGATTAATTTTAGCTATACTGCATCCAATAACGTTCGGCTTGATGTGCTTGATTTTTTTACAGAGTGTATTCATACCTCTACAGAAATGTTCGGAAAAGCAGTCAAGATGATGTTGTCAAAAGGCATTTATGATCGACCGCCTAAAATGAACTACCCTAAAGAAATTGAATTTGTCCAGAAGGATTCCTTTTTAACAGGATTTATAGGTGCTAAACGTCCGTTGAACGCCATAGAATTATCCGAGATATTTTTTAATATTGAGCGTAATTACTTTTCGATACTTATAATGCTAGCCTTTGCTCAAGTAGTAAAAGACAAGAGTCTAAAAAAACATATAAAAAAGGGAAAAACGATAAGTGAAAAGCAAATTTCCTTCTTCAATAATTTACTAATGGAAGAAGGACTGCTTGGGACTGTGACCGTTGGCATGGAAGTAACTGACTCTACTTTCTCACCATTCTCAGATAAACTTATCCTTTCTATGATAAATGTATTAAATTCCGTAGATATTAGCTTAATTTCACATGCAATGTCTGTAACGATGAGAACCGATCTTACGGCTCAATATAGTAAAATTATTGCAGAGGTTATGATGTACGCAAAGGACACTTTCGATATAGTGGTGGAGAAGAAGTGGCTGGAGCAGCCCCCGCTGGTGACAAATCGAAAGAAACTGATAAATAGTAAAAAATGAGCATGTGGTACAAAAATAAATAAAGGGAAGCCAGAGAGTTAATTTGGTTTCCCTTTATTATTTTTAAAAATATTGCTGTGTACCCGAAAAAGTTCTTTAAAAAACACGGTTCAATGCAAATATGTTATTGTCGGCTCTACAAAATCCTTTTTACGGTACACATTCAGAATGAGACCAAGTATTGCAGAGTAAAACAGCAGCATACTTCCACCATAGCTAATAAAAGGGAGGGAGACGCCCATAATTGGTACAATTCCAAAGCCCATTAGGACATTCCAGCAAGTAGGAACAGTGAATAATGTTGCACCTCCGATTACTAACAGCCTTCCAAATAGATCCTTTGTTATTAACGCATTGATTGAAATTCGTAAAATAAATATCAATAGGATTATACATAGGAGTATTCCAAATAACCATCCTAGGGAATAGACAAGATAAGGAAAAACAAAATCTGTATGTGCTGCAGGCAGAAATTGTTGGATATTAATATCGTTGTAGAGCCCCCGACCGAACCAGCCTGAATTTGATAAAATGTCTTTAACCAAAATGTACATAAATCCTGCTCCATTTGGATCAGCATCAGGATTAATAAAAGCAGCTAGTCTAATAAAAAAGTAATCTTTGCGATAGGACGTAATCAATGTGCTTAAAAAAATTAAACCTGCAGCCATATTAACCAGTCCTATGCTAACAGCTAACCTTTTCTGAACTTGAGAAAAAGCAAACATTGATCCTATACAAAAAAAGTAAATGATACTAAACATTATATTAGGAAGCATCATATAGAAAAAAATAGGGCTCCAAAATAAGAAAAAGAGTAATATTTGTTTTTTCCAGCTTTTAAATGTATTAATTTTGTTAAAGATACCAGCCCACGCAAGGAACAGAAAAAATAAGGAGAGAACTGTTACATTCATTCTATATCCAAAAAAAGAAATCCACGTCTTTATCCCATTTGTTGTATAACCAGATATATTAGTAAATATTAGCAGTGCCAAACCACTTCCGAAAAAAAACACCCAACTTTTTGTTAGCTTTCTGTAATCAAAGAATAAAATTCCTACGATTACTAAAATACTAAGTGTTAACCAGATTGCTTGCCGCCCAATAAAGAAGGTATTGAATATTGCCATTTCAGGAACACCGCCTACTAGTGGAAGAAAGCTAATGCCAGCAATAATAATAAATAAAAAAATAAGAAGCCAATCCATTTTGGGCTTATGGATGCGGTTTAAATTATCTCCAATGGTGAAGGGGTTACCCATTTCTTTTATTGCCTTATCATCCGCTTCATCTTTAGATACTCCACCCTTTTGGAAGGTTTGGCTTAACTCTACCAAGTGATTGGTTAGTTCTTTTTTGATCATCTTGTGAGCTTCTTTGGATTTTACTTTAGATGTTACTTTAGATAAAAATTCATCAAATCTTGAAGAGTTCATAAGGATGCCTCCTCAATTAAATGTTTTAGAGATGTAAGTTGCTTCGTGCTTTCTTGTTTGTATGCAGCTGCGTATTTTTTCCCTTTTGTGGTCAAAGTATAGTATTTTTTTTCATTTATCCACTTTGAGGAAAGGATTCCTTTGTTTTCTAACAGATGTAAAAGGGTATAGAGCTGTCCTTCATTGTTTTGGAAACAAAGTTCATGTTTTTGAAAAAGAAGAGTGGATATATCGTATCCATCCCTTGATTCAAGTTGAAGTGTTTCTAATAGAGCTATTATGGTTGACTCTTTCCAAGAATGGAGATTTAGTTGTGACTGTTTTCCTTGAATCGCTTCTTTCACAGCATCTTTCCGCTCATTTGAAAAGGTAAGATCCTTAAAGACCGTTTTTTTCATGACATTCTTTAAATTATTGAAGGGATTGTCCATTGATTAATCCTCCTTAATCAGCTTGTCCTTAAGTAACTCCTTCGCTCGTTTTAATCTAGTTTTTATCGTATTTATATTGACAGAAGTAACTTTGCTTATCTCTGCTAATGGCATCTCCTCATAGTAATGAAGAAAAACTGCTTCTCTGTACTTAATTGGTAAATTCATGACAGCTTGAGTCAAACTTTCTTCTTCATTCTTCGCAATGATCTCCTCTTCAACATGAATGGATTTGGAAGGGATATAATCAAAAATTTTCTCGTTTAGCGTTATTTTGCGATAATGCCAGCTTCTTAAATAGTCTTTACAATGATTGCAAGCGATTCGATATACCCAAGTTTTTATTGAAGATCGTTGACTAAACTGACCTAATTTTTCATAACACTTAATAAATATCTCTTGGGTTAAATCCTCCGCTGTCGTTCGATTTTTTACATATGTATATACGAGATGCAGAAGATCATCACTATATTCTTGCATTAATTGATCAATGATCAGTTCTTTTTCTTCCAAACTTTCAATTGTCACCAAAAAATGCCTAAGCTCACTCATCTAGTTATCACCTCTTCCTACATTTTAGACGAAGCTGCCATCATTATGGTTTGAAAAAAACAATAACAGATTCATATTTTGCAATGTATATTCTTAGTGGGTGATTCTTTTCTTTAAAACCTCCATAGATTATTAGGTTCCGTTACAAGGATGGTGCGAAATTGGGTTAATATACCATTCTTTACACATTTTCTGTATAATAAAAGAATGAATATTCCGACATTAATAGAACAAATAGGATAGGAGTATATGATGATTTATGAAATTTATGGTGACAGAAAAAGCGATGTCACAATCTTAGCTATCCCAGCATTAGGGGAGCGGAAAGAGTTTTATTTACCGTTAGCCAAACAATTAAAGGATTATCGATGGATTGTTTGTGAATTGCCCGGACATAACGGCTATCAAACAAAGGATATTTCGATTAATTGCTATCTGGATAATTTAAAGGAGTTACTTGATACTTTAGAAGCTGCAAAAGTCCATTTAGTAGGCAATTCTATTGGAGCTACCATCATTCAGGCTTTTTATCAAAAATACTCGGATGTGGTCCATTCTCTATTTTTACTAGATGGCGGATATTACTTTTTAGGGGAGCGTCAAGGTACAGAAGAAAAAATGACTTTACAAAAAATCGAGAATTTTGAGGAAATAAAAGAGGCTGTTCATGAATTTATATATTCCATCGAAGGTTTAAGACAACAGAAGTACGAGCAATTTGAACAGTATTTTTTAGAGAATTACATAAAGGATGCTGGCTCTTATAGACATCATTGTGATATAGATTCCTATAATGCTTTAAGCAGAGAAGTAGATTCGATCGATTATTGTCTGAAGAAACAACCTGATATTCCTTTAATTTTACTGCTAGCTGAAAATAACTTGGACGAGTATGCTAAAGAAAAAATAAAAGCGTTTCAAGGACGCCATCCATTAGCAAAGTGCAGCTCATTCAAAACGGGCATCACTATTTACCTTTAACCCATACTGAAGATATAAAAAATCACCTAAAAAGCTGCATCGAGCAGTACGAGGGAGAAGTTTTTGGTGGGAAAAGTGATGGTGAAGGAGAGTAAGTACTATGGGAAAACCGAAAAAAATGACGTTACAAGGGATCGCAATAATCATACTGATGTTTTCAATAATAAGCTGCGGAGCTGTGTATTATTTTTACTTTTTTACACCTAAAAATTCACTTGAGCTATACCAAGCAATTTCATTTGCAAAAGATTTTGAAGAGGCACAGAAGCTTACCATAAAAGGGTATGAGGATCATTTTAAGAAAGAAGACTTTGATTATATAAATAAATTGGGCAGAAATGCTATTAGTGTAAGTCAATTTACTGCTTTTGAATATGATGAAAAAACTTATCTAGTTATGACAACACCAGGTACAGAAAAGTTAAAGATACTTGCGGTAGAAGAACTCCCCAAGGACATAAGAGAATATTTCAGAAAAATATCACCGAGAAACTAACTTCCATCCTTTATTTGTACGGACTAACAAATTTCCTTTAGAACTGGAATGACGTTAGAAATACATTAGGTTAAAAGCAAAAACAATAAAGTTTATGCATGACTCAATGATCTGACTGCAAAAATAGGAAGGTTTAAACTTGTGAGATAAATAAGTATATACTAAGGACTTTAGTATATTGCTGGGGTGGTCCAATTTGATGTTTTCATATATAGATATTAGAAGCGGAAACGCAAAATGTGTTTTAGTAATTAATAAACAAGCGTATGAGTTTTATCCTACTTTTCATTCAGATGCTCTTGGAGATTTTGTTTCATATCTTGCATCCGTACATCCGTTATGTAAATTAAGCTGGAAAGAAGGTGCTTTTCATCAAGTAAAAGGAGGGATTACGTGGCATACTGGACCCATGCTGCTATGTTGGGAATTTAAGCGTGATTTTGACGAATTAGAAATTATAATTACAGAAACTCAAAATCCGATTGCAGACAGAAAAAAGAATCCAAATTTGCCGAGAACAGTCCTAAAAACGAAATGTAACTTTAATGAGTTTATTTTATGTGTCGTAAAAGAGTTAGACCGAGTTATTAAACAGCGAGGAATCTTAGGATATCGTCAAGAGTGGCAAAATTACACATTTCCAGTAGATGGATTTTTAGCTTTGAAATATGCTTGTCTATATAACAAACCTTTCGAGATTACAAAGAGTCAAAGTGGTACTTCAATTGATGAGGAGCTTCATTTACTGATTAAAAATATTGATTAAATATAGATAACATCAAATTAGATTAATTTATCAATCATTTTTACGGTAATACTAAGGATATATCTTTTTAAGCTAGGTAAGGAGTGACGAAAATGCCTCGAAAGTCTGCACAATCTAACGAAGGCTCGGAAGGGGATACAGTTAGCCATTTGTCAAATAATCAACAAAATAAAGATGAAATTGGAAAGCTTTCTCATATGCTAGCAGCGGTGTTGGAATATTTATCAGATGAAGAAATAGAAGAGATTGATATCGACTATATCTTAGAAAAGACTGAAGGACTTAGAGAATGGTGGAATCTATATCAAGAGAAGAATAGGAAACTCATTGAGAAAGAAATTAAGGAATCTCTCAGTGATCTTCCTTTGGAAGAACTGCAAAGGATCCGTGAACAGATAAAGAATAAACAGGATTGAATGTACAGCCGTCAAACACTGCAAAATACAATATTAAATGTTGAATGACTGAGGAAGTTAGAAAGAGATGAGATGCGGATGTTGCATTGGCAAGGAAATTTTTTGACAGCCCCTTTTTTCTAGTGGACGTATAAGGGATTATCAAAGTGACAATTGATCAATGGAGATGAAATGGAAGGCAATATTGGAAAAATCATAATAGTCCTGTGTTTATGAGGAACAATATATTGAAAAACAATCAAAAGGATAAAAAGCGAGGAGTTTTATGAAAAAGTCTGCAATGTTTTTCCTATGTCTTCTTATATTTCTTCTTCCATCACAAGCTCTTGCTCAACGTAAAATACCTATTTTAATCTATCATTCAATTGATGAATTTAAAGGGCAGGGTTCTAAGGAGTTATATGTAACACCGAAGAATTTCGAGAATCAAATGATTTATTTAAGAGATCATGGCTACACATTATTAACTTTTGATCAATGGCAAGACATTAATAAAGTAAACAAACCCATTTTCATTACTTTTGATGATGGATACAAAAATAATTTGAATGCATTTGGTATCTTCCAAAAACTAAAAAACGAACATTTTAAACCAACTGGAACTACTTTTATAATTTCTGACTTTATCGGTCGCTCCAACCGCTTATCGGAATCCGATTTAAAAATGATGGCTGATTCAGGGATTATCTCCATTCAGTCTCATACTGCTACACATCCTGATTTGACGAAGATAAAGGATTATGAATATGAACTGAAAGAGTCTAAAGATAAAATTCAAAAAATAACGGGAAAACCAGTTAATGCTCTTGCGTATCCATACGGAAATTTTAATAACAAGGTTGTAGAAGAAACGAAGAAATACTATATGTTTGGACTTACGACAACTCCTGAACTATTTTCTGAGACGGGCATAAAAGACGAATTCTATCTTTTACCACGGATTTATATCAAGTACTCAACTACTCTTGATGACTTTGCAAAGATCGTTAAGGGAGAATGAATGCCGATTGTCTTTATCGCAGAAGTCGATGGAAATAGAAGAATTATTTGAAAAACCGATTCCATTTAACGAATCGGTTTTTTGTTTTTAAAAAGACTCTTTCCTTTTTTATAAAAATGGATGAGGAAAAAAGTATTGAAGTGGATGAGGAAAAAATTATTAAAATTCATTATGATAGAAGAGTAAGTTACCGGACATTCACATTCACTAGATTAAAGAATTGGTTTCTCAAAGAACCCATTAACTTAAGAAGATGTGGGACTGGTTAATTCAGTTATTCATTTAAGGGATGTCACTAATGTAATCAGTAAGTACTTCGAAATTTTTAAACAAAATGTAGCGAGGGGTTTCTATGTACATTATTTTACTTATCATGCTTATTTCTGCATGTTTTGTTTTAATTCTTTGCGGCTACTTTCTTTCAATTATTAGGTTAAAGTTCGGGAAAAGTATTTTTCTTTTTATCCCCATTGTCATTGCAATATTTATGATTAATATTGTCATCGCTTTGGTTGAATTATCTCATTCACCCAACTGGAGCTAAAGTCCGAAAATTAAATAGAAGTTACCTTTATGTACCGATATTTAGAATTAAGCACCCAGAAATTACCCTAGGAGTTGATAGATATGACATGGACGGCTTTTATTATAATCATTCTTGGAATAACGTTGAAGATGTTAACGAGTCCTCCAAGTGCAGTTGTAAATTGGATTTTAAGTAAATTTGCACTTCATCCTACCCTTGATTCTGAAGAAGTGACTATAACATTTAATGGTAATTACTTGGAAGGGGAAGAAAAAATTAATTTTACAGACTTTTTTAATAAAGCTTCATTCTTAGAAAGGAACGATATTTTTCCAGGAGATGAAAAATTATTCCTGCACCCAGAAACGAATATTATTCCATTTATCATTCATGTAAAGAAAAGTAAAAGAGATATGATTTTCTATGTCTATTGTGAGAATGATCAAATTTTTGTTGTTAAACAGTGGAAAAGAAAAGTTGCTTCTTATAATCTTAGATCTGATAATTTACAAGATTTCACTGCTTCTAATAGTATAAATGTGTAATGATATAAGGTTAAACATTATTTAAGGGTCAATAAATTATATAAAAAAGTAATCCCATTTTTAATTTAAGGGGATTACTTTTTTATTTTCTATACTTAAATTTGCAGATTTGATATGTTCGAATTTAGGGGATTTTGGAAGAGATATAACGGATGGTGAATCTTCAATAATCAAGGTTCACTTTTTTTGTTAAACAATTATAAAATATTTAACTAATTGATTATATACCCCCGTTTTAGAATGGGGGTATATGTGTTTGAGGTTTTAAAATTAACACATAGAACTACTTCTTCTCAGTGGCAAAATAAAGAATGGCTGCTATTGGGAAAGCAATACCAATCCATAATACAGTACTCCATCCTCCCGCTGCGTATGCCCATCCCCCAATTGCAGATCCAATTGCACCACCTAAAAAGAAAATAGCCATAAATAGTCCATTCAGACGGCCACGGATTTCTGGACTCAATGAGAAAAGCGCGCGTTGTCCAAGCACAAGATTAGCTGATACTCCGGCATCCAATAGTAGCGATGAAACAACGAGAACCGCTATTCCGATCGGAGTGCTAGTTTGGACTATAAGCGGCAGCAAAAAAGAAATGATGACAGCAAGGAGTGCTATTCCTGTTGCGGGTCGAGTCATGCCGCGGTCTGCTATTCGACCTGCTATGGGTGCGGCTACTGCACCCGCAACTCCAACTAGTGCAAACAATGCAATGCCTTTCTGAGAAAAATGAAATGCAGGGCTAGATAACAGCTGTGGAACTGTTGTCCAAAATAAGCTAAAGGACGCAAATACACATGCATGATAGGCAGCACGTCGGCGTAATATCGGGGTTGTTCGCAGCAAGTGCCACATGGACTTGAGTAATGCAGCATAGTTAGTATCCGTTGAAGGCTTTCTTGCAGGTAACAACTTCGAAAGTACGATAGCTAAAATAATAACAGCTGTGGCAGACAAACCAAATACGGCATGCCATCCAAAAAAGTCTGCTACCAAGCTAGACAAAGGACGAGAGAGCATAATGCCAAGTAACAAACCGCTCATGACATTGCCGACAACACGACCGCGTGAAGAATCGGTTGCAAGAAATGACGCAAAAGGTACAAGTACTTGCGTAGCCACAGAACCTAAACCAATTACAAATGAAGCAATTAAGAACAGCAGAGCTTGCTTCGACACTGCAGTAATTGCAAGGGCAACTGCTGTGAAAAGTAAAGAAACGACTACCAGCTTGCGGTTTTCAACAATATCTCCCATAGGAACAATAAATAGCAAGCCGACTACGTAACCAATCTGCGTGAACGTAACAATGAAGCCAGACCAGTTAGCTGAAAGCCCGATGGATGAGCTGATTACCTCGACCAAGGGTTGCGCATAGTAAAGATTAGCGACAATAATGCCGCATGCAGCAGCTAGAAGTATGGTATACCAGGCAGGTATGTTTTTTGTGTATGTTTGCTTTTTTAAATCAGTCATTTAATACATCTCCTTATAAGAAATAAATTACTTTACACTGAAACTTCATTTTTTCAAGACAGGATTATTGGTCATACTAGCTTTTCTCCTTTTAAATACTGAACGTATAGTTTATTAAATGAATAACATTATAATATACTGAACGTATAGTTTTGTAAATAGGAATTTTCTTTTTATTTTTGTGTATAATTGGTATACTGAACGTATAGTTTATAATTGAAAGAATGGTGATGAGTAAGGTGAATGGCAAAAGAGGGAGGCCGCGTAATGTAGAAGCGCAAAAGTCGATCCTTTCCGCGTCCTATGAGCTATTGTTGGAGAATGGGTTTCAATTTGTCACTGTTGATAGAATTGCTGAACGTGCCCAAGTTAGCAAAGCCACGATTTATAAATGGTGGCCAAATAAGGCTGCTGTGGTAATGGATGGTTTCCTTTATGCTGCTTCTGAAAGATTGTCCGTACCTGATACGGGTTCTGCTTATAATGATATTCAAATTCATGCCACGAATTTAACTCGGTTCTTGACTAGTAAAGAGGGGACCATTATTAAGCAATTATTAGGAGAAGGACAGTTTGATTCAGGATTGGCAGATGCTTATCGGGATCGATATTTCCGTCCTCGCAGACTTGAAGCAAGAAGTCTATTAGAAAAAGGGATTGATCGCGGGGAATTGAAAAAAAATCTTAATATTGACATATGCATTGATTTAATTTACGGACCGATTTTCTATCGTTTGCTAGTAACTGGCCAAACGTTGGATGAACTATATGTGCAACAATTAGTATTAAACGCTTTTGAAGGAATCCGTTCTAACTAAGTGGTCTTAAGAAGGTGCTAATAGGTCTGTAATTTTCATCTAAGAGTGCGTTTCTATTTAAAACGAAGGTTGATTAAAAATCAAAATCCTGTGTTAATTGACAGGATTTTTTCTTGTTCAACAATCGGGCCATTTACTTAACAAAATAACATTTATAAATAAAAATGGCGTTTTATGTTAATATTGGTATAGGTTCCCAAATGTTATAATTCAGCTATTGTAAGCAGGTTTGTATAAGAGCTTTATGATGTATAATTCATATATAGAAGTGAGGAAAGATGAAAGTATGGGTGTATGAATGGATATAAAAACATTATGGGGTTTAAGGATTCAAGAATTTTATCGGAAAATGTTCAGGTACTATTCAATAATCGGTGCGAATGTTGTTTATTTTTTTCTTGTCATTAGTAGTATCTTTATTTATTATTTTCATTTATTTCTTCAGTGGATACCTCCTCAAATATCTGTTGAAATCATCTTATCCCTAATAGTAACCTTCATTTTAATGCAGACAAAAGTTCGTACATTTATTAAAAGGGCAGATATAATGTTTTTGTTGCCATTAGAATGGGCATTAAAGCCGTATTTTATTAAATCACTTGTATATAGTTTTATTATTGATGTTATTAAATTGCTAAGTATAATTACCATTTTATTATCTCTATTTTTACACACAACTAATATAAACCTTCCAATCTTCTTTTTAATCGTGGGAATTGTTTCTTATAACATTTTAATGAAGTGGATCGAACAATGGTTAAAGAACCATGTCCAATTGGTGTTACACAGGCTATATTGGTTTTTTTCAATCTATTTTATGTGTTACTTTTTATTAAAAAATGACTGGATTTTTGAGATTGTTTTAATAAGTATAAATTTCGTCTATTTAATTTATTTTTTAGGAAAAAAAAGAAATTTGAATTGGCAGTGGCTAATAGATGAAGAAGAAAGTGCCTTATTAAGACACTTTAAATTTATTAATATTTTCATGGATGTTCCTAATCTTAAACGTTCTTTTCGGAAAAGACGTTTGCTCACTATGATTCTAAAGATATGTATCCCATATAGTCAAAGAAGCACATTCGTATATTTGTACTCACACTTGTTTATCAGATACAATGATTACTTTTACCTTTATTTTAGACTAACTTTAATTGGCATATTTGTTAATTATTCTTTACCAGCAAGTGGCTGGATTTTTAATCTCCTCATTGTATTTATGACAGGATTTCAAGTAATTCCTCTACAACATGAAATTAAACAAAGTGTATTTCTTTACCCTATTTCTATATCCCAGAAAAATGATTCTTTCTTAAAGTTTGTCTTGGTTATATTATATGTTCAATTATTTATTCTTTATTTCTCTATGTTCATTCATACTTCTACTGCAAAAATATACTATCCTGCAATTGGAAGTTTATTCGTTTATGTATTCGTATATTTCTTTGTATCAAAGAAAGTCAATATCTCAGGAAGTGCATGTAAAGAATAGCGTGGTATTCTACTAACTGAGGCTTTAGTAAAATTACTGAGAAGGCATTTTTGCCTTATTCGCAATAAACGGACGCATTTCTGAAATAAGGAAAGCGTCTTTTTTCATGAGGAGGGCCATATTGTGGAGCAGCAATGTCAACATATAAAGCTAACACAAGATATTTTGGATACATTTACTTAAAAGTAAAGGTGCAGTTTGAACAGGGTATATAAGTGTTTAACAAATATAGTAAATTATGGTATTTTAATTTTGTAGATTCATAAATAATTAAACTATCCTGGGAGAGTGGTATAAGTGTTTGAGTATGAGCGATCTTTGCCTTTAGGATTTAAGGAATTTTCAATTATTAGGAAGGATGGTTATACAGTCAGGGATGTATCCTATTTAAGCCCACTTGGTGGGAGGATACCTGCTTATTTAGTTGTTCCAAATAAAGAAGGACAGTCTTTTCCAGCAGTCGTTTTTTTGCACCCTGGCCAAGGGAATCGAGCGACGTTTTTATCGGAAGCTGAGGATTTGGCTTCGAAAGGGATCATTTCTCTATTAATTGATGCACCTTCTATGCGAAAAGCTCCTCCCCAGGATTTGTCACAAGAACAGGAACTAACCCTTATTGTAGAGGGGGTAGTTAACATTCAGGGATACATTCAGACTGTTGTAGACCTTCGAAGGGGTATTGATCTACTTTCAAGCTTTGAATATGTTGACTCTGATCGACTTGTATATGTTGGGCATAGCCTGGGAGCCACTTGGGGTGGAGTACTTGCTGGAGTTGATGAACGAATTAAAGCATACGTTCTTATGGCTGGGTTTTCCAGCGTGTCCAAATGGCATAAAACAAGTGAACACCCATTAGCAGTTTTAATTCGCAATATGTTATCGGGAGAACAATTTAATAAATTTATCACTGAGTTGGAGCCATTGGATGCAGTACATTACATTAAAAAAGCTGCACCTGCATCACTGTTCTTTCAATTTAGTCGTAATGACGAATTTATCTCAAAAGACCAAGCGAAAACATATTACACGGTTGCAAGTTCACCGAAAGAAGTTGCTTGGTATGAAACTGACCATCTTTTTACAGCGTGCGATACTGCTTATAGAGAGCGAATGCAATGGATTACGGGACAATTAGGGCTAGATTCTTATAATCCTATACAGCCTGTAAGGAAAAAAGAGTGATTAAATGAAATAAAAGTGAGCAAAAATCTCAACGAGTGGATGAAGTATACTTCATCCTTTTTTCTTGAACGAACTAGTGCGTTAGTTCAACAAGGACGAATATATTTCGGTAGGAATTTATTGAACTTTTGTATAGAAAGAGAAGTTTGAGTATCACAACAAATAGAGCGTTACCGCTCTTTGCGTGAACACGCAAAAATAATGCGTTGGAAAACAGAAAGTTGACGGCCAATACGGATTCTGATGACAGCGAATTCCACTATGATCAAAGAGTGTACTAAGTGCTTAACACTCATTTTGAGAATGTATGGAGGGATGTTGTCATGTCCAAGGTCTATTATAAATTTGTTAATTTTTTCAATTTGTCCGATCCGACCTATGTCGATTTTGTGCGTAAATTTGAAGCCAAAACAAAGAAAGAAATCTCCTTCTATTTGTTTCTTGGCTTGTTACCCGGCCTGATTGCATATTTGTTCATCTATCCGCTTCGAGAAGTGATGATGGCATGGACCGGCTTATCAGCTCACTATGTGCAGTTATATGTTCTCGTCCTCATGAGCGCTGGCTGGCATATGCTTATTCCTTTCCTGATGCTTCGTTTTAAGGACGGACTTTCATTCAAGGAATCGCTCGTATACTTAGGTTTTGCCAGACTTGATTTGAAAGGACTTTTGCTCATCTTTCCGATTTTGACCATTCTATTCACGTTATTAGCGTTGCCTTATGTAAAATACGTCTATCCTCCGTTCTTTGAATGGTTGAATGGATTCCCGTCTTTCCATATGGGGGAATGGCATGTTTTTTATCAAGGGTATTACGACCCGAACTTTCCCTTGCTGCTGTTACTAATTGGCCTAATTGGAAACTTTATTGGCGAGGAAATTTACTTTCGCGGCTATCTACTGCGTAAGGTTGGACGCCTCAAACTTGACTGGCTATGGATTGCGATTATTTTTCAGTTTTATCATATGTGGCAAGCACCAATCAACTGGGCGTACGTTCCGATAGCTGTAATTATCCCGGAAGAAATCTTAGTCAAGCTGCGGAAAAATATTTATGGAGCAATCTTGCTGCATCTGTTCGTCAATTTTATATGGGGAATGATTAATATGTATTTGGTTGGTGTGCGATAAGCCCTCGTTTGTTATGTACCTTGGCTTTTATGAACGACTTGTTGATTTTTTAAAGTAATAGATTCGAAGAGAGGTGATGCAATTTGCCGGAAATTGCACGCAAATATAATATGGCAGTATACGGCTCAGCCTTATTATTCCTGCTTGTTGCGGTTTATATTCATGCCATCACATTAAAAAACCCATATACTGGTTTAATGTTCCGCGAAGATGGGGGCACCTGGGTCGTTGCTTCCATCGATACGGACGGTAAAGCGAGAGAGAACGTCCAAATCGGTGACAGACTTCTGTCAGTTGACGGACAAAATCCAGAAGTGATGAAGCTCGGTGATCGTGCTTATTTGAAGCGATTGGGGGCACTTGAATTTGAGCGTGAGGGTCTGAGTCGCTTCGAATTAAGAATCGACGCAGGAATGCCAGATTTGTATAAGAGTTTGTTTGCAGCCTGCGCGGAACTGTCACTAATGGTTATCGGACTGGCTGCTTATCGGAACAAGCCTGAGTCATATATGGTACGCCGTTTTTATGCACTGAACATATTCATGGCGGCGACGCTGCTATCGGTCTATTCGACAGAGATGGTGCTTACTGGACTAATGTTGCCTGTCGTTGCAAGTTGGCTGCCTTACCTGCTGTTTGCCTTCTTCGTTGCCTTTGTATTTCGTACGGTCCCAGGGTGGATTGGTTTAGTGATGGCTTCCTACAGAGGATTGGCTGCCTTATTCGCCGTATACGCGTTACTGGTTTTCTCGCTTGGGGAAATCCCTGGGTGGACCAGAAGTGCTCTTAATGCAGCTCTGATTGGTACATTACTTGCCATATTAGTAATTGCTTTCGTATATTGGCGCGGCTTGGATCGAGCTGAAAAAAACCGGTTGCTGACATTTGTTACCGCGTTAACATTTGGACTGATGCCCTACCTGTTTCTGTATGCACTCCCCGACCTGCTATGGGGGGAATACATAGCGCTGCCAGATATGACATTGGCGGGTCTCGTTATCCTTCCTGCTTCCATACTTTGGCTTTGGGCTAGACAAAAGCTGCTCGACATCCGCTTCTATCTTCCCAGTTTAGTTATTCATGGGTTGTATGTTGGGCTTGCAATAATCCTGATTGCGGCACTCATCCGCTCTAGTGCATCTTTAGTAACACTAACATTGTGTGGCGTGTTCGTTGGCCTGACATGGCTGCATCGAATCGGGCTTGATAACTTTAAACGGCAGCGGGAGAAACGGGTAAATCGTCTGGATCGACAGCGCTTGGAAATGTCGATAAGGTTCGCTGAGCATCGCAATAGCCGTGATCTATTACGAATGCCTACAGAGCTTGTCCACAGCGTGACAGACATCGAGGGACTTTGCTTCGTTTGGAAGCGGGGAAGTGAACCTATTTTCTATGGAACAGGGCCTTTTGTCGAGATGCGGACGTTAAGCCATTTCCGTCAATCCGACTTGAGTGTTTTTGCACAAGTCATGGATCTTGTGCAGCCCGACGGAATGGTCATTGGCTATTTGGGCCTTGGTTCAAAAAAGAATCATACATCCTTTACATCAGAAGAGCTTAGCTTAATCGACAAAGTCAGGCTAGAAACCGTCCGTCTACTAATGGGTGCTGCCCTACTCGATGATCTACGAAATGCGAAAAGTGAGTTACCAAAGGAAACCACGGAATTCAAAATACTTGAGGCACAGCAGGCAGAGCGGGTTCGAATGTCTTATTATTTGCATGATCATGTTTTGCAAAACCTAATCTTTCTTGCACGGGATTTAGAAGAATTACACGATACCGAACAAAGTGACAAGCAGCTGACTGCCGTCTGGTTGAAATGTTTGTATGATACGCAACGTGATATCCGAATGCTGTGTGATCATTTATACCCGCATATCATTGATCAGGCAGGCTTAGATGCAGCACTTCTCTGGCTCGTTCGTACAGTTAAGGAGAATGGCGGCCCAGCTATCAAATTGGAAAACAAACTGCCGACTACGTTGCCTTCGTTATACAAGATGACGCTATTCCGCATAGTGCGTGAACTTGCTAATAATACAGTCAAGCATGCCAGGGCACAAAAGCTAGAGATTCGGTTATGGGAAATAGATGGTGCGTTCTGCGGACAAATTAGCGATGACGGCATCGGATTCGATCCAGCAAATGTGAGCGGGATTCGGTCTGATTCTCAAGGATTCGGGCTTGTCACGATCAGCAGTCAAATCGCCCAATTTGGAGGCAACATCGAGATTGACTCAGGAGCTGAACGCGGAACGATTGTCCGCATTAGGCTGCCGAAACAGGGAGGTGAAGAAAAATATGGAGCAACCAATCAAGGTGATACTACTAGATGATCACCCGCTTGTCCTGGAGGGATTGAAGAATCGCCTGGAGCGTGAGAAGGATATGCTGGTCGTAGGGACCTTCAATGACCCGTCCGTGATGCTAAAACGTATAGGTGCATTGAAACCGGACGTCGCCATTATTGATATTTCAATGCCAGGTATGACAGGATTCGACTTGGCGGTAGAAATAAAGAAGACTTTCGATATGGCAATCAGGTTAATCGTACTGTCAGGTTATGTCTACGATGAGTATGTGCATAAAGCGTATGAGATAGGCATTCACGCTTATTTATCTAAACAGGCGACCTATCCACAAATTATAAACGCCATCCGGCAGAGTATGCTAGGGCTTCGGCTTATACCGGAGAAAATGACTATATTACAGAGAGCAGATCAATTGACACCGACAGAGAAGAAAGTACTAAAGCAAATTGCACTGGAGAAGACAAATAAGGAAATTGCCAGGGAGTTAGCGATGAGCCAGCGCACGGTAGAATATCATATGGCTGCTATTAACCGAAAGCTTGATGTGAAGACAAGGGTTGGAGCTGTAGCAAAGGGCTATGAGATAGGATTGCTAGAACGCTTGTATGACTAAAACTGGTATAGAAGGGAGTCCTCCCTTAATTATACTGTCAATTTTATGGCGTAGCGGGTTGATATTGTATTGAAATTCAATTTACGTTAATTTTAAAAAATGTTCGGTTCAGATATCTACTAATCTTTCATTTACCTTACAATTCACACATCTAAAAGGAATGGAAGATTGAGAAATAGAATCCAATAAATGAAATGTAAAGGAGGATAGACTATGGTCAAAACGATAATGATCGTTGATGATGATCCTGATATTGTAGACTTGTTAAAACTTTACTTAAAAGCGGAAGGATATATTACATTAGAAGCGTTAGATGGCAAAACAGCTTTCGATCTGTTGAAAAATCACGCGATTGACCTTGCTATTATTGATATAATGATGCCAATCATCAATGGGTACCAATTGCTGCAAATGATCCGTGAAGAATATAAAATCCCTGTTATTTTACTATCAGCCAAAAGCCAAGACTTCGATAAAATAACAGGATTGAAATTAGGAGCAGATGATTATATTTCTAAACCATTTAGTCCTTTAGAAGTTATGGCTAGAGTTCAAGCCCAGTTGCGGAGGTTTTATGAATTTAATGACTCATTCTCTGCTCAACAGCCCTCTCACCTGAAGTTAGGGCATTTAATTTTGTCACAAAGCGAATGTGTATTATATATCAAAGACAAACCAATTTCACTCAGTGCTCGAGAATATGAACTGTTAAAACTATTGATGAGTGAACCCGGACGCGTCTTTACAAAAAAACAAATTTTTGAACGTGCATGGGATGAGTATTATATTGCAGATGACAATGCAATTATGGTTCAAATCAGCAGAATTCGTGAAAAAATTGAAAAATGTCCAAGGAAACCGGTATATATAAAAACCATTCGCGGACTTGGTTATCGGTTTGCCAAGAAAGATGAGCTGATTCCATGAAATCAAAGAACCGACTTCAGCGGATGTTGATTATTACATATAGTTATTTCTTTATTATCATTGCACTTATTGCTGCCTTTTCATTGTTTTTATTAAATGAGCAGATTCTTAATTATTTTGCGGGCATAACCCATGCAAACGATACAGTTCTAACTGAAACGGTTAATTCAATGGAAGGGCAGGATAATCAAAACCACGAACAGGACTTTTACAAAATGCTCTTGCAGACTCTTCTTCTCTTTCTCTCTTTATTGATGATTGCTGTATATATTTTTGGAAAATGGACGGCATCCAGGCTTACCACGCCACTTCGTTCCATTGCAGATGGCATCCTAGATATTGCTAGTGGTCAATACAATAAACGGCTAAAATTTAAAGCAAGTTATGAACTTGCCCAAATCCAAGACGATTTTAATACGATGGCAGAAAAACTAGAACGAATAAAAAAGGAAAAGCAGCACCTAGAGGAAAACAAGCAACGTATGCTTGTGGACCTCTCACATGATCTAAAGACACCGATCACCACAATTAGAGGGTATGTCGAAGCGATGGAATTGGGGCTAATTAATGAAGACGACCGACGGCAGCGAGTTTTACGTTTAATCTCTGATAAAGCGGAGCTTCTATCAATACTCATTGACGACATTTTTGCTTTATCTAAACTGGATAGCCCTCAGTATCCTTTTAACTTTCAAATAGCTGATATAGCTGAATTTACAAGAGAAATCGCTGCAGAATATTACGAAGTATTTGCAGAAAAAAATTTTATCTTTCAATTTGATATCCCTAAAGGCGAAATCAAATTTCCATTTAACTATACATGGTTATACAGAGCTATATCTAACATTCTCTCAAATGCATTAAAATATAATCCACCAGGTACAACCGTGCAATTGAAGCTTTCGACAACGATAGAAGGCATTGAAATTTATATTCAAGATGATGGGGTGGGCATTCCACCAGCAATTAAAGATAACATATTTGATGCTTTTGTTCGCGGGGATCAGTCGCGCAAGAGCGATGGTGGTACAGGGTTAGGACTTGCAATTGCCAAACAAGTTATCGAAAAACATGGTGGAACTATTACGCTGACATCGAATGGCGGGACAAATTTCAACCTATTCTTTCCAAGGAATGCTCTAGCATTCAACTAATTTTTTTTATCTAAATATCCATGAGTAAATGTAAGATTTATGAAAGACAGATGAAAGCATGTAGAAAGAGTCATCCTTTAACCTACAGTAGTGTGATTTTTAAATAGGTTGTAGGTAGGGGGATGAAATATTGGAAGTGTTAAAAAAGAAACTCACGTATCTTGTTAGAAAGTTATATGTCAAACGAAAGCGTACAGAGCCATTGTCATTTGGCTGGAAAGGTGCAGCTATTTCTATAAGTACCTTGGCAATTCTATTAATTTTTATTCAAGGTAAGTTTTTATTAGATCAGCGCAGTTTATTAGACTTCACTATTGGAATGGTTATATTTATTATTTTCATAGCACTCTTAAGTGGAGTTATCACTCTCTTATTACATGGAGTCAAAAAAATTCCTAGCCGTTATATATGGGTATTGTTATGTTCACTTATATTTCTCTTGTTCTGCTTTTTCGGCCCTTTAAATGTAGCTATCCCATTTATTCTAATAGTAGCAGTTGCCGTATCTATATGGGGTTCACTACTATTTAAATGGTTAAAAGGCAGTTATAAAAATGCAAAACAAATTAAAAAAGTTAGCGTCCTCACTTGTTTATTTATGTTGACTATCGGGATAGGCGTATGGAGTGTTTGGCTGATTCACCCTGGGGAAGCGACCCCTCCAGAAATTGTATTAAAGCAGCTGAAAACATCGAATCGGTATGACAAGGCCTTGCTTAATAATCCAGCGAAACCAGGCAGCTATCCAGTTAAGAAGCTCACTTATAGGAGTCCAAATACTTATCGGGAAGAATTTAGCCAAAAAAATTCTCTATTAACTAAAACAGTAGATGCTAGCGATTATGTAGAAAAGTGGTCTTCTATTCGCACGAGAACACTTGGTTTTGGACCTGATAGAATGCCATTAAATGGGCATGTATGGTACCCAGAGGGAAAAGGAGACTTTCCTTTAGTTATGATTGTTCATGGAAACCATTTAATGACTGATTACTCTGATACAGGTTACGAATATTTAGGGAACCTTCTTGCGAGCAGAGGCTATATAGTCGTATCTATAGATGAGAATTTTCTAAACGCTTCCCCTTACAATGATTTGTTTTTGGTCAGCCCACTTGTGAATGAGAGTCCAGCGAGAGGTTTATTATTACTGGAACATTTACAGACGTGGAAAGAATGGAACAGTACTAAAAATAATCTTTTTTATCAAAAGGTGGATATGGAACAAATTGCATTGATCGGGCATTCCAGGGGTGGAGAAGCTATTGCGATTGCAGCTGCTTTTAACGAAATGCAACACCCGCCTAATAACGGAAATATTCAATTTGATTTTAACTTCTCTATCCGCACACTCATTTCTATTGCTGGAATAGATGGTCTATATTTACCTGCAGGAAAAGCCATTCCGTTAAAAAACGTAAATTATTTGGCACTGCAAGGGGCGCATGATATGGATGTAAACAGCTTTGACAGCACGAATCAGCAAAACCGGATTTCCTACACGAATCAGGAAGATTATATGAATGCTTCCGTCTATATTTATGGAGCTAATCATGGACAATTTAATGAAGAATGGGGACGACGCGATGGAGCTGGAACAGCTAACCAACTCTTTAATCTAAAACAAATTATGCCGCACGATCAGCAAGAAACCATCGCTAAAGTATTGATATCGGCTTTTCTAGATAGTACGTTGAAAGAAGAGAAACAATACAAAGAAGTATTTAAAGATTTAGGTTATGCTAAAGAGTGGCTTCCTGACACACTGTATATCAATAATTATTACGATTCGCAAACATCTTTAATCGCTGCGTATAACGAAGATATTGATCTAAACACAACCACTGTCCCGGGCGGCAAACTATCAGGTGAAAATTTAATGGAATGGAAAGAAGAAAAAGTCAAAATGAAATTAAAAGAGGCTGATTACAGTGCAGTGCATTTAGGCTGGGAATCAAATGACTCCCCTCCAGCATCTTACACAGTAACACTGCCTGATAAAGGGATTGAGTTACAGAAAAATGATTCTATAGTATTTTCTCTTGCAAATGATGAAAAGGCTGTGAAAAATGAAAAGCTAATTGATTTTACAATCACTATAGAAGATAGCGACGGTGAAAAAGCAAGTCTGCCTCTTCATCATATTTCCAAATTACCACCAGCAGTAAAGGGGAGATTGCTGAAAAGACCTTTTTCTAATATAGGCAATATTACAGAGCCGGTATTTCAGCATTACGCATTTTTATTAAATGATTTTAAGGACGTGAATCCTCAGTTTGATTCTTTGAAATTAGCAAAAATACATTTTCAATTTAATTTAACGAAGCAGGGGAAGGTTTTAATAAATAATATTGGGATTAGGAATGAAAAATAATGTGAACATGAAGTTTATTATTAAGCTTCCTAATGCCTGGTATATTAATTGTGTTCATTTACTAACAGGGGTTATGCGAGAAGAAATGGTATAAATAAGTAGGATAATTTTATATTATAAAGTTTTTTACAAAGAATAGGGGAATTTTAAATTTGATTAGTCTAAGATTGATTGACCAAAATAATTGGGAAGAGTGTATTAACCTGAAGGTAAAGCAGGAGCAGCAAGGTTTTATCGCTTCAAATTTATATTCAATTGCAGAAAGTAAATTTTCTCCACAGCTAAAGATAAGATCCATTTATTGTGAAGAAAAGCTAATAGGTTTCGCCATGTATGGGATCGATTCAGACGATCAAAACTACTGGATATATAGATTTATGATTGACGAGCATTTTCAAGGATATGGATATGGAAAGAACGCAATGAAGCTAATTATTGATGACATTGGGAGGAGAGATGATTGCACGGAAGTCATATGGCTTGGCTACCAACCTGAAAATGAACAGGGGAGAAGACTATATGCAAGTGTAGGTTTTCAAGAAGTAGGGGTGGCTCCATGGGGAGAAATGTTAGCAAGATATCGTTTTTAGTTTAGAAAGCAGCTTGTAACATGAACACTTATTCTATAGAGCTTTTTTAAAACACAAGCTGCAACTGTTTTTAGTCTTCCAATATTTATAACCAGATTCACATGTAAAAGTGTGAATCTGGTCTTTTTTTATGTAGAATTAATTTTTTGGAATAAAGATAAAAGGATCTAGTGATGTTGTTATAACTTTATATTTGGTTCCTGTAAAATACATTAAAAATCTTTATTTTACATTTTATTTTCACTTTCAATAATCTGGGCTATGAACTCGGCATCTTCACCAACTCCTAAGAGAAGAGAAGAACCTCTTTTATGTAACCAAGGCAGCCCTAAAAAATAAAATCCCTTTTTATTCGTAATCCCACGGTTATGTATAGGCATACCAGCTTCATTCATTATTCCTTCGATGTGAATCCAACGATAATCAGCCTTAAAACCAGTAGCCCATATGATATTTTGAACATCAAGTTCTTTGTTATCTGCAAATTTAACTGACTTGCTGTTAATAGATAAAGTTCTAGGATGTAAATGGACCTTTCCTTCTTCGACTAATTTTTTTAGGTCAAAACCGAAAATCGGATCTCCTGTTTCTCGAACTTTTTCTCCAACCCATGAATCATTCGTTGCTTTTAAAATCCCGATTTTGTCAAACCACCAGAATGAACTCTTCTTAAAAATTGTAAGAGGGAAGTATCTGATTTTTTGACCAACTGAAAGATGAACTTCTCGAGAATCTGAAAGTTCTGCAGTAATTTGTGCCCCAGAGTTGCCACCCCCAACAATAAGAACATTACCGGTTTGTAGCTGACTTGAATTTTTATATTCTGAAGAGTGGATAGATGATATATCTGGATTTAAATTTTTATTAATGGCAGGGATAAAAGGCGTATGAAAAGGTCCAGAAGCTACAACCACTTGTTTTGATAGAAAAGTGCCATTATTTGTATAAATGCTAAAAACATCTTTTTCTTCCTCTACCTTCTGTACTTCTGTTTCAAGTTGAAGAGGCAAGTTAAAATGTATTGCATAATTTTCAAGGTAATCTGCAATTTCATCTTTGGCAGGAAATTCGTGCACATTACCAACTAATGTTAACTCCGGTAAGGAACTGTACGCTCTTGGAGTAAATAAAACTAATGAATCATATCGCTTTCTCCAGACTTCACCGACCCTTGAAACCTTATCAATGATAAGAAACTTTTTCGGAGTTTGAGATTTGGATAACCAATATCCCATTGCTAAACCAGCTTGACCAGCACCTATAATTGCGACATCTAGCATTTAAAACACCCCATATGATTAAAATATCTTACCCAATTCAATCAAACGTTCGTTTGAATGTTATATCCAATTATAAACGAATAAAAGATATCATTCAAACGTATATTTGAATATTATTTTAAAAATAGTTGTCTATTTAAATTAAATTCCAAATAAAAAAGTCACAATATTGTAATTTATCCATTTAGTTTTATTAAGTGCTTACAACTTATTTACCGTATACTATTGCATGGAGAGAATTAGTTTTAAGTGCCAAAGTATTTTTTGAAATTACTTCTGAACTTGAAGAGTAATAAAAAGGAGATAAAAAAGTGACCAAAAAGGGGTATTTACTATTTGCAATACTTGTTTTTACTTTCATTTCGGGTTGCAGTAAAGAGAGCAAACTTCCTGAATTAATTGAGGTAAAAGTTGAATTACCATCAGTAATTATGATCAATAAAGAAGTAGAGTTACAGGCAAATGTTACACAGGGGAAGGAACAAGTAAGTGATGCGGACAAAGTAGAGTTTGAAATTTGGAGAGAAGGGCAATCGGATGAGGAACACAAGAAAATAGAAGCCGAAATTAATAAGGATGGGAACTATTACATTAAAGAAACCTTTAAAGAAACAGGTAAATACTTTGTAATTGCTCATGTTACAGCTAGAGACATGCATACTATGCCCAAGGTTGAATTTGAAGTCGCAGAGTAATGCTCAATTATTCTTAATTAAAAATATAAACAAAAAAACGGCAGTGGTCTGATAACTGCCGTTTTTTTTGTTCAATTAGTAGTCATTGTAGGGCTTGTACAGTATACGTAATCAAGAAAAATTTATTTACACTTACTTTTCAGATGGCTTTTTTAATAAGAACATCAGAATGATTATTATGGTGAATGCCGTTAGTGCTAAAAAGGGGATGGTAATAAAGCCAAACCAATTTATATACTGGGCACTACAAGGAACACCATTAGCGCATGGCTTTATTTCAGCTAAACCAGGTACCTTTTGAAGGAGATAATGATAAAAGGAAATACACCAGCCGATAAGTGCCATTGGTAATACAAACTTTTTCACTGAAAAGTCATTTTGGAATGTTCCAATTCCAAGTATTAGTACTAGCGGGTACATAAGTATTCGTTGGTACCAGCAGAATTCACATGGAATAAAACCTCTGATTTCACTAAAATAAAGACTTCCAAGAGTCGCAATAATAGAAGCTAACCAAGACACATATAAATAAATTTGATTTTTATTTATCATTTGTCTTTACCTTTTAATGCTTCGTCAATTAATTCCTTGATTTTTCCGTAATCAAACGGATCTTCAAGCATCGTACCATTTACCATTATACTTGGCGTTAACTGAACCTTAAATTCATCCACTAGCTTTGAATCTTTATTCACTTCGTCAACCACTGATTGGTCCTGCATATCTTTCTGTAATTGTTCTAGGTTAATGCCAGGAATAGAACCCGCAATTTCATTAATTTTATCCATTGTAATCCATAAAGAATCGTGATCTGCATTGGGCTGTGCATTAAAAAGTTCCTTATTAAAGACCCAGTAACTTTCTGGACTTTGTTTATAGATCGCTTCTGCAGCTAAAGCACCTAATTTTGACTCTTCACCGTGAAATAGTACGTTTATATACGAAAATTTAACGTCACCTTTTTCAACATATTCTTTCAATAACTGTGGAAAATACTGCTCACTCCAAGCTTTACAAGCTGGGCATTTAAAATCCCCAAATTCAACAACTGTCACAGGAGCATCGGGTTCTCCCAATGTTGGCTGTCCTTCAATGGATGGCTGTTTTTCATAGCTAATATCATTATTGGTTTCTGTATTTTTATTCTTTAACATGACAAATGCAGCCAAGGCTACAAAAATAAGCAGAGTGACTATCACTACAAATTTAAATGAAGAATTACCTTTTTTGGTCATTTTAATCTTCTCCCTTAATTTTCACTATTTATGCGACTATTTTTTTATTTTAAAATCAGGCCAGAAGCCGGCTTTTAAAGTTATTGAATACTTAACATTAAAGATAAATAACCTGAGAACACGAATAGTACTCCCATAACAAATGACATAGCTGCAGGAGCTTTCTTAATAAAGGAAAAAATGGTTAATACTAAAAACAAGATGGCTAATACAATAAGAGACATACTCGCTAAATTTAATTCGAATTGAACTGTCATTTGCGGCTGGAAGTTCCCTTGATACATGGAAGTGAATAATTTAGATGCTCCAACGCTGTTTAGAGTAGTCTCAATATCATGAGGAGGTGCAGCTTGCCCCAGTGCTGCTGTTACTGAAAAAATAGTAAGAACCATGATACTCTCTGCTTTTGTCCAAGGTTTAGGATTAAAGTGAATGTTTTTTGTTAATTTCTTTCTAATAAGCCAGCCATTGATGACAGCAAACAATATTAATGGGATAATCAGCAAATGCTTAACTAATAAAGCCTGTCCATACGATAGCATCCAAGAATCTGTATATTCATTAAAGTCCACTACAAATGTCATAAGAATGAGTCCTGAAAAAATCGTAAAGAATAGGCAAACAAGAGCAACTGGAGTAAACCATTTTAAAAATTTTATCCAATTCGAATAGTTTTTTGAAAACCAACTAACCACAAATAAAATTCCTACCCAGACACAAACAGCAGTGAAATGAGCCGAATGTGCAAGAAATCCTTCTAACGGTTCTAATGAGCTGGCATGGCTAGACCAACCTATAGCTAAGATTAAAACAAAGCTGCTAAAAGCTCCTATATATGCATATAAAGCTTTCTTTTTATAATCAAACCAAACAATGAAAATAAATAAAAGATTAGCAAGAAGATAGATAAAGATCCATGCCTTTCCTACTTCAAAGGTGAATAAAACCGATTGCAAGGTTTGAAAAAACCCTATGTCCTCATATAAGTGTAAAATCAAAAGTAAAACAGGGACAAATGATAAAAAAGCTATTCCACCAGTTGCCGCCATTAATACACCTTTTGGCACATTCATTTCTGGTCGACTATGAGCTGGAATAATATATAATAGAAAGCTTCCTAGAAGGATGGAAAAACAAAGATATAACAGTGTCTCGCTAATGATTCCGACAAGCAGCATGAATTAATTTTTCCTCCTTATAAGCCAGATGAAACTTCCTATGACAATAACAATTAAACCACCAATAATAAAGGGCAACAGAGTATTAATTAGCTTTTTTTGTTTTGGTACATTTTCTATTTCATCAGCTAGATCTAATTTCTTCTCCTTTGACTGAATTGGAATTTCTTCCTTGGCCTCACTGTTTTCTACAGTAGGTGCTTCAGAATAAAGCAGATCTACAGAGAAAGAAAACTCTCCTTCAATTGGATGGCCATCTGCTCCGATAATTTTCCAAATTAATTGATAATCCCCGTTTTTAAGTGGTTCAAGTAAATTTCCCACGATGGTATTTTTATTTAATTCCATATCGCCTATCGTTATTAGATTTCCATTTGATTCGTTTAAGGTAAATTTGCTATTTTGTTCTACTTTTGTATCGAAGGTTAGTGTGATCTTCTGGATTTCTTGCTTCACAACTTCACCATCCGCAGGAGAAGAGCTTTTTAATCCAGTGTGAGCCAAAGTACTACTAGTAAAAAGCCAAAAGAAAATGAAAGTGAAGACAAATAATTTTTTTATCATTTCTGACCTCCGGGTTTAATTCGGTTTAATTTTACCAAATACAGATGTTTATTCAAACAGATATTTGAATATATTTTTGACAATTTAAAGCTCTTGAAATAAACTGAAAACAAAAACAATCAAACAATCATTTGAATGAGGTGTAATAATGAATCAGCAGAATCAAAATATGAACACACAAGACACGTGTGAAACATTTTGTTTTGATGAAGTAAAGGTTAATCGAGTCCAAAAGATGGTTGAAGAAGTGAGCGGAGTAGAGTCATTATTTAAAGCCTTATCTGATTCTACCCGAATTAAAATTGCATATGCCTTAACAATAGAGAAGGAATTATGTGTTTGTGACGTTGCAAATATTATCGGTTCATCAACGGCAACAGCAAGCCATCATTTACGGTTATTGCGTGATTTGGGTTTGGCCAAGCATCGTAAGGAAGGGAAGCTCGTCTTTTATTCTCTTGCAGATGACCATGTCAATCAATTAGTATCAATTGCATTGATTCACTCCAAGGAAAATTTAAAGAAGAGATAATTAGGGCAATTTGTCATCGTCATATAGATTAGGGGTGTATGGAATGGCAGTTGTATGCTGTATTACAAATAACAATCATGAAGGATCTGAACAAAAGGTACCGAGTTGTAGCAGCAAGGAAACAGTCGTTGATTATACCTCTCCTGACAATAATGCGACCCTGAATGATCTAGTTGCATCAACCGTTCTCAAAACAGCGAGAAACTAATCGAAGCCAATAGTTTTAGTAGCAAAGCGACAATTAATGAAGCTGAAGGTCGCTATCTGCAGCAGTAATAGGCAAGAGACAGAAGAAACAATCTGCAAAATAACAGGAACATAGGAGGTAGGCAATTTGAAGATCCGAAGAATAGATCATGTGGGTGTAATCGTAAATGATCTCCCTGCAGCAAAAGAGTTTTTTCTCGATGTTGGATTTGAGGTGAAAGGGGAATGGGAAATGGAAGGAGAGCTGATGGGATATGCAGTTGGGCTTAATGACGCTAAAGTAGCATGTGTAGGGTTGGGAACGCCAGAAGGTCAGACATGGATTGAGCTAATCAAATTTTATTCGCCGTCAAATGAAAAAGATAGTCAGCAGCCCTTTGCAAATACACTGGGTATCCGACATATTGCATTCACTGTTGAAAATATTGAAGCTGTTGTTGCCAAATTGAAAAACAAGGGGACGGAAATCTTTAGTGAGATACAGCAATATGAAGAAAGTTATAAATTATGCTATGTTCGTGGTCCAGAGGGAATCATTTTGGAGTTGGCTGAGGAAATCAAATAAGTAATGTTAATTAAAGTGAAAGTACAAATCTTTGTTACTTTTTTTTTATCGGATTAAGGCGCCTGGATGCCTGCTGTGTAGTCAGACTTCATTTTTCATTCTCTGATTTTTGCGCTTCATAGATGGATACAGGTCTATATTACGGAGAATCTTCCTAAAAGATATTCGGAAATTCAGATAAAATAGGTGCATGTCCGTTTCAGATCTATTCATTCATTCATATCCTATAAATACTACAGAGGAGATGAATAGCTGTGTCTAATGATCAATTAATTTGTCAAGAGTTTGCTAGAATTATCGGCGGGCAAGAAGGTTTTGCGGGCGGAAAATGCGTAGCAACCATAAATCGAAATGAAATAAAAGCAATCATTTTAGGAAAACGTTTCAGAGTAACCTCTTCTTTTTCATTTGAATCAAGAAATAATCGGACTGGACGAGCATTGTGCTTAGGCAGGGTAGCACTCTTGCAAAACGAAGTCGATAATTTTGTTGCTTCTATTCTTAAACAGGGCATAACAGTTTCATCCGTACACAATGAGTGGTTTTTTGATGATCCTAATTTGACTTACGTTAATATCGAAGATCTTGAGGATCCATTAGTTTTTGCAAGAAAGGTAAGAAGAGCGTTAAGGAGCTAACGGTCGTAAGAGCTGCAGATCAATGAATGGATCTGCAGCCCTTTTTTTCTTATTTTTTTAATAAATCCACAAAGCCATGTCACAAATCCCCGTCCTATTTCGCCCCTATGTGTGAAAGATAAACAGGTTGAAAATGAAAAGGAGGCATATTTCATAGCAAATATTCATTCATCTTCCAAGATCGGCTTTGGCAGAAAGATAGCATTCACGCTTGCTCAATCAAAATGGATGGGTAAATTGATAGAGATATCCCCCAAATTAATTGATCGAATCAGCATGAAAAGTATGAAATTAGGAAGAGAAAGGAGTGGAGATGTTCCCTGGACTCCATTAAAAAGGCCGATTGAGGAAAGTCGAGTGGCTCTCATTACCACGGGAGGCATCATCCTGAAAAGCTAACTCCCATTTGACTTGAACGATTCCAAGGGGGATTGTTCCTATCGTGTGATTCCCTTAGATACACCATCAAGTGAAACGGTGATCAGTCATTTATTTTATGATCATAGCGATGTAAAAGTTGATTTGGAAATCATGTTCCCTTTAGCCGCTCTTCACCGCTTGCAACGGGAAAGTAAAGTAGAAAGTATCGCTCCGCATCACTTCAGTTTTCAGTAAGGTATTCATGATTCAACATCAAAGCTGGGCAGTTAATGAAGCAGTAAATCAATTATAGTTTTTAAACAAAAGGGCACAATTCTGAGGCTTACTTGTTGACAATTTTTATAATTTAACATATCTTATACTTATCTTAATCGGCAGATGTTTATTTTCACCTTTATTAATAATTTGGACTTTAGCATTCTTTTAATATAATAATATTTAATATTGACTGAATGAAAAAGTATCCAAATATAAAAGGGTAGAGTAACATAAATCGATTTATTTTATAATCAAGGAATTAATTAAAAATATACCAATGTTTGTATAGAAAGAAGTTAAAATATAAAGTTTAATAACCTATTATAAGGTAGCTCTTCAAAAAACTTCGCTGAAGTTAGTTGAAGTGAAGCCGACAACTTTCAATAATCAATGATTTAAAATCATCATTGAATTATTGAAAGTTGTCGGTTTTTTTATTGAGAAAAATAGTAAACCAATAAAAAAGTATATGAAAATCTTAATAAGTCACCTTAGTTTAAAGGTTTATTTATCGTTAATCTGGTTGAAAAAGGGAGAAATTTTAATGTTCGTTTCGCTGAGTCTGTCATCCTTGTTAACATTATTTTTTATTATGCTCATTGCTTCTTGGCTAAGTGGACTATTGTTTTTACATCCACGAGTACCTCTGAGTTTTGTTCGGATTCATATTTGTATTCTGGCTTTACCCCCTTTGGTTTCTTTATTTGCTCTTGTTACTACTAGTGTAAATGACAATGTTGGTCCTTGGCATTTGGATTCCTTAGCTTTGTTAATGGTTTTCTTTGTTCTTGCAATAGGTTTAATCATACAGCGTTTTTCAGTACGTTATTTAATGGGAGATCGTTCGTATCGAAAATATTTTACGCTTTTTACTTTCATTACAAGTGCTGCTTCAATTGCTTGGTTAAGTGCTGATCTCCGCTTGATGATCCTATCATGGGGAGTAACGCTCGCATGTTTAACCTTAGTTATAAGATTAAACAGTGGATGGAAAGTTGCAAGTGAAGCATCTAAGGTTTCTGGCCGTTTATTTGCATTTAGCTGGTTTTCATTTTTGTTAGCTGTAATTTGGCTATTTCACGTCACAGGTCAATGGCAGTTATCATTAGCTCTAACAAATGAAAACTTAGCTCAACTTGGAGCATGGGAAAAAACAGGGATAAATTTATTGATTATATTAGCAGTAATCATTCCAGCAGGCCAATGGCCGTTCCAAAGATGGTTAATTGAGTCTGTTGTTGCTCCGACACCTGTTTCTGCGATTATGCACGCAGGTTTAGTAAATGCAGGCGGAATTATGCTAGCTCGATTTTCACCACTTTTTAATGGTGATATCGCTTCGATTGTACTACTTATTCTTGCGAGCATTTCTGTATTGATTGGGACTGGCATTAGTTTAGTCCAGGTTGACTATAAGCGTCAGTTAGTAGGTTCTACGATTGGACAAATGGGGTTTATGCTCATTCAGTGTGCATTAGGTGCATATATAGCAGCTATTATTCATCTTATTTTACATGGTTTGTTCAAAGCTACGCTGTTTTTACAGGCTGGTTCGGCAGTCCGTCGCTTCGAAGGACCTACTCGCACTAATGATAGATCTTCCTATTTTTTAATTATGGCTGGCAGGACTTTAGGCTTGGTTGTAGGGGCTGCTTTTTGGCTAATGGCACCTTCTGAGGGATATCAATTGATTAGTGCGTTAATTTTAGGGTGGTCATTGTCCGTTTCTTGGACACAGCTGGTAGCTTTTGGAGAAGGAAGAATTGGCCGAGTTGCTGGCTTATCCATTCTTGGAGGAGCCGCCTTCGTTTATTTTATCATTCATCACCTTTTCTATAAGTGGCTGCATACAACCGTGATACAGAGTGTTCAGCCCCCAATGTCGGCTATCATCATTGTCGTATGTCTCTTACTATTTGGCAGTGCTATAGGTACGTATGCTACTCGTAATCGTTCTTCAGCTTCCTTCGCAGTACTCTATCTTTGGTTAGTACGATTAGGTGAAGCAAAGCCAAAGTCAGTAGAGAGTCATCCAAACTACCTTAAACAATTTTTATCATAAGGAGGGGATCAGCGATGAGCGTAACATCTGTATTAACGAGAGAAAATTTTAAAAAGAATGATACAAATGCTGATTTTCAAGAAAGTGAAATGAATGCCTTAATCGAATCTGCTAGCCAAGTAATTGCACCACTTTGGCCAATTTCTGCATTTGCGGCACGTAATCCGTGGATGGGACTTGAAAAGCAATCCTTTGAAAAGGTTGCATGCTGGTTAAAAGATACGCGTGATATTGATATATACCCCAGTGCCTCTGTTATCCTTTCGGCAAAAAGTAAAGGTGAGATTGATGAAGTTTTTGTGAAAATGGGGCTGCAGCGTTGGCTTGATTCACACTCCTTTAAGATCCCGAGGGACGAGGCAGAACGATTTTGTCATGCTGCACTAAGATTAGACCCATTACCTTCTACCCTTTTATCATCACTTAAACTGAAGGAAATGGCTGATGGATTGAGTGGACTGAATACGGAACGTACCGAGAGTTTTTTTAAGCAGCCTATAAGTTCATTTATAGAGAATCAAGATAGTGAAAGGTTAGTCAATACGCTCGATCATCATGTCATCAAGTGGTGTAAATTATATCTTGATGATTCTCAGGCAGGCTGGACAATGCCAAATCGAGAGGAAGGCTTTTATCGTGCATGGAAGAGTCTCATTCAATATGATCCAGCACTAAGCAAAAAGCAGCGTGAAAGATTAAAAAGCTTGCCACAAGAGGCGCATATGGCTTTAAAAGAAGCATTATTTTCACTAAAAATACCTGAATCAGAAATACAGACCTATCTTGAAGGTCACTTACTTTCCTTGCCTGGCTGGGCAGGAATGATGCTTTGGCGTTCTAGACATTCGAGCCATGAACATGCACTTCTAACAGATTATTTAGCCGTTCGAATTTCCATGGAGTGGGCACTTATAAAGCCCTACTTACCATTGACTAATCGACGATCTGAAAAAAAAGTTTCCATTACACAACTTTTAGCATCTTGGATCCATTGGGGAGACCTTACAATCGGAGAATGGTCACAGATGGCAGCCGCTAAACAAAACGAATATTTGACATTTGCCTACAGATTTGATGAGAAACTTCGCAGGAAACTTTGGTTAGAAGCTTGGGAACAAACACACACAGATCGATTAAGTCAGAAGATTATCTCTAAACAGCCTAAAACCAACAATAAAAAATCTGTCTTAGCTCAATTAGCCTTCTGCATTGATGTTCGATCAGAACCTTTTCGTCGTCAGCTTGAAAAAGAAGGTCCGTTTGAAACGATTGGAATTGCCGGTTTCTTTGGCTTACCGATTGCAACTATGGAACTCGGGAGTAATCACAGTCATGCTTCCTTGCCGGTTATGCTAAACCCTCAGCACATAATCAAAGAGGCTGCTGATAAAAATGAACTCAAATTATATCAACATCGTAGGCAAACAGTTAATTCCTTAAGCTACACATTTAAAACGATGAAACAGAATGTACTTGCGAGCTTACTTTTACCTGAGTTAAGTGGACCTTGGATTAGTCTCCAAATGGTAGCACGCAGCTTTGTACCAAGAAGAGCAGATCGTTTCATTCGTAATCTTCGAGAGACTTGGTTACGTAAACCTAATACAAAGCTCTTGCTAAATCATGTTCATCACCTAGATGAGGAGATACCTGTTGGGTTTTCTAAAAAAGAAAAAGTGGATTATGCCCACCAGGCACTAAAAATGATGGGGCTAACAGAGAATTTCGCACCATTTGTCGTAATATGCGGACATGGCAGTCATAGTACAAACAACCCTTACTCCGCTGCTATCGACTGTGGTGCCTGCGGTGGGGCAGCAGGTGGATTCAATGCAAGAGTTTTAGCTACTTTATGTAACCTTCCAGAAGTAAGAGAAGAGCTTGCTTCTGGAGGGATTGAAATCCCTGAGTATACCGTTTTCGCTGCCGCTGAGCATAAAACTACAGTGGATGAATTGCAATGGATCTATGTTCCTGAACTTTCCGAAGTTGCACAAGAAGCTTTCGATCGTATCGAGGCCATTATGCCTAAGGTGAGTCACAATGCAAATGCAGAGCGCCTAGCCCATTTACCAAATTTCACATCGAAACTCAAAAATCCGAATGCTGAGGCACACCGATTTGCGAAAGATTGGAGTGAGATACGTCCGGAATGGGGACTAGCCCGTAATGCTGCTTTTATTATCGGTCAACGTGAACTAACTCAGGATATTGACTTGGAAGGTAGAGCCTTCCTTCATAATTATGATTGGAACAAGGATGAAAATGGTGATCTCCTAGCTAATATTATTGCGGGACCAGGAACAGTGACCCAATGGATTAACTTACAATATTACGCTTCAACGGTAGCACCTCATTATTATGGCAGTGGAAATAAAGCAACTCAAACTATAACAGCAGGACTTGGAGTTATGCAGGGGAATGCCAGTGACTTGTTGGCCGGACTACCTTGGCAATCCGTCATGCAATCAGATTACGAGGCTTATCATTCTCCGCTTCGTTTACTGATTGTCATCCAAGCACCTAGCGTATATGTAGAACGGCTATTAAATAATGATTTAGCATTTCGAGAAAAGGTTCAAAATGGATGGGTTCGACTTGCGAGTGTTGATCCAGAAGGACATTGGGAAAACTGGTAACCGTTATTAAAAACTGTTAGTTAATCAACAAATTATAAATATTGAAGAAGGAGTGTACCTTATGAATGTAGATAAAAATCAAAAAGTATTATTTTTAATAGATATGGATAACGGGTTAGAGTCTATATTACAAGAAGTAACTAATATTCAACCAGAAAATATGCTGACTATACAATGTTATGGTCCTGTAATCTCAAATCCCTATGGTGATATAATGAGGTCTGTTATCATTGCGATTTATCAGGAAAATGTTGAGGAGATTTTTGTTGTAGGAACACATGATAAGGGAACCGCCTCATTGAATATACTTACTCAACTTGATTTTATGAAAGACAAAATACAAACATTGGATTATCTTTTTAAAAATAACAGGCCAGAATTTTCAGGTGACACGGTCAATGAATGGCTAAATGGAAAAGAAAATGATTATGACAATATCGAGAAATGTGTTAATATCATTCATCATCATCCATTAATGCCGTCACATATTAAAGTTCGAGGTTTAATAGTTAATACTAAGGATGGAAAACCCTCAATTGTTGAGGTTTCTACTATTGAAACAGCGCAAAACCTTTCCTGATCATCTTTTGTCATTTTAGAATGGAAGCGGGAGTAGCCTTCTGTTCAACCATACATGAGGGAAAGCAGTACTATCTACAATGGATGGAAACAGGAGACAGTTACCCAACATATTTATAAATTACTAAAAAATTCTATTCAATTACTTTATAAGATACAGACGTGTTAAGGTTTTTTGAAAAATAGAGCGAGAGGTTACGCGGCTAGAATCTCTACTGAAAAAAGCTGGAATGAGAATGGAAGGCTCTTTCTAGGAATGGCTAGTAAGGGGGGAGTGGCCGGATCGTAATCTTTCTTGCGTTCCAGAAGAAATCTAAAAAAAGAATAACCATGTTATGATGGGATTACAACATCATCTCCTGCTAGATGAGGAGACTCTGGTCAGGTTGTATTAGATTATTACATATTTGAAGAGATATTTTATCGTGATTTGTGAAGATGGCAAAAAATAGTGAAGTTGAAGTGTTTTTGAAGGTCTTGTTTTTAAAGACTATTAATTGTTGAGTTGAAGGATCATATTTGTCATTCTAGGATGCACCTATAGAAGTTTAGTTAAATTTAGTATTTGCAATGGGCACTTATATTAATAAAGATGAAAATCATTTTAGAAAGTAAAAAGAATATGGAATTGAATAATTTTTGTTTTATAGGAGATGTGTAGTATATGAAAATGTCTAAAGGTTCTTATGAATCTGAGATAAGTAAGGCAATTACTCAATGGGAAAAGGACTTTCTTGGACGTGGGTCTGTATCTGTTAAAACAGATATTTTACGGGATATGATAATTGTGAATTTACAAGGTATTTTAACACCAGCTGAATATACCGTTTGTGAAACAAAAGAAGGACTGTTAACTATAAAGAAAACACGTTCGGAATTAGTTGAATCAGGTATAGAAGATCTTAAAAAAATAGTATTAACTATAACCGGAGAAAAAGTAAAAAGTTTCCATACTGATATAAGCTCTCGGTCAGGTGAACGAGTGATGATTTTTAAATTATTTAATGATCTTGAGAAAAATCTATTTTTGTAAAGAAATTTGATAAAAAAGAAAGTCTAATTCCTGATGATGTTTCAATTGATACAGTCGATCTTATGAATGGCCATGAATTTGAATTATTTACAGCAGATTTATTTAGAAAAATGGGATATACGGTTAAATTAACAAAACAAACTGGTGACCAAGGCATTGATGTTATTGCAGTTAAAAATCGAACTAGTTTGGGAGTACAAGGTAAGTGCTATTCTAATTCGGTTTCTAATAAGGCTATACAAGAGGTTGCTGCAGGGATAAAATATTAAAATTTAGATAAGGCTCTAGTTATGACTAATAACTATTTCACGGAGTGCTATAGAATTAGCAGCATTCAATGGGGTAATCTTATGGGATCGAAATATGTTGAAAGATAAACTTAGAGATTGCAAATTAAGCAACTAGTATACAGTAATCATATTTTAATTAAATGAAACAGCAGAAAATGATTAAAACAATTATGATAAATTATATTTTTATATGCTACTCAACTATCGAGCGCGATTATGAAAAAGGAATGTCTCCAAGATTGAGACATTCCTTTATATTTTATAGAGTATCACTTACTTTCAACAGAGTACGACTTACAGTTTGAGTATGGAAATTTCAGTTACTTGTCAGATGGTAAGAGATATAGGAATAATATATTACTGGATTAATAAAATTGAAACAGGAAGAAAAATGAGGTGATTTTATTTTAGAAAAACTCAGGAAAATAAATATGAAAACTGCTGTATTTATGGGAATTATTTTTTACTCTTTGACTATCTTAATCCACTTACTTATTATAAGCAAAAGTATTCCATTCACATGGATTAATGGTGGAAGGTCTGAATCATTCGCTGAACAGCTACCAATATCTGTTATAAATATCGTTATTTCTATTATTGGAGTAGTTTTTACGTTGATTGTTGGTAGAATTAATCTATATAAATACAAAAGAGGAATAACCGTTATATGTTGGTTTTTTGTTGTACTTTGGTCTTTTGGATTTATACAACAATTGTTTGGAACACCTTTTGAAAAAATTGTTTGTTCGTTAGTATTGCTTATAGGAGTTATCTCGAACTTGCGTATGGCGATTGAAAAAAAATAGATGTAACTATTTAATTAATCAGTTTGTGAACAATTACACTTAAACTAAATTAAGAAAGGGAATAGAACTAAAGCTTTCAGAACCAACAGAGAAATGAATTGAGAGTTATTTCGGACATTGCCTTTGTTCTATTTCGTTTCCAGGAGTGGGAGAGAAAGAAATTTGTTGATTGTTCGCGTTTAGGGATTTTAGGGAAGTGTCAGGCTCGTGGACAATTCGCACTTCTAGCGACTAAACACGAATAAAATTCGATATCCATTAATTATTATTCGTGTTCCTTTTATGTAAATCAGACTACACTTTAGTAGCGATAGTTGGAAGCAGCAGGCTATAATATACGAATAACTATTGTATTAATTTTTTATCCACTTTTTCTCGAGCGAGAACTAGTATCTTTTCATCTATCTCTCAGTAGATTTATTATGAACACGGAATATGAATTCTGTTTAACTATATATATATTCGCCAGCGCGATTATTTAAAGCTCATAGGAGTATCAATTGAACTTATGAGCTTTTTTTGCGTTCATTTTTTTAATTCTAAGATATGTTAAATTGTTTCAGTATCTTTATGTAATTTTTATAAGTATAATTGTGTCACTCGTCATTATTTGACGATTGACACAAAAGTACCCACCAATAAAATTCCGTTATTATAGCATTTTCATTAATAGAGTAGGCACTTTTGTGTCATTTTTTTTGACACAAAAGTACCTACTCTTATGTAAAATGACATAAAAGTACCTACAAACTTGTGCAAAAATATGATAAATGAAATTTACAGGATTTTTATTATTTTAATTCAAAAACCTTAACGACAAATAAAACTTTTCTTACTAATCAGGTTCTTTTTTTTAAAATAGTCAAAAGCAAAACAGCTAAATAAATACAAGATTTATTCCTCACATTTTAAATTTTATTGAATAAACTAAAGTTAATACTTGCAAGTTGCAAATTATAAGTGTATATTTTTAGTAAGCAATAGAAATTGGTATTAGTTGGGGGAATTCGATGACAATAATCAGAGAGGCACTTGCTAAGGATATAGTTTCTATACTAAGCATTTATAACGAGGGTATTGAAGACAGAATAGCAACTTTAGAAATGGAAACAAAAGATTTATCATACATGCAAGAATGGTTTGACAACCATAAAGGTCGCTTCAAAGTACTTGTAGCTGAGCAAGAGGGGAATATTATCGGCTGGTCATCGCTAAACCAATATAATAATAGGTGTGCCTATGCAGGAGTGGCGGATTTGTCTGTCTATGTTTCTAGAGAGTTCAGGGGAAAAGGCATTGGAAAATTACTACTTACAGCAATTGAGGAATGTGCTAAAGAAAATGATTTTCATAAAATAGTGCTCTTCACATTTCCATTTAACCAGTTGGGGCAAAGTTTGTATCATAAAAAAGGGTATCGTGAAGTTGGTATATTTGAAAACCAAGGAATACTTGATGGGAAATATGTAGATGTAATGGCCATGGAAAAGTTAATATTTTAACCGATAGTTGCAATTTACAATTATTATTTATAAATAGTAAAGTTCATTTCTTATATAACAGTGAAATATAAAAAATATATAAAGGTGGGTTTATTATGAGTGAAGTGCAAAACGATAAAATTCGTAATAATGTTCGTCAAAATTATAAAGAGATTGCATTAAGAGTAGTTAGTAATGATAATTGTTGTGCACCGAGTTGCTGCACACCAGCAGAAAATCAAAACATTTCTATTGAGGAAATTTCTAAAAAAATGGGATACACGACAAAAGAATTAAGAAATATTCCAAACGGAGCTAACATGGGGTTAGGTTGTGGAAACCCTCAAGCAATTGCAGAGTTAAAAGAAGGAGAAACGGTTCTTGACCTTGGTAGTGGTGGAGGGTTTGACTGCTTCTTGGCGTCACCAAAAGTAGGGGATAAAGGCAAGGTTATTGGTGTCGATATGACACCAGAAATGATTACCAAGGCTAGAAACAATGCTGAGAAAAATCAATTTAGCAATGTGGATTTTCGTTTAGGTGAAATTGAAAACTTACCAGTTGCTGACTCCTCAGTAGATGTTATTATTTCAAACTGCGTTATAAACTTATCGCCCAACAAACAAAGAGTGTTTAATGAAGCTTATCGTGTTTTAAAAGATGGTGGACGTTTGGCAATTTCTGATGTAATTATGACTACTGAGTTACCAGAAGAACTACAAGCTGATATTCAAATGTATTCAGGATGCATTTCAGGAGCATCTACCATTGATAATCTTGCTGATGTAATGAAACTTGCTGGATTTAAGAATATATCTATTACTCCAAAAGACGAATCAAAAGAACTCATTAAAGAATGGGCACCAGAACATAATGTGGAAAAGTATATTGTTTCTGCAATAATAACAGCAGTTAAGTAATTAAATTTAGATAATTAGTAATTAGCTTACCCTGACACGAGTGAAAATGGGGTAATTTACCTGAATTTGCTCGTGTTATTCTTACTAATAGAATTAGTTTATTACAACTCATTGATGTTTTAATACAAAAGAGGTGAAAAGTAATGGAAAATCTCCGTGAAATGTTTCAGATAATGACACGACGCTTTGGATTATTAGATAAAAATTGTTGTACTGTAGGTGGCTTTGATATTTCAATCATCCATAGCCATATTCTTTATGAAATTGATAATCAGCATAATCCGTCCATGCAGCAAGTTGCAGATGCATTAGGAACTGATATTACTACATTCAGTCGTCAAGTCCAATCATTAGTAAAAATGAATTTGGTTAAAAAGACTCCGCTCCCGGAAGATAAAAGAGTCTATATCCTTTCACTTACTACTGAAGGGAAATTTGTCGCGACAACTATTGATCAGCAAATGAACACTTACTTGAATGATGTTTTTTCCCAAATGAATGAGTTTGAGAAAGAGACTGTCATTCGGTCCATTAAGTTATTAAATGAGGCAATGGCAAAAACAAGTAATTGTTGCACCATTCCATTGAGGTGAAAACCTCAAAATGAATACTTGTAATTTGCAAATAATTTTCAGGAGGATCAAATGTATAATATTTGGGATGCGATTGTAATTGGTGGAGGTCAGGCCGGTCTTGCTGCGGGATATCATTTACAAAAAAGTAAATTACAATTTTTGATTTTAGAATCAGAAGAAAGGGCTGCTGGCTCATGGCCAAAGTATTATGACAGTCTCAAATTGTTTTCGCCAGCACGATTTTCATCTTTACCAGGGATGAAAATTCCAGGAGATCCTGAACGTTACCTGACAAAGTCAGAAGTTATTAGCTATCTTGAAGATTATCAAAAATATTTTAATTTACCCATAGTAAAGAATTCGAAGGTAATATCTGTAATACAAGAAAACCATTTATTTACGATACAAACCGTATCAGGTAGTAAGTATAAATCTAAAACAATCATAAATGCGACAGGATCATTCAATAATCCATTTACTCCTTCTATAAAGGGACAGGAGTTATTTGTAGGAAGAACCATACATTCAGCAGATTACCTAACACCAGAAGCTTTTACTAATCTAAGGGTTGTAGTGGTGGGTAGTAGAAATTCTGCAGTACAAATTGCAATTGAATTGGCAGATGTAAGTAATACTACGTTAGCAGTACGTCATTCGGTCAAAATAGTTAATCAAAAGTTATTTGGTAAAGACTTGCATTTTTGGCTTAGAATTATTGGTTTTGATACATTTCCATTTTGGAAGTTCGGCAAAACGGTACCTACTTCAGATTCAGTTATTGATTCAGGAAATTTTAAAGAACCATTAGATAAAGGAAAACCGGATCAAAAGCAAATGTTTACTTCTTTTTATTCAGAAGGAGTGGTCTGGGCAGATGGAACAAAAGAACCGGTGGATGCGGTCATATTTGCAACTGGATACCGAAGTAATTTTCCGTATTTATTGGAAGTGGATGCTCTTGACGCAGATGGAAACCCAATGCATGCAGGGGGTGTAAGTAGCTCTACTCCAGGACTTTATTATGTAGGAATAGAGGGGCAACGATCATTTGCATCAGCAACATTAAGAGGAGTCGGTTCTGATGCAAGTTATGTTGTTAGAAAACTTATAGATCATTTAGAAACTCATAAATAAAAAATAACAATAAGAAAAGAGGAAAAAGAAAATGACAAATTCAAATAATCTATTAATAAATGTACAAGGATGTTGTGCTCCCCAAGAAAGATCCCTTAACTCTAAGTCAGTAAGTAACAACGTAAAAGATCATCTACCAGTAGCTATTATTGGTGCCGGTCCTGTTGGTTTGGCTGCTGCAGCTCATTTAGTTAGCCGGGGGCAGAATTTTATCTTATTAGAAGGTGGCAGTCAAGTAGGTGCAAACATATTAACTTGGGGTCATATCCGATTATTTTCACCATGGCGTTATAACGTTGATAAAGTAGCAAAGAGTTTACTAGAGAAAACTAATTGGACACATCCAGAATTAGAAAAATTGCCAACAGGGAAAGAACTTGTAGAACAATATTTAGAACCACTTTCAAATCTTAGTGAAATTCAACCTTATATTCAATTAAATACAAGGGTAGTATCTATTGGTAAAAAAGATACGGATAAAATGAAAACACAGAATCGGGAAAATATCCCTTTTATTATTCATACAGAATCTAATGGATCATATAAAACTTTTGAGGCAAGAGCTGTAATTGATGCAACAGGAACCTGGGGGAATCCAAACCCAGCTGTTTCTAGTGGGGTGTGGCTTAATGATGAGAAATCACTCCATGAACAAGTATTTTACGGAATCCCCAATATATTAGAAAAAGAAAAGGAACGTTATGCTAATAAACGTGTTGCAGTTGTAGGAGGTGGACATTCAGCAATAAATACGTTATTGGATTTAGCAAAACTTAAGGAGGAGTATAATAAAACGGAAATTATATGGATAATGAGAAGGCAGCGTGTTGAAGATGCGTATGGTGGAGAAGAAAAGGATGCATTAGCTGCACGAGGTGAATTAGGAAGTCGTATCCATAGCTTAGTGGATGAACAGAAAATAAATGTAGTTACTCCTTTTAGAATCCAAGAGGTGAAAAAATCTCAGGAAGGAATAATGATTAAAGGTAATAAGAATAATGAGGAAAGCATCCTTAATGGAATTGAAGAAATAATTGTAAATGCAGGGAGCCGACCAGATTTAACTATTTTAAGAGAGATTAGAATAGCAATTGACTCAGCTACGGAAAGTGTTGAAGCATTAGCTCCACTTATCGACCCGAATGTCCACAGTTGTGGAACCGTTCGTCCACATGGAGAAAAGGAATTGCGCCAGCCCGAAAAAGATCTCTATATAGTTGGAGCGAAAAGTTATGGACGTGCCCCAACATTTCTTATGGCTACAGGATACGAACAGGTAAGATCAGTTGTAGCCTATCTTAGTGGGGATGTCGAATCCGCAGAAACAGTGGAATTGGATTTACCTGAAACTGGTGTGTGTAGTGTAAACTTTAACACGAAAAAATCTAGTTGTGAAAATACGACTTCATGTAATTAAAGTGATATAGGGAAACTCAATGTTTCCCTATAACTTATAAAGTAAAGATTATCGAGTGATGGGGGAAAATAAAATGACCATTAATCATGCGGGAACTCTGGGAAAAGAATACTTTATTTCATATATAAAATTAATTATGAATGCTTGTGGATGTTCTGTGGATGAAGCGAAAGAACAAACTTTTAAGCGCTTGTTTAATAGTCAAGAAGAAAATATGGGACGAGAAACGTACAAACAATTTTTGAATGCCTATAGGGAATTACAGGAATGACCATCATAAAAATCCCAATTTATCTATGAATTACAAAGAGAAAATTGGGATTTGTTTTTATAAAGCCACTGTTACTTGGACAAGTATTTAATGACGTGGGGCAAACAACATAATTGATACACCAACTAAACAGATGGCAGCCCCAATCCAATCATATATATCAGGTGCTTTCTTATCAATTCCCCAACCCCATAATACGGATAAAACGATAAATACCCCACCGTAAGCTGCATAAACTCTCCCGAACGAAGGAAAGGATTGAAATGTAGCAATTACACCGTATAATGCTAATGCTATCCCTCCACCTATTCCACAATAGAATGGTTTACCCTCTCTTAACCATAGCCATATAAGATAACCTCCGCCAATCTCTGCAATTCCGGCAAAATATTATTATTGCATAAATCATTAAATACACACCTTTGAATAAGAAGTAACCTACTCCTTTTTAATCGGCATATGTCAGCCGCCTTCTATACAGGTTGCTGTTGAACTTCCAACGGCAAAATTCAATTCTTGAAGAAGTAAAGCAAGTTGTTCCTCTTTAATCAATGTTTCTAAAGTTTGCTTAGTAAGAGACACGTTATATTTTTTAAAGATGTCTGTAGTAACTTCCCAGACTTCAACAATATCTTTCGGTGTCATATTCGATTGTATGACCATTTCAACATCATCCTTGCACTTTTAAAATCTATTTGCTTTTCGTATGTATACATTCTTGCACGATCCCAGTTGGTTATAATTTATTAAGGTACAATCACTAAAATAGGTTCCAAAATGGTACATAATACTATTACTAAAAAATCTAATTGTTGCTAATGCATTAATTCCTATCTGGTTTACTTATGAAAAAAATTATTTGCAATAAATATATAAGTGATTTATTATATAAGTGAATCGTTATATAAATTGTTTGTTGCATGTAATCTAAATTGGATAGTGACCGTATTCCTTAATAATACAAATATTATTATATAATTTCTATATAAATATAAGTAAATTATTATGTATTTATAACAAGAATAGGAGGTGCTCTTTATGCATAAAACACTTATCGATATTACTAATGCTGCAACAATCCTAAAATTGTTGGGAGATAAAACTCGCCTAACAATGGTTAAAATTTTAGACTCTCATGATTGTTGTGTTTGTGAATTTGTTGAAATATTTAAAACGAGTCAGCCGGCAATAAGCCAACATTTACGAAAGTTAAAAGACTTAGGCATTGTGAAAGAAACGAGAAGGGGACAGTGGATTATTTATTCTTTAAATAAAGAAAGTGAATATTATCCATTGGTACAAAATATTCTTCAACACCTTCCTAGTCAAGATTTTAAATTACAAGAACTAGAAAAACAGGGTTTACGCATCTCTTGTGAGTAATAGGGGGTTAATGTATTGACATCAGTCATTTTAGCATCAGTTATTTTTTTGATCACACTTATTTTAGTGATATGGCAGCCTAAAGGATTATCTATTGGCTGGTCTGCTTGTGGGGGAGCGATCCTCGCTTTAATTATTGGAGTTGTTGATTTTAAAGATGTAATCGATGTGACATCAATTGTATGGAATGCCACGTTAGCATTTATTGCTATCATCATTATTTCACTAATTCTTGACGAAATTGGATTCTTTGAGTGGGCAGCTCTTCATATGGCAAGGGCAGCTAGAGGAAATGGAGTACGGATGTTTATCTATGTTTCTGTACTTGGGGCATTAGTGGCAGCATTCTTTGCGAATGATGGAGCCGCACTGATTTTGACACCTATTGTATTAGCAATGGTTCGAAATCTAAAGTTTAACGAAAAAATGGTTTTTCCATTTATTATTGCGAGTGGATTTATTGCGGATACAACCTCACTACCACTAGTAGTAAGTAACTTAGTTAATATTGTATCTGCAGACTTCTTTGGGATAGGATTTGCGGAGTTTGCTTCTAGAATGATTATCCCTAATTTCTTTTCATTGGCAGCAAGTATTTTAGTTCTTTTTCTATATTTCCGTAAAAGCATACCGAAGAATTATGATATGTCACAGTTGAAAAATCCAGTGGAAGCCATTCGGGATAAAAAAATGTTCCGATTATCTTGGATTGTGTTAGGTATTCTACTTATTGGTTATTTCGCTAGTGAGTTTACAGGTATCCCTGTATCGATTATAGCCAGCATCGTCGCTATCTTTTCCCTTATCATGGCAAGGAGAAGTCATGCGGTGAATACTCGTACAGTTATCAAAGGTGCACCTTGGGCGATCGTTTTCTTCTCAATAGGTATGTATGTTGTTGTTTATGGATTAAGGAATGTTGGACTGACGAACATATTAGCCGACCTGATTCAAGTAACTGCAGATCAAGGCTTATTTGTTGCAACAGTAGGAATGGGATTCATTGCGGCTATTCTTTCTTCAATTATGAACAATATGCCAACTGTCATGATTGATGCTCTGGCAATTGCTGATACTAGTACAACTGGGGTCATTCGTGAAGCTCTAATATATGCGAATGTTATTGGTTCAGATTTGGGTCCTAAAATTACACCTATTGGCTCCCTAGCAACTTTATTGTGGCTACATGTTTTATCCCAAAAAGGGGTTAAGATATCATGGGGAACTTATTTTAAAACAGGTATTGTCCTAACCATTCCAACCTTGTTTATTACACTAGTTGGCCTATATATATGGTTGTTGATTATTCACTAACTAATAAAGGAGAAATACTTTATGTCTAAAAAAACAATCTACTTTTTATGTACAGGAAACTCTTGCAGAAGCCAAATGGCAGAAGGATGGGCTAAGAAATACTTAGGTGAGAATTGGAATGTCTATAGTGCAGGAATTGAAGCACATGGTTTAAACCCGAATGCAGTTAAAGCAATGGAGGAAGTTGATATTGATATTTCCAGTCAAACATCTGACATAATTGATCCTGAAATATTAAATAATGTTGATTTGGTGGTTACATTATGTGGGGATGCTGCTGATAAGTGTCCAATTACACCACCTCAAGTAAAACGTGAACACTGGGGCTTTGATGACCCAGCAAAAGCAGAAGGCACAGAAGAGGAAAAATGGGCTTTTTTCCAGCGTGTACGTGATGAAGTTGGGGAAAGAATCAAGCGTTTTTCTGAAACAGGAAAATAAACAATTATAAAAACCAAGAGTTATCTCTTGGTTTTTATATAACATAAATATAAGTATATGCTTATTTGATATTATGGGAGGAAATAAAATGAGAAAAGTTGAAATTTTTGATCCGGCTATGTGTTGTTCTACAGGTGTTTGTGGTCCCAGTGTAGATCCAGAGTTAACGAGAGTGGCATCAGCTATTTATTCATTAGAGAAAAAAGGCTTTAATACCAAACGATACCAACTAACAAATGACCCTGGTAAATTTGCTGAAAACAGTGAAGTAAATAATGTTTTACATGAAAAAGGACCTGATGCCTTACCAATTATCTTAGTGGACAATCAGGTTGTAAGAGTAGGACTTTTATGTCAAAAAAGTAGGTACTTTTATGTCAACCGTCATTATTTGCAAATAGTGGGGCAGCACTAATTCTCATCTTGATTTTCTAGTTTACATAATATATATTATAGGAAGTTATTGAAACAATGAAATATACAGTCTCAATCACAAAGTATACTTAAGTTAGTGAGACGAAATAAAAATTTAAGCAAATTCGTATACATAATTGAATCCTTGATAAATAATCTATGCAATCAATGTTCTGTCTATTATTTTGAATCAAATCTGTATACATAATTTACAGTGTGTGAAATAAAATTGCTTAAATATCGTATATTGGTGCAAATTTGTATTTATTAACTTCTCTATTTTCTCTACATGTATTTTTCCAAAAAAATACATTAAAACTATTAAATAAAACTCAGACCATTATTAAACTTACCTTTCATTTCATTTTCTATTCATCAAGTTATATTAGTAACGCTTCATAAGTCCTTCTGCTGTGCTACTTTTTGCTATATGTATATCATCATTTTCGGGTCTTTCCACTTCAAACACCAGTAACCCTTTGTTAATTTAAGTGAAATTTTTCACAAATATCATACAAACATTGTCATAAAGAATTAATTTATTTTTCTTGATCCTTATCCTTCGTTAATCTGATAGCAGCTGAGATTAGTCTATTTCTCAAAATGGCAACCTCTATTTTTCATCCTTAAAATCCTTCTTCAAATAGCTTGTTACCTTTTGTTTAAGTGCACTCTTTCATAGGCAGAAGACTTATAAAAACGAAAAAATTTTCATGTAGAATCTTCACTATTAATTAACAGAACAATCGTTCCCCCTCCCCGTTTTAACCAATATGGACATTTTGTCTTTAATGGTGCGATACATTATAGCCAAAAATATTTTCACACCATACTTTTTAAATATTTAATAAGCATTTAAAGGTTTAAGAATATCTTTACCGAATTCTTAATAATGTAACTATTGTGATACATATATAGAAAGGTAGCGATAAATATGGAAACACTACAAACATTTCTAAAAGAGATTAATGACCAAATGCAAGTATTATCTAAAGATGGGGCTCAGGCAAGCTGGATGGCCCAAACAACTGGAGACCCTGAGTGGGCTGCTAAATTAAGTGAAGCTGAAACCAGGTACAGTCTATTATTCTCTTCAAAAGACTCATACGAGAAAACAAAACAATTTCTAGCAACGGAAAACGTAACGGAGATCGAAAAACGTCAGCTTCAACTTTTATTAAGTGCAATGGAAGGGAATCAACTCCCTGAAGAAGTGATTGCTGATTTATCAAAACGCTCTTCCGAACTTAATTTATTATTTAACACATACACGCCTGTTGTGGATGGCAAGAAGTATTCTGCCAATGATATTCGTGAGATATTGGTTAATAGTGATGACCAAGAATTACGCAAAAAAGTATGGTTTGCAAGTAAGGAAGTTGGTAAAGTCGTAGAAAAAGGACTGCTGGAGCTTGTAAAGAAGCGCAATGAAGCTGCACAACTTCTTGGATATGATAACCATCATCAAATGGGCTTTGCTCTTCAAGAACTTGACCGTGACGAGGTTTTCGCTATTTTCAACGAACTTATTACTCAATCAGATGAAGCCTACCGCTCGATGAAGAAAGAATTAGATGAACGTTTAGCAACTAAATTTGGGATTAATCCAGAGGATATACGCCCATGGCATTATGTCGATCCCTTTTTCCAAGAGGCACCACCATCTGATTCAACCAATCTGGATCCTTTTTACAAAGGGAAGGATATTGTTCAAATCACAACAGATACATTTAATTCAATGGGAATCGAAATTGATGACCTATATGCAAAAAGTGACTTGTTCCCTAGAGAAAAGAAAAACCCAACAGCCTTTTGCACGGATATTGACCGCGAAGGTGACGTTCGTGTCCTTTGTAACTTAACAGAAGATGCGTATTGGATGGAAACGAACTTGCATGAGTTTGGCCATGCGGCTTATTTCAAATATGTAGACGCTAGCCTTCCATTCGGATTACGTACGGTCAGTCATATTTTAACAACCGAAGCGATCGCGATGCTATTTGGAAAAATGGGCAAAGACCCGCGTTGGTTAAAGCGCTTCTTACAAGTTGATGAAGCAACAGTAAATGAGCTTGCTCCAGAATTAGAAAAGTACCAACAGTTACAAATGCTTATTGGAGCAAGATGGATTATTACCTTTGTATTTTTTGAAAAAGAACTGTACGAAAATCCTGATCAAGATTTAAACGCTCTATGGTGGAAAACAGTAAATGAAGTTCAGCTAGTTACTCCTCCTGATGCAACCGATAATCCCGATTGGGCTGCAAAAATTCATTTTACACTCGCACCAATTTATTACCAAAATTATCTGCTTGGAGAATTAATGGCAGCACAGCTTCTTCGACATATTGAAACGAAAATTTCTCCTGAATTTTTCACAAAAGAAACGGGAGAAATGCTCATCAATCAATTCTTCAAACCAGCTGCCCTTTATGACTGGAATGAAAAAATTAGCCGTGTAACAGGTGAAAAATTAAACCCTGCTCACTTTGTTGATGTCTATTGCAAAGCTCAGGTAAAAAGTTAATTAGTGAAAAAAGGATAGCTTGGACTACATGGTCTAAGCTATCCTTTCCTATTATTTTGCTGAATGATTTGAAGCGCAGGGATGGTTCAAGACCTAATTTTACGCTTACCTTACACTTCAGCAAGTAATTTTTGGTCAAAGCTTTATTTTACCTTCAAAGTATCTCCCACCCTCATAATCAGATTTTTAGGTAGATATTCAATTCTACCTATAATTATTTAGAAGAGTTAGCAGGCTACAGATAATGACTTATAGTCATTGCTTCAATTACCAGAGCTGATGAATATTTATGTCATTGGCAACAAACCATTTGGCTGCGCCTTGTTCGCTGGTCAAGAAAATTAGAAATTCGCTGTCCCGCTTCCACCTCATAGCATAGAAAAAAGCGCCAAACCATGTGGGTATAGTTTGACGCTTACGTTTATCCTTGTTTATCTAACAGCCCCGTTACCTCTCATAAGCTTTTGACCTAGAAATCTAAGTGTTATTCAACAATCTAGCCCTCTAATGAATACGAGTGCTGAACCTTATTACAGAAACGCGCACGATTGTTGAATCTTCAAAAATTTAATCAATAACCCATTAACAGCCAAGTATCACCAAGAGGGTGGTGGCCATTCTCCAATTAATTGCCGAATCAGTGCTATCTGTCCAGTATGATAACTGTTATGTGCCATTAGAGTAGCTAAAATATCCCCGCGGGTCCTTTCCAATCTTAGGTCTTTCAGTTCATTTAATTCTTTTTTTGCTTGGTTTTCAGCTTCCTTTAACCCCTTACTGAATAGAAGAAGTGTGTCGCTCCATTCGGTTTCATTTAACGGAGCTGTTTCATCTGGCCATGAGTCTTCATCATGTTCTGGGTGTTCAGGCACTTTCCCTTTTAAAAAGGTAAGATAGAAATCTTGCCAGAAAATCATATGGTTAAGAACCTGCCACACTGAATATGGACAATTTGCAGGTTTCCCCCCAGCCTTCTCCCATCGTAATCCCACAAATACCTCTAAGGGGTCAACATGAGCATTTACTCCATGTAATCCGTTTTCAAAGAAATAAGATGACATAAGCATTCCCCGCTTTTAAAAATTATAAAATATTTTTCACTCAACAAAGAAACTAATTCTTTCGACCTTCCCGTTCTTTCCTTATGCATGCAATACGTTTTATAAAAGGCTAAAGAGAAGGAACATTCAGTATTTTGTTATTATAACAGATGTTCAACTATCTGGCCTGATTGCAGAATAAAAATAATAACGATCGTTTCTTAAAACTGCTGAGTTAGATAAACAAACCAAATTAAAGAGTCCACCCAAATAGAAGGGCTTTTATTGAACTATGTGATTTTGAAGAAGAGATTATTACAGGAAGGAGTATAATCAGGGACTCGAACAGGGGCATTCAAAAAAGACGCCTTCTTACTAAAAAAAGCGCCCATTAGTTGAGACATCTCTATTAAAATACTAATAAAAGTCACAGTACACAATCCAATCCTGTTTTTCTGGATTGTAGAAAAAATAGAAACTACCACCATCTACTATATTAAATTGAGCCTTAGAATCAGAACTAATCTGAAATACAAATGGGTAATCTTCTCCAAAAGAGACACCACTTTGTGTAAAAGAAGGATATCCTCCAACTTTATGAGTCGAATATATATTTTCTACAATATCTTCGTAATACTCCATACCTTGCTCTGACTCAAGTCGTAATATCGCATTTTCAATTTCGGAATCAAAGCTATCAGAATCTTCCCAAGAAGGCGTGTCATTATTTATAAATAAAGGAGTTAATGGAAAAGGTTTTATCTTCGCAGATTGTTTATTTATCTTTTGTAATTCATCTAAATTTGAATAACCATTTATCTTAAAAAACGATACTAAATTATCCTCATTCAGGTTATTAAATACATCTAAATCGATAAAAATTGTTACTAATTGATAGCTTATTAATTCTTTGGGTACATAGGGTAGTTCATTTAAAAATATTGTACAAAGGGGGTCAAAGTTGGATGGTATCATTTCTCCTTCTTTTCCCCATAAAACCTTACCAATCCAACTTTCACCTAATTCCTCTGTTGGTCGGATTCCACCTGTTTGAAAGGTTGTAGCTTGTTTAAATAATGCTTTTTTAATCTGAGGTATATTCAACAAATTCCTCTCCCTAATATATGCTTGTTTCTTATTATAGATAGCTGCCGTTATCAAATAAGTATTTTCTCTTTATTACTGGCTATCATCTGAACTATATGCATTTTCCTCATCTATAACTATACTATAAGAAATATTAAGTTTATCCGAAACCCATTCCTGAAAAAGTTTATCTATTTCTACTTTTAATAAATTATTATCCATTTCCTCGTCAATACCTAAATTTTCAAAAGTAAATGTCTCTTTCGCCTCTGTTCCTTCATATTTGGTACTTATAAATGAAAAAGTAATTGTTTTACTCACTAATGATCACCCTAATTCTTTACCTTATACAGAGAGAGTCATTCTTACTGGAAAACCCCTGTTTGTGGAAACTCCTTCACTATTTCTACAACTTCTATATTGCCGGCTACTAACGTTTCAATTAATTGTTCTTTACCAGATTTATTAGGTTTATTACTCCAATAGCTAATTGCATTTCTTTCATTTTCTTCAGCATTATCAGTTCCATCAAATACATTATACGCATCACCATCGAATACCCTACCATCTGCTCGTAATCTAACTATTTGATAAACATTTCTGCCGCTATTTATAAAAGAATTAGCCCACATTTCTGCATCTAATAAAGTTTTAGAGGTGTATAAACATGACATTCTAGAAGGATAGTTTGGATATTTTTCTTTTCTAACCTTTTCCAACGCTAACTCTCTGTATGCTCTAACCTTCCAATATTTCAAATTTGAATTTATAAATTTTGTAAAGTTATCCTTAGGCATATTTCCATCTAATATGTCTTTACAAGCCATAACCCGATGATAAACACCATTATAATGATTATTATCAAAAATTATTATTTGTCCAAGCTTCATAGGTTTTTCGGTAACTACATGATACACATAAATTTCAGCCATTATTTCTACCTTTCTTTTGTTACTTAAAAGAATAAGTACAATTGAAATTAATTGTTTTCCACACAAAAAGTATAAAAATACTAATTTGTTATGAGGAAAGTTCATCCACCATTATTCAACAATAACTATTACCATAAGGAAAGAGCATAATTCTTGCTGCTGAAATGAAGCCTTTAGTTGAAGAAGAAATGTGTAAACACGAATGGAATAATGCGGTACTTTAATTCTTGGATAAATAATATCTTGCATTAGCAAAAAATATGGTTCCAAAAAGAAACAACATGACTATAAACCTACTTGCAATAGCTGAATAATCACCTTTAAAATATAAATTTACTTAAATAATGATTGCACCTTTAAAGCAACTTCCTTAGGTTTAACATCAATAGTTGATAGTTTTTCTATCTCTACCCATATTGGAAAATATGTTCCTCTGTTTCTATTTTTATTAGTGAACTCTTCCCCCTCACCGGTACCATAGATGCCTTTAATGATTTCTGAAAGAAAAAAGTATTGTGTACCGTTAAATTCCAGTTTCGCAATGCACTCATTAATCTTAACTTCAACACCTAATTCCTCTAAGGCTTCTCTTTTTGTTGCTTCTCCAGGTGTCTCACCATCTTCAACTCCTCCACCAGGAAAAACATAATAAACAGAACCATCTCTAATTCTTTTAATTAGTCCAACCTTATTATTATCAATTAGCACAACTGAACCCCTATCTCGCATCCCTTATCCCCTTTTACCCTCACTAAATACCTAAATAAAACTTCCGCGCTACCTAAGCACAACACTTCAAACTCCTAACCATTTAATGACTGTATTTTCAAAGCATTATAGTAATTTTAATTCTCTATATCAACATTCATAGGCGTATAATATAATTTCTATTCCACTATGTGTCCTTCGCCAATCGTAAACAACGATTACTTCCTTACCAATTCTATTTTCAACTTCTTTTTGAAATATCTTTTTCGCCTCTTCTATAATTATTTTCTTCTGTTCATATTTACCAGAATTCACTTCTTTTCTTTCGTCATATACAATTGTGTAATCAACTAATTTATTAGAAATATTAATTTATATTCTCTCCCCTCTTTATTATAAAAGTCTACACATACTTATAAATTCATTAGCCTAATCTAATATTCCTTCTTTTCCTAAACTGCTCCGTTTGCCGAATAAGAAAAGGCTGCATTTTTGCAGCCTGATTTTTAAGGAACACATTTGATTAAGAACTTTAAATTATGCCTATATCATAATTACTTAAAAAGCTTTTTCTACCGACCAGCCTTTATAATTACCTATGTATTTTTTTGAATACAACGACATGAGCTCAGTTTGATAATCAATTAAAGCTAGAGCCTCGGTTTTGCTAACATTAATAATAGTAGAATCACTTTTTCTATCTTCAACAGTAACAATAAATCCTGTTAGACCTATCTCATTAACACATGCTTCAGCAAATTCATTGGGTATTTCAAGAGCGTGAGTGATTCGACATGTATTGTTCTGGTACAAGTTAATTTTTGTTTCATTTACTTTAAGTTTATTCGTTTTAAGTCTCTTTTCCTTTTCCTCAATAGTTTCAAAACAATTAAATAACCCTTCTTCAAAAGCGTGATCTATTTGTACACGATTATAGTCTAAAATCCATTTTCGGAACTTATGGTATAGAGTCGAAAGAGTATCTCTATTTAAACTAAAAACATCGCATCCACGATCATCGTACATGTGGAATAAAATCCCTTTGGTTTCATTTACAAAATATAGATTACAGTTAATCATAGGTTTTTGAGCGAAATCTCGATTGCCAATTGCTTCAATAAGATAGTCTAATCGTATATCCTTTTTATTAACCTTTAAGCTAAACTGAATGGTTCTCATTTCCGTATCCTCTTCATCGTACTCATACGGTACAGTTTTGCACTTGAGGTTATAGATTAATTTTTTATTTCTTAGAAATCGTTTTATATTAGGTAAGTCCATTCCCTTATACGCATTATCATTACTAACAGATGCAATTAACCAAATGGAATCACTCTCAGTAAATAGGAAATTGAAGATGGATTTAGCTCGATCATGCATTTCCTTGAAGTATATGTTGCCATGTAATTCCACTAGCCCTAATTCAAAACGTATCCAATTTAATGATTGTTTCATTAACTGATTATATAATTTCATTCCATCCTCTCCTTTCGATTCTCCTTATATGAACCTGACACGTTTTTGTTCAGTAAGAAAAAGCATCCCTGCCTTAAGGAATGCCCCTGTTACTTTAAGTATAAAACTTCATAAACTTCTACGTTTTAAAACGAAAAAAGCTTGTCTTGTTAATTTATTTAGTTAATAAGCACATTTTTTATATAGATTGGACAAAACCATTAAATTTGAATACTATATATTACAATCATATCCTCAGTATCAGAGTTTCCTTAACTCCCTATTTGCAGGTGCTAGTATCTTAGCATCTGCTTTATTTATTAACAATTACATATGTCGCATTACATATTTAATAATGGTGTAGGCCTAAAATTGTTTAGACAATGTCCCTAAACTTGCCGCATGAATACAGTAATAAAGAGTATTTTTAGGCGGTAGGTAAATGGAATACAATTATGAACGCCCTCAGCAACAACATCTTGCATGGCATGAGACAATGGAAATTTCATGAATTAGTTGCTTTTCAATCAATTGGTCTAATGAGATTAAAAAAAGTTTACCGTGAAATTACTAATCCTGAATTGAAAAAACTATACAGACAGGCAATTAATGGACTTAGTAAAAATATTAGCGAACTACTTCGGTTTTATCCTATGGTGCCAAAACCTGAAAGGTATGATGAAAATAGAGAAAATGATTCACCATTTTATTCAGGAGATTTGTTAGGATTAGCAAAAACTTCTGTTAGAAATTACGCTATAGCGATTACTAAAACAGCAACGCCTTCTCTAAGAAATATACTAACCCAACAGCTGCTACGAGCCATTGACACTCATGCTAATATTTATAAGTACATGTATGAAAAGGGTTATTATCCTTCATATAATTTAAATAAATTACTTAAAAACGATGTAAATATAGCTAATAAAGTACTTTCTGAACCAATATAAGATACCGGTATAACATAGAGTACCACCCATTCATTGCACAACCTTTTTATTAAACTGCTTATGAGCCTTAAAGGCTCTTTTTTACATAACTGCGTAATTATTTGGTTACCCTACCTATAGGTGTGTTCTAAGAAGCTACTAAGGTAGGAATAAATAATGAATAGATATGAAAATTTAGAATCTATAAATAGTCTAGAGATAAAAGCCTTTCAATTAGATTTAGATGGCTGGCTTAAAAATGAATTATTCACCTGGGAATGGTGGGTTCTTGTTGCATTTTTTATTTTGCCTTGGATAATATGGGCTATTTTGGCTGATAAGACTAAATTGTTGGAAAGCACCCTCTTTGGGACTTTGGTTATTATCGCAACTACTTTTCTTGATGCTGCTGGATTAGAACTAGAATTTTGGAAATACCCTGTACAACTTGTACCTATTGCACCAAAAGCGATAGCTTTTGATATGTCAATGGTTCCAGTTGCCTTTATGTTGTTACATCAATATTTTGTAAACAGGAAGTCTTTCATCATTGCTTTACTAATAACCTCGGCCATTTATGCTTTCATAGGTGAACCTTTATCAAATTGGCTGGGGCTTGTCCAATATGATAAATGGAAATACATTTATTCATTTTTTTATTATGTGATTATAGGTCTCATAATTAGATGGTTAATAATAAAGTTAAAAAAGCTTCAAAACGGCTAATTTAGATGTATTATCAACAGTGCTATTCAAAACACATCTATCATTGAATAAAATATCTCAAATTCAAGACGGTGAATACATGCGAAAGGCTATTGAAAATATAATGAAATGGTTATCCTCGCAAACATTGCAAATATTATATCGCTGCAATCGTAGGACAAATCCAAACTGAATATTTGATAAAAAAATTAACAAAAATACAGATAAAAAAATTCAATAAACCTTAACATAGTATTCAAAAAAGCACGTCCATTTATTTTGCTTAATGTATCTTCAGTAAAAAATTGCTTAATGTATATAGTGAAAAAAACACATTTTAAATTTAACCCGGACAAGACAAGTTCAATAATCTTAAATACTTTATGTTGAAGTGTACTCTACAATCTGGCCCAATTACAGAAAAAAGTACAATTCTTCTTAAAGAATTGCGCCCGATTGTTGTAGCTCCTTCTATCTGTTAAGTGTTTAACTATATTTATTTACCTAATTATCCATTTACTATGTCCTCGTAGTATTTATATCCTGATTGACTGATTGAAAAAGTACTTAATAAAAATTCATTAATTTACAAGCTTTCTCATAATCAATTCAATTGGACCTCTTTTAAATTTCTTTCTCCAAATTATAGAAAATAAAATACTCCCTGCAAAAAACAAGATGGAAAATATCAGTGAAAATCCAAGTGTTTGATTTACCAATCTTTTTAATAAAACCAATATCCCAATACCAACAAATACGTGACTTACATAATGAGTTAACGTTAGTTGACCAGTCTTAACGAAGGCATTTATTAACCAATTCCCAGAGAAATTCCTAGTAACATAAATGGAGATTGTTATTACAAGTACAGCTGAACAAGCATTTGATATTAGATAGAATAGATTTGGAGGAATGGGTCCTGTCTGAAATAAAAAAGTTGCACTTTCTATATCTAATAATCTTAGAGAGGTTTGGAGAAGGATTCTAGAGATGAATTCAGAAATTATTAAAAGCATCAAGGAGAATATTCCCATTTTTTTAATAATAATCTTATTTGTCAAATCGAGTCTGCCTATAATCATACCAATTAAAAAGAAACAGATCCAAGGAAATATAGGATGATATCCATTAAACAATAAATTTCTTAAAAATCCTTCGATAGTCCAAAAGTCTGTATATTCTATAAATGGCTTATCGAGATCCCAACCATTTAAATAGTTACTTGTAACCTGCATAATTTGTGCAACTAGGCCAAAAAGGGAACAAATGATTATAATAATTTTGTTAGAAGCGGCAATTAAAAATGAAGCGATAAACATATATACACCGTAATAATGTAGAATATCTCCAGTCCAACCTACTGCATATAAAACCATACCTAATAAAAATAGAAAAGCAGATCTTTTCCAGATATTTTTCTTGTTCTTCCTTATTAAATCTGAATCTCCATTTCTAGCTTTCCTCGTCATTAAGGATATACCAATTCCAGCCAGCAAAACAAAAGCAGCAGATGCTCTGCCTTGAAAAAGTTCTGTAAACCATATTAACCACCCTGATCCATTACCCTCAGCTCCAACTATTACCTGATAGTTAACAACGAACATTCCAAATAATGCTAATGCTCTTGCAAAGTCCAGTCCCTCGATCCGCTCAATTGTGATTTGGTGTTTAGCCATTTCTTACCCCTTTAAGAACACTTTTCACGGCTTCTTCCCATATCCCCTTGTAATCTAATTCAAGCCCTGTCAGTATAAAATTACCGATATTATCTATAACCATTACAAGCATATTCGATTTTGATTCTACATTTTCTCCATTAACAACACCAATTTTAACACCATGATTCATTAACCTACTAAAGTTTTCAAAATAGCCCCTCTGTATTTTATTTAATTGATTCATGTATTTCTCTTTCCTCGTTGCTAATAAAATGTACTCATTAAATATTTTATTAAAATAAACATCCTTTTCCTGTTCTTCGATCATTTGAAATCCAATGTTAAGCAAAAACTGTTCAAAGTTATTAACTGTCAAATCATCAACAGTTAATGTATATTGTTTTATTATTTCTTTGCAAATTTCTTCAAATAGAAAATCAATTAGTTTTTCTTTCGAGTCGAAGTAATAATAAATAGCTGGCTTTGAAATCCCTACTTCTTTAGCGATCATGGCTAAACTCGTTTTATCAAATCCATTTTCTGCGAACATCTTATAAGCTGTTTCTACAATAAGACCATATGTTGCTTCCTTATTTCTCATATTATCACCCCATTATTTACTTACCGGTCGGTAAATAAATGATAACATGAGTTATAGATAAATTAAACCATTTATTTCTAGGAATCTTTTTATATTCCGGATTTTTGAATTCCATGGAACAATAAACCGGATGGAAATGAGCTAGCCGGATACATATTATTAATAGTTACATCATATTGATTCCCCTTAGAGCTTTACCTGTAATAATCTGCTCTAAACAATGAAAATGACTTGAGAAAAGCATGGGGATTCTATATTTGTGTTTATGAATACTGGTAATTTATCAAGCATATTTTCATCAATTTCAGTTTCGGAAAATAATGAAAACGATCCAGAGTTTGACGAGTAACCTTGCCCGCACATCTTATTTTAGTTCCTAATTCAATACTGGGTTACCATTCAATACATTTTTGTCTTGTGCCCACCTAAACAAGGATTTTATTCCCAAGATAGAGTTTTTATGAATCGGTAGTTATTTCAACAAGAGATAGATCACCGAAATTCCGGATTAACAATTTTAGGCTCTTAAAGTCTGAGTTGAATATCCTTAGATCTGTTTATCAGCTTTATATAAATTCCAGGCTTCAGATAGTATCATCCTACTACTCTCCCCATCTATTAATATCAGTAAAGACAAATAGAAAATTTAGATATTATCATGGATATCAAGTATTAGCTGGCTAATAATGCATGCTCGGCCCACTACTCATTAGTTCCGTTGTTCACCCACGCAGGAAATCTTCAATCTGTTTCCGTACTACCGCTTGGGGGATTAGTTGGATATGTTCACCTTTATCGTTGCAGGTAAAAATTCCTTTGAAAACTTCAGGCATGGCATCGTACTGTTTCTCTAATTGTTCATTAAATTTTTTGAAACAGTCATAAGGATATTTTTCCAGCAGGTAGGGCATCAAAAAAGCTGACCGCAAGATTTCATATTCCTGATAATTATATGGTGTACTCTCGGGACGCTTTTTTAAGATTTCCAACATTTTATTCATTAAAACAGCAACCTCTTCTTGGCTTGCAAAGGCAGCATATCCTCTAATGGCAGTAAGCCGCATATCCAAATATCGTTCTTTTTTGTATGCTTTTAGAAAAAAGTCCTTTCCGTCCTCTGGCAAGTCAAATATCAATTGCTTTAATAGGGCATTACGTTTAGCAATATCCTTTGTATTAAAGTATGTTTCGTCCATATATCTCATCTCCATATACGATCTGTGGGGTAACAACTTATTTTTCAGAGAGATTTAGTAAATCTTTCCACATAGTTATCGATTCTTAATGACAAATTTCTCTCCAAATATCATTAGCCCATCTTATTTCTAACATATTCTGTTTTGTTGATTCCTTATTTTTTCCAAAGTATTTCTCCTTTTAATTTTAGGTTAAATATATTATTTTCGATATTAAGGTTATTAAGACCTCTATCTAATTGCACTAAAGCACGTTAGCTCCAGTACATTGTTTCACAAACCCACACCGATAGTAACGTAAACTTCCCTCTTGGTTTAGATGTGTTGTTCCATTAGATGGCCCTATACACGAAAAGAGACGCGTTCCTGGACAAACTCGCCATTTATTCACCAAATTTAAGCTTCTATATTATAATAGAGCGTTAAAGCAACTAAAATAAATGAAGGAAATTTAGACAAGGGTCGTAAGTTTGTTTAATCGATTAACAAGGGTTTCTCGCCATTCGTTAGCCAATTCGTGAACATCTAACACTCTTTTTATTCCTTCAATATCCTTTGTCCTATGAAAGTATATCTCATTTCCATATAGAATAGACACTTGTTTTGGGTGTGACTCTAATAATGTAATTACGGAATCTTTTCGAACAATTCCATCTTCTAAAACTCTACACAAATATCCTGTATAACCAGTTTGCACCATCCTTTTTAGAAGAGAAGGATTGTTAGTTCTCTTCGTAATCGTGCTGCATGGAATTCTTCCTTGAGTTATTTGTATAACAGCATCTCCAAGACGAAAAATGTCCCCAATACAAATATCTTTTTCCAACATATTTGTTAGAGTTAAATTCTCACCAAAAGTGGAAGATGGTAAAGAATTCTTGAATTCTTTCTCCCAAAGTAAATAATGTTCGGATATACACATACAGCACGGTCGGGACCTCCGTGATACCGTAAGTCCGCAACTCCATCTCCATGAAATCCATCTTTTGTTAAGAATGCTTCTTCAATTGTTTGTTTACATATTCCGGTATCTATTTCTTTATCATTCCCATACTTCATTTTTTGGGGTAAGCCTATTGAAAAATTTTTCAGTTCAATGATTTTACTATTTTCCATTATGTATGTACCTACCTTCTACTATTAGTTGCAGCTGATTTTATTAACTTGCACAATTAGTTTATACAGCCGTTCATAATATCATCTATACTTTAACTTAAAACATCAAGTTTTCGTTAAAGGTGTAGTTCCATTATCTAACACTTACCAAAAGACGAGTTGCTAATTAAACGCGGCTATTTGTTGGAGATTATAAATACAAGTCTTGTTATACTTCCGCACCCGTTGATTAAGAGGAACATTACTAATCAATCAAATGTTCCTTTTCACATTTGAATCTATAATTAATAATGAAACTAATATTATAAGGCTTATTCGCAAGTATAATTGCACCTTTCCTACTTACCCATTCCTGCAAATCCCCTGATTACTTGCGTTACTATACCTTAATTTACAAGATACCAATGGAGAAACATATCTTTCTTTGTTAAACTAACCCTAAATACTTAGTAAGGAAAGCAATAGATACATAGGTAAATAGAACTACAGTACATAAGGCTGAACCCCCAACATTTGTTAGTTTGACATTATTATACGTATCTTAACATAAATTACCTTTATGTTATCAACTTGATTTGCTAATAAAGTATCTTTTAATTTTGTTAACAAAACTTCATTTTATACATATTCGATTCACCCATATGCAGACTGCCTTCTTTCGAGATGTGTCACATTTCGTCAAACGTGAAAATCACAAACAAAAGGATCCTTACTGACTCCTTTTGTTCTGCGAACATTAAAAAAACCCCTTTTGGGGATTATATTATTTTGCGATCTTCAATACCTTGGTTATAAATGTTCAATGTTACAGCAAGATCAATTGCTGTGCTTTCAATCCTTTCAACTATTTATTCTTCTGCTTTGCAACTTGCATAGCGCCGATGATAAGCATGATTATCCCTATTACTACTAGAATAATCCGAACGAAGAATGGACTCAATGAAAACACAGTTTCACCTTGCAAGTGCAATCCGAACAACCTTTCATTCAGCCCCACAATTGCCAATATTGGCTTAAGAAACAAACTTAGCGCTATTAATACTATTCCACAAATAATATTGCTATTCATTAATTCATAACCTCTTTTCCAATTAAGATAAATGAAGATTAGTTCCCAATAAAACAATCTATCATTGCCTTTCTGGAATTTTATCCGATATTATCAATGTTTGCTTGATAGTATTCGCAACAGGTCTATAATTCTCTGTAATAAAAAAGTGTCTACCATCTACCGTATGAAAAGTAGCTGCCCCACCTGCATAATATCTCTGCTCGCACATGTCATACATTCCAGCACTTAGGTCGTTGCGACCATTTATAATTGTAAAATCAGCATGCACTATCGGAAAGAATAAATCAAGCAACTCTTAATTTTCAATTGTTTCATGCGTATTGCCCCATAATTCATAACCACATGCAAAAATTGCTCGTCTGACAATCGATGAATTGAAGTTTGGTTATGCATTATTTACAATGCCTTACATTTGCTAAAAAAATATGCTGCGGTTAATGAACACCGTTTCGAATAATCGCTGTTTGAAGCAACATTGCTTGCTATCGTAGTACAACCCTATAAGCTCCGTTTTATTGAACAAAAGCTCCCTTTAACGGAATAGATCTTTATATTTTTGATCATAAAATTCTTCTTTTATTAAAACACTGTTCAGTTTAAAATCTCACTTAATTTTTCCCTTGATTTCTTGTTTTTAATTTTATATACACCAAACCTTGTATCACTTTCGAACATGTCAACATCAGGACCAAAGTCTTTCCAAATCCTAATAACTTCAGTAGTTCCATCTTCATACATTAAAATTAATTTATAGGTTTCGTGATAAACCTTCTTATATGCAATCTTATAGTGTTTCCCCTTGTTTAATATCTTGGTTATTTGCTTGATTCTATTCTTTTCATTAATTATGATTACTTCGCCAAAACTGCCATTAGTATAATTATATTTCTGGTATTCTATCTTAGCGATATTAGAAAAGTCATTTGTAAACATAAAAATAATTACAAAAAAAATAATGATTAATAAAATCGCAACTCCAATAACCTTTTTCATTCACATCCTCCCTCTTTATAAGACGTTTATGCAATTTATTTTTCTCAGCAATTTCATGAGTTTGTTTATTAACTATTATGATATGTTAATATAAGTATACTTATTTACATCTCCATACAATATTAATATAAATATCCAATATTTGTTAAAGGGTGTTATTCAGTAATCTGTCCCCATTTTTGTATAAAACTAATGACGATTATTTAACTAGCCGTCGCGTTCCTTGTTGGCGCCATCATGCTGTATGTTCTGCGGAATAAATTGCAACCGGATTTAGATGAATTAGTACAGTAGAAATCTTAAACACAGACACCAAGGTGAAATAAACATGATTCATTTTAACTCTTCGCCTTGTTAAAGGGATTGTAAATCATTTTCACAATCTAGTGCGAAACATATAGAAAGAGCACAGTTCTTGCTGCTGAATTGTGCTCTTTCCAATTAATCAAGTTCAATGAAATAATGATTCTTACGGTAAGACATTGCCTCCATGGTAGCGATTAGATTATCCTCATGAAAAACCTCAACTCGATAGAATCCTGTACGAAATTTTCGATTTATCTCTATTGCACGAGCTACTAGCTTGTCCCCAGGTTTGGCAGACTCCATAAACTGGATAGTCGTATTTACTCCTAGCGATGTCTTTCCATATGCATTGCATGCAGCAGAAAAGGCATGATCGGGTAAAGCATAGATAACTGCCCCGTGAACAGTTCCATTTGCATTTACCCATATGGCTTTTAACATCTATTGCAGCCTCACAAATCCAGCCTCAAATTTTATTAACTATGCCCAATGACTGAGCATACGGGTCGTTCTTAACTTGCTCGTAAATTTGTTCATAGTAGTTTTCATAAATTTGATTCCCGTCAATTTTCTTCTTCACAATTATCTACCCCTTTAAATTTTAATTCTATCGAGCCTATTGGTTCCCGTTAACGAGTAATTTTTAGGATTCTTTTCTGTAATTAAAAATTTCCTATTTTATTATTTTTATGAATATCTTCCGTTCCTGCCTCCAATGCGGTTTTGTAATATTTGCATTTATGGTTGATAAGCTCCATTGTCCCATTTAGTTCTTCCAATAGTGCTTCTACAGCCGCTTTTCGTTCCAAGAACATATCATATCTTTGCTGCAGCGTGGAATCCCCATCAGAGCACCAATCAATAAATTTTTTAATTTCCTTAATAGGCATTCCTGTAGATTTTAGACATTCAATTACTTTTAAAGCTTCTATATCGGATTCTTGAAATAATCGTGTGCCGTTAGATGATCGCTCTACAAAAGGCATGAGGCCCTCTTTATCATAGTAACGCAAAGTGTATACTGTAAGATTTAACTTTTTTGCAACTTCACTAATCGAATAGCTCATCTTCATTTATCTCCTTTATATATAGACTTCGAGTTAACTCTATGCTTTGGCAAGAATCTACCATGTTGAATATGAAATGTCAAAGCTAAGCTTTTATGATAAGTGTTATAACTTATCCCTTGACCTAGAGTTAACTATAGGGCTTATTCTAGTTTTGCAAGAGAAATTAGATGCCCACTCTCTTATAAAATCAGGCTGTTGGAGGGATAAACAAATGGTAATAGCTAAAGCACGTGCAGTTGACGGTCCAGACAAGCCGTTTCGATCTGCTGAAATTAAAAGACGTGATCTCGATTCATATGATGTTCTGATTGAAATTAAATTTGCAGGCATCTGTCATTCTGACATCCATACTGCCCATGGCGAATGGGGTCCAGTGAATTATCCGCTTGTACCCGGACATGAGATTGCAGGTATTGTCACAGATGTTGGCGCACAGGTTACGAAGTACAAAACAGGGGACCGAGTAGGAGTAGGATGTATGGTCGATTCTTGTGGCGAATGTGCGAATTGCCGTAAAGGAGAAGAACAATACTGTCTCAAAGGAAATATCCAAACCTACGCTGGTGTTGACAAATACGGCGAACCTACTCAAGGAGGCTATTCTACCCACATTGTCGTACAAGAAGATTTCGTACTCAATATTCCTGATAGCATTGAGCTTGACGTCGCTGCACCTTTGCTTTGTGCAGGTATTACGACATATTCCCCATTAAACCATTGGGGAGCCAGACCAGGAAAGAAAGTAGCTGTTGTTGGCATGGGTGGCCTTGGACACATGGCTGTTAAAATTGCACATGCCATGGGTGCAGAAGTTACCGTGTTATCACAAACATTAAATAAAATGAAAGATGGCCTGCAATTTGGTGCAGATCACTACTACGCAACAAATAATCTAGAAACATTCAAAGAACTTTCTGGTTGCTTTGACTTAATTATAAATACAGTAAGTGCAAGGATAGATATTGATGCTTACTTTTCACTGCTCACGCTTGACGGAACACTGGTTAATGTAGGTGCTCCTGGTGAGCCGTTATCACTAAATGTGATGTCTCTTATCGGCCATCGCCGTTCATTTGCTGGTTCAATGATTGGTGGCATCCGTGAAACTCAGGAAATGCTGGATTTCTGTGCTAAACATAACATTGTTCCAAAAATTGAAGTCATTTCTGCCGATCAAATTGACGAAGCATATGAACGAGTATTAGCTTCCGATGTAAAGTATCGATTCGTAATTGACACTAGCACAATGTGATTAGTGAATGTCTTTAATGATTATTTTAAGGTGTCTTAAAAGCCTAGCTTTTGGGGCACTTTTTGTATCATTGCTTTATTTGAAAGATAGTTAGGAAATACTAACAAAAAAGATAGGGGATTTATTCAAATGAACATGAAAGAGTTTATCGATTTTTGTAAGAAATGCAATCCCATTTCAGGTGAGGATAAAGAATTGCATGGACTATTAACTCAATGCAGTTATGAAGCTCAAAGAATAACAATGGAGTTGAATACAACCTATCATTCAAAAGAAGAGATAATAGACATTTTCAGCGAACTGACCGGTAATAAAGTGGATCCATCATTTATGTGTTTTCCGCCATTTTATACGGATTTTGGAAAAAATATCACTATTGGAAAAAATGTGTTTTTTAACACAGGCTGTTCCTTCCAAGATAGAGGTGGAATAACTATAGGAGATGGTTCCCTGATCGGTATGAACGTCACCATTGCTACACTTAATCATGGGTTGCCTTTGGAAACAAGAAACATTACATATCCCTCACCAGTCGTCATTGGCAAAAATGTGTGGATTGGATCCAACGCGACCATCCTGCCTGGTGTGAAAATTGGTGACAACTCTGTTGTTGCTGCAGGAGCAGTGGTAACTAAGGATGTCCCAGAAAACACGATTGTTGCAGGAGTGCCAGCAAAAGCTGTAAAAAAAATAAGTAATGATTTAAAGTAATTAGTAAGAAAGAGCGTAATTCTTGCTGAAGAATTGCGCCCTTGCATAAAAACTAATGTATTCTAATTTATTCTTTTTTTATCCTTGCCTCTAATAATAATAGTATATGGCTCTCCAGCAATCTTTTTTTGAATTTCCTCAGAATTTAGAAACTCATAGATGGTATCTTCTATTATACGAACCTTTTCATCCGCATCTTTATCGGTATAATTTATTGATGTTTTAATAATGATTTGAAGAGGTGCTGGATGAAAGGAATAAGCAAATCCAGTTACCTTGTATTCTTTTTTTGCCGTTAATCCTTCAATAATCACAGGGAATATTTCGTTCCATTTGGCTTCTTTTTCTCTTTGGGAAAGATCTATTTTATTTATCTTAATCGAGAATGAATCGATTTTTTTTGCCCTTAAACTTTCATTGATTGTTTCCTTTATGTCTTCTATCCTCTTTTCGGTATCAGGGATATCAATATGGACAATCACTTTGTCTGAGTTGGGTGCAGGGTAGGAGTACCCGTGAGAAAGCACATTAAATTTCAATTCAAGCAAATGGTTATAACTTTCTTCCAATGCATTGGATATTACCTGATCACGCGCTGAAATCGGTTCTGGAACTTGATCAATCTGTCTTTCTACTTCAATTTTATACCCATCAAATTCCTTGGCTTTCAAAATATTAGCTGCAATTTCCTCTACCTCATCACGAACATCATGAAAATACGCTTCGGAACCCTCTATCGATATGAAGATATGTCTGGCATTCCCGCCAAGTCCGGAAATACGATACCCTTTTTCCTCTAGTTCCCTCCATAACGTCTGATTGATTGACTCGGAATGAAAGATCTTATTCAAATAGGGGATTTTTGATGCTACCTCTGCCATTGCAGGAGAAATAATGGCGGAACCAATAAATAAACTAAATAATAGTACTAACGCCATTCCGGAATAGATTACCCTTTGGATTATACGTCCTTTTCCTATACGGGTTGAGCGAATCTGGTTTTTGCCCTTCTCATCAACTCCCAATGCCTCAATATCATCTAGTATTCTTTTTTTCAAATGCTGTTTTTGTTTTGTTTTCCACATCAGGTCGGAATTCATCTTCTCTAAAGAATCATCTAAATCAATATCCTCAAACCGTTTTTTCACCCCAATATCCCTCCTTTATCAATTGTTTTTTTAGTACGGGAATTGCTCTGAAAAGCATCGATTTCACTTTACTCTCAGACCAACTTAATATCTTCGCTGTATCCTCAATGGAAAAACCTTTGATTTTTCTTAAAATAATTACCTTCCTATATGTATCTTTCAGTTCTCCTAATGCTTTATAAAGCTCATAGGACTCTTCCTTTATTTGAATAATTTCTTCAGGCAATGGATGAATGTCTTTTTGGAATTGAAATATTTCTTTAAAGAAAAGGCTAGGTTTCTGCTTTCTTAAAAAGTCAACTGTTACATTATGAGCGATGCTAAATAGCCATGTTTTTTCACTAGAATGATTTTTAAATGAATCATAATATAAGTACGCTTTGACAAAAGTATCCTGGGTTAAATCCTCAGCCTGTTGATAATCATTAACCATCAGTAAAATAAAGCTTAATATCGATTTACTATGCTCATCATACCACTTTGCAATTTCTTCTTTTTTGTACTCCGGCAAATTTCCACCCCGCCTTTTCTTGTTGTTCAATACTTAGACGTATCAGTAAAATAAAAGTTGTGTTATTAAACAAAAAAACTGTCCAATGACAGCTGAGTTATAGATAATTTAATATTAAATGTTTTAGCAAACATTGTAGTTTTTATATAAATTTCCAGATGTTGATTTCCGCGCCAGAATGGCAGCGACCCGGATGTAGACTGTGAGCCTCCTCGTTGCTCACGCTCCTGCGGGGCATTTAACTTACAAATTTTATTCAAACTCTAGCCCTTGTTAACACAAGACGTAAGCAAAGTGAGTAAATTAGAATAGATAACGATAGGAAACCAATAAATTGTTTGCAGTCAATTTGCGAGAAAAAGGAACTATTAAAAAACGACTTTGTCATTCGTACAAAGTCGTTTTTCTACTATTATCGTATGTACTAACCTTGACGTCCTTCAGTGTAAATTTGGAAGGTTACACCGAATTTATCTTTAATCACTCCGTAAGCAGGACTAAAACCCATATCTGATAGTGGCATTTCAACTTGTCCGCCATCCTGTAAGGCTTCAAAAATTTGGCGAGCTTTGTCTGCATTGTCAAACGTGATACAAATGGTCACCAAATTTCCTTCTTGAGCTGGTTGACCTGGGAATGTATCTGAAAACATAATTACTGACTCTCCAACCCTTATCGTAGCGTGTGAAACAAGGTCTTTTGCATCCTCAGGGAAAGGAAAATCTGGGGTAGTTGGCATTTCACCAAATGTAATAACTCCTAAATTTTCTGCATGAAATACTTTTTCGTAAAATCTAATTGCTTCTCTTGCATTTCCGTTCAACTGTAAATAAGGAATAAATTGCATTTTTTCCAACTCCTCTGATTTTATCATGATTATGTACTCCAAATATTATTATAACCAACAAGATCATGATTCACATTTAAATTCTGATAATTATAATCATTCTACACAATCGTCGTTCGGATAAAGTTTCTGATATGTTTCTACTGTATGTATAATTAATTCCTTTAAAACATTGGTATCGATATCAGCTAATTTATTTACATAAATACATGCCTTACTCTTTGTGTGTTTACCAAAGCTTTCTAATAACTTTTCTCTTTCCTTACTTTCATAGGCCAAATAAAGACTAATTTTCGCCTTTCTTGGTGAAAAACCCACTAAAGGTGCATCTCCTTCATGTCCTGATTCATACTTATAGTGATAGCTGCCAAAGCCTATAATACTAGGACCCCACATTTTTGCGTCGTAACCAGTTACCTCTTCAAAGATTTCTACTAACCGATAAGCATCTGCCTTCTTCTTCTCATTTTCCACACTTTCAATAAATTCAAATACACTATTGTCGGTTTCTTTCATCTTCGGTTCATACATATATGAGCTCTCCTATTCTCTAAGTAAATACTTATTTACATTATTTTCATTATTATTACATTCTAAAACGCCAGTCCCATTTCCTGCAAAATCTTAGAACCAACTCTTCGTATATAATGAAAAAAATATCTTATTGGATGATTGCAATATATGAAGAGGCTTGAATCTTAGCCAATACACACTCATTATAAATTAAACTAACATGTAATCTCTTTTGTGGTGTTTTTCCCTTTTCCATTAACCAATTTGTTAAACTTACATATAATGTTTGACCTGTTTCATCAATAAACCTTTCCATTGCAAATCGACATACAAAACTAGCCCACCAAACTTGTAAGGCTTTATAAACTTCATTAGAGCTTGTAAAATTATCCGTGCCCTCGGCTTATTTTTGTGGTTGTTGCCCCAACTTGTAAAACTATAAATTATTTTTAAAGTTTTTTATTTATGTAGCACTTATTTAAATTTATTATAAAGATACTCGAAATGTTTGCTAACCTGACTGTTACTTCAATAAAGTTCAACAAAAATGAGCGTTAATCCTTCTTAACGTTAATTAGGATATAATAAAAAAATGCCCAGTCCCCCATATGTCAAGGGTTTAGACATTTATATAACCAAGATTATTTAAAGCGTTAATTTGTATATTATGCCTTATTAAAATTAATTTCTTATTAAATTAATGCGCCGATTGTTAAATATCGATTCTATAGAATAATATCGTTGTACTGTGCAGCTGGAAAGTTGTTCTTCCTAAAGATAAGTGCCCTACAGATCAATCAGAGATAGTGGGTTAATCCTTTACATCTTCCTTGCATGTTTCACTAACTAGTTGCTATAACACATTGTTTTCTTTATTTTTCGGTCCAAGCCTATTACAATTTTCATATTGAGGCTTTGAATTTTTTAAATATTTCGCATTAAACCCTAATAAATTTTTCAAAGGTAGCCTAATTATTATGTCGTTTGTTAACCTCAATCGTAATGAACTCTGGCAAATAGCTGGGAGTACATCCTTTTGCTACTATTTCATCTTTGTAAAGACCCGTTTTCTCACCAAGTTTAATACAACGTGCACGATACTTTTCATCATAAACGCCTATCCAGCCTACTGTGAAATTCATAGCCCATTGAACTTCCGGTTCTTCCTGCGTAATATTAGCTTCTATTGCAGATAGTAAGTCTGCGGTATTATCAGGCGGTGTTTGTCCAGTCCACCTCAATCGTGCTTGGTAATACCAGAAAGCTCGCCTTTGCAGAGCATAAGGACTATGTTCCCATGACTCCATAAATGCAATTGTCTTCTTGTCTTTTGTGAGCTGATTAGCCATTAACCAATCCATTAAGTTATTTCGCTCATTAAAAGTGTGTGACTGCATATCCTTATCAAGCTCATTTAGCACATCTTGTGAGAGAAGTTTTTTGTCCATAATTAAGATTGCTAATAGTCTGTGCAAATACTCTTCGGTTGTCCATAGTTCCATAGCTAGTTCGTGATCTTTTTTAATTTCCTTCGCAATTTTTCGTAAGTCGCCTAGCTTAGTTTTACTATTGATCTGAGATAGAATGTTTTCTGCTTTTAAAGAGCGTTTTATTTCTGTACCTTTATTTTCATTCATTTTATACAACTCCTTAATTAAAGCTTTCTCCATCTATAATAGAAAAGCAACCATCTTTAATATAATAATAACATTTACTTCCTTTTAATTGGTTTCGAAAAAAAGCATACCTTTTTAAAGAAACCCCCGTTAATGCAAGAAGAACAGAGCTTCTATTAGCCAGCCTACCAAACGTGAAAAATCTGTTTAATTGTTATTCGGCATGGCTGCGGTTTTATTTAATGGCTGTTTTCTAAAAGATTGTTGTTTTTAAAGAGATTTTCCGATTACCAAAAAGACTAGTTGATTGGAGCGGAAGGTGCGAGACTCCTGCGGGAGGAGCGGAACAGGTGAGACCCCACAGGAGCGTTAGTGACGATGAGGCTCAACGCCCACCCCGCGGAAAGCGAGCATCCTGGAGCGTAAATCAACTTCTACCCAATTATGTTAAAAGCAGTAAAGGTTGCGAAAAGAGCCTATTTAATAAACAATGTCGCGTAGAAATGGCATAACACCCCACATGACAAACAAAGCGATGGTGAGTATAAGATGGTTCCTGCTATTGGTAGAATCCATTTTTGCTTCTTGTATTGGATCCAGTAATTAACTGCCCACATGACGAGCAGAAAACCAATAAGACCGAATTTAAATATGTCAGAAATGGGGTCTTGGGCTGGGCTAATATTTACCACAGAGAAAAACGCGAGAAAACCGATAGCTCCCAATAGGATTAAATTGACAACATGCACGACAATATTATAAGTATGGTTATTCATTTAATCTCCACCCCGATCATTTATAGTTCACAATCTCAATTTATTAACAACATTTTATCAAACTTTTATATAAATTATCGTTCTTTCCTATAGAGAATCAGACGATATTTCAAAGCCAGATGATAAAACAACGAACATAACATTAGTTAAGGACCCTCATTATCCACTCCTCTCTCATCTGAATTAAACAAACCATGCTTCTTCAACTAATCTGCACCGTTAGCTTAAGTACATTTTTACAAAGTCACCAAATAATCATCATATTTATTGCACTGTTTTCGCCTTCGGGTATTTCTGTTAACTTTTGAACTTCCTCTGGACCTATACCTAAATAATTTCCTACCTCTGACTTTGTTAGAAACCGCTGTTAGAAATTGAGGGGTTAAAAGTTTTAATGACTTAAATCTATATTTCCATGGTTGCATTATCGTTTAGCAATTTTTGCTGACTATACATTTTTTCAAAAATAATTCCTGTTAAATAGTAAAACGCGAGAGCAAAACAAATATGAATAAGTGTGAATTTAAGACCAAAAGATGTGAATTCATACAACAGAACTGGCAATTTCACTGTCGACCAAGCACCTAAGAAAAATACTATATAGCGTACGCTTGCTCCTTTTTTCAATAATAAAATTGCTATTGGAAAGGCTATATAAAGAGGACCTGCTGCTATCGTTGCTAATAATAAAGTGAAGAAGACTCCATATATACCTGATTTTTCACCCATATAACGAATAAGTGTTTCTTTGGTTACCCATTGATCCAATAATCCGACTAGTATAAATATAGGAGGTAGCAGAAATAACATATCCAAAATACTTTTACCAGTTAACTGAACGGTTTTTATAGCAATAGCTTGATTCATAAATGCAATAAGAAGTAATCCTAATAATAAAATGAAAAAGAAACGATATCTTTTTAGCTTCATCATGTCATCACCACCCAAATAATCAATGCAAATAGAAGAGACATTATTATGGAAGAAATATTTCGAGCGTAAGCAAAACTTTTTCCAAATATCTTTTGTTCCATATTTAAAGTAACAAGGCCTACAGACATCAATGTCGACATTAATACGGCTACTTGTGGAAGGGCAGCTCCATTTTGAACTAATGTTTGTCCGAGAGGAAAGACTATAAAGCTTGGAATTAAAGCAATTGAACCAATAATTGTAGAGTAGATGATACCTAAGAAGCCAGAATTTTCGCCAATAATTGAAGAAATAAGGGACGGTGTCAATAAAGATAATGCTAGCCCAATAAATAGCATTATCGCTAATAAATCTGGTAAAACCTTTTGAAACATGTCCCATGATTTTAATAATGCCGTTTTGGTTTTGTGTTTGTCTTTTATGAAGGAAATTCCCAAATATATAGAGGCTATCGTATAGAGAACCATTCCACTAATCATTATTTTGATCCTTCCGTTCCTTATATTTTTCTTGGAAAAATGTTAAGTTTTTCATTTTTTCTTCAATGTCTATGTGAAATTCTTCTAATTTCTTTTTACCAATTGCAGTGATTTTGTACATCCTTATCGGTTTGTCTCTACCAGATGTATCCACATATGATTTAACAGCTCCTTCTTCCTCTAATTTTTTTAGTGTGCGATATAATATGGCGCTATCAATTGGGTTGATGGGAAGCTCCTCCTCACATTTTTGTAGAAGTTTCCCCCCATAATTATCTCCCTCTGTTAAAAACAGCAAAAGAAATGCTCCTGTATGTCTCCCTGTATGTTTCATAAAAAATACACCCCTTTAATTTTTTTAGTGAAATTTCAGATAAAATATTACTGTTGTTGACAGTTTACTGTCATTAACAGTAATGTGTCAATATTTTTCTTTGTATTTAACAAAAAGAAATAATGTTGAGGATTATCTTTAAACTAGAGGAAAATATATGCAGTCTCTTTTTTGGCTGTATTCATCGTAACATAATCATGTGATGTCATTATCTGTTGTGAAAAGCTGGCTGACTCATTATTAGTCATCTGCTCTTTTCCATTCCAAGTGACAATTCTTAAATGGTATTTCATTCAATACAATCAAAAATTAGGAATGAGTCCGAGGGGGCAGTTCATCATTGGCGTTTTTTAATATCAAACGTTTATCGCTTACTTAAATTCCTTCTTTCACTAACCTGGCCCGATTGTTGAATAAAGCTAATGATACTAGTTCCCAAAACCTGCTGTGTTAAATAAAAAGGTTAAATAAAAAAAACCTTCCGGTTGTGAACTGCCCCACGAAAATGAGACATTGAAAAAAACACCTATGCTACCTGGCTTATTTGATTGGAGCCAGGTAGTTTAATTTTGCCTGTATTCGTTTTTCGTTATAGTAACACATATATTGATAACTTTTGCATAATCCTTTGTACTGTCTTACGATTTACCTTAATGCTATTACGCTGCTTTAGAAGAGCTTTAATTTTTCTATGTCCATAATAATATTTAGTTTCTTCGCAAAGATTGATAATAAGCATTTCTAACTTATTCGGCTCTCGATTAATGTATTTCTTTTTCCAACGATAAAATGTAGATTTCGGCACTTCTAGTACACCAAGAATATCAATTATTTTATACTCCTTCGATAATTCCTCCACCAATTCAATAACTACTTGNCGGAACCAGCTCCTTTCGAATTCTATGTACTTTTTTAAAATATTTATTTGCATCTGAAGATGCTTATTTTTCTTACGTTCTGCTTCAAGTTCATCCTGTCCTTCTGGACCTTTACTATAGCTGTATTGTTTGCNTGATAGGCTGATCAAAACGGTGGTTTTCACCATTACGCTCCCAACGCATCCACGTCTTTATTTGTGTGACATTCTTTATCCCCAATTCCTTCATAATTTCTGAGTTCTTTATTCCATTCTTTTTCATTTCAATTGCTTATATTTTAATTTTTGATGGATAATGTACCTTCTTTCCCATATAAAAAACACCCTCCAGAAGTATCGATTAGTTACTAACTAAATATAATACGGGGGGTGTTTTTTCCTTGTCTCATTTTACTGGGTCACTCTAAGTTAGAGGGGCTTTGAATGTCTTATTAAAGTAAGGAACACGGTAACTGGTTAAAAACAGTAAGCATCTTCCACGATTCTGGTATAAGAAAAATACGATATACCTATAAAAATGGTACCTCAGTTATTTTACAATGCTACCTGTTACTTTAAGTACCTTCTTCAAAATCACAATTTTCGAAACTAGTTCATATTTAAAGCAGTCCGATTTAATTAAAAATCGGCTGCCTTTTTTAATTGATACGTGATGATTAGAATATCCGCTTTTTCCAAAGTGCCAATCCGATCCAAATAACTAAAATTAATGCTATTATCAATGTAATAATCCAAGAGAATGGATCTTTATCATCAATAGGTAAGATAACATTCATACCAAAGAAACTAAATACAAGAGTGGGAAGAGTTAAAAAAACGGTAAATAACGTAAGAGTTTTCATTGTTTTATTTAATTCATTAGATATCAGCGAAGAATACGATCCCGTAATACTGTTCAAAATTCTTGTATATAATTCTGTGGTCTCAATTCCTTGATTATTTTCAATTTTTACATCCTCAAGAAGATCTTTATCCTCTTCATATAACTTAATAGATTTGGTACGAAATAGTTTAGTTACAACATCCGCATTAGCTTTTAATGATGTGAGAAAATAAACCAAACTTTTTTCGATCTCCATTAGATCATAGAGTTGTTTGCTAGTTAATGAATCACGCAAATTACTCTCAATTTTAAGACGTTGTTTGTTAAGCAGTTTTAATTTTTCTATATACTGCGTTGAAATTGACAATAATATTTCTAATGCCAAACGAATCTTCATTGATGTGTTCACATTTTTCTTAACTAAATTTTCTAAGAAGTTTGTAGATTGGCTACAAACCGTAACAATATAATCCTTTCCTATGATTATTCCAATAGGAATCGTAATATATGAATCAAATTGATGGTTATTAACATCAATAATTGGAAAATCATTAATAATTAATGTACAACTCGTCTCTTCATCATATTGAATTCGAGCACTTTCTTCTAAATCTAATGGATCTTCTAAAAACTCCATTGGGAGATTACAAAGTTGAGATACCTCTTTAAGTTCATCATTTGAAGGAGCAGTTAGATTTATCCAGTAACCCTTTTCAAATTGATCAATCTCATTTATTTTTCCAGCAACATCAGTTTTATAAATTTTCAACATGGTTCTTTCATCCTTTCGACTTATTAACGATTTTTCTATTTCAAGGAAATTCTTTCTGAAAACAGAGATCGCTGCTAAATCGAATTTGATCATGTTACACTAACATGTAAAAATTCTTAAATTAACATGTCCTACATAAGTTGAAAAATACAAGCTAAAGTAGGGGGGAACATGCTGGGGATACCTAAGATTCGCAGTCTCTCTGAACAGAATATGGATACTAGCAATATATAATAGACACCTCTCACTATGACTATCCAATGTAAATTGTTCCCCCCTTTCAAAAATAAAAAAACCCTCTAGATAGATTCCTAGAGGGTTTGATAAGCGTACGAAAAATAGCACTTAAACTTCTCCCCCACAGTAGAGCTTTGGCACTATACAACGTAAAGGAAAAATCCTTAGCTACCTTATGAAAAGCCTTAATTCGGCAGTTCCTGTTCTACCCATTGGCATCTTTCGATGTTTCCGGGCAGTAGCCTATGTTTGTATAGGAGCCTCACCTAACGAGGATTTATTATTATCATTGATATATTATACTTACTACTAGAATTAGTCAATAATATATTTGATCAATTAATTTAGCAGGTTTCCGATTCTAGTCTATTTAACCAGTTATGAACTAATGCATTAAATACATCAGTTTGTTCGATTTGTAGATTGTGACCAGCCATATCAAGAACTGAAAAAGTTGCCCTAGGATAATCCTCAATAAGACGCCAGGCATCGTGATATCCGACTACATGGTCTTGGTGACCTGTTATAATTAGCGTGGGATATTCCAGTTTAGATGAAATATCGAAGGTAAAGCCATATCCGTTTTGTCGAATGTAGTTTAAGAATTCTTCATTTGTTTGTTTAGAAGGAAGCAAAATTTCATTTCTAAACCTCTCCCATTCAGTTTTCCCTTGCACTACCCCCATTGAGCCAAATTCCTCAGCATCCTCTGTAGACAAAAGAGATATCAAGTTGCTATCTCTTTTTATAATGGTCTGTGGTGGTACTACTCTGTCATCGAATTCAGGTATTGTCATTGGCGCAATCAGCAGTAATCCACGAACTGTATTCTGACGTAAACTGGCTATACCTCTCGCAATGTACCCTCCGTATGAATTACCACAAATAATAAACGATTCATCAGGGATAAGTTGGTCTAAAAGATGTAATATTGCTTCTAACATATCATCAGAGTTATGAATAGATGATTGTGGCTCAGATTGCCCCATTCCTGGTAAATCAATGTATATTCTTTTCCAGCCGCTTCGTTTCAAAAATAATGGTTCCATTGCATGTAACATGACTTGATGATCGAGTGTCCAACCATGCAACATTACGATAGGATATCCTTCTCCAATTACCTTATGGTAAATCGACACGTTTTTTTCCCCTTTTCAGTGAACAATATAATTAATATATCAAGCGTGTACAAAATTATAAGAATCATGAATGTGAATAGTCAATTTTTCTTTTTAATAAAACTCCATAAAAAGTCCATTTCATGAATAATAGACGCTTTCATTATTTCAGAAAAGCGCCTGACTGTTGAGCAATGAACTATGCGAAAGATCGCTCTACAAATACGTTCTAATTTTTTGACTAACACTCCAGTTTGCCATCCATAAAGCAGGAACACAACCCGCTTCACCAAGGTTAATGATTAAGCCTTTACAACGTCAATACTGCTTCTACGGCTGGGCTAGGAAGGCCGTTGAATTATGGTGCTTTAGGACCAATCAACGCCACCCCAAGAGGATTGCAACTTTCGCAATAGAACAATTTGGCCGAGATGATATGTATCGTGCATCATGATATTGCTGAGTAAACGCTCAATAGAGTACCTGTTAGCTGCATACGGTGCTTTTAGCTTTTCATCATCAAGGTCCGCAATGACCGTTTTTAAATTATTCATGACTTCATTTATGCGCTGCACTGTCTGGGCCCACCCAGCTTCGTCTTCTGGATCTCCCGGATTTCCAAAAGTTTCTTCATTGTCTTCTGCTTTATGCGGATTCTCTGTGCCATTCATTCGATGGATCACGTCTTCATTCCAAAATATCAAGTGGTTGACAATCTGCCAAATTGAATTGCTGATTCCCGAACTTGTCCATGCTGCCTCAGCTGCAGTGACTCCATGAAGCGCCTGATCCATGGATGCAAACCATTCATTCTCATAGCAATGGATGTCGAGTTGTTCTAAAAACACGTTGGTTACAACCTTCATACAACCAATCTCCTCACTGTTTATAGTAACCTTTCAAAGTTAAACGACAAGAAAAAATCTCATTACTCCATTCTTTTATTTTGAGAAAACAACAAAACCATGTTTACTTATTCGGCTCTTCCAGCTTTTATTCCTTCATCATGACAAACTAATGGTGGACCCAGGTTCCACTATATCTTCAACAATCGGACCGATTCCGGAATAAACCTTTACCAAATAGGAATTTTAACTCATTCTCGACTATTTTTTAAAATTATCATCTACCAAGGGTTTTCCTTCTTGATCAACCATAACGGTTAATCCACTTCCAGCACCAGTAAGATTCAACATATATAGAACCCCCGTCTGGTTATCACGAATAATCTTAAATAATTCTAGTTTTCCTTGAGTATAAATAGTTTCAAAACGTTTGTTATCCATTATCCCACTCTCCCTTAACCTGATAATTGATGAAGTGATTCATTCATTTAAGTACAATCCTTGATAGTCTCCTTAATTTCATCCTATATATATGCCACTAAATTTATAGCTATTACTCTAGAATCTGGCCCGATTGTTTAAGTGCTTAACTGCTTTTTTGTTCAACTAACACACCCGTTTATTAATAAAATCTATTCGACTAAACGAGACCATTCTATCTGTGACTTATTATTATTATTTAAAAGATAAGCTCCAGTCATTGTTCTCATTTTTATCATATAAATCCTCCGTCAAAAACTCACTTCTTCTGCTAACCTGCCCTTTATTTTCAATAAGAAAGAGATTTACTCTTTCTTGAAGAATAACGCCTTTATTAGAATAGATAATTATAAATCACTTAATTCTTCTTTCACTAAAACCCCTGTTAGTTCAAGAAGGATTTTCATTGATATTTAATTAATTGAAGGGAATTATAATTAGTATTAAAGTAGTTGAATAATGCAAATTCATTATTTGATAACCACTTTAAATCTCCAAAATGTCGTCAGAATAATAATTGAATAACAGGTTTAATATTGATTAGTTATTGAATCAGAATTATTCGCTTTTATCAAAACCAAGGTGAACAGAGTCTGCAATCCTTTCATAGCCAATTTCCCTATAGATCTTATTTGATGTCGGATTCATCATATCTGTGTACAGTACGCAAAAGTTGAAATCTTTTAGTAGTTCTCTTGATACAGCCGTAACAAGCGTTCGAGCATATCCTTTTTTGCGTTCTTCCTTTGGGGTAAAAACAAAACTAACGGTTACACCGTTCTTTGTAGGTCGTGACTTCTTCATCATAGATACGATCTTTCCTTTATCCTCCCAAATAAAAACCTCTTGTTCCTTTAGAAACATTGCAACACGTTTTTTCACTTGTTCGTTTGGTGAAATCGGCAGTCCGGTATCATTTTCGAATAAGTTGAACCACTTCTCGATAAGTGGAGAATCACTATCTTCCGCATACCGCCAAGAACCAGGACTATGTTCAAGCGTTTCATTAACTTTGTTTAAACGATACAATCCCTGATCCATAAGGAGTTGATGGGTCTTATTGGTTTTTATTTCCCACTTTGTTGCGACTTTGTATGCCCACTCTTTCAAACTGATGATCGAACGAAAGTCAATTTCAAGTTCGACCATATTTCTTATGAAGAAATCTATTATTTCTTCTAAACGGTTTTCATCGACAAAAATAAGATTTAACGGATGCGGGGGTGTCATTTGGAAAAAACCTAACACATTTCCATCTTCCTCAATTGTCGCCATAAATGGATTCTCATAATTACCAGCTTTTATAGCTTGCAGTACACCGTAAAAAAGACTGAATACATCTTCCTTTTCCAATAAAAACGACTCTATCTTTCTCTCAAAATCATGAGCATTATCATAAACTTTAAATTTCATTTTGAACACTCCATTCATGATCTAATAAAATCGAATGCACCAATTTAGAAACATCTTTTCATTCCGTATTTGGTCTGAATAAGGTATAACCTTAATTAAAATTGTGCGCTTTTCTTGAAGAAAGGAGCTTTCCTTATTTATAGAAACGCGCCAATTGCAGAAGAGTTACTCATTCAAAGCCCCCCTTATTTTAATAAGAATGGAGAATTTAAATAATTCTATTCACATCCACACACTTTGGCTAGATAGTTATAAATCCTTCGTTATTTCAATATAATCTCTATCAGAAAATAAATTGATTTTATAACTTCCTTTTATATATGTCGTATTTCCGCCTTCTTGTTCTACTTTTTTCCATCCATTTTGTTTTATAACTAACTTATAGAAAATAGGAATTCCATTTTCAACCGATGCTTTTCCCCAGTCATAACCATAAACATTTCCATTTTTATATACTAAATATGCATTTTTAGGATATGGGAAATTATTTAAATCCTCAGATGTTTGATAGGATGATACAGATATACAGTAATAGAGGATACCTACAAACAAGAAAATAAATAATAAGATAACATATTTTATAGATTTCTTTCTCATAACTAACACACTTCCAATTAAAGTATATACCTTTTAATTCTCCATTCTGGCATTTACTCCTTCTTCCTTTAAACTTCTCCGTTAATTTTGGTAAACTTATTTACAATCCTAATCGATTTGAAATAGGACGCATTCCTAAAGAAACGCGCCCTATTGTTATGTCTTACAAAAGAAAAGGTACAGTTAGTACAATTAAAAAAGAGCGTTAATATTGATTTCTCCATTTAACGCTCCCAAAAGATTTCTAGATTATTTAATAAAACGTATAAATCGCTTTTTACCAATTTGTAATACGTCATCATTCATTAATACACAGTCTAAATTATCTTCATTTATTTTTTCTTTATTGAGCTGTACACCATTTTGTTTAACTAAACGTATAAATTCGCTTTTACTTTTTACGAATTCTTTTTCAATTAACTGGGGAATGATGGCTTCAACTGTTTCTGCACCAATTTCGATTAAGATTTTAGGTATATCATCTGGTATTTCTTTTTTACTAAACGCCGTTTCAAAATACGTTATTGCTCTTTTTGTTTCTTCTTCTCCCCAGTATAAATTCGTGACGATTTTAGCTAATTTAAGTTTAATATCTCTTGGATTAGCTCCTTTTTCAAGATGCTGTTTAATTTTTTCTATTTCATCTGGATGCTCATCCGTGGCCAATTCAAAGTATTTTATAATTAGGCTATCGGGTACTTCCATAACCTTCTTAAACATTACTTCTGCCGGTTCATTTACTCCGATATAATTTCCAAGACTTTTGCTCATCTTCTCTATACCATCAAGACCTTCAAGCAAGGGCATGAAAATGGCAATTTGCTTTTCTAATCCCCAATGTTTTTGAAGTGTACGGCCCATAAGAATGTTAAATGTTTGGTCTGTACCACCTAATTCAATATCCGCTTGGATCTCTACCGAATCGTACGCTTGCATCAGTGGGTAAAAGAATTCGTGAATTCCTATTGGCACTTGATTTTTATATCTGTTTTGGAAATCATCTCGTTCTAATATTCTTGCAACAGATGTTGTTGCTGCTAATTTAATGACTTCCTCGAATGTTAATTTTGAAAGCCACTCACTGTTAAAGCGGACTGTTGTTTTTTCTGAATCTAACACTTTAAAGATTTGTTCAAAGTATGTTTTTGCATTTGCTTTAACCTGATTATCACTTAGAGCTATTCGGCCTTTTGCTTTTCCAGTTGGATCCCCAATACGTCCTGTAAAATCACCAATAATAATTACAACTTTATGACCTAGATTTTGCATCTGCTTTATTTTTCTTAATACAACTGCATGACCTAAGTGAATATCAGGTGCAGAAGGGTCAAGCCCTAATTTAATCGTAAGCGGAGTCTGCAACTGGTATGACTTCTCTAATTTAGCCAGTAACTCAACCTCGTTCACTACTTCTTGAATACCTTTCATGATAATTTTTAATTGTTCTTCAGGTTTAACAAACATACTAACATCTCCTTGAAATATTATTTCTAATATTGCAAGCTCTATAAGAATCAAAGGATAATAAAAAAAACGCCCTTTTGGATTAACCAAAAGGACGATTCATCACGTGTTACCACCTTTAATTCATAAGCAACTCACATTGCTTATCTTAATAAGTACAGTCGTTTGACGATACTTTAGCACATGATTACGGGTGCTTATCCGGTGTAGCCTACTAAGGAAATCCTGTTCAGTACACAGCTCCAAGATGTATTCACAATCGTTCAACATGCACCTCTCATCAACCGGTAACTTTCTATCTGTTTACATGATTGCTACTCTTTCTTATCATAGCCTTTGTTCTTATACTCCGAAATGTTTTAAACAAATCTTCGTTATGCAGATATTAATGTTATTGATTCTATCTATGTTGTTTAAATTTGTCAATATATTAAATTTACACCAAAGCTTGTGGAAAGAGGAATTTTGGATTTCAGTTTATTTACAAAAAAATAATATTTTCTATCAATTATCCTTATTACCTTCTTTTGGAAAAACTGGAAATGTGTTACCGCAAAAATAGAAGGTATTTAAAATGAAAAAAATTTTATATACTTGTTTTGCTGTTGTTGTTGCTGGTACCCTTTGGGTTGGAGGACAAAGTAAACTTTCTAAAACTATTGTTTCAGAGGTTTCAAACGAACCAAATGTATATACAGCAGCTGATGAAGATTTACAAGATAATGGAACGATCTCTGATGGAATCCATAACACTTCGTTATTTTTAAATGATACATTAAAATGAGTTTTGGATTTTTCAGATTATCGTGGAATCGAAGTCATTAATGATTATTCAAATGCTGCTGTTCGACTAGCTAAAAAAAGAAATGCTGGCAAATCTATCATAGAAAAATTAATCCAGGCGGAGCAACTTATCCAAGAAGCTGCTGCAAATGAGAATATTTCCAAACTTCAAGAAGCAAATAAAATCTTGCTGAAATTGGATCTAGAATTTAACAAAGACATCCTCTCAAAAGAAGAGATTGAATCAATTAAATCAAAATTACATGAATGATGCTCTTGTATGAAAAAGTTGTAGAGGTATTAAAAATGGTGTAACTAATAATTTTTTTATCGTTCTCTCCCCATATTTTTATGGCTCTAATCTTATAGTTTCGAGAAAATCCCTACAATTCCTTTTACAACTTAACTGCCCTTTACTTCAAGAAGAAAAAGCTATTTTCCTTCTTGAAGGCTAGCCCCCGTTAGTTGAAAATCTTAAATCCATTTATCTAAAGTCCATCCTTCAACTAACCTCTCTTTAAGCATAGTGACATTCCAATTTCCCCAAGGTGAAAATTGCTTATGCTAATAAGTTAATACTTCAACTCTGTCTCTCTTCCAAGTTTTATTATCAACAATATGCCAACAAATAAATTCACCGTTTACAATATGATTATCTCTAAAATTTTGAGGTAATGAAGTTGAATTGCTTTACCTAATTTACATGATAGAACTGAAAATGATATTTTAAATGAATAAGTTAAACAGAAAGATTTATATTTTATTCATTTTCCTCTATTTTGCAGAGGAGATTTTCAACTAGTTTGTACAGCCGTAATTTTGCAAGTTGAAATTGCAAATCTAAAGATTGTCTCAGGACATATTGGTAAAGTACCTAACACTTTGCCAAGACCTGTTTGTTCCTCGTTAAAACCTAATATTCTTCCTCCATTAAATGGCCCTATAATGGAAAAAAGCGATCTTCTTTATTGAAGAATCGCGCCTTTTTATTGAATAACTAAAAGAGACTTTCAATAAATTGATCTTCTGAAATTACTTGTAAACCATTTCTTTTAAATAAGGCTGAAGTAACTCCATTTCCAGCAATTTTCTTACCCTTAAATTCACCGTTATAAATCATTGAACTACCACAGGATGGGCTATTCTCCTTGAGAACAACTATTGTTGCGTTTATTCTTTTAGCTTTTTCTAAAGTAGCATAAGCTCCTTTTATGTAAAGTTCGGTTACGTCTTTACCAGATTTCTCAACCACTTTAGCCTTTCCATCCAGTACATCTTCCCCGTCTCCGCCTACTATTTCAGCAGGTTCCCTTGGGGTTGAAAATCCGCCAAGAAGTTCGGGACAGATCGTAACAGCTTTATTCTCTTCAACTAATTTACTTATCCTATTATCCAAGCTATGTGTGCCATTATACCTTACTTCTAATCCAGCTAAACAAGAACTGACCAAAATCATGAACTACACCTCTCAAATAAATCCATACATTGCCATACTTATTGTACCAAACTGCAATATGGTTTAAATACATTACTTTACAATCGCAGCTATTTTTGCACAAATACCCATATTGCTTCAAAGACGTTGTTCAATTGTATGGCCCTTTTCATTCTTTAAATAATTCTCACACCTAACAAAAAAATCAAAAGACAATACCCCATATTTAAGCATCACTCATGAGATTTAAATTTTTAAAAATAAGTAAACGACCAAGTTCGAGCCACATTTTTACAAATAACAATATTCGATCTGTACACCTAATGATTATTTCTTCAGCTTAACATGATTAATAAAAATGTGAATACGATAGATATGAATGCAGATGAAGTGGTATAGGAATGGGGGATTATATGATCCAAATATCGGGGGGGCCGTTTCAACAGAATGAAAATTGGCAGCTTGGAAGTATTGAGAAAACAATTGTTCAACATATGCAGAATGCTCCAGTCTTTTATTCTTATTATTCCGAGTATGAATTTTTGTTTGAACTTAAAGTGCGAAAGAACATAATCCAAAGTGCGAAAGAAATGGACAAAAGTCAGGCTATGTTTACAAGCTTTGAATATGCCCGCTGCAATCCTATGTACTGGCAATTGACAAGGGCAGGCGGGTTCTTTTTAAGACCTGATGTGCGACCAGCTGATGCCATTATGGATATTTATCAGAACGGTTCACTTTATGCATTTGAATGTGCAACAGCTATTCCAATCATTTTTTACCATGCCATATTGAATAGTATTGGCAGCAATTTATTTAATTTACTGTTTCGAAATCTATATCTTTACAGCTGGCATACTGATACAGATCTGGGTATCATTACTTTTTATTCTAATCATTTTATCCCTGGAGATGTTTTGTACGTAAATAATCCTGACTTTGATCGAAAAACACCACAGTTCAGAGGTGTTAATGCTGTTCTCCTTGATGATGGCAGATTGTTTGGACATGGATTTAATATTAGGACATCTGATGAAATGGTTAGAATTTTGAATGAAACAAGAAAACAGCACAGTTATCAATCAGCTTATATAACAAATTTGGTGACAAGGCCTTCTTTTAAGTATTTATTCAGAGTGGCAAGCTGGCAAAGAAACGGTGATGCATACAAAGTCCAGCGTCCGGTCGTGCACCATAACAAAGAATCCATTTCATATGTTCACTATCTTTATTATTCAATCTAAAAATCGGTGATTTCACAAATCCCAGACATTTGCCTATTTTTTTATAGACGGGCTCCAAACTCACCTCCAAGAGTATAATATAAAGAAATTCCTTACACGAAAGGAGGTGTGATAATGTATTCAAACCTTAATGCACCACCGACTCTTAGTGCTAATGTTCCTCCAAACCTTGCTCCAATGCCCACCTTTACTTCTCCTGCTTTTGAATATGGAGCTCCATATCCCGTTTATAGTTATAGCTGTCCTAATAATCGGAACGATTTTATCTTAATTATAGTTTTGTTTATTTTACTTATCATAGTGGGGGGAAGTTTTTTCTGCGATAGCAAATGCTAACTTCTATGCTTATAAGAAAAGATATTTAATATTATATTTAACATAATTAACAATCTAAGGACTTGGGTACTTTCCTCAAGCCTTAATTTTTATTTTTAAAAACCTAATAGCATTTATTCTTAAAAGGCGATTTACTCTCGAACAACTCACCTCAATCATAACCTTCAAAATGAGCAAGCCTGCTTCTTTTATGGAACAAGAAAAGCTGCCTGATTTGGCAGCTAATTTTAAACATAAGAACCCCTTAGTTTAAGTATATTCCTTCACAATCTCACAAGTAAAAATCCTGTTTTGTTTAAAGTCTTATTCCATTAAATGGCCCGATTGGGGAATAGAATGTTCCACAACATTATTATTTTTTGAACAACTATATTGTGTATCAATCAACCTTTTTATCATTTAGCATTTAATTTATGTATGACGTCAGTATATTTCTTATTCATGCAGGAGTTTTACCAACAATATATGTAACAAAGAAGCAACTGGACCTGGTAAAATCCAGTAATGGTGTATAATCTAGGGCTAAGATTGGTCTATTTTAATTGGAAAAATAGCTAATGCTAAAAAGCGATACGGAATGAACCCATACCTTACCCCTTTTGTCAACAAACTGAGACCCTTATAACTTATTAGGGTATGTAATTTCTTAGTATTTAATAAAGCGGTTTAATATTTTTCATTTCATTAATCCAATTAGTAATAAAGTCAAATTCCGCATAATTAATAGGATACTTTTTACACTCACAAATTTCCTTACTTGCTGGGCTCTAAGTATGAAGTTGTAGCTATTACAGTTCTATCAGCATTCTTGTCTACCATATAAAATAAAGTGCTTTTACATAGTTCACACTTACTTTATTATCGAAAATAAGCGTTAATCCTTATTGTATATGCATCTCTTTCTGGTGTACCTTCAAATAAGCTCATAAATACCTCTGTATATTTTAAAAGTTCTTCATTATTTTTC
>NZ_LMBX01000006.1:198236-198515 GCF_001439605.1 Cytobacillus praedii
ACATTAGTAATCGTAAGCTGATGGGAAATTCTTTNTACCAACATTAAGTGTGTTTTCAAGTTTCATCATTACATTACGTTCGGTTTCTTTTAGGTCATATTCTTGTGTAAGTTTTATCCAATCACCGTTTAAATACTGAGCATCAATCCAAATACTAAAGGGATATTCTTTATATAAGAAATTATCGATTCCATGTCTAATCTAACTGCATTTTTGATAATTGGAGATTTCGGCAATAATATATTGAATGTATCAGTAGGAATTTCTGTATTTGCTATA
>NZ_LMBX01000006.1:198601-228298 GCF_001439605.1 Cytobacillus praedii
GCACCTTTCAATTTAATTTAGCGCGCTCTTTTTATTATAAGATCAATTAAACACTAAAAAAACTGTGTCCACAGTATTTATGTCCTAACAGAATTTTCAGAAAACATTAGAGCGTTTCATTTTCTTTTCTCGATAATCTGGCCCGTTCGTAATATAAGGTTAGCCAGATTTTTCTGGTTGACCTTTTTCTTCTAGGTCTTATTATAACGGTAGTCGGGGTAGAACGTCTGGCCCGTGGGACTTGATCCCGTCCGCAAAACTGTTCACCCCCTACTTGTATAAACATGTTTCAAGCTGGTTGGGACAAGGATCCCGTTTAACAAGCGAACCTATGATATTACAAGCAGCTTTAGGGGTTACCGACTAATTTAGTATTTTCTTAGAGGAGGAGATTTCAATATGAATCCAGTCGTTGGTCTGGATATTTCTAAAGGTGAAAGTCAGGTTCAAGCCTTTTTGGATAAAAGTCAGCCCTATCGTAAGAGCTTTAGTATTAAACATACTCTAGATGGTTTAGGAGGTTTATTAGAATTTCTAAAAGAGATTGAGAGACTGGCTGATGGAAAGCAACCTTCGGTTATTTTAGAATCTACAGGCCAGTACCATATCCCTGTCATTCAATTTTTGGAGGAACAACAGTATGTCTATATTATTGTTAACCCACTTGTCTCTCATCGAGCCAGAAGTACAAATTTACGAAAGGTAAAGACAGATGCCATCGATGCCTATCATCTATGTGAATTGTATTATAAGGAAGAGTTAGAACCATACAAAAAGAGAGGAATTCAACTCTTAAATCTTCGTAATCTCACGAGACAACAAGAGACGATATCAAGCACAGCTGCACAAACGAAATTACAGCTACAATCGATTTTAGATCAGATATTTCCTGAATATAGAGGTGTCTTTGGGAATCTATATTCAAAAATCTCGTTACAGATTCTATCACTCTTTCCGACTTCAGAAGATGTTCTAAGTGTCGGTGAATGTGATCTTACTGATAAAATCGCAGAATTATGTACAACTCGTTCAGAAAAATGGGCAAAGGAAAAAGCTCATAAGTTGAGAGAAGCCGCATTACGTAATCCGTTTCAAAACAACTTGTACCAGAGCCATATCTTTAACCTAAAAATGTTTATCAACATTGTTCTTCAATATCAAGAGCATCTATCAATGTTAGCAAAAGAAATAGATGCCCTCGCTAAAGAAATTGAAGAATATGAGATTATCCAGTCTATCCCTGGTATAGGAGAAAAGATTGCGGCAACAATCATCTCTGAAATTGGAGAGATAGATCGGTTTAACCACCCTAAAAAGCTAGTGGCTTTCGCCGGGATAGATCCTAGTGTCTACTCTTCTGGTAGGTTTACTGCTTCCATAAATCGCATAAACAAAAGAGGTTCTAGCAGACTAAGGCAAGCGTTGTTTATGGCTGTACAATGCGGTATAAGATATGCACGTAAGCAAAAAACAAGTGATGAGATTATCCCTAGAAATAAGCGATTAAGAAAATTCTACGATAAAAAACGAGAAGAAGGAAAACCTTTTAGAGTAGCCATAATTGCCTGTGCAAATAAGCTTTTACATTGGATTTATGCACTATTAAAAAGGAAAGTGACCTTCCAAAATACGGCTTAAAAATCAAATCTAAGTATATAAAACAAAACCTTCCAATTATATAAAGGAAGGCTTATTTGGTGTACCCTTTTTTAGTATATCATGTCCGTTTTATATTTTTTATTGAAAAATCTTGACAAACTATTAGCTGGTTTTGTTGCACAAGTAAGAAATGGAGTGCTCTTAGATTTTTTTATAAAACTTTTTTACAAATTATCAATCTTTATTATAAATGATCAGACTTTTTTATAAATTATCGAACTTTATTCTAAAACCATACATAAATTTATTTATCTGCTTTATTGATTAGACATTCTATCACTTCTATTAGTAATCACAAAAGGGCATAACAAATTACAATTATTTAATATATAATAGCCCTCCTATTAAATTCATTGGAATTTAGATGATTTAGTCACTTTGCAAGAAGAATTGCATTATCAGATACTTTGAATCCATTTTTAATATAAAATTTTTCTGATGGAAATCCCTTGGAAGTTGTTAACACGATAGTGTTTATGTCCTGATTTTTAATATCAGTTTCGATAAGCTCTAGAAATATGCTACCTACTCCTTGTCCTTGGAATTTTTCACTTACACAAAATTGATCAATGTAATATTCCATTCCTTTTAGACATGGCTTTTTTGCTCCTAGGCTCAATCCTACAAGTTCATCACCTGTTTTTAGAACGTAACCAATAAAATAATTGTTTTTCATGTAATTCTCAAAAAAATCTACAACTTGGTTTTTTGACTCATAGACATCATTCCAAGGTTCATTTGAGAAAGTGTCAATGAATAAATCAACACATTCATGAAGCATGTCGCTTTTTAACGAATTTAACTCCACCTCTAATTCCATATATATCTACCTCCACAAATATTAAAGTTTCTTTCGTAAAACTATTTTTTTTCTATGCTAAGAAAGAATCAATCTATTTTTTAATGAACAAGTGAACATAGTAGGCATTATTTTAAATCAAATGTTTATCTACATAGAAAATTTTTTCCCCTAAATAAAAACTCTCAGTCAGTGGAGTCGGGAGAAATCACATCCCACTTTCCAAACAACGTCAAACCCGCAGCTTTAGCCAAGGACACAGATGCATAGTTATCAAGTTGACATCTGTACTGGGGTTCGTACCCCTGTTTACATGCATACTTGCAGATTGATCGTACCACTTTGCGTGCGTGTCCTTTTCCTCTAAAAGGGACCAGAGTCAGTACACCGAGATCCGCAATTTGTGCATTTTGCCAGGGATACATACTGGCGGCGCTTACTAGGAGATTTTGCTCAAAAGAGCCGAACACCGCCCAGTGATCCAATTCCACATAAGCATCATCCAAGTCTTGTTCAGAGGCAGAAGACTGGAGCTCGGAGAAAACAATATTATCTTGCTCTGTTAACTGGCGCAAGTCACTCCCCAGGTTCTCTTGAAGCAATACATTCTTATTGGCTTCTGAAAAATAAAAAAGATAATCTGCCCCATGCATAGTGACTCCCGCTTCATTCAATATCTGGTGAAAGGTCTGCTCAGACAGAACTTTACGTTGATAAAGTCCTAATTTATCTGCCATAGCAGGAGTCAGGGCCGCCATAACCCGACCGTCTGAAGTTTCTAGTATCATGACTCGACTGTCTTCGCTTAGATCGGGATTGATGGCAACAGTAAAAACTTTATCGCTATAGAGAACGTGTCCGTTAAAGAATTGTCCGCGCCAAAAGTCAGTTATCGTTTGTGAAAATAAAGACATACCTCTTACCTCCAAATTTTCAAATTCAAAAAACAGAATTATAATTGCGAATTTTCTAGTTCGTTATGATTCATCCTGATGATGATAATCTTCATCTGTCATAACTGTATAGAAGATTATAAACCTTCACACAATGTGAAACTCAAGTTTTTTATTATATAAAGCGAGCAGCCCTTCCTTAATTCTTTTAGTTAGAATAGTAGCAGCTATAATTCTTCTTAATAAAAAGCCTTTATCACTGACCATCCTTTATACACACCTTTATATTTTTTTGAATACAAAAACATGACTTCACTTTGATAATCAACAATTGCTAAAGCCTCTGTTTTTGTTATTTTAATAGTAGTAAAATCACTATTTTTATCTACGATAGTTAAAATAAATCCTGTTTCATCTATCTCACTAATAAATTCTTTTGCACATTCATTTGGTATTTCAAGGGTATGAGTAGATGAAGGAGAAAAATTACTTTATAATCATTTAAAATATTCTGCAATTTTTTTGTTTTTTTCTTCATATAGGTATTGAGTTTTGATCATCTCGTAATCTAAAATGACAGCCATGACAAAATTATATAGAAAATTATTGACCTTCACACAATAAAGTTTGTTCAATTTACTATAAAAGCGTGTATAAATACATCAGTCATGTTATTCCATTGGCTACCATTTTCTAAGGTAACGAAAAACCCAATTTCTCATAATTAAATTGAAATTGGGTTTTAAATATTGTAATTTTTGGCTAACTATTAAATAATTCATTAGGAAAACTATAATGAATTACTGGTAGCATTACATGTCCAAGACGAATCAAAAAGGTACACACCTAGAATAATTTATAATATAACCATTCTCCTTCGACCAGTCCAATAAACCACTCCAAAAGTTTTCACATGTGTCAAGTATGCTCTTAGAGTCATAAAGGTGACCAGACATCACTAGCCGACAAAGTTTATCAAACCCAGGCGGCCTATTTGATAATACTAATGCTTCTGGCAATACTTGAGCTGCTGTTGTAAAATGTTGTTTATGGTGTAATCCTAAAATCATCGCACCCGAAGTTGCTATTTTTATAGCCAAAGTAGGTAAAAATGTTTCAGGTCCTTGAATTGTTATATTTCTCAATTTACCGATGTATTCGTACATTTCCTCAACTAATGTTTTACAAATCGCTTCTTTAAAAACTATATTATCCACTGAACTTGCTTTATGTTTTAGCTCTTGAAAAAATCCCTTGGGATTATAAATTGGAAGTATAGTGGTGAATTGTCCATTAGTTAGTGGCCAATCTTCTTCAACTGTCGTTGCCTCTTCTACAATATTTTCTTTATTATCAAGGTTTACTTCTGCTTTCCAATCACCTGATGTCCATTCATAGCTAAATCCATCTTCTAAAGATTTTAAAATACATTTAATTTCAATATCTGAAAATGGACCATCTGTTTTTCGAGCTAAAGAACCATAGATACCAATAGCTTCAACATCTGTACCGTATTTTACCAACAATTGATTTGCTATTATATAGGCGATTTTCATTCTTTCTTCTCGTGTAACTGCTCTTGGACCAATCATATACGTTTCTCCTTTTTAATAAAAATATCGAATGAGATAATATATTATTTGACCCAAGGGGGGACCACGGACTTAACGGGGAATTTTATCTGCTATCATTAATAACACTCCTCTATAATATTAAAAACAATTAATTGGTTATAAACTAATCCTTTTTTAGATAATTTTATCTTAAAGACAACTAACTTTCCAATTTGTAATTTCAACATTCAGATCACACCAATAAATTAATGAAGTATAGATTTAAGCAGATCGTTGGGTTTAATCCTAAGAATCTACTTATTTAATTGGAGCAGGTATAGTGAAGTTCACTTTTGAATATTTCTTTGCAAGTTTTTCTAATGCTTGACTGTCATCAAATTCCTTTATATAACGATTGAAAAATGCCAAGCTAAATTCATTAATGATTTGGTGTGTTTCTTCAGGGTTGCTATCTCCTTCACGTAATAAAGGAGAGAATAGTGGGAAATCGGTAAAACTCATATGGTCTGTATGCGGTATTGTTAATGACATACCTCCGTTAGCTAAGGCATGTTTATCTCGTAAAGCATAATTATTCATCTCTTCTTCATCTTCTAATACAGGAGTACTCATTAATAAAAAAGGTTTCCCTATTCCTGACTCTGGTAATAAATCCCCATATAATGTTCCATCCATATTAATCGCTGCTTTAATACGAGTATTTTTAGCTAACATTTGAGTAGCAGTAGCTCCCCCATATGAATGCCCAAACATTCCTATACGAGAAGTATTCAAATGTTTTGTGAAAAACTCTTTTTCATCTTCTTGATTTAATTTTTCTATTTGATTGAGTACAAAGTCAACATCATCCATCCAAAGCTGAATATGATCATCCCACTCAGATTCGGTTAAGTTAGGAGACTTTAAATAAGCAGTCCGCCCATCTGGATACACTGTAGCAGCTGCATCATAAGCATGGTCAATACCTACCACAATATAGCCGTGACTTGCTAACTCTTCAACTTCAAAAGTGTTTTGGTTTCTAAAGCCTGTTAAACCATGCGAGAACAGTAATACTGGATAAGTATTTTCTGCATCAGATAAAGTAGCATCTGCTATAGCATGTGTTTTGACTAAGCCTAAATGTTTAAAGGTAAAAGCTGGGATAGAAAAAGCTTTCTCTAAACCTTCTGCAATTTCATCAACATGACTAATATAAGATGCTAATGGTTTGCTTCCTTCATCTTTTGCAGGATACCAAAATTGAACCATTAACTCTCGTTTATCTTTAGGGTTTTTTGTATACCATTCCTCTCGATTAGAATCTATCCAATGATATACTGTTGTGCCAACTGCATAAGGACCTGTTGGTTTTTCGAACTGAATCATCGGCATAAGCAAGGGTAATGTAATAGCAATACATAAATAAATTGCTATAAAAAAACTTTTAGTAGCTATATTTACCCGTTCTCCTTCTTGTTTTTTTCGACGAGTCAAACAATAGTAAACAACTAAAACAATAGGTGATAAATAAGCAGGAATCATTTGCCAACGATAAGCTTCTATACCCATATGTGTAAAAACAGTAAGGATAGATATAATGAGTGAAGCTATCATCCATCTTGTCCTATTTTTATTAAACAACATACTCCAAGTTAATATACAAAAGTTAATAATGATTAAAGCAATATCCAAAAAGTTCATCACGCCACCTCCTGCTAACTTTTATTAAAGATTGACAGCACATTTGCAGATCTATATTGGATTGCAGCAATTATAGGCATAATTAGTAATGCGACAAAGATGCCTATAATAGGTGCAAACTTTAATGTTTGAGCAATATAAATCATATAGATAACAGGTGCCAATAAAATAGTTGTTACAATAGTCCAGCTAGCTATTACGATATAGCGATAATTAGAAAGCATAACTTGTGGTTTTAATAGTGCTAAATTCAATAAAAAAACGGCTAATAAAGCTGGAATTACAAATAAATAACTAATCCCTTTAAAAGTTAGGTTGGTAATAATTGATAGTAATATCCAAATTACTTGTGTACTAATAATAAAATGCAAAGCACTATTGTGTTTACAAATCCAACGACTAATAAAGGCACTTAAAACTAACGTGATAAGCATAAGCACTTTAAAGGCTATATAATCATAGTCACCTAAAACGATTAAGCCTTCATCATCAATGACACCATCAAATACTATAGCAAGTATTTTTACTAAACCATATAGTACGGCAGCAACTACAATAAAGCCTGCCAGCATACTACCAAATGCTAGAGCGAATGTTTTAATTTTAATTACTTTTTTTCGAATTAGTATGATTGTTGCAATCGCTGTTAAACTAATTAGCAATGTTATTAATGGTAAAACTACTTCGTCAGAATATACGACTAAGACATTTTTCATTAATGGGAAGTAAATGGCATTTTTTTGATTTTTCTCTAGCTCTTCAAACTCTGCTGCTGTTAGCATGGTATATTTTTCAGCTAATGGTACGGCATAAGCACCAAAGTGACGAATCGTATTTCGATCACTGTTTTCAAATGTATCTATCTTGGCGTGATATGTTTCAACACCACCAATATTAGCGATATTATAGCCTAGCTTTGGTATGTCCTTTAATTCTGTAAAATCTGTGTAGTTCGGCATCTTTTTATACATTTCGGAAGCAAATGAATAAGCTACTGGATGAGATACCGTATGACTAAATTCTTTTACCAATTGTGCATCATGATTTGTAGTTTCAAATAAAATCGGCACTTCTGTATTACCACGCGCCTCAAAATTAATCATAATGTGTGTGTTATCAAAAATATCTTTGCGATCTTGTAATGCTGTTGCCCCTAGAACACCTTCTTCTTCACCATCAGTGAAAACAAAATACAATGTATTTCTAGGTGGTGGTAGCTGACTCATAATACGAGCAGTTTCCATTAATGTTACAACTCCGTACCCATCGTCACCTGCACCTGGTGTTTCAGTTGTGGAATCATAATGGGCAAGGAATAATACCGCGTTATTATCTCGAGATGTTCCTTCAATCTTTACAATAATATTTTCTAGATACTCAGCATCTGTGGTAAGCTCCTCCATATCTTTACGAATATCTTCTATAGCCTTCATTTGTACTTCCACAGGTAGATTTAATGACTCAAAATATTTCACAATATAGTTTTTTACCTTTTTATTAGCTTCTGAACCCACCGGATGTGGTTCTTTAGCAATAACTTTTAAATGTTGCATTGCACGTTCTACCGAAAACTTTTCGCCGTAAATTTGGCTACTTACAGTTGGGTTTGAAAATTGAGTAAAACTTACAGCTATTGTTATTAACATCAAAATACTTAAAAAAATATTATTTTCCATTGTTTAAGCATATAATGTTCATTCCTTTATAACTAACCTATTGGTCAGGTTTATACTAGTTATTGGTAAATTAAACTACCATCTGTTATGAGAAGTTAGGATTATAGTTTGAACTTGCTTACCTCTGTGTTTAAAGTGAAAGCTAGTTTACTCAATTCTTCTGTAGAAGCAGCGATTTCTTCCATCGATGCATATTGTTCTTCAGCAAGGCTTGCAACGTTCTGTGTTTTTGCAGTTGCGTTATCTGTGATCGCATTTACTATTTCGTACGAAGCTGAAACTTGTTCAGCGCTTGAAGCAATTTGTGCGGAAATAGTAGTTACCTCTTGAATTTGAGTTGAAACAGCTTGAGACGATATTAATATTTCTTTAAAAGATCTTCCAGTATTTTCGATGATGCTAACACCATATGAGACATTTTCCATTAATGAATTCATTTGTTCTACGGTTTGTACAGTGCCTGATTGAATTGCTTGAATAATTTCGGTTATTTGCCGGGCGGAATTGTTCGATTCCTTTGCTAGTTTTTTTACTTCATCCGCTACAACGACAAAGCCTTTCCCATGTTCATTAGCTCTTGCTGCTTCAATAGAAGCGTTTAAAGCTAATAGATTTGTTTGATTAGATATATCTGTGATGGCAACGATAATTTTTTCGATATCTTTCGAGCGTTCATTTAATAATTGAATTATCTGTGCTGTTTCTTCTACCTTGTTATTTATTGTTTTCATTTGTGCAATAGCTTGATTAATACTTTTTTCTCCCAGTTGCGATTTGAGCATAGCTTCTTTAGAAGTATGAGATACATTGGAAGAAGAAGATGCTATTTGTTTAATACCTTGTGAAACATTATTTATCTCCGTTAATATTTCTGACATTTGCTGGTGCTGAATACTTGTTCCGTAGGCAACTTCTTCGACAGACGTACTCACTAGTTGAGTTGCATTGCTTGTTTCTACCGTACTTGCCGATAATTGCTTAGACGAAGAAGATAAATTTTCACTAGCTTTGTTGACTGTTGAAATGATACCTTTTAAATTATCTGTCATTTGATTAAATGATAATGCTAAGATGGCAACTTCATCTTTAGACTTAATTACTAGTTTTTCAATTCTTAAATCTCCATTTGCTATTTTTTGAGCTATTTGCGACAGTTTAGTTAGTGGCTGAATTTTTATAAATAAAAGAATAAACGTAATAAGTAACGAGAGTACTACGAGCAATGCAGATGTAATCATAATCATTTGATTATTTTTTACATTGATATTGGCATCAGTTACTTTAGAGTTTGTCCATGAAGAAAGCTTTAAATAGAAGTCATCTAAATATAGTTCTATGCTTTCCCTTCCAGCTTTATATTCGTGGCCGAATACAAAGGATCGTGCTTGTTCGAGCTGACCATTCTCGACTGCTTTTATTGCTTCTTCTTCAAACGTTTCTAAAGAATTTGTTTCTTTAGTTGCAAGTTCAACAATATGTAGTAATTCAGCAGGAACATTTAGTTCTTGAAACTTGGCGATAATTTTTTCTGTAGTTTTTGTTTCATTTACTTCTTTCCAATAGTTTTCGTAGTATTCTTTTTCACCAAATTGTGTATATGCCCTTACTTGATTCGTTAAATAGTCAGATGTTGCAAGTAATTGGGAACCTAAAACAGCTAATTCCATCTCTGTGTTAAAAGCATTTGCCTGATCTTCTATATTTTTTGTTAAAGAGAAAATGCTGAAGCCGCTCACAATAATTAAAATAAAAATTATAGCAGCAATCGTTCTCAATATTGTACTAATCTTCATTCCTCTGAAACCGTCCTTTTCTGATTTATGTTAATTTCCCTTCATTTGTTCGATGATATTTATCAATATAATTTGTCTCATTCATTTCACTTTTTTGCTGACATCGTGTATTTGCCCGCTTCTTCTGGATCCTCGGCCAGTACCCATTCTGGACTTTCAATCTAAATGACACTCTTGAAGAATTCTAGCCACCACATTATAAACTTTTACACAGTGTGAACCTCAAGTCTTTTGTATTTTCAATACAAAAAAATAAGTTCAACAAATCATCAGAGGGGTTTTTCCTTAATCCCTCATTGATGGGTTGTTGAACTTATGAGTACTTAGTGGAGCCCTATCTTACTTAAATTTTTTCAAATAATCTATTGAATTAGGAGACTGTTCTCCATTTGGTACGTAAAAAAAGAGCAACCCCTACAAGACGGTCGTGATGTTTTTCTAAGAAGCTTCTTCATCACTTCTACACCTATGTAAAGGCTACTCCTGCAAAACAAAAAACTTTAGCCAGTTTTTATCGCAATACTAATTTCAGTGACATATTCATCTTTGTCTACTGTAATAAACTCATCTGTATAATACTTTTCTATAAAGGGCCCTTCTATACGATATCCATTCGTATGAGCCCAATTATATAAGGCACTATATGCATAACTAATACTGTCATATTTACCTAAATGTATTGTATAGATATAATTCTTTTCTTCAAAAAATTTAATTCTAGTATCTTTTACTTCCTTTTCTAAAAATATTGGTTGGCATACTTCTACATCATATTGAGAAAAATCTCCCTTTTTAGCTGAATGAAAAATCGCAAAATGCTTGCCGTTCAAAATTGGATTCAACTGATTTACATATATAAGAAGTTGATCTATTAACAATTCTAAGCCATTTTCATCGACAACTTTCCTTATGCAAAAAGCATGGAATGGTTTCCTTATTCCCCAAAATACGTCATATGTGTTCACCTTATTTGTGGTATTCTTTGGTTCAATATGGGCTTTTATTTCCTCGATTACATCATTATATTCAATTGTTTTTTCATACAATTCGGCTATCTTTTGTTGATATATGATTTTGATCTTTGTCGAATCCATTTCTATTACACTCTTTATTTCATCAATTGAAAAATGGTATTTGCGCAATGTTTTTATTCTATTAATAATTGCAATATCATCGTTAGAATAATATCGATAACCGTTCATTTCATCTTTTCTTGGTTTTAATAGAGCCTTCTCATCGTAATACCTTAGCATTCTTTGAGATATTTTAACGATCTTCGAAAATTCCCCGATTTTATACAACAGTAACACCCCCTATTTAAAAATTATCGAGCGACAGCTTGAAGTAACTTGTTGCGTTTGAAAACCATAGGTTAGTACGTCCATATGATTAATTTCAAAATATAAAGCAACTTCCAGAACAAATTTCTCCAGTAAATCTTCAATCATACGACTCTTCTGATATTATCAATGGTCGTATACATTCTATAGATATAATCCCCTTTTATTGAAAAAAGGATATCTCGTTTATGATAATCTATTTACTTTTCCTTTAATTAAGAAAAATGCTATTAAAGAGAAGCAGGAAAAAAGAAAATTCCTGTCATTCTTGAAATTGAAAAATCAGTTATCCAATAGGGGCCAATTAAAAGACAAATTGTAAGATCAATGAAAAATTAAAATAACGACGTAAGCGAGTAATAAAGTACTCCATATAAAATCCTTATTTTGTTCCTCTATCACGGTAGACAGCTGGTTTCTCAGTAATCTCCGAGTTTACCACTTTGCTCAGTTAATCCGAGAAACGGCTGTTGATCCGAAAATTAACCGCTGAGCTTTTCTACACAAAATCAAGGGTATAACCATCTTGTTCCACTATACCTCATGCATCGGTGCCAATTAGGATATGCGTCCACAATATCCAAAGGGCTTCCACTATTTATTTCAGTACTTTTTCTGAATCCCTTATCTTAGTAATCTCTTTCTTTTATTCCATTTCATGTTTTAAACTGAATAGTAAATTTTCCATTCTTGTTGTATTTCTTACAGACTTGGATGTTGTTAACCCATATTTGTCAGAAAAGGTCTTAGCTATACTGATTTTCATGATGGTTGAAAGCGTGTAAACAGCTTACATCGTTATATACACTAAGAATTTCTAACTACGGAAATTTCGTTACCATATTTTATATTTAGACTCATTAGCACTTGCCCATCTGGGCTTTCTAACTCAGCTAATCCCCCTTAGCAGAATAAGAACCGGCAAACTGTAATCACGGACGTGACTTTCATCTTTTATTGCTTATTGCAATTGAGAGAAACTAGACTTAATACGAATTACGTGCAAAGTTTCGACAGGATTCCCAAGTTCCTCTAAGACGTTCCAACTCACTTTCGCTGTATGCGACTAGTTACACTAATAAATTACAAGAACTTAACAAAAATTATTCCAATAAAAGTAAATACTAGAGCGGCAATTCTTCTATTATCAATTTTCCTTTTTTGTAAATTAAATATCCCAAACTGATCGATTATTACAGCCATAATCATTTGTCCCAATAGAAAAATCATAGTAGTTAGAACCGATCCAAGCTCAGGTAATAAAATAATGTTACCCGTTACAATAAATATGCCAAATATACCTGCCATATATACCCAAACGGGAATACGTTTTTTTTGAGTGTCATACAAAGGAATCTCTAAGCGGCGTTTAGTAATCAAAATCAAAATTAGCAAGATAATCGCACCAACAAAAAAAGAAATAAAAGTAGCTCCTAAAATAGAGCTAGTTGCAACGCGAAGTTCTCCATTAATAGCGGTTTGCAATGGTGGTAAAAATCCAGCTAAAACACCCAAAATTATCCAAATGATTTTACTATCCTTTTTCTCTTCTGACGACACAGTTAAATCTCTTTGCTTTTTGGATTGAACCAATGAAATAGCTAATATCATAATGATAGTCCCAATTATTCTATTAGTAGTAATAGGATTAGCTGGTACACCAAACCACTCAAAGTGATCGATTAATATTCCTACTATCATTTGCCCAGTTACAGTTATTATTGTTGTAACTGAAGCTCCTAGTTTTGAAAAAAGAATGATATTAGCCACATGAAAGCCGATACCAGCTATTGCTCCACCAATAAAAACATACAATGGATATGAAAAATCAATCCCAACACTAATGCCTCTAGGATTTACTATTAAATTAATAATGAGTAGTATCACCGATCCAAAAGAAAATGCGATGAACGAAGCTGTTAAAGGTGTTTTTGAATAAGAGCTTAAACGAGCACTTATAGATGCCTGAATAGGGAAAAGCATTCCCATAATTGTCCCCATAATTAAAAAAAGTACGATTTGCATAGAATTCCCCTTTTTTTTAATATTGATATAAAATATTTAGCCCAATTAAATTTGATATTTTTCTATACTAATTTGAAATGATAATTGAGGATTTTAAAGATTCCTTATATCTACTATTCATTAAAAAATAAAAGTGGATTACAATTCCACAGATTTTTTTAACAAGGTCTGGTATTTTCTGATTCTTTAACCTTCCTCCTTCAATATTTTTCAGCCGAAAGCATTATTTTTTTAAAACACATTCTGTAGGAGACTCCAAACAGCAATCAAGTAAAGATTACTTACCTTCAATAGCATGTATGATGTCTAAAAAGAACTATCTCCAAAATTTCAACCAAGCAAATAACCTCCGTTAATACCTGAAAAGAAATAATCATTTCTTCCTTAGCCAACTTAGTCAATCTCTTGGACGGGTATTTCGGAGAAACTTTTGTTCTTCTGCCAACTCCTGTACACCAACAAGCTTGTTTGATGTGTACATTGTAAGAAAAAGCATTGTGTGAAGAGAATAATTTGTAGCTTTAGGAAATTTCATGATGTTTAAATCACCCCCTATAAAGGACTTAATATATCTACAATAACCATAATAGATTTAATCGTATCATTTTGTCAATTATAAATGTAGACAATGCTTCAAAATATATCGGAAAAGAAATTCTTGAAGTTCTTTTAAATGGAAATCAAACGAAGCCTGAAGTTGAATAGTGCGTGCCAATTAAAAATTAGGTTTTAGGTGGATAACCTTAATATTTTTGGGTTTCCCTCTAAAATTGAGTAGGAGAGGGGTTGATTGACCCCCGACTTCTCACACAACGGTAAGGGGTTGGCATATTAGTCAGACCTCCCGAGATAAGATTACATTCTTTCCTATCATCTATCTGCTTCATTTACTCTGTATCAACTTCGGCAGAAAGGAATTTGTTTTGACTTGCAAACTCATCCAATGATACCTGGCCTTCTATGAAGTTCATGTTCCTTTAGACCAGAGGTGTACTGATCGCTTCCTTCAGATTCTGCGTCAACACAGACACCCTTGCATTATACTGCTGTACCCATGGAATAAAGTTTGATAAAAAAAGACTTTGAAAAATTTTATTTAATAGCAAATAAAAAGAATCCATTTTGAAAAAGATAGATCAAAATAGACTCTAAAGTTTTAGATAGATGTAATTTTTTTAATAAGATTGATTATTTTAAGTATCTTTGTTGAACATTCTTACCGGATAGTTCAATAAGATTCCTGAACAGTTACCCTTTTTTAATTCATATTTCATTAATTTTTTTGAGATTCAAAGGACTGAACATCTATCGTCCTCAATATCATATTTTCATAAAAATATCGTTTGTATACTCTGAAATTACTTTTCTCCAAAAGGCTTGCGCTGCATAATTATTTTTGAAGCAATTTCACCTACGCCTTTTCCCATATACTGTCACATCGTAAAGAACTGTTCAATGGTATTCAATTCATTATTAGTTCAACTCTTTTCGGGACTAAACCCTAACAAGAATGCTCCTAATTAATACCCAATTTTATTCAAGATTGTTAAATTTATTATTAATTAGTGACCTATTACCACTTTCTGCCTCGATTAGATTTCCAGTCATACGGCAAAATCTCTTTCAATAAAACTAACGTGTTATTTTCAACCTCTACAATAGCTTCTAAATTTTCTTTTGATAATTGACTGATCAACTCACGGCATCGTCCACATGGTGGAACAGCATTTCCTTCCGAGTCAACTGCTACAAAAGCTTTTATTCGATTTTCGCCATGTTTTAGCATTTCTGCAACTGCTGCATGCTCTGCACAAAAACCCAAGGAACAAGCAGTATCTATGCTAATCCCTGTATAGATATTACCATCTAAAGTTTCAATGGCTGCACCAACACCTCCGTACTCAACAAAATCATTTAATACTTTAGGTGAAGTAACTGCAGCTGCAATCTTTTTTAACTCTTTATGATTCATAAGTATCTACCCCCATTTCTGGTATATTCAATGACAAGTTACGAATTCTCCACGTCCTATAAGAAAAAATTTATTGAGTTTTTAATAAACTTTTGTATTGTTATCTATTTTTTCAATTTTTAAAAAGTCAAACTCAGCTTCGTAGTCCTCTCCTTGTGGACTGCAAGCATAGATACCAACTTTAATACATTCCTTCTCTTCAAAGAGGTGGGCGATTCTTATTTGTTTCCATGAAATAGCGTCACATGAATATTCAACATAGTAATTATTTGCTCTTCTTGTAATTCGATAGTAAAGCGAATTCAAATCTTCTAAATAATCCTGGCTAGACCAATCTGAATAACCGTAATTTGTTACAACAACTCCTAATTTACTGTTACCATCAGGTATATATTCAACTGATGTTTTTAACCAAGTATCTTTTGAAAAGCGGACCATTAAACCAGCTTGGTCATATCTATTCTTTGGTTTAGATTTTACTTTAGTAATTAATCTAAAGTCACCATACACTTCATAATATAAAAAATGCCCATTATCAGTTTGAAATTCATAATGTGTTTTTTGCCAGAAATCTGTAAATTTATCAGTTTTTATTATTAATTTCGATTTCTCGCCATTTACCCCCCATTTTTCAGGAGGAGAGAACCACTTTAAATTTTTTTCTAATTCAGCATTTTTGAATTCTTCTAACAGTATGTTGTTACTGGTCATATTACTATCCTCCATTGGTGATATCTTGATATAAATTTTTGATATCTTTTGGACTCCTAGAAATGCCTGTTAGTTACTAATTGTTCTTCATCATATAGAGTAACAATAATTGAATTAGCCTGAATATGTACATATCTCCAATGATAATAAAAAAATAATAGTGGACCATAAATCCACTATTATTTTTTCACAAGATCGGATATTTTTTTGTTTCTTAACTCATTCTCCAGTTTTTCCTCTGCAGATAGCATTACGTCTTTTATTACACATTCTGGATTGGAGTACAAACAACAATCAAACAAAGACGATTTCCCTTCAATCGCGTGTATAATATCAAGGAATGAAATATCTTCCCAATTCTTGCTAAGTGTATATCCTCCATTGGCACCTGATATAGAATTTATCATTCCTTCCTTTACCAACTTAGTTAATATTTTTGATAAATACGTAGGAGAAACATTTTGCCTTTCAGCTAATTGATGTACACCGACTGGTTTATTTGGCGTTTCCATTGCAAGAAAAAGCATTGTGTGTAGTGCATAATTGGTAGCTTTAGAATATTTCATATTTGTTTTCACCCTAATAAGAGACTTTATATATCTATAATAGCATTGAAATAAATATATTTCAATGATTGGCTCAATGTTTCCATAACCAGATACTTTCGCTTCATTTTTATCAAATCGTTACAGCAGCTAATCCCCTTTAACTTGATTTTTTTCGTCCTAAACAATCTGATAATGGTTCAAACAGGAAGCATTCAACAGCGAATGATTACGTCAACAAACTACTCACCCATACTTCTTGCCCTTTTGATACCGTAAACTCCTTTGAAAGATCGGAAATTAAAGGTATTATAGCATAGAAACTGGTCATAATTATTAATCAAAGCAATATCAATATAATTAACTAATAATGTTGTTCTTTTATTTTCAACTTCGAATCATTCATTTAATCATCCAAAAATTTATCTACTCAAAATAGGTGAAAGCCGCCGGTCGATTAGAACGGCGGCTTTGGTTGGGAGCATCGGCTCGTTTTGAGGCGACTTTTTTCTTTAGGTCATATTAATTCTTATTTTCTAATATGAACTGTTTCAATATATCGATATTAACTGCTCCAACTATTTTGTTGATTGGATTACCGTCTTTAAATAGAATCGTAGTAGGAAGGCTCATAATTCCATATTGAGCGCAAGTGTTTGGATGCTCATCTGCATTGACTTTGAGAATCCTAACCTCTTTGTTATATTCCTGATCAAAAGTTTCGAGTGTAGGTGCAAAAAATCGACATGCTCCGCACCAAGGTGCCCAAAAATTAACTAAAGTAAAACCTTCTTTTTTCAAATCACTTTTAAATGTTGTATCCGTAGATTGACAAATAGTCATTTGTATCTTCCTCCATTTGAAAATTTTTCGCACATTTTAAAAAATACCTATATGAATACGAATTCTGAAAGCAGAATTCTTGATGGGATGTTCATCACCTCCTTATATCAGCACATTTAAACCCCATAGGACGTACATAAATCTGTGATTAATTTTTTCACAAAGACATTGGAGCTCATTTATATCTGTAATTTACCCGAATATACATTCCCCTTAAAAATCTTCCTTCGTCAAATCCATATTCTCCCTCATAGGTCCGTCTGCCATCTGAAGCAGCAAAAAACACTTGTGGAGGTGTGCACCGTATGATGGATCTCCGGTGAAATATAAACCAAGTATTGTTGACCTTCCTTTTCCGTCGGTTTTAAGCCCTCCTAACTCCGTCCTTTCACACCAAAACCGCACTCGTTTATTGTCAAATATAGCAACTCTTATTCTTGCTCTCCCCAGTATGAGGGTAGCACTCAATCCAACTGGCCTCCTCCTAATAGTCGCGCGATCGTAAATCATTAAACAAATCTCTCTTTATAAAGATATTGGAGATTCGTTATATCTTTAATATACATAAAAAAAATTTTTCATTTGTGGTGGGCTGTATTCCTCCTTTTTAACATAAAATGGATCAACCTTATACCTTCATTTACTTTTGTGCAAAATCTGTCAGAAATAACGTCAATAAGCGCGGGCAAAGTGTCCAAAGCATAATTCGATGCTTCTGTAACTCTCAAGGTATCATCCCCTTCGAAGACTTACAATATCTATAATATCCTTGAACTTACAAATATGTCAAGTTGACCTTTTCATAAAACCCTTGAAACTCAAGACATCATCTTCCTTGATAAATACTAGGTTAAACTATTCAACATTAACACAATATTTTTGACTGCTTCCAACTTTATTTACAAAACATATCACTTTAAAGTCACTTTCTAATAAAATCACTAAAAAGTTCGGTGTCTTCTTCCTGCTTTCTAAATTAATATACTATTGACTTTAAATTAGATTTTTTATATTTTGTAATAATATAAATAACTTTCAAAATGGAAAAAAATTCAATGAATGAGGTGAATCTAATGATTATAAAAGTGATAGATTATAATCAGAATTGGAGCAGCGATTATCTAAAAGAAGAACAGTCTATTAGATCTATACTTGAAGAAGAATTGGTGAATAGTTTTCATATTGGAAGTACTTCTGTTCCAGGTCTGAAAGCAAAACCTATTATTGATATTTTACTTGTTGTTAATGATATTAATAAATTGGACTCGTTTTCTAACCAATTTCAAGATATTGGATATGAAGTAATGGGGGAATTCGGGATAACTGGAAGAAGATATTTCAGAAAAGGAGGAGATAACCGAACTCACCAAATTCATGCTTTCCAGTTTGATAATATTCAAGAAATTGAAAGACACCTTTCGTTCCGAGATTATCTTCGCCAATTTCCGGAAATATGTAAGGAATACGGACAGTTAAAAAGCAAGTTAGGTGACCAATATCCAACTGACATTGATGGCTATGGTGACGGTAAAGACGATTTTGTAAAAAAAATAGAAAAAGAAGCCCTTAAATGGCATTGGACTAATCGCTAAAAATCATGATAAAAATTTCCGGTTTAAGGTAACAAATCCTATTACTTCAGCAGAATTCTTAGTAAGGTGCTAACTTTCGAAAATGGATGCAGAATGAAATTTATCTATCTTATCCCAAGACAACTACTCATATAAGAGTAATTTGTGTATCTAAAAAAATAGTATTCATACCAAGAAAAACCTCACTTTGAAAAACTTTGATCAAAGTGAGGTTTTGAATATTTAAGTAACGTTAAACTTCCCATTTTCCTATTTTAAAATACCTACTTCTTTGATCATTAGCCATTCATTTTTTTGTCCTATTCCGTAAGTTATTTGATTTTCATTTTCAGCCATTTACATTCATCTTTTACAGAATTAAACCCAGGTTTTTGTACAATCTTTTGATACTGTTTTTAATGTTATTCAGCTGGTGTTTTCTTTAATTGTTTTGAAAAGTTGATTGCACTGATTTCACTGACTAATGTAGAGCCAAATAACAATACACCACCTAGCATTTGAACAATTGTCATTTGTTCTTGTAGGATAATTGCAGAAATTAATATAGCTACAAACGGATCTACATAACTTAGCATGGCTATACTCTGTCCCTTTAATTTTTCCATACCAGAAAAAAATAACCAAAATCCAATCCCTGTATTGATGATCCCTAAAATTAGAATAAATGGAATGGAAGAACTCGATACTTCAAAGATACCAAAGCCTTCAGTAAGGAAAACATATGGCGTTAGAAGTAAAGTGGTTATTCCAAGCTGAATAATGGTCAGCTCTAACTTTCCCATATCTTTAATAAATTTATTTAAAAGCAGTAACGAAGCATAAAATGCAGCTGCTACTAATCCGAAGAAAAGTCCAAGTATATCATCTGATCTGAATGCACTTACCCCTTCTCCTACAATCATTAACATACCTATGATTGCTACTCCAATACACACAATTTTTTTTATGGATAATTGTTCTCGAAGTACAAAGGGAGATAGAATCATGACAAATACAGGTGCAAAGTAATAACCCAGCGTTGCATTTGCAATTGTAGTATGGTCATACGATTGATAAAGGAAAATCCAATTTCCCCCCAATGCAATTCCTGAAAGAATCAAAAATAAAGCATTAGATTTAACTAGATACCATGAGATTTTTTTCTTAATCAATGAGAATATTAGCAGTAAAAATACGCATCCTAGGAAACTGCTTAGTAAAGCTCTTTCGCTCGATGATAGATCAATGTTTCGAACAACTAAACCAATTGTGCCGAAAATGATCATTGATAATATAAACTGAATTTTAAATTTCATCGTCTACTCCTACCAATCTGAGAAACTACATAAATTCGCAGATTCTTAAATTGTTTTTAATATATACGTTTACTGGACCTCAAGATTATGCAAGGGTGACCATTCTTCTCGATCTAGTCCTCCTTTGAAACTGCTTCATTATATTTACTCGTTAATATGAAATCCGTAACTTAATCAATAATTCATAAACCATTTTTTAGCGGAGACTTATAGCTGTCCGATGCTTTTTCCATAATATCACTCACAAAAAAACATCGCTAAATACCTTTTCCTTTCCTAACTTGAATTATTAATAGTAATAATTTATCATACTCACATACATTACAAAAACGAATGTTTCTCATGATATGTATGATGGAAACAGATGGGGTGAGGGAAGAGATATGAATATCCAAAAATATATGGCATTTGTCAAAGCTGCAGAATTTGGCAGTTTTACAAAAGCTGCTGAAAGTTTGGACTATACACAGTCTGGTATCAGCCGTATGATTAACGATTTAGAAACGGAATGGGGAGTTTTCCTTTTCGAAAGGGGACGTGCAGGTATCAGTTTAACCTCGGATGGCTTAAAGTTATTGCCCCAATTAAAGCGAATCTGTAACGAGTATGAAATCTTAATGATGCAGATCGAAGACTTACACGATATGCAGTCTGGGATGATTCGTATTGGGACGTTTTCCAGCGTAGCAAGCCATTGGCTCCCTAACATTATTAGGATTTTCAAGAAGGATTACCCAAAGATAGATTTTGAACTTTTGCTTGGTGATTATACAGAAATTGAAAGCTGGATTTAAAATGGACGTGTTGATTTCGGCTTTGTACGGCTGCCGGTAAAAGCAGAACTTGAAACAATCTTTTTAGAACAAGACCGTTTACTGGTAGTGATTCCACAAAATCACCCTCTTGCTAATTGTGAAAAGTTTCCTATCAACGACTTACTGAATAGTCCGTTTATGCTATTGGAAAAGGGAGCAAAAGCAGAAATCTCTGAAATTTTTGAGATGCATCATATTTCACCGCAAGTTAATTTTACAACGTGGGATGACTATGCAATTATGTCTATGGTGGAAAACGGGCTAGGAATAAGTATTTTACCAGAATTAATATTGAAGCGTATTCCTCACAAAATAATAGCAAAAGAGCTTGAAATTCCTGCCTTTAGAAATATTGGTATAGCTACGAGAGAGCAAAAATCACTTTCCCTTGCGTCTAAGAGATTTTTAGAGTATTTATCATACAGGAACAGGTGTGAGTAAATATAAGAAAAAGCATTACTTGGTTATTAAAGTAATGCTTTTTGTGTACAGTTCTCAATGTTACAAGTTTGATTATGTTGTTCCACCGTCAATGCATCGCTATTCCTCTAATTTAAGATAGAACAATTTTTATTCATCCTTTACTTGTTTCTTAAAGTACTCTTTTTGCAGAAGACCCATATGAATGATGTCATGCCATTCTCCATCTCTAAATAGACTTTGTCTACTGCTTCCTTCCTGTTGAAAACCAATCTTATTGTACAAACGAACAGCTCTATCATTAAATGAAAATACTTTAAGGTAAACTCGATGAAGATTCATTTCGTAAAAAACATAATCCAGCAGTAATCTCAATCCCTCTGAACCATAACCTTTTCCCCAATATTCCTTTTCCCCAATGTCAATAATACATTCAGCATTTCTATTTTTATAATCAATGTTGATTAATGATACAATGCCAATTGGTATCTCATTTCCTTTTTCAACCATGATATAGCTTTTCCCTGAATGAGATCCTAAAATAACATGATCTACAAATTCTTTCGTTGCTTCCATCGGATAAATATCTAATGATGGGTTAGTGGAATACATAACTTCGATCTCATTTCTCCACTTATGATAAAGTTCTGTATCTTCCTTTGTCATCTTTCTTAGTTTCACCCTTGATGATTCAAATAACATAACGGTCACTCCTTATTTTATGGATTTCGGATTAATTAATTTTTCTAAAGAGAAAAGTAAGATCGATAATTGATCCTTAACGTTTGTTTGTTCATGTCCCAATTGAAACGTGTCCAGCATTAAACCGTTTATAAATGATAGGATATACCTCGCAATAGAACGAGTAGACTGTTGAGGACTAAATTCTCCAATACTCGTACCTTCATTTAATACTTCTTCTATAGCTTCAGTAGTTCGATTGTAGCGTTCGAAAATGTATGGGAAATTGTCCTTATTACTTGCGTAATTAGATGATAAAAAAAATTCTGCCTTTGCATAGAGCAATGTTTGGTCAATTGCCTCAATATAAATTTGCTGTTCTTCAACCCAGTTTTTTAATTGTGGCCATAGTGGACCTTCATCAGATGGCACAAAACGTTGTATGTCTTTTTGGTCATCAAATTTTAAGACTTCGATAAAAACGTGCTCAATATTATTGAAATAACTATACAATGCACCTCTCGATATTCCGGCTTTGTCCATAATATCTTGCATAGATGTACGAACAAATCCTTTCTCGATAAACACCTTCTTGGCTGCTTCTATCAACTCTCTTTCTCTCTCTTTTTTATATTCTTCACTAACTTTTGGTGCCATAAAGCCACCTCCTTAATGAATGACAAAATACACATAAACAAACTATACACTATTGTCGTTTATATTGCAGATTATACCGACACCATTGTATAGTTTCAACCTTTTATATGAATAAAATGGGCAATTAGTCAAAAAATCCACATTCTTATGAAAAAGAATGTGGTTAAATTAGCATTCATTTGGGTGTGTGATATGCTCCCATCAGCAGTACCTGTTAAAAATTTTCTACTTAAAATCCGTCGAAGCTTACTGCTTGGGGCACTAATGTTTCTTCTTACTGCGACTTTCCAGTGGACTCTATATTTCTTTCTCTTGGTTAAAATCAAAAATATTCTCATTGACTAATCTTTGAAAATATTGATCTATTTGTGCTAAGTCTACAAAATTAGAGTTTTTATGCCACCAATTACTTAAAGTAACCATTGCAGCAACATGAAATTCTGCTAACAAATGATGAGGAATATCGATAGTTTTGGAATGCTGGATGAACGTTAAGGCGTCTTTTTTCAATAATCGCATGGAGTAGGTCATCATACAATTTAAAAATACTTCATCGCTTTGCTGTGAAAGAACTAACTTATGGGGCTCGGAGCCTTCAAAAAAATTATTGGACCAAAAAAAGGGCCTTAAAATCCTTTTTTCTAATGAGATTTCCCAATATTCCTCCATCAGCTGATTCAGCCCGTACTCCAACAATCTGAATTTGTCATCGAAATGCTTATAAAACGTAGAACGATGAACCATGGCTTTTTCACAAATTTGATCTATAGTAATTTTGGAAAACTTAAATTTTTCTACTGCCATTAAATCAAAAAGAGCTATCCATAACAATTGCATGGAACGATGTTTTCTCATATCCATCCCTATTCCCCCTTTTATTCTACTCAATTTCTCAGACATTTAATTGAGAATGTCTCCTAACTGTACAAAGTAGGTGTATTGAATATATTTTCCAGCCTAAATGGCCACTATAATGGGAATTGCTTCATTACTAAACCTATATTTATACGAAGGGAAGACACTTACATGGATCTAGATTTACAGAAAATAAAACGAATGCCAATTATGGTCGCTCTCATGATGGGAGCGTTTGTAGCGACATTAAACGAAACATTGCTAGGCAATGCCCTGCCTGTACTGATGAAGGAGTTCCAGGTCGGCGCTACAACAATTCAGTGGCTAACTGCGGCTTACCTGCTCGTTGTCGGTACACTCATTCCTGTAACAGCTTTAATTCAACAATGGTTTACTACTAGACAAATATTTTTAACCGCAATGATAACCTTTTTAATAGGTACGCTCGTTGCTGCTATGGCTCCTGCTTTTACACTGTTATTAGTTGGTCGAGTGATTCAAGCCATTGCTACGGGTCTAATTATCCCGCTGTTGATGAATACGTTGTTAAATATTTATCCAGCGGAAAAACGAGGTTCGGTTATGGGGGTACTCTTCTTAATATTTACCTTTGCCCCCGCTATTGGTCCTACACTTTCGGGCATTATTGTTGATGCAATGGATTGGCGCTGGTTATTCTATACTACTATTCCCATTACTATCATTTCCTTCATCATTGGTTATTACTATCTTGTAAATGTAACCACGATCACAAAACCCAAAGTTGATGTGCTGTCTATTATTATATCGACATTAGGTTTTGGCGGTATTGTATATGGATTCAGCGCTTCAGGAAATGAAGGCTGGTCAGATCTGCAAGTTTATTAGTCAATTATCATTGGTAGCTTGTCCTTGATTTTATTTGCAGTACGACAACTACGTATATCAAACCCGATTTTGGAATTGCGCACCTTCCGATTTCCTTTGTTCTCTCTCTCGATCATACTATTAATTATTGTTATGATGTCGATGTTCGCAACAATCACGTTATTACCTATGTTTTTACAAAGCGTGCTGTTGGTGACGGCATTTCAATCAGGACTTATCATGCTGCCTGGAGGAATCGTTAATGGTCTAATGTCTCCTGTTACAGGAAAACTATTTGATCGATTTGGTGCCAGAGTCATTATTATTCCAGGTTTATTAATCCTATGCATTTCGATGTATCTCTTTACCGGATTCACATTAGAGTCGACGAGCCCGCAAATTATTTTAACGCACTGTCTATTAATGCTGGGTGTGGCTCTAATTCTGGTTCCAGTCCAAACATATGGACTAAATCAGATTACGCCCGAATACTATGCGCATGGATCTGCTATTTTCAGTACTTTGCAACAAGTTGCCGGTGCGATTGGGTCAGCATTGTTCATCGCGACCATGACCGCGCGCACCAGTAGTCATTTGGCCCAGTCATCTAGTCCTGATAATGTAACTGAACAATTAACAGCATCTGTAGCCGGCTACAGTGACACATTCATGCTCGGCTTCATCATTTCAATCATTGCATTAGTTGTAGCTCTTTTCCTAAAAAATAAAAAAGTAACACAAAGCGATACCAAGGTAGAAAATAAAGCAAATTAATTTTAAAACCTTAAACACACCTAACCCAGTCCTACCAAAGGCGGGTTAGGCGTGTTTAATTTTGATAAAAAATAATAAAAAACACTTCACCATCTTAAAAAACAACATTAATGTCGTTTAATATCTAGTTTTTATTCCATAATAGCGTCAGATTACTGAACTAGAGACATGTTATCTCTTTCCTCGTTTCACCCTATAATGTAGTTGAACAAACTGTCCGAACCGTTTTGTATCATTTAAAATTAAATCTATTTGTGGATTCTTTTCTTTAAATAAAGGAATACCAGAACCTAATATATGGGGGGTGACAGAAATAATATACTCATCTATTAAATTTTCTTTTATAAAAGCATCAAGTATACTTGCTCCACCTACCATCCATATTTTAGAGCCTTCTTGTTCTTTTAACTTTTGTGTAAACTCTACTACATCTTCATTTACAAAATCCACATATTCATTTGAACCATTTTCAGATGTGGTATAGACGTAGCATTTTTTATCAGGATACGGAAATGTTTCTGTGTGTTTTATTACATAATCATAAGTCTTTTTCCCCATTATCACTGTGTCAATAGATTGATACATATCTGTATATCCAGCGTCCCCTTCTCCTTCTGTATCATCTAACCATTGTAAGTCATCATTTTCTTTAGCAATAAATCCATCTAAGCTTGTAGCAATGTATAAAACAATTTCCCGTGACATAGTTTAACTCTCCTTTTGTCTTGTATATTTTCCCTTATTGATAAAAATATAAGGTATATACTATACTAACTGTTAAACATGACAAGTAATGGCATGATTAAATAAAAAAGGTGAGAATAATGTCAAAAGCCAAGCGTTTATTAGATATTCTTATGTTTGTTACAACAAAAAGAAAGTTTACTGCACAAGAAGTAGCAGATGAATTCCACATATCTATTCGTACTGTGCATAGATACATAATAGATTTATGCGACATGGGTTTGCCAATTTATGCTGAACAAGGTCGGAATGGGGGGTATACAGTTTTAACAAGTAGACTTCTTCCTCCTATTTTATTCACTGAAGAAGAAGCTGTTTCGCTCTTCTTTGCTTTTCAATCTCTAAATTTTTATCACAGTTTGCCTTTTGATACTGAAATTACCTCGGTTACACATAAATTATATAGTTCTCTTCAGAATGAAGCTAAAATAAAAGTGGATAAAATTCGTTCTTTTATTTCTTTTTGGAACCCAAAAAGGACGATTGATGCACCCTTTTTAAAAGATGTTTTAGAGCATTCTATTGAGAATAGAAATATACACATTCAATATGAATCTAAATCAGGTTTGAAAACAAAACACATTCATCCTATCGGTGTATATGCACATGATGGATTATGGTATTTACCTGCTTATGATTATGATAAGGAAAAAATTTTACTTTATCGTGTAGATCGCATTCTTTCAATCTTATCAGCCGAAAAAAGTGAAGGTGAATACATGAATTTAGAAGAATGGTTTGACTATCATGAGATTAAAAAACCAATTCGATTACATGTACACCTGACAAAGGAAGGCATACGTCAATGTAAAAGCGTTCCTTATTTTGATGGTACTGTAGTCACACAAGAAGATGAAACTGGATACATAGATACAATCATTGATAAAGGTGAGCTTGGATTTATCAAACCCCTATTTTTTAGACTTGGAAGCCATGCACGAATTTTAGAACCAAAGGAATTAATTGATGGATTACGTAAACAAGCTGAAGAAATTTTAACTATGTATTAAAGTGGTTTTTTGACTCAACTTCCCTTTCAAATTTGGGGCTAATGATGCTTACTCCTGTTATTCTTATTTGCTTTTTTAACCAATTACACTTTTATTCATACTATTATTTGAGAATTAGACATAAAATATTGCTTTTTGAACACAAAAGAACATTTAAATCATCAGCATTATAAATCCCTGAGAACGATAAAACAATATGAGCGGGAGCTAAAAATATTTGTAGAGCAACTGATTACGTTCTAGGCTGAAATCGATTTAGATATTGTAACTATCAAAGAAAAGAGCCCTTATATAAAAAAGAAAGGGACCTATTCACCTGCAACAATAGCTAGAAAAACAACTAATATAAAAATTTTTTTTAAGTTTTTTGTATGAGACATAGAAGAGCCTGTTTACAAAGGTTTAAAAATCGCAACTGTAAGAAAAGATGATCGACCAAATAAAGATTTAGGCCCGAAAGAAGTAATTCAATTACTCGATTATTTTAAAGATATTAACCACCCCATCGTGTTTTCGATTATACATATATTAACAACAACGGGACTAAGAAATGAAGAATTTTGTAATTTGAAAGTTAAAGATATTCAATATGATTCTATTAATGATTCTATTAATAAGCAGTATTATCTTAACGTACTGGGAAAAGTGAATATACGGAGACAAATTCCTTTGAAGGAAAAATGCGCGGATAGTATTAAGATGTTTCGTTATGCTAGAGCCTAATAGCCTTTCTACATTTTATTGTAGAAAGGCTATTGTTTAATTTCTGTTCCTATATGTATGCTTGTACTCAAAAATCAATAACAAAGTTGTTTAAATCCTGTTCAGCTATCACCCTTTACATAAGGAAAGAGCGTAATTCCTACTGCAGAATTGCGCCCTTTAATGGAATAACTATAAGAAGTTCTTAAACCTAAATCACTTAATTCTTCTTTAACTAACGCTCCCGTTACTTTAAGTGTAATACTTCACAATCTTGTAAAGAATAAACATTTTGCCGATTAGGGGTAGTACCAGCGAAGCTGTCACTACCCGTTTTGTTGGTGGGACCCCTAAACGAAACAGCAGCAGCCATGGACGAGAAAATAAAGTCCTAGCTGCTGCTGTTTTATTGAACAAACATTCCCAGCTGAAACGTAATATTCAAAGTGATTAAGGTTTTTTTGGCCGATTAACTTTTTTATCGTATTCTAATTCAGGGAGACAAGATAGTCTGCAAGTTTATCGAAAGTACCCTCAAGATCTTGTTGAAGCTTTGGAGCCATACCTTTGTAGGTTTCTTGTTCCTCAGCTGAAGCGTTCACAGGGCAACCTTTCAGTTTTAAAACAGTTTTACCTTCTTCATCTTCTAGCGTTATGATATTCATAATTTCAAGAGGCCAGCTCACGCTAAAAGGCGCTCGGACCGTATTTCCTTGCTCATCGGAAAAGGATCGGATATAAGCCACTTTCTCAGGTTCGACAACCTCTTGGTATGCAAATTTTCCCCACATAACCTGATTTCCGTCAGGAGACGTCTGAATACCTAAAAACTCGCCACCTGTTCGAGCGTCCATTTTAACGATTTCGAGGGTGACCCCCTTTGGTCCCCACCATTTCGTGAAATGCCCGAGCTCTGTCCATGCTTTAAATACGAGTTCGCGAGGGGCATCGAATACACGCGTAATTGCAATTTCGAACGATTGATTCAGATTGTTATCCATGAAAATCCTCCTTGTTTTTTGAAGGGAACTATTCCCCTACTTTGCTACAGAGTGCTTGAAGCCTGAACCAGAAGATCAGCCATCAATTTGGGTTCGGTAACCATTTACAAAACTTAATATAAACCGTTCTAACTTCGGGAGAAACACCCTTTTCACATCTCAATCTTAATCCAGTCCTTGGGTTATCATCCATTCTTGTAGCCTCACAATATTATATAAATATTCGATATAACAATTTTCAATCCTTCTAGTGCTAACCTGCTTCTTAGTTTAAGTGTAATCTTTCACAACTTAGGATTTAACTCTTCTAACAAACATCCTTTCAACAAGTATACTGACTACAACAGCTACAATATAGGGTAATAATGAACCTGTCGAATAGTCTTTATACCTATGATGAAACACTAATATAGGTAAGTTAAATTTCATTCCAATCAAATATAAAAAGCTTATTGTAATAATAAATGAAACTGAAACTAAGGAAAATTTCTTAATTCTGTTTATCAAGATTATAGCCCCCACAAAATGGATGATTTTATTCCACTGGTTAATATTCTAGGGTTGATAGAGGTAATTCTTCTTAAAGTAACCTGCCCGTTTCTTTAAGTACTTATTTTCACAATCTCCTTTAAAATGTAGCTTAGAAATCTAAATTTCATTAAAAGAGTTACTCCACAATCTGGCCCTTTTAATGAAGAAAGACGCTTTACTTATTTCAGAATACCAGCTAATATGAGTCAACACTTTTCATTTAATGTTTTAAAATTAATCATGTTATAATAAATTTAGGCA
>NZ_LMBX01000008.1:0-62239 GCF_001439605.1 Cytobacillus praedii
TATTGTTCTATTTCTATTTTAAAACAAAAAAGACTGTAGGCAAACTCGATTTTCATCGAGTTTGTCTACAGTCTGAAGGAAGGAGCTAAGCTCCTTTCTTTTTTTTGCATTTATATACTAGATCTATAAATGCTAGATAAATTCAAAGGAATGCTAGAAAAACTTAAAAAGCTGCCAGATAAAAATAAAAAGCTGCTCGATAACTCTATAAAAATACTCGATAAACCCATCAACCTGCTAAAATAACTTAAATTCGCACAAACAACACTCTCTATAGCAAAAAAATTCTCATAACCCGTCCAATTTTTTCATATATTGAAGTAGCATCCCTAAAAAAGGTGAATCAGGTAAATTGTAGGAGGATTAAAAATCGGTATACATCGAGGGAAAGGAAGATGGGGATGAATAGAAAGTGGATTGTCCTGCTAATGACCGGGTCTCTCTTGACGGGGGCGGGCGGTACATATGCTGGAATGCAATGGATAAATAAAAGTGATCCTAAGGTAAGTGTAGAAAACCAATCAGCACCTACACCTGAAGGCCAAATCCCCATTTCGGCAGGTGATTTAGAAAAGGTAGAAAAAGCCTATCATTTAATATTAAGCAGTTATGTTGAAAAAGTGGAGGAAGAACAGCTGGTAGAAGGTGCTATTCAAGGAATGCTTTCCACGCTCTCTGACAAATATTCAGTGTATATGGATAAGGAAACGGTCGAACAATTTAACGAATCACTAGAATCCTCTTTTGAAGGGATCGGGGCAGAAGTAAGCATGGATGATGGAAAGGTTGTCATTGTCGCTCCATTTAAGGATTCTCCAGCGGAAAAAGCGGGTCTCAAACCAAGGGATCAAATTTTAAAGATCGATGGTGAGAGTATAGATGGACTTGACTTATTTGAGGCGACATTAAAAATTAGAGGGGAAAAAGGGACGAAAGTAAAGCTGGAAATTGCTCGTCAAGGCTTGGCTGATCCTCTAATTGTTGAAGTGAAGCGGGATGAAATTCCGCAAATTACTGTCTATTCCGATTTAAAAAGACAAAATGGCAAAGCGATTGGCTATATAGAAATCACCTCTTTCTCAGAGGATACAGCAGCAGAATTTGAAAAAAATCTTAGAGGTTTAGAGAAAAAAGGGCTAGAGGGATTAGTCATTGATGTTCGTGGAAACCCAGGGGGCTATCTGGATGCAGTCCAGGAAATTTTGAAAGGGCTTGTGACAAATGAAAAGCCAATGATTCAAATTGAACGCCGAAATGGGGAGAAGAAGAGATATTTTTCGGGCTTAACGAAAGAAAAAGAGTACCCTATTGCGGTCCTCATTGATAAAGGAAGCGCATCCGCTTCTGAAATCTTGGCAGGGGCGTTAAATGAGGCAGAAGGATATCCGCTGATTGGGGAAAAAACATTTGGAAAAGGCACCGTTCAACAGCCAGTACCGATGGGAGACGGAAGCAATATTAAGCTGACATTATTTAAGTGGCTGACACCGGATGGAAATTGGATTCACGATAAAGGGATCGAGCCTACACTTAAAGTTAAGCAGCCAGCTATTTTTAATACGCATCCACTGCAATTGGAAGAGACACTGGTACAGGATATGAATAATGAGCAGGTCAAAAATGCACAGGAAATGCTGGATGGACTAGGGTATTCTCCAGGAAGAAAAGATGGCTATTTCAGTGATTCAACAATGACTGCTGTTAAAGCCTTTCAAAAGCATTCCGGTATTCATGCAAACGGAAAGATCGATCAAAAAACGGCTGCTGCATTAGAAAAGGCAATCATTGATGAAATAAAAAAAGAGGAAAATGACATCCAGCTTCAAACCGCACTAAGATTCCTAGCACGTTAAGGCTTTTTTTAAAAGTCTTCCACGGATCACAACATTTAATAGAATGGGTATATCATTATTGGTTAGTTTTAGATAGCAGGGGGCATCCTCCTGCTATTTTTTTGTTTATTTCATATTGCAATAGGCTTTGGGTGGACATTTTGGTAGAATAAAGAGTAATAGATATTGATAACAGTGAATATTTCTAATGGAAATTTATTAATAGAGGTTGGTGGCTATGGTGGCTCAAGAATGGCTGATTGAAATCGTAAAGGGAGCGGGTAAGTTTTTTCTTCATCCTGTTTTCTATTATCTCTTCTTTTTAGCTGCTATTTTAGGTGTTTCTCGGGTGAAACGAGAGAGGGACAATTTTCATGTTCGGGCGGAGAATGCATACTTTGAGCTGAGGCAGCTCCTTCCGCTAGGCTTATTAATTGGACTTGTTTTGTCTCTAATTTCAATTGCGGCAGGTCTTGTTATCCCGCTGGAGACAATTGTCTTTACGGCAGTTTTAACCGTATTGTGGAGTTTCACAACGAAGATCCGCTGGATGGCGCCTGCTTATACGTTAGGGTTTGCCTTTTTTGCGACGATTTTTGCGGTCGAACAAAAGTGGCCGCTTCCGTCTTTCTTCACATCTATTTCTGATACGAAACCATCTGTTTTTCCAGCTATTGCTGTCCTTCTAGCTTTGCTATTAATTGGGGAAGGAATTCTTATTTTCAAAAATGCACGAAAGGGAACTTCCCCTAAGCTAATAAAAAGCAAAAGAGGACAAAGGGTTGGAATTCATGAGGTGAAGCGACTTTGGATGATCCCGTTATTCTTGGTGATTCCAGGTGAGGTACTTAAAAGCCCGTTTGAATGGTGGCCTGTTTTCTCCATTGCTGGCCATTCCTATTCTATCCTTCTTGTCCCTTTTGCGATTGGCTTTTTTCAGCAAATTCAAGGGAATCTGCCTATCGATGCGATAAAGGCAACTGGAAAAAAAGTGATTTGGCTTGGCTCGATTATCTTACTCTTATCCATTGCCGGCTATTGGTCGCCAATTGCTTCGATTGCGGTCGTAACCATTGCGATTGTTAGCAGGGAGATTATTACATTAAGACAGAGAATGGCAGATGAAAACCGTCCTTTCTTTTTTTCAAAGAGAAATCATGGTGTGATGGTATTAGGGATTATTCCTCAATCACCAGCTAATCTAATGGGATTAAAGGTTGGAGAAATTATTACGAAGGTAAACGGGATTCATGTCCATGATAAAATCGGCTTCTATGAAGCTCTTCTGAAAAACCGTGCCCATTGTAAACTGGAAGTACTTGATACAAATGGACAAATTCGCTTTGCCCAACGCGCCTTGTATGAAGGCGATCATCATGAGCTTGGCATTCTTTTTGTGCAGGATGAGAGAAATAGGGGCAGTGAAGCGGTTTAACGCAAGAGATTTATTCAGTCAGGTAAATTGGAAGATGGATACCATAGAGACAAGAACATCATTTATCAATGGTAAAAAACGGATGCGAGCCAGCATCTGTTTTTTTAATAACAACTGCCTATTTGGCTTAACAGTTAGTTTACTGAAATGTACATCGAATTTATGTCCATAAAACCCAGTAGAAAAAACCATATAAAACAATCGACAAAAAATATTAAATATCTGTACTATTAAAAGAAGAAATTAATAAATTGGAGAACAGGTGAATAGATAACTTAGAGAGCAGGGAGAAGAGACTATGAAGCATCGGCTATTACTTGTTGATGATGATCTTTCGATTAGTGAAATGGTAAAAAGCTATTTAACCAAGGAAGGCTTTGATGTGTCTATCGCATGTAATGGGGAAGATGGAGTATCAATGTTTATGAAAGATACATTTGATCTTATCTTAATTGACATCATGATGCCGAAGTTAGATGGAATTGAAGCAATCAAGATCATTCGAGAAAAAAGCTCGATTCCAATATTAATCATGTCTGCGAAAGACAGTGATATCGATAAAGCGTTAGGGCTGGGCTTCGGTGCAGATGATTATCTAGCCAAACCGTTTTCTTTGCTAGAGCTGTCAGCAAGAATAAAAGCAGCCATCCGGCGGGCAACAAAGTATTCTAATTATGAAGATTGTGGAGAAAGTAAGAATGAAATTACATTTGGTGAATTGAAAGTAGACATAAACAATTACTCTGTTTTCAAAGGGAAACAAGAGCTTAAGCTTACAGCAAAGGAATTTGAGCTGTTAAAACTATTTATTACAAATCAAAAGCGTGTATTTACAAAAGCACAACTTTACAACCTCGTTTGGAATGATGACTATTTCGGTGATGAAAACGTAATTAATGTCCATATCCGAAGGCTAAGGGAAAAAATAGAAGATGATCCATCCGAATCAAAGTATATCAAAACGCTATGGGGTATTGGCTACAAGTGGGATGGCCAATAATATGGCAATCTTTTTACTTATTATCATCCTAATTTTATGTTTAATTATCTTTGTGCTATATAAAACGAATAAAACGAGGAGTATGAATTTAAAGCAAATCCAAAGAAAATTACATGCCATTATATCCAATTCTACTAATGAAAAAGTCCTGCTTTTCACGGACGATAATGAACTTATTGCCCTTGTAAATGAATTAAATCAGCTGTTAGACGTTAATCTAAATGCATTAGCCAATTATAAAAAATCTGAGCAATCAATAAAAAAGATGATTTCTAATATTTCTCATGATTTAAAGACGCCATTGACGGTTGTATTAGGGTACATCGAAATGATTCAACTAGATAGTGAAATGAACGAGGAGGAGAAGAGCCTTTTATTATCTAAGGTTCATAAAAAAACAATTGAAGTCATTGATCTGATCCATAATTTTTTCGATTTGGCCAAATTGGAAGCTGAAGATAAACATATCTCGATGACAAGAGTACATATGAATGAGATTTGCAGAAAGAACATATTAGATTATTATGATGTTTTAACAGCTAAGGGGTTTACTGTCCATATTGAAATTCCTGATTCTCCAATCTATGCATTGGGTAATTTGGAAGTAATTGATCGAATTTTAAATAACCTCATTTCGAATGCTATTCAGCATGGGAAAGATGGGCGGACGATTGGTTTATCGTTACGAAATGAAGAGGAGCTTGTTTATATAGATATTTGGGACAGAGGAAAAGGCATAAATGAGATGTATAAAGATCGAGTGTTTGAAAGAATGTACACTCTTGAAGACTCGAGGAATAAATTTTATCAAGGAAGTGGATTAGGTCTTACCATTACTAAGAGGCTAGTTGAAAACTTGGGTGGATCCATTCAGCTGAGCAGTATACCTTATGAGAAAACAGTTTTTTCTTTTACATTAAAACGAATGTCATATTAAGAGAACTCGTTTCGTAAGTTAACGACGAGTTCTCTTTATTTGAACTTAAGAAAATTGTAAGAATTGCGTAAGGAAAAAGTGAATTCTGTTCCTTAATCTAAAAGTAAGAAATGAATTTGTAGCCATGCATGTATAATGCATCCCATCTTCACTGCAGCTTATGGCAATAGATAGGACACTGAAAAGATAAAAGGAGATTCTAAAATGACCTACATTGTAAGAACGACACAATTAACAAAGACGTATATGGGAAAAGAAGTTGTATCGAATGTCAATATGAATATTAAAAAAGGAGAAATCTATGGTTTTCTTGGACCGAATGGAGCGGGGAAAACAACGATCATGAGGATGATTACAAATCTGGTAAAACCGACGGGTGGAGAAATTGAGCTATTTGGTGAAAAATTAACGAATCACTCCTATCATCTTTTAGGAAGGATGGGAACGATTATTGAGTACCCAATCTTTTATGAAAAGCTTACAGCAAAGAAAAACTTGGAGTTTCATTGTGAGTATATGGGGTTTCATGAAAGCAAGGCCATTGATGAAGCACTCGATCTTGTACATTTGAAAAATGTGGATGATAAGTTAGTGAAGGAATTCTCTCTTGGTATGAAACAAAGGCTAGGCATTGCTAGAGCTATTATCACGAAACCGGAATTGCTTATCTTGGATGAACCGATTAATGGATTGGATCCTGTTGGAATTAAGGAAATTCGAGACCTTTTCAAATTATTAAGTGCGGAATATGGGGTAACTATCTTAATTTCTAGTCATATTTTAGGGGAGATTGAACAAATAGCAGATACAATTGGAGTAATTAACCACGGGAAGTTAATAGAGGAAGTAGCGATGGAACAGATTCGTGAAAAGAATACCGAATTTATTGAGTTTGTAACGAATGATTGCAGAAAATCCGTATTTGTATTAGAGCATATATTAAAGATTACTAATTTTAGAGTCATCGATAATCGTTTAATTAGAGTGTATGATTCCTCTGTACCACAAAGTGAAATAACAAAAACATTCGTTTTGAATGATATTATCATTGAATCTATCCATAAGAAGAATAGTTCGTTAGAAGATCATTTCTTAACGCTGTTGAACGGAGGTGGAATCAGTGCTTAAATTAATTAAATTGGAAATGAAAAAGTTTAAAATGGGAGGATATGTACGAAGCTCACTCATTACAAATGTTATTATACTAGGAGTCATTTGCCTTATTAGCTATGTGGAAAATTTGGAGGGTGCAGTAGTTTTCGAAGATTATGCTGTGGCATTGCAACTGATCGAAACAATCATCAGAGCAACATTTATCATATTTGCAGCGGTACTCATTTCAAGATTAGTCATTAATGAATATAAAAACAAATCGATAACAGTCCTTTTTATGTATCCAATAAACCGCAAATCTCTTATAATAGCCAAACTGCTAATTGTTGTTATTTTTACGTTCGTAAATATAGTAGCAGCTAACATTTTTGTAGGTGGCGGGTTTTATTTGTTAGACCAATTTGCTCAAATAGTCCCTGATCAGCTTACATTATCAGGTTTAGGAAAACATTCGGCAAGTGTTGTAATGAATGCTTTAGCAACAAGCTGTATGAGCCTTATTCCTCTCTACTTTGGGATGAGAAAGTTTTCCGGATCTACTACGATCATATCTTCCATTTTTATAGTATTAATTGTCTGTCAGGATATGAATGGTTTTACCTTAAACTCCATTGTCTTTGTACCGATTACACTCGCTGTAATTGGAGCTATTACTGCTTATTTAGCCATACGTAATATAGAAAATAAAGACGTGATTCATTAATGAATAGTAATTAAGTACCTAATCAGCCCATGAAAAATCATGGGCTTTGTTTATGCTGGTTAATAAAGGGAAATGGATGCTGGAACAAAATTAATATTATATAACTTGTTTGAAAATCTAAGGTAAGTCCTTTTTTTAAAAAAATAGACTAATAGTATTGAGACTCCTGTCAGATTAAGGTAATATGTATATTTGTTAATAGTTTCCTATTAATATATATTTTTAACTAGAGAGGAGAGAAGGATAATGAAAAAAATATTTAAAAGTGTTGCTATGCTTGTCATGGCTGTTTTCCTAGTTTCATCATTTTCAGTCAGCTCAGCATTTGCTGCATCGGACAGTGCAAAGAATTGTGTTCCTAAAAAGGTTATGTGGGGAAAAACAGAACTTAAAAGCGGTCAATTAGGAAAGGTTACTATTCTAAAAGAAACTAAGTTATATTCTTTAAAAGATAATAAACTTGTAGCCAATAAGTCGCTTCCTGCAAAAGGTGAATTTAGAGTCTACTCCTTCAAAAAAGTAGATAATAGTGATATTTATGGTGTTGGCGGCGGTCAATTTATTAAGAAGGATAGCTCTATTAAATACGAAACACCTTCGAAACGAAAGCTAGCAGAACTTAAAGCAGCTGCTTGCGCAGAAAATGAAGGCGGGTTCTTCTGGAAAGCAGAGAAGAATGGCAATACGGTCTATATGCTAGGTTCCATACATTTGGGAATCGAAGAATTTTATCCAATAAATTCAAAAATAATGAAAGCATTCAATGAATCCAAATATTTAGCTGTTGAAGCAGATATCCTTAACTTAAATCCTCTTGAATTCCAACAGACCATCCTTGAAAAGGCAGTCTATGAGGACGGTTCAACGATTGAGGATCATATCTCAAAGGAACTTTACAAGAAACTAACAGATACCTTTGTTAGCTATGGTGGAGATATGAATGAGATCAAGTATTTAAAACCTTGGTATTTAAGCATGAGTTTAGATAGTTTAAAAACAATGGATCCTAAATATAAATCTGAATTAGGAATTGATCATTATTTCTTATCTAAGGCAGGCAATAAAAAGGTCATTGAGCTAGAAGGGGCAGAATTCCAGATCAATATGCTGTCTGGATTCCCAGAAAATGTACAAATCAAGCTACTTGAAGACTCTTTAAAAACTGGTAATGCTAATGATGGACTAGCACCGCTTATAAAGGCTTGGCAAACGAGCGATGATACTGCCATTGAAAAATTGCTATTTAATGTTCCAGATAATAGCCCTGAATACAAAGTCTATATGACTGAAATGTTTGATAACAGAAATGTTGGAATGGCGAATAAAATTGAAAAGTACCTAACAGGAACTACAAAAGGAACGTATTTTGTCGTTGTAGGTGCTGGTCACTACTTCGGTGATATGAGTATTATCAAGCTGCTTGAAAAGAAAGGTTTAAAGATTGAAAAACTTCAATAGTACAATGTTTTAAGAAAAGCTAATTCCTAATGCAGAAAAGTAATAAATAACAAAGCCGCTGCCTAATAAGGCAGCGGCTTTGTTATTAACTAGTAAATACTAATTTTATTCCCTGCAATTAGGCAGCAGCACCGTAAGAGTAACAGTTCATGTTAAAGGAAACGCGTGTTTATGAGTAATAAATAGGATATTGTTTATCACTATAAAAGGTTCATTAATAACTCTTGTCTTTAGGTGGGGATTTCATATTATGAAAATTCAGAATTGTATTCCGATACTAGCTTCTATTATAATTAATGTTAAACCGTTTATCGCTGATTAACGGGCAGTAAAACATCTACTTTAGAAGAAAACCCCCGCTACTGGAAGTTTCACTTTATAGGCAGCATTTATCAAAATAACCTATCGTTGATCGAGATTGCTGATTACGAGAGGAGGAGATATTTTTGATCGGAGCCGTTAAAAAAGCATGCCAAATCATTAGCTGTTTTACAAACGAAACCCCTATATTAGGAATAGGAGAAATAGCTGCGAAGCTGGATATGAATGTTAGCACTGCACATCATTTAGTCAGCACACTCTGTAATGAAGGGGTATTAATGAAGGATAATCAAAAAAAATATCGGCTTGGCTGGAAAGTGCTTGAGTGGAATAATCATGTCATGTTTCAGCAGGATGTGTATGATAAGGCCATGCCATTAGTCAAGGAATTGATTCATAGATTCAAAGGCAGTGTGCACATTGCGATGTTTGATAAAGGGACAGTCGTTTTTGTTTTAAAGGTATCTTCAAAAGATACAACACCGATACATACGTACGTAGGATCGAGGAAACCAGCGTATGCAACAAGTTCAGGAAAAGTGCTGCTAGCTTATAACCCAGCCTATCTTCAAGAAACAATCGAAAGAGGGTTATCTTATCAGGCACCGAATACAATTACTGATATTGAACAATTAAAGGAAGAATTAAAATGGATACAGAGGAATGGATATTCTATAAGTAACAATGAAAATTCTGATGGGATGTATGGAATTGCAGCACCGATTTTATCCTATTCGAAGAAAATTATTGCAGCGATAAATTTAGTTGGTCCTGTTTCTTATATGCAAGATAGTCATCGCAGCATGATTATCCAGAGTGTTAAGAGCACGGCACAATTAATTTCGAAGGAATTGGGCTACATTGAGGTTTAATGCATTCTAGAATTTTAAATGAATAAGGAGTTTGTCATATGCCGATCATTCAAGTCCAAGTATTATCAGGGAGAGATCATGAACAGATCAAAAATTTAATTGCTGATGTAACAGATGCTGCAGTGAAAAATCTGTCTGTAAAGCCTGAACAAGTAAGAGTGTTGGTAACTGAAGTTCCCCATATGTATTGGGGAGTCGGTGGTCAAACGATGGACGAACGAAAGAACAATCCTGCTAATTCTGGAGAAAGAGATAGTCAATAGAAATAGGCATTCGATGAAAATAATGAAAAGTTACCCCAGTTTGGTCTATTGAACCGTTAAGGATTTAGTAGGCAGATGGGGTTTTTTGTCGAAATATTTATTCTTAAAATTCTAACTATTTCATAATGTGAAAAAACCTGATATGCCTATTTAACTGTTTTCACTATATTGATATTAGAATATCAAACACAAAGTGAAAGGGTGGAGAGAGAAATAGATCGATGTACGTAATCATTAGATTTATAAAGTAACAAAAATAAAATCAAAGGGAGTTTTTATAATGACAAAATCTGCAATATCTAAATTTAATGCATTTAACTTAATTAACTGGATTGAGGAAAATAAGGAGCAGCTAAAACCTCCAGTAAATAATAAGGTTCTTTGGGAGGATTCAGAGTTTATTTGTATGATTCTTGGAGGTCCGAATAGAAGACGTGATTTTCATGTGGATCCATCTGATGAATTCTTTTATCAAATTAAAGGGGATTGCTATGTTGAAGTGATCAATAATGGGAAGCGTGAAATTGTAACGATCAAAGAAGGAGAGGTCTTTATGCTTCCAGGCATGGTCCCTCATTCGCCGCATCGTGTTGAGAATACGTATGGCCTTGTCATAGAACGGAAGCGTGCTCAAGGGGAATTGGAGGATTTTGTTTGGTTCTGTGATCATTGTGATAAAGAAATGCACCGTAAGCGTGTGCAGCTGACGGATATTGAAACTCAAGTCAAGGGAGCTATTGAAGAGTTTAACAGCAGTGAAGATCTTCGCACATGTGAAAGCTGTGGACATGTGATGCCGGTAGAAGTGCAGTTATGGGATCCAAATACGACGAGAAATTAAATGATTTATGAAGTGGAGGAGAGGAAATGAGAGTAGATTTTCATACACATATCATTCCTGAGCATATTCCAAACTTTGTTGAGAAATTTGGCGGTGAGCGCTGGCCGACACTAGAAAAGACATGTTCATGTGGAGCGAATATCATGGTGGCAGGAAATGTGTTTCGCGAGGTGACCGATCAAGTATGGAGTCCTGAAAAAAGAATAAAGGACATGGATGCAGAAGGGGTAGATATCCAGGTGCTTTCTCCCATCCCAGTAACCTTTTCTTATTGGGCAGAATCTGAAGCGGCAGAAGAAATGTCGAAGACACAAAATGATTTTATAGCAGAAACCGTTAAACAATATCCGAAACGCTTTATTGGTTTAGGGACGGTTCCATTGCAGGATGTACATGTCGCTATCAAAGAAATGGAACGCTGTATCCATACACTTGGATTAAAGGGCATTGAAATTGGGACGAATATTAATGGGAAAAATCTCGATGATCCTGCGTTTCTCCCATTTTTCGAAATGGCAGAGAAGTGGGAAGTGCCATTATTTATTCATCCATGGGAGACAGTGGGCAGGGAACGTATGCCCCGCCACAATCTGATGTATACAGTGGGAATGCCAAGTGAGACTGCTTTGGCTGCTGCAAGTTTGATCAATGGCGGCATTATGGAGAAGTTCCCTCATTTAAAGGTTTGTTTTGCGCATGGGGGCGGTTCCTTCCCGTATATTTTGCCTCGCCTGGATCAGGGGTGGAAGGTGTGGCCGCATTTACGCCAGACGAGCCAGCCTCCAAGTTATTATGCAAAAAACTTTTACTTCGATTCTTTGAACTATGATCCGCTCAATCTTACCTATTTAATCGAGCGTTTTGGCTATGAAAAAATAATTATGGGCTCAGATTATCCATTTTTATTAAGAGAAATTAATCCAGGCAAGGTAATTGATGATACACCAGAGCTTCCTGCAGAACAAAGACAAGCGATATATGGAAAAAATGCACTTGCCTTTTTAAATATTGAAATAAAGGAAGAGATTATCAAATGAATACACCAGAGGAGAAGCTTGCAGAGCTGGGATTGGAATTGCCGCCTTTGCGTCCGGCATTAGGGAGCTACGTGGGTTGTGTGAAAACCGGAAATTTACTGTTCACGGCAGGGCAGGGCGTAGACGAGTATCATGGGAAATTGGGCAGGGATCTAACCGTGGAAGAAGGATATTTAGCTGCCAGACAATCTATGTTGAACCTTTTAAGCGTTGTCAAAAATGAAATTGGTGAACTCAGTAAAGTAAAGCAGTTCGTTAAAATACTGGGAATGGTGAATTGTACAGAAGAGTTCACTGATCAGCCAAAGGTAATGAACGGAGCATCAGATCTAATTGGGCTGGTTTTTGGCGAGAAGGGAAAACATGGCCGTTCTGCAGTCGGAATGGCACAGCTGCCTAATAATACAGCAATAGAAATTGAAATGGTCATAGAAATCGAAGAGTAACATAGGGAGGAGCGACAAAAGATGAAAGGAATAGTAGCAAATCAAGCAGTTCAGGATGCGAAACTTTTTATTAATGGAGAATATGTCGATGCTCTCTCAGGTGAAACCTTTGATACAGCCAACCCTGCAACAAATAAGAGGCTAGCCAGCGTAGCTAATGGTGGAATTGAAGACGCTAAATGGGCAATTGATGTGGCACAGAAGACATTTGCAAGTGGGATATGGAGCGGAATGCCTGTTGAGGAAAGATCAAGAATTCTATGCAAAATAGCGGATCTTATCATGGAAAACGTTGATAAGATTGCCTATATCGAAACATTGGACGTTGGGAAGCCAATTAAGGAAAGCCGTGGATTTGATATTCCTCGAGCTGCATCCAACTTTCGCTTCTTCGCTGAAATGGCCAAATATATGGTGCATGAGCATTTTGATATGAGCGGTCATATGTCGTATGTGCAGTATGCCCCTGCTGGCGTTACGAGTTTAATTATCCCTTGGAATTTACCCTTTATGCAAATGACCTGGAAGGCTTCGGCAGCTTTGGCGGCTGGAAATACTGTAGTCATTAAACCAGCATCCTATACTCCGCTAAGTGCGGTCTTGCTTGGCGAAATTGCCAATGAAGCTGGACTGCCGCCTGGTGTGCTGAATATATTGACTGGGCCGGGAAGTACGGTTGGAAATACGATGGCTTCGCATCCTTTTGTCAGGAGAATTTCATTTGTAGGCGAGTCTAATACAGGAAAAACGGTTATGAAAAATGCTGCTGACCATCTAATCCCTGTTTCTCTTGAACTAGGGGGCAAGTCAGCCAATATTGTATTTTCAGATGCAGATTTGGATGAGGCAGTGGCCGGCTCGATTGAGGCCATTTATCGCAATCAAGGGGAAATTTGCTTGGCAGGCTCGCGAATTCTCGTTCAAGAAGAAATTTATGATTTGTTCTTAGATAAATTTGTTTGTGCAGTAAAGAAAATTAAGGTGGGGGATCCAACCGATGAATCGACTGATATGGGGGCACTCGTATCTAAAGAACATTTAAAAACTGTTGATGATTACGTTCAAATCGGCATAGAGGAAGGGGCAAAACTTGCTTATGGCGGCAAACCTGTTGTCGATCTTCCTGAAGGAAACTTTTATGAACCAACCGTTTTATATGATGTTGATAATAAAATGAGGGTTGCTCAAGAGGAAATCTTTGGGCCAGTGCCAGTGATCATTCCTTTTAAGACAGAAATGGATGCGATTCAAATAGCAAATGACTCCATTTATGGATTAGCAGGGGTTGTCTGGACAAACGATCTAAGGCGTGCACAAAGGGTGACCTCACAAATCCATGCTGGACTATTATGGATTAATTGCTGGTATTACCGGGATTTAAGAACACCTTTTGGCGGAGCAAAGGCAAGCGGTATTGGCCGTGAAGGCGGCAGACATAGTTTTGATTTTTATACAGAAGCGAAAACAATTACCATGAAAAAATAAGAAAGCAGCGAAAGGGGGCATTCTGCCTGCCTTTTGCTGTTTTTATCGGGAGGGATTTGAATGAGCGGAAAGCATGCTGCTTATGCTAGGAAACTAGTAAATGCTGAGGAGACAAAACAGACTATGCTAGCTTTGACAGACGCTGATGCGTCATTGACGGTGGAGGATGCCTACCAAATTCAATTGGAAACTATAAAAATTAAACTGGCACAAGGGAAAAAGGTAATCGGTAAAAAAGTAGGCTTAACTAGTACAGCCATGCAAAAAATGCTGGGTGTAAATGAACCGGATTATGGTCATTTGCTAAATGATATGGTTGTAGAAAATGGTGCAGCGGTTAGAATTGATTCGCTGATTTCACCCAAAATTGAAGCAGAGATCGGCTTTATATTGGAAGAGGATTTAGAGGGGCCGAATCTTACGTATCTCGATGTTCTTATGGCTACAAGATTTGTTGTTCCTACTCTTGAAATCATTGATAGCCGTGTGGCAGATTGGAAGATTAAACTTGTTGATACAGTAGCTGATAATGGCTCATCAGCAAAAGTCGTTATTGGTGAGAAAATGTCCAAGTTAAATGGGATCGATTTACGGACGAATAGCATGGTGTTATTTAAAAATAATGAGCTAATGGCTACAGGAGCGGGGGCTGCTGCACTTGGACATCCGGCACATGCCATTGCCTGGCTTGGCAACAAATTGCATGAGTTTGGAATGGCTTTGAAAAAGGATGAATTAATTTTGCCGGGTGCATTATCGGGTGCTAATTCCGTTTCATCTGGAGATACGATTGAGGCAAAATTTGGCGCCCTGGGATCTGTGTCAGTCCATTTTGTATAAGTCTATTTTTGAATTGGAAAGAGGGGATAGGGATGGGGAAAATTAAAGCCGCAATCATCGGCTCTGGAAATATCGGAACAGATTTAATGTATAAATTAGAAAGAAGCCATTTGCTTGAATTAACAGCCATGATTGGTATTGATGAAGAATCAGAAGGGCTAAAGCGGGCAAAACAAAAGGGGTATCAAGTATTTTCAAATGGAATCGATAGCATGATCGAGAACCCAACGGTCGCAGACATCGTTTTTGATGCAACGTCTGCCAAAGCCCACATCCGCCATGCGAAAGTATTAAAGCAATTAGGCATAATGGCTATTGATTTAACACCTGCAGCAAGAGGACCTTTCTTTTGCCCGGCAGTTCATACGAATCTAAGTTCTATGAAATTAGATAATGTAAATATGATAACTTGCGGCGGTCAAGCGACCATCCCAATTGTTCATGCTATCAATCAGGTAGCTGATGTCGCATATGGAGAGATTGTCGCGACAATTTCTAGTATGAGTGCAGGCCCGGGGACGCGGGCAAATATTGATGAGTTTACAATAACAACACGCAGAGGAATTGAGGAAGTTGGCGGGGCTGATCAAGGAAAAGCGCTGATTATTCTTAATCCGGCTGATCCGCCTATTTTGATGCGGGATACAGTATATTGCGAAGTGAAAAATATGGATGAGCCACTAATCCGAGAAGCCATTGAAGCAGTTGTTGAAAAGGTTAAACAATATGTACCAGGGTATCGGCTGAAACAAGAGCCGCTGTTTGATGGGAACCGTGTGACAGTTTTCATCGAGGTAGAAGGTGCAGGTGACTATTTTCCGGCATATGCAGGCAACTTGGATATTATGACTGCAGCTGCATTAAGGGTGGGAGAAGATTTTGCCCGCTTGATGTTAAATGAACAGGCTATGAACCCATCCACATAAAAATAACCGAGAGGAGTCTGCTGAAATGAATAGACATATGGATAAACCTATTAAACTAACAGAAGTGTGTCTGCGTGATGGAAGTCATGCTGTTGCACATCAGTTTACAGAAAATCAAGTGCGTGATGTGGTTCGTGGGCTTGATGGAGCAGGGGTGCATTATATCGAGGTGAGCCATGGGGATGGCTTAGGCGGATCGACAGTGCAGTATGGAAAATCATTAATTGATGAAATGAAATTAATAGAGGCAGCTGTTGATGAATGTAAAAACTCTAAAGTTGCAGTATTGTTAATACCTGGAATCGGCACGATGAATGAATTGAAACAAGCTCATGAGTTAGGCGCGCAGTTAGTAAGGGTGGCTACACATGCGACAGAGGCGGATGTTTCGGCCCAGCATATTCATAAAGCGCGGGAACTTGGAATGGAAGCACTAGGATTTCTAATGATGTCACATTCTGTTTCAGTAAAGACGCTCATTGAGCAAGCAAAATTAATGGAAAGCTATGGGGCAGAGGCTGTTTATGTAACCGATTCAGCGGGAGCCTTACTGCCAAACGAGGTGCGTGAGCGAATCAAAGCCCTTCGGCAATCACTGCAAATTGAAGTTGGCTTCCATGCCCACAATAATTTATCACTAGCGGTTGCAAATACGATTACGGCAATAGAAGAGGGCGCGACACGCATAGATGGAAGTGTCAGGTGCTTAGGAGCCGGAGCTGGGAATACACAAACGGAAGTATTGGCTGCTGTCTTGGATCGAATGGGAATAGACATTGGCATTGATTTATATAAATTGATGGATGTTGCGGAGGATATTGTTGGCCCGCTTATTCCAGGAAGCCAAGAAATTCGGAAGGGCAGCCTTGTTTTAGGCTATGCAGGTGTTTATTCTAGCTTTTTGCTTCACGCAGAGCGGGCCGGAAAAAGGTTTAGCGTGGATCCTCGAGATATATTAGTAGAGTTAGGGAAGCTGAAGGCTGTTGGCGGACAGGAAGATATGATTCTTGATGTGGCGGCTGAATTAGCCAAAAATGACAAAGTGAGGGCCTGAAAGATGAATCTACTTACGAATAGAGACAAGGAAATCATTGAATATTTATTCGCGGCTGAGCGCGATGCTCGTGAGGTTAGTAAAGTGACAGACAAATTTCCAGAACTGACGATCGAGGATGCCTATCTTATTCAAGATGGGCTGCTTGCACGTAAGCGAATGGAAGAAGGAACAAAAACAGTTGGTATGAAATTGGGGTTAACAAGTAAGGCCAAACAGAAAATGATGGGCGTCAATGAAGCCATATATGGCTACTTGCATAGTGATATGCTTGCTTTTGAATGGGAGCCAATCTCATTTTCTCAGTTCATTCATCCAAAGGTAGAGCCAGAAATCGCCTTTTTATTAGCTGAGGACTTAAAGGGCGAACATATTACGATTGAAGACGTTTTAAAGGCAACTAAATATGTGGCGCCAGCCCTTGAGGTAATTGATAGTCGCTATAAGGATTTCCGGTTTACTTTAAATGATGTGATTGCGGACAATTGCTCGTCTGCTAAATTTGTTGTTGGAAGCAAATGGGTATCTCCAAGTGCTATTGATATTGGGAGTATTGGAATGGTGTTATCAAAAAATGGCAAACTGGAGCAAACTGGTTCAAGTGCCGCAGTACTTGGGCATCCTGCAGCCGCTATTGCTTGGGCGGTAAACCAGCTTCATACGATAGGAAAAGGATTAAGGAAAGGGGATATTGTTTTAAGTGGTGCTATGTCCGAAGCTATTGCTTTTCAAGCAGGTGATTCTGTCATTGCTGCATTTGATGGCTTAGGAAGTGTATCGATGTATTGCGAGTGAAATGCATACGAACAAATGGAAAGGGACCGTTATTAAAAATAAGGGCCCCTTTTTCATGCAATTTTTTAGAGTGGTGAAACACCTTCTGTTTTTTCTATCTTTGGAACCCCTTTTAGCGGTTTGCCCAGTAGTGGGGTAGACAGCAAGTACATTCCATGGTTTGAAAATGCCCAAATTAAATTTCGATCCCATTCTACATAGATACTCTGCACAGGATTGGAATGCTCACTAGGGCGTGTAGTTTTGCCATCTTCGTTAGGGATTTCTCCATACATTTTTGGTACAAAATATGCTGCAACAGATGTGTTTTTAGGATCCTTCACATCAAAAATTTGGACGCCTGCATTATAGAAAGCATACGGCATATAGCGTTGGTTTGGTTCACCCGGCTGAACGGCAGCATACCCGCTGCGTTTAGGGCCGAAGCTTCCCCTCCGCTGGCAATAGTCCGTGAATGGCGCCTCTTTTGGCGGTTTAGGTCTTTCGAGCGTTGAGACCACTTTAGGCTTTTTAGGGTCTCGAACATCAATCGCATAAATTTCTTTATATGGTTCATAGCAATCCTCGTTCAAAGGATAGCCGCTAAAATAAACCATTCCTGTTGTTTCAACTTTTGAAACATCGATATTATCCCCTTCTGTCCCGCTTACACTCATCGGCAGCTCGATGTGGGAAACGGTTTTCATATTGGCTGGATCCGAAATATCCACCACATAAAAGCCGAAGCCCCCCATTGCTGCATACCCGTATTTCCCGCCTTCTTCCACAGATTTTGGTATGAACAGAGGCATTCGCGAACCCATCCAGCTAGTCTTATTGCCAGCTCTAGGGTTTAAATTATATTGCTTTTCCTCACCAACACGCTGACCAGGTACCCACCAAGTGGATAAGCGTTTTGGATTAGTTGGGTCAGAAATATCATAGGCCATTTGCGCGCCTGAATATAAATAGCTTTTATATTCGGTATTCGCAAAGCTATCGTCAGGTGCACCAGCTACAAATAGATATTGATCTCCTGAATAGACCGGAACGTCTTGGCATCCAGAACCTTGCTGAACGGATGCCCCAGGTTCTGCACTTTCATCAAGCGGCGTTTCGGATAATACTTCCCAATCCGTCCATAAAGGACCTGTTACTTCATAGATTCTAAATCCACGAAGCATTTCACGCTCTCTGATCTTTTTTACTTCGTCGGGGTTAAGATATTTATTTGATAATACACCAAATCGAGGTACTTCATAGCATTGGACGGCAATCGTCTTATCCAATGATTGATTGTATTTAATATTCATGGGACCAAATTGGTGCTCTCCCTTTTTAGTATCAAATGTTTTTCGGGCAATCCGTTTTGCTTTCTTTGGGTCTGTAATATCAAATACATTATACATATCTGTTTCATAATCGTATAAATAGCGGCGTCCCTTCCAGTCGAATGTCGCTTGCCAGCTATGCCCCCATCCAACTACATAAGGATAAAACGCTTCTACTTTCATATTTTTACTGTACTGATTAAGGTCGAGATAAGGGAGACTTCCTTCAAAAGGATGTGGCCCCTCCCCAGGATCTGGAGTCATAGAAGGGTGTGTAAACTCGCCTGTCTCTGGATCATAGCCCCAGCTGTTCGGATCAGGATGTACCGGCTCCCCAGGCATAAGCTGGTGCTCCTCTTCAGGGGCTGGATCAGGTGCAGGCGGTGCATTTTTATTTGCATCATTCGCATTTGCCGAGCCAAAGATTGGGGTTGATTGTGAGAAAATAACGCTAATGATAAGAATGGTTAAAATAATAATTCTTTGTATTCGACTGTTAATCGGAATTCGTCGCAAAAAAATCACTCCTCAAATAGAATGTGAACGAATGGCTTTTGAATAACATAGTGGGTTTCTTGATTCAATTCGGATTTCCGTGCAGGTTCAAAGGTGAGGGTGTGTAGGATTTGATTGTATTTATTAAGCGGAAATCGCTTACAAAGATGTAGATGACAAAAATCTAATAACCGATCAATAAAAATAAAAAAGTCCCGGAACTAAAAAAATCTTATAATATATCCGACTTAGTGTCAATATTATTTTTTCAGAATATTTAAAATAAATTCACGCAGAAAACAGCCTCTATCTATTTGAATGTGCACCTGCATTTACGAGACTGCTAGAAAACTTATCCATCGTCTAGATTTCTTTTTCCCTTTTTTTGGGCTATCATAGAGCTAACAATATATTTCGGGTGGTAAATATGAGAGAACAAAATAACATTGAAGACGGAAGACATTTAAGGGCATTTATAACTCGCAATAAAATTATCAATTCCGCTCAAGAGGTTTTTCTTAAAGATGGTTTTCAAAAGACCACAATTAAACAAATTATGGAGCATGCGAAAATTGGATATGGAACAATATATGGCCACTTTAAGGGAAAAGATGATCTTCTAGTTCTATTGATGGAAGATGTTATGGAAAAGTTTTTTGCTATTGCCAATACCCCGTTTTTTCCATCTACAACAGAGGAAGCGAGAGAGATTATTCTTAGTCAGGTCCTGGATTTTTTAAGAGTAGCTGACACAGAAAGAGACATGATGCGGGTTTTTTCTGAAGGGATTGGACTTTCTGCTGTTATTTCGGAAAAATGGGAGGAAATTAGATTAAGATTTATCCAAAGTATTATAAAGGATATAACCTATTCCCAAGTTAAAGGGCTGGCGCGTCTTGATCTAAGAGCTGAAATTGTTGCTAAAGGCTGGTTTTTTACAAATGAGATGTACCAATGGGAAATTGTATTTAATAAAAATGAGTACCCGCTTGAGGAAATAGCGGAAACGATTACAACGATGTATGTAGAATCAATCTATCTATAAATATATAAGCTGAATGTATCATGCATTATTTCAGAAAGTATTCTTTGTTTCAAACAAGGCTTTCTGGAGTAATGCTTTTTTATTGTGGAAATTTATAGGTTAAATAGAATTCGATTATATGTCTATATATTCAATTTATTAATAACCTACTAATAAATTTAGTATGACTATTACTGACAAAACCATTGAAAAATAATTTAGACACACAGTCGAATATAATATAGACATTTGGATTATCTCGTATTATAATTTGAATTATTGGAATATGCTGAATATTTTAAAGGGAGGTGGATCTTCATCACAAAAATACTATTAGCACGTTCAAGTGCTTAATAAAGTAATAAGGGGCATCTAGTAGAATGAACATCTCGAAAAAAACAAAATTAAGAGGTGGATAAGATGAAACTTAATGAGAATTTACAAAACATTATTGACAGGGAGAAAGGGTTAAACAAGACGTTAAAAACATCCCAGCTTACAATGATTGCCATTGGAGGAGCTATCGGTACAGGATTGTTTTTAGGAAGCGGGCTTGCTATTGGCACGGCTGGACCGAGTGTAATCATTAGCTATGCCATTGGTGCGATCATTGCGCTGCTTCTTATGGGATGTCTTGCTGAAATGACAGTAGCACACCCGACATCTGGGTCCTTCGGGGCTTATGCAGAGAGCTATCTTAATCGATGGTCAGGATTTACCGTCCGTTATTCATATTGGTTCAGTCTCGTCTGTGCGATAGGTACGGAAGTTACGGCTGTTGCTATTTATATGAAACATTGGTTTCCTACCGTTCCAGGTGTTGTGTGGGTTTTATTATTTTCCGCCATCCTGATTTATGTAAACGCCTCCAGTGTAAATATGTTTGGTGCAGTAGAGTATTGGTTCTCCTTTTTAAAGATTGTTGCAATTATTGGTTTTATTATATTAGCGACTTATGTAATTGTTGGGGCAGATGCGTCTTCAAATATTGGTGCACAGAATTTAACAGCACACAGTGGTTTTTTTCCAAACGGTGTATGGGGAATGTGGATAGCAATTTTTATCTCCCTCTTCAGTTATTTAAGTATTGAGATGATTGCTGTAAGTGCAGGTGAAGCCAAGGATCCTGAAAAGGCTGTTCCAATTGCATTGCGTTCAGCTGTTATTAGACTGATCCTGTTTTACTTATTGACATTGTCTTTAATGCTAATGATTGTCCCTTGGACAGCAGCTGGAGGAGATCAAAGCCCGTTTGTTAAGGTTATGGAAATTCTAAACATCCCGGGTGCGGCAGGTATTATGAATTTTGTAGTTCTTGTTGCCGCTCTTTCAGCAATGAACAGTCAATTATATATCTCAACAAGAATGATGTTTTCATTATCTCGAGCAGGGTATGCGCCTAAAGCCTTTGGGAAGTTAAGCAAAAAGAAGGTACCTACATTAGCGCTGTTTACATCAGCCATTGGAATTGGGATTGCAACGATCTATACGGTTGTTTCTCCTGACAAAGCCTTCACACAAATGATTTCAATTTCAAGCTTTGGAGCGATGTTTGCGTGGTTTATGATTTTCATTACACATTTATCGTTTCGGAAAAAATGGACTGAAATGGGTGGCAGGAAGCTGCCTGTGCGTATGATTGGTTATCCATATCTCACAGTGATTGGAGCAGTGCTGTTAGTATCAGTCGTTCTTTCAACCTGGTTCTCTCCTATGTTCAAGGACACTTTAATTCTAGGATTCCCTTGGTTGATTTTTATCTCAATCGCGTATTTTATTTGGAAACGATCCAGTACAAAAGACCATGATCAGAAAATAGAAACAAAGGATCATACAATGTAAGTTAATTGAGATATGAATAAACATCGACATTATACTAACCAATTTAATCGTTGCTTACTATTAAGACAAAAAGGGTGAAAAACAGTGCAGGCATTTGAATCAAGTTTACATTTTGCAAAGCAAAAAGATACAGAGGATCCGCTGAGAAACTTCCGCGAACGCTTTATAAATAATCAAGGACAAATTTATATGGACGGCAATTCGCTTGGTCTATGTTCAAAGGATGCAAAGGAAGCATTGTATCATGTAATTGAAATGTGGGAGAAGCATGGAATAGATATTTGGAGTATTGAGGATAGTAAATATTTTCTCTATCAAAAGGTTTTAGGAGAGAAGTTAGCTAAATTAATTCATGCGAATAATGATGAAGTAACAGTTATGACAAATACAACAATAAATATCCACCAGGGGATCAGTACATTTTATCGACCAACTAAAGAACGCTATAAAATTCTTGTAGATGACCTCAATTTTCCAACCGATCGATATGCAGTAGATAGTCAAGTGAAATTAAAAGGTTATACCGTCGAGGAAGCTGTAAAGGTAATTTCAAGCCAGGATGGACGTTTTATTTCAGAAGATCTTATTATTGAAGGAATGACAGATGATGTGGCCCTAGTTCTGCTCCCATCCGTTTTATACAGAAGTGCCCAGCTCCTGGATATGAAGCGGATTACAGAAGAAGCACATAAAAGAGGAATTATAATAGGATGGGATCTATGCCATTCGATTGGTGTAGTTCCGCATGATTTTCAAGATATCAATCCGGATTTTGCGGTATGGTGCAATTACAAATATTTATCAGCTGGTCCGGGTGCGATTGCTGGATTTTATATCAATAAGAAACACTTTGAAAAAGAGCCAGGACTTGCAGGCTGGCACGGGAATAAAAAAGAAACGCAATTTAAATTGCTGAACAAATTTGATCACGAATTAAGTGCTCATGGATGGCAGACGGGTACACAGCCGTTATTCTCTATGGCTCCTCTTGAAGGGGTATTGAATATTTTTAATGAAGCTGGAATTAAGAATATTCGTTTGAAGTCACTGGATATAACTGCGTATCTTATGTATCTGGCAGACGAAAGACTTACTAAGTATGGGTATGCGATTGGAAATCCGCGTGAGGATGAAAAGCGTGGCGGACATGTTTGCTTAGAACATGAAGAAGCGTATCGAATATGCCAAGCGCTAAAAGATCATCAAGTGATTCCGGATTATCGGGAATCAAATGTAATAAGGCTGGCACCGGTTGCGCTCTATATTTCATATGAAGAAGTGTATCGATTAGTTGAGATTTTAGAGGATATTGTTAAGAACAAGGAATATGAGAAATATAGCAATAAGCGGACGCTAGTTGTCTAATTAGAGCCGTATTGTAGAAGTTTTAAATGATAAGCCAAATACCTGCAGACTAGGTATTTGGCTTTTATTGTTAGTTGAAGGACAGACAGCTTTGTTACATATTAGGAATGTATTATAATTAATGCAAGGTCAAAAAAAATTCACATATTTTAATGAAACAGCCCTTTACATACTATACGGGGGTATAATATAATAAACGCAAGGGGGAAAACCATATGGGTTTCGAACTAGAAAAAGATGCAATGCTGCCAGAAGAAGAAAACTGCTGTTCAAGCGGGAGTGAAAGAAAGAGCCATCATTCCGATAAGGTAAAAAGCAATCTTGTCACACGATTAAATCGAATCGAAGGACAAATCCGCGGAATAAAAGGCTTAATCGAAAGAGACACTTATTGTGATGATGTGATCACGCAAATTTCTGCGACGCAATCAGCTTTAAATAGTGTTGCGAAAATACTTCTTGAAGGGCATTTAAAGGGCTGTGTTGTTGACCGTCTCCAAGAAGGAGATACAGAAGTATTAGATGAGGTTCTCGTAACCATTCATAAATTGATGAAAAAATAAGGAGCTGTTAAATTTGGAAAAAGCAACTTTAAACGTAACCGGTATGTCATGTGGCCATTGTGTAAAAGCTATCGAAGGAAGCGTAGGCGAATTAGCTGGTGTTTCTAAAGTCAGCGTTCATCTTGAAAATGGAACTGTAGATGTTGAGTATTCTTCAACAGAAGTATCTTTAGATAAAATAAAAGAAACAATCGATGATCAAGGATATGATGTAAACTAATATTTCGCATTCTAGCCGTGCTAAAAGTTTAGCACGCTCTCTTTTTCAAAAAAACATACCCCGTATAGGTATAGGAGGCTTGAAGATATGAGTGAAAAAGTGCTTGAAAGTCAGTTTCAAATTACGGGAATGACCTGTGCAGCATGTGCAACTCGAATTGAAAAGAGCTTAAATAAAATGGAAGGTGTGTCAGAGGCAAATGTGAATCTGGCACTTGAGAAGGCAACAGTAAAATTCGATGCAGCTAAGATGGGACCTGCTGATATTCAGGAAAAAATCAGAGCGCTAGGCTATGATGTCATTACTGAAAAGGTGGAGCTTGTTTTAACTGGAATGACCTGTGCAGCATGTGCAACTCGAATTGAAAAAGGTCTAAATAAAATGGATGGGATTATAAATGCGAATGTGAACCTTGCTTTAGAAAAGGCAGCTGTTGAGTATAATCCTTCTATCTTATCACCAGCCGAGATGACACAAAAGGTAGAAAAGCTTGGCTATGGAGCAAGTGTGAAAAGCGAGGATAATGAGAAAGAGACGGTTGACCATCGATTAAAAGAAATTGAAAGACAGCAGGGGAAATTTATTTTTTCTCTGATCCTATCACTGCCGCTTCTATGGGCAATGGCAGGCCACTTTAGCTTTACTTCTTTCATCTACGTGCCTGATGCGTTTATGAATCCGTGGGTGCAAATGGCTCTTGCTACACCTGTTCAATTCTATATTGGCAAACAGTTTTATGTAGGTGCTTATAAAGCGTTAAGAAATAAAAGTGCGAATATGGATGTGCTCGTTGCTTTAGGAACGTCCGCTGCATACTTTTACAGCTTGTATTTATCTTTAAGAACAATTGGAAGCGATGCGCATCCAGAAGGGCTTTATTTTGAAACAAGTGCAGTGCTTATCACATTAATTATTCTTGGCAAAGTGTTTGAGGCAAAAGCGAAGGGGCGTTCCTCAGAAGCGATCAAGAAATTAATGGGCTTGCAGGCAAAAACAGCTACCGTTATCCGCGAAGAAAAAGAAATGGAAATCCCGCTAGAAGAAGTAATTGCAGGAGATATGATTCTAGTAAAGCCTGGTGAGAAAATTCCAGTTGATGGTGAAATCCTAGAAGGACAGTCTGCCCTTGATGAATCAATGATTACAGGGGAAAGTGTTCCGGTTGATAAGACAGTTGGGGATACAGTCATTGGGGCAACAATAAACAAAAATGGCTTTATTAAAATAAAAGCAACAAAGGTAGGGAAAGAAACAGCCCTTGCTCAAATTATTAAAGTGGTAGAAGAAGCACAAGGTTCAAAAGCGCCAATTCAGCGTCTGGCAGATTCTATCTCTGGTGTTTTTGTACCCATTGTTGTAGGGATTGCTGTCCTAACATTTTTCATCTGGTACTTGTTCGTTGCACCGGGTGACTTTGCAGAAGCACTTGAAAAATTAATTGCTGTACTCGTTATCGCATGCCCATGTGCACTTGGTCTTGCGACACCTACATCTATTATGGCAGGATCTGGTCGTGCAGCAGAATATGGTGTTCTCTTTAAAGGCGGAGAGCATCTTGAAATGACCCACCGAATAAACACAGTTATTTTAGATAAAACAGGTACAATCACTAATGGAGCACCTGTATTAACAGATGTCATCACAAAATTAGATGAAGCAGAATTTTTAACATTAGTCGGTTCAGCAGAAAAGCAATCAGAGCACCCGCTTGCTCAGGCGATTGTTGAAGGAATTCAAGAGAAGCATATCACTCTTACCCACCCTAGCGCGTTTGAAGCAATCCCTGGCTATGGAATTAAAGCACTTGTTAATGGGAAAGAGGTGCTGGCTGGAACAAGACGTTTAATGAAAAAATTTAATATTGAAATCGAACATGTGTCAGACGATATGCTTGCTCTTGAAAAGCAAGGAAAAACAGCGATGCTGGTAGCAATCGATGGCGCTTTTGCAGGAATTGTTGCGGTCGCTGACACAATCAAGGAAACGTCAACAGAAGCCATTAGTCGTTTAAAGGATTTAGGACTTGAAGTGATTATGATTACAGGCGACAACGAGCAAACAGCACAAGCAATTGCGAAGCTTGCTGGGGTAGACCGTGTAATTGCAGAAGTACTCCCAGAGGGTAAGGCAGAAGAAGTGAAGAAGCTTCAGCAGCAAGGAAAGAAAGTTGCAATGGTAGGAGACGGAATTAACGACGCTCCGGCATTGGCAGTTGCTGATATTGGAATGGCAATTGGAACAGGTACGGACGTTGCAATGGAAGCAGCTGATATAACTTTAATTAGGGGTGACTTGAACAGTATTGCCGATGCCATTTTTATGAGCAAGAAAACGATTCGCAATATTAAGCAAAACCTATTCTGGGCCTTTGGTTATAACACACTTGGCATTCCAATTGCAGCTTTAGGTTTCCTTGCTCCATGGCTTGCAGGTGCAGCAATGGCCTTCAGTTCTGTCTCTGTTGTACTAAATGCACTGCGTTTGCAACGAGTAAAATTATAAAGGAGACATTCATATGAAAAAGTGGGTACTTTCAGCAATCGTTTATCTGTTAGTTGTCGTAGGTGGATATTACACGTATGAAGCAGTTGCAGGATCACCAGTTGAGGACCCTGGTCATTCTGATACGGAGCAGCATGAAAAATAAGATGAAATAGGTTGTTTAAATAGATCCCCAAGGCTGCACTAGACGGCAGTGGGGATCTTTTTTAGTCAATGAAGTCTGAAAATATAAATAATTCTATGTTCAATTATTTACACGATAGAATGAACATTTTATAATCAAAGGAATGGGCTGTAATAAAAAGAAAAAGTGAGGGGAAATGGAGGATAGGATCGTATTGTTTTCTTTTGTTCTATGTAAAAAGAAGCAGGAGGGAGAACAGTGAAAATAGCCTATTTTCAGCTTGCCTTATCTATGGCTTTTGTAGGCGCAAATGTCGCAGTTGGCAAAATAATTGTTGAGGAAGTCCCAATCTTTCTTTTTTCTGAAATAAGATTCCTGATTGCTTTACTTTTTTTAATTCCAATGATGCTGATCAGCCGGCCGCAAGCGGTTAAGCTGCAGAAAAGTCATTGGGGCTATTTAATTTTGCAGTCTTTTTTTGGCGTCTTTTTGTTTAGTGTTTTAATGCTGTATGGGGTACGTTTTACATCAGCTACCGCGGCAGGAATTATTACAAGTACTGTTCCGGCAGTCATAGCCCTTCTGTCATTTTTCTTTTTAAAAGAAAGAATAACTTCCCCACAGGCTATTTCTATTTGTCTTGCCGTATTGGGCATATCTATAATTACCTTTCAAACGAACTCTTCAACTTTAGGAAGCTCTTCATTTTTATTTGGAAATTTACTAGTTTTTGGTGCTGTTATTTCGGAGGCTTTATTTACTATTTTTGCAAAAAAGCTATCTGGGGTTTTGACACCGATCCAAATGGCAGCGGGAGTTAATGTCATAGGCTTTATATTATTTCTCCCTTTTTCTATTAAGGAGGCTGTCACATATAATTTCTCAGCGTTAGGATTATCTGTATACCTCCTTATCGTTTATTATGCGATAACTGCAAGTGTACTTTCGTTCGTTCTCTGGTATAAAGGAGTTGCGAAGGTAAGTGCTAATATTGCTGGGATTTTCACAGGATTTATTCCAATAACAGCTACATTGATAGGGATTGTATTATTAAAAGAGCCTTTTGGTTTAAATCAACTAGTAGGAATCATGTGTGTGTTAGGTGCAATATACCTTGGAACAAGAGGAGTAAGTATAAAAAATGCGGAACAGGCCTCCCAACACACAAAAACGTACCATTGATCAATGTAAATTAATTTTAAAATAACAGTTGACTTTTTGTTTTTTTGATTGTAAAGTATATTTCAAGTTAACCAAATTGAATATCTGATGTACTTCTTATCAAGAGAGGTTGAGGGACTGGCCCTATGACACCTCGGCAACGGACTTATTGCACCGTGCCAATTCCAGCAAGCATGTCTTGATAGATAAGAAGAGGCGCAACGTTGAATTCTGTCCTCTTCTTTTAAAGAAGAGGTTTTTTGTTGTAAACGGCAAAGAAAAGAATTCAAGTTTTTTTACGCGATAAACATAGTTTTCACATTGGAATAATAAAAATAAAATACACATTCTTATCGAGAGAGGCAGAGGGACTGGCCCGATGAAGCCTCGGCAGCGGATTCCGTTATTGGAATCTATGCCAAATCCAGCAAGCGAAATGCTTGAGAGATAAGAAGAGACCCCCTGACCTTTATTTTTGAATAAAGGCATGCCCTCTTCTTGTTTTTTCGGAAGAGGGATTTTTTATTTCCTTTTCATAAGGGGTCTGGGGCAATTGAACAAAAAGATCAATCGTTTACCTATACATCCTGCAGGTAATTCTTAAAGATAATGGTGTCAGTCACCGGGAGGAGAGAGAACAAAATGATTGAATTTCAAAATTTGAAAAAGGTGTATAACAGCGGCGGACAGCAGGTTGCGGCCCTAAATGGAATTGATTTAACGATTAATAAAGGTGAGATATTCGGTGTAATTGGGTTTAGCGGTGCGGGTAAAAGCTCGCTGATCCGCTGTGTCAATTGGCTCGAGCAGCCTACATCTGGCCGCGTGATCGTGGATGGCTATGATCTGACCGTTCTATCAGCAAAGGAAATCCGCGAGGTAAAAAGAAATATTGGGATGGTCTTTCAGCATTTCAATCTTCTAAACTCTAAAACAGTGTTTGCGAATGTGGCCATGCCATTAATTTTAGCGAAGGTGCCAAAAGAAGAAATCAAGAAACGAGTCAATGAGCTTCTGGAATTTGTTGGTCTGTCAGATAAAGCAAATAATTACCCTGATCAGCTATCAGGAGGGCAGAAGCAGAGGATCGGCATTGCTCGGGCACTCGCTACAAAGCCATCCATTCTACTGTGTGATGAGGCAACTTCTGCACTTGATCCGCAGACAACAAGCTCAATCTTGGAGCTATTGAAAAAAATTAATCGAGAATACAATATTACAATTCTTATCATTACGCATGAAATGGCAGTCATACGAGAAATTTGCGATCGGGTTGCAGTCATTGAAGCCGGAAAGATTATAGAAGAAGGGACTGTATTCAATGTCTTTTCTTCACCGAAAACAGTGACAGCAAGAAACTTTGTCAGCTCTGTGATGAATGATCAAATTCCTGACTCTATTAGAAAAATTGTTGAGGAAAATGCAGGGCTTCAAAGGATCTTTCGAATCAATTTTATCGGCAATTCAGCTGGACAGCCGCTGCTTTCGCAGCTGGCGAAGAAATTCGACATTCACATCAATGTTCTTTTTGGAAATATTACCGAGCTGCAAGGCACACCTTTTGGGAACTTGATCGTTGAGTTTCAAGGGGCTGAAAGTGAAATCAATCGTGCGTTAATGTTTATCAGCCAAGAGAAGGTAACAGTAAAGGAAGTGAAAGCACATGCTAGTTAATTCAGACCAAATTATTGAAGCGCTAATTGAAACGATTCAGATGGTAGCATTTTCTCTATTATTTTCAGCTGTTCTCGGTTTGCCGCTAGGGATTTTACTCGTTGTTACTAGAAAGGGGCATCTGCTGCAAAATCTGCCAGTCTTTAATGTAATCAACGGAATTATTAATATATTCAGGTCAGTGCCATTCATTATTCTAATGGTGGCAATCATTCCGGTAACAAGATTGATTGTAGGCACATCTATCGGAACAGCAGCAGCAGTCGTTCCACTCGTTTTTTACGCTGGACCATATATTGCTAGATTAATAGAAAATTCCTTGCTTGAAGTGGACCCAGGTGTCCTTGAAGCCGCTCAGGCGATGGGAGCAACACCAGCGCAAATCATTTTCAAATTCCTCATCCCAGAGGCGCTTAGCTCTTTAGTATTAGCTTTTACGATTGCAACAATTGGTTTAGTAGGAGCTTCTGCGATGGCTGGAGCAGTTGGCGGGGGAGGACTTGGTGACTTAGCTATTACATATGGCTATCAGCGTTTCGATACCATGGTCATGCTGATCACAGTAGGCATCTTAGTCGTAATGGTTCAAGGACTGCAAACCTTTGGCAATATATTATCAAAACGAATTCGCAGACGATAAACAGGAGGATGACAACAATGAAAAAATTATTTCTCGCATTCATTATTTTAACACTAGCTGTTTTTAGTACAGCATGCTCAAGCGAAACAAGCGGTAAAGAAAAAACAGTAAAGGTGAAGATTGGCGTTAGCGGATCAGATAACCGCATTTGGGACTTCGTAGCAGAAAAGGCGGCGAAGGAAGGAATCGAAGTAGAAATTATCAGCTTCTCCGATTATGTTCAGCCGAACATTGCTCTAGCTGAAGGTGAACTAGATGCGAATGCATTCCAAACAGTCGCATATTTTGATTCTTTTATTAAGGAACATAAGTTAGATTTAGTGCCAATTGCAACGACAGTCCTTGCACCAATGGGGATTTATTCAGAAAAATACAAGTCTGTTGATGACATTCCTGAAGGAGGGAAAATTGCTGTACCGAATGATGTATCCAATATGGGAAGAGCACTTCTTCTCCTTGAAGAAGCTGGCTTGATTAAGCTGACAGACGATTATGATGGCAATGGATCTTTAGATAAAATTGTCGAAAATCCAAAGAATCTTGAAATTGTCGAAATGGTCGCTGCACAAACACCGCGTGTTCTGCCAGATGTAGCAGCGTCAATCATTAATAATGGAATTGCAGTAGACGCAGGCTTCAACCCAACAAAGGATTCTATTTTCCATGAGAGTGCAACAGCCACTCCATATGTCAACATCATTGCCACAAGAGCAGAAGACAAGGAAAACAAACATCTAAAGAGATTGGCTGAGCTTTATCAAGAAGATGACGTAGCTGAATTTATCGAAAAGGAATACAAAGGAAATTCTATTCCAACATTTATTCCATTAAGTGATATTGGCTGGTAATTCGTATTTGTAAAGGAACTTTTTAAAGCAACTAAAAAGATTTTGTTGGTCGGAGTGTAATGTGCAAGACTTCTGTAGGAGGCGTGGACAGGTGAGCCCCTGCAGGAGCGTCAGTGCTCACCGTCCACCCCGCGGAAAGCGAGCATTCTGGAGCAGAAGTGTATGTATTAATTAGCAACAATGGGTAAAGAAACAACAAATAAAACAAAAATTAGGGAGGAACAAACCATGTCAACGCCATTAAAAACAATTGATGAATTAAAAGAAGCGATTATTAAGAATGTAGAAAGCAATAAGGAGCTGTATCTATCAACAAGTCATCAAATTCATGCAAAGCCTGAAATTGGAAATGAGGAATATTTTGCTTCAGGCCTGCTGATTGACATTCTTGAAAAGGAAGGATTTGAGGTAGAAAAGGCGGTAGCTGGGCATCATACTTCTTTCCTTGCTCGTAGAAAATCATTCCTAGAAGGACCGACCATCGCGTTTTTGGCTGAGTATGATGCGCTACCTGGTCTTGGTCATGCATGTGGCCATAATATCATTGGAACAACGAGTGTTGGAGCAGCGATTGCATTAAGCAAGGCTTTAGATGAAACGGGCGGTGAGGTGGTTGTACTAGGTACTCCAGCTGAAGAAGGCGGTCCGAATGGGAGTGCGAAGGGAAGCTTTGTAAAGCATGGGCTATTAGAAGGGATTGACGCGGCATTAATGATTCATCCTTCTAATCAAACAAGGCTGACGAGTACATCATTAGCTGTCGATCCACTTGACTTTGAATTTATTGGCAAGCCCGCACATGCAGCAGCAGCTCCACACGAAGGCATTAATGCCCTTGATGCGGTGATCCAGCTATTCAATGGTATTAACGCGCTGCGCCAACAATTAAAGGATGATGTCCGCATTCATGGGATTATTACAGACGGCGGGGATGCACCGAATATTATTCCTGAATATGCAAAAGCAAGATTCTTTATCCGTGCAGCAACAAGAGCGCATTTAAATGAAGTAACCAAGAAGGTTAAAGCTATTGCTGAAGGTGCAGCACTTGCGACGGGTGCTACCCTTAATGTCATCGCTTTCCAAAATGAAGTGGATAATCTTCTATTAAATAGGAAGTTTGATGAAGTATTTCATAGCATCATCGAGGAATTAGGGGAAACGGTTGTCTTAAATGATAAGGATGGCATTGGTTCTACAGATGCTGGGAACGTCAGCCAAGTGGTGCCGACAATTCACCCGTATATTAAAATTGGTTCAGATGATCTCGTTGGTCATACCGTTCCGTTTAGAGAAGCAGCTGCTTCTAAAAAGGGAGATGAAGCTTTAATTACTGGAGCGAAGGCACTTGCTTTAACCGGATTGGAATTAATAATCAAACCTGAATTATTAACAGCGATTAAAGATGAATTTAATGAAAGAAAAGCTGCAGAGGACAAATAGAGAGATTTGAGTATTCTCATAAACGAGATCTATGGGACAGAAATGCTGAAAAATCTAGATGAATTGTCTCATAGAAGCGAACTTTGGGACAGAATCTCGGGATAAATCCAAAGGAATTGTCCCATAGAAGAGATCTACGGGATAGAATTGCTGAAAAATCCAGATGAGTTGTCCCATAGAAGTGATCTATGGGACAGAATTGCTGAAAAATCCAGATGAATTGTCTCATAGAAGCAATCTATGGGACAGAATTGCTGAAAAATCCAGGTGTATTGTCCCATAGAAGAGATCTATGGGATAGAATTGCTGAAAAATCTAGATGAATTGTCTCATAGAAGTGATCTATGAGACAGAATTGCCGAAAAATCCAGATGAGTTGTCCCATAGAAGTGATCTATGGGACAGAATCCCCGGTAAATCCAAAGAATATATCTCATAGAAGAGGTCTATGAGACCAAAAATCTAATGGAATAGGCTGATTCAAAAAAATTGTTACTTCAACAATCTTTTGAGTCAGCCTTGTGTTTTTAGAATAGTTATTTTCGCATTTGCTCTTGTGCCATACGCACAAGCTCTTTCACCATGTTGCCGCCAATTTCTCCGCCAACTTTCCCTGCTTCTTTTGAAGTTAGACTGCCGTTATACCCCTTTTGAAGAGGAACACCGACTTCGTTTGCTACCTCATATTTGACATGATCGGGATTTTCTTGATCGATCGGGTATCCTTTGTTTTTCATTACTTGATTCTTCAATAAATCTAATGCTTGACGTGATTCTGGAACGAGCGGACGTCGCTTTCTTCTGGCCATTGTATGAAAGCCTCCCTGAGATTTTATATGGTTATCATTTGGAGACATACATCGAATCATTCATTTAAATCGGTGGTGCATGTTACCAAAATACGCTATTCTATTGATAAGCGAAATATGTAAAAGAAGGTGTAGTAATTGGGATTAAAATTTTTATCTGCCCTGCTGATTCCAGGCTTGCTTGTCGTGCTTTTTACAAGGGTGGCATATAATCATGTGATTGCCCTTGTCCTGACGGTAGCATTAATTGCCGCTTCTGTTTATAAAGGCTATACAGATTCATTCTGGTTAATTGTCGTTGATGCCTTCTCTTTGACTGTTGGGTTTTGGTACTCACAGCGGATGAAGAAGAACTTTCAGAAAAAATCCTGAATAAAACATATTGCAGACCTGTCGATGCTTATTCGACAGGTATTTTTATGATCATTTAATCATTATAAATTTTAGTCAAACGTTTGATTAATGATCCTTCGACCCATTCTCCTATAATTTGAAAAATGTATAAGCATTAAGTGTAAATATATCTCATATTTCTTGGGAAATTGTCGAGAGAAAATCAGTGTGTTTTTATAAAAATTAGATTTGCTATGTAACTAATCAAACATTTGATTAATGATATTTCGGCAAAAGGAACCAATTTCCGATAAAAACTTCCTGCTCCAGACTAACTTACAGAAAAATAAAACGAATATTCGTTCGCATATTGCTGGTTTGCATTAACAGTTTTGTGGTAGAATGTTTATATATGAATAAAGTTAAAAAATGACAAATCAGCCAACAGCCAGTCCTCATACATTCAAGCTGACTGATAATAGAGAAAAGTATAAATGAACTGGAGGCTTTTTAGTGAAGGACCAATTTAAACTAGTCTCGAAGTATTCCCCACAAGGCGATCAGCCAGAGGCAATCAGAAAAATTGTTGAAGGGATTCAATCGGGAAAAAAGCATCAGACTCTTTTAGGAGCAACAGGAACAGGAAAGACTTTTACTATTTCAAATGTGATTAAAGAAGTGAATCGGCCGACGTTAATTATTGCCCATAATAAAACATTAGCTGGCCAGCTTTACAGTGAATTTAAAGAGTTTTTCCCAGATAATGCGGTAGAGTATTTTGTCAGTTATTACGATTATTTTCAGCCGGAGGCATATGTTCCATCCACTGATACTTTTATAGAAAAAGACTCAAGTGTGAACGATGAAATTGATAAGCTCCGTCACTCTGCGACATCCTCATTATTTGAACGGCGGGATGTCATTATCATTGCCAGTGTTTCCTGTATTTATGGTTTGGGATCACCGGAAGAGTATAGGGAACTTGTCCTGTCTCTTCGCACAGGGATGGAAATTGAAAGAAATCAATTGCTGAGAAAACTTGTGGACATTCAATATGAACGCAATGACATTAACTTTCAGCGCGGGGCATTTCGTGTTCGCGGCGATGTGGTGGAAATATTCCCTGCTTCGAAGGATGAGCATTGCTTACGCGTGGAGTTTTTCGGGGATGAAATTGAACGGATACGTGAGGTTGATGCACTGACCGGAGAGATAATTGGCGAAAGAGATCATGTCGCTATTTTCCCGGCATCTCACTTCGTTACCCGTGAGGAGAAAATGCTTGTAGCCATTCAAAATATCGAAAAGGAATTGGAAGAACGGTTAGTGGATTTGCGTGAAAATAACAGGCTGCTTGAAGCACAGCGCTTAGAACAGAGAACACGTTATGATCTCGAAATGATGAGGGAAATGGGCTTTTGTTCAGGAATTGAGAACTATTCCAGGCATTTGACATTAAGGCCCCCGGGTTCAACGCCCTATACATTGCTGGACTATTTCCCAAAAGATTTGCTTATCGTCATTGATGAGTCACATGTGACGCTTCCGCAAATACGCGGAATGTACAATGGAGACCAGGCAAGGAAATCAGTTCTCGTTGAACATGGCTTCCGTCTTCCATCGGCACTAGATAACCGGCCGTTAATGTTTCCAGAGTTTGAGAAACATATTGATCAAATTGTTTATGTTTCAGCAACGCCAGGTCCATACGAACTTGAACATACTCCGGAAATGATTGAGCAAATTATCCGTCCAACGGGGCTGCTTGATCCAACGATCGATGTTCGTCCGATTGAAGGACAAATTGATGACCTGATTGGTGAAATCCAAGATCGAATTAAGCGCAATGAACGTGTGCTCATTACTACATTGACGAAAAAAATGTCTGAAGACTTGACTGACTATTTAAAAGAAATCGGGATTAAAGTTCAATACTTGCATTCAGAGGTAAAAACATTAGAGCGGATTGAGATTATCCGTGAGCTGCGCCTTGGAACGTACGATGTTCTTGTAGGAATCAACCTTTTAAGAGAAGGGCTGGATATTCCGGAGGTTTCATTAGTGGCGATTTTAGATGCTGACAAAGAAGGCTTCCTTCGTTCGGAGCGTTCGCTTATTCAGACGATTGGACGTGCAGCCCGAAATGCAAATGGGCATGTCATCATGTATGCGGACAAAATTACCAACTCAATGGAATTAGCTCTCAGTGAGACGAAACGGCGCCGTACCATGCAGGAGGAACACAATCTTAAACATGGAATCACACCACAGACGATCCAAAAGGATATTCGCGAAGTCATTCGTGCCACTCATGCAGCTGAAGAGCAAGAGGAATATAAAGCTTCATCTCAAATCGGCAAGTTAAGCAAGAAAGAACGAGAAAAACTAATCACAAATATGGAAAAAGAAATGAAGGAAGCAGCGAAGGCACTCAATTTCGAGCGTGCAGCTGAGCTTCGTGATTTATTATTAGAGTTGAAAGCGGAAGGATGACGAACAGATGGCGATGGAAAAATTAATTGTAAAAGGCGCCAGAGCCCATAATTTAAAAAATATTGATGTCACCATTCCGAGAGATAAGCTTGTTGTATTAACGGGGCTTTCCGGTTCTGGAAAGTCCTCGCTTGCTTTCGATACAATTTATGCGGAAGGGCAGCGCAGATATGTGGAGTCTTTATCCGCCTATGCTCGTCAATTTCTTGGACAAATGGACAAGCCTGATGTTGATGCAATTGAAGGGCTGTCACCGGCGATATCAATAGATCAGAAAACAACGAGCAGAAACCCTCGATCAACAGTGGGAACAGTGACAGAAATATATGATTATTTACGGCTCTTGTATGCAAGGGTTGGCCGCCCAACTTGTCCAATTCATCATATTGAAATCTCATCACAAACAGTTGAGCAAATGGTTGACCGGATTCTTGAATATCCGGAACGGACAAAGCTGCAAATCCTTGCACCCCTTGTTTCTGGCCGAAAAGGAACGCATGTGAAAATTCTTGAGGATGTTAAGAAGCAAGGATTTGTCCGTGTGCGTATTGATGGTGAGATGTACGATCTTGGAGAAGAGATTGAACTTGAAAAGAATAAGAAGCATTCCATTGAAGTAGTTATAGACCGAATTGTAGTCAAAGATGGCATTGCCGCACGTCTTGCAGACTCAATGGAAACAGCCTTAAAGCTTGGCGATGGAAAAGTTCTGATCGATGTAATTGGCGAGGAAGAGCTGTTATTCAGTGAAAATCATGCTTGCCCACATTGCGATTTTTCAATCGGGGAACTTGAGCCGCGAATGTTTTCCTTTAATAGCCCATTCGGTGCTTGTCCTGAATGTGACGGGCTTGGTTCTAAGCTTGAAGTGGATGTAGACCTTGTCATTCCGAATCGAGACCTATCATTAAAACAGCATGCCATTGCACCATGGGAGCCAACAAGCTCACAATATTACCCGCAGTTGCTAGAGGCTGTCTGCACTCATTATGGAATCGACATGGATATCCCTGTTAAGGATATTCCTTCTCATCTCTTCGATAAGGTTTTATATGGCTCAAACGGAGAAAAAATCTTCTTTCACTACGAAAATGACTTCGGTCAAGTAAGAGAAACGACGATTGAATTTGAGGGTGTTATACGAAATGTTGAGCGAAGATTTAAAGAAACAAGCTCTGACTATATTCGTGAACAAATGGAGAAGTATATGGCTCAGCATGCTTGCCCAACATGTAAGGGCTATCGTCTGAAAAAGGAAACGCTTGCTGTACTTATTTCAGATCAGCATATTGGTAAAGTGACGGAACTATCAATTGCTGAAGCACATCAATTTTTTGATAGCTTGTCATTAACGGAAAAAGAGATGAAAATAGCAAATCTTATTTTCCGTGAAATCAAGGAGCGTCTAGGCTTTTTAGTAAATGTCGGACTGGATTATTTAACTTTAAGCCGTGCGGCAGGAACCCTCTCAGGCGGTGAAGCTCAGCGGATTCGCTTGGCAACCCAGATTGGTTCAAGACTGACTGGCGTTCTTTATATACTTGATGAACCCTCCATTGGCCTCCATCAGCGGGATAATGACCGCTTGATTGAAACGCTTAAGAATATGCGTGATATTGGAAATACATTAATTGTTGTTGAGCATGATGAAGATACGATGCTAGCTGCTGACTATTTAATCGATATTGGTCCAGGGGCAGGCGTACATGGCGGAGAAATTATTTCTGCAGGAACACCTAACGAAGTAATGGAAGATCCAAATTCGTTAACAGGACAGTATCTTGCAGGAAAGAAATATATTCCGCTCCCTATCGAACGCCGTAAAAATGATGGGCGTTTTATAGAAATAAAAGGTGCAAAAGAGAATAATCTTAAAAATGTAAACGTAAAATTTCCATTAGGTACATTTATTGCTGTCACTGGAGTATCAGGCTCAGGGAAAAGTACGCTTATAAATGAAATTTTGCATAAGTCATTGGCACAAAAGCTCAATAGAGCAAAAAGCAAGCCTGGTGAGCATAAAGAGATTAAAGGAATTGAGCAATTAGAAAAAGTCATCGATATTGACCAGTCGCCGATTGGAAGAACACCGCGTTCGAATCCAGCCACATATACAGGTGTATTTGATGATATTCGTGATCTTTTTGCAACGACAAATGAAGCGAAGGTTCGAGGATATAAAAAGGGCCGTTTTAGCTTCAATGTGAAAGGCGGACGCTGTGAAGCATGCCGTGGCGACGGTATTATCAAAATCGAAATGCATTTCTTGCCTGATGTATATGTGCCATGTGAAGTATGCCATGGAAAACGCTACAACAGGGAAACGCTTGAAGTGAAGTATAAAGGAAAAAGCATTGCGGAAATTTTAGATATGACAGTAGAGGATGCGGTTGAATTTTTCGAAAACGTTCCAAAGATTAGCCGTAAACTTCAGACAATCTATGATGTTGGTCTGGGATATATAAAGCTTGGACAGCCTGCTACAACTCTTTCAGGTGGGGAAGCCCAGCGTGTAAAGCTTGCTTCCGAGCTGCACCGACGATCAAACGGTAAATCATTTTATATTCTTGATGAGCCTACAACCGGCTTGCATGTCGATGATATTTCCAGATTGCTCATCGTTCTTCAGCGCCTCGTAGAAAATGGGGACACTGTCCTTGTGATTGAACATAATCTGGATGTAATTAAGACTGCGGACTTTATTGTTGACCTTGGACCAGAAGGCGGGAATAAAGGTGGTACAATCGTTGCGACTGGCACACCAGAAAAAATTGCCGAAATACCTGAATCCTATACGGGAAAATATCTAAAACCAATTTTGGAACGTGACCGCTTAAGAATGAAAACAGAAATAGAAGAAAAAGAAGCGAGTGTAACAAATGCGTAATTTTATGAAGCAGTACGATATGTACTGCTTTTTTTGAAGAAAACTTATCTAAAAATTGAAACCATTGATTAACAATTTTCGTATATAAAAGAAAAACGGCTGGAGGAGATAGGTATGCAAGAGGAACGTTTAAGAATACTAAAGATGATTGAGGATGGGAAACTGACAGTAGAGGAAGCGTTACTATTATTAGAAGGACTGGATCAATCAAATAAAGCGGCTAATGAGAAACAGAATGACCTTTTCCCAGATCTTTCTACAGTTAAATTTGAGGAAGCAAAAAAGGAAGACCCGCTTAATTACAAATTTCAGTCAGCAAAGGATAAAATTATCGACTTTGTTGATCAAGCCTATAAAAAAATTAAGGATTTTGATCTTGATTTTAATTTTGGAAAATCTATTGATATTTCACATATTTTCGAGCAAGCAGACGTGGACTTGAAGGAGATAGATATTGATCTCGCCAACGGGATGGTTAAGGTTCTTCCATGGGAGCAAAATAATGTGCGCATCGAGTGTCAAGCAAAGATCTATCGCGTAGAGACACAAGATGAGGCAAGAAGAAAATTCTTAAATGAAGTCGTATTTATGATTGACAGTCAAAGGCTGCGGTTTTCAACCCAGCAAAAATGGATGAAAATTGAAGCCGTTATTTACATCCCACAAACAGAGTATGAAAATATAAAAATTCGCATGTTCAATGGATCGATTGAAAGTGAACATTTAACTGCAGAAAACTATAAAGCTAAAACAGCAAATGGGAAGATTACTCTTAGTGATATTAAGGGGAGCTATGCCGAAGCAGAGACTTCGAATGGGCAAATCTTAATTCAAAGGAGCTTCGTGGGTCAACTTGAAGCAGAGACGCTAAATGGAGCGATCACCCTTGATGGCGAATATCGAAAAGTTGATTTACAATCCTTCAATGGAGATATTTTCTGTGCATTCACAGGTGGTGTTTGTGAATTTATAGATGCTAAAGCGGCGACTGGCGGCATCGAGCTGCAAATTCCAAATCAAACAGCAGCGGTAGAAGGAGAACTGAAAACAAATCTTGGCGGTTTTAATGTGAATCTTGAAGGAATTCAAGTTGTGGAAGAAAAAAGTGATGTGATCCAAAAAGTAATGCGCTTCAAATCACTCAATAATCCTGAACAGGCACTAAGGATTTTGGCAGAAACTAAAACAGGATCCATTCAGGTGAAAAAGGCTAAATCAGAGGTATTCTAAATTGATTAGTTCAATAGAAATAGCGAACACTAATCATTAGAAGCAGGAAGTTAATTTGTGCTGGTTTCTTTATCCACACCGCCAGAACAGAGGTGTAAAGTAAATGAGATGGTTGATCGGCATTTTAATTAATGCCATCCTATTTGTGGCGATTGCAGGATTTTCAGAAGAATCCTTTTATGTATCGAGTTTTGGAGCAGCAATTGGAGCAAGCTTTATTCTGTCTATCTTAAATATTCTTGTTCGGCCGATATTAATAATCCTTACGCTCCCAGTCACTTTAGTGACACTTGGATTATTTCTATTTGTCATTAATGCGATCACTTTACAAATTACGGATAATATTATGGGCAGTTCCTTTGAAATTGCAAGCTTTGGTACAGCACTGCTTGTTGCGGTTATCATGGCAATTGCGAACATAATCATTCAAAAGGTTGTCTTTGAACCGGCAAAGGATAATAAGGAATAGATTGTCAGCAATTGAAGCATTGGAAAAAAGCCAGCACTAGGATATGTGCTGGCTTTTTCTATACGAGCAGGAAAAGGCGAGGGAAGCTAGTTTAAACTGAAGATTAACGGGCTGTTCGACTTTTGCTTCAAGAAATGGATGGAACAGAAATCTCTCTTATGACGGTTCAACCAAAAACAGTGGGGATGCTGATTGAGTTTCATTTTTATCCACAAATTCGTCAGCATCCTTTTTTATCATTTGAAAGATTCAACTTATATCTCGTTTGAAGGTACTGAAGAAGGGCTATTCAAAGGACTTGTCCATCCTTTTCAAACGGAATTGATCCACGACTCCTTTGACAATGGCTTCTGCACAAGTTTTTCGAAAGCTATCTGAACGCAATTGCTTAACTTCCTCACGATTTGTCATAAATCCGCATTCTACCAAAACGGCAGACATCATTGTTTCTCTTAGTACATGGAAGTTAGCCTCCTTTACACCTCGATCCTTTAACCCTGTGGAATTGATTAAGTGTTGATGGATTTTTTGTGCAAGTTCGGTTGTTTTCTTCGGTCTAATTGGATGGACGTATGTTTCGATTCCATTTGCATCATTCCAGCTTGAGCCGAAGGCATTCGCATGAATGGATACATAGCAATCAACCTTTAGACGGTTTGCCTTGTCTGTCCGTACTTTAAGCGGAATGTCCTGTTTGTCTGAGTGAGCAAAATAGACAGTCACCTGTTGATACGATTCAAGAAGGACCTTTGCGTAATTAACGACATCTCGATTGAATTCATATTCCCGCATCCCATCGGGACTTCGTTTCCCGGCTGTTGAATACCCATGTCCTGCATCCAGCATAATTTTCATTTTCCCGCTCCTTTCAATAGGTTATATTCATTTGTAAACAAATCTCCTGCCGTGTCAAGGTGCCAAAAAAAACTTGTTATCTTTACTATATAAATGAAGCGAAGAAAAGGACATGTATAATAGAAAAATGGCATAATTATAAGCGGTTCATTTGGTTCTGAGGTAAAAAGTGCTAAAATGAAGGGAAACTGCCATAATAAAATGGAAACAGCGAGATATCACTTTCCTGAAAAGGAGGAAATGAAATGGCTAAAGTATGTACTAAAGATATTATCGAAAAATTTGACCTCGAACTTATAAGCGGCGAAGAAGGAATCAATCGCCCAATTGTCACAAGTGATCTATCAAGACCTGGTATTGAACTAGCCGGATATTTTAATTTTTATCCAGCTGAAAGAATTCAGTTAATTGGTAAAACAGAGCTAACCTTTACGGAAAGATTAAATGATATGGACCGGCAAGACCGCTTCGAACGTCTATGCACGGATATAACTCCCGCAATAATAATCTCAAGAGGGATGGAAGTGCCGAATGATTTATTGGTGGCCTCGGAAAGAGAGTCCGTGCCGCTTTTAAGAACGAGGCAAAAGACGACTCGATTTTCGAGTTTACTTACAAACTACCTTGAAAGTAAGCTTGCTCCAACAACAGCTGTCCATGGTGTGCTCGTTGATGTCTATGGCATTGGTGTACTCATTACGGGAAAGAGCGGTGTAGGTAAAAGTGAAACAGCGTTGGAACTTGTAAAACGGGGGCATCGTCTCGTCGCTGATGATTGCGTGGAAATTAGGCAGGAAGATGAAAATACGCTCGTTGGAACCTCCCCAGAGCTGATTGAACATTTACTGGAGATTCGTGGCCTTGGAATTATTAATGTCATGACATTATTTGGTGCTGGAGCTGTAAGAAGCTATAAACGAATATCAGTAGTGATGGATTTAGAGCTGTGGGATCAAAACAAACAATATGATCGACTCGGACTAGACGAGGAGAAATTGAGAATTATTGATATGGACTTGCCTAAGCTAACAATTCCCGTTCGCCCAGGCCGAAATCTTGCTGTCATCATTGAAGTAGCAGCTATGAACTTCCGTTTAAAAAGAATGGGAGTCAATGCAGCCGAGCAATTCTCAAACCGCCTTGCTGATGTTATAGAAGACAGCGAGTAATAAAATCAAAGGTTTCGCAAAAATATAGCAGGATTTGCAAATATAATGCAGATCTTGCAAATATAATGTGAACTATGCAAAAAGATCAGCATTTTAAAAAATATTGCTAACTTGCAAAAAAAGTTTTCGCAGTAGTTATATGTATCCTCGTTTTTTTGCATTAAAATAGAAAAAATGAAAGATTAAAAGGAGCAGTGATTATGGAATCGATTATTCAACCGCTTGACCCGATCGCCATATCTCTTGGGCCAATAAATATCCGCTGGTACGGATTGATTATTGGTATCGGGATTGCCTTAGCACTAATGCTGGTTATGCGAGAAGGAGAAAAAAGAGGGATTAAAAAAGAAGTATTTGCAGATTTAATGCTTTGGGCTATTCCGATCGCCATAATTTCAGCCCGCATCTATTATGTTATCTTTCAATGGGATTATTATGCCCAGAACCCTGGTGAGATTATTAAAATATGGGAAGGCGGCATTGCCATCCACGGAGCATTGATTGGATCTGTGATAACTGCTGTTGTCTTCGCAAAAAAGAGAGGCATTTCCTTCTGGAAAATTGCTGATATTACAGCACCAGGTATCATTTTAGGGCAGGCAATTGGACGATGGGGAAACTTTATGAATCAGGAAGCGCATGGTGGAGAAGTAACACGGGCATTCCTAGAAAACCTTCATCTGCCAGAGTTTATCATCAATCAAATGTACATTAACGGTACGTATTATCAACCTACATTTTTATACGAATCGGTATGGAATATTATTGGTTTTATTATTCTCATTTTATTAAGAAGAGTTAATTTACGACGCGGGGAACTATTCCTCACATACGTAATCTGGTACTCAATTGGGCGCTTCTTTATTGAAGGAATGCGGACCGACAGTTTATGGCTAATAGAGGGGCAGTTAAGAATGGCACAAACCATTTCTATTGTTCTTGTGATTGGAGCTGTCATTCTTCTAGTGGTAAGAAGAATGAAGGGGTATGCAGATGTTCGTTATTTAGATAAAAGTGTTTAATTTTACAAGCGAACCTACATAAGAGAGGGGAAGAGACATGCTGGTCGAATCGTCCAAAAAGGGGATCATGGTTGGCTTAAAGACGACTTGGACGTTAGGAAAGATCATCTTTCCCGTTACCTTAATCGTTGCTCTGCTGCAGCATACGCCTATCCTGCCATGGGTAATTAAGTTAATCACGCCGCTTATGAATCTAATTGGCTTGTCGGGGGATACAGCCATTCCGCTTGTTTTAGGGAACTTCTTAAATCTTTATGCGGCAATTGGGGCGATATTGACGCTTGATTTGACTGTAAAAGAGGTATTTATCGTTGCAGTTATGCTTTCCTTTTCCCATAATATGCTTATTGAATCAAGCGTAGCCGTTAAAGTAGGTGTGAAGCTTTGGATTGGTGTCGCAGTGAGGATGGGGCTAGCGCTCATTTCTGCGATTGTGATTAATCTTGTATGGCACGGGGGATCTGAAATAGCTAAGTACGGCATGATTCCAGCCAAAGAAGAGGAAGTTACAGGCTGGTTTGCTATTCTTCTAGATGCCTTGCAGAAGGCAGGTTTAGGTATTTTTCAACTGGCTATCATTGTCATTCCGCTTATGATTGTGATTCAAATATTAAAGGATTTAAAGTGGCTTGCTGTTTTTTCAAAATGGATGGCTCCAGTAACAAGAATGCTCGGCATGAAAGAAAACACATCGACAACACTTGCAGCTGGTTTGTTGTTCGGTCTTGCCTATGGGGCAGGAGTCATGATCCAGGCTGTGAAGGAGGATGGAGTCAGTAAAAAGGATGTAACGATTGCCTTTGTCTTTCTAGTTGCCTGCCATGCGGTTGTTGAGGATACGCTGATTTTTGTTCCATTGGGTATCCCGGTATTGCCGCTTTTACTTATCCGCTTAGGCGTCGCGATTCTCTTAACTCTGATTGTCGCATTTATTTGGAACCGTACAGATATGGCTAAAAGAAAGGAAGCATCATATGAGCACACAAGTTAATACTGTTTTATTCGATTTAGATGGAACATTAATTGATACAAATGAATTAATCATTTCCTCTTTTTTGCATACGTTAGGAACATATTATCCTGATCGTTATAAGCGGGAAGATGTCCTTCCTTTTCTAGGTCCAACGCTTACGGAAACGTTTGAGTCGATTAATCCTGAAAAGGTAGAGGAAATGATTCGTATATATAGAGAGTTTAATCTTGGCAATCATGACTTGCTTGTGAAGGAATTTAATGGGGTATTTGAAACGATCCGTTCATTGAAAGAAGCAGGCATCAAAATAGGAATAGTCACAACAAAGGTACTAATGGTCGTTGAAAAAGGCTTGAAGCTAACAAAACTGGACCAGTTCTTTGATGTTGTTGTTGCATTGGATCATGTTCAAAACCCCAAGCCAGATCCAGAGCCGATTTTAAAAGCGCTTGAACTTTTGGGCTCGAAGCCGGAAGAGGCGATCATGGTCGGCGATAATTCCCATGATATTCTCGGCGGGAAAAATGCAGGTACGAAAACAGCTGGTGTTGCTTGGAGTGCGAAGGGGAAAGAATTCTTACTTCAATTTAATCCAGATTATATGCTCGAAAACATGGCAGACTTGCTTGATGTTCTTGAGGTTGATAGAAAATGAGAAAGACGGAGCGATTTCCGGTAGAGGGTGCCAACTCTCTTTGGCATGTATACAAGACAGTCCCTTTTTGGAAAGTAGTCAAGAACTTTGCCGTGATTCAGCTGGCAAGATATACACCTTTTCTAGGGATGAAAAATTGGCTGTACCGGACCTTTCTGCGAATGAAAGTGGGCGAACACACTTCTTTTGCACTAATGGTCATGCTCGATGTCATGTTTCCGGAAAAAATAAGCGTTGGCCGCAATACAGTGATTGGCTACAATACGACCATTCTGGCACACGAATATTTAATTAAAGAATATCGCCTCGGGCATGTTGACATTGGCAGTGAAGTAATGATTGGCGCTAATTCAACAATCCTACCAGGCGTATCAATTGGGGACGGTGCCATTGTATCAGCTGGCACACTCGTGCATAAAGATGTCCCTCCTGGCTCCTTTGTCGGCGGAAATCCAATGCGCGTAATTTATACAAAAGAAGAAATGGCTAAAAGATGGGCAGACGATCCCATCTACGGCAAGGAAAAAGAATAATTTTGAGTCCTGCATCCTGCAGGGCTCTTTTTTTGTTCTGTGAAGAAGTATATGTCCATCCTTAAAAAATTTTATTACTATTTGATTGCTGATCTAGTTATTGAGCAAGTTTATTGATTTATCTAGCATTTTGAATGGTTTATCTAGTAACTATCTCTTTTTATCGAGCATTTCAGTTTAGAGTTCCAATTTATCGTGTATTTCCCATCGTTTATCTAGCGTTTTTCACTTTATATCGAGCATTTGCATAAAGTTATCTAGCAGCTTTCTTATTTTATCGAGCATTTCAGTTTGAGATTATCTTTATCGAGCATTTCTCATCGTTTATCTAGCATTTTTCACTTTATATCGAGCACTCGCATAAAGTTATCTAGCAGCTATCTCATTTTATCGAGCATTTCAGTTCGAGAGCAGCTTTATAGAGTAATTCCCATCGTTTATTTAGCATTATTCACTTTATATCGAGCATTTGCATAAAGTTATCTAGCAACTATCTCTTTTTATCGAGCATTTCAGTTTGAGATCCGCTTTATCGAGTAATTCATATCGTTTATCAAGCATTTTTTACTTTATATCTAGCATTCACATAAGTTTATCTAGCAGCTTTTTCATTTTATCGAGCATTTCAGTTCGAGAGCAGCTTTATCTAGTAATTCCCATTGTTTATCAAGCATTATTTACTTTGTATCGAGCATCCATATGAAATTATCTAGCAGCATCGTCCCATTATCGAGCATTTCCCGACATTCCTACATACTAGGTACTATTTTCTGAATTATTTGTTGACGGAACTAAGAGAGGGAGTTAAAATACATATATCTTTAATTTACTACCATATTAGCGAACTAAAGGATTTTGAGGTGAACGTCATTGACCCGCTTATTTATGTTTGAAAAACCGCTAGGGATGAGAGATACATTACCCGATTTATATGATCGAAAACAAAAAATAAAATTATCCATAGAAAATGAGATGAAGAGTTGGGGCTATCAATTTATGGAGACTCCAACACTTGAATATTATGATACGGTCGGTGCCGCGTCTGCCACACTCGATCAGCAGTTATTCAAACTTCTTGATCAGCAAGGGCAAACACTCGTCATGCGGCCGGATATGACAGCGCCTATTGCACGTGTTGCTGCATCAAAGCTATTAAAAAATGATCTTCCGATTCGATTAGCGTATTCTGCAAATGTATTTCGTGCACAGCAGAGAGAAGCTGGACGCCCAGCTGAGTTCGAACAAATTGGTGTGGAGTGCATTGGAGATTCTACAATCAGTGCGGATGGAGAAGGAATTGCCTTAATGATTCATTCATTACAAGCAGCCGGATTAGAAGACTTTCGCCTTTCCATCGGGCATATTGGATTTGTGCAGACATATTTCCTGCAGATTTTAGGAACGGATGAAAGAGTAGAAGCATTAACAAGATATTTATATGAAAAAAACTATGTAGGCTACCGGGAGCATGTAAATGAATTAGCACTATCATCCATAGATAAACAAAGATTACTAGAATTCTTAACCCTTAGAGGCGGGCGTCCGATCATTGAAAAGTTTTTTGATTTGCTTGAGAATGACATAGGAAAAAGAGCAGTGACCGAACTTCAGCAGCTGTGGGACATCATTTCTGATTTTGGGTTAGATGAAAAGGTGACCTTCGACCTCACTTTGGTAAGCCATATGAGCTACTATACAGGAATAGTATTTGAGGTATATGCAGGAAACGTCGGCTTTCCAATTGGCAATGGGGGCAGGTATGATTTATTGCTGCGGAAATTCGGAAAGCAAGCAGGTGCGACTGGATTTGCGATTCGAATAGATCGACTTTTAGAAGCATTTGTTGTTGATAATGAAGAATATGAGCGTGCCTCCTGTGTATTATTTAGTTCGGAGCGGCGAAAGGAAGCTTTTGAATATGCACAAAAGCAAAGGCAGTTAGGAAATAAAGTCGTACTGCAGGATATAATCGGAGTCAAGGATATCGATGGCTGCACAAGCCAATACGTGGATATTACCTTTCTAGTCGGAAAATCGGGAACGGAGGTGGTGTTAAAATGAAGGACTTTTTAACGATCGCCATGCCAAAAGGGAGGATATTTGAGGATGCGGCCCAATTGCTTAGACAGGCAGGCTTTCAATTGCCGCCTGAATTCGATGATTCACGAAAACTGATCATTGAAGTGCCTGAAGAAAAATTCCGATTTATTTTAGCTAAGCCGATGGATGTTCCGACCTATGTAGAGCACGGGGTGGCTGACCTTGGGATTGCAGGGAAAGATGTCATGCTCGAGGAAGAACGGGATGTTTATGAATTGCTTGATTTAAAAATAAGTGCCTGCTACCTCGCTGTTGCTGGATTGCCTGAATCAAAAACCAATGATGTAGCGCCAAAGGTGGCAACTAAATATCCACATGTAGCTGCAGCTTATTTTAGAGAGCAAGGGGAGCAGGTAGAGATTATTAAGTTGAATGGTTCGATTGAGCTGGCCCCTCTTATTGGGCTGGCTGATCGAATTGTCGATATTGTTTCAACGGGGAGAACGTTAAAGGAAAATGGCTTGGTCGAGTATGAGCAGATGGTGAAAATCACCTCCAGACTGATTGTGAATCCAGTTAGCTTTCGACTGAAGGATGAGCGAATTAACGAGCTTGTCGAACGGCTAAGCAAGATAAAGTGAAACTAACCATCAGTGGGAGTCTTACTGCCCTGCGATAAAAACTGGAGGGAACGTGCATGAGAATCTTTAAAGTGAGTGATCAGCCTTCTATTAAAAGGTCAGTCGATAGTGGCACAAAGGAACAGCGAGCAACAGTCAAAAACATTATCAAATCAGTTCGAAAAGATGGGGATCAGGCATTAAAAGCTTATTCATTAGAATTTGATGGGGTGCATCTGGAGGACTTCACGGTAACAGAAGAAGAGAAAAGGGAAGCATATAAAGAAGTCGATGATACAGTCTTAGGAGTTATCAGAGAGGCTGCAGATAATATCCGAATCTATCATGAAAAACAGCTGCGCACTTCCTGGATGACAACCGATGAAAATGGCTCGATTCTTGGGCAAAAAGTAACTCCTCTTGATTCGGTGGGCTTGTATGTTCCAGGGGGAACGGCAGCTTACCCATCATCGGTCTTAATGAATGTCATTCCTGCAAAGGTAGCTGGAGTCAAGCGAATTGTCATTGCCACTCCTCCTGATAAAAAAACAGGGAAGCTGCCGCCAGCCGTTCTTGTAGCTGCTCAAGAGGCAGGTGCAAAAGAAATGTATAAAGTTGGCGGAGCACAAGCGATAGCGGCTCTTGCCTACGGAACAGAGACGATTGCTTCTGTTGATAAAATTACAGGTCCAGGGAACATTTATGTAGCGCTAGCGAAAAGAGAAGTGTTCGGCGATGTGGATATTGATATGATCGCAGGACCAAGTGAAATAGCCATTATAGCTGATGCCACAGCCAAACCGAATGAAGTGGCAGCAGATCTATTGTCTCAAGCAGAGCACGATCAATTATCGTGCAGTGTGCTAGTTACACCTTCAGAAGAGCTAGCTGAAGCGGTTGCCGATGAGGTTGAAAAACAATTGAATGTGCTCCCGCGCCAGGAAATCGCTAGACAGTCGATTGAAAACTATGGAGCAATATATGTAACTGAAACAATGGAGGAGGCTGTTCAAACAGTCAATCGCCTTGCACCTGAGCATTTAGAAATTATAACGGAAAATGCATTGTCGTTAATAGGACAAATTAGACATGCTGGAGCGATTTTTATTGGCAGATTTAGCCCTGAACCGGTTGGTGACTATTTTGCTGGACCGAATCATGTGCTGCCAACAAACGGCACGGCACGATTTTCTAGCCCGTTAAGTGTAGAAGATTTTCAAAAAAAATCGAGCATTGTTTTTTATAGTGAAAAGGCATTGAAAGAGAATGGGGAAAAAATTGCCTCGTTTGCGCGTCTTGAGGGTCTAGAAGCTCATGCACGCGCGATTGAAGCAAGATTAAAGGGGTGAAATCATGTCCAGAGTTTCTGAGATTAAGAGAATTACAAATGAAACAGAAATAAAGCTCTCATTAAATATAGATGGCGAAGGCACAAGCAAGCTTGAAACGGGTGTCCCGTTTTTAACCCATATGCTTGATTTATTCGCTAAACACGGTCAGTTTGATTTAACTGTTCATGCAAATGGAGATACAGAAGTGGATGATCATCATACAACAGAGGATATTGGTATTTGTCTTGGACAGGTGCTGAAGGAGGCACTTGGCGATAAAAAGGGCATCAAGCGTTATGGGAATGCATTTGTTCCGATGGATGAGGCGCTTGCCCAGGTGGTTGTTGATTTAAGCAATCGCCCGCATTTAGAATTTCGTGCAGACCTTCCAAGTGCAAAGGTAGGAACATTCGATACGGAGCTTGTTCATGAATTTCTATGGAAGCTTGCGTTAGAAGCAAGGATGAATCTGCATGTGATCGTTCACTATGGAAAGAACACACATCATATCATTGAAGCCATTTTTAAAGCACTTGCACGGGCATTAGATGAAGCGACAGCCATCGATCCAAGAATTAAAGGAGTTCCGTCTACGAAAGGGATGTTATAAATGATCGGCATCATTGATTATGGCATGGGTAACCTGTTTAGTGTGAGCAAGGCTCTAGAAAGATTAGATGTGCCTTACTTTATTTCGGAAAAAGCAGAAGAGCTGATGAAGGCGAATGGATTAATCCTGCCAGGAGTTGGTTCCTTTAAAGATGCAATGGAGCGGTTAAATCAGACTGGCTTATCAGCTATGATTAAAGAATTTGTGGAGATGGGAAAGCCCTTCCTTGGCATCTGTTTAGGGATGCAGCTTTTGTTTGAAGGAAGCAAAGAAAATGGGGAGACAATCGGCTTAGGATTACTCACAGGATATGTTGAAAAATTTTCGGGAGTAACAGCGGATGGCAGTCGATATAAAGTGCCGCATATGGGGTGGAATCAGTTGGAATGGACGCAAATTCCTTCGATTTTTCAGCAAATAGAGGATTATGCTTATTTTGTGCATTCATATTATGTTGATCATATGGACCAGGATGTTTTACTAGCAAAGTGCAGGTATGATGTAGAAGTCCCCGCGGTTGTTGGAAGGGGAAACCTATATGGCATGCAATTTCATCCCGAGAAAAGCAGCAGACTGGGCATAGAGCTATTGCGTAATTTTACGGAACTCGCACGTGAAAGGGTGAATGCAAGATGAGCTTTACAATTTTTCCAGCGATCGATATGAGAAGCGGGAAATGTGTCCGTCTGCTCCAGGGAGACTATAATCAGGAAACTGTGTATGGGAATTCCCCGTTTGAAATGGCTAGAAGTTTTGCAAGCGCTGGGGCAAGCTGGATTCACATGGTTGACCTTGACGGGGCGAAGGATGGGTTAAGGGTAAATGATTCTTTTGTCGTTAAGGCAGCAAATGAACTAACTGCCAAAATTCAAATCGGCGGGGGCATCCGAACAGAAGCGGATATCGCTCATTATTTAGAAAATGGGATTGCCCGTGTCATCCTTGGAAGCATCGCTGTCTCTGATCCTGACTTTGCGATTGAAATGATTCAAAAATACGAAGATCAGATTGCGATTGGACTTGATGCGAAAAACGGCTATGTCGCAACGCAAGGCTGGCTTTATACATCGAAGGTGAAAGCAGTCGAGCTGGGCAAACGTTTTGCGGACGCTGGTGCAGAAACCTTTATATTTACAGATATTGCAACAGACGGCATGCTTTCAGGACCGAATGTGGAAGCGGTTAGGATGCTGGCACAGGAAACAGGGAAATATGTGATTGCTTCAGGTGGTGTTAGCAGTCTTGCTGATTTAAGAAAACTGAACGAATTAAATAAGGCTGGCGTGATTGGGGCGATTGTCGGTAAAGCACTTTATGAAGGCCGTTTTTCTGTTTCAGAGGCATTAAGCGAGGTGTCGGTATCATGTTAACGAAGCGAATTATTCCCTGTCTTGATGTAAAGGATGGACGAGTCGTGAAGGGGGTTCAATTTGTGGAGCTGCAAGATGCAGGTGATCCTGTTGAATTGGCACGCTTTTATGATGAACAAGGGGCGGATGAGCTTGTTTTTCTAGATATCTCTGCATCTGTAGAAGGCCGAAAAACAATGATTGACGTTGTTAGAGCCGTTGCAGCTGAATTGGCCATTCCCTTTACAGTTGGCGGCGGAATCAACTCATTGAAAGAGATGAAGGGAATTTTAAGAGCAGGTGCGGATAAAGTTTCGTTAAATACGGCTGCTGTTAAAAATCCAAGCTTAATAACAGAAGGGGCGAATTTCTTTGGTTCCCAATGCATGGTTGTGGCAATAGACGCGAAATACGAAATAGAGCAGGGATTATGGCGTGTCTATACCCATGGGGGGCGAACACCTACTGAACTAGATGTCATCGAGTGGGCAAGGAAAACGGCCGAGCTTGGTGCGGGTGAAATTCTCCTTACAAGCATGGACTCAGATGGGGAGAAAAATGGGTTTAATATCGAGCTGACACGGGCAGTGAGTGAGGCTGTATCCATTCCTGTGATTGCATCTGGAGGAGCAGGATGTGCGGAACATTTTGCCGAAGTTTTTACAGAAGGAAAAGCAGATGCAGCACTTGCAGCGTCCATTTTTCATTATAAAGAGACATCCGTTGCAGAAGTAAAGACATACTTAAATGAAAAAGGAGTGCTTGTCCGATGAATGTTCAGTTTGATGAAAAGGGGCTTGTGCCGGCAATTGTTCAGGATGCACGTACGAAAGAAGTGCTGACCCTTGCTTATATGAATAAGGAATCATTAGAAAAGTCGATAGAAACAGGGGAAACCTGGTTCTTCAGCCGTTCGCGGCAGGAGCTTTGGCATAAAGGCGCAACAAGCGGGAATACCCAGAAAATCATCGAAATGAAAGTAGATTGCGATCAAGATGCAATTGTTGTGCTAGTCGAACCAGCTGGACCAGCCTGTCATACAGGAGAAACCAGCTGCTTTTCTGATCCGATGATTCTCTTCAAGCTTGAACAAGTCATTAAAGATCGTGAAAAAAACCGGCCAGAAGGTGCCTATACAACCTACTTATTTGAAAAAGGCCTGGACAAAATCCTGAAAAAAGTAGGAGAAGAGTCTGCAGAGGTCATTATCGCTGCAAAAAATCGAGATAAAGAAGAACTCAAATGGGAAGCCGCTGATTTAATTTACCATTTACTTGTATTACTAAGAGAGCAGGACCTGCCGTTATATGAAATTCTGAAAGTCCTAGAGAAAAGACATGAACCAAAACCGGCCGAATAATGGCTGGTTTTTTTCTATATTATATGAAAAGAGGGCCACAAATCGAATTGCTAGATAACATAAAATAGATGCTAGATAAACATATAGAAATGCTAGATAAATCATGTAGATTGCTTGATAAAGAGTTCCACAAATCGAATTGCTAGATAACATAAAAAAGCTGCTAGATAAACATATTCAAATGCTAGATAAAATAGAAAAGACGCTCGATAAATCATGTAAATTGCTCGATAAAGAGAATCACAAATCGAATTACACGATAACGTAAAAAAGCTGCTAGATAAACATATCCAAATGCTAGATAAACTAAGAAAGCTGCTCGATAAATTATGTAAATTGCTCGATAATGAGAATCACAAATCGAATTACACGATAACGTAAAAAAGCTGCTAGATAAACATATTCAAATGATAGATAAAATAGAAAAGACGCTCGATAAATCATGTAAATTGCTCGATAATGAGAATCACAAATCGAATTGCACGATAACGTAAAAAAGCTGCTAGATAACCAAATCGAAATGCTAGATAAAATAGAAAAGACGCTCGATAAATCATGTAAATTGCTCAATAAAGAGTTCCACAAATTGAATTACTCGATAAGATGAAAAAACTGCTAGATAAACATATCCAACTGCTAGATAAAATAAGAATGCTGCTCGATAAATCTAGATAAATAACTCAATAAGAGCAATCATTACATAAATTCACCAAAATGTAACAAATTCAGAGAAACAAACGAACTTAAATGCAGGATTTCCCCTAACAAAAAAAGAAATTAGCTTCCAATCATATAAAGGAGGGAGCAAATTGATTGTCAAAGAACGAAGCATACCAATTAGAATACAAAAGAACGAAGCATTATTAAGGAGGCTTCCAAAAGATCATATAAAAAGACAAGAAATCGAGGAGGATCTACGAAAGCGCTGGGCAGGTTATCGAGGAGAGCAATCCGTCGATTATTATTTAGGAAAATTGCCGGAAAAGGATTTTCTAATCTTTCATGGCATTCGCCTTTCCAATGGCGAATACATCTTTCAAATAGATACACTCCTTTTGACCCCATATTTTGCGCTTATTCTAGAAATAAAAAACTTTTCAGGCACTTTGTATTTTGACCCACTATTTAATCAATGGATCCAAACAGCACAAACGGGTGAAAAAGGGTACCCGTGTCCAATTGAACAAGCCAACCAGCAGAAACAAGGACTTAAAAAATGGCTAGAAGCACGCAATATATCCATTCCTATTGATTTCCTCGTAGTTATAAGCAAACCCTCGACCATTCTTAAAACTGCACATGGGAACACGCCTATCCTTCAGAAGGTTTTACATATTCAATTCCTGCTCGATAAAATTCAAAAATTAACATCCAAGGAAACAATTTTGAATCATAAAGAATTAAAAAGAATAGCACGCCTTATGGTAAAAGAGCACAGATCAGAAACATTTGATATTCTAACATTTTATAAAGTTCTTCCATCAGAATTAATAACGGGTGTCTTCTGCAGCAATTGCATATCAATCCAAATGACTAGATGTTACGGAAATTGGATTTGCCCCGAATGCAAGCAGAAAGACCCGCATGCACACGTTCGAGCAGTCGAGGATTACTTCCTATTATTTAATGATACCCCCTTATCCAATCAGAGATTTCGTGACTTTCTTCATTTAACATCTCCTTATATTGCCAATCGCCTGTTATTATCTATGAATTTGCCTTTTACCGGTTCGAGAAAGGATAGGCTTTATCACTCGTCAGCGGCTTGGTAATGTCAAATATCCCTCAATCCCTTCTCTATAAGGTTGCTCATGTGATATACTACTTGAGTTGATTAAGAAAGATGGAGGATTTCATGAGCAAAGACTCTAAAGCAAGACAACCAAAAGGAAAATTACTAACATTTAACCCGACCGGTGAGTATTATTTTGCCAAAGGACTAAAGGCTTACCATAAAAGGGATCTATATAAAGCAAAAAAATATATACAGCGAGCGATGCAGCTAGAGCCTGGAGAACCAATGATAGTTTGTCAATTAGCGATTATTTGCTCGGAATTGGGTGACTATCAGGAGGCAAACACGTTTCTTCACACGATTCTGGAGGAATTGGATGCGGATATGGTGGAATGCCACTATTTCCTTGCAAACAATTATGCCCATTTAGGCTTCTTCAAGGATGCTTATCATCATGCCAATTTATATTTGGAGCTGGATGAGGATGGTGAATTTGTCGATCACACGATGGATTTACTTGAATTGCTGACAATGGAAGCGGAAGAGATGGATGAAGAGTTATATGATCAGGACGATCTTATTACAAAGCAGGAGCATGCACGGGAACTTCTGGAATCTGGGCATTTTCCAAAAGCGGTGGAACTGCTAAATTCAGTGATCGATGAGTATCCTGAATACTGGTCTGCCTATAACAATCTTGCGCTTGCCTATTTTTACCTTGGTGATAATCAAAAGGCTGCTGATATTCTAGAAAAGGTGTTTCAAGAAAATCCTGGGAACTTGCACGCCCTATGCAATAAGCTCGTGTTTGCGTTTTATCAGCATGATCTGCCTGAAGTTAAAGCATTGAAGGACATGTTGAAAAAGATTAAGCCGATATCAATTGAGCATCAATTTAAGCTTGGGGCAACATTTGCTTTAACAGGCGAATATGATGAGGCTTTTTCATTGCTGCGCAGCCTTCAGAAAAAGGGTTTTGATGGAGATGGCACCTTTTTTTATTGGCTTTCCTATGCTGCGTACTATACAGGCAGGGAAGCAATTGCTCAATCTGCATGGAAAAAAGCGATTCAAATGAATCCAGAAAAAGAAGGCAGCGAGCCATGGAACGAGGATAAGACTGTCCTTGACGGTTTTGAAAACCACCATGTATCCATTCTGAAAAAATTGGAAAGCGATTATATTGAGGAACGCCTATTTGCCTTATTCTTAACTTCCGTGTCAGCGGGAAAAGATGAGATTCTGGGTTCAAAAGAAATGAAGCAAAATCAAAGATTCTCACATTTAGAGCGGAAATATTTATCGTTTTTACGGACAAAAGAAGAAATGGCTGACCAGGCACTACACGAAACAGCCATACTTCTTTATCAAAATTATCATCCAATCGGTACAGTAGAAGCTGGATTGTTTTTAATGTGGTTTGCTGTTTTTGTCAAGATGGAAAGCAGCAGCCTGCCAGTCAAAAACAATAAGGCATGGGCAGCTGCAGTTGAATATATCTGGATGAAAATGCGAGAAGAAAAGGTTTCTCAGCAGCAGCTTGCTGGAAAATATGGTGTTTCCTCTTCTACCTTACAAAAATATGTAAAAATGGTTAAAAATCTCCTTTCGTGAGCAAATATTTGGACGGAATCCTTTAATTTTTATAGGATATGAGTAGATGGTCATAATAGAATAAAGATCCCTTTTCTTAGGAGTGAAATAACATGACGGAAGAGAAAATTTATGATGTCATTATCGCAGGTGCCGGCCCAGCTGGAATGACTGCTGCTGTTTATACATCACGGGCAAATTTATCAACTTTAATGATTGAGCGCGGTGTTCCTGGTGGACAAATGGCTAATACAGAAGAAGTAGAAAACTATCCAGGTTTTGATCATATTTTAGGACCTGATTTATCAACTAAAATGTTCGAGCATGCGAAGAAATTCGGTGCTGAATATGCATATGGCGATATCAAGGAAATTATTGACGGTGAAGAGTACAAAACAGTTGTTGCAGGATCTAAGCAATATAAAGCTCGTGCTGTCATCATTACGACTGGAGCTGAGTACAAGAAGCTTGGTGCACCAGGAGAGAAAGAATTAGGCGGCCGCGGCGTTTCCTACTGTGCGGTATGTGACGGAGCCTTCTTTAAAGAGAGAGAGCTTGTTGTCATCGGCGGCGGGGATTCTGCAGTAGAAGAGGGTGTGTACTTGACTCGTTTCGCATCAAAAGTAACGATCGTACACCGCCGTGATGAGCTTCGTGCTCAAGCAATTCTGCAGCAGCGCGCATTTGATAACGAAAAAATTGATTTCATTTGGAATCATACAGTTAAGCAAATCAATGAAAAAGACGGCAAGGTTGGAAGTGTAACTCTTGTTTCAACTGAAACAGGTGAAGAGCAAGAGTTCAGAACGGATGGTGTCTTCGTCTACATCGGAATGATCCCATTATCTAAGCCGTTTGCAAGCCTTGGTATTACTAATGAAAATGGCTATATCGAGACAAATGAGCAAATGGAAACGAAAATTCCTGGCATCTTTGCTGCTGGTGACATTCGCGAAAAAATGCTTCGTCAAATCGTCACTGCAACTGGAGATGGAAGCATCGCAGCACAAAGTGCTCAACATTATATCGAAGAATTAAAAGAAAGCATGAAAGCGAAAGCTTAATGTGTAAAAAGCCGCATACTAATTGTGCGGCTTTTCTTTTTACTAAAACTTTCTTCATCGGAAATAATATTTACAAAAAGTAATTCTCTTTTAATTTTCCTGTAACAGTCATGCAATAAAATTGAGGTATTCTAATAATAGAAATTGACCCCCTTTTAAAGATATAATCCTTTGTTAAGCACAGTGTATCTGTGCTTTTTTTTTGTCTAAAAATAATCGGAATATTTTATTAAAATCAACAATAATTGTGTTCGATAAATCCAATTGTAAGAATCTTCAATTCGTTGTGGGTGTTTAACAAAAATAGTATAATAAAAGGAATAAGCAGACGGGATGGAAGGCAGGTGCATAGAAGTTGCAGCGAGTCACTAACTGTGTATTGTTGAAAGATGATCAAGTATTGCTTTTGCAAAAACCGAGTCGAGGCTGGTGGGTAGCTCCAGGGGGAAAAATGGAGCCAGGAGAATCAGTTAGAGATTCATGTATCCGGGAATTCAGAGAGGAAACAGGGGTATATTTGCGCAATCCGAATATAAAGGGGATCTTTACCTTTATTATGAAAGAAGGCGAAAAGGTTCTTTCTGAATGGATGATGTTCACTTTTTTAGCGACAGAGGCTGATGGACTGAACCTAGATGAGTCGGAAGAAGGGAAAATTCTGTGGCACCCATTTGAGGAAATCAAGAACCTTCCTATGGCAGCAGGTGACTATCATATTCTAGAATACATGATTCATGGAAACGGAATAATTTATGGTACGTTTACCTATACGCCAAATTTTGAACTACTTAGCTATAGATTAGATCCGAGTTAAAGCCTCCGGCGAGCCCTTAAGATTATTCAGAGAATTTATGCGAACTCGATAGAATTTGGGGCGTAAATAAGCCAAGGCAATTTGATATACAGGGGGAAAACAAAAATGAGTACAGGCGCAGTGAATGAAACGCAAATGGTCATTATTACGGGGATGTCAGGCGCTGGAAAAACAGTTGCCATTCAAAGCTTTGAAGATCTAGGTTTCTTCTGTGTGGATAACCTGCCGCCAACACTCTTGCCTAAATTCCTTGAACTGATGAAGGAATCCGGGAATAAGATGAATAAGGTTGCATTAGTCATGGACCTTAGGGGACGTGAATTCTTTGACCATTTGTTCAAAGCACTTGATGACCTTTCAGAGACTTCCTGGATCACACCGCAAATTCTTTTCTTAGATGCGGACGATTCTACATTAGTTAGAAGGTATAAGGAGACGAGGCGGTTTCACCCACTTGCTCCATCTGGCCTTCCTCTTGAGGGAATTAAGTTGGAACGTGAGCTTTTAGAGGAATTAAAAGGAAGAGCACAGCTCATTTACAATACAACACGTTTAAAACCAAGAGAACTTCGTGAAAAAATACTTACGGAATTCTCTGTGAATAAGTCAACTTTATTTACTGTCAACGTAATGTCCTTTGGTTTTAAACATGGAATTCCGATTGATGCCGACCTTGTTTTTGATGTGCGATTTCTTCCAAACCCTCACTATATTGAACATATGCGGCCAAAAACTGGTTTAGATGAAGAGGTCTCTACCTATGTATTAAAGTGGTCAGAAACACAAAAGTTTCTTGAAAAGGTAACAGAGCTTCTCAGCTTTATGCTTCCTCATTACAAAAGAGAGGGAAAAGCGCAGCTCGTTATTGCCATCGGATGTACGGGCGGCCAGCATCGTTCAGTAGCCTTGACAGAATATATTGGGGATTACTTCAAGAATGAGTATCATACACGAATTACACATCGTGATATTGTGGGGAGAAGGGAAAAAGAGAAATGAAAAACAGACAGCCAAGAATTGTCATCATCGGAGGGGGAACAGGATTGCCTGTTCTATTAAGAGGACTAAAGCAGTATCCTGTTGATATAACTGCTATAGTAACTGTTGCCGATGATGGAGGCAGTTCAGGGAGACTGAGAAATGATTTACATATTCCTCCTCCCGGTGATATACGCAATGTTTTGGCAGCACTGTCTGATGTGGAGCCACTGATTGAAGAAATGTTTCAGCATCGTTTTAAGACGTCTAATGAGCTATCTGGTCATTCGCTTGGGAATTTAATTCTAGCAGCCATGACTTCAATTACGGGGAATTTCGTTCATGCTATTCAGGAAATGAGCAAAGTATTGAACGTAAGAGGAAAGGTCTTGCCTGCCGCTAATCAAAGTGTCGTTCTTCATGCGGAGATGGAAGACGGGACAGTCGTTTCTGGAGAATCCAAAATTCCTTACTCTGGGAAAAAAATTAAAAAGGTATTTTTATCACCTAAGAATATTAAACCTCTTCCTGAAACAATTTCTGCCATAAGGAAGGCCGATTTAATCATCATTGGCCCAGGAAGTTTATATACGAGTATTTTACCGAATCTTCTTGTTCCAAAGCTCGGGCATGAGGTTTGCCGCGCCAAGGCGAAAACGGTGTATATTTGCAATCTCATGACCCAAGCGGGAGAAACATTTAACTATACAGCAAGCGACCATGTAAAAGCAATTTACGATCACATGAGCTGTGCGTTTATGAATACGATTCTTGTCAATAGTGAGGCTATCCCTGACGATATTCAAGAGCGATACAGTGAAGAAATGTCAAAGCCAGTTATCTTTGATACAGAGCGCCTTCAGGAGTTAGGTCTAGAAGTGATTCCAGGAGAAATTGTGAACGAAAAAGACGGTGTGATTCGTCATGATACAAAAGTGGTCGCAGAAATGTTATATTCATTACTTATGGATGAAATGAAAAAACGAAACTAATTAGATAGTTTAACGTAGTTTATACTTGACGCCTATATACAGGTGCACAATGCTTTTCTATTTATCTAGCTGGAGCACCTAAAGCTTTCGGGGGCATAAGCGAATCCGTCCAAAAGGTTAAAAAATAACCTTCCAGCCGGTTCGCCTTATGCTTGTCGCCCCTGACCAAGGCGCTTACGCTTTTCTAATAAGGGTGGTGAGAATATGTCTTTCGCTTCGGAAACGAAAAAGGAATTAACGAATCTGGAGGCAAAGGATTGCTGTGGAAAAGCGGAATTATCAGCGCTTATACGGATGAATGGCTCGCTTTCATTTTCCAACAGAAAATTAATCGTTGATATTCAAACAGAAAATGCAGCGATTGCAAGAAGAATTTATATCCTGATTAAAAAAAATTATCATGTACAAGTAGAACTTCTCGTTCGAAAGAAAATGAGGCTGAAAAAGAATAATGTTTACATTGTTCGTTTATCAGAGAAGGCCAGTGAAATTCTGGACGACTTAAAAATAATTAGTGAGGGCTTTGTTTTTACACACAATATTTCAGAATCATTGATTAAAAAGAAATGTTGTAAGCGCTCTTATCTTCGCGGCGCTTTTCTGGCCGGAGGATCTGTTAACAACCCAGAAACTTCATCATATCATTTAGAAATTTCTTCACTTTATAAGGAGCATAATGACTCTTTATGTGAATTGATGAATACATTTAATTTAAACAGTAAAACACTCGAGAGAAAAAAGGGCTTCATCACGTACTTAAAGGAAGCTGAAAAAATTACCGAGTTTTTGAGTGTCATTGGGGCTCATAATGCACTGCTTCGATTCGAAGATATACGGATTGTCCGTGATATGAGAAATTCGGTGAACCGACTTGTCAATTGTGAAACAGCGAACTTAAATAAAACAATCGGTGCAGCCATACGCCAAGTCGAGAACATACGATTTATTGATGAAACCGTTGGCCTTCATATTTTGCCAGATAAACTAAGAGAAATTGCTGAGCTTCGAGTCGCCTATCAGGATGTTACATTAAAAGAGCTAGGTGAAATGGTCTCTGGGGGAAATATAAGTAAATCAGGTATTAATCATCGTTTAAGAAAAATAGATGAAATTGCTGACAAACTGCGAGCAGGGGAATCGTTTTAAAAAAATTATGAATCTATATGGGAGGAAAGGAAGAAATGTTGGAAAAACAGGTTGAAGTAAAATTAAAAACAGGATTGCAGGCACGGCCTGCCGCACTTTTTGTGCAGGAAGCCAATCGATTTTCATCGGATGTCTTTCTCGAAAAGGATGGAAAAAAAGTAAATGCAAAAAGTATCATGGGCTTGATGAGCCTTGCAGTTAGCTCAGGATCAGTCATTACATTAATTGTAGACGGTAAGGATGAAACAGAAGCACTCGAAGAACTGTCTAAATATATTCAGAAGGAAAATTAATAAACATTGCAAAGAGTCTGGAGCCTTATTCCAGGCTTTTTTTTGGGTGAAAAGTGAAATGCTAGATAAATATAGGAAAGTGCTCGATAAAAGACTGGGGATGCAAGATAAATGATGTGAAATGCAAGATAAAATGAGGCTAAAGCAGAAATGCATGATAAAGATAGAAAGCTGCTAGATAAATGCAGAAAAGTGCTCGAAAAAAGATTGAGGATGCAAGATAAACGGTGCGAATTGCACGTTAAAATGAGCCCAAAGCAGAAATGCTAGATAAAGCAAGAAAGCTGCTAGATAAATACAGAAAAGAGCTCGATAAA
>NZ_LMBX01000008.1:62249-62338 GCF_001439605.1 Cytobacillus praedii
TGCGAATTGCATGTTAAAATGAGCCCAAAGCAGAAATGCTAGATAAAGCAAGAAAGCTGCTAGATAAATACAGAAAAGAGCTCGATAAA
>NZ_LMBX01000008.1:62354-96525 GCF_001439605.1 Cytobacillus praedii
CGTGAAATGCACGATAAAATGAGCCCAAAGCAGAAATGCTCGATAAAGTAAAAAAGTTGCTAGATAAATGCAGAAAAGTGCTCGATAAAACTTTGGGGATGCAAGATAAACTATGTGAAATGCACGATAAAATGAGCCCAACCCAGAACTGCTTGATAAAAAAAGAAAGTTGCTAGATAAATTCAAGAAAGTGCTCGATAAATCATTAATGATGCAAGATAAACGATGCGAACTGCACGATAAAATGAACCCAACCCGGAACTGCATGATAAAAAAGAAAACTGCTAGATAAATTCAAAAAAGTGCTCAATATACCATTGAGGATGCAAGATAAACAAAGTGCTCCGCAAATATAAAAATACCTATCTCTGAAGTAATCGATAAAATGAAACCTCTTCCCATAAACAAGTAAAAAAACAAAGAACACATAAGATTTCGTTCGTGAAATCTCATGTGTTCTCAAATTTTAAACCGATTTACTTCTCTTTCTTATCTGCTGCAGGATTGCGGGTAATAATTTTATCCACTAATCCGTATTCTAATGCTTTTTCAGCAGTCATGAAATTATCGCGATCTGTATCACGAGCAATTACTTCAAGTGGCTGACCAGTACGTTCAGAAAGAATCGTATTTAGCTTATCACGTAGGAAGAGGATTCGTTTAGCAGCAATTTCGATTTCAGTTGCTTGCCCTTGCGCTCCACCTAGTGGTTGGTGAATCATGACTTCACTGTTTGGAAGAACGAATCGCTTGCCTTTTTCACCAGCTGCAAGAAGGAATGCGCCCATAGAAGCAGCCATACCTGTACAAATCGTTGATACATCTGCTTTGATGTACTGCATTGTATCATAGATCGCCATACCAGCAGTAATGCTTCCGCCCGGGCTGTTAATGTATAATGTAATATCTTTCTCAGGGTTTTCAGCTTCTAAGAATAATAATTGTGCTACAATCGAGTTGGCAACATTATCATCGATTGCACTGCCAAGCATGATAATACGATCTTTTAAAAGACGGGAGTAAATATCGTAAGCGCGCTCTCCACGGTTTGTTTGTTCAATAACTGTAGGGATTAGGTTCATCTCATTATTCCTCCTTTAATTAAGTAAGGGTAACATACAAATGCCATATATTTTTCCATTGATGTATGTAATCTCATGATACACTGTTGGTCAATAAAGGTCAAACAATACACTTCACCAAAACAGCATTATTATTCGACATCTTCCTTCTAATAAATATCTCCGTTTCCATCATTCCCGCTCTTCTGGTTTTTAAACAAAAGATTCCTTGCAAAGTTAGAAAAAATCGCATATAATCTATATTTGTAACGCCAATGCATATTACACAATGCCCTCGTGGTGCAACGGATAGCACGTGAGATTCCGGTTCTTAAGATGTGGGTTCGATTCCTGCCGAGGGCGCTACTAATTTAGAAAAATTATAAAGAAAAGCCGTAAGCCCAACAATTCATGGGTTTGCGGCTTTTTTTAATCTTCAAGGCGTATCCCTAGTTCAGGACATATTTTTTGCGTACGATAGATGATAGAATTAATCGGCAATCTAGCAGTTTTCTAAACTTAGTTTCCGTGAGAATTTCTATCTCTCTTCCTTCTTCAATTAACTCATAAGCTTTTCTTTCCTTTGTACTTAAACCGCTGCTTCCAACAAGTAAATGATCCTGTTTGCCAACGACAAGATAATTTGTTTTAGAGCTTACTCCACTTTTAATGATTCCTCCTAGGTTAACTACTCCTTGCATCGCTTCCTCACGATCCATTGTTAATTCACCTGTGAAAACAACGTTCTTGCCATAAAAAGGGTGATGGATATCAAAATCGTTAGTAGATGCGACCATGTCTTTTGTGGATATTTTGGTGAAATTCTTTTTTCTCTTCTTAAATTCCGTTTGAATTTTTAATTCCGAGAATCGTTTTATCGGTATTGAATTGTACGTACTAATATAAGTATGGATGGATTTTCTTCTTTTGGTTTCAATACATTTTAAGACTAATTCCGCACATGCTCTTGCATCATCTAAGGCGTTGTGGTGATTATTGAGAGTTATGCCAAACCTTTCTGTTCGGTCTTTTAATGAGCTGCCAATGCCTTCTCCGCTGCAGGCGCGAGTGCTTATTGGAATGCTGCACACATATTCGAATTCAGGAATTTCAGCTGAATAGGTTTTCAAGCAATTCTTCAATACATTCATATCGAACTGCGCATTATGTGCGACGAATAAACTCTCACTATGAAAATAATGACTAATATCAGCCCACACTTCATCGAATTTTGGTGCGTTTTTTAAATCATCAACAGATAGACCATGAATTTTTGACATTTCGGGATTGAGTTCGAGGGTAGGCGGCTGAATCAGATAATATTTTTCATCTATGATTGTATTGTTCTGGATGAATACCATACCTAAAGAACATGCACTGTTCATATTGTTATTGGCTATTTCAAAATCAATCGTTATGAAATCCATTGGGCTTCCCCCTTTAAGAGTAAAGTTATATCATCCTGCATGGATTTAGAAAAATTACAGGACGAGATTTAATAAACAGATTCTATTAAAATGAATGGCCTGTAGGCTTAAATCATTGAAGTATCTTCTCTATTATTATAAAGTGATTGAAGCATTCACTTCATCCCTTTTTTGTTTTGAACAGAACTGCAAGCCTTCCTTATGCCAATATTTTTCCATACAACATTCCGTCACGTTATTGTAAAATGAACACGAGGGGGGATTAAAATGAACTTACAAGCAGGGTTATGGCAACAGCAGACATTGAAGTTAACAATGACGCAAGAGCTGACACAGGCGATTGCTTTGCTGCAATATAATGCACAGGAGCTTTCTGCTTTCTTAGAGAATAAAGCATTGGAAAACCCCTTATTGCAGATTGAGCCTGGCAATGTGCAAGCCATGGACCCCCGGAAGGATCGAGTGAAGCCAACTCGTAAGAAAGTCGATAAAGATAAGCAAAACTGGATTGAACAGATTGGGGAAACAGTGACTTATTTGGATGAATATTTAAAGTCACAGGTAGATCTCGATTTATTAACTATAAATGGAAAGAAAGTATTTGACTATTTAGTTGAGTGTATCGATGAAAACGGTTACTTTCGCGCGGAGATTAGTGAAGTAGCTGCTCATTTTAAACTATCAGAAGCAGAAGTCTATGAACATCTTGAACTATTGCAAGGATTAGAACCCGCTGGGATCGGTGCCCGGAATTTGCAAGAATGCCTTTTATTGCAATTACGCCGCTGTGAGAAGAGGAATGCACTTGCAGAAGAAATCGTGGCGAAGCATTTCCTTTCTTTTGCTGAAAAGAAATGGAAGGATATAGCTAAATTGCTCAATGTAAAATTAAATGAGATTCAAGAGGTATTCGATTTCATTCAAACATTAAACCCAAGACCAGCATCCTCTTTCCAACACGAAAAGTCTGCTTACATAGTGCCTGATGTTGTGATTAAATGGGAGGGGGAATCCTTTGTGGTAAGTATTTTTGATGAAGCACTCCCAAAGATTAGTTTTAACAGTGGATATTATGAAAAGTTTGCTTCTAATCAAGATAAACAAGTTAATCGCTTTATTCAGGAAAATCAGCAGGATTATCAGTGGATCATGAGAAGCATTGAGCAGAGAAAAGAAACGCTAACAAAGGTTTCCTTGAAAATTGTTGAAAAACAAGGGGATTTTTTCATGAACGGGCCAGCTTATTTACGCCCGATGACGATGAAGGAAATTGCTGATGAACTTGAGATTCATGAGTCAACGGTCAGCCGTGCCGTTAGAGAAAAGTATGCGCAAACTCCTTTTGGCACATATGAATTAAGATCCTTCTTTTCAAGCACGATAAAAACTACATCAGACGAGAATACCTCATCGAAGCAAGTGAAGACAGTTATCAGCCAATTGGTTGAAGGTGAAAACAAACAAAAGCCATTGTCCGATCAGGAAATCGTTCATTTGTTAAAAGAAAAAGAGGGGATGGTTGTTTCGCGAAGAACGATTGCGAAATACCGGGATCAGCTCGGGATTCCTTCTTCATCTAAAAGGAAACGCTATGAATGAAGGGAGAATTGCAATGAACAAACGTACACTTGTGCTTTATACACGCAGCCGCTGTTCACTTTGTGATAAGGCAAAAAAGATTATCCTGGAATTGCAGGAAGAATGGAATTTTATTCTTAAAGAAATTGATATAGATACGAGCGATGAATTGACGGAAAAGTATGGAATTATGATTCCGGTTGTTGAAATTGACGGGGAAGAAGTTCAATATGGACAGATTGATTATCTGACCATTAGTGACGCTTTTTCAGAAAAAAGTAAATCTTTTTAATTGAATTCACTAATTACTCCTGTTAAAATGTAGATATAGCAGGAGTGATTTTTTTTGCTTCAATCGGGACACAATATGTCTACGAGGGACAAAAAATGTCCAGGAGGATGAAATCATTGTATTCATTAATTGATGTTCAAAAAAGATTATTGCCTGATTTATTAATTATCATGCAGAAACGCTACCACATTCTTCACTATATTGGACGAATGGAACCTGTAGGCAGAAGAAGCTTAAGTTTGAGTTTAGGCTTAACAGAAAGGGTATTAAGAAGTGAGGTTGAATTTTTAAAAGACCAAAATCTGATTACCTCTTCAACCGCAGGAATGAGCCTGACCTCAGATGGCAAGGATTTACTTGATAAGCTGAGCAGTGTTATCAGAGAGATCTCAGGTATTAGTGCTATGGAGGAGAATTTACAGCGTAAGCTGGGCATTCAGAAGGTTATCATTGTCTCTGGCAATTGTGATGAATCCCCATGGGTGAAAACAGAATTGGGCAGAGCTGCTGCTAATCGGATGAAATCCAATCTGACAGGGGAAAATATTATTGCTGTAACAGGCGGCTCTACCATTGCAGCCGTGGCAGATATGTTAACCCCAGTAGACATTTCGCAAAGCTGTCTTTTTGTCCCTGCTAGAGGCGGAATAGGTGAGGATGTAAAAAACCAAGCCAACTCCATCTGTGCAGCAATGGCTGACCGAACGGAATCCAAGCACCGTGTCCTATATATCCCAGATCAGGTTAGTCAGGAGATGTATGAATCCATTATTAAGGAGCGGGAGATTAGCGAAGTTCTGAAATTGATAAAGTCTGCAAGCATGGTTTTACATGGGATTGGAGACGCTATAACAATGGCAGAACGACGAAAATCAAGCAGTGAAGATCTAGCGAAAATAAAAAGTGAAAAGGCTGAAGGGGAAGCGTTCGGCTATTATTTCAATCAAAAAGGCGAGGTCGTTCATAAAGTTCAAACGATTGGACTCCAGCTTAAGGATCTTTCTGCAATCCCGCATGTTATTGCAGTTGCAGGAGGAAAAACAAAAGCAAAAGCGATTGCCGCTTATATGAAACAAGCGCCTCAATCAACAGTGCTAGTTACTGATGAAGGTGCAGCGAAAAGTTTATTAGAAGGGTAAATACCCTTTTTCAATACTATTTTATCCTACAAGGGAGGAAGTTAAAATGGCAGTTAAAGTTGGTATTAATGGATTTGGAAGAATTGGTCGTGTAGTATTTCGTGCAGCATTAAAGAACCCTAATATAGAGATTGTTGCAGTAAATGATTTAACAGATGCAAACATGCTGGCACATCTTTTAAAATATGATTCTGTTCACGGAACGTTAAATGAAAACGTATCAGTTGATGGGGATTACCTAGTAGTTGGCGGACATAAGGTGAAGGTAATCGCAGAACGCGACCCTGCTCAGCTTGGCTGGGGAGACCTAGGCGTAGAAGTAGTCATTGAATCTACAGGCCGATTTACGAAGCGTGAGGACGCTGCGAAGCATTTAGAGGCGGGAGCAAAGAAAGTTATTATTTCTGCACCTGCAACAAATGAAGATATTACAGTGGTTATGGGTGTAAACCATGAAAGCTATGATCCTGCAAACCACCATGTGATTTCTAATGCATCATGTACAACAAACTGTCTAGCACCATTTGCGAAAGTGCTGAATGATAAGTTTGGCATCAAGCGTGGAATGATGACAACGATCCACTCTTATACAAATGACCAGCAAATTCTTGATTTGCCGCATAAAGATTACCGTCGTGCACGTGCAGCTGCTGAGAATATTATTCCAACGACAACTGGGGCTGCCAAAGCTGTTTCCCTTGTATTGCCTGAATTGAAGGGCAAATTAAATGGCGGAGCGGTACGTGTGCCAACGCCAAACGTTTCTTTAGTGGACTTAGTTGCTGAATTAGAAAAAGAAGTAACAGCTGAAGAAGTAAACGCAGCATTCAGAGCAGCGTCAGAAGGCGAATTAAAGGGGATTTTAGCATATAGTGAGGAGCCATTAGTTTCTAGTGATTACAATGGAGATCCTGCTTCATCTACGATTGATGCCCTTTCTACAATGGTGATGGAAGGCAATATGGTAAAAGTCATTTCTTGGTATGATAATGAAAGCGGCTATTCTAATCGCGTTATAGACCTTGTAGATTATATCGCACAAAAAGGCTTATAAAATCTTAATAAATTCCTTGGAATGTTTTAAACATATTGGAAATTGAAAGTGCAAACGTCTATAATGATATATGGTAAAGGGGAGCGGGGAACAAACCCCTCTCCTTTTTCTATGATGAGTTTTCGCAATTTTTATTGCATGGGTGAAAACCTAAGCAAGTACTACTTATTTGTAAACATGTGGGGGTCATTTTGCGATGAACAAAAAAAGCGTTAAAGATGTGGATTTAAAAGGGAAAAAGGTTTTTTGCCGTGTTGATTTCAATGTACCGATGAAAGATGGCAAAGTGACTGATGAAACACGAATCCGCGCTGCACTGCCAACGATTCAATACTTAACAGACCAAGGAGCAAAAGTGATTTTAGCAAGTCACCTTGGACGTCCAAAGGGACAGGTAGTTGAAGAACTGCGCCTGACACCGGTCGCAGCTCGTTTATCTGAGCTTCTTGGTACAGAAGTAAAAAAAGCAGATGAAGCATATGGAGAAACGGTTAAAGAAATGATAGGAACAATGGTAGAAGGAGATGTCATGCTTCTTGAAAATGTTCGTTTCTATCCTGGCGAGGAAAAAAATGATCCTGAGCTAGCGAAAGCTTTTGCTGATTTAGCCGATCTATATGTAAACGATGCGTTCGGGGCTGCACACCGTGCACATGCTTCAACAGAAGGAATTGCTCATCATCTTCCAGCTGTATCTGGCCTTTTAATGGAAAAAGAGCTAGATGTATTAGGAAAGGCTTTATCTAATCCAGAGCGTCCATTTACAGCGATAATTGGTGGAGCAAAGGTAAAAGATAAAATTGGCGTGATTGAAAATCTGCTAGAAAAGGTAGATAACTTAATCATTGGCGGCGGCTTGGCTTATACGTTCGTAAAGGCAAATGGCCATGAAATAGGAAAATCACTTTTAGAAGAAGATAAAATAGATTTAGCAAAATCATTTATGAAAAAAGCAGAGGAAAAGGGAGTCAACTTCTATATGCCTGTTGACGCTGTTATTGCTGATGATTTCTCCGTGGAAGCAAACACAAAAACGGTTGCGATTGAGGAAATTCCAGCCGATTGGCAAGCCCTTGATATCGGACCAAAAACAGCTGAAATTTACAGTGATGTGATCCAAAATTCAAAGCTTGTGATCTGGAATGGACCAATGGGTGTATTTGAATGGGATAAATTTGCGGGTGGAACAAGAGCTGTGGCTGAAGCTTTAGCAGAAGCAAACGATACATATTCGGTTATTGGCGGCGGAGACTCTGCAGCAGCTGTAGAAAAGTTCTATCTTGCTGACCGTATGAGCCATATTTCCACTGGCGGCGGTGCTTCCCTTGAGTTTATGGAGGGCAAGGCTTTACCAGGCGTAGTAGCATTGAACGACAAATAGAAAAGTGTGGGCGGCTTATTGACTGAATAACGAGCCGCTTATATTAGAATAAGAAACAATTTATCAGATCTCTGCTTGTTAAATAAATTTTGCATGAAAGGATGTACCACTATGCGTAAACCAATCATTGCAGGAAACTGGAAAATGCATAAAACCCTTCCGGAGGCGAGAGCGTTTTTAGAAGAAATTACGGGCTCTATTCCAGATGTGGATAAAGTTGAAACGGTTATATGTGCTCCAGCTTTATTTTTGGAGCGCTTAGTAAGCTCTAATGTGGGTATCGGTGCACAAAATATGCATTTTGAAGAAAGCGGTGCTTTTACGGGAGAAATTAGCCCGGCAGCACTAGAAGAAATCGGTGTAAAATATGTTATTCTTGGCCATTCGGAACGCCGTGAAATGTTTAATGAAACAGACGAAGCTGTGAACAAAAAAACATTAGCTGCCTTCAATCACAATCTAACTCCAATTGTTTGCTGTGGTGAAACGCTTGAACAACGCGAGAACGGCGAAACAATGGCGTTTGTCGGCTCACAAATAGAAAAGGCATTGCAAGGCTTGACTGAAGAACAAGTAAAACAAACTGTTATTGCTTATGAGCCTATTTGGGCGATAGGAACAGGGAAATCTTCTACTGCAGAAGATGCGAATGAAGTATGTGCACATATTCGCCAAGTAGTGAAGGAGCAATTTACTCAAGCCGCGGCAGATGCTGTGCGAATTCAATATGGCGGCAGTGTGAAGCCTGGTAACATTAAAGAGTATATGTCCCAGCCTGATATCGATGGCGCTTTAGTAGGAGGCGCTAGCTTAGAAGCACAATCGTTCCTGCAATTATTGGAGGCAGGGCAATATGAGTAAGTCACCAGTTGCATTAATCATCCTAGATGGATTTGGGCTGAGAAACGAAGAAAAGGGTAATGCGGTTTCACATGCGAAAAAGCCAAACTTTGACCGCTACTGGAATACCTACCCGCATGCAACCTTAACTGCTTCTGGGGAAGCGGTCGGCTTGCCAGAAGGGCAAATGGGAAACTCAGAGGTTGGACATTTGAACATTGGTGCAGGCCGTGTAGTTTATCAAAGTCTGACAAGAGTAAATGTAGCCATTCGTGAAGGCAAGTTTGAAAAAAATGAGACGTTTATTAAGGCTATTAACCATGTAAAAGAAAATGGTACCAGTCTTCATTTGATGGGCTTACTTTCAGACGGTGGTGTGCACAGTCATATTAATCACCTTTATGCGCTGCTGCATTTAGCGGCAGAAGAAGGCGTTAAGAATGTCTATGTTCATGGATTTTTAGATGGACGAGATGTTGGTCCACAAACAGCTGAAGGGTATATTAAAGCAGCTGAGGGAAAAATGAAGGAATATGGTGTCGGTGAATTTGCAACAATTTCTGGCCGCTATTATTCTATGGACCGGGATAAGCGCTGGGAGCGTGTAGAAAAGTCCTATCGCTCCATGGTTTATGGAGAAGGTCCGACCTATTCGAATGCGATTGATTTAGTAGAGGATAATTACCGCCATGGGATCTTTGATGAGTTCGTTATTCCATCTGTAATTACAAGAGAAGATGGGGAGCCTGTTGCAACGATTAAAGAAAATGATGCTGTTATTTTCTATAATTTCCGTCCGGATCGGGCAATACAAATATCAAACACGTTTACGAATAAAGATTTTCGTTCATTTGATAGAGGGCCAAAGCATCCTGATCACCTATTCTTCGTTTGCTTGACGCATTTTAGTGAAACAGTTGATGGCTATGTTGCGTTTGAACCTAGCAATTTGGATAATACACTAGGAGAGGTATTGTCGCAAAATGGCCTCAAACAGCTGCGAATTGCAGAAACGGAGAAATATCCGCATGTTACCTTTTTTATGAGCGGCGGGCGTGAAGCGGAATTTCCAGGTGAGAAGCGGATTTTAATCAACTCGCCAAAGGTAGCTACATATGATTTAAAGCCAGAAATGAGCGCATACGAAGTGACAGATGCCTTACTAAAGGAAATCGAAGCGGATCAGCAGGATGCAATTATTCTAAACTTTGCTAATCCTGATATGGTCGGCCATTCAGGTATGCTAGAACCAACCATTAAAGCGGTAGAGACGGTTGACGAATGCCTTGGAAAAATTGTTGATCTTATTTTAGAAAAAGGCGGGAAGGCAATCATAACTGCAGACCACGGGAATGCAGATGAGGTTGTTACGCTAGAAGGACAGCCAATGACCGCCCATACTACAAATCCTGTACCTGTAATTATTACGGAAAATGGTGCCACACTTCGGGAAGACGGCATTCTTGGCGACCTTGCGCCAACAATGCTAGACCTTCTAGGGGTTGAAAAACCAGCTGAAATGACAGGGACAACATTAATACAAAAATAAGTTGAATTTAAAGGAGAGAATAGATATGCCATTTATCCAACATGTATATGCTCGTGAAGTTTTAGATTCTCGCGGAAATCCGACAGTAGAGGTTGAAGTATTAACTGAATCAGGCTTCTTTGGCCGTGCGATGGTACCATCTGGTGCATCAACTGGTGAATACGAAGCAGTAGAGCTTCGTGACGGCGACAAATCACGCTACCTAGGAAAAGGTGTTCAAAAAGCAGTAGACAATGTGAACAACCTAATTGCTGACACAGTCATTGGCATGGATGTAACAGATCAAGTGGGCATCGACCGCACAATGATCGAACTAGACGGAACAGAAAACAAAGGCAAGCTTGGTGCAAATGCCATTCTTGGTGTTTCTATGGCTTGCGCGCATGCAGCTGCAGAATCAGTAGGTCTTCCGTTATACCGCTACCTTGGCGGATTCAACGCGAAGCAGCTTCCAACTCCAATGATGAACATTATCAACGGCGGTTCTCATGCTGATAACAACGTAGATTTCCAAGAATTCATGATTATGCCTGTTGGCGCTCCTACGTTTAAAGAAGCGATCCGAATGGGTGCAGAAGTATTCCATTCATTGAAGAAAGTATTATCTGGCAAAGGCTTAAATACAGCTGTAGGTGATGAAGGCGGATTCGCTCCAAACCTTGGTTCAAACCGTGAAGCATTAGAAGTAATCATTGAAGCAATCACAAATGCTGGATACGAAGCAGGTAAAGATATTTACCTTGCAATGGACGTTGCTTCATCTGAGTTCTTTAACAAAGAAACAGGCAAATATGATCTTGCAGGCGAAGGCCGCACAGGCTTAACCTCAGAAGACATGGTGAACTTCTATGAAGAACTAGTAAATGAATTCCCGATCATCTCTATTGAAGATGGCTTAGATGAAAACGACTGGGAAGGCCACAAGCTTCTTACTGAACGCATCGGCGGCAAAGTACAGCTTGTTGGGGATGACCTATTCGTTACAAATACGAAGAAATTAGCACAAGGCATTGAGCAAGGCGTTGGCAACTCAATCCTAATTAAAGTAAACCAAATTGGTACATTAACAGAAACATTTGATGCAATCGAAATGGCGAAGCGTGCAGGCTACACGGCTGTTGTTTCTCACCGTTCTGGTGAAACAGAAGATGCAACGATTGCTGACATCGCTGTTGCAACAAATGCAGGCCAAATCAAGACAGGATCGATGTCACGTACAGACCGTATTGCGAAATACAACCAGCTTCTACGTATTGAAGATGAGCTTGGCGATTTAGCGGTATATGATGGACTGAAGTCTTTCTATAATTTGAAGAAGTAAGTTTGAAGGGGCGGCCATTGTGGCCGCCTTTTTTTGTGGTTTGGCGAATATAATCGGTGTAACGGCGAATTTATTTCATTTTTGTCCAATATATCGAGGTGGACGGCGAATATATCATTTTTTTGTCCAATAAAAGTTGTTGCACGGCGAATATCTTATTGAGGATGGTACACTCTCCCTTTATTTGCTCCTGAACTTGGCAGATTCATTCGCATAAGCAGCTTGGATGCCATATCTACGGATGTTAAATGGGTAAATTCACGAAATTGCTTGTTAGACATCGTTGAATTCATCAAGAGAAAGAAATCTTTTACTGCTTCAACATGTGCACTTTTATCAAAGCACCCACATTTTTCGCAAAACCACTTTCTGCGCACACGTGTCATCCCAAATGCTTTGCAATTCGGACACTGTACCCCGGTTATCACTTCTGATTTTGCTACCCCATATTTCAGCAGAATATCCTGTGTACCTGGAACATGACTTTTAAGCAATAATTTACATAATTTCCGTATGCCTTTCCTATCTATTACATCATCTTTTATACACTCTTTCAGTTTCTTTGAGACGTTCCAGCAGATTATACCCATGTACGATCTTTTTCAAAATGGATGGATTACGAGAATTGGTTTTTATAATGGTTGAGGGACTGCTGAAGGCAACTAAATAATCGATGGGAATCTGAGAGTAGCCATGATTGCTAAGAAATGTGCTTAATTGCTGCTGGTGCCATCTGGCTTGAACAAGGGGATTTTGAAAACCTTCTTCTTTATCATTTGCAGTTCGAATAAGTTGGTTAAACGAATCTTCGAGAAGCAGTGTACCGTAGAAATTCTTGCATTCGAGGATGAAGGCAAGACGTCTGGTGAGAACAAGGTAATCGATTTGAAAAAGCGAGGGCCGCTGGGAAGACGAAGATCATGAAAAACAAAATAATCTTTTTCAGAGAGGAAATCTAAGTAATAGGATATTGCCCGTTCCCCATTATAGCCAGCTTGCCTTTTTCTTAAATCTTCCTTCATTTCAGTATACTTAGCATGATCTGCAGATATGCGCCGCATTAATGCCTCCAATTTTAAAATACTGCTTGGTTTCGATAACTCTTTTACAATCAAAATAATCACTCCTTTCCCAATAGACTTCGATCTCCAAAAAAACATTCCTTTCAGAAACTATGGCCAAATTCTGAATTCTATTGCCAATAAAACACAACTATGATAAAATTAGTGATACTGTAAAAGGTTCGTTTCAGGAGGTGGGCTTTTATGCATGCACTATTAATCACGCTATTGGTTATTGTATCTGTCGGACTTATTGTCGTTGTACTTCTGCAATCAGGTAAAAGTGCTGGTCTATCCGGTGCCATTTCTGGAGGAGCAGAACAGCTTTTTGGAAAACAAAAAGCACGCGGGCTGGATCTTATTCTTCACCGCATCACAATTGTTCTTTCAGTCCTATTTTTCATTTTAACTATTGGAGTATCCTATTTCGCTTTATAAAAAATTGCCTGGCCTTCATTAGGTCAGGTTTTTTTCGTTGATTTTGATTAAAATAGTAGTAATTATTTAAATGAATTTACATAAAAAGGAGTATTATATAGATGAAAATTGTTACACCAAAGCCGTTTACTTTTGGAAATGGAAAGAGAGCGGTGCTGCTGCTGCATGGATTTACAGGGAACACAGCGGATGTACGAATGATGGGTCGTTTTTTAGAAGGAAAAGGGTATACATGTCATGCACCTCAATACAAGGGGCATGGTGTACCGCCAGAGGAGCTTGTTCATACAGGTCCTGAAGACTGGTGGAAGGACGTCATGGATGGATATGAATTCTTGAAGAATAAGGGCCATCAAGAAATTGCAGTGGCAGGGCTATCTTTAGGTGGCGTATTTTCCTTGAAATTAGGTTACACTGTACCTATTAAGGGAATTATCCCCATGTGTGCACCTATGCATATTAAGAGTGAAGAAGTGATGTATGAAGGGATCCTTCAGTATGCCCGCCAATATAAGCAGCTGGAAGGGAAAGCTGAAGCGCAAATTGAGCAAGAGATGGCTGAGTTTCAAAAAACACCGATGAATACATTAAAAGCCCTTCAAGAATTGATTGCTGATGTTCGCAATCATGTGGATATGATTTATTCTCCTACTTTCGTTGTTCAAGCACGAGAGGATCATATGATCAACACGGATAGTGCGAACATTATTTATAATGAAGTGGAATCGGATATGAAAGAAATTAAATGGTTTGAGGAATCAGGTCATGTAATTACACTTGATAAAGAACGGGATCAGCTTCATGAAGATGTATATCAGTTTTTAGAAAAGCTAGATTGGGAAGAATAAAAGAAAAGGAGGGGATATTGAATGGAAAATAATATCCAAAAGATTATAGAAAAGCTCCTGTACTACATGAAGGATGAGGCATATAAGCCGCTAACTGTACAGGAAATGGAATCCGCATTTGGAATTGAGGATTCTTCCGATTTTAAAGATTTTGTAAAAGCGCTGGTGATGATGGAGGAAAAAGGCCTTGTCGTACGGACAAGAAGCAATCGGTACGGCCTTCCAGAAAAGATGAATCTCATCCGCGGAAAGCTGACTGGGCATGCGAAAGGCTTTGCCTTTGTTATTCCAGATGAACCTGGGATGGATGATATTTTTATCCCGCCAAATGAAACAAATAATGCGATGCATGGAGATATCGTTCTTGCACGTGTTAGTTCAGAAACGTCTGGCCAAAGAAGAGAGGGTACTGTTGTACGTGTTCTCGAGCGTGGAATCACGCAAATTGTCGGGACGTATACGGAAAGTAAAAATTTTGGTTTCGTGCTTCCTGATGATAAGAAGTTTACAAGCGATATCTTCATCCCGAAAGCGGCATCATTAGGTGCAGTAGAAGGTCATAAAGTTGTCGTGAAGCTGACAACTTATCCGGAAGGACGAAAGAGTGCAGAAGGAGAAGTCGTACAAATCCTTGGTCATAAAAATGATCCAGGTGTTGATATTCTTTCTGTTATCCATAAGCATAGTTTGCCAATGGAGTTTCCGGATGAGGTGCTTGAGCAGGCAACCAATACGCCTGAAACAATTGATCCAAGTGAATTGGCAAATCGGCGGGATTTAAGAAATCAAACAATCGTCACGATCGATGGAGCAGATGCGAAGGATTTGGATGATGCGGTTACTGTTACGAAGCTTGAAAATGGAAACTACAAGCTTGGTGTACATATCGCAGATGTTACCCACTATGTTCGTGAAGATTCGCCGATTGACCGTGAAGCAGCAGATCGCGCAACAAGTATTTATTTAGTTGATCGCGTCATTCCAATGATTCCTCATCGTTTATCAAATGGGATATGCTCATTGAATCCAAAAGTAGATCGGCTGACATTATCATGTGAGATGGAAATTGCTCCCGGTGGAGAGGTTGTTTCACATGAAATTTTCCAAAGTGTGATTAAAACAACGGAGCGAATGACTTATTCGGATGTGAATAAAATTCTCGAGGACCAAGATGAGGAGCTCATGAAGCGGTATGAGCCGCTTGTCCCGATGTTTCAGCTTATGGAAGAGCTCGCACAAATTCTACGAAGCAAGCGAATGAAGCGTGGAGCCATTGACTTTGATTTTAAAGAGGCAAAAGTGATTGTCGATGAAGAAGGCAAGCCGAATGATGTGGTTATTCGCGAACGTTCTGTTGCTGAACGGTTAATCGAAGAATTCATGCTAGCAGCCAATGAAACAGTGGCTGAGCATTTTCACTGGATGGAGGTACCATTTATCTATCGAATCCACGAGGATCCGAAGGAAGATAAGCTCAGAAGGTTCTTTGAATTTATCATCAATTTCGGTTATATCGTGAGAGGAACAGCAAATGCTGTTCATCCGCGTGCCTTGCAGGAAATTATTGAGGAAGTACAAGGAAAGCCAGAGGAAATGGTTGTTTCAACGGTCATGCTTCGCTCGATGCAACAGGCCAAATACGATCCAGAAAGCTTAGGTCACTTTGGCTTATCAACAGAATTTTATACACATTTCACTTCACCGATTCGCCGGTACCCAGATTTAATTGTGCATCGATTGATCCGAACGTATTTAATTGAAGGCAAGCTTGATCAAGCTACAAGAGAAAAATGGAATGCACAGCTTCCTGATATTGCGGAGCACTCTTCAAACATGGAGCGGAGAGCAGTCGAAGCAGAACGGGAAACGGACGAATTGAAAAAAGCAGAATATATGGAAGATAAAATCGGCGTGGAATATGACGGGATGATCAGCTCAGTGACAAACTTCGGAATGTTTGTCGAGCTGCCGAATACCATTGAAGGTCTCATCCACGTAAGCTATATGACAGATGATTATTATCGTTATGATGAGCGTCATTTAGCAATGATAGGCGAACGTACCGGCAATGTATACCGTATTGGGGATGAAATTACTGTCCGTGTTGTAAAAGTGAATAAAGAAGAGCGTTCAATCGATTTTGAAATTGTCGGCATGAAAGGGACGCGCAGACCGGAAACAAAGGACAAGCCGAAAATATTCCGAACAGGAAGCAGTGAGCGTAAACCGCGTAAAGGCAAATCTGACCAAAGCGCAGGAAGTCGCAATCGCACAGGTTCTGGGGCTAGTGATGGAAAGAAAAAGCCGAAAAAGAGCAGAGGGTATTATGAAAATGCCCCAAAAGCCAAGCGGAAAAATAAGAAACGCTAGTCCGCGGTACTTGAGGACTGGCCTATGGCTGTGAGTATAGAAATAAAGGGGCACAAGGTGATATAAGAGAGGTTTCCATGTGCCCGTGAAGCGTGAATAAAGGTAATTCAATGCCGCAAGAGGGGCTGTGATTTGCCTGTAAAGAGAGAAAATATATGAGGTATGGACCTTTGTCAAAAAGGTCCTCTCCTAGCTTGCAAATGCTCTTCATTGAGTGCCCTCTATTTTTTTGGTACAATATAAAAAACTTTATTCTATCTGACAGCCCCCATAAGTACTGACAGAATAGAAGAAGTAAGGGGGAATGGCAATGCCAAAGGGCGCAGGTAAAATGATCGCGCAAAATAAAAAAGCTTATCATGACTTTTCGATTGAAGAGACATACGAAGCTGGGATTGTCCTGCAGGGAACAGAGATTAAATCGATCAGACAAGGGAAGGTTAATTTGAAAGATTCCTATGCAAGGATTGAAAAGGGAGAAGTCTTTTTAATTGGAATGCACGTTAGCCCATATGAACAGGGCAACCGTTATAACCATGATCCGCTTCGAGAAAGAAAGCTGCTTCTGCATAATAAAGAAATTAGTAAACTGATTGGAGAAACGAAAGAAATCGGTTACTCACTTGTCCCATTAAAGCTTTATTTGAAAAATGGATACGCCAAGGTTTTAATTGGTCTCGCGAAAGGGAAAAAGAAATACGACAAGCGTGAAGACTTGAAAAAGAAAGAAGCAAAACGAGAAGTTGAACGAGCTTTCAGGGATAGGCAGAAAATGTAATTACAAAAACTTACAATTGAATTTGTGGCTATCTATGCTATAATAATAAATGTCACAGCAAGTGGCAGTAACAATCTTTAGCTCAGCTACTTGAGCATTCCGGATGTCGTCAGCGTGCAGAATGAGATTCGGCGCAGACCTATTATAATGGGGACGCTACGGATTCGACAGGGATAGTTCGAGCTTAGGTTGCGAGTCGAGGGGATCGGCCTCGTTAAAACGTCAAAGCCTATAACTGGCAAACAACAAAACAACTTCGCTTTTGCTGCTTAATTAGCGCATAGCGGTTCGTCCCTCCATTGCCCATGTGGTAGGGTAACGGACTCACTCTAAGTGGGCTACGCCGGATTCCACCGTCTGAGGAAGAAGGAAGAGAACAACCAGACTAGCTGACTGGACGCCTGTCGATAGGCAGAAGGGTTCAGCGAAATACGAATATGTCGACTACACTCGTAGAAGCTTAAGTGCCGATGTTTCTGGACGAGGGTTCGACTCCCTCCGTCTCCACCAAATACATATTTGGTGGTTTTTTATTTTCTGCTGTGACCTAAAGCATAAAATTTCCGATTGGAAACTTTATGCATTTTTTTTAGGAAATTTTATGCTTGATTATCATAAAAGAAAGAAAAGCCTAATCGGTTTTTCTATACCTTAGTAATGCCACGATTAATATATATAAACCTAAAATTCGATTATACAAGTGCAATAATATTTACATCATCTGTAGAAAGACCAATATGCGAATGGCATTGATAGTCTGGCAACACTTCCGCTATTTAATTTATTTAGTTTTGTGATTGACAAACAAAATAAAAGAGAAAATAATTTATTTTGTTGATAAGAAAACAAACTAAATAAATATAATTCAGGAGGTACTGATATGAAAAAAGATGAAATTCTTGATAAACTGTTGGAAATTACACACCAACCATTTCTCATTTTTGCAAATGAAGTAGAAGAAAAAACAGATAATGCTTTCGAAACGTTGAAGTTATTGTTAGAGAAAGAAAATGTGACAGCTGGTCATATTTCTGAAGCACTTGATATTAAACCGTCAAGCGTGACACAAATTATCAAAAAACTTGAAGAAGCTGGCACTGCAAAACGTGAAAAGTCCGAGCAAGATTCACGTGTAACAATTGTAAAAATTACGGATAAAGGCCGTGAAAGCTTAGATGAGCACGGTTCAATTTCAACTACGCTAAAAGATGTGCTTTTCCAAGGTTTTGCAGAAGATGAGCTTGAAGTGTTGGATAAATATCTTGAACGTATGGTTTCAAACATTTCAAGTGAAGATTTTCAAGAGAAGCTTAACGAAGTCTTTAGTAATGATAAACGCTGGGAACGTTTTGGAAAAATGAGTGCACACTTCGGTCGTGCACGTGAACAAATGTTGGAACGCAGTGGATTTGGTGGCTTCGGTGGTCGTGGATTCATTGGCGGCGGATTTGAAGGCTGGAAGAAAGGACGTAAATAATAATGGCAATGGGCGGCGGAAGAGGTGCCGATGATTCGGTCCGTAAAGATCAAACAAAATTTTCATTAGGACAATTTATTAAACTAATCAAAACAACACAGCCTAAATATCTTTTGTTGGTAATAGGTGTCTTGTTGTTAATGGCTTCATCTGGTGTACAAATATATGTACCAAAATTAGCAGCATCACTGGTCAATAACTTTTCAAAAGGAATTGACTATGGGTTATTAGGCAAAGTCGTGTCACTATTTATCGCCTCAGCAATTGTTTCCGCAATTGGTGGGACTATATTGGGGATTTTTGGAGAAAATGTTATTCAGAACTTACGTAAACACTTATGGGAAAAGTTAACAACTTTGAAAGTGAGCTACTTCGATACTGTCAAAGCTGGTGAAAGTTCAAGTCGTTTGGTAAACGATACTGCACAAGTCAAACAATTGCTAGCTGTAACATTCCCACAAACATTAGCTAGTATCATTACAGTCATCGGTACAGTTTACATGATGTTCAAGATGGACTGGCACATGACTGCAGCTATGGTTGTAGCTGTTCCAATTGTAGTAATCATTATGATGCCGATCATGGCATTTGGTACAAAAGTTGGTCATGTCCGTCAAGATGCGATGGCTCAATTTAATGGGATTGCGAGTGAAACATTAAGCGAAATTCGCTTGGTAAAAACCTCAAATGCGGAAAAGCAAGCACAAGTTCGTGCAAATAAAGAAGTCAACAAACTGTTCCGCGTTGGTAAAAAAGAAGCCGTTTTTGATGCAACAATGCAACCATTAATGATGATGGTATTTATGAGTATGGTCTTTGGACTTCTTGCTTATGGGATGCACCGTATTGCGATTGGTGAAATGCAAATCGGAATACTAATGAGTTTCTTGATGTATTTGTTTAACCTGATTGGAGCAATGCCAATAATTGCAACATTATTCTCAGAAATGGCTAAGGCTGCTGGTTCAACTCACCGTGTACAAGAATTGCTTGCTGAAGTGCCAGAAGACTTTACAAAAGGCAGTGAAGTTGATTTGGCTGGTAAAACTTTATCAGTGGAACATATGGATTTTGCCTACGAAGATGCGCCAGATGAACCAATCTTGCAAGGTATATCATTTGAGGCAAAACCAAATGAAATCATTGCCTTTGCAGGGCCTTCTGGTGGTGGGAAATCTACTATCTTTAGTTTACTTGAACGTTTCTATGAACCGACAAGTGGATCAATCAAATTTGGTGATACAAATGTTGACGATATCAATTTAACAAATTATCGTAGCCAAATCGGATACGTTTCACAGGATTCAGCGATTATGGCAGGTACAATCCGTGAGAATTTGACTTATGGATTAGAAAGTATGTTTACTGACGAACAACTTTGGAACGTTTTAGACTTAGCATTTGCACGTAAATTTGTTGAAGAAATGCCTAACAAGCTTGAAACAGAAGTAGGAGAACGTGGGGTGAAAATCTCTGGTGGTCAACGTCAACGTATTGCCATTGCTCGTGCCTTCTTGCGTAATCCTAAGATTTTAATGCTTGATGAAGCGACCGCAAGTCTTGATAGTGAATCAGAAATGAAAGTGCAAGATGCCTTAACAAACTTGATGAAAGGTCGTACTACTTTAGTAATCGCTCACCGCTTGGCAACAATTGTTGATAGCGATAAGATTTACTTTATTGAAAAAGGGCAAGTCACAGGATCAGGTACGCATGATGAATTGGTAAGTATGCATGAAACTTATGCGAAATACGTGGCTGAACAATTTAAGGTAGATACACGGGCAATATCGATGTAATGGAGAAACAGAGTCAATGGAACGTTTTCACTGAGGACTTGAAATCTTATTACACAGAAAACAACATTTCAACTGATTCTATAATTTAAACACATTTTATCAAGAGAACAAGTGTCCCATTTTTTTGTGGGCTCTTGTTCTTTTTTAGACTTATAAAAGTATTAAGAATTAGAATGTTAGAAGAATTGTATGCAGAAATAGAAAATAACCATATAAAGAAATTCAGTTAACACCGTTATTATTCAGAACGTTTTTTGATTTTTAAAATGAAGTACCAGAAGAAAAATATAGTAAGGATGAACTTTGAGATTTAGATATCTCTTATACTATTGTATTAATTTAAAGGAAGTAATTTTATGAATTTAACTCTTTTTTCCTTGTGAACCGATCTTATCTTTAAAGCGATAAATCACTATATAGTTTTTTTCTTTTGACTGTATTGTTCAATTTAAGGGTCATAATCTGGAAGCGTCAAGGCTTCCAGATAGGCTAGGGGCTCCCTAATCTAGGAGGTAAAGCCAAGCCCTATGTATAAAAAGTGTGTCTTATACTTGTTGTTCCTAAACAAGGTGCTTGTATATTTATATAGGGAGTTAAAGTTCATTCTCAATTTATTGAGTACATTCCGGTCTTAGTCAGTAAAGGACTCGCCATAAGTAAAAGGTGGCGTATGATTCCCAGTTCTTCCAAGGAAACGAGATTTCTTTGATTTCATCTTTCGTAGGCTTTCGGTCCATATTTCGTAACAGTTTTATCGAATTAATAAGACCCACATCATCGATTGGAAAAGCTGTCTGGAACCTGAGGCAGCGCATTAGAACATAATTGGCTGTCCATGGACCGATTCCTCGTATATTAATTAAGGTTTTTTCAGCATCTTTAAAGTTCATTTTCATTAATTTTTCCCTCGATAATTCTCCACTTGCCATTAATCTGGCAATTCCGATGATATATTCACTTTTCTTTACCGTCATTTTAATATCTGCTAGGTCGGCAGGTGTTAACTGTGCAATTCGTTCGTGCGATGGGAACACCCAATACGTTTTCTCATTCCATTTGATGGAATCGCCAAATCCTTCTACAAATTGCTTCTTTAAGGAGTAAGCGAAGGCTAAGTTAATTTGTTGCCCTAATACTCCCCAACATAAAGCTTCAAATAAATCGGGAATGCCGACAACTCGCAATCCATAGAATTTTTGAGCAGGCATTTTAAGTAATGGGTCTGCTTTTGCCATTTCATAAAATGGCGTTAAATCGTTATCAAGATCAAACCATTCGTGAATATATTTTACAATCTCTTCCCGTTTCCACTTTTCAATAGGTCTAGAATCGTTCAGGAATTGAACAACCATTTGTTTATTAGTGTTAATGCTTACCTGTACTAAGGACCGAATTTCCCCAATGGCTATAACTTTAGTAATGATATCGTTCTCTATTTCATACATGCATTCATTTTTTTCCCTTGTTAGATAGCCTAGGTTAGCATTCATATCAAAATTTTCAGGCAATGTAATTACAATAACATCATTGACTTCATGCCATGTCATTTTTTCATTCTCCTCATTTTTTACGATTTTCTATACTATTTGTTAAATTTTACTTTATCACATAAAAATCTTTACTAATTTTGTTATCTTGCTATTACATTCTAAATATCTTATTTTTTTCTATTTATGAGGTTATAGTGTTAGTTACCAAGAATGCTAAATAGGAGTGGATAAAAATGGTCCAAGACATAAAAACACGTGTCGAAAACTTAAATTGGGATTCAATTCAAAATGAATTAGATGAGCAAGGATTTGCACAGCTTCCTGCGATTTTAACAAAAGAGGAATGTGAATTGTTCATCGAATTGTATTGTGAGGAAGAGTCATATAGAACGACAATCAATATGACGAGATATCGCTTTGGGAATGGGGAGTATAAATATTTTTCCTATCCATTGCCTGAAATCATCCAAAGTTTAAGAGAGTCCTTTTATCTAGAATTGGCTAAAACAGCCAATCGATGGTTGAGTTATTTAAAGAAAACTGAACAGTTCCCAGATCATCTTCAAGATTTTTTGAACACCTGTGAAGAATATGAACAAACTAGACCGACACCTTTACTATTAAAGTATGAAACAGGCGGGTTTAATTGTTTGCATCAAGATTTATATGGTTACATATTTTTCCCATTTCAAGTAGTATTCGTTTTAAATCAGCGAGATAAGGACTATACGGGTGGAGAATCCCTATTAGTGGAACAAATTCCTCGTGCTCAGAGCAGGGGACATGTCATTACTTTAGAACAAGGGAGTGCGCTGATCTTTCCTACTAGCCATAGACCTGTTCCAGGTAAAAAAGGATATTACAAAAATACGGTTCGTCACGGAGTATGCACGGTTACATCTGGAGAACGATACGGTCTTGGAATCATTTTTCATGATTCTAAATAAAGTGAAACTTTGATCAGTGGGGTTTTTCTTCATCCCCCACTGATCATTAGTTAAACCAATCGGGCTTTTACGGGCTGTTCATCTCCCACCTAAACTTCTCCGATTTCTCTAAGTTTTTAGGTGGGAGTCTTACAGCCCGTTAATGCGGGATAAAAATTAATCTTCAATATCTTGCTATTCCATTCCTAGAATTGTACATTCTGAATTTATAAGGAGTAAATTGTAAGGAGAGGTGAGAGAAATGCCGGATAGGATTAATAACGGACATAAAGAGAGCCATGATCATAGAACTTTGAATAATGTAGAAATGATAACAGATGAAAAGTGGGAAGCAATTATAAATAATGATACCGCGTACAATAATCAATTTTTCTACGCTGTAAAGTCGACGGGAATATTCTGTAAGCCATCCTGTAAATCTCGCGTTCCGAAAAAAGAAAATGTATGCATTTTTTCAAATGCGGCCCAAGCTCTCCGCGCAAATTTTCGCCCTTGCAAACGCTGCAAGCCCACGAATGAAAATCTGCCTGATAGCGAGTGGGTTGATTTAATTACTGAATACATTGATAAAAATTTCACGGAAAAATTAACTCTAGAATCGTTAGCTAATATTTGTCATGGGAGTCCGTATCATATGCATCGAACATTTAAAAAGATTAGAGGCATTACGCCGGTTGAGTATATACAGCAAGTTAGAGTACACGCGGCTAAAAAGTATTTGATTCAGACAAATAAAGCGATTGGAGATATCGCCATATGTGTGGGTATGGCTAATGCGCCTTATTTTATTACTTTATTTAAAAAGAGAACTGGACAGACACCAGCGCAATTTCGTCAAATGAGTAAAATGGAGGAAAAGTATAATGGAAATAAAGAATAAACCAGCCCTTTATTGGTCTTTACTAAAGTTTAAGATTTGGAATTTTTATATCGCTTCAACTTCAAAGGGGCTTGTGTTTGTAGGTTCGCAGAACAAACCATTCGAGGAATTGTCCGAATGGGCTAAGAAACGCTTCCCAGGAAGCCCTCTTGTTGAAGATGATGAAAAGCTTGAACCCTATGTCGTTGAGATCACTCAGTATCTAGAAGGAAAGCGGAAGACCTTTACTGTTCCAATTGAGTACGCAGGTACGCAATTTCAGCTAGCAGTCTGGAATGCACTGTGTGATATTCCTTATGGACAGACGAAATCTTATTCCGACATTGCAAATGATATAAATAAACCGGAAGCTGTTCGTGCTGTAGGTACGGCTATTGGGGCGAATCCGGTATTAATTACTGTACCGTGTCATCGTGTAATAGGAAAGAATGGCTCATTAACTGGCTATCGTGGCGGATTAGATATGAAGACACTGCTCCTGGATCTGGAAAAGCGAGCTTCATCCAGCAATGAGTAATGATTGCCGTACAATGAATGGGGGTACTGTCATGAAAAGTGAATTATTCTATAAAAGTCCGAAAACCATTCTGAATAAAGGGACTGGCTTTCTTTCTGGATATACTCATTCACTAAATCCTTATACAGGCTGTTCATTTGGGTGTTCCTATTGTTATGTACGCAGAATGCCTGTCTCTCTTTTTCGAGAAGGGGAATGGGGAAATTGGGTCGATGTTAAAAACGGAGCTGCGAATTTATTAAAAAAGGAGCTCCTTCGCGCCAAAGCCAAAGGGAAAGTAACCATTTTTATGTCATCAAGTACAGACCCGTATCAACCAATAGAGTATAAGGAAAAAGTGACGCGATCTTTACTGGAAGTGATGGCAGAAGATCCCCCTGACTTCCTATTCGTACAGACTAGAAGCCCGCTTGTAAGTCGTGATATCGATTTGCTGCAGCATTTTAAAGATAAAGTTCGGGTAAGTATGACAGTAGAGACCGATAGGGAAGATATTCGCAAGCATTTTACGCCAAATGCTCCCCCTATTCCAGCAAGGCTTAAAACACTCGAACTGCTTGCTGAGTTCGGTATTCCTGCACAGGTTGCCATCGCACCTGTATTGCCAAGCAGTGAGCGATTTGCAGAAATATTGCGTCCCTTGGTTAACCGAGTATGTATTGACGATTATTTTATGGGGGACGGCAGTGGTGGGAAACGGACACATAAGATGGGCTTACAAGCGTTATATAAAAATCTGGAAATGGAAGAATGGTATCATCCATCCGTCTATCAAATGGTTTATAAACGAATGCGGCAGTATTTTTCAGAGGATGAAATTTTCATTAGCCAGAAGGGGTTCGAACCCTAACGTTATCATTTTATTTTGGAACTAAAAATGCTTTTATAACAGGTTTCGAATTTTTATGTGGTTGTATCTTTTAACGAAGCAGCCTTAAATGCACAATTGCAAAGATTTTAAGCTAGAAGGTAGATTGCGAAATAAGACAAGGGGTACATTACAGATTTATAAAGAAGTTGTAGCAGTTAATGTAGTTACTTTGGGCACTATCATTAAATTTGATGTAGTTGATAATTATTTATTGGCTTCTGCAGCTAGTCAAATTAATCAATCTTTAACAATAAGAGATCACTGAACTGGCTGATCTTTTTTATAAAAGAGTAATAGGATATGAAACTTTTCTTTCAAAGGAAATATTTCATATCCTTTTTGTATTGGAATGGAAATTTGTATCTCATCAATTTTTCGATCTTTTTGATGTGATCAGATCATTCAATGGGTTCATACTATTTTCCCTTCTCCTATGGAATCTTTCATACTGAGATACACAATAGGGAAAACTAAATAGGGACTTGGCGAGATTAATAAAATGAGGTGATTTGGTGAATCCATATGTAGAAGTCAGGAATGTCTCAAAGATTTTTGGTAAATCTCCTAAAGCTGCCATTGATTTATTGAAACAGGGCAAATCAAAGAAAGAAATCTTAAAAGAAACAGGGCTCACGGTTGGTGTGAATAATGTTAGTTTTAAAATTTACCCCAGTGAAATTTTTGTCATCATGGGTTTATCTGGAAGTGGAAAGTCAACCTTAATTCGAATGTTTAACAGGCTGATCGATCCTACAATTGGAGAAATACTAATAAAAAATGAAGACATCGTTAAAATGAATGCCGCAAGATTACGGGAAACCAGACAAAAAAGAATCAGTATGGTTTTTCAAAACTTTGCCCTCTTTCCACATAAAACGATTCTCGAAAACGCTGAATTTGGTCTTGAAATTAAGAAAGTCGCTCCGGATGAACGCCGCAAAAAAGCGATGAATGCATTAGAAGCTGTTGGGTTAAAAGGTTACGAACATCAATACCCTTCACAATTAAGCGGTGGAATGCAACAAAGGGTTGGTCTTGCTAGAGCTCTTGCAAGTGATACAGATATTATCTTGATGGACGAAGCCTTCAGCGCCTTAGATCCGTTAATTCGTAAAGATATGCAGGATGAATTAATGGGCATTCAAGAACAATACCAGAAAACGATTATTTTTATCACCCATGATTTAGATGAAGCACTGCGAATTGGGGATCGAATTGCTCTGATGAAAGATGGCAGTGTCATTCAACTTGGGACACCTGAAGAAATTATGATCAAGCCCGCAAATGAATTTGTTGAAAAGTTTGTTGAAGATGTTGATTTATCAAAAGTTATAACGGCGTCACATGTGATGAAGCGAGGCGAAAAAATCGGTGTAGACCGAGGTCCAAGAGTTGCATTGGAAATTATGCGAAATCAAGGATATTCCAGCATATTTATTGTAGACCGTAAGAATAAATTACTGGGGGCAATTACAGCTGAACAAGCACGTCAAGCCATTGATCAAAATCAATCCATTGCCGAAGCAATGACAACGGATATCCCAACGGTATCAGAAGATACATTACTTACAGATCTAATGGAAGTGATCGCAACATCCAATTTGCCGATATCTGTTATTGATGAAGAAAATCGATTCAAAGGAATTGTGATACGCGGGGCAGTTATTGGTGCTTTAACGGGAAATAAAGATTCTTTGAATGAATTGGAGAGTGACTAAATAAATGGATATTCCCAAAATTCCTTTAGGAGAATGGGTAGATTCTTTTGTTGCATGGTTGACCATTGCGATGGCTGGACTCTTTACCTTTATAACCAATTTAATCGATGGGCTATTGGATGTAATAGCGGATGTATTAAGTGTAGGTCCTCCCATCGTCTTAATTCTCTTCTTGACTCTTTTGGTTACCTATACAAGTAGATGGCCATTAGGAGTTTTTACGTTCATTAGTTTACTATTGATTGATAATCTTGGTTATTGGGATTCAAGTATACAAACTCTTGCGATTGTATTATTATCAGGATTGCTTACGATCATCATTGGGATCCCCCTAGGAATCTGGTGTGCTCAAAGAAAAACAGTGCAAAACATCGTTACACCTATTTTAGACTTTATGCAGACCATGCCTGCATTTGTGTATTTAATTCCATCCATTTTATTTTTTGGGATTGGAGTCGTACCAGGAATTATTGCCTCCTTTATTTTCGCTATTGCACCAACCATACGTATGACGAATCTTGGTATTCAGAAAGTGCCTAAAGATTTAATTGAAGCGACAAATGCTTTTGGGGCAACTACCAGTCAAAAATTGTTCAAAGTTCAATTACCTTTGGCTACTCCAACCATTATGGCAGGTGTTAACCAAAGTATTATGCTTGCTCTATCGATGGTTGTTACGGCATCGTTAGTTGGTGCACCTGGACTTGGAGCAGATGTTTATCGAGCGGTTAGCCAAATTGACGTTGGGCAAGGATTTGAAGCTGGATTATCGATCGTCTTCATTGCTATTATTCTTGACCGTATCACGCAAAATTTACGGAACCCGGCTTACAGACATGTTGTTAAGCCTAAAATAGCGTTTTCAATTTTTGCTTTTCTTGTAGTTGTTACGGCAATTGTTGTTGCGATTCCAAAAGACAAGGCTGCTGTGAATGATAATGCGAATGGGATTGGTGCCCAAACAGATTATGAAATTGTTGGGATTGAACCTGGAGCAGGCTTGATGGGGTTGACAAGTACAGCACTAGAAGATTACCAGTTAGATGATTGGACGTTACTCGAAGGCTCTTCTGCTGCAATGGTTGCTGAACTGCAGAAAGCCTATAATACTCAAGAACCCATTATTATCACAGGATGGTCACCACATTGGATGTTCTCCTCATTCGATTTGAAATATCTGGAGGACCCGAAAGGATCCTTTGGTGGGGCTGAAAGTATTCATACAATCGTAAGAAAAGGTCTTGAACAGGATGCACCTGGTGCCTATAAAATCCTTGATCAATTTTCTTGGGAACCAAGTGATATGGAAGCCGTAATGGTCGATATTACAAATGGAATGGATCCAACAGAAGCGGCTGAAAAGTGGATTGATGCCAATCCTGACAAAGTTTCTAAATGGACAAACGGTGCACAAACAGGAAGTGGCCAACCGATCAATCTTGTTTTTGTTGCTTGGGACACAGAAATAGCTAGTACGCATGTTATTGGCAAGGTTCTTGAGCAAAATAGATATGACGTGACCTTAAGCCAAGTTGAAGTTGGGCCAATGTTTGCCGGTGTAGCCAATGGAAGTGTGGACGGGATGGTTGGTGCATGGCTCCCAACTACGCATGTTGAGTATTATAATACCTATAAGAAGGATTTCATTGACCTTGGACAAAATCTTCAAGGGACGAAGAATGGACTTGTTGTACCAGAATATGTCAACATTGATTCGATTGAAGACTTGAAATAATATAACAAGTGGATGCGTTATTGAAGAACAATTAAGTAATTTTGGATTGTGACAAATCTTAGTTATTCTTTCTGGCGCGACTGTTTACCAACATAGATAGAAAATGATCAATCTTTTTTATAAAAACCCATCTTTATTCTACTAATAAGAATCCATTTTGATTAATTTTTTTCAAAATGGATTTTTTCTTTTTATCGTAAAATACTGTCTTGAGGGGTATTTTTGAACAATATTTATTTGAAAGCAACATTTCATTCTATGTCGTTACTGTCTGAACTTAGTATCCAGATAGGTTCTTTGTAATGGACAGTTTAATAGTAATGAAGTTTTAAGGTAGAAAGGCAGTTAATATATAGGGTACTATAACCCTGAAAAGAGTTAACAAACTCTTTCAGGTTTTTTCTTAGGGGAAAATGTTCTGTACCAAGATAATAAAGGTGGTTAATTTACAATTGAGTCTTTTAAAAAATAATAAATTTATTATAAAATGCGAGTTAATCTATTCAATAATCGGGCCAGATTGTTGCACAACACCTAGATATCTAGGTTAAAGCTTAGAATGGATTTATGAAATTTTGTACTTAAAGCAGGTTAGTTCATAACCTGCTTTATTTTCACTTTCTTTCGGAAGCGCAATTTTTTTAACTTAACAAATTACGATTGACATATTTTACGTCAATGTTATGATTGACATATATTATGTCAGACGTATTTTACGTCAGGAAGGTGATTCAGATGAAAATGAGTTCACAAGAATCAATAACAGTTTTACAATACTTGGCTCTTATCAATCAAGTCTCGTATGTTAGTGTATGTAGGGCTGTGGGGATTACTCCACAGCAATTTTCCGATTGGGTCAAAAAACGACGTCCTGTTCCTAAGGAGAGGCTGCAATCTTTAGCAGAGTATTTTGAGATTGAGGCAGATTTATTAATCGATGAAAAGAATAATTTACAAGAACTAACACAAGAAAAGAAGATTGATATTCAAATTCTTTTCCTTAATCAAAAGTTAGATAAAGGCGAGAATGAATTTGAAATGGAAGAGTATCGTGAGAAATTAGTTCTTCTTCAAACCGAAAAAGAGAAATATATCCTAATTAGTAGATTTGACGCCATAATTAGTCCAAACAAGGAACAAACCCGTAGAATTTGCGAAGCTTTCTTAGATCAAATGGAAAACGGTAATTATGTCTTACTTGAACAATTGCTAAATCCGAAGGAGGAAAATACATGAGTACAGCTTTTCAAATCAATCAAAATGGTGAGTATCTTGTCTGTAAGAATCAAGATGTGATATACAATGGGGTTTATTTATTTACAAACCAACGTGGTGTTCGAAAGACCGCTTTAATGCTGCCACCCACTCAGCCAGCTTCTTGGGTTTCTGCTTACGGAAGTTTAACCGTTTCACAGATTGGAAAGGAAAATCCGAATGGCGGTATAAATGAAAAAGGTCTTGTTGTGGAGCAGACCACTCTTTGGCAAACTGAATATCCTGCTTCTGACGTACGTCCTGCAGTAAACGAGTTACAATGGATTCAATATTTATTGGACACATGTAGTACGGTTCAAGAAGTCCTGGAAGTAGCCCCATCTATTCGGATAGACCAGAGTACATCTAGATTACACTACCTAATCGCAGACAAAATTGGGGATCGTGCAGTAATAGAATTCTTAAATGGGAAAATGACCATCTATAGGGGAGAATTACCTCTTCCAGTAATAGTGAATTCCCCTTATAAAGAAGCGTTGAAAGAAATTGAGAGTGGAAAAACAAATTGGTCTGATTGTGGTGAATATCAGGAGAACTCAATGCAAAGGCTATTAACAGTTTCGAAAAGAATGCCAGAAATTTCAAATCATATCGATATAATTGATTTTGCTTTCGAAGTATTGACCTCTGCAAGGCGTGAGGATACAGTCTTTAGTCTTGTGTATGATATTAACCGAATGGAAGTTCATGCTTGTACCAACCGAAATCCCGAGAGAAAAACTATAAAAACGTTGGATTTTGATTTTGCAAATGGATTACCTTCTCAATCTGTCGATCTTCAGCGTCTTAGAGCAAAAAATGTAACTGAACAATTTGAAACTTACAATACAGAATTTAATCACAAGGCTGTGAATTCATTTTTTAGAGACCCAACATTGACAGCAATATTTAAATGGGAAATTTCAGATGAGATGGTTCATTTTTTAGCATGCTACCCTGATTCATTTTCTTAGTTAAGCTAACAAATACCCCTGTAAAATTACTCGAGGTCTTCTGGAACTATCGAGGGGAGCATTAATACAATAAAAATAGATAGAGGGCTGTATTGATTCTTTTATATTATTCCGCGAACAGCGTAATTCTGCAACAGGAATGACGCCTTTTCTTTATGTAATGGGCCATTTTTTGAATAAGAAAAGAAGATATATGGGGGAATGCTCATTAACGGACAGGTTGAAATGATATAATTATTAACAATGTGGATATCATTTATGGGGTGAATAGGGTGCTTAAAATAAACAAAAATTCCGATAAACTAATTATAGTCGTTCACGAAATATATGGAATTAACCAACATATGGTGGATGTATGTGAATTACTTTCAGAAGAAAATTTTGATATTATTTGCCCAGATTTATTACAACAGGATTTCCCCTTTGATTATTCGCAAGAGGAAAAAGCTTACCAAAATTTTATGGATAATGTAGGTTTCTCTAACGGATTACATAAAATAAAAAGTATCTTATTAGAAAGTAAAGATGAGTATTCAAAAATATTTATTATTGGATTTAGTGTAGGGGCAACGGTTGCTTGGCTGTGTTGTGAGGAAGAATGTGTTGATGGTATTGTTGGATACTATGGTTCACGGATAAGGGACTATGTAAATATAAATCCAAATTGTCCGGTATTGTTATTTTTTCCGGATAAGGAAAAATCATTTAATGTTAATGAATTAGTTTCAACAATTGATAAAGCAAATATCGATGCACGTATTTGTAGGGGGAAGCACGGATTTAGTGATCCATACTCTTCTAAATACAATGAAGAATTAGCTCGAAATACATTTAGAGAAACATTGAACTTCTTCAAAAATAACTGAGTTTTTTTCCGTTAACCAGCCAATAGAATTTCCTCTTGTATTCCATAAAAAATAGGGCGCAATTCAGCAGCAGGAATTGGGGGGGTTCATGAAAATGCGGATTTACAACGCTAAGTCTATTTTCAAGACGATTCCCCTAATGGAAGGGCTTCTTTATTTGACTTGTTTCACTTAGAGCAATTTAACGAATATCTGTTACTTTATTTTAGTAACGGGGGAGAAAGTAGGGAAACTTGTTATAAAAATAAGAAAACCCACTATATGAAGTGGGCCTAATTATTACTGAACAGGCTATAATAAACAGCATAATAGTCCATTTATGGTGTTAACCTATTGATGTCACGAGGAAAAGCACTTGCCTCTCGAACGTTCATTAATCCAAGGAGTTTAGCAGTTAAACGTTCCAGTCCAATAGCGAAACCTCCGTGCGGCGGAACACCGTATTTGAACGTGTTTAAATAATTTTCGAAGTTTTCCTCGTTAAGTCCTTTTTCTCTGAAAGATGCTGCAAGCATTTCATATTCGTGAATTCGTTCACCTCCAGAAGTTATTTCTAGACCTTTATATAAGAGATCAAATGACTTAGTTAATCCGTTTTCCGAAGGCATCGTATACATAGGTCTACTTTCTCTCGGGTACTCTGTAATAAAGACAAAATCACTCCCCGTTGTTTCTTTTATATAATTTGCAATAAGTTTTTCGCCTTCAGAATTTAGGTCACCTTCAGACATTTCTTTTTTATAACGCTTCTTTAGAATTTCACTTGCTTCATGTACTGTTAGTTTTGGAATTTCCATGATATTTGGTACCTCAATTTTCAAAAGGTTTAACTCATTTTTATTTTTTTCTTTTACTTTTTCAAACATATATTTTAAAACTTCAGTTTCAAGTTCCATTAATTCTTCAAAGCCTTCAATAAAACCCAATTCAACATCCAAAGAAATATATTCATTTAAATGTCTTGAGGAGTTGTGTTCTTCTGCCCTGTAAACAGCTCCAATTTCAAATACACACTCAAGACCTGAAGCCACCATCATCTGTTTATAAAATTGGGGAGATTGTGCAAGAAATGCTTCTTTCCCAAAATAATTCAATGTAAAAACATTGGCTCCACCCTCTGCACCTTGAGAAACAATTTTCGGTGTAAAAATTCTAATGAATCCCAGGCCTGTTAAATATTCACGAAATGCTTCTTCAAGGGTTGCTTTTATTTTAAAAATCGAAGCTATTTTTTCATGACGGAGTGATAATACCCGATGATTTAAAAGGTTCTCAAGTCCTGCCTTCACTTCTTTTTTATTTACCTCAAAAGGCAGCAAACTATTTTTGTTCATCACTTTCACAGATTTTGATAGCAGCTCAACGCCAAGTGATGTTTGATTTGTTGAAACCACTTCTCCAGTAGCTTCTATAACACTTTCTGTTTCTACAATGAACCCAGCAAGTTCTCCTTCTAATACACATTGGATTTCACCAGTTCGATCTCTTATCACTAAAAAGCTAATGTTTCCAAGATGTCTTACTTTTTTAACCCAACCTTGTACTTTTACTGTTTCTCCAACTTTTTTTACACACTCTTTGGCGAGTGTACGTTTTAGATTTGTATACATGACAGTTCCTCCTAAAATTTTTAATTTTTGATTTTTTTTATCATCATCATCATCATCCACGGACACTCACCTCCTTTAAATAAAAAAACTCCCGCCCCTGACAATTTGTCAGGGACGAGAGCTTATCTCGCGGTACCACCCTAATTGCTGCGTTCGCAGCCACCTCAAAGCTTATTAACGGTTGCAAACCGTCTATCCCTACTTTTTTCAGGATATCACTCACAGGTGTCTTTCAATCATTATTTAACACAATCTTTCCAGCTGCCGATTGCTCTCTTTAGTTAAAGGGAATGACTTACTTTTCCTGTTCATCGTTTTATGAATATTTTAAAAATTATTATATCCATTCTTCTTTTTATTTTCAACAAAATAATTATTTCCTTCAGAAAAATTGCTAATGAACGATATCTTTTTGGGAATTCGATTTTCACATAGTCCCGCCAATATAGTATGCCGTTTTTTTATCAACAGGCTTTCGATCATTTCTTTCCATTTTTAGGTGAGTGGATTGTCTACCATTTTTTGAGCAAAGACTAAATCCCAATCATGATATTCAAAATCTATTAATAGCTTGTTTCTAATTGTAGTTAATAGATTTTTTCTTTTGTTAGAGAAGCAGTGATTATTTTTGATAAAACTGTCCAGGCATCTTAATTATCTTTGAATATATAATTTTATAGATAATTGAGAAAGGATGATAAAATGAAACATTATATTATTCCTCCTTCCTGGCTTCAATCCTCTAATTCACAGTTTAGAGGATGCTGTCCACTGTTTCCAATTCCAAAATCGCACGGACACATGTGTAATTGTCCTCCTGGCCCAGAAGGCCCGCAAGGCCCGCAAGGCCCGCAAGGCCCAGAAGGCCCGCAAGGCCCGCAAGGCCCGCAAGGCCC
>NZ_LMBX01000008.1:96653-140295 GCF_001439605.1 Cytobacillus praedii
ACAAGGCCCGCAAGGCCCGCAAGGCCCAGAAGGACCACAGGGCCCACAAGGCCCACAAGGCCCACAAGGCCCACAAGGACCTGGATTAACTGGTTTTCAAATAGTGTCACAATGTGTAACTTCACAAGCTGGTGTCGCGACCATTACAATTACCTGTCCACCTAGTAATATTGCGATCTCTGCTGGGTTTTCTATTACTGGCGGTAATCAAGTTAGACTTACTCAAATGCAACCGGTTGGTTCTCCCCCTAATCAATGGATTTTTCGAGCAGAAGGTCAAGGTGGTCAGCAGTTTACACTTTGCGGTTATATCATTTGTTCACAAATCGTATAATTGAGCTGCCAAATAACCCTCCACTATTTTATTTTGGAAGACTTCGTTGTTTAAATAAATTCAAATGCAACAGCAAAAAAACAGCATTTAGAGATAAATTCGGAGTAGATGGAAATGTATTCCATAGAGGGAAATAAATATACTGATTTCAAGGTTAGCGGGTACTTTAGTTCAAGTAGCGTAAGGCTTGTCTTTAGCAAAATTCTATTTTAGTTATTCCGTTAAAGGGCGTTTTTCTGAAACAAGAAAAACGTCTTTCTTAATGCAAATGGCCAATTAAAGGCACAACTTTATTGAATTACGATCGAGTTGTCTTTAGACAAAGCTGTTCTCAGTCAACTAAGCCCTGACCCAAAGCAGCAGGAATCCCTCTCACCTATTTCTATGTTGGGAGGTGTCACCTCAAACAAAGTGATTATGGTTACAACTTTACAATATTTCTTTCTCTTGACTGATAATCGTAAATTCCTACAAATATAGATGCTTTATCTGAATTCTTAGTTACATCAAAAGTGATGTAGTTTACTTCATTTCCATTTCCATAGGCGAAATCAGCAAATATGAATAGGTCTTACTAGTCTTTTCTCTCGCAAATATATCGCGGTTGCCTTGCACCCATCCTTTGTGGATTTGTACGTTAGTTTTGATTGAAACATCTGTAATTTTGTCAATTTCTAATTCAAAAGTGTGCTCATTTCTTTCGAAAATAATCTTATCACTACATCTATAAACGAACGTATTAGTACCCGTATTAATTGGGAGACCTGACACATGTTTTAACTTTAAACATACATCAGCACCTAGTTCTTTTATTCTAGCAATTGAACCAGGTGTTAATTTTTTTCTTTCCCTTCTAAGTTCTATTTCCCTATGAAGAGATTGGTTATTGTTATAGGATAGGAGTTTTTTTATTAAAAAGGATTCAAGTATGACCAAAAAAACCAGAAAAACCAAAACTATTGCATAGTCAACTGCTTGGTAACTGTTCATGTTAATAAAAATACCCGATACAAATACCACAAGATACAAGCCAACTAGTACAGAACCAATTAAATACAAATTCCTTTTCAATACCATCTTCACTTGACCTCTTTTTCCTTATAGTTTTTTTAGAAATGCTGAAATGGTAATTTTATTCCCTTTATAAAATGTAGCTCCTTAATATGCTGTCTAAGCCATTTATTAAAAATTGTTCAGGTAAATATAGTTTTAAAGTTAAGAATTAAGTACTTTTGAAAAGACATCATTCCGCTTTAAAAGAAACTCCCATACTTCCATTGTAAAGGAATTTATTGGTGTCTGCACCTTACGTGTAATGGCTGACTTGAAACAAATTTTATGCATAATGAGTTTTATTTAAGTAAATCTAGACAAGGCAGGCAAGAACTTTTGCAAAAAAAACTTGGATGGTCGTTAATGTACGTGCTTTAAGTACGTACTGTTTTTGATGATATGGCGGTTGTTGTAATGACATTCGCAGTACAAAGTTATAAAGGATTCAGGTCTTTTTTCGAAAAAGCTCTTATTAATGATAAGGTCACATAAAAGATAAGAACCATTAGTTACGTTGCAGGTGCAATCCAGTATTTTTCAGTTGATTAAAATAACTGTAAAGTTTATAATTACAGTAGGGGTTTTTCAAAGTGAATTGTGTGTGATGCAGGTGTATTTCCATCGTCTGTAGAATGTAGTTACAGACAGTTCAAGTTAAGAAAAATTAAGCATTGTCGAATAGATCACATTAGGTGATTTTGATTGTAAACTGTAATTTTTTTTTGATACATTTTATCATCTCATTCTTGAATCAGCCTGGCATTGTACATTTGAAAAAAATATTAAAGGAGAGTGTAATAACATGGTGATTTTATATACAACTCCAAGCTGTGGTTCATGCCGGAAAGCTAAAGCCTGGCTCGAGGAACATCATATTGATTATATTGAAAGAAACATTCTATCAAGTCCTATTACAGTTGATGAGCTTAAATCGATTCTTCGTATAACTGAAGAAGGGGTTACCGAAATTATTTCCACAAAATCCAAAACATTTCAGGAACTAAATATAAATATCGAGGCACTTTCGCTTAATGAATTTTATCATTTAATAATTGAACACCCACAAATGTTACGTCGGCCAATTATCCTTGATGAAAAAAGATTACAGGTTGGTTATAACGAGGAAGAAATTCGTAAATTTTTGCCACGTAGGATTCGAACATTTTTGAACACTGAATATCAAAAATTGGCTAATTAATAAGCATCATTTTTTGAAAGAAAAGTTTTTTGGAAGGAGGGGGCAGGAGATGATTCAAGTATTTGTTACAGTTAATTATAAAAATAGAAATTATCAAACCAATGTCATTGTGAGTAAAGATTCGATCTGGACAAATATTAAACAGTTAGCGGAGGAACAAGTCAAGAAACAATGGAATCTTTAAATTTTTTTGGACTTAAAAGCAAGCATAAATGATAGTTCTTTCTGGTTAAGAATTATTTTTGATATATCCAAACTTTGGATAAACCTACCAGTAACATTTATTGTTACAGTATGTTAGTATTGTGGGAAAAATACTTCAACGTAAAAATGGATTAACAATTTATATCTTAGGAGAAAAAACATGAACAGTGATTTTACACTTGCCATTCATAGTTTAGCTTTTCTAGCTTTACAGCCAGATCGGATGTCAACAAGCATTGATATTTCAGAAAGTGCAGGTGTTCACCCAGTACGCATTCGCAAAGTGTTAAGTTTATTAAAAAAACACAGATTTATCCAATCAAAAGAGGGGACTGGTGGAGGGTTTATATTTTCTTTGGACTTAAGTGAAGTAAATCTTTGGCATATTTATCAGTTAACCTCAGAAGGGGCTTTGCAGCCTAAGTGTCCTGAATCAAATAATCAGTGTATCGTGGGTTCGAATATGCAAAAAGTCCTTTTTACTATTTTTTTAGGTGCTGAAGAACATCTAGGTGATTATTTAAAGAACTATACAATAAAAGATGTAGTTGATCTTATCAATCAAAAACAATAAGCGGCTTAATTGTTATATAGCCGTGATTTTTATAAAGTTTAAATGTAACAAAAAACATTACAGTTTTATCGCATTTCAAGTCCTTTTAATACTTGAATTTTTTAAAGAAGGAGAAAAGAATGGTGTCAAATTATAATCCTGTTTTAAAAGTAGGAGATTGGGTTCGTGGAAAATCAAGGGAGGGTGAATTAATTATTGGTTACATTGAATCACTTGATCCCATAGGGGGAGTTGTTAAGGTAACTGTTGTTAAATGTGACAACAATGACACAATAAGCAAAACAATTTCAATGTTAAGACAACACGTTAAAAAACTCCCTGATTCTAAGGTAGTAAACAAGGAACAAATCCTTTTTCTAATAGACATAGCATTATTAACAGGTGATGAAGAATGGTTTATAGGGCTTTCTTCAAAACTCAACTCGATGAAACAGCTAGTTAATGGGGCGTTTTAAAAAATTACAATAAATACGCTATCTATCTGTATTTTTTAGTTGCGGTAAGATCAATTGTTTTGTTTAATTTGATCTGCAATAACACTTGGATTTAAAAAAGTTCATTTAAACAGGGAATCTAGCAGAAGCGTAATAATATCATTTTTCAAGCATGTTTTTTGTGACTTATAGCATTAGTTGAGCCTTAATATATCACTTATCTATTTTTATTGATTGTATAAGAAATAATATTTTTTAAAATTAACGGGCATTCCTTTAATGAGGACTGCCTTTTTCTTTTTAATGAAAGGGTGTGCTGCCATTAATAAGGCATGGATTACGGTAATTATCAAACATTTATCTTTAACAGAGCCTATGAAAAAGCATCAGGCTTGTTGATATCTTTATCTACCATTTTTAAACTGGAATATCCTAAATGGTACTCTATAAAAGCACAAAAAAAAAGCTTGTAATCGATTTTGATAATCATTATCATTGGTATTGAAATATTAAACTATTACGGAAGCGGGAACATGCATGAAAAAAATATCATTATTGTCAGTATTAGTAGCAGGAGGCATTCTAATGGCTGGCTGTGGGAATACAGATGAAGCGAAAAAGGATAAAAAATCCACAGAAGAGCAAACAGAAACAACAGCACAAGAGGTTGATTTATCTACGGAACTATCAGCCTATCAACAATTTGCTTTAGAGCAAATGGACCAATTCTTATTAGAAACAGAAGAATTCGTCAACCTATTTAAGGCGGGAGATATTGAAGGGGCGAAAGCAGCATATGCTCCAGCACGTATGTATTTTGAACGCTCAGAGCCCATTGCAGAAAGCTTTGGAGATCTTGATCCTCGTATTGACGGTCGTTTAGCAGATATTCAGGAAGAGGGGAAAGGCGAGGAAGAGTGGTCGGGCTACCATAAGCTTGAACATGCATTGTGGGTAGAAAATACAACGAAGGGCTATGAGGCTGTAGCAGATCAACTTCTTGCCGATGCGAAGGAATTACATGCACTTGTGCAAACAGTTGAAGTGACACCGGATTTAATGATCACCGGTGCTGTGGATTTATTAAATGAAGTATCCACCTCAAAAATTACAGGTGAAGAGGAAATTTATTCACATACGGACCTTTATGATTTTAAAGCAAATATTGAAGGCGCAGAAAAAATCTTTGAAATTTTACGTTCAAAATTAGAAGCGAAAGATCAAGGACTAGTAACAACTCTTGATGAAAAATTCAAAGCAGTGGATGATTTATTAGCACAGCATGCTACAGCTGATGGCGGCTATGTGTCCTATGAAGAATTAACAGAGGACCACACGAAAGCACTTGCAGCAGCTGTTAATCAACTTGGAGAACCATTAAGCCAAATGGGTATTATTTTGGAGTGAGCATAAATGATAGCGCCAAATGATGAAAAAAGAAGTATAAAAAAAATCTCTAGACGTGATATGTTAAAGCTGACAGGCATCGGTGCAGCTGGTGCAGCAATTGGTGCCTCCGGCTTAGGCGGTGTCATGAAGGCAATGGGCTATGATGTATCTGAGCCTGTTGCAGACAGCACTACAGCAAGCAATAAAGCAAATTTCTATGGCAAGCATCAATCGGGAATCACTACCCCGGTCCAAACAAATATCTATTTTGCATCTTTGGATGTTTTATTTTCAACTAAGAATGACCTGCAAGAGTTATTCAAACAATGGACACCTCTCGTTGTACGCTTAATGAATGGTGAATTAATGGTCGATTTAACAACGAACACCAGAATTCCAACAGGTGATACAGGTGAGGCAGTAGGCTTGGATGCTTCAAATTTAACTATTACGATCGGAGTAGGACCCTCTTTGTTTGATAAGCTTAGTATTCAGCATTTGAAGCCTGCGGAATTAGAGGACTTGCCACATTTCCCGAAAGATCAGCTGCAAAAGGAGTTTACAGGTGGCGATTTATGTATTCAAGCTTGTGCGGATGATCCACAGGTAGCGTTCCATGCTGTGCGCAATTTAGTTCGAGCAGCCTCAGGTAAGGTACAGATTAAATGGTCACAGGCAGGTTTTAACTCGTTTCCTGCTGGTGGCGGAACACCGCTTAACTTATTTGCGTTCAAGGATGGTACGGTGAACCCTGCTATTACAGATGAAAAAGATTTAAATAAAGTTGTCTGGGTCGATAAAGGATGGCTCAAGGGTGGCACGTATTTAGTTGCACGCAAAATTCAAATGCATCTTGAAACATGGGATCGTACATCTTTAAAGGACCAGGAAGCAACATTTGGACGCTATCGGGATAGCGGGGCTCCATTTGGGAAAACAAAGGAATTTGATGATTTCGATGTAGAGGCGAAGGACAGTAATGGTGACTATATTATGCCAGATACGTCACATGTACACTTGGCACGTAAATCGGGTGCGCGTATTTTACGGCGCTCATATTCTTATGCATCAGGTGTGATGTCGAATACTGGGGCACATGACGCGGGTCTAATATTCATTTCTTTTCAAAAAGATCCAGCTCAATTTACGACTGTACAAAATAGTTTAGGGCGATTGGATAAAATGAATGAGTACGTTACCCATCGAGGCAGTGCGGTGTTTGCTTGCTTCCCTGGTGTACAAAAGGGGAGTTATTTAGGTGAAGCACTTTTTAACGCGCTGTAGTATTTTGATTTGCTTAATCCTGACACTTGCTATACCAGTGCAGGCGGAGCAATCTTACAGTCACTTATATATTTCTATCAGTGATGCGCTTATTAATACGAAGCAGGATAAAGATGCCGAAGCAAAGCTTGCACTTGAACAGTTTTCCAAGGATTGGGCTTCCGTCACATCCGAACATAAGGAAGCCAAGGATAAAGTGAATGATAGTCTTGCCCAAGCAAGGGAAGCATCGTCCAAGGAGGATCGGCTACAAGCTCTTTCAGCATTGTCAAATGCATTACTGGCACTGGAGAAGCAAGAAAATCCAGTGGATGAAGCCGCACAGAGAGCTGAGTTTGGTACTAAATTTAAGCCTAGTATGAAAGCCTTTGAAGATGCCTTAGCAAGTGGTGACATTGCTGCAATTGAATCTGCCTATAAGGATTTCAATACAAAATGGAATAAAATTGAACGTCCAGTGCGAGAACAGAGTATGGCCATGTATGGCCAAATTGAAACACAAATGGCCTTTATACGAATATCACTTGCATCTGAAAAACCAGATATAGACTCAATGCAATCACAATATGAAGAATTAAAACAATCAATCCAGGACTTTGTGGCAGGGAAGGATACAGCGCAAGTTGTAGAGGGAGAATATTCTTTAGCAACATTAATTACTTATATTGATGAGGCGAAAGGTCTAATTGACGCAGGCGACTATAAGGGTGCATCTGATAAAATTAGAGAATTCATTAAAATATGGCCAAGTGTAGAGATAGACATTTCAACCCGTAACGGTAGTCTGTATACAAGAATTGAAAGCGACATGCCAATCCTTGTTAGTGATTTATTGAAGTCTCAAGTTGATGCCAAAGCTATTAAAAGTAAGCTTAATACTTTCCGCACTGAAATAGAGCTGATTCAAGGTGCCTCAGATTATACTTTATGGGATGCAGCGCTCATTTTATTGCGAGAGGGCTTAGAGGCGCTGCTTATTATTTTAGCCTTAGCTTCCTTCTTAGAGAGAGCAGGGCAAAAGAGTATGCGTAAATGGATTTATATTGGTGCATTGGCGGGGGGTTTATTATCAGCTGTAGCAGCTATTTTAATGTCGACAATTTTTCGCTCAGCAACAATTGATACGAGTCGAGAGCTAATGGAAGGCTATATTGGTTTACTTGCTGCCGCTATGATGATTGGCGTTGGTATTTGGCTTCATAGTAAATCAAGTGTGGCCAGCTGGAATCGCTATATCTCCAAACAATTGGGGAGTGCAATCTCAAATGGCTCCGTGCTTGCCATGGCAACAGTAAGCTTTTTATCTGTCTTCCGTGAAGGGGCAGAAACACTTATATTCTATGCGGGAATTGCTCCAAAAATGGAGACATTACAATTTATGTTAGGTATTCTAGTGGCATTTTTGATATTAGCTATTTTAGCCTTCGTGTTAGTTAAAGCAAGTGGAAAAATTCCAATTCATAAATTCTTTGCAGTGGCAACAGTGTTAATTTACGTACTTGCCTTTAAAATTATTGGTGCCAGCCTGCATACGCTGCAGTTAAGGGGTACAATTTCAACAACAATTGTAGATGGGTTGCCAGTTATCAGTATGATTGGTTTTTATCCAACAGCAGAAACAATGATTGGACAAGCGTTTTTACTTGTACTGGTTTTAGCTGCGATCATCTATAAAAAGAGAAAAAACTAATAAAGAAGGGCAGATGACTACTATGTTCATCTGCCCTTTTTTAAATTAGTTACTTTAATAAAATGGCTGCATAAGTAATTGAGTGAAAGGGAGACTAAATTCTATGACTCTTTTTCTTTATTATCAAGCGGGAAATGTGCATGATCTGCTGTATTCCTAATACCATTTTGATTTAGGAACCGACCTGTCTAATTTGCAGGCCGGTTTTCCATGTTATAATAATGAATAAGAATGATTTAATTCGAGGTGACTTATGAAACATAATGAAGAACAAGATGTGAGTAAGCTAAATAAGCAAATAAATTCTTTGGACGAAGAAACGCTGTTTATTGTGTCGCAAACCTTTAAGGCTTTATCAGACCCAACAAGAATTAGAATTCTATATTTATTATCTCAAAAACAGCATTCTGTAAATGAGATCGCTGAAAACTTGCACCTGCTTCAATCTACTGTTTCGCACCAATTGAGATTTTTAAAAAACCTGCGGCTAGTTAAATACCGCCGTGAAGGGACTACCATGATCTATTCATGTGATGATGATCATGTAATGGATATTCTAAAAGAAACGATTGACCATGCCAGACATCATTAATATTTATTGTGGGAGCTTATATTTACAAGCTTCTTTTTTTATGTTCATTTATTTATGCAAATAAGGGTGTAAAAATTTGAAATTGACAGAAATCTAGGCCTAGCTTATAATTGTTATATGAGCACATATTCATATTTTCTTATAAAAGTATTTACTCCTAAGGTACACATCGTGGCGAAGAAGCATATTAATGAATTATATATGTGCAAATGTTCATATATGTAGCTTTATACTTAAACATATTTGGGAAATAACAAATATCAAGAAATCCAGGTGATGAGATGGGAGCAAAAGCAGCAAGAAAAGAACTTGTACTTGAAGGTCTAGATTGTGCCTCATGTGCAGCTAAAATTGAAAACAATGTAAAGAGAATTAACGGAGTTGAGGCATGTTCAGTTAATTTTGTAACAAAAACATTAATAATGGAAACTGCAAGTACAAAAAACGAGTCAATTGTCGATGAGGCAAAGCAGTTAATTAATAAATTGGAACCAGATATCCGGATTAATGATAAAGCAAATAGTTCTGGGGCAAAACAGATAGTATATTTAAAAGGTCTTGATTGCGCAAACTGTGCAGCAAAAGTTGAAAAACATGTAAATAGCATCGACGGTGTGACTGCAGCATCTGTAGATTTTGTTTCAAAAAAGCTTATGATTGAAGCTCCAAACGAAAATGTACTTCAAAAAATTGTAAGTGAAGTATCCATTAGCATTCCAAAGATTGAACCAAACATTGAGGTTGAACTTGAGCAGCACTCAATATCCAATGAAAAAGAAAGCTTCGGCATGAAGAAGCTGATTATTAGACTTTCAGCAGGATTCCTTTTAGGAGCAATCGCATTAATTTTTGATCTTGGCTTTTCTGTTGAGCTTCCTTTATTTTTAATCGCTTACTTAATTATTGGCGGAGATATTCTTTTAAGAGCAGGGAAGAATATTGTACGCGGTCAATTATTTGATGAAAATTTCTTAATGTCCATTGCAACAATCGGTGCATTTGCTATCGGGCAATATCCTGAAGGAATTGCAGTTATGCTATTTTACCAGGTTGGTGAATTATTTCAAAGCATTGCCGTTAATCGTTCACGGAAATCAATTAGTGAGTTAATGGATATCCGCCCAGAGTATGCGACCTTAAAAGTTGGGAATGAAATGAAGAAAGTATCACCAGAGGAAGTTCATGTCGGAGATCTTATTATTGTAAAACCTGGGGAGAAAATACCGCTTGATGGGATGGTTATTGAAGGAAACTCTATGGTTGATACATCGGCTTTAACAGGTGAATCAGTTCCAAGAGAAGTGGAAGCAGGCAGCGAAGTTTTAAGCGGCTTTGTGAATTCAAACGGTGTTTTGTCTATTCAGGTCACTAAAGAATATAGTGAGTCGACTGTAGCCAAAATTCTAGACTTAGTCCAAAATGCTAGCAGCCGTAAAGCGCCGACAGAAAACTTTATTACCAAATTTGCCCGTTATTACACTCCTGTTGTGGTTATTATTGCGGCGATGCTTGCAATCATTCCTCCACTAGTAATAGAAGGTGCACTATTTTCTGACTGGTTGTATCGAGCACTTGTTTTCTTAGTTATCTCTTGTCCGTGTGCATTGGTAGTTTCTATCCCTCTTGGATTCTTTGGCGGCATTGGCGGTGCATCCAGAAGCGGGATTCTCGTAAAAGGCAGCAATTATTTAGAAGCATTAAATAATGTAAAATATGTAGTATTTGATAAAACAGGAACATTAACAAAAGGCGTTTTTAAAGTGACAGACATTTCTCCCAAGGGGGATATAACGAAGGAAAGCTTGTTGGAATATGCAGCCCTTGCCGAAAGCTATTCGAATCATCCCATTGCTCAATCTATTTTAACGGCATATGGAAAAGAAATAAATAAGGAAGAAATTGACCAGTATGATGAAATCGCCGGTCATGGAATAAAAATCAGAGCAGGCGGCAAAACCATTCTAGCTGGAAACAAAAAGTTAATGAAAAAAGAAGGAATTGCTTTTAAAGAAGAAGAGGTCATCGGAACAATGGTTCATCTGGCGGTAAATGGAAAATATGCTGGATTTATTGTTATTGCAGATGTGGTGAAGGAAGACTCTAAAAAGGCAATTGAAGGATTAAAAGCATTAGGGATAAAAAAGACAGTTATGCTGACAGGTGATGCAAAACGGGTAGGAGAGAAAGTTGGGAGTACATTAGGATTAGATGAAGTTTATGCTGAATTGCTGCCGCACGAAAAAGTGGAGCAAGTAGAGCGGCTTGATAGCTATAAGCAGAAAAATGAAAAGCTTATATTTGTCGGTGATGGGATTAACGATACACCTGTATTAGCAAGAGCGGATATTGGTATAGCAATGGGGGGACTAGGTTCAGATGCAGCCATTGAAGCAGCGGATGTTGTCATTATGACTGATGAGCCTTCAAAAATTGTTACAGCAATTAAAATCGCAAAACGCACCCGTAGAATTGTTTGGCAAAATATAATATTTTCCCTTTGTATCAAAGGTGTTGTCTTAATATTAGGTGCATATGGTCTTGCAACCATGTGGGAAGCAATTATTTCGGATGTAGGTGTGACCTTACTTGCAGTACTAAATGCAATGCGTGTACTAAAGGTTGATCGTTTATCATAATGATTTTTTCAATGTATTTTGTATTTGAATTAGCTCTGGGATGCCTAGGATTATAGGAAAAGGAGAGAATCTGCTTTTTTAGATTCTCTCCTTCTTTTTTGATTTCATTGGCTGCAGATCAATCCATTTTGCCCCCTTTTATAAGTGTGCTTTGCTTTATCAATAAGGAAAACAGGTATTAGTATAGAAGGAAAATAAATTGCAAAAGATAACCATAAGATATACAAAATGGTGGGGTTGAAGAATGACATTTGAAGAAGGTATGAAACAAACTGAAAATGCGAACGAAATGCTAATTGAAGTGAATAATTTATTGTCCGAAGCAGTAATTAATGCGTATATGTTTACGTGGGAATGGTGGTTTGGGGTCGTATTATTTATTATTCCATGGATAATCTGGTTTCTGTTTAGAGATAAGGAAAGTACAGGCCGGCTTTTAATTGGAGGCTTTATAACGATCATTTTGTCACTAATTATTGATCTTATAGCTTTGTCTTATGGGCTATGGTCTTACCCGATGAAATTTTCGCCAATAGCCCCACTTTTATTTCTCCCCTATCATTTTTCGTTAGATCCTGTTGCAATCATGTTTGTTATTCAAATTAAACCAAAAATGAATCCGCTTTTAAAAGGCGTAATATTTGCAGCAATCGCGGCATTCGGGGGGATGAATTTTTTTGCAATGATTGATTTTTATAATCCAAAAGGATGGTCCACGATATATGACTTTTTTATTTTTCTTTCCACTTTCTTAGTAGCTTATGGGTTCAGCAACATGGATAGCTTCAAAAAAATAACAGACCGTTCTTGAAATATGGGAAGTTGATCTAAAGGATCCTTTGATTTGTTCCATATGGGTGATATTTCTGTAATATCTCGAGTCTAATTATAGTCTTGTATCTGATTAAATTTCCGTTAAAGGGCGCAATTCTGCAATGCAAGGATTACGCTCTTTCTTTATGATAAGGGCGAAATTGTGCAATAACAATATCAAATGAGTTTGGACTTGGGATTCTAGTAATAGAAGTTTGTGAAGTGAGCAAGTTGTAAAATAAGGCTAATCAGCTCATTTAAATAATTTTAGTAATGGAGGGAAGGATAGTAATACTCATTTTAAAGGATTGGTCTTATGTATATTTTAATTAATATTCTCTATATGATAGCAGGGTTTAAATGGGGGGACTGGAGGAATTGGAAACAATATTATCCGACAATTCTTTTCTTCATCATTGGAGATTTTTTATATAATTTTCTACTCTATAAACAATCCATGTGGTTATTTCACGATATATTCTTGCCTAATCATACAACGATTACAGTTTTAGCTATGGTCGTATCCTACTCTGCAACCGTATTAATATACGTAGGCAGGTTCCCCATAGGATGGAAAAAACGTTCACTATGGTTTTTGTTATGGGCAGGAATATACATATGTGCAGAATACTTTAACAGTAAGTTTGGGTTTATTACATACCATAATGGCTGGAATATTTGGTGGTCTGTGCTATTAACAGGGATTATCTTCTTTATCTTGCCTATTCATTACAAAAAACCTTTGTTGGCTTGGGTATTATCAATAATAATTATAGTATCCTTGTTAAGCATCTTTGAAGTAAAAATAATTGAAATGAAATAAAGTTTGCTAGGCGATGCATTTTTACTTAGGAGCAGCATTCAGTAAATATACTACTAACAATAGTGCTGCGATAGTTAAAGATCAAAGCTGACATTGTGGGTGGACTTTTCCTAAAGCTAACGGTGCTGATATGTTTAAGGAAGAAAGGGAGCTGTTTTTTTCAGTAAAGAGGTTTTTTGACCCTGATTTTGTGAATCATGTTAGTAAGGTAAAGGGAAAAGTGGCGAAGTCTGTTGTTATTTTATATCCACAGATACGCCACTTTTGGTTTTAATAACTTATAAAAGGAGAATAGAAGCAGCTGTTTTAATCGTTTGTTTGCTCAACATATTGTTTGAAATGATTTAAAATCGCCTGCCATCCTTGCTGCTGAAATTCAATTGGGTTTGTCGGATCAGCGTCAAAAGTTTCAATTACTTTCGTTTCGTTTTCTTGGCCACTAAAAGTAATTCTTACTTTTCTTCTATCACCCATGGTATATGCAATCACCTCATGCAAATTTACTTCATCATAGATCCCGCCAAAATCGAAACCAGCACTGCCATCTTTTGCTTCCATTCTAGAAACGAATTTTCCGCCTGCTCTTAGATCGTTTTCAGCAAATGGTGTATGCCAATCATCTGAAGCATTGTTCCATTTTGTTATATGTTCGGGCTCTGTCCAATACTTCCACACCTTTTCTAACGGTGCTTGAACGGTTGTTTCTACTGTAATTATTTTTGAAGTTTGCATTTTATTTGCCTCCTCTTCAACCTCAATGTTTTAGGCATCTGCCCACGGCGGGTGCCTGGCTATATTATAAATGTTTTTTTGGAAATTAATACTATTAAAAATAGTTGAAAAATAAATAATTAGAATTTATGTTTAAAAGGACAAAACTTTTATCCTCCATAATTTTTATTAGCGAATAGAGCGGGGGGATAACAGGAATAGTTAATAAGATATAATGAAGGAATAGGAAAAAAGCGGATAGGAGGATGCTTATGGTTTATATTGCACTTCTTCGGGGGATTAATGTGGGTGGAAATAATAAGATTAACATGAAGCTGCTAAAACAAACGTTTGAACAAGCTGGGATGAACGATGTAGTAACATACATCAATACAGGCAATATTATTTTTTCATACAATGGATTATCAAAAACGGACCTCTCGCAGATTTTAGAAAAAGCGATACATAATGATTTCGACTTACAAATTAAAGTAGTAGTTCGCAGTATCGATGATGTCAGAGGCATCGTTAACGCAATTCCAGACACATGGAAAAATGATAAAGACATGAAAAGTGATGTTATGTTTTTATGGGATGAAATCGATGATGAATCTGTACTCGAGAGTTTAATAATCAAACCTACTATTGACACAGTAAAATATGTTCCCGGCGCAATTCTATGGTCAGTTGACAAGAAAAATGTAACGAAAGGCGGAATGAGTAAGATCATTGGATCAAAGATATACAAACAAGTTACAGTAAGAAATGTCAACACCGCTCGAAAAATATATGAACTCATGCAGGCCCAAAACAAATAGTTTGTACAATTATTTTTGTGAAATGAGAATCGGTTCATTTCGGCCTAAAGGGAAAATTAAACGGACTACTATTGTTAAAAAACAAATGTATCTTCAACAGAGGTTGCAGGACCGTGTCCAAGAGTTGAAAACAAGGTTGTCATTGCGACAGCTTTTTCTCATTGCGATAAAGAAGCGGATTCCTTCCTATATTAATGGGCTCATATCGCAATTAGCGAGGATACAGGAATTCCTTATAATGATATGGTTGCAGCGTTAGCAAAATCAGTTGAGGAATTTCAATCAGTACCAGGTTTTGATTCCAACATTAAATTTTTAGGGATATTATTAGATAGAAAATAGTTCATTTAAGAGAGGTGTATGGCCATTGAGGTCAACACCTCTTTTGTGATTTCGCCACATCTATCCATTGAGTTAAAGTATCTTTTGCCTAAACTTATTGTTTTTAGCAAGTTCATAAATTTAAGAAATTATAGATTGCAGTGCATTCTATTGCTTCTTGCCTAAAAGGCAGGTTAGTAATTTAAAAGGGGGATCTCAGAATAATTGGGAGGTTTTTTATGCAGAATGTAGAATTCTCTCAGTAGCATATTTCCAGGGAGGTTTATCAATGCAAAAGACTGCTTTGTTGATTATAGATGTTCAAAATGCCATGTTTCACGAATCCAACCCCATATATGATGGAGAACAGCTTCTCAAAAATCTTCAAGATTTAATTAATAGGGCACGTACTGTAAACATCCCTGTTTTTTTTGTTCAACATAATGATGAAGAATTCAAAAGTGGAACTTCTGCATGGGAGATCCATTCTTCAATTGCTCCAAATGTGGGTGAGGTTGTAATCCAGAAACATACGCCTGACTCCTTTCATGAAACCGAGCTTCATGAAAAACTTCAAACAGAACAAATCAAAAATCTTGTTGTTGCCGGAAATCAGACGGAGTATTGTGTAGATACCACGAGTCGGCGTGCATATAGTCTTGGCTATAATGTTACGCTTGTCAAAGATGCTCATCGGACATGGGACTCCTCTGCCTTAAGTGCCCAACAAATTATCGATCATCACAATGAGGTGCTGGGGAATGCTTTTGCTACTCTTAAGGAAACAAAAGAGGTTCAGTTTTCCTAGATTTTTTCTACAAGCAGAAGCAGCTAAAGAGAGAACGATTAAGAAAGAAGTAAATGGTATGAATAGAGAATATCTTATAAAATACTTGAACCATAAACATAAAGAATATGACAGTGTTATAAATACGAGAGAATTATATACGTGAATATTAAGGAGAGAAAATGCAAAATGGTGGTAAGGGAAGACATTTTGAATAGAAAAGGAGCAAGAAAGGCTAGCGAAATCCCTGAAGAGGTTTTCAAGTTATTGAATCAAGGAAGGATAGAGAGTGTTAATCTAACTGAGTGGCTAGCTGTTAATCATATTTCACTAATTAAACATATTTTGCCCTCAATGGGTTTAGAAGAAAAGCTGGAAATTATCATATCTGAAATTGAGAAACAGAATGCTGAATCTGGGATGAAGGCGATACGTTTAATCGGTGAATTACTAGACCAAGTTATGCTTGAAGAAAGTACAAATGAAAAGGAAATGTTAACGGAAAAATGTGCCAATCATGTATCAGATAGTGTCCGTTGCTGGGCGGCATTTATGAATAAAAGCCGTAACATTTCATTAGAAGCAAAGCTATCGTATATTCAGCCATTTGCGGCAGAGCATCATTTTGGTGTACGAGAAATTGCTTGGATGTCTATTAGAGAAGATCTCTCACAAGACATAGAGAAAAGTGTGGAACTGTTAACAGAATGGGCTAAAAGTGAAAATGAAAATATTCGTAGGTTCAGTATAGAGGCTATACGTCCTCGTGGGGTATGGACAAAACATATTGAAATATTAAAACAAGAACCCTACAAAGCACAATCTATACTAAATTTACTTAAGTCAGATCCTTCCAAGTATGTTCAAGATTCAGTTGGAAACTGGTTAAATGATGCGAGTAAAACCCAGCCAGAATGGGTGCTCAGCTTATGTGAAGATTGGGAAAAAGCCTCAAATACGAATGCTACAGAGAGAATTATTAAGAAAGCTAAAAGAACAATGATGAAGGGTGAAATTAATAGATAGGAAGTCTTGATAACAAGGAATGATTAGGAATAGGGTCAGGAAAATGGAGTATCTCATAATGTTGTACATCCTGCATCTGAATGAAGAATAGTTAAGCTGGATCCCGCTGCAAATTACGAAAGACGCCAGCAAATGGCATCTTAATGCAAATAAGTACTCTCATTGTGGCCATGCAGGAGGCAATTGTTATTTTTAATCTGAGGGACAAAATGGTTAGATAGCCCGTAAAATCTTATCGAAACGACACAATTTAAGGGCGCAATTCTGCAGCAAGCATTACGCCCTTTCTTTATGTAAAGACTTGGCTTTAGGTAATTTCCTTTTTGCCCAACAACCTTCAACAGAGTTAGTTCGCTGTTATTGTTCGATTACAACAAAAAAACAATGGACCTTAATAAAAATCATCGAAATCTAAGCTGATTTTTTGAATTTCCTTTTCTGATAATTTAAAGAATCCTTCGTGAGATACGTCTAATTTTAGCGCATCATCTTTTTCCATTTCACTATAGAGCCCACGCAATATTCTTCCAGTTAGTCCATGTGAAACTGCAATCACTTTAGGTTCACTTTTTATATTTTTAAGCCATTCAGATAACCGGTTCACAACAGTTTCATAACTTTCACCATCAGGGGAATTAAAATACCAGCTATATAAATCTGTGTTATTAACAAGATTTGGCCATGATCGCTCAATTTCATTTGTTGTTAATCCAGCCCATGAACCTACAGCAACTTCACTTAAGCGATTATCCTTTTCTACTTTTCTAAAATCACAACCTATTGTTTCACAGATAATTTTAGTACTTTGTAAAGCTCTTCCCAGTGGACTTGAAACAATTCTCCAATCATTTGGATCTCCAATAACACTTTTTAATAATTTGGCATTTTGCTTGACTTGAGCTATCCCATTGTCAGTTAATGGAGAATCTAACTCCCCTTGATACCGGCCTTTTGTATTAAAAACCGTCTCTCCATGACGAAACAGATATATTATTTGACTCAAAGTTATCCCTCCCTTTTATAGGATAAATTAAAAAGGGGAAAATCAGTTTGTTATTTTTAAATATTATAAACTCGTTTCACTGTCTTATTTGAATATACAATAACTTATTCAAGAATAGGGCAAGATTGGTGGTTGATATAAGTAGAAGAATCCATTTTCATCAATCTTGAATAAAATGGATTCCTTTTTAATTATGGCTCTTTTCGCAAACTTTGTTGCTTTTAATATAATTGGGTAGAAGTTGATTTGCGCTCCAGGATGCTCGCTTTCCGCGGGGTGGGCGCTGAACCTCCTCGTCGCTAACGCTCCTGTGGGGTCTCACCTGTCCCACTCCTTCCGCAGGAGTCTCGCACCTTCCGCTCCAATCAACTAGTCTTTTTGGTAAACGGAAAATTTCTCTAAAAACAACAATCTTTTAGAAAACAGCCTTAATAATAAACAGGTTTGTAAGGTATGTTCGATTCCTTTTTTATTTTAAATAGACGACTACGAGCCCATTCTACCTAATGGAAATATTAGGTGGGTGCATCTGAAGATAAACCGTACTGCAAAAGCTATTAGAGGCTAGTTCCTCTTAATATAATTCTCCTTACTATTAAAGATAGGATTCTTATGATCTGGCAGGAACCATTCGGTAGTAATAGCTATCTGATGTTCGATAAAGAGCTTTTTTAATTCTTCTATAAAGATCCCCCTGGTCATATCACAGGATGGACTGCTTTGAATGCCGAGAATACCAGTGATTTGATATCCGCATTTTATGTATTCCGTCAATTGTTCAAGGACTGGCAGTAAAATATTTCGACAGTGCTGACGATATTCTTTATTATCATATTCCTCATAGGTCATAGATGGACGCTCTAATCCTAAAAATGTGAATTCTGGACAAGGCAGCTGTATAACCCCTAGTCCTTCCTTTTGAATCCAATCTAATGCCGTAGGGATCGCACCAAAACTCCTTGCTTCCCCTTCTATGACCGTGTTTTGATTAAGAATGCAATGGGATACGAGCAGAATTTTTTTATTACGCTGCATGGCGGTGTTTGCCCTTATATATTTTTTTGAACATTGGTAATTTGCCAATGATAAACATGACTAATAAACAAGTAATAATTTTATCAACAAAGTTCCCGGTGATTCTTGATATAAAGGTAGAGGCAAAAATGCTTTCACCAGCAGTTCTCATCCATAAAACAATAACATCCATGCCGCTTCCATCTAAACCGCCAAAGACAGCTACAGCAATAGGGGTTCCTATAAGTGGTGCAATAATAGAAAGGAGAATACCTGTTATAAGTGCAATATACCATTTAGTGAAATAGAATTTTCTTGCCATGAATCCAACTACAATTGCAATTGCGACATTAACTAATCCGAAAAAGAAAGCTGTTGGGCTTGTTGTAACTCCCAAAACAACATTCGTTAACAAACCGGTTAAAGCACCCCACCAAGGCCCAAATATAACGGCCATTAAGACTGTTCCGATTGTATCAAGAAATAAAAGCGGAATTTTCATTGCTGAAATGATCGTTCCTAATACAACATTCATAGCAATACATAAAGCTCCATAATTTAAAATAACAGTTTTGCTATTACTCATATAAACTTCCTTTCTAGTTCTTATTGATAAGCAACTAATTAATATCACTTTAACTAAAAAGTTTGAATGACATTTATCACAAATCTGTTATATATCGGAAATAACTATAAGTCGTTATCGATTATATAGATAAAATAAATAAGGATCACATTGAGCCATTCACATTAGTATAGGGTGGATAAAGAATCAGTTAGTTTTAATTGAATATCTTAAGGATTTGATGATTAGTTAGAAACCTTCCATAATAAAAACACTGTGATTAAGAGGTATTTTCCCTTTGTTGGCGAATTTTTTTATTTAAAAGTTAGTATAAATCTGGGGGTTAAACGTTGGGTAATAATACTGAATTTGTAGGGACAATTAAGGATATCCGCCGGTTTCCTGTAAAATCAATTTTAGGAGAGTCTTTATCATCCATTTCAATTGACAAGAGAGGTCTCTTTGGAGATCGTCTGTGGGCAATAAAAGACATGAACGGAAAGTTTGGCAGTGGGAAAACAACACGTCGTTTTCAACAAATGGATGGTTTGTTTAAGTATAAAGCAAGATATGAGGGAACTGCCCCAATTCTAACTATGCCTGATGGAACAGAATATCGGGGTGACGATGTTGCTGTCAATGAGACATTGACTAAGCTGCTCGGATTTCCAGTAACTTTGACAAGAGAAGAATCGATATCTCATTTTGATGAGGGTCCAATTAGTATTATTACCACCTCTTCGTTACGCATATTGAGCCAGGAGCTAGGAGAGCCAGTAGACCCTCGGCGTTTTCGAGCAAACTTTTTAATTGATACAGAACTAACAGGATCCCTCGAAAAAGATTGGGTGGATCGACTAATCAAAGTCGGCCCCAATGTTATCCTTAAAGTTGTTGCTCCACTCGAAAGATGTGTTATGGTGAACAATTCTCAAGAAGAACTAAACCAGGACAATAGAGTCCTTCGAAACTTGGTTAATAATCACGATGCATCGTTTGGAGTTTGGGCTAAGGTTGAAGTTAGCGGCAAGGTAAATGATGGAGATAAAGTATTCCTGGAATAAGACAAACTTCGATTCACTAAAGGTGAGCGTTAGGGAATGAGGAATTAAATGTATTTACGATAGAGATCATATATATATTTCATAATATGGCGTAAGAGTTAGAGATGGTAATTTCTAATAAAATGAGAGAAAGGCTGGGAAGGTATTTGGAAGATTATAAAGCAATGATATTCGATTTAGATGATACCTTGCTTAATAGGGATAAGGCAGTAGATAAACTGTTTTTAATAATTTTAGAAAAGTGTTATGTGAATGTTAAACATTCAGTGAAAACAGAGATGCTGCGGAAATTCAAGGAATATGATAACAAAGGCTACGGCTGTAGTGATAAAACAAAAGTTTTGGAATCATTCTTTGATGAATTTCCACCAAAATATAGATTGCCGCACAATGACATTCAAGACTTTTGGAATAATCATTTTCCTCAGTGTTTTTCTGCAAACCCGAATACTATAAATATCGTAAATGCTATAAAGAAGCAAGTTAAAGTGGCTATTATAACAAACGGCTCCACACAGAGGCAAAAGGCTAAAATTATTAATACTCAATTAAATAGTTGTTTTGATAAAATAATAATTTCTGAAGAAGTGGGAATTAGTAAACCTGACAAACGCATATTTGAATTAGCATTAAATAAGCTTAATGTGCAGCCGGAAGCCGCATTATTCGTTGGCGATGACCTGGAAAAGGATATTGGAGGCTGTCAAAATGCAAATATAAAAGGCATATGGTTCAATCCTCATAGGGTCAAGAATAATACCGAAATAAAACCATATGCCGAAATCAATTCTTTGGATAGATTATTAAGCTATCTTACATAATAAATAGTTTACTTCACAATATTTTTATAATGAGTAAGCAATATTAATGATTATCGAAAAAAGAAGAAAAGGTAGAACTTAATAATATTGAAAAGATGTGTTATGACTAAATCGTTGTTGGACTACCGTGAGCTTTAGTTTAAAGTGCATTATTTGGAAATTAAAACTCAAAAACTATAGAACTTGATAACCCCCCCAGATTTTCTGCTTAGTAGAAAAATCAGGGGCTTTTTAATTACAAAAATGTATTAGTGTACAAATTTGAAGGGAAGGCGGTACCATTTTTACAAGTAGCAAAATAATTTGATAAGACAATTGGAAATTTTATGACATAATAAGAACAAAGGGGGGAGAAGGTGAAATTTTTTGTGTTTCTAATTGTCCTTATTATTTTGGCATTCTTATTAGAAAAAGTATTAAATAAATTGTTTGGTGTACAAAGGATAAAGCTTTCAGAAACAACTGCTAAGAATGTTGATCGATGGAGAAGAGGTATTATTGTAGGTATTTGTTTATGCTCTTTCCCGTTTATTATTAATAGTATTATCAGCATAAAGTGGTTTTGGATAGTATTTCTTATTCTTTCATCGGGTTCTGAATCCCTTTTGGAGTGGATATACATTAAGAACTCAAAGCAGTATATTACCACACTTATCTTTCTGATTTTAGGGTTAATTATTATTTATCATGTTGAGCACATTCTTTCAATTTTGGGCTGGAATTAGACATGTTGAACTTTTGAACATAGAGTTTCTTAAAATAAAAGATGCCTTAGGATAAGAAAGGTCGGCAGTACATATTGAAGCAAACATTGGAAGAGTAACCGTTTGAGCAGAGGCCATTTCCATTGGGATTGCGATTTAATAGAGAAATATGAGAAGGTTATTAAGAAATTTTATAGAAAGACTATGCATACGAATCAGTGAGGTGAGATGTTGGAGATACAGTTTTATGATTTAGGTTCTATAAATGAGGATGAGTTAAAATTTGCAGTAATAAGTGCTGTTCATAAAGGAAAGTGGGTTTATGTTAGACATAAGGAGCGAACATCGTGGGAAATTGCTGGTGGTCATAGGGAACCAGGAGAAACAATCGAGGAAACTGCTAAAAGGGAGCTATTTGAAGAAACTGGGGTTATTGATTATGAATTAATTCCCATTTGCGACTACTCGATGAAATATGCTGCTGTTAGTGGAAAAGGAAGGCTATTCTTTGCAAAGATAGAGGAGTTTGGTCAATTACCCAATTCAGAGATAAGCGAGGTAAAATTGTTTGATAATCCACCAATAAATCTAACCTATTTAGAGATTCAGCCAAAATTATATGAAAAGACACTGGATTTTATTAAAGATTGCGAAGTTAGGTACATATGTTAACGGGTGTGTTTATGTTAGGACAATTAATCATTTTATAAGACTGCAGCCAAGTCATAATTGTTAGATTGTATAGAAAAAAGCTTAATTTATTAGGATGCTGGGAGGTTTTTAAATGATAAAAGCGGCTACGTTACAAGATACAAAAGCAGCTGCACACCTAGCTTTACTGCTTTGGCCAGATCACACATTAGAAGAATTTATTCAAGAAATGACGCATATTATAGCGCAGCCAGATGCAAAGGTTTTTTTATACTATCATGAAGGCGAAACGGTTGGGTTTGCGCAATGTCAACTGCGATATGATTATGTTGAAGGGACAAGTTCAAGTCCGGTAGGATACTTAGAGGGACTTTACGTAAAAGATGAATATCGTAAACTAGGTTTTGCTAAAAAATTAGTGAATGCTTGTGAGAATTGGGCTAAAAAAAGAGATTGTGATGAATTTGCTAGTGATTGTGAATTAAAAAATGAGGAAAGCTTAGCAATGCATCTTAAATTGGGATTTAGTGAAGTAAATCGTATTATTTGTTTTAAAAAAGATTTATAAGTATTGAAGAAAATTAGGATTTTCTGAGATAAAAAATATTACGAATAACGATCTTCCGTAATCGGGCGCAATTCGCAGAAAGAATTACGCTCTTTCTTTATTTACAGGAGCATTTTCATGAAGAAGAGGGTTCTGAATGATAATCGGTCTTCCCCTACAACTAAAGTTGTATACCATTTCATACTTATATTGGATGGAGTCATGTTCGGTTACTGATATATTTTTGGTAAGAAATAAAGAAAAGGGGTTAAGAAAATGATTAAAGGATTGTATGAAGCGCATTTGCCTGTAAGTAATCTTAAACAGTCAATAGATTTTTATAAAAATTTAGGTTTGGAAATTGCCTATCAAACTGAAAAACTAGTCTTCTTTTGGATTGAAAAGGGGAAAAGCTGGATAGGATTATGGGAAACAGAAAAATCAACAACTCCATATCATCCTTCTTTAAGGCATATTGCACTGCAAATTGATATTGAAAGTATGCAAGATGTAAAAGAATGGCTTGAACTAAAGGGAGTAAAAATTAATACCAATTTTGGATTTCCACCAGAACAACAACCACTTGTTCTGCCTAATTACCCTAATGCTCATGCCGCAATTTATTTTTTAGATCCTGATGGGAATAGTCTCGAATTAATTGCTCCTTTAAATTTGGATTGTAAAGAACCATTTGAAATGATGACATTAGAAGAATGGAATAAACAAAATAGATAGTTTTAATTTAACATACCAGCTAATATAAGCTTCTTATTTATTCAAGAAATTGGCGCGATTATAGAATAACTTTAAGGTTTAACCACCTATGCTGTCATATTTTATAGTCAGTAAGATATCTGCGTTAAAATTCACCAATCCTTTTAACCCCCCTGCTAATCAGCATGGGGGTTATTCTGTTAGAGGCTTTAAAATTTATTAGCTTAATTGTCATTTAACGATAATAAAAACGGGGAACCTCTTCTTTATATTTATTGAATGGCTATTTACTTTGTACTTAGGTTTTGTTGAGCTGTAAAATAACCCCATAATAAATTTCGAGAAATTATTTTAACTTTTTTTAGATTTACCGCCACAAACTTGTCTGCTTTTGTCGAAGGGTATATTGAAAATGACATTAGGAGGAAACAATCTATGAAAATTAAAAAATCACTATTAAGCGGTGCAGCAGCATCAGCACTTATTCTTTCTTCTTTAGGAACAAGCGCTGTATATGCAAATGAGGATACAGCTGAAACAGCCACACCAGTTACGGAAGAAACAGTTAAGGTTGATGTAAACGATGGAGCGACAGCGGTAGAAGAGAATTTAGCTGATGGGGAAACTGCTGTAGAAGATAAGGTTTCAGAAGAAGTGGCTACGGATGAGGAAGTTGCAGCAGAGGAAGAAGCAACTGAAGAAAATTCTGCTATTGAAGAAGAAGCAGGTGACACAGAAACAGCAGAAGAAACGGATCAGAAACAAGAAGAGGCACCAGCTTTAGTTCCTGGGGATTTCTTCTACTTTGTAAAAACGATGATGGAAAAAGTAAGACTTGCTGTAACAGTTGATGATTACAAGGAAGCTCGTCTATTAGCAGATTTTGCTGCTGAGCGTATTGCTGAAGCAAATGCATTGCTTGCAGAGGGAAAAACTGATGAGGCAACAGCACTTTTAGAAGAGGCAATCGCTACTCAAAAGGAAGCTACTGACAGTTTAGCAGAATCAGAAGAAATTGCTGGTGAAGATACAGAAGCAACAGAGGAAGCTGCTAATGAAACTGAAGTAACTGAAGACCAGGCGTCTGAAGACACAGAAGCAACAGAAGAAACAACGGAAGGCGAAGAAGTTGCAGCAGAAGATGAAAAAACAGAAGTTGCAAAAGAAGATGAAAAGACAGAAGATGAAGTAGAAGCGAAACTTGCTCAAAACATTGATGCATTAGCTGCAGCATTGTCACATGTTAAAAATCCGAAAGCTCAATTAGCACTAATGAAAAATATTCAAAAGTCTTTTGCGAAATTAGACAAAAAACTTGCAAAGCTTGAAGCAAAAGCAGAAAAATTCGCAGTTGAAACTACTGAGGATGATAAAGCAGTTGAGGAAGAAGAGGCAGTAAATACTGAAACTGCTGCTAAAGATGAAACTGTTGCTACAGAAGAAACCCCTGCAGAAGAAGCAGAAAAGGAAACAGCAGTTGAGGAAGCAGTAACTGAAGAACCAGCAGTTGAAAAGGCAACAGAGGAAACAGCGGTAGAAGAAACTGAAACAGAAGAACAAGCTGAGACTGCTGCTGCAGAAGAAACTAAAAAAATGAAGAAACCTGCTGTTGCTCCAGGATTAGCTAAGAAAGAAGAGGCAAAGGCTAAGGCTGCAGAAAAACGTGCTGAAGGACAGGCAACAGCTGCTGCTAAAAAGCAAGAAGCTCAAGAAAAGCAAGTTGTTAAACAACAACAAGTAAATGAAAAGAAACATAACGGCCAAAATAAAGGCGCTGAAAATAAGAAAGACCATGGCAAAGGAAACGAATAATACATTTCATAGACCTAGTACTCCGAGTACTAGGTTTATTTTTTTTGCCTAGTAGTTGAGGAAGCAAATCTTGTATTAAACCATAGTGTAATGGGCAACGATAATATCCGGGATCAATTCATTTGATTACTCTCATTCAAGAAAAGGACGCTTTCTGCAGCAAGATCTTTTGGAGGGGCTTAGTGCTCCCTAGTCTGTGATAAGGAGAGAGGATGCTGTGGAAGATTCTTCACTAAAGAGATTTGGTGTTTCAATGGAGGCTCATTTGCTTCGAAAGTTTGATTGTTTAGTGATGCAGAAAGGATATGTGAATCGATCTGAAGCCGTTCGGGACCTTGTACGAGATGCTCTTGTTCAGCAGTCATGGGAAAAGGAAGATCAAACAGTAGCAGGGAGCATCGTATTATTTTACAATCATCACCAAAGAAATCTGCTTGATGAGCTAACAAAAATTCAACATGATATGCATGATAATATCCTGGCTACTACACATTTTCATCTGGATCATTCTAGCTGTCTTGAGCTCATTATCGTAAAGGGAAAAGCAAAAGAGATCCGGCTTCTAAGCAATAAACTGACGATTTTAAAAGGTGTCGAATATGGAAAATTTACAGTGGCACCAGTTGAACATGTGTAAATGGCTTCCTCGGTAAAAAAATAATAATGAAGGCTAGTTCTCCTCAATTAAAAATAATAAGTGCCTGTACTGCCGAAAATTTGTAAGATATCCACTCAACAAATTTTTGGCAATGCAGGCACGTTTTTTTATAATTTATTAGACGGTTTCCAGCCATTTAATCATTTTTACATACAATTGTTGTGCCTCTGGCAAATGGGTATTTCTGTCATAATCATGTTCTAGTCCATTGACTGTAAAGAGTTCATTATCAGGTATAATCTCAGATAAGCTATCTGTAATTTCATAGGGAACATCTTGATCAGCTGTACTTGCGGTTAAGAAAGTGGGCGGTAATGTTAATAATTCATCTTTAGTTAGAGAATAGTTTACTAATGATTCATTTGGATTGACCAGTTGATATACCCATTTACCAGTCTGGCGATAATAAACATATAGGGCATATCTTTTTTCGATTGACCCATTCACGAGGGGGGGACCTCCAATTAATCTTGTTAATGCCGAGGTTTCCAGCCTAGGGAATTTTAAATAATGCTGACTGGGACCTTTAAAAGAACTATTCATTAAAGAATGATATCCATATAAACTGACGATTGCTTTTGGTCTCTGCTGAAGGTAGCCCTTATTTAATAAAAAACATAAAAAGGCACCGCTGGACCTGCCGAATAAAATATACTCGTTTGTTTGAATCCCAAATGCGGGGATGGCATGTTCTAAAAACCAATTGACTCCATTCGCAGCACTTTGGATGATTTCACTTAATTTCGATTCAGGTGCTAATGGATAATCTAGAGTGAAGAAATCATATCCAGCATCTAACAGTTGATTGATATAGACTTCAGGTAAATCAAGTCTATTTCCATATACTAATCCTCCGCCGTGTATATAGATAATCGTTTTTTCCTTTCTATTTGTTTCAGATCTTATAAATGTTGCTTCTAATGCAAGATTTTGAATTTCTCCATATTTTATTGTCATTTTATTACTCATAAAATTGACAGCCTTTCTGTTATAAAGTTTTATCTATAAACTCAAGTAAGCGCAAGCCAATATTAATTTGCAAAAGTTCCTCGGGATTCTCAAAATTAATATTAGCTAGTTTTATAAGCCGTTCAATTCTGTACTTTGCCGTTTTTGGATGAATGAATAGCTCCTCTGCAGTCGTTTTGAAGTTTTGGTTATGATCTAGAAAAACCCTTAATGTCTTATTAAGTTCTGGTTTGTTTTTTTGAATTTCTAAGATTTTTTCAGGTACAAATTTTATTAATTCATCAATATTATTTGTTTCCAAAAATAATTGGAAGATTCCTAAGTCCTTATAGGACATGATTTTGTTTTTTTGGCCAGTTAGTTTTAATATCTTTAAAATGTTGTTTGCTTGTTTATTTGCCAAGTGTAAACCAGTTACATTTGATTTATTGCTGATTCCTATATTAAAGACTAGCTGTGAATAATAGGATAAGGAAGTAAAAGAGTTGATGGCTACAGAGATTTTTTCGGAAAATTCTTGATCATCATCTGAATTACAAATAAGAAAGATAATCTTATCCTTTTTTACCAAACTTACAAATTTGCTCCAACGAATCGAGATATAATTCGATAAGGTATTTACGATGGATTCAGAATCCTCCCGCTTTACTTTCTTTCTATCGCCCTCCACTGAAAGGTCAATGATGACGAGATGGATATTGTCTTTCTTGCTTAGATTTAGGAAATGCAATATTTCTGCTAATTCTTCCTCTGTTTGATATCGTGCATAGATTAAGTCATTAATGATCTCATTTAAATGACTCAGGTTCTGCTGCTTCAATGCATACTTCTTTAGCAGTTCCATTTGAAGAGAGCTTACTGTATTTTCTATAGCCATAAAATCCTCTTCAGTTGTCTCCTGATTTAATTCATGGATGATTAATCGATAAACATCCGTTCCCAGTGAAGGGATTTCTACAGATAATTGGGAAAGGTGTTGAGTTGATAGATCTGTATGTGTAACCACTTGTCTTTGATATTCAAAATTAATATAGCGATTTTTAGCCAGTTTGGTCGACTTACTTACATGAAAGTCCCCTAATTCTAAGTTTATACTTCTGTATATAATGGAATTGTTTTTTAAAAGACTGACAGGATTAGGGATAAGTTCCTCCAATAAAGCAAGTATATCTTTTAATCGCGGTTCTCGAAGTGCCATATTTGTGAATTGATTGCTAATCATGTAATAGCGGTCTAGCAGAACTTTATTTTTATTAATTAACGTTTCCATGACACTCAAAATAATGGCTTCGTACGGTGTGTCTTTTTGAATCTTTATCAGGGGTATTTGATTCACATTGCATTCCTCAATGAAATGTGCTGGAATCTGTTTTACTAAACGATCTAATTTAACAATGAAAGCTGCGATTCCTATCGAATTTGCTTTTATGAAAAAATCTTTCGTTTCAGTCAATGAAAGATTTTCAAGCGCAAAGAAACTAGTTAAGCATACTTGTCCAAAGTTCCCCCAAGCTTCAATATCAGGAGCTTCCATAACCATTATCCCAGTAACTTCTTTTTGCAAGCCTTTCATTCCCGCAATAAGCTCGGATTCATATAAAGATTCGAAGTCAAGTATATCTCTAACTGTTAATGGCATATCTTTACCTCCCATCGAACGTAGAAGTAGTTTTTTATATACTAAACTAAATAAATATAAAAGAAAACTTTTTATCTTTTAATAATAAAAAAGACATTTCATTCATTTAGTCCCTTTGAGATAAAAATATACTCCTGACTCTATACATAGCGGATAAAGACGAATGTAATTGACAACGTTTACAATGAAGTAGGGTCATCATAATGAATCACTCCTTAAAGTTGAGATTTTCCTCGGATCATTTCGTCATACTTTGTGAGTGGCAATTATAACAATTGATCGGTTAAAAACACTGCTCAAGCACTTAGTGTATGATCGATCTCGTATTTACTTTATTCCTTAAATAGATACCATTTTTAAACGAACGGAGGTTCTAGATAGAAAGACGGAAATAAGCAAGCAGCTTTAAATCTTTCATTATGATGAATGTAATATTCTGAATTTTTTTCTTACTCTGTAAAGAAAATGCATTTCGGGTGTATTAAACGATTAGTATTTATTTTTATCCAACATTAAGAATGGAGGTCTCCAAATGGCATTTAAAAAGCGTAATCTTTATTCAATAACAGCAGCCATCCTATTTATGCTGATATCTGGATATCAAGTATTTGCTGCAGGAGTTGATGAGGTCAGCATTCCAACTCCAACGGGTTTTAAGGCGATTTTAGTCATTGTTCCAATCATTTTAATAATTGTACTCTTATTCATGAAAGTGGACATGCTGGTAGCGGGGTTTGCCGGCGGTGCATTAGCTATGTTAATAGGTGGCATTGGGATTGCACAGGCAAACGAAGAGTTTCTAAAGACAATCCCTCAAATGCTTTCTAATACTGTTCCAGTTGTAAACTCAGCCATTGCTATGGCCGTATTCGCATCTGGCGGGTATACTGCAGCTTTAAATCTAGTTCGCCGTAAAATTGGCAACAAAAATGAGTACATGGCAGCCTTTATTGTTATTTTACAAGCTGCTGCAACGTATATGTCTGGTGTTGGCGGCGGTACTGCGATGGTAATTGCTCCTTTAGCCTTTGCGGCAGTAGGTGCGATTCCTGAATTAATTGCGGCTATGTCTATTGCTACAGCTGCTGCATTTACAACTTCACCGGCGTCTCTTGAATCAAGCGTGGTCTCTAAGTTATCTGGTATCCCAGTTGCTGAATACGTGGGAACAATGAGATGGGTTACATTGCTATTTGCAGTGCTTGCAGTAGCGCTAGCTTTCTATGGCGCGAAGAAGCGGGGAAGCTTGTTCGTCAGCGAAGAAAGTGAAGAATATGCTGCAATGAACAATGGTCAATTATTTAAAATTACGATTCCTGCGATTTTTATGTTATTAGCGATTATTGTCGGACCATTTATTAATAAGGCGTTAGGTTATTCGCTCATTAATCCTCTTGTTTATACAATTGGTACTGTCGCATTAATTTTTGTCTGCACGAAATTTAACTTAAACCAGACTACAAATTCTCTAATAGATGGATCCATCTATATTCTTACGAGATTATTTCAAGTTGGTATTTTCCTAGCGTTTATCAACCTTATTAGTAATACTGGAGCATTCCAGGTTATTGCTAATGCGGCTGGAAATGCTCCAACAGCATTAGTCGTTCCTGCGGCTGTGTTAGCGGGTGTTTTAATTGGGATTCCTGCGGGAGCATTTGTTGGTTCTATCCTGGGGTTAGTCCTGCCGATCGCTGTATCATTAGGTTTTTCGCCTTTAGCGATAGGTTTTGTCACAATTGGTGTTGGAATGGGAAGTCAATTAAGTTTTGTTAACATAACCATGCAAGCATTATCTGCCGGTTTCAAACTTCCTATTATAGAAGTAGTAAAAGGCAATGGTAAGTGGGTTGGATCTGCAATAGCATTACTTCTTGTATTATCATTTATTTTATCTTAATAACCTTAAATGGAGGGAATTAATATGGATATCTTAATCAAAAAGGCACGACTTGAAGAAGGTGCAGAATTACAAGATGTAGCAATTAAAGATGGCAAAATAGCAGCTATTGGGCATGCGATTGATGCAGATGCGAAGCAAGTAATCGAAGCAAATGGCAAGGTATTGGTTCCTGGATTTATTGAAGGGCATATCCACTTGGATAAAGCATTAATTGCTGACCGCCTTCCGAATAAATCTGGAACATTAAAAGAAGCTATTGAGGTTACTGCAAAGTTAAAACCAACATTTACAAAAGAAGATATTTTAGATCGTGCACAACGTACAATTGAAATGTTAATCGTAAACGGTACGACTCATATTCGTACTCATGCCGAATTTGATCCTTCACAAGGCTTCACAGGATTTGAAGCGATCATGGAATTAAAGGAAAAATATAAGAGCTTTATCGATATGCAAGTTGTTGCATTCCCGCAAGAAGGAATTTTTAAAGCACCAGGAACAGAAGAAATGATGTTTCAGGCAATGGAAGCCGGTGCCGATGTAGTGGGAGGAATTCCATATAATGATTCTCCTGCAAAAGAACATATTGATTTGGTATTTGAAATTGCAAAAAAATATGGCAAACCAATTGATTTTCACCAAGACTTCAAAGACGATCCAGAAGGGATGACAATTGAATATATTTGTGAAAAAACAATTGCTGAAGGTTATGAAGGACAAGTTTCACTAGGTCACGTAACAGCATTAGGAGCAGTTCCTAAAAAACAATTAGAACCAATTATTGAAGGTCTAGCAAAAGCTCAAATTAGTATTATGTCTTTACCAGCTACTGATCTGCATATGGGTGGACGTAATGATGAATATAATGTTAGACGCGGTCTTACACCAATTCGTGCGTTACGAGATGGCGGAGTAAATATGTGTATCGCTACAAATAATATTCGTAATGCGTTTACTCCTTATGGAACAGGCGATCTTGTTCAAACAGCCATGCTAGCTATTCCTACAGCACACTTGGGAGGTGCAGCAGATTTACCGACTGTTTTACCAATGATCACAACCAACCCAGCTAAGGCTCTTGGTATAAAGGATTATGGAATTGTAGTTGGACACACTGCTAACCTAGTATTACTTGATACGGAATCTGTTACAAACGCTATTATTGATCTGCCAACACGATTGTTCGTTATTAAAGATGGAAGAGTTACAGTAAAGACTGAAAAAATAGTAACTATTTATCGATAATAAAATGATAAGTCCCTATTTGTTGCCTGAACATTTAGGGGCTTTTTTTAATCTAAAAGCTTTTTTAATTTGGCTCATTTCTAAAAGAATGTTGTTTTTTGAATAAATGATGTGAATGAAAACCGTTGGTAAATAAGGTTGGATGATTGGAGCGGAAGGTGCGAGATTCCTCGAAAATGCTGACGCATTTTCTTCGTGCGATGACTATTCACTGTGGTTTACTCAATGTCCTGCGGAAGGTGTGGGACAGGTGAGTCCCCGCAGGCGCTACGCGCTGAGGATGCTCAGCGCCCACCCCGCGGAAAGCGAGCATCCTGGAGCGGAAATCAACCTCTGCGAATTCAAGTGAAAAGCAACAACGTTTGCGAGAAAAGCCTTAATTGTCATTCAATTAAATCTATCACAGCAGGTTTTTATCTATAAGAGATAACATATGATTGTCTATTTTATCTTCATGTAGCGATGGAAACACTTACAGTCAACTTTATAATTAATACGAGAAAAGGAAAGGGGAATATTTTTATGCTGCACACAATTATTAAAGAAAATAGTTATCAAGATTCCATCAATTTGATGTTATTAACGAATTCTGTTAATGGTTTAGACGGAGTAAATAAAAGTTCCATCATGATGGGAACAGACGCAAATAAAGATATTTTTAGAAATTCCGGATTACTTACTCCTGAAGCAGAAACTGCAAAAGGGAATGATATGGTGATTGTTGTTGATACAGATGACGATGCTGTGATGAATCTGGTATTAGCAGAAACAGATCGTTTTCTAAATGACCTATCTGTAACTAAAGAGTCAGGCGGATTAAAGAGTGTGAAAAATTGGAAGGATGCCCTAGAAGCACTTCCTGATGCAAACTTAGCTCTATTCTCTATCCCTGGAGAATATGCTGCGGATGAAATTGAAAAAGCGCTAGACTATAACCTAAATGTGTTCTCTTTCAGTGATAATATTTCAGTTGCTGATGAAGTTAGACTTAAGAAAAAAGCGCATGAAAAAGGTCTATTGCTAATGGGACCTGACTGTGGAACAGGAATTATTTCAGGTATTCCAATGGCGTTTACAAATGTAGTAAACAAAGGAAATATAGGAATTGTTGGGGCTTCTGGAACAGGTATTCAAGAAGTAACTGCTATGATAGACAAATTAGGCGGCGGTGTCGTTCACGCAATCGGGACAGGCGGCCGTGATTTAAGTGATAAAGTGGGAGCAATTACGGTGAAGGATGCCATTGTTGGTCTAGAGCATCATGATGCCACTGAAGTGATTGTCGTCATTTCTAAGCCACCTGCTCCACAAGTAAGAAACGAAGTTGTCCAATTGCTTCACGATGTTAGCAAGCCGGTGGTAGCGATTTTCCTAGGAGAAAAACCTGATCACCATGAAGGCAGTGTGTACCTTGCACACACATTAGAGGAAACAGCAAGAATTGCTGTAGATCTAGCGAATGGACAGTCTGTAAAAGCAAATTATTACGAGCCTGCTGCTCATCAGGTAGAAAATCCTCTACCGGCGGGTAAGACAGTTAAAGGACTATATTCAGGCGGTACATTAGCTGCCGAAGCAGGTATGTTAATTTCTGAATCATTAGAATTAGGCGGATTGGTTAAAGAAGAGGGATATATCTTAAAGTCTCATGGTTTTGAAGTCATGGACCTTGGAGATGACATCTACACACAAGGTAAACCGCATCCGATGATGGACCCTGAAGTTAGAATGAACAAAATTAAAGAGTATTCAATGGATTCTTCTACTGGCGTGATTCTGCTAGATTGTGTATTAGGATATGGAAGTCATCCAGACATGGCTCAAGCATTAGCTCCGGCGATTAAAGAAGCCATTGCAGCAGCTAAAGCAGATGGAAGAGACTTGCATTTTGTAGGGACTGTAGTAGGAACCAAACAGGATCCACAGGACTTCAATCATGCTGTTGCCACATTAGAAGAAGCAGGTGTGATTGTTGAAGAGAGCAATGCAAAAGCTGTTCAATTAGCACTTAAATTTATGGGTAAAGAATTAGTTGAAGAGGACAAGCAAGTGATTCCTTACAGCAAAGAGAAAAATCCATTACCTGCACTTAGCTCAGCTGTTGATGAAATGCTAAATACGATGCCTCGGGTAATCAATATTGGTCTTGAAAGCTTTAATGAACCAATTATTAAATATGGCGGTCAAAGTCTTCAATTCAATTGGAAGCCTGTTGCAGGAGGAAATAAGAAGTTAATCAAGATCTTAAATGCTTTACGTAAAAAAGAAGAAGAAATCAATGCTTCAAATGAAAAGGTAATTGATAGAATTAAGAATTCTCAACCATTCCTTGTAGATGTAGTATCTGCAAAATCAGTTATTCCAGAACTAAATGGAAAAGTATTGCTTCATGCAGGCCCGCCAATTACTTGGGATGAAATGACTGGTCCAATGCAAGGTTCATGTATCGGGGCTTCATTATTTGAAGGCTGGGCATCTACGGAAGAAGAAGCAAGAAAACAACTTGAATCTGGAGAAGTTACTTTCATGCCTTGTCATCATGTTCATGCTGTTGGACCGATGGGCGGTATTACTTCAGCGAATATGGCAGTGCTAGTTGTAGAAAACAAAGTAGATGGCACGGTTGGTTACTGCACAATGAACGAAGGAATCGGTAAAGTTCTGCGTTTCGGTGCATATTCCCAAGAAGTAGTCGATCGCCTGCACTGGATGGCAAATGTTTTAGGACCAGTTTTAAGCAAAGCTATTAAACTTAAAGGTGACGGAATCAACCTAAATGTAATGATTGCAAAAGCCATTACAATGGGGGACGAATTCCATCAAAGAAACATTGCTGGATCTCTAGTTTTCCTAAAAGAAATCAGTCCATCGATTGTTAAGCTGGATATTGAAGACAGCACGAAGGAAGAAGTTATTCAATTCTTGGCTGATACGGATCAGTTCTTCTTAAATATCATGATGGCGACAAGTAAAGCAATCATGGACCATGCGAGAAAGATAGAAAGTGGTACTGTTGTTACTACATTAACTAGAAACGGCAAAAACTTTGGTGTTCGTATTAGCGGAATGGGAGATCAATGGTTTACTGCCCCTGTAAACACACCAAAAGGATTATATTTTACTGGATACTCAGAAGAAGATGGAAATCCTGATATCGGTGATAGCGCGATTACTGAAACAGTCGGCGTCGGCGGTATGGCAATGGTAGCAGCACCAGGAGTTACTAGATTTGTTGGTGCTGGCGGCTTTGAGGATGCATTAAGGGTATCTAATGAAATGGCGGAAATCAGTATTTCACATAACCCTAACTGGAGTATTCCAACTTGGGATTTCAAGGGAACTTGTTTAGGAATTGATATCAGAAAAGTTGTGGAAACAGGCATTACACCAATCATCAATACAGGTATTGCTCATAAAAAAGCTGGAGTAGGACAAATTGGTGCCGGAACAGTAAGAGCTCCTTTAGCATGTTTTGAAAAAGCGCTGGTAGCATATGCAGAAAAATTAGGAATCACAGTTGAATAATGATTTCTAATTCCTTAGAAATTGAATATGGGGTAAAGAGCAATTATTTACCCCATATTTTATATGAAAATTCTGTTGGGAACATTCACAGTGTTTTTCAAACCAGCTTTAATCTTGTATTTCATGACCAATTAGTGCATGTCGGGGCTTTAGGGACACCAGTTTCCGCATTTGGGGTTAATATTCCGGGAAACAGCCTTCAACAGCTGTTAGACAGAATTTCCGCAGGAAATTCTGTTCGATATGAGGATGGAAAAATCATGATTGATGCATTAAATCATGAGGCGAAGATCAAACTGGATAAGCTTTCAGAAGTAGATTTGCGGGTAAGCCGTCTTCCAATCGATAGGCTGGACGTAAAAAACAATGAAATTTTTAGACTAATCAATCAAATCGACTTCCTTGGGGATTCAGGTGTTATTCAATCTGCCAAAGAATCATCCATGCTAAATGAATTCATTTCTGCACAGCCAGATCATAAGAAGGTTAACAAAGCAATTATCGAACATTTTTTTGGCAGAGGAATTGGTTTGACTCCAAGCGGGGATGATTTTATTTCCGGTCTGATTATGGCAGAGTCATGCTTTTCAGAGGATTCATCTTGTAGAGAAGAGCTGAGTGAGTTCTTAAGTAGTCATTCAACCACTGATGTTAGTCGCAGTTACTACCAATGCCTGCTGAAGGGCTATGTTAGTGAAAGTTTTAAGCATCTACTAAACAATTTATCTGGAACGGTTGAAATTGCAAAAGCTAGAAGAATTGTGAAAAACGTAACAAACTACGGTCATACTTCAGGGATCGATACTTTATTTGGTATACAAGTGGCATTAAAGAAGCTGATACAGTAATGAAAATTTAAGGAGTGTTATATAGATGGGAAAAAAAATCGTCGTTGCACTAGGCGGGAATGCAATCTTAACTGATGACCCCACTGCACTGGGACAACAAAAGGTATTAAAGGAAACAGCTGAAAAACTAGTAGCATTAGTAAAACAAGGACATGAATTAGTGATCAGTCATGGAAATGGACCACAAGTTGGAAACTTGTTAAACCAGCAAATGAATGCAGACTCTGAAATAAATCCTGCATTGCCTTTAGATTCCTGTGTAGCCATGACTCAAGGCAGTATTGGATTTTGGCTGCAAAATGCTATGAATGAAGCGCTTAAAGAGGAAAATATTGATAAACAGACGGCTTCAATTATTACTCAATGCTTAGTTGATAAAGATGATCCTGCTTTTATGAATCCTACAAAACCAGTTGGTCCTTTTTTAACAGAAGAGGAAGCAAAAACTGTCGCGGAAAAAGATGGGTCCGTTTATATAGAAGATGCTGGAAGAGGATGGCGTAAGGTCGTTGCTTCACCAAAGCCGCTTGAAATTATTGAATACCCGATAGTAGAAAACCTTGTGAAGAATGGATTTATTACAATTTCAGCCGGCGGCGGCGGAATTCCAGTTATTAAAACAGAAGAAGGAATCAAAGGTATTGAAGCAGTAATTGATAAGGATTTCGCTGCGGCAAAACTTGCTGAACTTGTGAAGGCAGATTACCTGATTATTCTTACTGGTGTTGATTATGTGTTTATTAACTATGGGAAAGAAAATCAGAAAAAACTTGAGGACGTTACTCTTACTGAATTGAAGGAATATATCAATCAAAATCAGTTTGCAGCAGGAAGCATGCTGCCAAAAGTTGAAGCTGTTGTTAATTTCTTGGAGAATAGTCCAAATGCAAAGGCGGTTATTACTTCATTAGATAATATCGCAAATCTGAAAGATGAGCTAACTGGGACAGTTGTAAAGAATAACAATTATTTAGAGAATGCCATTTAGTTTGTCATACTATAATTCGAGTTCATTCTAAAAGTAGAGTAGTAGTTTAGAAATAAATTTTTTATCATGTTTTTCATCTGGGACTGGAGAAATATCTAATTGTGTAGTCTCCAGTTCTCTTTTTTTACAAAAATATTTAAAGTAAAAGCCGCTAAATAGATTGTAAATCTGAAAAAAATAAATTAAATTAATATGATCCAGACACTCTTATAAGATCTAGGAGAAAAAATATGAAAATAAGAATGAACATAACCACTCAGATTATTCTAGCGACTATTCTTGGCGTTTTATTTGGTGGATTCTTTGGGAAATTCATGACATCAATTGATGTCTTTGGAAATATATTTTTACGGTTGATTCAAATGTCTATTGTGTTACTAGTAATGGGACAGATTATTGAAGCAGTGGGAGGGTTAAATCCAAGGAAATTAGGGAAGTTAGGATTTAAAACTGTCATTGTTTTCATCACTTCATCTTTCTTGGCTGCCCTATTTGGTATGGCAATAGGAGTGCTATTTAAAATAGGGAAAGGGATTGATTCCACTCTGCTCTCGGACAATCCGCTGCCAGAAATCGGTACAGCAAGCTCTGTAGAAGATACGATTCTTAACTTTTTTCCTACAAATATAATTAGCTCTATGGCGCAAGGATCAATTGTGCAAGTTATTATTTTTGCCATCATTTTTGGACTCGCATTAAGTTATGTAAGATTAGATGATAAAGAAAACAAAATATTCCAAGGAACAGTACAATTTAATTCAGTAATCTTAAAATTGGTTACTTTAATCATGAAAATTGCACCAGTGGGAATATTTTTTATAATAGCCTCAACTATCGGAAGTATGGGTTTACAAGTTTTACTGCCATTGGCAAAGTACTTATTAATTTATTGTTTGGCCACTTTTATCTTTCTATTTATATGGTTTCTATTCGTTTCCATATACTGTAAAGTGAGTATGGTTAAATTAATCAAGAATATGGCTCCAATGTCTATCATGGCTTTAACTACTACATCTTCTGCTGTTACTCTGCCTATTGCTTTAAAGGATGCGAAGGAGAAGCTTGGAATTAGTGAAAGAATTACAAAATTGGTCCTTCCATTAGGAATGTCACTCAATAGTAACGGGTCAGCCATGCATATGGCGATTACATTAGTCACAATTTCACAGATTGCTGGAATTTCTTATTCAGGTGGCGAATACTTTTATCTTGTTATTTTAGCCACCTTAGCTTCCCTCGCAAATGCAGTTGTACCAGGTGCGGGATTAGTATCTTTATCTATTGTCGTTCCACAATTAGGATTGCCAATTGAGAGCATCGCTCTATTTGCTGGAGTAGAATGGTTTGTTGGCATGCTTCGGACCATTTTAAATGTTGATTCTGATACTTTAAGCGCATTTATTATTGCTAAAAGTGAAAATGAAATTGATTATAAGGTTTTCAATCAATAAATGGCTTTATCATTCAGTACCTAGGCTTAGAGCAAAGTCCAAGAGAAGGTTGTTAGAGTGATAGCACATGTAATGCGCTGTGCATGGTTAGCAGGGAATCTACAATTCTCGTTCATGGAATATTGATTGATAAGTCAGGTGCAGACGTTTCAAAGGTGAACGTCCCCATTAGAAAATTACCCTAAAATTGAAAGATGCCCTGCACCGAAATTTTTGGAAGCTGTTTGGGGAGCTGGATATCAATTCAATGTTAAATTAAATAAAAAGTTTAAAAGACCCGTCACAATGATGATGGGTCTTTTTTTATAAATATGAAGAAAATTTAAGAATAAGTTTATCTCATTTTAAGAAATAATTTAGAGGGAGTTTATAATTGTGCATTAACATAATAGAAGTAGTAACTTAGTTCATTAAGTAGATCTAAGAGTATTTATTTCAAGATAACAACAAAAAATAATAAAGAATGTTAGGCAGGTGAATTGGATGTGGAGGTGGCCAATTGTTATTGGAGGAATTCTCCTCCTTCAGGGATGTTCCTCAGATCATGTTGCAGAACCAAATACACAGGAAAAAGAGATAAGGGCAGAACTAGATAGGAATGAACAATTAATTCAAGCTGCAGAACGTAAGGAAACAGAAACAATAAAGAGATTGGTTGAGGAAGGTATCGATATAAATACAAAGGACTCAGAAGGACGAACGGCTATTATGATCGCAACTTATAATAATGATGTTGACACCGCTAAAGTCTTGATTAAAGCGGGGGCTGACGTCAACATTCAAGATAACTTGAAAAACAATCCTTTTTTATATGCCGGTGCAGAAGGATATGTTGAAATACTTAAGCTTACGATCGAATCAGGTGCTGATCCAACGATTACAAACCGGTATGGGGGGACTGCTTTGATCCCTGCTTCTGAACATGGATATGTGAATGTTATTAAAGAACTTCTTGCCAATACCGATACGGATGTTAATCATGTCAATGATCTTGGTTGGACGGCTTTATTAGAAGCCATTATTTTGAATGATGGAGACGAAAAACAGCAGCAAGCAGTACAATTGCTTATAGATTATGGAGCAGATGTGAACATACCTGATAAAAATAATGTAACCCCTTTGAAGCATGCACGTGAGAATGGGTTTAAAGAGATTGAACAAATTTTGCTGAAAGCAGGAGCAAAATAGCCAGATTCCAATCAGCAATCAAAAACGTAGAAACTATAAATAATAGGCACCAATGTAGATTACACTACAATCATAAAATGAGGAGTCGAAAAAAATGAACAAAAAAGCAAAAGCAATAGCAATATCTTCAATACTGCTCGGATGTACATTAGTATTAACCGGGTATAGTGGTGGTGCTAGCGCACAAGAAAATCATAGCAAACAGAAGCAAGAACGTGCTTTTAAAGAGTTGAAAAAGGAATATAAGTTAACCAAAGGTCAGGAAATGGCTAACATCCTTAGCAGTACAAATTGGCAAGGTACGAGAGTGTTTGACAAAAATAAGAATGACTTAACTAAAGAAAATGCAAACTTCATTGGTCTTGCGAAATATGATGGGAAATCAGGAAGATATGAATTTTTTGATGCTAAGACAGGTGAAAGCCGAGGTGATAAAGGAACATTCTTTATCACCAATGATGGGAAGAAGAGAATATTAATTTCAGAATCAATGAATTATCAAGCTGTTGTCGATATGACAAAACTAAATAAAGATGTTTTTACTTATAAGAGAATGGGAAAAGATGCTAACGGCAACGATGCAGAGGTATTTGTTGAACATGTGCCATATAAAGAAAAAGAGCTTTCCTTTACTGACCCTGACAAGCAGCTGGACACAGCTACGGGAGATATCGTGAAAGATATTGATGGAGATAAAATATTAGGCAGCACCCTTTGGAATGGAACAAAGGTACTAGACGAAAAAGGCAATGATGTAACAGCGTATAATACGATGTTTATAAGTTTAGCCAAATTTGATGATAAGTCTAATAAATATGAGTTTTTCAATCTTGAAACAGGGGAGAGCCGCGGCGATTTTGGCTACTTCGATATTGTACACGAGAATAAAATTAGAGCCCATGTTTCCATTGGCAATAATAAGTATGGTGCAGCTCTTGAACTTACAGAACTTAATAATAATAAATTTACGTATAAAAGAACGGGTAAAGACAAAGATGGGAAGAACATTACTGTATTCGTTGAACATGAACCTTATAAAGGGAATTTTAAACCAAAATTCAGTTTTAAATAAACGCCGAGAAAAATTGATTTGTCGTCAAGGGAGTGGTGAAATCCATTCCCTTTTTTGTGATTTGGAACTAGTGCTCCTTTCCTCCTTTTTAAAGTGGATGGCGAAAATTCTTCGAAAGTGGATGGGTCATTTCCTTATAATATATTTTATACTGATTACTTAAATATAGGGAGTTAAATATTTTTTATAGAGGTGGACGATGAAATTACTAATTGCTTTTGTCTTTATTATTTTGTTAATCGCCTTGGTTGGGACTTTAATGGTAACGAGGAAAACGGATGAAAAATATAGTGAAACGGCGAAAAAAAACACAGCTAACTTAACGTTAATATATGTTGCGGTTATTTTTCTATCTACTATCGCACTTGGTGTGTACATTAGCTTCTCAGGATAATTCAAATCGTGATCTAATTTTCGTTATAATAGATAAAAATAACGAAAATTAGTCTGCAATTTTGTATGGAAAGAGATGGAATGAAATGGACTGGAATCTTGATCGAAAAGCTAAAAAGCCAATATATAAACAAATTGCGGAGTTTATTGAAAACGGAATTGCTGATGGGACCTTTCCGCCAGATAAACCTCTTCCATCCGAGAGATACTTAGCGAAAGAGCTAAATATCAATAGAAGTACAGTTGTATCTGCCTATGATGAGCTTGAATCAAATGGTTTAGTTCAACGAATACGCGGAAGTGGCACGATGATAAGTCAGGATATCTGGGGGATAACGAAAAAACGCATCCCTAGTTGGAATAGATATATAGAAGCCGGTTCATTTTTGCCAAATTTGCCGCTCAACCAAAGAATACGAAAAGAGATGGAGGAGAAAAAGCTAATCAATCTTGCCAGCGGTGAATTATCAGAGGATCTCTTTCCAACGAGTGCATTAAGGGAGATTACGTCCACTCGCTCTTTTATCGGCCGGTTAGGTTATGATCATCCTCAGGGGAATGCAGTATTGAGGATGACCATTGCAAAGCATGTGAAGGAGCTGCGAAATATAGAAACAAATTCCTCCTCTATTTTAATTACTTCTGGAGCACAGCAAGCTTTGCATTTAGTTGTTCAATGCTTGTTAAAGCCAGGGGATGCCGTTTTAATAGAGGACCCGTCCTATCATTACAATCTTCCAATATTTCAAACAGCAGGTATAAAGACGTACTATTTACCGGTAAATGATGAGGGGATAGACACGGATGAGTTATTAGCATTGCATAAAAAACATCGCATTCGAATGATATTTTTGAATCCAGTATTTCAAAATCCAACAGGCACTTTGCTGAGAGAGAGTCAGCAGAAAGCCATTTTAGAAATATCTTCAGAACATGGCATTCCTGTAGTGGAGGATGATCCGTACAGTTTAATGGCGTTTAGCGGTGAAAGGGTTTCAACATTAAAGTCGATGGATACACATGGGAATGTCTTGTACATTAGTTCTTTATCAAAGGTTGTTGCGTCCGGTCTTAGAATTGGCTGGATTATCGGTCCAAGATCGGTAATAGAAAGATTATCTGATGCCAAACAGCAAATTGATTTTGGACATGCGAGCTTTACTCAATGGATTGCTAACGATTTTTTGGAATCAGCGCATTTCCATTCACATATTCAGAAATTAGTGAAGGAACTAGAAAAGCGGTGCGATCAAATTGTCTCTAGCCTTAATTACTTTTTAAAAGATCAAGTCGAATTTACGATTCCGCAAGGTGGAATCCATATTTGGTGTAAATTAAAAAGAGACGTAGACGAAATGAAGTTATTAGAAAATGCGATTAAGCAGGGAGTCATCTACGTACCAGGTACGACAATGGGATCCGAAAAAGGGTATGTGCGATTTACTTTTGCCAGAGAAAAAGAAAAGGCGATTGAGGAAGGAATCAGGCGTTTTGCTGATGCACTAAATGCAGCTAAGGGAGCTGTCATAAAATAGAGGTTTATTGGACTTAATCTCTAAATAATGATGGAGTCTCATAGAGGAGGTATATGGGACTTCATTCTAGAAAAAAATCTGGTGGGTTAGTCTCGTAGAAAGGTCCTATGAGACGATTCTCCGAAAAAGCTTAAGGAAAAGTCCCATAGAAAGGTCGTATGAGACGATTCTCCGAAAAAACTTAAAGAAAAGTCCCATAGAAAGGTCGTATGAGACGATTCCCCGAAAAAGCATAAGGAAAAGTCCCATAGAAAGGTCCTATGAGACGATTCCCCGAAAAAGCATAAGGAAAAGTCCCATAGAAAGGTCGTATGAGACGAATCCCCGAAAAAGCATAAGGAAAAGTCNNNNTCTATGAGACGATTCCCCGAAAAAGCATAAGGAAAAGTCCCATAGAAAGGTTCTATGAGACGATTCCCTGAAAAAGCTTAAGGGAAAAGTCCCATAGAAATGCCCTATGAGACGATTCCCTGAAAAAGCATAAGGAAAAGTCCCATAGAAAGGTCCTATGAGGCAATTCCCCGAAAAAGCATAAGGAAAAGTCCCATAGAAAGGTCCTATGAGACGAATCCCCGAAAAAGCATAAGGAAAAGTCCCATAGAAAGGTCGTATGAGACGAATCCCCGAAAAAGCATAAGGAAAAGTC
>NZ_LMBX01000008.1:140305-184174 GCF_001439605.1 Cytobacillus praedii
CCTATGAGACGAATCCCTGAAAAATCATAAGGAAAAGTCCCATAGAAAGGCCCTATGAGACGAATCCCCGAAAAAGCATAAGGAAAAGTCTCATAGAAAGGCCCTATGAGACGATTCCTCGAAAAAGCTTAAAGAAAAGTCCCATAGAAAGGTCGTATGAGACGAATCCCCGAAAAAACATAAGGAAAAGTCTCACAAAAGAGTTCTATATGACAAATTCATCAAAAAGCTAATGGGAAAGGTCCATAAGCTAAAAAGAGAAGCTGACTCAAATTGATCGTTTGTAAACGACAACGGGAGTCAGCTTCTTTTTTGTTGTAGGCTATAATTCATCACTAAAAAACCTTTTTCCTAGTCCAATTCTGCTTGTTTCATACAATATTCCATTGCCTCGTTTAGCCATTGCTGCTCATCATCAGAAAACGGGGAAGGTGTCAAATTTTCAAGTTCCTGAATATCGAGTTCCTCGACGTCAGTATCTGCTAGTTCTTGTATCAAATCCTCACCAAGAAATGCAAAAGATGCTTCAAGATAAGTTTGAATCATTTCTTGTACTTTTGGGTCCTCTACAGGTTTTCCATAAAGCTGTTTTACTTCCTTAGCTAATTGAATAAATGTCTGATCTAAGGTGGCTTTTTCTTCTTCAGTTTTTTTCGACAATTCTTCTGCAATATCCGCTTGTATATGCCGTTCCATCCATTCCTTCTGTATATTTTCTGTTTGCATACTATGGATGAGAGTGAATAAGATGGCACTATCTACCTCCCCCTCTACCTCCAGCAGCTTAGTAACTCTTTTAATTGCCGTCATTGATTGTTCGATTCTTTCTTTTTCATTTTCTAATGCTTGAAAGTGGAGAGATAACGTTTCATTTAAATCAACAGTAAAACTTGATTCGTTTAATAAATGAAGGATTTTATCCAAACTATACCCAAGAAATTTTAGACTTAAGATTTTCTGCAAGGTTAGAATATCTCGGTGACTGTAAATGCGATGTCCTGACGTTGGATTCTTTTCTGGCTGTAAAAGACCCATTTCGTCATAGTAATGCAAAGTACGAATAGAGATTCCAGTCTTTTCCGAAAATTCTCCGATGGAAAACTTATTATTACCTTTCATCTAAATTCCTCCCATAAAAAAGTATAGTTTCATTATAAAACCTGACGGAACTGTAGGTTCAAGCAAGAATTGGGATGTTGAATAAAGTTTATATAATTTAATGCCATTAATGTATTAAATAAGTTTTTACCTTAACTAATGTATTAATAAAGATTTTTTAATTGACTTTATATAAAAGTATAGAATAAAATAAGGGAATACTTTAATCAATGTACTCTAATTAGAGTACATTGATTAAAGTAAAAATATAATTCAACAAGGAAGGATACATCATGAAATTTACTCAGTTCATAAAAACTAAAGGTGCAATTGCTGCTATCATTATGGGGATTTTCTATTCCCTTGCGATGCTAGGTATATTCTTGCCTGGTTATACGGCAATACCAGGAAATATCGATAAACTGCCGATTGCTATTGTCAATGATGATGCTGGTGAATATGGGGCAAAGATTGCTGGCCAGTTACAAGAAAATTTACCATTTAAAGAAATAGATACAAATCTATCAAATAAACATGCCTTAGAGGATTTGGAGAAAAATGATTTAGCATTAGTTGTGCATATCCCTGAAACATTCTCTGCGAATATGAAAGAAGGCAAAACATCATCAAGTATCGACTTTACAATGAATGAAGCAGGAGCAACGGTTGTTTCTTCTAGTATGAATTCAATTGTTACGCAAATTAATAACCAAATAAGCGCACAATTCTCTCAGCAAACAGCTCAAGGCGTGTTAATGAATTTACATGTACCAGAAAAGCAAGCTGCTGAATTAGCTGAAAAGATTGAAACAGCTTATGTGGGAAATATTGTTACTATTAACGATATTCCTAATGGCATGCATCATAATATGCTGCCAATGTTCTTAACAATGGCAGGCTATGTTGGTGCAATGATCGGGGCGATGCAATTAGTAGGGGCTTTCAAAGCGAGCAGAGGAAAGGCAAGTAAAACTCGTTTATTCATTTATGTGCAAGTAGCTGCGTTATTCATTGCAGCTGTATCATCACTAGCTGCTGCTGGCTTGGCCTACTTAGTGAATGAACTAAGTGGGGACCTGTTCTTCAGTCTGTTAGGACAGCAAGTTTTAAACTATATGGTTGCCTTTAACTTCACTGCAATTTTAATTTTCTTAGTTGGTGAGGGCGGGATGATTTTGAACTTGCCCATTCTATTGATACAAACAATTGCAAATGGTGCCACGATTACACGTGAAATGATGTACCTTCCATATGAATGGATGAGCTACATCTCTCCCATGTATTACTCTGTACAAGCATACTTTGCAAACCTGTACGGCAGTATTAGCCCAAGTCCATATATCTGGTCAATGGTTATGATTGGTTTGGTTGCGATGCTAATTAATATCGCAATCGTTACATTTTTGCATAAACCAATGCCAGTTGAGGTACTAGAAACAGAAGATGTAAAGAATGCAGCTGAAGTCACAGCTTAGTTTTGCTAAAATAAGAGGAAACTCTTCTTGAAGGAGCATCGAGAATGTCCATTCAAATTTTTATATTAAGCAAACTAATGGAGGACAATAATTATCCATACAAATTAAAAAAACAGCTTTCAGAGCCTATTCCCTTGGATGAACTAGGCGGATTGACAGAAAGTAAATTGTACTACCATTTCGATTCGTTGGCTAAAAAAGGTTTAATTGAGCCGGTTGAAATTATAAAAGAAGAGCACCGGCCAGATAAGCAAGTATTTGCTATTACGGATAAGGGCCGTGAAGCACTGCCAAAATTAATCTACAAAATGTTTGAACAGGCAGAGGGTATTAAAGATATGGTCGTTGGCTTAGCAAATATGAAATATGTCGATCGTAATAAAGTTGCAGAAATACTTGAAAAAAAATTAAAAATGATCGAGGATGGCTGGGAGCAGCTAAGCAGGTTTGAGCATGTGCAGACAGACAAGGAGTCTGAGACAATTAGAGAGTTTTTGAGCGGTTATCTTTCAACTAAAACAGAGCATAAGATTGAATGGCTTGAAAGGTTAATTATTCATATTAAAGAAGGGGAAATATGACTTGTTGCTGATGGTATTGCACCGAATGCAGTGAACTAGCTTCAGAACATAACTATCTATAATAATTTTAAATAAAAAGCTATGTGAAAACTTATATTCACATAGCTTTTTTTTATTGTAATATGCCCTCTGGGTTATGAAAACTAAGCTGTTAGCCTTTTTAAAAAGTTTGGAGGAATTAAACTCGAAATTTTTAATCCTGACATACATGGTGTCAGGATTGATCGTATATTCTGTGAGTATCCCAATATTGAAAGGAGTTTTAGTATGAGTACTTTTAACTATGAAAAGACAAAACAATCTTCAGATCAGGTGGCTGATTCCATTCATCCCTTCCATATCGAGGTTTCAAGAGTTGATCTTGACGACTTGAAAGAACGATTAAATCAAGCACGTTGGCCAGATGAACTGCCGGGAACAGGATGGGAACGTGGCGTGCCGAAGAGGTATATGGAGGAGCTGTGTGATTATTGGAAAAATAGTTATGACTGGCGTATGCATGAAGCACAACTTAACGAGTACCCTCAGTTTTTAACGGAAATCGACGGGCAAAACATTCACTTTCTTCATATAAAGTCACACGAACCTGATGCAACTCCTTTGATGCTCATTCATGGCTGGCCGGGGTCGTTTGTCGAATTTCTGGATGTCATCGATCCTTTAACGAATCCACGGGCTCATGGCGGGGAAGCTGCGGATGCATTTCACCTTGTTATTCCATCCATACCGGGCTTTGGATATTCTATCCCATTAAGTGAGCCAGGCTGGACACCTTGGCGTATGGCGGAAGCTTTCATTCAGTTAATGGAACGACTCGATTACAAACAGTTCGGGGTACAGGGCGGTGACACTGGCTCATTTATCGCTCCTGAGATGGGGCATATTTCACCAGAACGAATAATTGGTATACACCTCAATGCGTTACTTACTTTTCCATCAGGTGAAGAAGGTGAGCTGGATCAATTGACAGAAGATGAACAAACACGTATGACAAGATTAGAGACGTTTAATGATGGTTATTTGCAAATACAGTCTAAAAGCCCACAAACTCTAGCATACGGACTGAATGATTCTCCAATCGGCCAACTAGCCTGGATTGCCGAGTTATTTAAAAGATTGTCAAATACTACGGATGGTTTGGCGGAGCAATCAATTAGCCGTGATCGAATACTGACGAATGTCAGCTTATACTGGTTTACCGGAACGGCTGGTTCATCTGCTCAAGTTTATTATGAGTCTATGCATGACGAAGCTGCTTGGGTGCCAAAGGGGCGTGGTACAGTTCCAACTGGAGTGCTGTTGTCCCTGTCCCAGGATACAACAATCAGGGGTTTAGCTGAAAAAAAGCATAACATTGTTCATTGGAATGAATATAAAAATGGCGGTCACTTTTTTGCCTTAGAACAACCTGAACATTTTGTTGAAGATATACGTATGTTTTTTAGGAATATTCAATCATAATAGTCTGCACGTAGAGAGAGGAAAAGAAATTGAAAAGTATACTAGTTAAGTAGTATGTTAAGTCAGAGAAAGTTTTATATTTATTTTTTTCAATGAAATAGAGGCAGCAAGAAAAGTTTATTCATGTGAGGAGGGAAGAGGATGAAACTCGATCGTTTGCTGGGTATCACGATGGCTTTGTTAACCAAAAGGAGAGTGACAGCCACGGAGTTAGCTTCTAGGTTCGAGGTCTCTATTCGAACAATCTATCGTGATATCGAATTAATTAATCTATCGGGTATCCCTGTTACTTCATTCTCTGGTACAGATGGCGGTTTTGAACTAATGAGCGGGTTCTTCTTAACTAAGCAATACTTCTCAATTGATGACTTTTCTGTGATCTACAATCTTTTAAAGGAAATGGATGGTGCGGTTGGAGGGAAAGAATACACAACTTTAATCAATAAGCTTAGTACCTTACAGCCTGCCCTCTTACATGCGGATCGACAAGACAAAATTATTTTCGATATGAGCGCATCGGAGGGAGAGAAGGAGATTATTATTCCCTTGCTAAAAGCGATCGATCAAACGAAAAGGATTGAGTTTACTTATACAAATGCTTTAGGTCAAGAATCAATCAGAAAGATAGAACCGTTGAATCTTTTATGGGAGCGGGGAACTTGGTACATAGACAGCTATTGCCTATTACGAAAAGACAAGCGCTATTTTCGCGTTTCAAGGATGACTAATCTCGAAGTGTTAGAAGAGCTTTTTACACGGAAAATATACTTCAAACGTCCGGTTCAAGAACATGGCACAAACGCTCACCTCCGTTTTGATTTATCGGCACAGCCTCGAGTGTTCGAGCAATTTCCAGGAGAATTTACACATCACGGAGATTTTATTGACGTACAAACCATATTTTATTCAAGAGAGTATGCGATCTCAATCATTTTAAGCTATGGCGAAAAAGTTGAAATCATTTCCCCTGTTGAACTGAAAGATGATTTGATGCAAAAGATGAATGAGATCCGAAAGGTTTATTTCAATTGAAATGCCTAGCATATGCATAGATTGACAGAAATAACGCCAGTAACCTAACTTGAAAGGGGACTGGCGTTGATTTTTCTTTATGTCAAAGTATTTAAAGATCCTATTATGCCTTTTTCCATAAGATCGTGTTCAATCCCATCTAGGTGCCCATAGTCATACCCATTCACTGCAATTGTTGAAGAGATACTTTTGACATAAGAAAGGTGATCAAGGCGCTAAACAATCAATTAAATTCTTCTTTAAAGTATCATGGGGCTTTGTATATATAACAAAAAAAGTCGGTTTCTAATCGTATAGAAATCCGACTTTTTTATTATTTAGAGTTGTTTTTGCTAGTTAATTCGGCTCCACATGAACATGTACATCAAATACCCCGTAATCCTTCATCATGACTTTTTCGACATGGGTTGCAATATCATGTGCTTCTTTAATATCCAGCGTGGAATTAACCAGAATGACGACATCTATGACTTCGTTATTTCCGTAGTATCTTCCTTTAATTTCTTTTATTCCTTTTACGCCATCCACTTTTGTGATTACATCCTGATAAAGATGAATTTTCTCTTCATCAAATCCGTCGGAAAGTTCATGAGAGGCTTGTTTAAAGATATCCCAGGCTGTTTTACAGATCAAAAGTCCGACAATAACGGCAGTTACCGTATCCAGCCAGGGCATTTTCAATTGAGAGCCTAGAATACCTACGGCTGTTCCTATACTCACCCAGGCATCTGAAAGGTTATCTTTTGCTGCTGCCATAACGGCTTTGCTATTAATTTGATTAGCTAACCTTTTGTTGTAAAGGTATACAACATACATGGCTAATGCAGAAAAAATACCTACATAAGCTGCTAGAATATCGGGTGTTTCATTATCTCCTCGGAACATGGAAGTTATTGCATCAATCAGCACTTCGAGTCCTACTGCAGCCATAATAAATGAGGCGACCATTGAGGCAATCGTTTCACTTTTCCAATGTCCATAACGATGATCTTTATCTGGCGGTCTTTGTGATAACTTAAGTCCAATGAGTACGGCAATAGATGCAATAATATCGGTTGTATTGTTAAGCCCATCTGCTTTTAATGCAGCAGAATCACTCATATGCGCAATAACTAATTTTAAGATAGAGAGGCAGATGTAAGCAAGAATACTAATGATTGCCCCTCGTTCTCCTAATTTAAGATCTTTATATTTTTGTTCTTCCATTTTCTTTTGCCCCCTATTAACCCTTGAACATGATACAACTTAAAATATGGGTGGGTCTAGAGCAATCTTTTTGCACTATTTTATATAAGTAAGTAAGGGGCAAGTAAGTTGCGTTTGGGAAAAAACACTATTTGGTCACAGTACTTAAAGGTTTTATCAGCGATTGATAATTTGTTTTATCTGCTTCTCCTTTAACGAGGAGGTTAATTTTTATTTTTTGTTCACAATTCCTTTCAACTTTTCTCACTGAATCTTCACCCTTCCAGTCATGGGAACAACAAGATAATGATCTTCACTTGATTTAAAGGAAGCCTCGAAATGATTTATTTGGAGGGAGCTAAAGGAGTTTTGAAATGGAGGGGAAGAAATAACCTTTTCGATAATGCAGTTCGTTGAGTTTCACAAAGCACTGTTTAAGATGTAACACAGATTAGGATAATTAAAACAGCAAGGGCAATTGCTAATTGACAGATAAATTACCAATTAGCAATTGAAACCAAAATTGAAATAAATAAAACGGGTACCCCTACTAAAGCGGAAGCAACGGTTATTAACTTTCTTACTCGGTGCCCATTTTTTAAAATTCTCTCCAATAATAAGTAAATCAGTATTCCGATTAATCCCCCTAAAGAATTTAAAATAAGATCATCAATATCACTTGCACCAATAGCGAATATATATTGGATGATTTCAGCACCTAAGGATAAACCGCAAATAACTATAAAACTTTTAATCGCTCTCTCTTTAAAAATCATCAGATAAATCCCTGCAGGAACAAACATTAGTACATTTCCCCACACATTTACATCTACCGATTTGGTGCGGATGCCATCATCAACTCGAATATAGCTGCGGATGGTTTCGAATGGGATAAGATTTATGCTTCTATATTCGCCTCTTGATAAAAAAAGCAAATCTATTAATAAAAATAGATAAAAAATAAGCATTGCCCAAAATAAAAATGGATATATTCCTTTTTTCATAGTTAATCTCCTTCTAGATTCTTTCCCCTTTAACTTAATAGACGAGACGGAATGGGAGAAACCCTACAAGGGAAAGTATTAATATTTCCCGTCACATTTTTGCCATAATTTTATGGGCAAGGTGTGATTGTTATCATAAGTAATGAGAAATGTTATCAATTATAATTCCAAATGAAAACTATTATCATTTATGGGATTGATAATACTTTGACAAAAATACTAGGGGAATGCTATGGACGTACTACTAGAGTTTAATTCTGTGTCGGTTAGTTTTTACGAGGAGAAGGTAATTGAAAATCTATCTTTTTCTTTAAAACAAGGGGATGTGATTGCATTATTAGGTCCTTCTGGCTGTGGGAAAACAACGATATTAAATATTACTTCAGGCTTGATAGATCCAACTAGAGGGAAGGTTAGCCTTCATACCAAAAAGTTTGGTTATGTATTTCAAGAGCCAAGATTACTGCCATGGCGAACAGTTATAGACAATATTTTATTTGTTATGAGGGAAAAAAATAAAACTGACAAGAAGCAGAAGGCAATTGAAATATTAAGGATGGTTAGATTGGATCATGTTGCGAACTATTATCCTTCTAAGTTATCGGGAGGTATGAAACAGCGAGTCTCAATCGCTCGTGCACTAGCAACCCATCCTGAACTTATATTAATGGATGAGCCGTTCTCTGCACTTGATCCAAAATTAAAATATGAACTTCAGCAAGATGTTATTCAATTAATTGATGAAAATCATATCGGGATCATCTATGTCACACATGATCCATTGGAGGCACTGAGACTGGCTGACCGAATTTTAGTGCTTTCAAGTCAGGGCTGCTCAATCATACATGAAATGAAAATTGCTAAAAAAAGAAATGAAAGAGATTACGAATTTTTAACGCAAGTTGAAATAGAACTCAGGAAATGGGTTGGGGGGATTTAACGTGGAAAAACTATATAAAAACAACATTCATTATCTACTTGTATTCTTCTTATTAATCACTGTATTTTTAACGGGATGTTCACAATCAACTGATAAAGAGTCAGCTTCTCAAGCGAGTGAAGGACAAAGCAAGAAGACTGAAATAGCAGAAAAGTTAAATGAACTGACCATTCAAGCACCAATGGGAATCTCAATTGCTGCACCAATTTACAAAGTAGTGGATGATAATAATTTAGACGAATTTACGAATCAACTAATTTACATGCCTTGGAAGAATCCAGATGAGCTTCGTGCACGAATTAGTGCCGATCAAGCAGATATATCAGCCGTCCCAACATATGTTGGTGCCAATCTATATAATCGAGGGATGGATGTAAAACTAATGAATGTTTTAATTTGGGGAATTTTGTATGTAGTAGGACCAGATGGTGAACAAGTGAGCTGGGAGCAATTAAAAGGGCAAACCATTCATGTTCCCTTCAAAGGTGATATGCCTGATCTTGTATTTCAATATTTATTAAATAAAAACGGCATTGATACAACAAAGGATATAAAGATAGAGTATGTTTCTTCCCCGCAGGAAATTGTTCAGCTTATGATTGCAGATAAAGCAACATTTGCAGTTGTTCCAGAACATGTAGCTACACTATCCGTTGTTAAAGGAAAACAGGAAGGAAAGAACCTTGCAAAGATTATGAACTTACAGGAGGAATGGAAAAAAGCAACAGGAAGGGATTCATATATTCCACAAGCAGGTATCCTCGTCTCAAATTCATTGATTGAGGAACAGCCTGAATTAGTAAAGGAAATTCAAAATCAATTTGAACAAAGTGTTCAATTTATTAATGAAAATCCGTCAGAAGCTGCAGCGATTATTAATAAAACGAATGAGGATGTACCAAAACCGATTATTGAGCAGGTTATTCCGTCACTAAATTTGCAGTTTGTTTCAGCCAAAGATGCCAAAGATGATTTAGAGTTTTTCTTTAACGAGCTTTCAACGCTTTCTCCTGAAATTATTGGAGGGAAACTGCCGGATGCAGGCTTCTATTACGAAAAATAAAAAAAGAATTATTAGAATCTTAGTTATCCTGTTATTACTTTGTATTTGGCAAATATGCTCCTATTTTTTGCCTAGTATATTATTGCCTTCACCCATCGAAACGTATGATGAATTTGTAAAATTAATTATTAATGGGGAATTAATTAGCCAGCTAGCTCAGTCTGGCTTCAGAATGCTGATAGGGCTTGCGATTGGCATTATCATTGCCATTTCTAGTGGATTAATTGCAGGAAAGTTTGAAGTTGTCTATGAAATCTTTCGTCCCATTTATTCTATGATTATGGGCTTGCCACCGATTATTGTCGTTGTATTAGCGATCGTTTGGTTTGGAACAAGCTCAGCTGTCCCCATTTTTGTTGTAAGTGTGCTCGTTTTTCCTGTCATTTATTTAAATACGGCAGATGGATGGCGAAATATTGATAAGCAATTACTTGAGATGGGGGCCATTTACAAAACTTCGCACCTTCAAAATTTAAAGTACATTATTCTCCCAGGATTGGCTGTTCCAATTATCTCAGCGCTTTCATTAGCGGCTGGTTCAGCTGTACGAATTACAATTATGGCAGAATTATTAGGTTCTAATTCTGGGATAGGCTATTCCCTTGCATTGGCAAGAGTAAATATAAACACAGCGAAAGTATTTGCTTGGACGATTATTTGTATATTAATTATACTTATCCTTGATCATTTTGTGCTTAATCCAGTAAAAAATTATGTACTTAGATGGAATAAACAAGGGACTTAAACTTTTTAAAGCTAATCCAACACAATGTTAAGTGGCTGTTAGATTAGCTTTTCTATTATAATGTTTCTTTCCCAGCCCATTTATATCCAACTCCCCAAACGGTTAGTAGATGATTATCAGCAGGGAATCCGGCTTTTCGAAGCTTTTCTCGCAAATTCCGGACATGAGAGTCAATTGTCCGATCTTCAGTTGATACTTCATATCCCCAAATAGAAATGATTAAATGCTCTCTCGTAAAAACTTTATTTTGATTATTAAGAAATAAACTCATCATCCCAAATTCCTTAGGTGTTAGTAAGATACCCGCTCCATTGTACAGAAGCTCATAGCAATCCTCATCAAGTAAGAGGCCGCGAAATGTGATTTTTCCTGTATCGGTCTTCTGTCTTCTTAAAACTGCTTCAATCCTTGCGATCAGCTCTTCTTCGTCAAAAGGTTTAGAAATATAGTCATCCGCACCATAATTTAATCCTTTTACTATATCGGACTTTTCGCTCATAGCTGTAAGCATAATAATTGGAATGTCCCATGTTTGTCTGATCCTTTCACAGGCTTCCAGTCCATTCATTTCAGGCATCATAATGTCTAAAAGAATTAAATCTGCATGATGGGATTCTAAATAGTTTATTGCCTCTCGGGCTGATTCCTTTTTAATACATTGATATCCGATAGGCGATAAATATAAAGTTAATAAATCAAGCATCATTGGTTCATCATCAACGAGTAAAAGAGTCTTCATCGTTTCAGCTCTCCTTTAAAGATTAGTTCAATTTCAGTCCCGACATTCTCTTGGCTCCTAACCATAATTTCTGCTCCATGTGCTTGAACAAGTTCTTTTACAATCGCAAGCCCTAGTCCTGTGCCGCCTAAAGAGCGTGCTCTTGATTTTTCTACTCGATAAAAACGATTAAAAATGAGTGGAATTTCCTTTTCCGGTATTCCTTTTCCGTTATCTAGGACAGAAATATGAATTGATTTTTTATTTTGCCATGCCTTCAGTTCAATTTTTGCGCCCGCTTGAGAGTATTTCATGGAATTATCTAGTAAGTTGAGAATGATCTGTTCAAGTCTTAATGGATCCGCTTGTATTAAGGTGTTTTCTGGGCATAGCAGTTCAAAATTTATTTTTTTCTCTTGAAAAGCAAGGGAAAGCTTCTGTTCCATTTTCTTGAAAAATGGCTTTAAATCAATACGTTCTTTATGGATAACAAACGAGTTTTGATCAATTTTTGCGAGATTAAATAATTCTTTGATTAACTCTGATAAACGGTTTGTCTCTTCAACAATAATTTTTAAATACTTTTCTCTTTCTTCATCGGGAAGTTTCCGTTTTTGCACAATATCTGCATATCCTTTGATATAAGTCAGAGGTGTTCTCAGTTCATGAGAAATACTTGCCAGGAATTCATTTCTTTCTTGTTTTAAATAATTTAAATCTGTAGCTAATAATTCGATGGATTTTGCTAAATCACCTAACTCATCATGAGATGATATAGGCAATGAGACTGAAAACTGACCTTTGCTTATTTGTGATGTTGCTTCTTTCATTTTTAGAAGTGGCTTTGTAATTCCCCTTGAAAGAAAAATGATAATAATAATAGTCAGACACACGGAGATCCAGCCGGCTAGAAAAAAGTGGTCATTTAATCCTTGTATGAGCGAATGTACAGATGCTGTGTTTTCAAACATGAAGACATAGGCTGCTGGCTGTCCGTTCATTTCAATAGGACTAATGGTGGCAATATAGGGCTCATCTTTCCAGTTGTCTTCTACGATTTCCCCCTCGGCTGAAATAGAGGAGGAAGGTATCCTCAGATATTTCTCAAATGAGGCCGTATCGGATGAGGATCCGAGTACATTCCCGTTTTTATCCGTGATAATTACATCGGTCATTGATTCAGATTCCATTAAGACGACATGATCAATCGTTTCAATACTGAAATGCTTTTCAAGGATGGCACTATGTGAATTCCCCCTTGCTTTCAGTGCTTTAAGCTCTTCTTCCACTCTTGATTCAGCAATTCCCTTATGCAAAAAGAAAAACATGAAGGTTATCAAGCCAAATATAATCAAAAAAAACAATATCCCGAGCTTTACAGAGAGTTTTTTCAATACACTCACCTAATTTCAATTGTTTTTTCTATTTTACTTACTATATCTGAAGATTTTATGCAGAAAATAGGATCATACTAAATGTAGTTTAATTACTTTTGGGTGTATGTGCATAAATAATGCACATTTTTATAGTACTCTATATTCGTAATAAAGGTAGCCTCTGTGCCCCCAAATATTGAACTAATCATCGAAAGGAGAATTTTTTATGTTGATAAGAAGGAAGCGAGTATTTTTAACTGTATTTGCTGCCATATTTTTAGTACTAGGTGCATGTTCTAATGATACTGACAAAAACACAAAGAAATCAGAGGAGGAGAACACTGAAAGCGCAGATAAAAAGGAAGGAATGGATCACAGTAACATGGATATGTCTAGCTCTGGCGAGATCCCTGAAGACTTGAAAGCAGCTGAAAATCCAACCTATCCAGTTGGAAGTAAAGCTAAAATCGAATCAGATCACATGGAAGGCATGAAGGGGGCAGAAGCAACGATTGTAGGAGCCTATGATACGATTGCATATACCATTTCATATACACCAACGACTGGTGGGGAAAGAGTGGAGAACCATAAGTGGGTTATTCACGAGGAAATTCCAGAAGCGGGTGATAAACCGCTTGAACCAGGCTCTGAATTTGTAATAAATGCTTCGCATATGAAAGGCATGGACGGAGCGACAGCAGAAATTGACACAGCCGAAGAAACTACTGTTTATATGGTTGATTTCACAACCACTACCAGTGGAGAGGAGATTAAAAATCATAAATGGGTAACAGAAAGTGAATTGTCACCAATTGAATAATGCAGCTTATACTTTAAGGGAAGGCTTAAATAATTTAAATTATCTATCAACTATTTGCCCTCACAAATGTTTTGATTTTTAAGCTGTGAGGGCAACTAGTTCTACATACGTGAATGAACCTTCTCTCCTTGAACCCAAACTTCACGGATGTTTTCTGGGCGGGCCAGATACATAATTTTCTGAAAGACATCAAATAAATCTTCATTTGTACTATAGATAGGAAGTTTTGCAGATGCAATAGTTGTATCGATAATTTGTACGTCCCAAGCATAGTTTTCTGCTAAGCGTCCAATTGGTAAGCTCAGGCTTTCTCCGCCGCCTGCAGTAGCAAAATAAAAGGCTTCATTTATTGTGATTCGTGAATTTGGAACTCCTCGTTTTTCAGCAGGAAGGGATGGATTTACCCCATCATCGAGCATTCTGGATGAAATAACTGCTTGTCGGGTATTATCGAAAAGACTTGGGGAGAACCCTCCGGAAATATCTGATCCTAAACCGATCTCTACACCCTTTGCATGTAAATGGGCGATTGGTATGACACTATTGGCAAAGTAGGCATTGGAGATTGGACAATGACTAACAGCCGTTCCTGTATTCGCAAATAACTCTGCATCATCGTCATTTAAGAAATTACAATGTGCCATGACAGACTTATCACCCAATAAACCAAAATCATGTAAAGCAAATGCGTCATTCTTATTAAAACGATCTTGAACATATGTATGCGCCCAGTCGCTTTCACTGCAGTGAGATTGGATGTGTGTATCATATTTAGCAGCTAATTCTCCTAAGCCCTTTAAGGCTTCATCCGTACAGCTAGGAATAAACCGAGGTGTAATTACAGGGTATACTCCTTGTTTGACTGACTTTGCCAATTCTTTAACTGCTAGAATAAATTCTTCTGTATCTGCTAATGCAGTCTGTGTATCCGCATCACGATAATTCTCGGGGGTTTGTTCAGGATCATCCATAACAACCTTGCCAACTAAACCGCGCTGTCCTTTTTCAGCACATATTTTTGCCAGCAGCAAACTAGCCTCTTTATGAATGGTAGCAAAATAAAGTGCGGTAGTTGTTCCATTTGCTAGGAGGGTGGTGACTACGCCCTCGTAGATATCCTTCGCAAACTGTATATCAGAAAATTTTGATTCCAGCGGGAAGGTATACGTGTTTAACCAATCATAGAGAGGAAGATCTAAGGCTGTTCCAGATTGGGCCCATTGTGGTGCATGAACGTGCAAGTCGATAAATCCGGGTAAGAGATATTGACCATCTGCTAAACGATGGAAGTTTTCTGTCCCTTGGTATAATTCTAGTAAGTATTTATAGTCATCCGCTTCTGGACCAACGACTTTTTCAATCAATCCGTCTGCATTAATACAAAATAAATATTCCTTTAAAATCTCTACTTCTTTTGGTGAGCTGCTGGAAAAAGCAGTGGCTTGAAAAACTTTTGTGTATGAAATCATAGGTACCCTCTTTCTTTTGCTGGTGATATAGAGTCCTGAAAGCAAGAATGCCTATTCCTCATAAGACTCCAAATACACCTTAGAAAAGGAATGACAACTTGTCCCCAAAAAAGTATATCGTATTTTTTCATTTTCCTTAAGTATTTAGAGTGCATGGAATTGGGAATGGATTATCTGGGGGATCCACCGAAGAAAAGCTTCAGACTAATGAACCTCTAAAGTCTTTGATTTCTTCCTTATCATAGCCACACCTAAAATAAATAAGGGAATGAATGTCTGCATGATTGGAAATAAAAGCGGAAAAACAGTTATATCTATATGATTGTTTACCATTAAATTCGGCACTCCCCAAACACTAACTTCCACTATTAAGATGCCAATCGGCCAAACAATGGGTTTATAATCAGATAATTTTAGCCATTGAGCTGTTGTTAAAATTGTAACATAGTAGAAAACAGTAATTTTTATAAAAGTTCCTAATATCCATATCGCAATGATAATAGGTTCGATACTTTCAATGAAATCTCCAAGGTTTACTAATTGAGTGGCTGATAAAAAAGGGTAAATATAAAATTCAGTATTTTGATTTAGAATAAACAGAACTGTAATGTTTGTTATTATAAAAGTGACTAAAATTAAAAGGACAGTAAAGATTCCCCATTTCATCCCCTTTGAATCTGATAAGGAGGGGAGGAGAAACACAATTAGAAATAGCTCGCCAAACCATACTTGAGGGATAATTGCTCCTTTTAAAGAGGGAAGGAGCCCATTTTCTAATATCGGAAAAATATTTGAAGGTTCTAATTGCGGAAGTAATAAGAAAATAATAATAAATACCGAAAAGATAAAGATTGGAAAGAAGAATTGAGCAACTCTTCCAATCACTTCTATCCCAGCAATGACTGTAAATGCCGAAAGTAAAAGCATGGAAATCATAATGACACTTACAGGAGTTTTAATAAAGAATACCTTTATAAATTCTGCATAGGTTCTAGTAATTTGCCCGGATGCAATGAGAAAGAAAGTGAAATATAGAAAGCCGAGAAGTTTTGTAGCAAGCGTGCCAATGGTATGCTCACATATTTGAAAAAATGTTTGCCGAGGGAATCGTTTTGATAATTGAATCACAATGATAACCGTAAAAAAGCCGATGATTGAAGCCCAAATAGGAGAAAGCCACAAGTCTTTCTGAGCATATTTGGCAGTAATTGAAGGGACTGTAAGAATAGCTGTTGCGATAATTGTCAAATACATCATCATCCCCATTTGCATGGAGGAAATTCTCCCTTTATCCATCATCCCGCTCCTTTCATCAAAAAATTATATCTTCACTGGCTTTACTTTTTTTCTAAAACTGGAAATGCCTAATAAGAGTAATGGAATGAAAGTCTGCATTATTATGCCAAGAAAAGGAGAGACGGTTTCATCGTGTTGATTGATAACCATTAAATTTGGTAAAGACCAGAAGCTTAATTGGACGATTAGAATGCCGAGCGGCCAAACGATTGGTTTATAGTCAGTCAGATTTAGCCATTGTCCGATCCCTAATGCAGTCACATAATAAAAGACAGTTATTTTTACAAACGAGCCCAATATCCATAATGCAATGATGATTGGATCCATATTTTCGATGAAATCACCTAAGTTAACAAATCTAGTAGCTTTTAAAAAGGGGTAAATGGAACCGGCTATGTTTTGTCCTAAGATGAAAAGAACAATTAAATTTGCTGTTAAGAAGGTGAACAACACCATAAATATCGTAATCATTCCCCATTTCCTTCCCTTGCTTTGATCTGATAAAAATGGAAGGAGAAAAATGATTAGGAAAAACTCACCAAACCAAACTTGAGGGATGATGGCCCCTTTTAATGAAGGGAGGATTCCGTCTTCCATAATAGGCAATAGATTACTTAAATTTAGTTTAGGAATTAATAAAATAATAATGATAAAAATTGAAAAGAAAAAAATAGGAAAAAAGATTTGTGATACTCTTCCAATTACTTCTAACCCTCCAATGACGGTAAAAGCGGCAAGAACGGTCATTGAAATAACAATGACACTTATTGGTGTTTGCGGTAAATACACTGTTAATATAAAATCAGCGTAGCTTCTAATGATTTGCCCCGTAACATAAGCTAAAAAGCAAACATAAATAAATCCTACTAGCTTACCGATATAAATCCCTGCTGTTTGTTCACATATTTGAAAAAAGGATTGCTGCGGATGATTTTTAGACAACCTGATAACAATAATTAAGGTTATAAATCCAACAAGTGAGGCCCAGATTGGAGAAAGCCATAGATCTTGTTTGGCATACTTTGCAGTTATTCCGGGAACTGTTAAAATGGCTGTGGACATTATTGTCAAATACATGATCATCCCCATTTGCAAAGAGGAAATTTTTCCTTTCTCCATTCCTAAACCTCCAATCAACAAGAAATCAAAAACAGTTAAAAATTTATAGACTTTCCATAAAATTGCCGAACGGGCGAAATATAGTTTCAAGCAATGTGACTGGTCCTGGTAAGTTTGGAAGATCAAAAAGGGAAAGAGCTCCAGCTATTATAAGCAAAATAAAAAAGGTGATCTTATCTCTTTTAGGATAGGTTTTTATTTTCTTCCACTCATATAAAATAATGGTCCCAATAATCACCATGACACAAAAGAATATTCCCCATTTCACTATTTTTTCACCTCGTTCTTAGGCAGCCCGCTAGGAGTACTTGTATATCCAGGTCTGCGAATATAGGCATCAACATCCACAATTACTTCAACCTGGGGGAACATTTCATTCCAACGGTTTTTTACCTTTTTCCATTCCTTTGGATAGTGGTGATGAAATTCTGTCGCAAAATTAATAATATCAATATTAAATTCATTTTGAAGCGGATTGATTGCTGCTTGAATCCGATGCTTTATATTTTTTTCAAAATCATTTTCTAACCTCTTAATTGTTTCAGGATCCATTAAATTTAGCTTGGTTTCATTTTGAACTACATCTCCTTCAGCTTGCACTTTAATTGTCATTTTCCATTTATCTTTTGATATTCTAGGCTTTAGTTTGACATTAGATTGTACTGGACTAACTGAAATCTCTTCCCCTTCATTACCAGCTTTAAAGGAAATGGTGCTATCTTTTAGCATATTTTTTATCCACATGATTCCACGTGTTTCATATTCTCCTATCGTGCCGATCATTTTATCTTTCGAAAATATAGCCGAGCCTGAAATATAAGGTATTGATTCATTTTCCATTTTTCCTTTATTTGGAGGGTAAACTTTTATAAGCGGAAGCACGGCGTTTTGGGCATCACTTGTCAACATTAAATCCAAGTCCTTCATTGTTACAGAAAGCCCAATATTGAAATCTAATAGCTCTTTAAGAACCTCCCCAGAATATCGTTCTAAAGGAGGCAGTAACTGAAGAACCTTTTCTGTGTCAGCTTTACTAACAAACATAAATGCCCTGCCGCGTGGCTCTGGATGACGCACTAAGAAATCGAGCTGCTCCCGAATTCCATTTTCGGCGAGTCCCATACCAAAAATGAAAACTTTGCATTGCCCCCAAAAGATTGTTCGGGGCAGCACCATTTGAAGTTTCGAAACAGCATCCGCTAAATTGCTGCCAGTCCCTTTCCGAGTTAATGTTAGATCCCCTCCGCCTGTCCCCAAGCCGCCGCCGCCGCTGAGTGCCCGGGGGATAAATACTTGTGCGGTAACTTTAATCTGATTATCCTCTGTTAGGTCTATTGCTGTCGCTGTTATGATAGCTATATCATTGACTTCAACGCGATCCCAGCAGCCACTGAGCATAAAAATACTTAGAAAATAAGAAAGAGATAGGAAAAAACGCTTCATCAATATTTTCTCCTTTGCGAATAAAATTAGGCTATTCTCCTCCTTTAGAAGGATCAGGTTTTAATCCAGGAGATTGACGGTTTTTGTTATATTCACCCGTCAGATGAGGACGAGTTTTAAGTTTCCACCAAGGGGCCCTTATCAATGTATCTTTCAGTTCCGACCCTTTTAATGGAGCTAAAGGACTTAAATAGGGAACACCAAAAGAACGAATAGTTGATAAATGAACAATGATTGCAATAATCCCCATCATCACTCCGAGAAGACCTAATGCCCCAGCCAAAAAAATAATGGGGAAGCGCAGAATTCGAAATCCGATGCCCATCGCATATCGTGGAATCATGAATGAAGCAATGCCAGTAATAGCTACCACAATAACCATGGGTGCTGATACAAGTCCCGCTTGGACTGCGGCTTGTCCAATTACTAATGCGCCAACAATGCTGACTGCAGCACCAACTTGTTTTGGCAATCGAATCCCCGCTTCTCTTAAAGCTTCAAAGGTAACTTCCATCATTAGGGCTTCTACAAGAGCAGGGAAGGGTACAGCTTCCCTTGAAGCAGCTACACTAAGCAGTAGAGCTGTAGGGACCATTTCATGGTGAAAAGTTAGGATGGCTACATAAAGGGATGGCAGCAGCACTGATATAATTAGGAATAAATAACGCAGCCAACGAACCGCTGAACTGATTGGGAAGCGCTGGTAATAATCTTCGTGTGATTGCAATAACGAAAAGAATGTTGTTGGAGCAATAATTACAAATGGAGTCCCATCAACTAAGATGGCAACCCTGCCTTCCAGCAAATTGGAACAAACAACGTCAGGACGTTCTGTGCTTAATATTTGCGGGAAAGGAGAGTAAGGATGGTCTTCTATTAATTCTTCAATATACCCGCTATCTAAAATGCCATCAATCTTAATTCGTTCTAAGCGATTGTGCACCTCTTCGATAAGGTTATGATTGGCAATCCCCTCTATATAAGAAATAACAACCTTAGTTTTTGTGAGCTGACCGATAAATAATTCTTCCATTTTGAGAGAAGGACTTTTAATAATCCGCCGTAACTGAGAGGTGCTTACGTTAATTGTTTCCGTAAAACCTTCTCTTGGTCCTTTAATGCCTACTTCAGCAGTTGGCTCTCCAATTGCTCGTTTCTCCCATTTAGCTAGGCAGAGGGAATAACCAATATTAATTCCATCACATAGAAGCAAAGGATTTCCTGTTGAAATAGAGTCAATGCATTCGGGTAGTGTAGAAAGCTTTCGTAAATTAGTAACAGGGATTTTGTTTTCGAGCATGTTCATCATTTCATTTGTATTTTTCGCAGAAGAATTCATTAATGGATTAAGAATTTGCTCATCCGCTTCTTCCACATTTGCCAGCCCATCGATATATAGGAGGTAAGCTTGAATGACTCCTCCTATTAAAATTGGCCGGAAAACAACATCAGAGCAATTAGCATATATAGAACGGAAATATTCAATATTTTCATTAATAGTATAGGTCAAAGTAGCTTGTTTGTCTGATGGTTTTTTTTGTGTAGCTGAATGTGACAGGTTTATATGTTTTGTTTTAAGCAGATTTTTTACTCGACGAACCAACCATTTTTCCTCCTATAAAAAAATCCCTTTTAATTACAGGTTTTCTTAGTTATCCCATGAATTAATAAAAGTTATACACTTGATTAAATGTATGGGGAGAGGTTAGGTGGAGAGGAATAAGGCGTATGATGCCAATAAAAAAACTGCAGAGAGAGCTGCAGTTCTGAAACAATATTTCCTATTTTATTAAATCATACGTCACGCACATCGGTTTTCCCGTTCGCGGATCACGGCTGATTTCTGCATCGATATGGAATACTTTCTGCAATATATCTTTCTGCATTACTTCTTCGCTTGTTCCAGCCTTAATAAGGCTGCCATCCTTTAAGGCGATCATGTTGTGTGAAAAGCGTGCTGCATGGTTTAAGTCATGTAAAACCATGATAATGGTTCGATTTTGAGTTTCGTTTAAGTTTTTCAGCAGCTCCAAAACCTCTAATTGATGGGCCATGTCAAGATAGGTGGTAGGCTCATCTAAGAAGATAATTTCGGTTTCTTGTGCAAGAGCCATAGCAATCCATACACGCTGTCTTTGGCCGCCTGATAGGGAATCTACTGTCCGAAATTTGTAATCAAATGTATTTGTCACTTGTAAAGCCCAGTCAATAACTTCATAATCTGCATGTGATAATTTTCCGAATCCCTTTTGATAGGGGAATCTTCCATATGAAACGAGCTCTCCTACTGTTAGGCCAGATGCACTATCTTGGGTTTGCGGCAAAATAGCCATTTTCTGGGCCAGTTTTTTCGTGTTTTCCTTTGCAATAGATTGCCCATCTAGTAATATACTTCCTTTAGAGTGGGGGATAATACGAGTAATGGCCTTTAGCAAAGTGGATTTTCCACAGCCATTCGGGCCGATGATGGTCGTAATTTCATTGCTATTAAACTGTATATTCATTTGGTTAACAATGATATTTTCTTGATAACCGATAGATAAATCTTTCGTTAATAGACGATTCATGCCAAAGCCTTCCTTCATGAATTCTTGCATTCATTATTGAGTTGTATCTAAATTCATCTTATACTAGTTGATAATGAGAATCAATCATAAATAGACTTTAGGAAGTGGGACTGCAACCATGGAAATATTTGATGTAACCATAATTGGCGGCGGGCCAGCAGGATTGTATGCAGCTTTTTATAGCGGATTAAGAGAACTAAAAGTAAAGATTATTGAGGCACAGCCATATTTTGGCGGGAAGATGCAATTATATCCAGATAAAGTCGTATGGGATGTAGGGGGACAGCCGCCCACATTAGCTTGCAAGCTTATCGATCAAATTATACGGCAAGGCTTAACATTTAATCCGGCTCTAAGCCTGAATGAAAAAATAACGAGTATTGAAAAGCAGGAAGATGTATTTATTGCACGTTCAGACAAAGAGGAGCATTACTCTAAAACCATTATCCTCGCTATTGGCGGTGGGATATTCTCCCCGCAAAGGCTGACGCTTTTTGAAAATCACCTGGAAAATGTCCATTACACATTAAAAGCTCCTAGCTTTTATAAAGATAAAAGAATTGCTGTTTCTGGTAAAGGGATTTCAGTATTTGACTGGGCAAATGCAGTGGCAGATGTTGCTCAAAAGGTAACGATAATCATTTCTGAGGGGAAGGAAAAAATTCCTCCAGAGCTTCTAAAACAGTTAAAGGAGAAGTCGGTAGACATATTTGATCACTCGATGATTACTCAGGCTGAAATGAATGATAAGAACCGCATCATATATTTAAGATGCGAGAGCAAGGAAAAAGGATTAACCCATCAAGTGGATGAGGTACTGATTAATTTAGGCTATGACAGGGATTTTACTTTACTTAGAAACTGCCAGCTTCCGATACAGACGGTAGAAAATAGCTATATTGATGGGCAGCCTAATGGGACAACCTCTGTGCCAGGTCTATTTGCGATTGGTGATATTATAAAGCACGACGCAAAGCTTAATTTAATCACTGGCGCCTTTCAAGATGCAGCGAATACAGTAAATGAATTGACGCAATTTATCAATCCGAAAGCGCGCAAAACAGCGATGGTCTCGACTCATAATACTGTGTTTAAGGAACGAAACAAAGAGATCCGCAGAAAACTAAACTAAAAAATATGGGCTATCACACTAATTTGTGATAGCCCATTTATCAATTATTTTACGATGCTTTTTAAGATGTTATCGATCATTTGTTCATTTGCAATCGCACCAGTGTATAACCAGCTTTCATCAGGTGAGAATTCGTATACATTTCCAGCCTTCACTGCAGGAACACTCTTCCATAATGCATCGCTTAAGGAAGCAGATCCGCTTGCAGCATCACTGTTAATAAGAAATAGGTGATCTGCATTAAGTTCCACTAATTTTTCTAAGGAAATCGCATTCCAGTTGCTTTCTCCGCTAGCTGAAATTTCCTTCACCACTTCTGGCACCTTTAATCCTAAATCCTCATACATAACTGCACCGCTTGATAAGTTTTCACTCACGACGAAGAATTTTCCGCCTACAAGCCAAATAGCTGCAACAGAAGGATTACCAACTTTATCTTCTATTTCTTTTTTTGCTTCCGCAGCCTTTGTTTCGTAATTTTCTAATACCTTCTTGGCTTCATCTTCCTTGCCAAATACTTCACCAACAAGCAGAAGCTCATCTCGCCAGTCATTGTTTACCTCTGTACCGATTACATAGGTAGGAGCAATTTTGCTATATTGTTCATACTTTCCGCCTTCAACCATACTCGCAGAATCCATAATAATTAAATCTGGTGAAAGCTCTTGAACTGCTTCGAATGGCAGATCATGAGGGATAGTCGGGATTCCCTTTAAGTCACCTTGTAAATAGCCTTGAATACTTGCCCCATCATTTACACTCCATTGAGCGACAGGCTTGATTCCTAATGCGACTAAATTATCTTCAAGATAGGATGCAATCACGCGCTCAGGATTAGCAGGAATAACCACTTTGTTGCCCATCGCGTCAGTTAATGTCCGTTCAGCTGCAGCCTCTTTATTTGTATCTTGCTGCTCAGTTTTCTCTGTAGAAGATTGATCCGTACTCTTGTCCGCATTTCCGCAAGCAGTAAGTGACAGTGCAACAAGGCTAGCACTCATTAGCTGAATGAATTTCTTTTTGCTTAACATGTTACTCATTGGAATCCCCCTAATAGTATGTTAAAATATAGTCAATGTTTAATTGATAACGATTATCGCTTTCAATTAAAATATAAAACCATTAACTTGTCAATAATGTAATTGAAATAGATATGTACATTATTTGAAGAAAGAAGTTTTTTTATTATGAGTCACAATGAAAATAACCATACTGAATTAGTGGAAAGTAGAATACATAGTAATCGGCTATTTGGATCACTTATCATATTGGGTGGTTCTATTTTGCTATTATTTTCAGTCATCGCATCGATCCATTTTGGTGCAGCCGATCTTAGCTACCACGCCGTTTGGAGTGCGCTGTTTGACTTTAATAGTGATAATTCCTCCCATGTCATCATCCGAGAATTACGGCTTCCACGTGCGATTGCTGCCGTCATTGTTGGTGCAGCGCTGGCAGCATCGGGGGCAATTATGCAGGGCATGACTAGAAATCCGCTTGCTGACCCCTCAATCATGGGTGTTACATCAGGGTCCTCTTTTCTGATTGCTATTGCCTTTGCCTTTCTGCCAGCGATTTCATATTCAGGCTTAATTTCTTTTTCATTTATTGGTGCAGGTCTGGGAGCTGCTTTGGTGTTTGGGATTTCTTCCTTATCTAAAGGGGGAGTGACCCCTGTAAAACTCGCTCTTGCCGGTTCAGCCATCGCTTCTTTGCTTAGTGCGCTATCAACAGCTATTGGGATTAAATACAATGTGTCGAAGGATATTAGTTACTGGTATGCTGGTGGCGTATCAGGGGTGCAAATGCAGCAATTAATGTATGTCCTTCCTTTTGTGGCAGGCGGATTAATCCTGGCATTACTCATCTCTCGGTCGATCTCAATTTTAAGCTTAGGTGAGGAAATTGCTAAAGGTTTAGGACAGAATACACGACTCATTAAATTATTAGGAACGATTGCAGTGTTATTTTTAACGGGTGCAGCTGTTTCTATTGCTGGAATGATTGGATTTGTTGGTCTTGTTATCCCGCATATTACCCGTTTTATAGTTGGGGTAGATTACCGATGGATTATCCCTTGCTCAGCTATTCTTGGGGGAATCTTGTTAATTGTTGCCGATATTGTCGGACGGATGGTAAATGCTCCTTTTGAAACACCAGTCGGTGCGGTAACTGCGTTAATCGGTGTGCCGTTCTTCCTTTACTTAGCTCGTAAAGAAGGGAGAGGACTGTAATGCATTTATCGAAAAATCAGCATAAATTTAAAATCCTTATGATTGTAACAAGTATTTTAATAGTCATTGCTTTTCTACTTAGTATAAATGCAGGCTATCTTAAAATTCCCATGAATGAGGTTTTTGCTACTCTCATTGGTCAAGGGACACCGAATAATGAACTGACGATATTCGATTTTCGTCTCCCAAGAATTATAATGGCCCTGCTAGTTGGGATGGGAATTGCTGTCTCAGGCGCGATTCTCCAAGGTGTTTCACAAAATCCGCTTGCAGACCCGGGCATTCTTGGCATCAATTCAGGTGCAGGGTTTGCAGTTGTCTTGTATATGTTCTTCTTCCAAGGAACCGCATTTTTTACTGGGATGCTGTCAATCTTTATCATGCCGCTGACAGCATTGGCTGGAGCGTTTATCGCTGCCCTATTGATTTACTTGCTCTCCTGGAAAAATAGAACTGTGACGCCTGTTCGGTTATTACTAGTTGGAATCGGAATTAATGCTGCCTTTGGTGCAGGATTGATCATTTTCCAAATGAAAATGGATTCGATTGATTTTATGAAAGCGATCATATGGATTTCAGGGACGATTTGGGGCACGAATTGGACCTATGTATGGGCGCTTTTGCCTTGGCTGCTTATTCTTATTCCATTTGCTGTGTATAAGGCCCGATTTTTAGATGTCTTGCGCTTAGGAGATCCGATCGCCATTGGGGTCGGTGTTCGAATTGAGAGAGAGAGAGTAATCTTGCTGCTTGTTGCTGTTGCTTTAGCGGGTGCCAGTGTATCAGTTGGAGGCGGTATTACTTTCTTAGGGTTAATCGCTCCGCATATTGCTAGGCGTCTCATTGGTGCGCGACATGCAAAGATTATCCCGCTAACTGCGGCAATTGGTGCATTATTGCTGCTCTCAGCTGATACGCTGGGCAGAGTCGTTATGGCCCCGATGGAATTGCCAGTGGGATTAGTTGTATCGATTTTAGGTGCACCCTATTTCATTTATTTATTAGTGAAAACCGTCTAGGACGTTCAGAAAGGGAGCTTTCTGAACGTTTTTTTTGCAGGGGTTTGTCGAAAAATCGATATTTCGGAAATTTCGTAGATATATTTACTGATTTCGTAGATAATATTAATTTTTCGTAGATATCTCCTCGAATATCGCAGATATCTTTCTTCTTCAAGAAAAAATAGAAGGGATATGGCTCAGAATGGCGAATCCATTATTCGAAAATATATTAGGAGTGGTAAAATGATTGTTAAACCCCGCAAAATTCCTCTTTCTATTCGAAAACTTGAAGCACTGATACGCAGGCTTCCTCCTTATCATCCGAAACTCCCCTTAATTTCTGATGAACTTAATAAAAAGATGGCAGGTTATAAAGGTGAGAGCTCTCTCGACTTTTACTTGGGCTTTCTTGACCCGAAACAGTACTTTATTTTTCATGATCTGCGTTTAAGGGATGATCCCCGTTTCTTTCAAATCGATACACTAATCGTAACTAAGAGCTATCTTTTAATAATAGAAGTAAAAAATATTGCTGGTACGATACACTTTGATCCTTTATTCAATCAGTTAATTAGAATAAAAGACGGAAAGGAAATGGCTTTTCCTGACCCCCTTATACAAGTAAAACGTCATGAATTACAATTGAAAAAATGGTTTAGAAATAATGGGTTAAAAGAATTGCCAATCTGTTCTTTCATTGTAATTAGCAATCCGCAAACAGTTATTCGTACGACTCCAGAAAACAGCTTGCTAAGTCAGAAAGTTATTCACCGTGAAGCTCTTCCCTCTAAAATCATTCAGTTCGAAAATTCCCTTCATACATGCGTTATTTCCGAAAAAGAATTAAAAAAGGCAATACGCCTCATTAAAAAACAGCACACAGAATTAGATTCCTCCATTATGGATAAATACAATATAAGCAGAAATGAACTAATCAAGGGAGTTTTATGCAAAAATTGTCTGAAGCTCCCTTTAGAAAGAAAGCATGGCACATGGTTTTGTTCAGTCTGCCTGGAAAAATGCAATCATGAACATAAAGCGGCGTTAAATGATTATAGACTCTTGATTAGCAAGACGATAACGAATAGCCAGCTTAGAGATTTTTTAAAAATAGAATCCGCAGCGACTGCAACTAGAATTCTGCATTCAATGAATATCCCCTATTCGGGGATAAATAAGGGGAGAGTGTATCAGCTGCCCCTCTTTGAAGAATAAAAAGCCGATAAACATGGTTTATCGGCTCAGAAATTAATTTGCAGTCTCTTTCTTGCTATCCTTATCCTTCTCAAATAATACAATCAAACCAGGCAATAAAACCCCTCTGACTAGGAATGTATCTAATAAAATCCCAACGGCGACAATGAATCCGAACACAAATAATAATTGAACGGGCTGTGTCATTAAGACTGCAAAGGTCGCAGCAAGGATAATTCCTGCTGAAGAAATGACTCCGCCTGTATTGGCAACGGCAATTTCTACAGCTTCTTTGACAGAATGCTTTCTTCGTTCCTCTTGGAATCTTGAAATTAAAATAATATTATAGTCAATGCCTAGCGCGATTAAAAAAACAAAGGCATATAGTGGAACTCGGTTGCTGATAGTGCCAATATCAAAAATCAGATTAGTTAAGAACATACCTAAGCCTAAGGCGGCAAGGAAGGAAACGAGAATCGTGCCCATCATATAAATTGGCATTTTAATAGATTTCGTCAATACAATTAGCATAATAAAGATTAAGATTGTTTCCAATAGAACGATGAGGAGAACATCCTTATTATTTACAGACCGATCATCTACTTTTGTGGCTGTTTCTCCTGCGAAGTAAAGCTCGCCGGTTAGATTGCTGTCAGCTACAATCTGATCCGCATCTGCTATCATCGTTTCCAATGCATCGATAGTTTCAACAGAATACGGACTTTCTTCGAAGGTAAGGCTGTAATTTATTGCCTTATTATCATCGGTTTTTCCATTAATCCGAACATTGCTGACGAGCGGCTGATCCATAAGTGCTGCTTTTATTGCTTCCTGCTGCTCATCACTAACCTCATTTTTTGCTTCGAATAATACAGTTGTCGGAGCCAAATCTCCTTTTTCAAACTTTTCTTCTAGAATTTCATAGCCCATCCTAGAAGGCATGTCTTCAGGGAAAGACTTCATTGTATCGAATTCATATTTTAGATTGAACATATTGCTTGCAGATAAAAGGAGAAAGGCTCCAACGACCACTACGGATAATCCAGGTTTTTTCACGACAAAGCGGCCGATTTTACTCCAAATAGAGTTTGTTTTTACTTTGGCATCCCCAACTCGTGGAATTTTAGGCCAGAAGGACTTCCTGCCGAATAATGTAAACAATGCTGGGACAAGTGTAATCGACGCAAGCATGATAATCGCCATGGTTGTAGCAAAGGTTGGTGCAAAATTACGATAATCTCCCAACCCAGCAAAGAATAATACGAGCATGGCGGCTAGTACGGTTCCGCCCGAGAAGAAAACAGGCATACCCGTTTCTCTCATCGCAGCTTTCATCGAAATAAACTTATCATCATGCTCCTTCAGTTCTTCACGGTAACGAGAAAAGACAAAGAGGGAATAATCGATGACCGCAGCAAATAAAAGAATAGATGCAATTGAAATCGTTTGATTACTAATATCTAATCCAGCTTTCCCCATTAAACCAAGTGTCTGCATGACAATCTCGTAGACAAAGACAGCAGCAAGGAGCGGAATTAACGCTAATAATGGCGAACGGTAAATGACAATCAATAGGATAAGAATTAATCCTACTGTTGATAAAATGAGGACAAGATCTGCTCTAGAAAATAAATCAAGCGAGTCTGTGGCAATTCCTGCAGGTCCTGTCACATATAAGGTTAAATTTGATGATTCCTTGACGATCTTTTGAATAGATTTTAATGAATCCCTCATTTCTTTCGTCTCCAAGGAAGAGTCGAATGTTAAAGGAATTAAAGAAGTTGTCTTATCTTCTGAGAAAAATCCGGCAGCGGCCTGTGGCGGCAAGGCAGATAAAAGAATCACCTGCTCGACGCCTTCAATATTTTTTCGCTCAATTTTTTCTAAGAGCTCAGCCAGCTGTGTGAGTTCCACCTCACCTTCTTTTGACTGAAAGACTAAAATGGCTGGAGTACCATCATTATCTTTAAAATACTTGTCTACTTTAGTTTGTGCAATAACGGATTGAGCATCTTCAGGCAGGGAAGCAACCCTTGAAACTTCATAATCCTTTACGTTTGGGGCAAAAACGGCTAGCAATATTGTGGCTACTAACCAAATGGATAAAGTGACCCACATTCCCTTTTTCGTTGTGACACGGTCGGTAATCGCTTGTAAAATTGTTTTCATCTGTTGACTCCTCTCCTATTTCTTTATAAAGAAGGTGACAGTTGTGTCACTTTGACGGTAATAAAAAATACACGATTGTCACTGTCATTATCTTTTAAAAGTGACACAAGTGTCAATTATTTATTTGTGAACATTCCGTGACTGATAATTTCCTTAATGGATGCGACCCACTCGGAATGGGGAACTCCGAAATGATTAGGAATGGCAATCGTTTGAAAAATGAACCCGAGAATTAACCCATCAGCAATATGAGCTTTTAATCTCTTCTCTTTTTTGCCTAGGTTAATAAAACTTTGCAAGTGTTTGTACATATCCAAATGGAGCGAATCTAAATGTGCCTTATTTTCTTTCACCTTATCATTCACGTTTACAGGAATTTGCACAGCGATTTTTATCATTTGCTGAACTTCAGGCATGTCAAAGATAAGATTCATAAGAAAATCAAACTGCTCCTCAAATCCATCATAGCGCTCAATTTTTTGTAAATCAGTTAAAAATTGATTCAATTCAGCGATCATATAGTCGGTTATTAATTCATCTTTATTCTCATAGTACTTGTACAATGCTCCTCTTGAGACACTCAACCGATCCGCCAGCAAACTAAAGGTAAATCCTTCATATCCATGTATAAGGAGAAGCTCTTTTGCTGCTGAGAATAACTCTTCCATTGAAAACTTTCGCTCACGTGCCATTTGATCACCTCCATATTTATTATAGTGAAATACTGTAGATACACAATCGTATTGTATCTTGTTTCCAATAAATGTGGCAAAATAAGAATGGTTCAAAAAAACAAGGTAAGCCTTACAATGGATATGCAAGAATGTATAAACCCACCTGTTGAAGAAAATGATAAATTCAAAAAATATTGACTATCTGGGTTGTTTCATAAGATAATAATACTCATGAGTAATATAAAATATTTACAGCATGGAGATGTCATTAATGGGTCAAAGAGGGAGAAAAAAGGGATCGAATGGAGAACAAAGCAGGGCACTCCTGCTAAGTATCGCGGCAAATGAATTTGCAGAGAATGGCTACCATGATACAAAGGTAAGTTCAATAGTAAAAAGAGCTGGTTTGACTCAGCCAACCTTCTATCTATATTTTCAAAATAAAGAAGCGATTTTTCAGGAATTAGTCGAATTATTTAGAGAGAACTTATTTAGCCTCACTAGGAAAAGCCGTCTGGAGCCTGGAATTGAATTAAGTTCTTTATCTGATCGGATTACATACGGTTTAGCAGGAATTTTTTCCTTCTTCAAGGAAAATCCTGATTTAACAAAAATCGGATTCTATGAATCTGCCATTGCCGAAGAGATGAAAAGGGAACTTGCCATACAAATTGAAGAAAATCTTACATCAGAAGTACAAAATGGGTACTTTAGTCAGGCTATTGATATGTGTATTTTTGCGGAAAGTCTTGTTGGGATCATTGAACGTTTGACAGTTACTAAATTATTGCCTGGCTTAAAGCAGCCGAATAGACTTGCCGAAGAGATTGTTGATATATTCTTGAATGGAATCATAAATAAGAATAACTGAGGAAAACGATCATAGGGGTTGAGAGTTAGATGAATTCGATGAAGAACGTGCAGTATAAAGAGCTAGACAAAGAATGGATTGCTCTTATTCTTCAGGCGAAGCAGCTAGGGCTTTCTACAGAGGAAGTACGGGCATTCATTCTAGGAAACCAAGTAAAATCCATGAAGAGTTAGAATAAAAATGACCTGTTTTTTTGTAAAAAAGAAGGTCTGCGACAAAGGAAGGACAATTTATGAGATATAAGAGGGATGAGGGATTCCGTTTTTCATTTGGAACACCAATACCTGTCTTTTTTACGATTGATGATATGAATAATGGAAGTATAGCTGGAACTTCAAAAGGTGAGGCAAAGCTGATTGATTTAAGCCCAAATGGGATGAAGTTAAGCCTGCCGCTTGACATCGCCATATCAAATCAAAAGGATGTAAAGATTACGGCAAAATTTAAATTATCTCAATTAGAACACTGCATACAAGGGAAAGTCATGTGGAAGAAAAACACATTCAATAGCATCTTTTATGGCATTCATTTTTCAATGGATGAACAAGAGCAAGAAGAAATGATTAGAGATCTAAAGGAGTATGCTAAAAGTCAATATAATAAAAACAACTCTGCTTACTAAAAATAACAGTAAATCTCGCCAATCAGAAAGTAACTGGGGGATTTGCTGTTATTTTATGAATCAAGGAGCGCACTCAGCTATACTTTGCAAGATACAAACAAGCCGTTTTTTTTATTCAATCCAGGTGATTGGCTATAGTAATACATTTGTGCTAGTAAAAGTTATTCTTCAAAAAATACGAACTTTGTTCCAGTGTTTCTACACCTACAAAGACAACCTCGATAGTCAATTCCTTCACTAAAGAGGCAATCGACTTAATGATTGCCTGATCCTTCAAATCATTTTCACTGAAAATATCTTGCGTAAACGTATCATCTTTTATTTTTATTGATTGGAAGCTTTTTGAAATTGACGAGGATTGAGAAGCTTGAGCCGAAATCATCAAGGTCAATGCAAATTTCCTTATAAAAGTAGTAGGAGGAATAATCTCCTCTGCACGTATCCTTATATTTGCCAGGGAGTATTTTTACTGCAGATTTTGGTAATATAATACCAATTGTCTAACTGAAAGGAATCCTATATTATGAAAGCGGTGAAATAAAAGGAGTGGTTAAGTGACACACATTGGACTATATAATGATAAGCTTGTCCTTTTATCGATATTTATTGCTATCATATCTTCATATGTCTCATTAAATATTTTCTCTCGAATCCCCCGATCAAAAGGGAATAATCAAGCATTTTGGTTATTGACGGGGTCCTATATATTAGGCCTAGGGATATGGACAACACACTTTATTGGAATGCTTAGCTTTGAAATGCGTGCTCCTGTTACTTATCAACTAAAGCTGAATGCATTTACTTTACTTTTGGGAATGGCTGTTTCGTTCATTTGTTTCTATATTGCTACTTATTCGGAGAGGAAATTTTCTTCTCTTTTTATTTGTACATTGATCCTTGGAATTGGAATCATTGTCATACACTATGTCGGCATGAAATCCATGCACACAAAAGTTGAAATGAGCTATAATTCTTTATTTGTTATTTTGTCCATGTTCATAGCTTTACTAGCATCAGGGACTGCCCTCTTTGTATTCTTTCATAAAAAAATGACCAATCAGAGGGTACTAAAGCTTTCAGCCAGTTCTGCCATACTAGGAAGTGGGATTATTGGTACGCATTACACGGCAATGCACGCTGTCACGTTAAACAGAATCTCATCTGCTTTTGATGATGAGAACATGACTCATTTTGACTCTGCTCCCTACCAAATATCAACAGATGCTTTAGGCTATGGGCTTGCGATAGCGGTCTTCATTATGATTGTTGTCGTAATTTTTTTAGCTTATCTTGATAAAAATAAAGCAGAAAGGCTCCATAAGCTTTCGCATGCTCACTATAAATCGCTAGTTGAACACAATCCGGATTTAGTATTCTGTGTAAATGTTAATGGCATTATTACTGACGTAAATCCAAAAGGGATAGAGATGTTAGAGGAAAGCAAAGAGAAAATTATTTCGAGAAATCTTTTTTCCTATTTTAATGATGCAGATAGTGAGAGGGTAAAACATAAATTTTTTCAATTGCAGGACAAGAATCAAAGTGATTTTGAAGTGATGATCAAAAATGGAAGAGACAAATGGATCCCCATTGTTATTACCTTTGTTCCGATTATTGTTGAAAAAAAACTTATTGGGATCTTTGTGGTGGCAAGGGATAATACGGAATTAATCAAATACAAGGAACAGATGAAGAAAGCTCAAAGGGAATTAATAGAGACAATACAAAAGCAGCAAGGATTAATTTTTAAGTTTTCTAAACTTGGAAATCGTTTTATTCATACACTATGTGATGGTGAATTACTTTACAGAGTAGGTCTAACTCCAGATAAGGTAATTGGAAAGGAACTGCACCATTTTCTTAATTTAAAAGAGGCTGAAAAAAGTCTGCTGGCATATAAGAAAGCTTGGGAAGGGGAAATTACTAAGTTTGAGGCAAATGCAAATGGAATCGATTATTATATCTATCTAAGCCCTGTATTTAGAGATGGTGAAGTTATTGAAGTCATTGGTTCAGGAATGGATATAACGGAGCGGAAAAGGGCTGAGAAAATTCAGCAGGACAATGAAAAATGGTACCGAAATATCTTGAATATGATGACTGAGGCTGTGCTCGTATATGGGGCGGATGATCAGCATATTGGTTTAAATGACAGTGTCTATCAAATATTTAATATGAAAAAAGAGGATTTTCATAAGCAAACGATCCATCAGCATACACTTTCTCTTGTAAAGGAGGACGGATCTCAATTACTAAATGAGGAGCTTCCAATCGGTATTACACTTGAAACGGGAAAGACAATAGCAGGAGAAATTATCGGGATCAAAAAGAAGAACCGAACGAACTGGTATTCCATCAATACAAAACTAATTAATCCAGCAGACCGAAATGATATTCCAAGAGTACTAATGACGATGTCGGATATCACCGCACTAAAAAAGCAGCAAATTAAATTGAGAGAGTCTCAGGCTTTACGAAAGACCCTAATTGATAGTTTGCCGATTGGTGTTTTAGTAGTGGATAATGACTGGAACATCGCGGCATTAAATCGACAGTTTTGCCAAATCTTTAAGATTGAAGAACCAATTAAGAATATTATAGGGAATAGAAAATCACCAAGCTATCAATATATTTATTCAAATTTGAAGAAGAGTGAGGAAACAATTTTTAATCATTTTTCTAGTGGAGAACCGGTTGTTGATGAAATAGAAATGGATGATAATCGAATGATTAAAAGAAGCTATTTTCCATTCATAATGGATGGAGAAATCAGGGGACATTTATGGACATTTGAAGACATCACAGAACGGAAATCAATGGAACAAGGGTTAATTAAAGCAAAAGAAGAAGCGATACAGGCTAACTTAGCAAAATCTGAATTTTTATCAAAAATGAGTCATGAGCTGCGAACGCCATTAAATGGCATATTGGGCTTTTCTCAATTACTAGAAATAGACGAGCTGTTAGGTGATCAGCAGAAAAAGTTTGTTCTGGAAATTTTAAAGGGCGGAAGACATCTTTTAGATCTAATAAATGAAATACTCGATCTTTCTAGAATCGAAGCGGGAAAGTTTAAAATTACGAATGAAACAGTAAAGTTTAGTATGCTGATCGATGATTGTTTGAATTTAGTCGGACCATCAGCCAATAAAAAAGGCATTAAAATCATAAAAACACATGAGTGTGATGGTAAATATGTATGTATAGATGAAGTGCGCTTTAGACAGATCCTGTTGAATTTATTGGAAAATGCTATCAAGTATAATCAGGAAAATGGTGAAGTTACGTTATCATGTGAATTTAAAGAGGGGCTTTTGGTTGTCCATGTGATCGACACCGGAATTGGAATCCCAAATGAAGAACAGAAGCGAATCTTTGAGCCTTTTTACCGCTTAGACCATAATCATACGATCGAAGGGACAGGAATTGGCCTTGCGATAGTTAAACAGCTTGTTGATATAATGGGTGGAAAAATAGGGGTTAGCAGTCAAGTAGGCAAAGGCAGTGATTTCTGGTTCAGTCTCCCAATTGAAGATGCACATATAGTTGAATTGAATGAGGGGCCAGTTCCTCCATACAAGTCATCCATTGGAGATGAAAACTATCAAATTCTCTATATTGAAGACAATTCTTCTAATTTAGAGCTAGTATCCGAAATTCTAATGAATGAACAGGGAATGACCTTATACACAGCTGAGACGGGTAAAGAGGGAATAGAAATAGCATGTGAAAAAGAGCTTGATCTCATCCTGTTGGATTTACATCTTCCAGATATGAATGGCTTTGATGTGTTGGATCAGTTAAAGGGGAATCCTAATACCAATCACATTCCAGTTATTGTTGTAAGTTCAAATGCGATGCTGGACGATATTCGTAAAGCGACAGATAAAGGGATCAAGGAGTATGTAACAAAGCCTATTCAAATTTCTTCATTTCTTGAGACAATTTCGAAATATTTATAATTAAAGAAATGACAAAATAAAAAAACGCTTGGGGTATTTTGGAATTTCAAAATACCTTAAGCGTTTTTCATTATCTAGCATGTATAGCGTTTATTTCTTTTATTGCAAATCTGGCTATGGGCTGAGCAATTAATAGCTCAATCCAAAATGCCAAACCAAAGTTTCTAAACCAGCTAGGAAAGAAATTCTGAAAAGGTTCGAGGCTTATTTTTTTCGTGCCAACCCAAGTTCTGCTATTCAGGAGTGTTGATGATTTTTTTGTATCTTCGCTCAACACTAATGGCACTTCGGTTCATTACCATGCCGATTTCTTTGTATTTATAGCCTTGAGAACGTAATTCTAAAAGCTTGTAATCTTCTTTTGTTGTCCAAGTTTGATACGTTCTTTTCTTCGTTATGCATGTATCCTTCCTACGCTCCTCTGCTGCCCATTCAGGTTCAGGCAGAAGAGTTTGTGGTTCTATATTTGAAAACTGTACTTTTTCTTTATGAAGGGCTGCCCAATTCCAAAAATCCATTGGGTCAATAAAATAGAACTTTCTTGATTGTCTAGTAATTTTTTGGGTATAGGGCAATCCATGTTTTTTTGTCCATCCTCTTACAGTAGCCCGGTCTACTTTTAATATGGCTGCTAATTCACCTATTGTAACAAGACCTGTATGCTGTCTTGTATTAGACATTTTTAATCTTGTTATTTTTACTCGAACAGATTCAAAAGAACGCTCTAACTTTTGAGCAATGGTAGACACTTTATACATTCCAATAGTATCTTCTAGAAAAAGGAGCTCATCATCTGACCAAACCTTTCGCACGTAAAAGCCTCCTCTTAAAAAAATAAAAAATATATTGCCAACTGAAATAAATAAGTTGGATTTTTTCTGTTTATAAACTTTCGGTTTATTCCGTTTGTATATATTAGTTATACCGACGAAACGAGTATCTTTTATGAACCTCACTTAGATCATTTCTGGCTTTCCTAAAAGATAGCCTTGAGCAAAGGGAACATTCAAAGCAATAGCCTGAGCTAAATCTTTATTCTTCTCTACCCCTTCTAAAATCAACTCCATCTTTTGCTCTGAATATTGAAGCAAAAGGGCAATCATTTGTTGCTTTTCCTTCGATTTATGGAGGTTATTGGCAAAATACCGATCAAGCTTAATAAAATGGGGTGAAAACTCAATAATTTTGCGTAAGGATGCTCCCCCTTTTCCAATGTCATCGATGGCAATGCGGAATCCATAATCCTTCATAACCGCTAATCTCTCTTTAAAATCAGAAAGTTCCCAAATAAGATCTTCCTTATCTGTTTCACTAAGTTCAAAGACAACCTTTCCTTTAATATGCGGGAAGTTTTTTAGCAATAGATGAATGAATTCTTCAAAGTTCTCATGAAGAATTGTTGAGGGATAAATATTAATAAACAACAGTTCATCTATTAACCGATCGAAAGGAAAGCAGCTTATGGCATGTCTGATTGCCTTAGTGTCTAATTCATATAAACAGCCGTTGCCCCTTGCTAATTCGAATGCACTTTCGATATTCCCATTGCAAAATCCATTTGGAAATCTTAGGAGTGCTTCATAGCCAAAGACCTTCCAGCTATTTAAGTTCCACATAGGCTGATAAACACTTTCAATGATTTGTTCCTCTATGCGTGTTAACATATCAATGCTCATTTTTATCCCTCTATTTCCAAGCGATCTTGTTGTTAAATAATATAATTAATGTAACTTTTATCCCATATTCTGTCGAACGCTTAAAAGGCATGAGGAGTAGGGAAAGGGGCAGTTTGAACTATTTTAGAGACAGCTTAAAACGAATTAAAGACATCTTAGGGTATTTTTTCACAAAATCCTTTTGAGTGATTATAAATACCTATTTTTTTGGAAGAATCAAGTTGAGGGTTGGACAATTTTTGACATGCCTGCTATTCTATTTGGATGTGCAAAGTCATATAGGAATAATATTTTTATATTTGATAACGATAAATCATATGCAGGTTTTAATAGGGGATGCGAATGGAGAAATTTAAAGTAATTATTGCAGATGATGATCACCCTTCGAGAATGATATTGATCCATTTTATTCAGCTGCTCTCGGAATACGAGGTTGTTCAGGAAGCATCAAATGGAGAAGAGTTCATTCAATTAGTCATGAGGGAACAGCCGGATATTGTACTTGTTGATATAAATATGCCTGGTTTAAATGGGATGGAGGCAGTTAAGATTTGCAAAGAAAGGCTGCCATCATTACAGGTTATTTTCACAACGGGTTATGATGAATTCGCTGTGGAAGCATTCAATATTTCGGCAGCGGATTATATTGTTAAGCCAATAGAGCGGACAAGGTTATTTATAGCTTTGGAAAAGGCGAAAAAACTCATTCAATTGAATAGCGGCCCAAATCAATTAAAGAAAACGGTAAACAAGCTAGTAATCAAATCTAATAACACCTTCCTATATCTTTCAGTGGATGACATTCTTTATGCAGAAAAAGAAGGGCGAAAAACGATTCTTCATACGAAAAACGGGTTTTTCGAAACATCAGAATCCCTCCAAGAGCTTGAAGGGAAGCTGCCAAAGCAATTCTATAAAACCCATCGGTCTTTTTTAGTTAACTTAAAAAAAATAACAAAAATTGTATCGTCCGGTGAAACGTATTTAGCCTATTTCAATGGGACGGAAAAGATTGCTTATATTTCTAAGCTGAAAATAAATGAGGTTCATCGATCAATGGGAACTTAAAGGGCACTGCAATCCTAATAGGAGAGCAGGCCCTTTTTTTATTTCTGATTGTTAAAGATCATTCATCCCATACTAAATATAAGAGATTGTATGCATACTAAGAGAAACAATTTGTAACAGAAAGGAAATTCTAATGAAGAGGGTATCGAATGTTTTTTGGATTTCAATTGCAATTGTTCTTGCTGCGGTAATCTTTGGATCGACCGCTCCTAACAGCTTTGAAGAGGCAACAGGTAATTTACAAGCATTTCTTACAACCGCGTTTGGCTGGTATTATCTCATTTTAGTAACCATCATTGTCGTTTTCTGTCTTTTTCTTATTTTTAGCCCTATTGGCGCCATTAAATTAGGAAAGTCAGATGAAAAGCCCGAGTTTTCAAAGGTTTCATGGTTTGCGATGCTGTTTAGTGCTGGAATGGGAATCGGACTAGTATTCTGGGGTGCAGCTGAACCGTTATCCCACTTCATCGATCCGCCTTTAGCCGAAGGGGGAACATCTGCAGCCAATAAAGAGGCAATGAGATATACGTTTTTTCACTGGGGGATTCATGCATGGGCAATCTATGCATTAGTAGCCTTAGCATTAGCCTACTTTCAATTTCGTAAAGAGGAGCCAGGGCTTATTTCAGCAACTTTAAAGCCTGTGTTAGGTAAAAGCATGGATGGAATTGCAGGAACAGTTGTTGATGTCCTGGCTGTTTTTGCAACTGTGATTGGGGTTGCGACAACATTAGGCTTTGGAGCAGCACAAATCAATGGGGGATTATCCTATTTGTTTGGAATCCCGAGTAATTTCTTTGTTCAATTTATAATAATCGCAGTTGTAACGGTCCTATTTATGATCTCCGCTTGGTCTGGATTGGGAAAAGGAATCAAATATTTAAGCAATGCTAATATGTTGTTAGCTGTAGCATTATTGATATTAATGTTTATCACCGGACCGACGCTTTTGATCCTTGATATGTTTACAGATTCCATTGGCAGCTATATTCAAAATATCATTCAAATGAGTTTTCGTATCGCCCCTCTTAATGAAGAGCATCGTACATGGATTAATAATTGGACGATCTTTTATTGGGCGTGGTGGATCTCATGGTCGCCGTTTGTTGGGATATTTATTGCTCGTGTTTCGAGAGGAAGAACCATACGGGAATTTATCATCGGCGTGTTATTGCTCCCTGCTCTTGTTAGCTTTTTCTGGTTTGCGGTATTTGGGACCTCATCCATTGAGGTACAAAATGCAGGTACGGTTGATTTAACGAAATATGCGACGGAAGAAGTTTTATTTGCTGTCTTTAGCCAATTCCCATGGTCAATGGTTTTATCAATCGTGGCTATAATCCTTGTTAGTACATTTTTTATTACGTCTGCCGACTCAGCAACATTTGTACTAGGCATGCAAACAACCAATGGTTCACTTACACCGCCAAATCAAGTGAAATTAACATGGGGAATTGCGCAATCAACTGTTGCCTTAATTCTACTGTATAGCGGTGGGCTGCAAGCACTCCAAAATGCGTTAATTGCAGCAGCATTTCCGTTTTCGTTTATCATGCTGCTAATGATGATTTCTCTTTATCGCTCTTTATCAAAGGAGAAAAAGGAACTCGGGTTATTTCATAGACCAAAACCACGCAATAAAAAACTGAATAACGAAAACTAATAAGAGCTTGCGGATTCAAAACGAACCTGTCCAGATGATTGGCGGTTCGTTTTTTTTATTGACAAAAAAGCCCTCTTTTTAGTAAAGTTAAATTCGTTAATAGTTAACTAGTTGAATAATTAATCAATAGAATTAAATTTAAACGAGGTGAAGAAATACATTGTTAGAAAATATCCAAGAACTAATAGATCAATATATTGATTTGTCATTTTCAGTCCATCGAAAAGGCGAGTCGCTCATTAGGGATCAAATTGGCAGTGATCTTACAAATGACCAGCATTATATATTGAGATATATTAGTCAAGCTAAATCATGCACATCATCTGAATTAGCTGAAGAATTTGATGTGAAAAAGAGTGCCATAACAGCTATTATCAACCGAATGTGGGAGAAGGGACTGGTTGAGCGGACACGTGATGAGAAGGATCGCCGAGTGGTATATCTTACATTAACGGATAAAGGAAATCAGCTGTATGTAGATTGTGAGGAACGGATATATAAACTTGTCGAATCTTTTATTAAAAAGTTTGATCCTAAGGAAATTAAGCAATTTCTTGAGACATACAAAAAATTGAACCAAATATTAATAGAGAGTAAAGACTACAAGGTGGAGGAATAAGGATGCATCAAATTATAAAAAATAAGTGGATAGTCATCATTGCCTGGATCGTTATTGCTGGCGGTCTATTTATGGTTGCGCCAAACATGGCAGAGCTTGTCCGTGAAAAAGGACAGATTAGTGTACCTGATGAATACTCTTCCGCCCTTGCAGGGGAAATAATGGCAGATGTAGCCAAGCAAGAGGGAGGAGGAGATGAAACTCAAGTTGCATTAGTTTTTCATAATGAAAAAAAACTGACAGCAGAAGATATGAAGGAAGCGGAAAAAGCGATCCGCATTCTTGAAAAAGACAAGGATTTAGGAATAAAAGAAATCCTAACCCATTTCAATGAAAAATCTTTAAAGGATCAGCTAGTTTCAGAGGATGGAAAGTCAATTCTTACCTCCATCACCCTTAACTGGAATGACCGTGAACCAAGTGAAGTAAATGATGCTTTATATAAAGCCATAAAAGACATAAAAGTAGACCACTATTATACAAGTGAATGGCAGATAAATGAAGATCTAATGGCAAGTTCGGAAGAGGGATTAAAGAAAACAGAGGGAATTACTGTTGTCTTTATCTTAGCTGTATTATTGCTCGTGTTTAGATCGGTCATTGCTCCAATTATTCCTTTAATGACGGTTGGATTGTCATATCTTGCTTCACAGTCGATCGTTTCATTTTTAGTCGATCGATTTGATTTTCCGCTCTCCAATTACACGCAAATTTTCTTAGTAGCTGTTTTATTTGGGATCGGTACGGATTACTGTATTTTATTGCTTAGCCGCTTTAAAGAAGAATTATCACAAAGTGAAAGTGTTGCTGAAGCAATTGTTGCAACCTACCGCAATGCAGGGCGTACCGTATTCTTTAGCGGTGTAGCAGTTATGATCGGGTTTGCAGCGATCGGATTTTCTCAGTTTATTTTATATCAATCGGCTGCAGCAGTAGCAGTAGGTGTAGCTTTATTGCTTGTAGCGTTATTTACAGTTGTTCCATTTTTCATGGCTGTATTAGGACCAAAGCTCTTCTGGCCATCGAAAAGTAAAGCAGAGCATGGTGAGAGCAAAATCTGGGGTGTAGTTGGCAGATTTTCATTAGCCCGTCCTTTCATAGCTTTGCTTATTGTAGCTGTCGTTTGTGTTCCTTTCCTAGTTACCTATGATGGAGAACTATCTTATAATTCATTAGAGGAAATTAGTGGCGACGTTAATTCTATAAAAGCCTTTAATGCGATTGCAGATAGCTTTGGGCCGGGTGAATCCATGCCAACACAAGTCGTTATTAAAAATGATGAAGAGATGGATTCAGCTGAGTACATTGGGTTAGCTGAAAAAATTAGTAAAGAGTTAGAAAAGGTTGATTTAGTTGATACTGTACGTTCAGTAACACGACCAACAGGTGAGCCAATCGAGGACTTCTTTGTTGCAAAGCAGGCTGAAACGCTTGAAGAGGGCTTGGGTGAAGGAAAAGAAGGAATCGATAAGATTAGTGAAGGCTTAAACGAGGCCGGCAGTGAATTATCTAAATCAGAGCCAGAATTAAAGAAGGCTACGAATGGGATTAATGACTTAATTTCTGGAACGAGTGAACTGCAATTAGGGTTAAAAGAAATTCAATCAAATCTAGCAAAGATTGAAAACGGAATTCGTCAGGGGACAAAAGGGTCTGATGATATAAAAGCAGGTTTAGCCCAGTCTAAAAAAGGTGCGGAGGATTTACTTGCTGGTTATAAAGAACTCCTTGGAGGATATCAAAACTTACACGGGAACTTACAAACGATTACAGCAAATTATCAAAAAGTCGGTCAAGGATTGTCTGCTTTATCTGCTGGAATTGCACAGGCAAATGACGGGATGTATGGTTATTTGGAAAATAAGTATACAGACTTATCAGCTGATGACCAATATCAAAAGATGAAGCAAACGATATCAGGAGAACAAGGGCTGCTTAAACAGCTTGGCGGGTTGTCTGCCAATATAAATGAATTAAATGCAGGGCTTGCTAAAGTAACTGAAGGAATGGCTGGAGCCAACACCGGATTTGAAAAAGCAATGGGCGGCCAAGGCGGTTTGGCGTCAGGTCTGGAACAATTAATTAAAGGGATTGAGGCACAGCAAGCCGGATTTAATCAGCTTGCCAATGGGCAAGGGCAGATTATTAAAAATATGCCAAAGGTAACAGATGGATTAAATAGTGTGAATGATGGGCAGAAACAGCTTCTTGCAGGCTTTGGCGATCTTGGCGGCCAAATCGGCCAGCTAACAGATGGCCTCGGCCAAAGTGCGGAAGGATTGAATAAAGTTTCTGAAGGATTAGAATCTGCACAGGATTACCTTGCTGGATTGTCTAAATCCGAAAATATGGATGGCTTTTACTTGCCTTCAGAAGTATTGGAAAGTGAAGACTTTGTTCAAGTGTTTGACACGTATATGTCAAAAGATCGTAAAGTGATGACGGTTGATGTTATCTTTAAAGCGAACCCATATTCCAATAAGGCAATCAATCAGGTTGATGAAATAAAAGATGCTGTTGAAAGAGCAACAAAGGATACGAAGTTAGAAAATGCAGTGGTGGCAGTAGGCGGAATTACGAGTACAAACGCTGATTTAAGCAAAATGTCTGATCAAGACTATTCTCGTACGGTTGTTCTCATGCTCGTCGGAATTTCGATTATTTTGGTATTTTTATTCCGTTCAATTATTATGCCAGTGTATATTATTGGCTCTTTAATTCTTACGTACTTTACATCAATGGCAATCAATGAAGCTATATTTGTCAATATGCTTGGCTACAGCGGCATTAGCTGGGCAGTTCCGTTCTTCGGCTTTGTTATTCTTGTTGCCCTTGGTGTCGATTACAGTATTTTCCTAATGGACCGATTTAACGAGTACAAAGATCTTTCTGTTGCAGAAGCGATGCTTCTTGCCATGAAAAAAATGGGTACAGTAATTATTTCAGCTGCGGTTATTTTGGGAGGGACATTTGCTGCGATGATGCCTTCTGGCATGCTCTCGCTGCTGCAAATTGCCGCTATCATCATTGTTGGTTTATTCCTTTACGCGTTTATCATGCTTCCGCTGTTTATTCCTGTAATGGTGAAAAACTTTGGGGCAGCCAACTGGTGGCCGTTTAAAAGAAGTTAAATTGAATAATAGAAAAGAGGCTGACTCAAAAGGTCGTTTATTAAACGGTTTTTTTGACTCAGCTTTTCTTGTAGAGTCCTATTTTAGTGGGCAATGCAATGGATATATCCCTAAGAATACGATAAAAAAGTCTCATAGAGGAAGCCTATGGGACAAAATCCTTGAAAAGATGAAAGGAAAAGTCTCATAGAGGAGGTCTATGGGACAAATCCTCGAAAAGATGAAAGGAAAAGTCTCATAGAGGAGGTCTATGGGACAAAATCCTTGAAAAGATGAAAGGAAAAGTCTCATAGAGGAGGTCTATGGGACAAAATCCTTGAAAAGATAAAAGGAAAAGTCTCATAGAGGAGGTCTATGGTACAAAATCCTTGAAAAGATGAAAGGAAAAGTCTCATAGAGGAGGTCTATGGGACAAATCCTCAAAAAGATGAAAGGAAAAGTCTCATAGAAGGAGGTCTATG
>NZ_LMBX01000008.1:184200-184288 GCF_001439605.1 Cytobacillus praedii
ATCCTCGAAAAGATGAAAGGAAAAAGTCTCATAGAGGAGGTCTATGGGACAAATCCTCAAAAAGATGAAAGGAAAAGTCTCATAGAAG
>NZ_LMBX01000008.1:184320-184459 GCF_001439605.1 Cytobacillus praedii
CTCCTCGAAAAGATGAAAGGAAAAGTCTCATAGAGGAGGTCTATGGGACAACTCCTCGAACCGATGAAAGGAAAAAGTCTCATAGAGGAGGTCTATGGGACAAATCCTCAAAAAGATGAAAGGAAAAGTCTCATAGAAG
>NZ_LMBX01000008.1:184466-213146 GCF_001439605.1 Cytobacillus praedii
ATCTATGGGACAAATCCTCGAAAAGATGAAAGGAAAAAGTCTCATAGAAGTGGTCTATGAGACAAATCCTCGAAAAGATGAAAGGAAAAAGTCCCATAGAGGAGGTCTATGGGACAACTCCTCGAAAAGATGAAAGGAAAAGTCTCATAGAGGAGGTTTATGGGGCAAATCCTCGAAAGGATGAAAGGAAAGTCTCATAGAAGTGGTCTAGGGGACAAATGCCGGAAAAAACGAGAAGAAAAAGTCTCATAGAGAGACAAAAATCAAGGAAAACACATGGAACAGGCTGTCTCAAAAGAGTCGTTTCTTCAAAACTCCTTTTGAGACAGCCCCTTTCCTACTATTGTTTAATAAATATTAACCATTCCGCTTGTAATATTTACATCTATAGAATGTTTTCCAGAGCCCATTATACCTTCAATCTTCTTTTTCTCTACGACTTTATCAGTAAGTGGAAGGTCGATATCGATGTAGCCGCTGCTCATTTCCCCGTCAAGCTTGAAATCGGCATCGTCAGGAAGATCAAGCTTAATTTGTCCGGAGCTTGCCCTTAATTGAATATCGTTTACAAGCTTATTCAATTGAACGTCAAGCTGCCCTGATGATACTTCTGCGTCAAGCTCCCCTTGGTAATTGTTTATTTTTATTTTTCCAGAACTCATATCAATCGTACCAGAGTCAGTAATTAGTGTATCAATGTCAATCATGCCAGAAGAACCTTTATGGATAAATTCCTTCGCGGTTACGTTTGTTAGGTCAACTTTTCCAGAACTCATATCTATTTTCAGCTGCTCAAGTTCGGTCGAAGGACCCTCAAAATTCAAATAGCCAGATCCTACATCGATGGCCAGCTTTCGGTTAAAGTCTTCTGGAATGTAGATGTACAGCTCGGGGGTGTGGTTGAAAATCTTGAAGCCATCGAACCATTTATGACTATACTCAACCTTAATTTTGTCCCCGTTTCTCTTTACATCTACTGCACCCTTGCCATCGAGATCCGCTTTAATATCATTTCTTTTTTCAGGGATAATTGTTGCTTTTACAGAGGATACGTTAATTTCGATCATCTTAATATTATTTGTTACTGCTGAAGCTGTTTCTCCTTTCGTAAATGGCAGCCAGCTTCTAATATTTGAAGTAAGCAATACATAGAGGCCAATCAAAATAATAAAAATGAAAAAAATTCTTTTCAATGATACCCCAACTTTCCTTTATAATCGTTTTTATTACACTCATTGTATGACATTAAAATGAAGAAAACATTGAGCCATAGCACGAATTGCTTCTAAGACTAGAGGCTTATTCGGGACAGGGGGGCAGGTCACATGTCCCAATTCTATTGTAATCGAAAAAAATAAAAAATTTATAAAAACTTTTTGCAGAGAACGAAGTCTAATACATAGAACGAACATGGGGAGGGCATGATGTGAGCTTTGAAGAAGTTGTGCAGAAGGCCATTCGTGGGGATGACCAGTCCTTTCTTGCAGCCATCCAAACGGTGAAAATAGATTTGTATAAAACAGCGCTAGCTTATTTGCGGAAGGAAGAGGATGCATTGGAAGCTATACAAGAAGTAACTTTCCGTGCTTATAAAGGATTGAAGGGGCTTAAAGAGCCAAGCTATTTCAAAACATGGATCATTCGAATTATGATTAATTATTGCAATGATACATTAAAAAAGCAAAGAAGAATTATATTGAATGATGACCTGCTGGATGCTGAAGGCGAGGCAGAAGATCATTCTCTTCTAGAGATCGAAGAAGCGATGCAAAGATTGGATGAACGATCCCGCGAAATTATTACGTTGAAATACTTTCATGATCTAAAAATAAAAGATATTGCAAAAACACTCGATTGCCCTGAAGGAACGGTAAAGACATGGCTGTTTAAGGCTTTGAAATCTTTGCGGGAAAATCTGGATGAAAAGGGGGGAGTCTCACATGTTTGAAAAGGAAGAAAAGAACCTTTCCGAATTGAAAAAAATGTATGAGAACCTGCCATTTCCAGAGGATAAAATTGATGAAGCCATTCTTACGGGCTTTAAAAAAGCAAAAGAGATGCCCGAGGTTATAGTAAAGACTCGCCGGAAAAAGTGGCTTTTTTCTGGATTAATAGCTGCTGTTTTTATAATTGGTTTTCTCACAAGTATTCGAGTTTCTCCTGTTTTTGCAAGTTATGTTTCAAGTATTCCTGGCATGGAAAAATTGGTTGAGCTAATTAGTGATAATAAAGGATTAATGCTGGCAGTTGAGAACGAATATATCCAAGAAATCAATACGGCGCAAGAAAAAAATGGTTTGAAGGTGACGTTTGATTCGGTAATAGCCGATGAAAAAGGGATGGTGATTTTTCAGACAATCGAAGCGAAAAAGAAACAAGAAAAATTCTACGTGAATGATTTAAAGCTTGAATCAGCTGATGGGACAGAACTAGAGTTAGGCAGTTATAGTTATGGTGCCCATAAGCCGCATGGTGAACTGAGAACAAAAGAAATGGCAACAATGGATTTCTTTTTTGAAGAGCCATTGAAAACAAAGGAGTTTACTCTTACTTTTACCGTTGAAACAAATGATTATGAAGAAGATTTCCGATTTTTGTTTACATTGGAAAAACCGTTAAAAGCAACAAAGACAATTGAAATGAACAAAACGATATTGATTGAAGGACAGAAAATAACAATCAAAAATATTAAGATTTATCCTTTACGGGTCGCGGTGCATGTTGTAATGGATCCGGAAAACAGCAAGAAAATTTTTACATTTGAGGATATTCGCTTAGTGGATGAAAATGGAGAAGCCTGGACGAAAATTGCAAATGGGTTTACTGCCAGTCAACTAAATGATAATGAACATATTCTTTATTTACAAAGTAATTATTTTAAAGAGCCTAAAGAGTTATACCTTGTGATGAATAAACTGCAGGCGGTTGATCAAGAGGATGCTTATGTAAAGGTAGATATAGAGAATGGGAAAATCATTAATCAGCCAATAGGGGATCATCTTGTCCTTCTAGATGTTAAAAATGGAAGTATTATTTTAAAGCTAAAAACTGAAGAAGAATTTAATTATTCCCCTTTTAGTTCTTTGAGAGATGCGGACGGAAATGAAATTGAGCTTAACTCCAATTATTGGACAGAAGATAATAATGGAGAAAGAGAGATCGGAGTAGAGTTTCCATCCGGTTCGTATAAAAATCCACTAGAACTTAAGCTGTCAGCTTTTCCTGCTTGGATTGAAGGAGATATAAAAATAAAGGTGAAATAAACTGGGTCCGGCTTTCATCACGAAAGCCGGGCCTTTATTCATCATTCGTTTTTGCATGCTGATCCTTATTTCTTTTGTTCCCCTTGCTATTATCTCCACTCACCTCTGATTGATTGCCTCTAGGCGAACTTTGATTATGGCTTCCTTTATTATCCTTTTTCGTCATCATTACTCCCCCTTTCATATTTCTTAGTTATTTTTCTTCTGCTCAATGGATTTTATGTATGAATCAAGTAGTAATACGAACAGGATTGGAAAAGATAAAAAGGAAAGAATATTTCTTTTGACAGAACAGGGTTCCATACACTAATATTATTAATACCAATAAAACTTATAGGAATTGAGGGGTTAAAAGTGAGAAAGTTTTCATTATTAGCACTATTTTTTAGTCTTGTATTAGTAATTTCCGCTTGCGGTACAAATAAAGCAAATCCGGAATCGGAAAGTAATAATGCAGAAAAACAAGATACACAAACTGAAGATCTGTTAGCAAAAGTAAAGGATGAAGGGAAGCTGTTGATTGGAACAGAAGGTACATACCCTCCATTCACGTTTCACGATGATAAAGGTGAATTAACCGGGTTCGATGTGGAAATTGTTAAAGAGATTGCAAAACGATTAGATGTTGAACCGGTATTTATGGAAACACAGTGGGATGCGATGTTTGCAGGCTTGGATTCAAAGCGTTTTGATATGGTTGCGAATCAGGTGGGAATTCGTCCAGACCGTCAAGAGAAATATGATTTTTCCGATCCGTATATTACTTCTGCGGGCGTTTTAATTAAGCATGTGGATAATGAAGCTGTTACAAGCTTTGAAAATATTGAAGGATTAAAAGCAGCACAATCAATGACAAGCAATTATGCGGATATTGCAAAATCGCATGGGGCTGAAATTGTTGGTGTTGAAGGCTTTAACCAGGCGATTGAATTAATTAATTCCAAACGAGCAGATGTAACAATTAATGATAAGCTTTCTTTTCTAGATTTTAAAAAGCATAAGCCAGATGCTCCAGTTGAAATTGCTGCTACTCTAGATGATGCATCTCAAAGTGGCTTAATGTTCAGAAAGGGAAGTGAGACGCTTATTGATGAAGTCAATAAAGCGTTGAAAGAAATCATTGAGGACGGAACTTATTTAGAAATCTCAGAGAAATGGTTTGGTGAAGATGTTCTTAAATAGTATAATTGCTGATCCAGAGCGCGTTTCACGGCTCATTGATATTGCTCAAAGTTCCCTTCAGCCTTTGCTGAAGGGAGCCATTTTATATACGATTCCATTAACGCTTATTACGTTTGTCTGCGGACTTATATTGGCTGTTTTAACGGCGCTGGCGCGTATATCTTCAGTTAAGCCGCTGCAAATCATCGCGAGGATTTATGTATCAGCGATTAGAGGAACCCCGCTGCTTGTGCAATTATTTATTATTTTTTATGGGCTGCCTACGATCGGTGTTGTGATCGATCCATTCCCGTCTGCGGTGATCGGCTTTTCATTAAATGTTGGTGCGTATGCATCGGAAATTATTCGTGCAGCCATTTTATCCATCCCTAAAGGACAATGGGAAGCAGGATATTCAATTGGCATGTCTTATCCACAAACGCTGAAGCGCATCATTCTTCCGCAAGCTTCAAGGGTTTCATTGCCGCCGCTGTCGAATACCTTTATTAGTCTAGTGAAGGACACGTCTTTAGCAGCTATGATTTTAGTAACAGAAATGTTTAGAAGAGCACAAGAAATTGCTGCAACCAATTATGAGTTTTTGCTTCTATACTTAGAAGTTGCCCTCATCTACTGGGTTATTTGCTTTATTCTATCTATTATTCAAGGCAGATTGGAAAAGAGAATGGATCGTTTTGTTTCGTAAATACAGGAATGCTCGAAAAATCAGGGGAATTGCTAGATAAAAGCAAGAAGTTGCTCGATATTTCGGAAATTGTGCTAGATAAAGACGAGGAATTGCCCGATAATGAAAGAAATTGCTCGATAAATTAAAATACGACAGAAACTATCGCAGGCGAAATCATAATCATGCAGATGTTCGACTGTTTTTGCGATGAAGGAGTATTTAAATGATTAGTATTAAAGGTTTACACAAGCGATTTGATCAGCTTGAAGTTTTAAAAGGAATTGATTTGGAGGTAGAAAAGGGGAAGGTTGTTGTCGTAATTGGTCCTTCAGGATCAGGAAAAACGACGCTCCTTAGATGTCTGAATGTATTAGAAACGCCAACCTCCGGATCAATTGGAATTGAAGATCAATCTTTAGATTTTTCTAGTTCGGTATCTAAAAAAGCTGTTCCTCCATTTCGCCGCCTGACAGGAATGGTATTTCAAAGCTATAATCTGTTTCCTCATATGACTGCTCTTGAAAATGTAATGGAAGGCCCTATTACAGTTAAGAAAGAGTCCAAAGAAGCTGTTAGAAAAAAAGCAGAACAGCTCTTAACCAAAGTTGGTTTAGGCGATAAGCTCGATTATTATCCATTCCAATTATCAGGCGGGCAGCAGCAGCGTGTAGGTATTGCCAGGGCGCTTGCAATGGAACCTAAAGTTATGCTCTTCGATGAACCAACATCCGCACTTGATCCAGAGCTCGTAGGGGAAGTACTTAAAGTAATGAAGGACCTTGCAAATGAAGGAATGACAATGATTGTGGTTACACATGAAATGCGGTTTGCACGAGAAGCAGCAGATGAAGTCATTTTCATGGATGGCGGATTTATCGTTGAACGAGGAAAGCCGGAGGACATTTTTACTTCTCCGAAAGAAGAAAGAACCAAACAGTTTTTGAGATTAATTCAATAAGAGAAATCCTCGCTGCAGCAGCGAGGATTTTTTCTATAAAATCTAACCTTTAGAGGAAGGATCCGATTCAGCTAGATTGTAGTAGTCATATTCATCTTTAATAAAATGGATAACGGTTAAAAGGATGCCGATGATAAAGCAAACAACAGTAAGGCTGGATAACCCGAATATAAAGTACACAATAAGTGTTGAAATAATCGTCATGAGAAAACCGGTAAGGGGAGCTTTAAGTGGAATGTCCATTTCTAATCCTTGCCTCCAATCAAATAAAGAAACAGCATAATTGAATGTATGCTGTTTCTTTACTCAATATGCAGGCTCATGTCATGAATGAAAGATGCGGTGTATGGATTGGGGTTATTCAATACATCAGCAGTTGAGCCGATTTGTTGGACTTTACCGTCCATTAGAATCGCTAATCGGTCAGTCATAAATTGGATCTCTGTTACATCATGGCTGACAAAAATAGTTGTTGTTTCCGTATTCTTAATAATTGCTTTAAAATCTTTTAATAGCTTCACCTTTGTCGGGTAATCAAGAGCTGAGAATGGTTCATCTAAATATAGTACCTCAGGGTTAAGAATTAATGCCCTTGCTAAGTTGACTCTTTGTGCTTCTCCGCCTGACAGCAATTTCGCATTTTTCTTTGCAAGATGGGAGATGCCGAATTGTTCAAGCCAGTAATCAACCTTTTCTTTAATGATTGATTTAGCTACTCTGCGGATTTTTAATCCAGCGGCAACATTTTGGAATACAGTTGTGTCAAAAATTAAGGTTTGCTGAAGTACGACTGCCCATTTTCTTCTTTGCTCTAATGGGATTCTGCTAACGGATAATTCTTCATTTTTATAATAAAGCTTTCCAGAAGTCGGAGTTTGCAGACAGGATAAGATTTTAACAAGCGTGCTTTTCCCTGCCCCATTTGGACCCATCATTCCAAGGATTTCTCCTTGTGTAATGGAAAGTGATGGAATAGAGAGAATCGTACGATCTTTCTTCGCATATTGAATCTTTTCTAGACGGATCATTGGATTCATCGCACGTTAATTCCTTTGCTGTAAATTTGTTAAAAGAAAGGTGATAAAAAAGGCTAAACTCATTAATAAGAAAGAGAGAGCTAATGCGACATCGAAGTTTCCTTTTGATACTTCCATGACGATAGAGGTGGTTAATATCCGCGTCTCTCCCCGAATATTCCCTCCAACCATCATAGCTGCCCCCACTTCAGCAATCACGCGGCCGAATCCCGCGATGACTGCAGCAAGAATAGCGATTTTGACTTCTCTAACTAACAATCCTACGGTTTGCAGCCGTGTGGCACCAAGAGATTTAATTTGCAATAGCATCTTTTCATCAATTTGCTGAAAGGCACTGCAGGTAAGTCCAATGATGATGGGAAGGGAAACTAGTATTTGTGCCATGATAATGGCGAATGGACTATATAATAGAGAGAATGACCCTAAAGGGCCAGAACGCCATAAAAGCATTGTAATCCATAGTCCCGCAACAACAGGAGGAAGTCCCATCCCGATATTAATCAATATAAGGACAAACCGTCTGCCAGGGAAAGAGATCAGTCCTAATATAACACCAGCCGGTATGCCAATGAACGTGCTGACTAAGACGGCTGTTAAGGATACCTTTAAGGTTAGCCAAGTAATCTCAAAGATTTCAGGATCACCTGAAATCAGCATCTCTATTGCTTTTTTTAATCCCTCTATTAAAAGATCCATAATCATTCCAGCTTTCTAACATGTGCCTAAACCAAGTGGACAAAGCTAGTCGATTTGTCCACGGATGGTTCTTGCACGCTATTCTGTGTAAGGGAAGAATAGGGGCTCGCCGTATTCTTCTTGGCCAAATTCTTCAATGACTTTTTGTGTTTCTTCATTAATCATGAATTCAACAAACTCTTCTGCGCCTTCACTATATACTTTGTCATGCTTCTCAGGGTTTACCTGCATTACATGGTAAATATTCAACAAGTCTTCATCGCCTTCAACAAGGATTTCTAAATCTAAATTTTCTTTTTGTGCTAAATATGTTGCGCGATCTGTGATGACATATCCTTGTTTTTCTGCAGCTACCTGCAGAGTGTTACCCATTCCTTGCCCAGTTTCTGCATAGCCAGCATTATCCCCAGGTGTAATTTCATGTGACTTCCAAATATCCAATTCTTTTTTATGTGTACCGGAATCATCTCCTCTTGAAATGAAGACGGCTCCATCATTAAATAGCTTTTGGAATGCTTCTCCTACTTCCATTCCTTTTATACCTGCTGGATCGTTGGCCGGACCAACAAGAATAAAATCATTGTACATAACCCGTTTACGATTGACAGCATCTCCACTGTCAACAAGCTCTTGTTCTGAAGCGGGTGCGTGAACTAGGAGTACGTCAGCCTCTCCCTTTGTTCCCATTTCTAACGCTTGCCCCGTACCAACAGCAATTGTCTTTACATTTGTATTGCTCTCTTCTTCAAACATCGGGATTAGAACATCCAGCAAGCCGCTATCCTGCGTGCTTGTTGTTGTTGCTAAGATTAAGTCCTTAACTTCTTCAGCTGCCTTCGGTTGTTCTTGTTTGCTGGCAGTCTCATCTGTTGAATTTGAGCATGCTGTCATCATGAAAATAAGCATGGCTATCATACTGAGTGAGAAAATTTGTTTTAACTTCATTTTGTTTTCCTCCAAACTTTTGTTTCATACATGATTTTTCCTAGCTCCGAACCGTCATAGCCTTCATTGCTGCTGATGCTTTCTTTAAAATCGGTTAGCTGCAGAATATCGATTAAATGCTCCATTGCTTTTTCGTTTTTATTTGTCCATCTGAGCACGAGATCAAATTTTTCCTTAGCGATCGGAATAAAGTGTAAATCTAGCTTACTTGCAGCAGAACGAATGCCGAAAGTTGCATCGGCTATCCCGCCGCTAATATAGGATGCAGTAGCTAAATGATTCCATTCCTCAAGCTCATAGCCTGCAATCTCAAAGGGATTAATATGATCATCCGCTACTAATGAATCAAATAGAAAGCGTGTGCCTGCACCTTTTTGGCGATTCACAAAACGAATATCTTTCCTGGTAAGGTCTTTGATGCTTTGAATGCCTTTCGGATTTCCCTTTGCCGTAATTAAGCCTTGCTCTCTTCCCGCAAGCCGCAACACAGTAATTCTTTCGTGGATGAATAGCTGCTTAATAAAAGGGAGATTATATTCTTTTGATGTAGGGTCCAGCAAATGGATGGCTGCGATGTCGCAGCTTCCTTTATAAAGCATCATTAACCCTTCAAGACTTCCGATATAGGTTGGCTGAATGGTGAGTGCAGGTGATTGGCTCGTTATATACTTGATGAGCTGTTCAATTAAAAAATCATGGCTGCCTGCAATATGTAATAATTGCTCTTGAAAAGGAATGTTTGCTGAGTGCAGAGCAGATGATGGTCTGCCGGCTTCCTTAAATCTGCTAATCTCACTTTCCACAATCCTCATTTTATTTCCCACTTTAAATGCATGGAGCTCACCGCGTTTTATCAACTCATAGACCGTATTCTTGGAAATCTTGAACATTTTTGCAATTTCATCTGGTGTATAAGTTTTTTCGTGTATGATAATCACCTTCCCTTGCTCCTTTAATAAAATACAGAATTTATGGATAATCTACTGTGACTTTTGTTATGTTTTATCAAGTTTTGTTGATTTTTGTATGGTGTTGTCACAATTTGTTCAAAATGCTAAGAAGACAAATAGCTTCTATTTCATTCTTTTAACACAACTCCCGTGTATAGTTACGTTAGTAAAGATAGTTATTCAAAAAGAAAGAAGGCGTTCATTTGAAACAATCAATCTTTGCCATTTTTATGGCCTTTATATTTTTAGCGGGGTGCGGGCAAACAAGCGAAAATCATACAAGCGGAGAGCAGGAAGAAGCACCGGCACCAATTGAAGCGGTAATCGAATTGCCCGAAAAAGGAGAGCCGAATGAAGAAGTTGCTTTAGCTGTAACAGTTTCTCAGGGAAAAAAACCAGTTGAAGATGCGAATGAAGTGAAATTTGAAATTTGGAAGGAAGGCCAAAAGGATGCAAGTGTACAGGTAGAAGCCAAGCATTCTGAAAATGGCAAGTATACGTCTGCTTATACATTTTTAGAAGATGGACTCTATCACGTTCAATCCCATGTAACTGCAAGAGACATGCATACGATGCCAACAGAGACAATCCAGATTGGCAAAGCAGAGGAAGGCCAGCATGAGCATAGTGAAGATGCAGCAGAAGAGGGGCATCACCATAATGGAGAAGTTGGGATCCAGTTAGAAAAGCCGGAGATAATCAAAGCAAAAGCTCAAACTCCTTTGGCTGTCCTTTTAGTAAAAGATGAAAGCCCTCTTACAGATGCAAGGGTTCGATTAGAAATTAAAAAGCAAGGTTCGAATCCAGCCTGGGTAGATATGGAGGAAGCGGCTGAGGGAGAATATAAATCTAATTACCAATTCCCTTCTGGCGGAACCTATCTAATAACCATTCATGTTCAAAATGATGCAGGGCTTCATGAACATACAGAGGTTGAAGTAACAGTTGAATAAACAATGAAAAGCGCATCTTTGGGTGCGCTTTTCATTGTTTAAAGCATAACTTTGGAGTTAGAGAATTGTCTAGCTTCGGCGGCTACCCCCTCGAGGTCATAAGCCAATCTGGCTAGAAGGTTAAAGAACAACCTTCCATCCAGCTCGTCTTATTCTTGTCGGGGGTGACCAAGCCGCCTCCGCATTTCGTATTGTCTAGCCCAAGCGTCCTATCGCCTATCAAACTTCAGGCCCCCTCCCTACGATAACGTCAACATCGATTCGCACTCGCTCACCGTGTTTCCTATGTCGAAGAACCGGTCCTTCCAGTTTGTACGGCGATGACCAAGACGCTTCCGCTATTCATAGATATAAAAGCTTTCTTCTCGCCAATTGGTCCATATAGTTTTAAAATAAAGCTAGACAGATAGAAAAGCAGGTGGGGAAAATGACGAATACACATTTATACTTTAATACTGGGATTGGCAGACAGAAGCCAAATAGTATTCGCAATAAAGAGCAAAGCTGCCCTTTTTGTGCAAGAGATCAGCTGACAGATTTAATTGCAGTTGACGGTCCGATCATTTTATTAAAAAATAAATTTCCTGTTTTAGAAGATACGTATCAAACTGTTTTAATTGAGACGGACCAATGTGATGGAGAATTATCTATGTATCCAGAGGAGCATTTAATCAAGTTAATACGTTTTGGTTTAACACATTGGCTTGAAATGGCACGGTCTGGTCAATATCAATCGGTTATTTTCTTCAAAAATCATGGTCCATTATCTGGGGGAACGATCGCACATCCCCATATGCAAATTATCGGATTAAACAATCTAAATTATCAAGAAAAAGTGCAAGCAAGTGATTTTGAGGGAGTAACAATCGCTGAGAAGAATGGGACGATTTTTTCTTTATCAACTGCCCCAAGAGTGGGTTTTTATGAGTTTAATGTGAAGCTTGGCGATATTCAAGATATTCAAGCATTTGCTGTATACATTCAGACAGCTGCCCATTATATTTTGAATGCCTTTCCTTTTAGCTGCAGCAGCTATAATTTATTTTTCTACGAATTGAATGGTCAAATTTACGCAAAAATTGTTCCAAGATTTATTACCACCCCGTTATTCATTGGGTATTTTATCCCGCAAGTTCCAAATAATATAGAATGGATGAAAAATGATATCCAGGAGAAATACTTTAGAAAATAAAACAATGAATAGAAATTATCACCATTTGCCGCTTCATAGTTGAGATTTGCTCTAGTAAAAAATATAATTAAATTTTGGACAGGGAGGATCCTAAACTGGACCTGTCCTTTTAGGATTTTGAATAACGGGAGAACGATATGACTTCAAATAAAACGACTTCACCCCCACGGCTTGATTTTGGGTTAATATTAATCTTATTTTTATTATTTTTAGTTAGCTGTATTTCAATATATAGTGCACAGACGACAGGACAATATAAAGAGAATTTCCTCTTAAAGCAGATGGTCTGGTATATGGTTGGTACTGGGATTATCGCAGCAGTCATTACATTGGATTCCGATCAGCTGAAAAAAATATCATGGTATGTGTATGGGTTTGGATTATTTCTTCTAGGCTTTTTAATTGTTGCGCCAAGCAGCATCGCTCCTGTGATCAATGGAGCTAAAGCATGGTTCCGTGTCCCTGGCATGGGCTCGCTTCAGCCATCCGAGCTTGTTAAAGTCTTCATCATTCTTGCCCTTGCAAGGGTCATTGACGATCATCATCAAAAAAATCGGATAAAAACGATACAAACAGATCTTTGGCTCCTTATTAAAATTGGGCTTTTTACAATGGTTCCGCTTTTACTTGTAATGAAGCAGCCGGATTTAGGGACCGGCCTTGTTTTTATTGCGATCATGCTAGGAATGATTTTTATCTCAGGCATCACCTGGAAGCTGCTAGTGCCTATTTTCGGAACAGGCATTACACTGATCTCTGTTATCTTCTACTTTGTACTCTGGCAGCCAGATATTTTGGAGAAATACTTAGGTGTAAAGGAATATCAATTTGCAAGGATTTATTCATGGATAGATCCTTATAATTATCAAAGCTCAACAGGATTTCAATTAACTAGATCTCTTCTTGCCATTGGTTCTGGGGAAACAACTGGAAAAGGCTATGGGACCAGGGAAGTCTATTTACCGGAGAGTCATACTGACTTCATTTTCAGTATTGTCGGTGAAGAGTTTGGTTTTATTGGGGCAAGTATTTTAGTTAGTTTATTTTTCTTACTCATTTATCATATAACGCGTGTAGGTATGGAAACTAAGAATAATTTCTATACATACATCTGTATAGGCGTTATCAGTATGATTACCTTTCACGTTTTTCAAAATATCGGAATGACTATCGGCTTGCTGCCGATCACAGGAATCCCGCTTCCTTTTATTAGTTACGGAGGCAGCTCCTTGATGGGCAATATGCTTGCAATGAGCTTAATCTTCTCAATTAGTTATCACCATAAAAAGTATATGTTCTCCAATAATGAATAAAAGCGGTGTCTTAATAGGACACCGCTTTTACTCAATTACGCCTGATTCACTAATATCAACCTTTGTGTTTATTTTAAATGAAAGGTTTTTGTAGTCATTTTCTCCCCAATTTTTAATCTTTTTAATTGCACCGCGGTGTTTTGACCTATACACTAAGCCAAACCCGATAGGATCTACTCCTTTTTCTTGAAATTGCTTTATTAATTTTAAGCTTTCTGCATTCACTTTTTTTGCTAATTCTTTTTCAACCACATCTGCTATTTCCTTGGACATTTTCTTCCCTGTATACTCTGTGACAACTCCGTTAATGTGAATATTTAGGATCATCTGTGAATGGTTTTTCCTTGACATTTTAATTTTTCGTTTAGATTTAATACTTTTGACCATCGCAGTTTTATTTTCGCCCAGTTCAACTAAGAAGTTGCCATTACTATGTCTATCTACGAGTAATTTAAAGTAAAACATTTTATCTTTTGGTAGAACATCAATTTCCTTATCCCTCTTAAACAGACTAATTCCGCTTATTTCAACTTCCTCATTGTTAATGCTTCTTAGTTCAGGCAGAAATGCATCTTTCCATTCAGAATTATAATCACGTAGAAAAATGTGAAGATTTGTTTCAGGTACATCCCGGTATTGAATATTATGCTCAAGCAAATTCCTTAAATATGTGCCATTCCCACGCGGCCCATACTCTCCTTCTAAAATTTTGAGGGCACTTCCTGAAGAGGTAGCGAGGTAATTCCTTGACCCAATTCCGGGATCCCTCTGGTAGGCATCAATTGCTTCAGAGATCCCTTTTTTCGAGATTTTATCACCAAAAATCGATACCATTAATCCGCCAACAACAATTTGCTGAGATGATTTTTTCTGGATATTCAATAGAAGGTCTCTTCTTATTTTTCCAGTTGATGTAAAGCGAATATTTTCAACTGCTTGGTCAGGTAGATAATTTTGTACTAATATCATTCCCTTAAGCTTATCGTCATCTGCAAGATCAATGGCTACAGCTGATTGTATATTTATATCATCAATAATACTCTTTTCGACACAACTTGATAATAGAAGAACAGTCACGACGATACAAAAATAGCGATAGATCATCTTTTTTTCACCTTCTTAACAATCATGACAACTACAAGTAACAAAGGGATGTAGATAAAGTTAAATACAAATCCGATTTGGCCCGTTATATCGTTTAATAAACTCACTTCTGCTCGTGTTGGAAGAAAGTTAATCGCAATTAAAGTGGCCGCAGCCATTATTATTACCCCTTTTTTCTGTTGAAGATTAAAGATTCTCTTTAAGAGTCTAGATGATATCCAAATGGACATACATACATTAGGGAGAATAACTAGGCTCCATGTAGCAATGCCGATATATTCAAATCGTTCAACAAAGGGGAAATTGACAATCTTCCACATGGTTAATGTAGCCCATACGGATCGTGACAGCAGATCCCTGGAAAAGTAAGTAATCGTTATTATCATAATGCTTGTATAAAGGAATGTAGTAAGCAGTATGGCGAGGTGCGCCCATTTCTTTGATTTCTGCGGCTCCTTAATAAACGGATAAAAAAATAAAACAACCTCAAAGCCAATAAAGGTTAATGACATTTTATAGGACCCTATCAATATGTCTTTCAGTGAATTGTTCCAAATGGGAAGGAGATGATTAAATTCTGCCAATTGCAAACTAAAACCGAAAACAGGAAATAGATATGCAGGAAGTACGATTCCGAAAAAGGCAATCCCAATGACAGTTCGAACTCCTCCGTAGATAATATATATACATAGGAGCATATAGGCCAGAGTGAACCAGAAGATATTCATTGTTGGAAACATCCACACTTGAATAACCTCTAGATAGGATCGTTGTACAGTCAGAGAGTAAATGAAGTAGTAGATAATGAAAAAGGAACTCAGAAGTTTTCCGACAAAGTTACCAGCTATATATACATGTGCTGATACGAGGTCTCCATTCACAGTCTCAGCAATCTTGTAGATCATCCAAATGATGATATGTATACAACCTCCTGTGATTAATACGGAAATCCAGGCGTCATTGCCAGCAGTTAGAACAATGAGGCGCTGATAGCCAAGAACACCTATTCCGATTTGCATAGACATAACCATGTAAAGAACTAAAAAAGGGGATATTTTTAAATGATCAGGGATTGATTGTCCTGGCATGAATTCAGTTCGCCTCCTTATTCTTCATCAATGTCCTTCTTAATTTTTGCTTTCTTCTTACTAAAACGCTCCCGCTTTTCTGTTCTTAGAAGCATTGGGCGCTTGGATTGAAACCTAAAGGGGAGCCTGATGAAAGAATCCTTTAAGTCTGTTACTCTTGGCGGATAGATCGGCTCTAAAAATGGACGTCCCATAGAAGTGAGACGTATTAAATGTGTCAGCATAATACAGAAAGCAAAGACAATTCCGAGTAATCCCCAAAGCTCTGCAGCGAGCAAGAATGGAAAACGCAATAAACGAATCGTATTGCCCATTTTATATACAGGCGTTGTAAATGAAGCAAGAGCAGCTAAGGCGACAATAATAAGAAGAACATTACTTGTTAGCCCAGCTTCAACAGAAGCAGTTCCGATAACAATCCCGCCTACGATACCAATCGTCTGTCCAACCTTTGTCGGCAGCCTGGCTCCAGCTTCCCTTAACAGCTCGATTGTCAATTCGAGAAATAGTGCTTCAAGTATCGGCGGCAATGGAATTTGCCTTCTTGAGGCAACTAATGTTCCTAACAAATCCCTGGGGATTAATTCATAATGGTATGATAGTACGGCAACATAAATGGGCGTAATTAGAAGTGAGAATAAAACAGCTCCAACACGGATTAATCGGAAGAAGGATGATAGAATCCAATTTAAGAAATAATCTTCAAACGAGCTGAAGAATTCGATTAATGTTGTTGGGGTAATTAGAACATGCGGTGATCCATCTACAACAATCGCAATCTTCCCTTCAGCTAGTATTCCTGAAACCCGGTCAGGTCTTTCCGTATCCAATAACTGCGGAAAGGGTGAATTAGAATTGTCACATATAAGCTGAACAATATAAGAACTATCTGTAATGGCATCAAAATGGACTTCATTAATCCGCTGTTTTACCGTATTAACATTTTCTTCGTTAGTAATTCCATGCATGTATAAGACAGCAACTTTTGTCTGTGATAGGCTGCCAAGGGTGTATTCCTCGATAATAAGTTCTTTTACTGGCAGGCGCTTTCTAATAAGGTTTAAATTTTGTCCTAAAGATTCTACGAAAGCCTCTTTCGGTCCAATAACAGAGAACTCGATTTCAGGTGGACTCAAACTCCGGACAATCTCTTTTTGGGTTGCAATAAATGCAAAGTGCTCCGGTTCTGTATCAATGGTCAGCAGGATATAGCCGTTTAGTATTTTTTTATCAATAACAGTATGATCAGTAGAGATTTCTACATCAGCTGAAGGCACAATCTTCTTAATATCCTCGAGCTTATTCAATTCACCTTCTAATAAATAGGGAAGGACGCCCTGTTGAATAATCTGCTCATCTACTAGTGTAGACATGAAGGTTAGGCAAAAGGGAACATTGCTTTTTTGATTTATATAGGTAGATTGTGTAAAGTCATTTGACTTCTCCAATGCTTTTTCCCAGTTTTCTTTACTTTGTTTCGAATCATTTTGTTTTTTATTTAACCATCTTTTCATTCATAATCACCGTCAGTTTTGGCATTATGCTTATTGTTTACCGTTAATGGAAATCTTATGAATGATAACCAAGAGGAGAGGGACTTAATGAAAAAAAGCCCGCAGTATCTGCGGGCAATTAAGGGTTACTATTATTTTAAAAAGAATTTCTCGATATCATCTAGCATTAAGTTAGCAGCTTTTACACCGCCAGCAGTATTCCAGATGATGTCATCTACCTTTTGGATGTTGCCTTCTTTAACAACATTTAAATTTTTGAATAATGGATCATTGATCCATTCTTTTTCAAGAGTGCTTGCTTCGCCGTCGCCAGTTTCATAAGTAAAGTAGAAAAGGACATCCCCATCCATTGCAGGGATTCGTTCTTTCGTAGCATTTGTTTCTGCGAAGTCATCTACATTTTGACTTTCAGGACGGGCAAAGCCGATTTGGTCTAGAATCACACCAGAAAAAGTATCTTTATGGTAGATTCGGACATCTCCAGCCATGAAGCGGACCATAGATATTTCTTGATTAACTTTATCTCCCAGTTTCTCTTTTAAATCTGCAATACGCTGTTTATAGTCATCAATGACCTTTTTTCCTTCTTCTTCCTTATTTAATGCTTTAGCATATAGGTCAAAATTTTCTTGCCAGTCTCCTCGAAGTGTTTCGGCGAATACAGTTGGGGCAATTTTACTTAGCTGTTCATAAATCTTTTCCTGACGCATTTTGTTTCCGATGATTAAATCTGGTTGAAGTCCTGCAATTGCCTCCACATTTACTTCACTCTCTGTACCAACAACCTGAACATCTGTTAACTCATCAGCGATATGGGGATACCATGGATCACCTGTCCAAGATTTAACAGCTCCGACTGGTTTCACTCCAAGCGCTAGAAGTGCTTCTGTACCTTCATTTGTTAAAATAACCACTTTCTTAGGTGTTTCTTTAATTGTAGTTGAGCCCATCGCATGTTCAACTGTATAGCCTGTATCTCCAGCAGTGTTTTTATCATTGTTCGTTTCTGCTTTTTCATCATTATTACTTCCACATGCTGCTAATAGAAAAAGGGAAATAATAGAAATAATAGCTGCTAAAAATTTGATATTTTTCAATGTAGGAACCTCCAAAATTAATTATATCGATGATAATGATTTTCAATTACTAATTTATCATAATTTCCCTTAGCAAATATGTCAATCATTTAATTGAAAATGATTTTCAAACTCATTGACATGTAGTTTTCCTTCTAATAGACTTTAAAGAGGGAATACATTTATTTTTAGATAGGAACGGTTCCGCTATGTTATTAAAATCAAATGTGCAAAAATGGTGCGGCTTATTGTTTGCTGCGATCCTCTTATTATTATTAATGTGTGTAAGTATTGTATATGGATACACAGATACAACCTGGAAGATGGCAGTTGATGCATTTACTGCTTTTGATGGGTCAAATGAACATCTCATCATTCAGTCTGTCAGGCTGCCTCGTGCGCTTATTGCTGCTGCAGTTGGAGCAAGCCTAGCAATTGCAGGTGTCTTATTACAAACAATAACGAAAAACCCGCTGGCAGCACCTGAGATTTTTGGAATAAATGCAGGTGCTGGCTTTGCGGTTGTTGTGACAGTTACACTTTTTTCTCTGAGCAATCTTCAGATTTTTACATGGATTTCTTTTCTTGGAGCAGCTGTTTCTTTTATTCTAGTTTATATTATTGGTTCTATTGGCAGGGATGGATTAACCCCCATGAAGCTAACCTTAGCTGGAGCAGCTATGAGTGCTATGTTTGCATCTATGACACAGGGATTTCTTGTTATTAATGAAACGGCACTCGAACAGGTTCTTTTCTGGCTAGCTGGTTCTGTAGCTGGCCGAAAGCTGGAAACGCTTCTTTCTGTTCTTCCGTACTTAATAGCTGGATGGGGATTAGCTCTGCTTATCTCTAATAAGTTAAATGTTCTATCAATGGGTGAAGATGTTGCAAAAGGTTTGGGATTAAAGACTGGCATGCTAAAGATATGGTCCGGCGTGATTATCGTCCTATTATCTGGAGGCGCAGTAGCTGTAGCAGGTCCAATTGCGTTCATAGGAATTGTCATCCCGCATCTCACACGTGCTGTTGTAGGAATTGACCACCGCTGGGTCATTCCGTTTTCAGCTCTCTTTGGCGGAATACTGCTTCTGATAGCTGACACGGCTTCTCGATTTATTATTATGCCGCAGGAAGTGCCAGTTGGTGTAATGACGGCTGTTATCGGAACTCCCTTTTTTGTATATATCGCAAGAAAGGGGTTTAATAAATAATGAGAAAGTATCAAAGTTTTCGTGTATTTAAAGAGAAAATTTCGTTTTTAATTGATCGAAAGGCGTTAGCAGTTGTTGTCTTGTTACTATTCGTTATGGCTGGTGTATTCATCTTTAGTACAGGGACTGGTGAGATGAAGATTAGCCCGATAAATGTAGTGAAAGTCTTTTTTGGGGGCGGCACAGATATGGAACAGCTTGTTGTCCAGTCTTTCCGTTTACCAAGAATTATCGTTTCACTAATGGTTGGAATCGGGTTAGCCGTAGCAGGCGGAATTCTTCAAGGAATTATAAGGAATCCGCTCGCTTCTCCAGATATTTTAGGGATTACTGGCGGGGCATCGGTAGCAGTTGTTGGCTTTTTAGCTATTTTTAGTGATGAAAGCAACGCTTTAACAGTGAGTATCCAATGGCTGCCAGTCGCGGCTTTTGCAGGAGCGACGATCATTGCTTTTCTTGTTTACTTCCTGTCTTGGAAAAATGGGGTTTCCCCCATTCGTTTAGTTTTAATTGGAATTGGCATTTACAGCTTAATGAAAGCATTGACTACACTAATGATGCTTCTAGGTCCTATCTATCAAGCGAGTCAAGCGAATATTTGGATTACAGGAACAGTTTATGGGTCGAATTGGAGTAATGTCGCTATTTTAGTTCCTTGGATTTTAGTATTATGTATTGCTGCATTCATATTGGCTAGAAATATAAATATCCAGGAACTTGGTGACGATATTGCTACTGGAGTAGGAAGCAATGTTCAACGATATAGATTTCTCCTTCTAATGGTTAGCACCGCTTTAATCGGTGGTTCAGTCGCATTTGCCGGAGGGATTGGCTTTGTTGGCTTAATGGCACCCCATATGGCAAGAAGACTTGTGGGGTCCTCTTTCGGTGCTTTACTACCAGCATCAGCATTAATCGGCGGGATTCTTGTGATGATTGCCGATTTGATCGGACGAACACTGTTTTCTCCGCTTGAAATTCCAGCCGGAGTATTTACAGCAAGCATAGGTGCACCATACTTTATTTACCTTCTTTTTAAAACAAGAAATGGATAAACAAATGTTGCTGAATGATAAATGATAAATGATAAATGATAAATGATAAATGATAAATGATAAATGATAAATGATAAAAAAGTAAGATAGCTAAATGATTTTGATAAGAAAAATATGAAACTGCAAAAAGGAGAGGGCATATGATGACTGCAAACCAAGCGATTTCAACAAAACAATTGACATTGTCATATGGGGACACAACAATCATAAACGAGCTTGATTTGGAAATTCCTAAAGGAGAAATCACTGTTTTTATCGGTGGAAATGGCTGTGGGAAATCAACCTTACTTCGCTCTATTGCTCGTCTCCTTAAGCCTAAATCAGGTGCCGTGTTATTGGATGGGGAAGCGATTGCAAGGCTATCTACTAAAGATGTAGCGAGAAAAATGGCGATTCTTCCACAATCACCATCTGCACCAGAAGGATTAACAGTACTTCAACTTGTCAAACAGGGAAGATATCCCTATCAAACATGGCTGAAGCAATGGACAGCTGAAGATGAAGAAAAGGTGAATAATGCATTAGAAGCAACAGGACTTATGAAATTAAAAGATAGAGCCGTAGATTCTCTTTCAGGGGGACAGCGGCAGCGAGCATGGATCGCCATGACGCTTGCGCAGGATACAGATACAATCCTTCTTGATGAACCGACTACCTATTTGGATATGACCCATCAAATTGAAATTCTCGATTTATTGTTTGAGTTAAATGAAAAAGAACAAAGAACGATCGTGATGGTATTACACGATTTAAACCTAGCCTGCCGCTATGCGCATAATGTTGTTGCGATTAAAGATCAAAAAATCTATGCTCAAGGAAAACCAGAGGTTGTCATTAATTGCAGTTTAGTGAAAAATGTTTTTGAAATGGAATGTGAGGTTACGATTGATCCTTTATTTGGTACACCATTATGTATTCCTTATGGAAAAGGACGCTGTATTTTAAAGCAGGAAAGGCTTTCGAGGAATGGGTAACATACTTTCCGCTGCTCAGATAGGGGAACTAAAGCAGTTTCGTGTAACGACTGTTAGAACGACATCAGTGCTCTCAATAGAAATAGAAAAATTACTTGATGAGCATTCGATGAGAAACTATCTTAGACTGCTAGGTAACCATCTTGGTGCTGCAAATGATAAAGTAACTGCCTCTATTTTTATAAAACGGTACGCCTTTCTAGCAGCTGCTTATTTATATACAATGACTTTGAAAAATGGAAAGCTGCATATTTCTTTCGAGAATGTATCGCTTGAAACAAATGATCAAGCTGAATTATGGCTGCCGAACTTTTACTTTAAAGACTTTCATATTGAAACAATGATAGAGAATCGAGAAAAGTGGCGAGAAACATGTGTGAATGATCTATTCAATAACCACTTAAATCCACTTCTAGATGGCCTTTCAAGAGTAACAAAAGTATCCAAATTAATACTTTGGGAAAATATTGCCGTGTATATTTTTTGGTTATATGAAACAATCTTTCAAAAGGAAGAATTCACTGAGGAAGTTAAACTTCGTTCAAAGGAAGACTTTCAATATATTCTTCTTCAGGCTTCAGGTTCATTATTTGGCGGCTATAACAAAAATCCGCTCAAGAGATATCATAATGAACATATTTATATAGAAGAATATGGGAAAGAGGTTAGACCAAGAAATACTTGCTGCTATTCTTACTTAACAAGATCAAAGAAACGCTGTACATCATGCCCGCAGGTTTGTTCAGCATGTCCGCTTGTTAGTGGTATGCAAAGTATGGAGGTGCAATCGGATGAATAATGAATTAAAGGCACAAATGGATGGGCTCTTAGAAAAGTATACAGAGCTGTTGTTTGGTGAAACGAATTCAGAACTGAAAGAACAAGTTCAGGCATGGGTGCTTTATTCTCATATTGCTAAATCCATGCCCCCGCTTATCCAGCATTGGAACAGTACATATCCTGATGCAAAGGAAGAAATGAAACACCTAATTACAGATATTAAAAACCGAAATGAACAATTTAGAAGTAAAAAGTAATATTATAGCAATCTTAAAAGCCGTTTCCTAATCAAGGGAACGGCTTTTTTTAGAAAATAAGTATAGCATTTTTTTACTCTGAGAATGGTCTAGCACAAGCGCCTTTCGCCTATCAAACTTAAGGTCTCCTCCAACCTCGGTTCGCTCGCGTTTACCGTGTTTCGTATATCACAGTTATTAAAGTGCAGGCGACTGTACAGCTTATAACCACGAGGGGCTAGGAGCCACAGTTGGATTCTGCGTTTGTACGGCGATGATCAAGGAGATTGCACTTTTATTATTGCTTCTTATATTGATTGTTCTGGCTGTTCACCTTTCCGCCGCCATCCGCTTCAACTGTTGGTCCGGCGTCACCTTTTACACTAGCTGCGCTAACCCCTGCCTTAGAAGGGTTCTTCTTTATTCGAGCCATTTACTCTTCACCTCCACTTTTAGCCTATCCAAAATAGAAGAAACAAATTTATCGTAATAATTTTTTAAAAATTTCCTAATTTCAGTTAGGAAATGATTGCGTAAATTTTGCAAATATTTTATAGTTATAGATAACAGGACTCATTCGAGCAATTTTTTTTGACAGAAAAATGAATGAGTATTCATTCAAAATGGTTAAAGGGGGAAAAGAAGTTGATCCAACAAATTAAGAAAGCTGCAGTTCTTGGATCTGGTGTTATGGGCTCAGGCATTGCTGCCCACTTAGCAAACATTGGAATTCCAACTTTATTATTGGATATTGTACCTCGGGAAATAACGGATGCAGAAAAAGCAAAGGGATTAACCCTGGAAGATAAAGCAGTGCGCAATCGAATAAGCGAATCAGGAAAACAAAAGTTATTAAAGCAAAAGCCGGCGCCGCTTACATCTAAGAAAAATTTGGCATTAATTGAAGCAGGAAATTTCGATGATGATATGGAGCGCCTAAAGGATGTAGATTGGGTTATTGAGGTTGTTGTTGAAAACCTTGCCATTAAAAAACAAGTTTTTGAAAAAGTAGACCAATACCGTAAGAAGGGCAGCATCATTAGCTCTAACACGTCCGGTATTTCAGTAGAAGCTATGGCGGAAGGACGCTCTGAAGATTTCCAAAAGCATTTTCTTGGAACACATTTCTTTAATCCTCCGAGATATTTAAAGTTATTAGAAGTTATTCCAACGAAACATACAGATCCAGGTGTTCTATCTTTCATGAAGCATTTCGGAGAAGATGTCCTTGGCAAAGGGGTTGTTGAAGCAAAGGATACACCAAACTTTATCGCTAATCGAATCGGAACATATGGACTTCTAGTCACTGTTCAAGAAATGCTTAAAGGCGGGTATAGTGTCGGGGAAGTTGATTCCATTACTGGCCCGATGATTGGCCGCCCGAAAAGTGCAACATTCAGAACACTTGATGTTGTTGGCCTTGACACTTTTGCGCATGTAGCGAATAACGTTTATGAGCAAGTTGAAGGAACAGAAAAGAAAGTGTTTGAGGTTCCAGCATTTATGAAAGCAATGCTTGAAAAGGGATGGCTTGGGAGCAAGTCAGGGCAAGGCTTTTTCTTAAAACAAGGGAAAGAAATACTAGAACTGGATCCGAAAAGCTTAGAATATGGCCCGCGCAAAAAACTAAAAACAACTGCTACTGAATTAAGCAAACAAGAAAAAGGAACGGCAAACAAAATGAAAGCGCTTGTATATGCAGATGACCGTGCAGGCCATTTATTATGGAATATATTAAGTCCAGTACTCATTTATTCAGCAGAATTACTCGGCAATATTGCTGATGATGTGGTCGCAATCGACCGTGCGATGAAATGGGGATTCGGCTGGGAACTTGGTCCATTTGAATCATGGGATGCAATTGGCCTAGAAAGATCAGTTAAGAAAATGGAAGAGTCAGGAATTGAGGTACCGGCATGGATCACAAGCATGCTTGAAAACGGCGTCACTTCTTTCTATAAAGAAGAGGACGGGGACTTATTTTTCTATGACAAAGGTGAATATAAGCAAATTCAAGAAAACCCAAAGATTATTAATATAAAGCGTCTGAAAAAGAAAAATGGCGTAATTAAGAAAAATAGCGGTGCAAGCCTTATTGACCTTGGAGATGGTGTAGCACTTCTTGAATTCCACTCTAAGAGTAATGCGCTTGGATTAGATATCATTCAAATGATTAACTTTGCTGTCGATGAAGTGGAAAAAAATTATAAGGGGCTAGTCATCGGCAACCAAGGAAAGAACTTTAGTGTTGGTGCAAACTTGGCGATGATTTTAATGGAAGCACAAGATGACAATATTTACGAGCTTGATATGGTTGTTCGTCATTTCCAGCAAGGAATGATGAAAATCAAATACAGTTCCAAACCTGTCGTGGCAGCACCATTTGGAATGACGCTTGGCGGAGGTTCAGAGGTGTGTCTTCCTACTTCACATATCCAGGCAGCCAGTGAAACATATATGGGTTTAGTTGAAGTAGGTGTAGGTCTCATCCCTGGAGGCGGCGGAAATAAGGAGCTTTATATAAAGCATCTCAACTCCATGCCTAGCGGAGTTGAATTTGACCTTCAAAAAGTAGCGAATAAAGTGTTTGAATCCATTGCTATGGCGAAAGTTTCTACTTCTGGGGAAGAAGCTCGTGATAATAATTTCTTAAACTTTGCTGACGGCATTAGTGTTAATGGAGACCATCTGCTATATGATGCGAAGCAAGCAGTTCTATCTCTCTATGAAAAAGGCTACAAGCCTCCGGTTCGCAAGAAAGTACCGGTTGTCGGAGAAACAGGGTATGCAACTCTGCTTCTAGGTGCACAAGCAATGATGTATTCAGGTTATATTTCTGAACATGATTTAAAAATTGCAAAGAAGCTTGCTTATGTTATTGCAGGTGGAAAAGTGCCTTATGGTACAGAAGTAGATGAACAATACTTGTTAGATTTAGAGAGAGAAGCATTCTTAAGCCTTGTTGCTGACCCGAAATCACAGCAGCGCATGCAGCATATGCTTTTGAAGGGGAAACCATTACGTAATTAATAGATGACTAGAAGGAAAAAGAGATTAATATAAAAGTTTTTATCGCAAAAGGAAAGAGAGGGAATGAAATGAGAGAAGCGGTAATCGTTGCAGGTGCCCGAACTCCGGTCGGCAAAGCAAAAAAAGGCACATTAGCAAATGTCCGGCCCGATGATTTAGGCGCCCTTGTCGTACAGGAAACATTAAAGCGTGCAGGGAATTATGAAGGCAATATCGATGATTTAATTATTGGCTGTGCCATGCCAGAAGCAGAGCAAGGGTTAAATATGGCTCGTAATATTGGTGCATTGGCAGGTCTGCCATACACTGTTCCAGCTATTACGATTAATCGTTATTGTTCATCAGGGCTAAATGCCATTGCCTATGCTGCTGAGAAAATTATGATCGGCCATGCAGATACAATCATTGCAGGCGGAGCGGAATCAATGAGCCTTGTACCGATGATGGGGCATGTGACTCGTCCAAATGCAAAGCTTGCTGAAACGGCTCCCGAATATTATATGGGGATGGGACATACAGCAGAGGAAGTTGCGAAGAAGTACGGAATTTCACGTGAGGATCAAGATGCATTTGCTGTAAGAAGCCATCAAAAAGCGGCTAAAGCAATTGCAGAAGGAAAGTTTGCCGATGAAATAGTGCCGGTAGACGTAACTTTAAGATCGGTAGGCAAAGATTTCAAGCTTGCAGAAAGAACGATTCAATTCAGCCAGGATGAGGGGGTTCGTGCGGACTCCACTATAGAAGCACTCGCAAAGCTTCGTCCTGCGTTCTCGGTGACTGGTTCAGTAACAGCAGGAAACTCTTCACAAACAAGCGATGGGGCAGCAGCCGTTATGGTCATGGATCGCGAAAAGGCTGAGTCAACAGGCTTGAAGCCAATGGCAAAGTTCAGATCCTTTGCTGTTGGCGGAGTGCCACCTGAAGTAATGGGAATTGGCCCGATTGTTGCCATTCCAAAAGTGCTCAAGCTTGCGGGGTTAGAGCTTTCTGATATTGGTTTATTTGAGCTAAATGAAGCATTTGCCTCACAATCTATCCAAATTATTCGTGAGCTTGGCCTTGATGAAGAAAAGGTAAATGTGAACGGCGGAGCAATTGCACTGGGTCACCCGCTGGGATGTACAGGAGCAAAACTGACTTTATCCCTAATTCATGAGATGAAGCGCCAGAATCAGCAATTTGGTGTAGTAACAATGTGTATTGGCGGCGGTATGGGTGCTGCTGGCGTATTTGAATTGATATAAGGATTATAAAATGAATACTTCATTTTATAGGATGGCTGCTTCTGATCTATATGTGTAATTAACTTTATTCGAAAAATAGTTTGGTTGACTGGAGCGGAAGGCGCGAGACTCCTGCGGGAGAAGTGGGACAGGTGAGACCCCACAGGCGCAATTGCGCCGAGGAGGCTCACTGCCCCCCCACGCGGAAAGCGAGCACCTGAAGCAGAAGTCGATCTTTACCCAATATAAAAAACTGCCTATAAAAACGGGATCAAACGTGGTTCCCCTCATAACAGAACGGAGGAAGAAAAAATGACTAACAATACTGATAACATGATTAAAGGCGGAAGCTTTTTAATTGAAGATGTAACGTATAACCAGGTATTTACTCCAGAGGATTATACAGATGAACATAAAATGATTGCAAAAACAACAGAAGACTATGTGGTAAATGAAGTATTGCCGCAAGTTCCATATTTAGAAAAGCACGAATTTGAACGTTCGGTAAAATTATTGCAACAGGCTGGGGAACTTGGCTTATTGGGCGTGGATGTACCAGAAGAATATGGCGGTCTTGGACTAGATAAAGTAAGTTCCGCATTAATCGCTGAAAAAATGTCTATTGCTGGCGGATTCTCAATTACACATGGTGCACATGTTGGAATCGGCTCTCTTCCAATTGTCCTTTTCGGAAATGAAGATCAAAAGCAGAAATATCTTCCTGCTTTAGCAACTGGCGAAAAAATTGCAGCCTATGCTTTAACAGAGCCAAGTTCAGGATCTGATGCATTAGGAGCAAAAACAGTGGCGAAATTAAATGCAGCTGGAACGCACTATGTATTAAATGGAGAAAAGCAATGGATTACAAATGCAGGCTTTGCTGATGTATTCGTTGTTTATGCGAAGATTGACGGCGATAAATTCTCTGCATTTATCGTTGAAAAAGAATTCCCTGGGGTATCAACTGGTGCTGAAGAAGAAAAAATGGGTATCAAGAGCTCATCCACTCGTACTTTAATTCTTCAAGATGCAGAAGTTCCTGCTGAGAACCTGCTTGGAGAAATCGGCCGCGGCCATATCATTGCATTTAATATTTTAAATATTGGCCGTTACAAATTAGGAGTAGGTGCACTTGGTGCTTCTAAACGTGCATTGGAAATTACCATTCCATATACAAACCAGCGCCAGCAATTTAAAACACCAATCTCTTCTTTTAACTTAACAAAAGAGAAGTTAGCAACAATGGCTTCAAAAACATATGCAGCAGAGAGTTCAATTTATCGTACTGTTGGTTTATTCGAAGATCGCATGAGCAAGCTTTCAGAGGAAGAAGCAAAAACGGGTAAGGCAGTCGCCCAATCCATTGCTGAATATGCGATTGAGTGTTCTTTAGGTAAATTCTTTAATACGGAAGTTCTTGACTATGTTGTGGACGAAGGCGTTCAATTACATGGCGGTTATGGCTTCATGGAAGAATACGAAATTGCACGTGCGTACCGCGATTCCCGTATTAACCGTATTTTCGAAGGAACAAATGAAATTAACCGTTTATTAGTACCTGGAACTTTCATGCGTAAAGCATTCAAGGGCGAGCTTCCATTATTCGAAAAGGCAATGGCTCTGCAAGAAGAGCTTATGATGATGATGCCAGAAGAGCCTGGGGATGCACCATTAGCACAAGAAAAATATTTAGTGAAGAATGCGAAGAAAATTGGGCTGCTTGCTGCAGGATTAGCTGCTCAGAAATACGGCAAAGCATTAGACCAGGAGCAAGAAGTATTAGTGAACATTGCAGATATCGTTTCTAACGCATATGCAATGGAATCAGCTGTACTCCGTACTGAAAAGGCGATTGAAAAAGATGGTGTAGAAAAGAGCAAGCAAAAGCTGCTTTATACACAAATTTTCTGTCAAGAAGCATTTAATAAAATTGAACAAGATGCGAAGGAAACACTGGTTGCTGTTGAAACTGGTGATACTCTGCGCATGATGCTTTCATCTTTACGCAAATTTACTCGCCATACACCAATTAACGTGATTGCGAAGAAGCGTGAAGCAGCAGAAAAACTAATTGATGCAGAGAAATTTGTTCTATAATCATTTTTAATACGGCTCCCTTCATTACTGGAGGGAGCTTTTAAATGTGATATTTTTCGAATGCTAGTTAAATCTCAAGAATGCACGATAAAACAGAGCAAATGCTAGATAAATCTCAAGATTGCACGATAAAACA
>NZ_LMBX01000010.1 GCF_001439605.1 Cytobacillus praedii
TTCTATTTCTATTTTAAAACAAAAAAGACTGTAGGCAAACTCGATTTTCATCGAGTTTGTCTACAGTCTGAAATCCCCTCACAATGAGGGGATTTTCTTATTAACGTCCGATCTGCTTTAATCCATCCGGAGTCATCTTTTCAGGTGACCATGCGGGTTCCCATACAAGATTGACCTCGACCTTTGAGATTTCTTCCATCTCCTCAAGACAGTATCTAACACCGCTAGTAATGCTATCATGCAAGGGACATCCAGGTGTTGTTAATGTCATGGTAACATAAACAGCATCTTCCTCTGGAAACTCGATATCATAAATTAAGCCTAAATCGACAACATTTATATTAAGCTCAGGATCCATTACTCTTTTTAAATTACTTAGTACTTTTTCTTTTAATGTCATGATAGAACCCTCCTATTTAGTAACTACTTTGGCAATGGCAATACATAATAAGAAGCAGGCGATTGTAAATATTAACTGACCAGAAATGAACAGTGCCTCGCTGCCGATGAAAAGAGAAAGAGCTACACCAATTATTCCGATAACTAGACAAGCAAACACAGGTGTAGATGCACGATCATTGACCATATCCTTTAGTGCGGGAACATCCTTTTTTCCGATTTCCTTGCTGTATTTTGCTGTCCACCATAAGAAGGGGACAATTTTATATAAATAGCCAATGATACTAAAGGCAATCCAAAAGAATAAATACATCATTAATAAAGGCCCGACTGCTTTGTGGAAAACACCAAATACTGCAGTGATAAACGCAGCCAAATGAATCAAGCCGCCGCTTAAAATGGCAATCAGTGCAAATGTAAACGAGCGATCAAGCTTTTTCTTTACCCTTTTCTTTAAGATGATTGAAATATGATAAATAAATATGGAAAAACCAATGAGCTGCAGTAATAGACCAACAGTTAAGGCAATGTTTGAATCGATAAAGAAGGAGATAATCGCAACTAGTAATCCTCCAGCATAAAACGGATAGACAAACTTTGAAGGCTTCATGCTATATCCATGGGATAGTGAGAACATCGGCACCATCTTATAAGAAAATCCAAAAATGAGCATTGTAAACCAGCCAGCCGTTCCAAGCAGTAAATGGCTTTTAAAGATCGCGAAATATTGATCTGCCGCCGCACCTGATTTCATGCTATAAAGCATGGTGATTCCAAGGCCAATCGTTAGAAGCAGACAAACTAATGCTGTTCCGACATATAAGGTTAAAATATTGGGTTTTGCTTGTTTACGCAAGGTCATAAACATTTGAAAAAGGAACATAAGTATCCCGATTAACGTGATGATTCCTGGGATGAGCGCATTTTGTGGATCGTGAAATAAGAAATGCGCGAATGCAAAAGTCCCAATTGCGGTCACACCAAATTGAATAAAGCCAAATTTTTCATTCCAAATAGGGGTCAGAAAAGCGACAGGAACGAGCTGGTACATCGCTCCCATCGCAATCATTAGCGCCCAGCCTAAAATGAACAGATGCGCTGCCGACCAAATGCCAGGAACACGGAATTGACCAACTATTAAAAAATCGCCTTGAAACAAAAGTAAAATTTGTGATGCCATCAAAGCGATCATGCTGACAAAAATAAAAGAAAATGGAAGTTTGATATTTGTCTCATTGCCTGAAGCTGAAGGAACCATCTTCATCACCTTCTTTTTATAAGAAAATTTATAAGTGAATGTAGTGTATTTCTATGAATAATTTGATCTGCTTCTAGCTCCAGCGCCTCCCCCTTCCTTCACGTGAGTATTGTCTTTCGCTTATCGGGGGTGATCAAGGCACTTGCGCATTTGTTTTTTTTTATTTTGTTATTTCTATTAAATAACTTCCATCTTCCCGTTCAGATGTTTTATGTTTGTATCCTTTTTCATCTAATTGTTCATATAAAAACATCGGTCTTCGATCATTAATAATTGATAATGTCTCACCAGCAGGTAAGGATTCCAGCGCGTCAAGTGTCCTCATCATTGGCTGAGGCGGTTCAAGACCTCGATTATCTAGAATCATAGCTATTACCCTCTCTTCGTAAAAGTAACTTTCCAATGTTTTTTCTCTAATTCTTCTGCTTCGTGCTCAAACCCTTTTGCTTTCAATACGGTAAATAGGGGAGCTGGCTTAAATGGAGCATGCAGAATAAAAACATCACCTTTTTCCAGGCCGTTTATTGCTTGCATGATCTTTTGAAATGGTTCTAGTTTGTTTTTTATATCTTCCCTGACATCTAGTTCTATCACTTTGTTTTCCATTCGTACTCTCTCCTTTTATTATGATTAATGAAATATATTATTATAGTATTTCTTGTTTAAGACCATCCCGATTAACTAAAAAGAAACCTTCTTCATCCGTTAACAAGAAATCCTTTTTCTTTAATTGGCTGATTGTTCTGCTCACGGTTTCCCTTGAAGTTCCGATCATGTTTGCAAGTTCCCGATTGGTAAAATGAGTAGTGATTTTATATAAATCATCTAATTTCATGCCATTCGTTTTGCAAAGCCTTAAAAATAGCATAATAATTTGCTCATACGTATTATGAAGAATTTGTTCCTCCAGCCGATTTTGTAAATCGACAATCTTTTCTCCTAATACCTTAAACAGCTTAATACAAAGCAAAGGATTAGAAAGGAGGATTTTTTCAAAATCATCAATCGGGATTGTTATTAATTGTGCTTCTTCAATCACTTCCGCATGTGCCGGATAATTCCCTTGTCTGAAGAACCCTGCATGCGGGAACATTTCTCCCGCTTCTAACACGGAAACAATCTGTTCTCTGCCTGATGTATCTGTTTTATAAATTTTTATTTTTCCCGAATGGATGAAGAACACACGATCAAGCGGATCACCCTGCATAAATACGTATAATTTATACTTATATAATCGGGTTTGGGCAATCTCTACAATATGGGATAGTTCCTCTTTCTCTAAATCTTTAAATAGAGGAACAGCCTTGAGGCGTTTTTCAATATCCTCAATTCTCAATTAGTTCACCTTCTTACAATTTACTAGCTTAATATAAACCAAGTGTAGCATGATATTTTTGGTAAATAAGTGACCTGAATCATAGCAAGTAAATAATTTGATTCTCATTCTCAACTAAAAAAAAGCAAAAGAAAAGGAACCCACACCTAAGTGGATTCCTTTTCTTCCGCACAATCGAAACAAAGTGTTTGTTGCTCTTCTGTATGAATACCATTGAAAAAACCATCAATACAGTAGAGATCCTTCCCGCATAAGTGACATTTACTTACGAGTTCTCTCAAGAAAATCACTCCATTCGTTCATGTAAAGCTGCTTTTCTTTTAAAATAAATGAACATCCAAATGCAGTTAGCAATCAATAGGCAGGCTGCAATAATAAATCCTGTACCAAAAGAAACTGATAAAATGCCTGTTATTGAAGATCCTGCAACAACACCGAGTGAGAAAAATGCATAAAATAACCCAAATGCTTTTCCTCTTGTTTCCTCATCGGTTTGTTCAACAAGCATGGCAGATATAGATGGAAATAAACAGGCAAAGCCAGCACCGTATAAAATCATACAAATAAATAGGTATGGAAGAGAAGCAACTAGGCTTAATAGAATTAAAGCAAAGCCAATGACGCTCATTCCAAGCAACATGGTATGATGATGCTGATATTTGTCAAAAATCCTGTTTGTCGGCAAGCCGAAAATTAAAATCGCAGTAATTCCGAATGTACTAAGAAGCATCCCGCTATAATGAGTTCCATAGTTAAGGGATTCAACCTGTAAAGGAAGCATATATGCTAAAACACCTTGAGCAAACATAAGTGAAAAAGCACCAATGAAGCTGAAGGCTAATATAGGAGTCTTCATAATGGAAAGCAGCGTTTTAAAAGATGATTCGACCTTTCTGCTCTTTGAAATAGCTGTATTTGGCAAAATAATAGCTGAACAAACAGCAATCAGCAGCATCAAGAAAGCGATGATCAAAAACACCCATTCAATATTGTATTTGGAAGCGACAATTCCTCCAAAAGCTGGACCAATAATAGCAGAAATACCAACAGCAACGCCTGAAATTGCCATTGATTTTCCTTGTTTGCTCTCCGTTTCTCTATTTGCAAGAACAGTAAATGCAGCTGGAACAAGAAAACCGCTAAATAAACCATGAAAGAACCTTACGGCCATTAACTGTCCAGGTGTAGATACGATTGTATAAAGAAGCAAAATGGCAGCAGTTAGGGAAAAACCAAATAGTAAAACCTTCTTGCCTCCCTGCTTATCAATCCAATAACCGGCCAAAATATTACCAAACATGTTTGAGAATGAGTACATACCGACAATTAAACCAATGAAAGCGGGGGAAGCACCTAGGCTTTTAGCAAAAGGGCTCATGATTGGCAATTGGGAGAACATATCGAAAAAAGAAATCAAAACGATAATTAAGATAAATTGTTTCATATAATCTAATCTCTTCCTATTTATATAAATTTCCTTCTTCTTATTATAACTGTTTCTAAAAAATAAAACGATAATTGTTCCTTATGAACGGATATTTTGGCTGTTGGGGAAATATCATAGGATAAATGTGACCCCTCTCACTAATTGTTTCCCTTTAATTATATAAAATGAGGTTGTTAATAAATGAATAGGGGGAAAGAAACATGAAAGAATTTGCTCAAACAGTCAATGCACCTGATTATCCGCCAAGAGAAAAGCACCCAACGATTTTTAAAGCATTTGATTCATTACAATCAGGCGAGTGTATGCAATTAATTAATGATCATGACCCTAGACCATTACAATATCAATTTATGATGGAAAGAGAAGATCAATTTACTTGGGAATATCTTGAGGAAGGTCCTGATACCTGGAGAGTAGCAATCGGAAAGAAATAAACCCTAGCTTGTTATTATTGAATGAGTAGGACAACAGTAAACCGCTGTTGTCTTTTTCCATTTTTCGAAAGAATATGATAATATAAAAGAGCGTAAATGAAAATGAGGGGGAACATGAATGAGCGAGGCTGTAAAACTAGTAGAAAAAGAGTTTTTGGATTACGTGAAAAAGATGGAAGCATATAAAGAAGCTCTCGGATTAATTTATTGGGATCTACGGACAGGTGCTCCAAAACAAGGGGTGGAACAGCGCTCAGAAGTAATTGGCATGTTATCCACTGATGTATTTAAAATGTCTACATCAGAAGAAATGGAATCTTACATAACAGAATTAAGCAGTAATGAATTAAATCTATCTGAGATTACAAAGAAAACATTGCTTGAATGTAAAAAGGAATATGATCTTAATAAGAAAATTCCTGCTGAAGAGTATAAGGAATATGTCATTCTCCAGTCAAAAGCTGAAAGTGTTTGGGAAGAAGCAAAAGCAAAATCTGATTTTGAAATGTTTCGCCCATACCTTGAAAAGCTTGTAGCAATGACAAAGCGTTTTATTCAGTATTGGGGTTTTGAAGGGAATAAATATAATACATTATTAGATATGTATGAATCAGGTGTGACAGTGGAAGTTCTTGATCAAGTATTTGGCCAGTTGAGAGAAAAAATTGTCCCGCTTGTACATAGTATTTCACAGTCAGATCAAAAGTTAGAAACTAACTTCTTATTTGAACATTTTCCTAAGGAAAAGCAGCGTGAATTTAGTTTAGAAATTCTCAAGCAAATGGGCTATAACTTTAATGCTGGGCGCCTTGATGAAACTGTTCATCCATTTGCGACAGGGTTAAATCCTGGAGATGTTCGGGTAACAACCAAATATGACGAAAACGACTTTCGGACTGCCGTATTTGGTACGATTCATGAAGGCGGTCATGCATTATATGAACAGAATATCTCAACAGATTTAATTGGCACACCATTATGTGATGGAACCTCGATGGGAATCCATGAATCACAATCCCTATTCTATGAAAACTTCGTTGGACGGCATTACTCTTTCTGGAAAAAGAATTATGATTTACTAAAGGAGTATTCTGAAGGACAGTTTGATCAAGTTAGCTTAGACGACTTTTATAGAGCGATAAATGAATCGAAGCCTTCCCTTATTCGAATAGAAGCAGATGAATTAACCTATCCATTGCATATTATTATTCGTTATGAAATTGAAAAAGGCTTATTTAATGATGAATTGGAAGTGAAAGATCTTCCAAAAATCTGGAATGAGAAATATGAACAATACTTAGGTGTTAAGCCAGAAAATGATGGGCAAGGAGTTCTGCAGGACGTTCACTGGTCAGGCGGAAGCTTTGGGTACTTCCCTTCATATGCATTAGGATATATGTATGCAGCTCAATTGAAGAATGCGATGATCAAGGATCTTCCAAACTATGATCAGTTAGTAGAAGAGGGGAATCTTTTGCCAATTAAAGAGTGGTTTACTGATCATATTCACAAATATGGAAAGATGAAAAAGCCTCTTGATATCTTAAAAGATGTTACTGGTGAGGAATTAAATGCAAACTATTTAATTGATTATTTATATGAAAAGTATAGCAATGTGTATCAATTAAAATAAGAAGGATGAAGGGGATGGCAGCTGTCATCCTCTTCCATCATATATGGAGAGAATGCTTTGAAGAATATATTGCCTTATATCATGATTGCATCAGGAGCAAGCCTTTGGGGGATTATTGCTTTCTTTGTCAAAGGGTTAGGAAACTATAATTTTACCGCAATGGAAATTGTCGCAATTCGAGTAATATTTGCTGCAATTTTCCTATTAATCATCGGAATAGTCCGTTACCCGAAAGAGATGAAACTGAAACAAGTGAAAGATGTCAGGCTGTTTGTCGGGACTGGAATTTTAAGTATTGTTTTTTTTAACTTTTGCTATTTTACAACCATAAGTCAAATGAATATTTCTGTTGCAGTGATTCTTCTATATACTTCCCCTGCTTTTGTGACGATCCTTTCCTTTATGTTTCTAAAAGAAAACTTAACCATAACTAAGATCGCAGCAGTGGCAGGGACCATCATAGGCTGTGTATTAATTGCGGGAATATCAATGGGTGATAGCAATATTACTTTTATTGGAATTATAACTGGATTAGGATCAGGGCTAGGGTATGCGTTATATACAATATTTGGAAAGTTTGCTCTAGAAAAATATCAGCCTTTCACAATTACTTTATATACTTTTCTTATTGCGGCAATTGCACTCATTCCGGTAACAAGGCTCTGGACCAAGCTTGAAGTAATAATGGACATAAATGTTTTGCTTTATGGGATAGGCTTAGGATTAATTCCTACTGTACTAGCTTATTTCTTATATACCTGGGGACTAGAGAAAACTGAGGGGAGCAAAGCAGCCATTATTGCAACAGTAGAACCTGTTGTTGCAACTGTTTTAGGCGTTTTGCTTTATGGTGAAAGGCTTGGGGTTTTTCAGATCATTGGTGCTTTATTAATCATAGGATCCGTATTAATCGTCAACATTTCTTTCCGGAAAAAGAGAATTAACCAAAGTGAAGACACGGATTTGGCACAATGAAAAACACTCCGATTGATTGATCGGAGTGTTTGATTTTACCAGAGTTTAAATCCTTTTGATCCCGGAGGTGCATTTTGAATTAAATCAATGAGCGGCAGGGTATAAGCGAAAACGATAAGTATCGCAGAAATTCCAAGCCATAACTTCCAATTATCGAAGACTAATGGTGTTTTTTCTGCCCCTTTAGCTACTTCACCAACAGGGAATTCTTGTTCTCCTTTAGGTGCAAAGAAAGCAAGATTAATAAAGACATAAATCATAAGAATGATGGAAATGAATAGAATTGATCCACCAACTGCTTGAGCAATTTGGTATGGTACCCACTCCGCTGCTTGAGCCGAACCGCCGTAATCAGAGAATGCAGAACGACGTGGTCCTCCAAGCAGCCCCTGAATATGCATAGAAGTTGACATGAATAACATACCAATTGTCCATGTTATCCCTTGGATCATCGCTAATTTATTCATTTTTTTCGTTAAAATTCTACCTGTTAAGTGAGGAATTAACCAATAAGCAACTCCATAAAATGTTAGAATAACAGCAAAGGCCACAGTCATATGGAAGTGTCCAGTAATCCAAATCGTATTATGGACAAGCTGGTTCATTTGGTGTGAAGCATTGACAATACCGCCTGCTCCGCCGGGAATAAATCCTAGCATACCAATGAATGGAATTGTAAATCTTGCATCTCCCCATGGCAACTTTTTGAACCAGCCAAAAAGTCCTTTTGCGCCTTTTGAACGTCCATAGCTTTCAAACGTAGCGAATAATGAGAATGCGGTCATTAAAGAAGGAATGACAACTAAGAAAGTTAAGATAACTTGTATAAACTTCCATGCTGGATCAATACCAGGCTCTACTAACTGATGGTGTAAGCCGACTGGAATTGAGAAAAATAAAAGCAATACGAAAGATAAGCGTGCTAAAGAATCAGAGAATATTTTTCCGCCAATAATCTTCGGAATAACAGCATACCAAACCATATAAGCTGGCAATAACCAGAAGTATACAAGCGGATGTCCAAAATACCAGAATAATGTTCGAGAAAGCCCAACGTTAATCGTTTCTACCAAACCAAGTGACCAAGGCAATATTTGGAATAAAACAGTTGTCGCAACACCAATCGTAGCGATATCCCACATCATTAATGTAATAACAGCCATAAAGGTTAATAATGGACTTGATTGACCTGGATTAGCTTTTCTCCATTCACCATATTTCATGAAAACAGCTGCACTGCCTACCCAAGAACCAACGACAACTAATGTTAGTCCTATGTAAAATACTGCATGTGCTTGCAATGGTGCATAGAAAGTATAAAGTACAGATGCTTCATTCAATAGGATCATAATAGCTGCCATGATTGTACCAATTGTTAATAAAGCAAAACTAATCCATCCTAAAGTACGCTGGCGATTTGTATAAGTACCTGCAGTTTTACTAACGACTGCATGTAGGAAACCCATAATAAAGAAAGTAGTCATAACGAGTGCTAAAACAACGCCGTGCAAGGTTAATAATTGATAATATCCAATTCCAAAGGGTAATTCAAATTTGCCGGATCGAACGAAAGTTTGTAATAAACCTGCTAGACCCCCTATTGCCAAAGCAACGATGAAAACATAGAAGTGAGCCATTGCTAGTTTTCCATCACGCGGATCCACCTTAAGTTTCGCTTGTATGTTCATTATTCAACCACCTCAATCATCGAGTGCATCATATGGTGTCCAACACCACAATATTCATTACATACAATTAAGAATTCACCTGGATTTTTAAATGTTGTTACAACTTCACTTATATATCCTGGTTCAAGCATCATATTGACATTTGTACCCGCAGCTTGGAATCCGTGCATAACATCCTTTGATGTAGCGATTACTTTTACCTTTGCTCCAAGCGGTACTTCGACGCGTGCCGGGCTATAAGAGAATGCAGAAGCTACAAAAACTAATTCGTAATCCCATTCTTTTCCTTCTACCTTTTTCAGTCCTGGCTTATCAAATGGTGCAGTGGTGTCAACCTTTTCAGGATCAATTGTTGCCAAACAGCTTGGCGGCTGGTTTCCAAGATAAAATGCGCTGACACCGATTACTGTTAGAAATACTAACAGCGCACCAAACCCAAAAATAAGCCAGATCTTTTCAAACTTATGCATGTGCATGGTTTTTTTCCCCTTTCATTATTAACGGCTTAAAAATAGCATATAAAGTCCAACCCATGTAATAATTAGGATAGCTCCTAGAATCATTACGGAAGCTAATGTTCCTTTTAGATTTGTACTATCTTCAACTTCAGTTTCAGTATCTATCTTCCTGTTGAGTTCCGTCTTCGCCATTTTCTTTCACTCCCTTCGAAAATTTGAAAAAAGTAAATGATTACAATTTCATAATACAAGACAATCGCTAAGAATCTACACCGTTATTGGGATTTCACAAAATGTTCATTCCTAACTTAATTACTATAGTAATAGTGAAAAGTTGATTTTTCAGTGATAAATATCACGTCTAGAGTGTGATAAATGTGAAGAAATTGTGAAGCTTATTATGGTATCTTGACAAGTTGTTTATCAAACAGAATATTTCGTGAAATCAAGTGGAATTCTAGTTATATAGAAGGAATTGGAAAACACGAACATTTTTATTATTTAAATAGAATATAGTTCGTTTTGTTTTTAGGAAAACTGTTGATTTTTTAATAGAGGATGATATAATAATTTTATTAATTTAATAGTCTTTCACTCATATAATCGCGGGGATATGGCCTGCAAGTTTCTACCGAGTTACCGTAAATAACTTGACTATGTGTGAGCAATGGATAGGGACTTTTGTCTCTATCTTGCCATTCACTTTACTTTGTAAAGCCTGATGGTCATTGCTTCACTCATTTATGATGTGAATGCATTGTCCCTCAGGCTTTTTTATATTTATTTGACCTGAAGGAATCATTAGAGGAGGTAACAAACAACATGGACTTACTTATTCAAACGATTAAAGAGGAAGGAATGGTTCTGTCAGATACGGTATTAAAAGTGGATTCCTTTCTAAATCATCAGATTAACCCTCAACTAATGTTTGAGATCGGGAAGGAATTTGCAAATCGCTTTAAAGAGGATGGTATTACAAAGATCGTAACGATTGAGTCCTCTGGAATTGCTCCATCCGTTATGGCCGGCTTGCAATTAGGGATTCCAGTTATCTTTGCTCGAAAGAAGAAATCACTGACACTAGTTAATGATTTATTAACGGCAAAAGTTTATTCCTTTACAAAGCAGGAATCAAATGATATATCTGTGTCGAAAAAATATTTAAGTGAAAATGACCGTGTTCTAATTATTGATGACTTTCTTGCGAATGGTCAGGCTGCTATTGGACTAGCAGAAATAGTTAAGCAGGCAAATGCTGAAATTGCGGGAATTGGAATTGTTATAGAAAAAGGTTTTCAAGATGGTGGCAAGCTTTTGCGGGAGCAAGGCTACAGAGTTGAATCACTGGCAACTATACACTCATTAAATGAAGGAAAAGTTATATTTACATCGGATAAGACAGAGGAGGCCGTACGATGAAACAGCATCCATTTAAAATTGCATCACTAGGTATCCAACATGTATTAGCCATGTATGCAGGAGCTGTTATTGTTCCGTTAATTATTGGGGGAGCACTTGGATTAACAGAGGAACAGCTTACTTACCTCGTTTCAATCGATATTATGACAAGTGGCGTAGCTACCATCCTTCAAGTATGGAGAAATAAATATTTCGGCATTGGACTACCAATTGTTCTCGGATGTACGTTTACTGCAGTAGCTCCAATTATTGCAATAGGCAATTCATACGGGATTTCGTCCATTTATGGAGCCATTATTGTATCAGGTATTTTTGTAGTCATAATTGCTAAATACTTCGGAAAGCTTGTTCGGTTCTTCCCTCCAGTTGTAACGGGTTCTGTTGTCACGATTATAGGGATCACACTTGTACCAGTTGCGATGAACAATATGGCTGGCGGGCAAGATAGTCCAGACTTTGGTTCATTGTCTAATATTGGGCTTGCATTCGGTACGTTAGTTTTCATTGTTCTCCTTTTCCGTTTTTCAAAAGGATTTATTCGGTCTATTTCGATTTTAATTGGATTAATTGCTGGAACAATTGTTGCTTTCTTTATGGGGAAGGTTGATTTTAGTGCTGTTGGGGATGCTTCATGGTTACATGTGGCAAAGCCATTTTATTTTGGAATGCCAACTTTTGAAATCACCCCAATTATTACAATGATTCTTGTTGCCATGGTAAGTTTAGTTGAGTCTTCTGGTGTTTATTTTGCCCTTGGGGATATTTGCGAAAAGAAAATTGAAGAAAAGGATCTTGTTAAAGGCTATCGTGCAGAAGGTTTAGCTAGTATTATTGGCGGGATATTCAACTCTTTTCCATATACAACCTATTCACAAAACGTGGGTCTTATCCAAATTTCAGGTGTAAGAACAAGCAATGTCATTTATACAGCTGCTGGGATGCTAATCTTACTTGGGTTTGTACCGAAAATTGGTGCACTCACAACTGTTATCCCTCCATCCGTTCTAGGAGGAGCAATGATCGCAATGTTTGGAATGGTTGTTGCTTCAGGCATTAAAATGCTGAGTAAGGTAGAATTTGCATCACAGGAAAATTTATTAATTATTGCCTGTTCTGTAGGGATGGGTCTTGGAGTATCTGTTGTACCTGGCTTATTTTCGCAGCTTCCAGAAAACATTCGTATCCTAACAGAAAATGGAATCGTTGCAGGAAGCTTAACGGCTATCCTGTTAAATATCTTATTTAATGAATTAAAAATAAAACAAAAACAGCCTGAAATCATAGAGGAGCCAAAAGCTTCTTAAGGCAGTTTAGTTTACTATGGTTTTGCCGGAAGTGATTGAATTTTACTTTAAATACTACACATATTTATGGTGATAAATATGTTAAAACGTCATCAACATTTTCTTATCTATCAACACAAAAGATAAGATTTTGGAGGTGGCGTTTTTTTATTATTAAAAGAAATAAGAATCAATTTATAGAATACATAGAACGTTTTAAACAGAGGAGTATCAGAGTATTAATATAATAGATTTACTTACTCCTATGCAGGATGTGACGGAGGGGGATGTAAGGGTTATAGATATGATTAATAACATTATCATTAAATTATATACATCCATTGTGCAGCAGCATAGAGAGATTTTGTTACAACGTCAATTTGCCCCCGCTTCACTGTTTTTAATTTTCAAAGTAATCTAGGGATAAGCTATACAATATTTCATTTGAATTTTAAAAGTTTGGATAAAGTATCATCAGTTGAAAAAATTAGTTATCATGAACATGAATTTTAAAAAACCAAATTTCAGGAGGTTTAAAATGGGGTTTTTTGATGGTTTAATGGGAAATGTATCAGAAGTTGATATTAAAGCAGTTGAGAAAGAATTAGAGGTAATTGCTGTTCAAAATGAGAGGGTAGAAAAGGCATATATATTAATTAGGGATTTAATTGTTTTTACTAATACTCGTTTAATTCTAATTGATAAGCAAGGAATGACTGGCAAGAAGGTTGAATATCATTCCATCCCTTATAAAAGTATTACACACTTTAGTGTAGAAACTGCTGGAACTTTTGACATGGATGCAGAATTAAAAATATGGATATCAAGTACAACGAATCCAATATCGAAACAATTTAAAAAAGATAATAGTATTTTCGATGTACAAAAAGCATTGGCAACGTATGTTTTAAATTAATGAATTTTTTAGGAGTTTGGAAAAGCCCAAGCTTCTTTTTTATTGGAGTCGAACACACAATATCCAATCAAATTGACATAATCAATCAAAATAAAAAAGGCAGCTGCTTTATTAATATCTTAGAAAGTTTTACGTTGAAGATAAAGTTGTTTCTAAATCTGATAATAAAGCAGCAGAATTAGCAAATTATCATTTTGAAATATGGGGTGAACTGAAAAGTAGGTTTCTAGAACTTTTTTTGATTGATATTTATCCATTCTACCTCTCAGTTCAGGAAAGAGCACTGTAGCGGATTTTGTTTTGTCAGTTGTTGTAAATTACCGTTGCCAGGAATATGAGTGGAAAAAATTATGAATAATGCAAAGCTTATCTGACAGTTAAAAGTTGATGATAATGGAATCTAATTAATAATAATGGATGATAATAATTACCTTAAAAGAGGGGTGGGAAGGATGTCTGTCGTTATCTAGAATCTGAAGTTTTTTTTCGAGTATACTTTTGTTTTTTACTGAGGACGGAATCGTCGCAAGAAGCTTGACTGTTTTCCAGAGTGTCTTATATATGTTTGAAGCAGCGGAAAGTTCCTTAATAAGATTTTTTTCACACATTTATCAAAGGAGTAATATGATAGCTTATAGTTCTCTTGCAGGATGTGGATAGAATATGATGGAGAAATATTATTGTGATAACTGTAGGTTATTATATAATGAGGAAGGAAATTGTTCAGTGTGCGGTACACTTGTGAAAAACAAGCTAGTCATCGAGGTGCACAAACAGAATAGCTCGAAAAATTATACAGAACCGGAGTAATCCGGTGTTTTTTTGAAGAAAACGGTACTGCATGTACCGTTTTAGCTTCCTTCTATCATAAGCACAATCATTAGATCCCCAACATTTTGAATTTGAATAGGTAATTTTAATGCCTTAGAAAAACCATAAACCTTCGCACCTCCAACAAGTACAGTTGGTGGGGTAATATCCATTTCAAATCCTTTATCGGAAATAAAAGTAGAAAGATTGCCAGCGATCATATTTCCAAGTTCTCCAGAAAATGATTCCAGCATTTCACCTTCAAGTGCCATTCCAAACATTGCCTCGCCAATTTTGCCAAAAACAATCGAATCCCCATCAATTATTATTCGGCCTCTTACATCGCCTGTCATCCCGATTAAGACACCTATAGAATGCTGCGTGAAAGGTTGTGTAAATAAGGAAGGTTTATCTACAGTGATTTCTAACGGCACTATGGATTTAACTGCCTGTATAGTTCCGTTTAAAATGTCTGTTACACTTTTCGTAATTGTTGTCACACCGCATTCCTCCAATAAAAAGCTATTTTTAATATTATCATATTTGTCGAATTTTAGATGTAAAGAATCATAAAAAACTATTCAAATTTTTCATTGTTGATAGGTAAAACAGAACTTGGAAAATATTTGTTAATGAAGAGGAGAAGAAAAAATTTTATAATAAATGTGCACAACAACTCCTTCAAAACAGTATGCTTCCTCTCAAAAGGGGAAGTATTTTTTTTGTATAATTTTTTATTTTGTGGAAAAAATACCCTTAACTAATTAAAGGAGAGGGTATGAATGCCATCAATTGTTTCGGTAGGGGAGGCCATACCTAAACATATATTAAGACAGAATGAAGTAATGATTTTTGCACAGGAATTATTTTCCGAGTCCTTTCGGGATATCAGTCGATTATTAAATGTGTTTCATAATGGTCAAATCGAAAAAAGACATTTTGTAAAAGGGATGGAGTGGTTTCGAGCAGATCGTTCATTTAAAGAAAGAAATGATGCTTACATAGATGGGGCAGTCGAGTTGGGGATTGAGGCCATTGAGAACTGTTTAAAAAGTAAGCTATTTCTAAAAAGAGAAATAGCAGCGAATGAAATTGATGCAATCTTTTGTATATCAAGTTCAGGCATTGCTACGCCTAGTATTGAAGCGCGAATAATGAATAAGCTCCCCTTTGCACCACATACAAAAAGAATTCCGATTTGGGGTTTAGGCTGTGCTGGCGGTGCTGCGGGGCTTTCAAGAGCTTATGAATATTGTCTTGCTTTTCCCAATTCAAAAGTATTAGTGCTTACTATCGAATTATGCAGCTTGACTTTTCAAAGAAATGACCATTCAAAAAGTAATTTAATTGGTACATCTCTTTTTGCAGATGGAGTAGCCTGTACACTTGTAACAGGTGATCGTACGGACAAAACTTCCTTTCAAAGACTTGAAAGCAGTCCCTCCATTATTGCTGCACAGTCTACGCTTTTGCCAAATTCTTTGGATATTATGGGTTGGGAAGTGAAGGATGAAGGGCTGTATGTTGTTTTTTCGAAGGATATCCCTTCGATTGTTGAAGGCTGGCTCAGACCAAATGTAACCTCCTTTTTATCCGATCAAAAAATGGGGATCAATGACATTAAGCATTTTATCGCCCACCCAGGGGGAAGGAAGGTTCTTGATGCGTATGTTCAATCATTAGGGATGGATCCTTCGATGACCAGTAAATCATTAGAAATATTAAAATCGTACGGAAACATGTCTTCATCAACCATTTTATATGTACTAAAAAGATTTATGGAGGAAGGTCGTGCAGGTGAGTACGGACTTGCTGCAGCGCTTGGGCCAGGATTTAGCTCTGAGTTGCTCTTATTGAAATGGGAGGCATGAATAGATGTTATTTTATATTTTTATTAGCTTTATAATTGGTCAAAGGGTGTTAGAATTATTGATTGCTAAACGAAATGAGCGCTTCCAGAAACAAAAGGGTGCAATTGAATTTGGACAATCCCATTATCCTTTCATTGTAGCCGTACATAGTTTATTTTTTGTTTCCTTGATCCTTGAAGTGACTCTCTTTCAAAAGCATTTAACACCGAATTGGTCAATTTTTCTCGTTCTTTTTTTTATTGCTCAGTTTGGCAGAATATGGGCGTTAACGTCACTAGGCACATTTTGGAATACAAAAATTATTGTTTTGCCTGAAGGAGATATTGTCAAAAAGGGACCTTACAAGTTTGTAAAGCATCCTAACTATATCATCGTTGCGGTTGAGCTGATCGTCGTCCCGCTTTTATTTCAAGCATTTATGACAGCCATAATATTTACCATTCTTAATGCTATTATCCTAAGTATTCGTATTCCTGCGGAGGAAAGAGCATTGAAGTCATTAACCGAATACAAAGAAGCGTTTGCAAAAGAATCTTCACAAATAAATGATGTTAAAAAAGTGTGACAATTAAACTTTCATATTGATAATGATTATCGTTCGTGATAAAATTTTAATTGAAGATGAAAATTATTCTCAATTCAATTTTAACAGGAAGGTGTTGTTACATATGGTAGCGATATTTATTGCAGGCACAGTAACCGCCTATGCATTAGTGATGAAACATGTATTAAACAATGTTGTGAAACCGCATACTCGATAAATTTGATAGAATAGATGGAAACCAGGTGCCCCCCTGGTTTTTTATTTTGTCAGAATGTCTAGCTGAAATGCCTACTCCCAACGTACTGGACATACTAGTCTTCGCAAATGCAAAAGGCCATCGTCCTTTTTTTCTCCCTCGAGGTGTAAGTCAATCTGTCAGAGATAAAGAACAACCTTTTAGTTATCAAGTTTTATGTTATGCCTGTCGCAGATTATGGTGTTAGCGGTTTTCTAATTAAACATAGGAATTATTAGAAAAATCATTTAAAATAGAGAGTAAATTAAATGTGCAAGGGGATTAGAATTCATGGTTCAAAAGGTACTACAGCTAGAAGCAACGGAACTTATGAGTAAAATAACAGCTTTATATGAGTTTTTTAATACAAATGGAGATAACAAGACGGCTGAACGTGCAAAAGATCTAGCCGTGAAGCTTCATAAAGAGGAATATTCGATTGCTTTTTGCGGGCATTTTTCGGCAGGGAAATCGAGTATGATTAATCAGATCATTGGCGAAAATTTACTGCCCTCCAGCCCGATTCCTACGAGTGCCAATCTGGTGAAAATCAAATCGGGGGAAAGTTACGCAAAGGTAATTTTTAAAGAAGGGAAGCCACGAATCTATCCGGCTCCTTATGATTATGAGCAGGTAAAATCATATTGTAAGGACGGCGATCAAATACACTCGATTGAAATTAGTTATGCGGACACAAGTCTCCCGAAAGATGCCATTATTATGGATACACCGGGCATTGATTCAACAGATGATGCACATAGGATTGCGACAGAGTCTGCATTGCATCTTGCTGATCTCGTATTCTATGTCATGGATTATAATCATGTCCAGTCTGAATTAAACTTTCTATTTACAAAAGAACTAACTGCGGCAGGAAAAGATGTCTATTTAATCATTAATCAGATAGATAAGCATCGTGATGATGAATTAAGCTTCGATGAATTTAAGACGAGTGTACGGGATTCATTTGCTTCATGGGGAGTGAAACCAGCAAGAATCTTTTACACTTCTTTAAAGGATTTATCGCATGATGAAAATGAGTTTTCTGATTTACAGTCATTTATTGAGCAAACAATTGCGAAAAGAAAATCATTGCTCCCTGAATCTGTTTTACAGTCATTAACAAAATTGACGGAGGAACATCTTATCTTTTTAGAGGAAAAACAATGGGAAGATAGAGATAAATTCGAAGCAATTTTAGCTGAACATTCCTCTGATGAGAGAATGATGCTGCCAGAACAATTGGAATCGACAAGAAATAAGTTATCTGAAATGACAGCAATCGTTGCGACTACCGAAAATAGTCTAAATAATAAAGTAGATGAGGTATTAAAAAATGCCTATTTAATGCCTTTCCAAATGAGAGAGTTAGCTGAGGCTTACTTAGAGGCACGGCAATCCAATTTTAAGGTCGGTGTTTTCTTTTCAAAGCAAAAGACGGAACAGGAAAGAGAATCTCGTTTGAGGCAATTTCAAAAAGAACTTTCTGAGAATGTTCAATCACAGCTCGTTTGGCATTTAAAAGAGCTGTATTTGCATGAAATAAAACAATTTGATCTTCATGAGCCTGAACTATTAGCAAAAGCTCAAAGTTTTCAGCTTGATGTGCCAGATTTGCTGCTTGTTCAAGCAGTAAAAGACGGTGCCATGTTATCGGGTGATTATGTTCTCCAATATACAAATGAAGTGGCAGATCTCATTAAAAAGCTAGCAAAAAATAGCTTATTGCCGTTAAAAGCCTCATTCCTTGAAGCGCTGCAATCAAAAAATAAACATGAAAAGCAAAAGCTGGAAGAAGAATGTGAACAATTAAAAGTGTATGCGGATGCATGGGAAGGGTTAATGAGTTTAAGAGAAATTCAAGGTCACTCAAAGAAACAGCTTTCTGACTTTCTAACTGGAGAATTTCCAAAGGAGCATATGAAAGAAAAAACGGAACAATTATTAACTAGTGAAACAGAAGATGCAGAAATAGTTTATCAAACAGAAGAATCCGCCGTTGATACTGAAAATAATGAAGAGGTTATTAAAGATGAAACAGCTGCTGAATTAAAAGATAAAAAAGGTCTGGACCCATCTTCCATTCATCATTTAGTAGAGAAACTAAACATGACGGCAAATAAAGTCCAAACCGTTCCAGGTTTCAAAAAAATGGCAGAGGAATTAGTCCAAAAAGGAAAACGTCTTCGGAATAAGCAATTTACTGTCGCTCTTTTTGGCGCATTTAGTGCAGGAAAATCTTCTTTTGCGAATGCATTAATTGGGGAAAAAGTACTTCCAGTTTCTCCGAATCCAACGACAGCGGCAATCAACAAAATTATGCCGATAAATGGGCAATTTGGCCATGGAACCGTGTTAGTAAAGGTAAAGGATTCCCATATCCTATTTGAAGATGTATGCCGTTCACTTAAATTATTTGATTTAACAGCTCTTGATTTTGATGATGCATTAAAAAAGATCGCTAAAGTGATGAATGGAAAATTAGATTTTGAAGGAAATGAAAAGACACATTTTGCCTTTTTACAGGCATTCTTACGAGGATTTGAATCATTCCGCCATTCACTTGGAACAACTGTGGTAACGGATTTAAGTCAATTAAAGGACTATGTCGCACTTGAGGAAAAATCTTGTTTTGTAGAAATGATTGAAGTGTATTATGACTGTGCGCTCACTCGGCAGGGGATCACGCTTGTAGATACACCTGGAGCAGACTCGATTAATGCACGTCATACCGGTGTAGCTTTTGATTATATTAAAAATTCAGATGCGATCCTTTTTGTTACTTATTATAACCATGCATTTTCAAAGGCGGATCGTGAGTTTCTTATTCAGCTCGGCCGTGTAAAGGATTCATTTGAGTTGGATAAAATGTTTTTCATTGTGAATGCAATTGATTTAGCTAATAGTGAGGAGGAGAAGAATTCTGTACTTGAATATGTGAGGGATCAGCTCATCCAATATGGAATTCGAAGGCCGAATCTGTTTGGCCTATCCAGTCTTCAAGCACTGACGGAAAAGCTGAATCAACATGAAGCAACTGATTCGAAATTGAGTATTTTTGAAAAAAGCTTTTATTCATTTATAACGAATGAATTGATGGAAATATCCGTAACTTCGGCTGAGATGGAATGGCAGCGTGTGTTAGAGCAGCTCAGAAACTTTATCCAATCATCTCAGGAAGATAAAGAAAGCAAAATTCAGCGACGAAATCATTTAGAAAATGAGCAAAAAATGATTGGGAATAGCATTCGCAATCAAGATGCAGCTTTTCTTTCGCAAAGGTTGAAACAGGAAGCAGATGAGCTTGTCTTTTATATAAGGCAGCGTGTATTTTTACGATTTAATGATTTTGTAAAAGAAGCATTTAATCCGGCTCTCCTTAAAGATGATGGAAGGAATTTAAAGAAAGCGCTGCAAACGGCACTTGATGATTTTCTGCAAAGCTTCGGCTTTGATTTTGCTCAGGAGCTAAGAGCAACAACCGTTCGAATGGAGGTATTTATCGGAAAACTGCTAAAAGAGGCACAGGAGAGACTGATTGCTTCAATTGGAGAAATCAATTCAGATCTTAAGTTTAGCCCGTTTGAGGGGAAAAAGTTTGACGGGATTGATTTTGAAACAGCTTTCCAGTATGAAGATCAAGCCCAATTTAAAAAAGCACTTGCTTATTTTAAAAACCCCAAATCTTTTTTTGAGAAGAACGAACGGAAATATTTAAGTGATGAACTTGAGCAAAATATGCAGGAGCCTTCTTCTATTTATTTGCAAACTGAGAGTATTCGGCTGAGGGATTATTATGAAGCCATGCTGAATGAAGAATTTGCTCGTTTTCTGGCCGTTCATCTGGAGCAGGCAGATGAATATTATAATGGTTTGTTAACGGTATTAAGTGATGAATTCCCAATTGATCAGTTAAAAGCAATGGAAAAGGAAATTTCAAGTATAGGGTGAAACGATGAATAAAGAAGCCTATCATGTGTGTGCAACCTGCATCCACTTCCATGCTGAAAAAGCTAAAAAGGGAATGAACTATTTTTGTAAGCGATTAGGTTATGAAACACGGCCAAATTATCAGTTTAATTGCTGGACCCCGAAAAAGCATGTTCAAGAATTAATCGATAAGCGAATGGAGGAAAAGAAGGAATGAATCATTTTGTTGAGAAAGAATGGCTGTTGGAGCATCTAGAGGATAAGAATATTCGAATTGCTGATTGCCGCTATAATCTGGGAGCATCTGAGGAAGGGTACAACTCCTACGTAAAGGATCATATTCCTGGGGCAGTTTATTTCCATTTATCAAAAGATTTATCAGGACCTGTTTCTGCACATGGCGGCAGACATCCGTTGCCAGCTATAGATGATCTGCAAGAAACATTTAGTTTAGCGGGAATCTCCGAAGAAACGACCGTCATTGCATATGATGGAGGAGAGGGTTCATATGCAGCTCGTCTATGGTGGCTTTTAAATTATCTTGGTCATGAAAAGGTTTATATTTTAAACGGAGGATATAAAGGCTGGAAAAATATTGGCTACCCAACAAATGAAACGATTCCAACGTATTTGAAGACAGAATTTAAAGTTCATTTAAACGATGACATATTTGTTTCACAGGAAGAGGTTAAAACAATTGTGGAATCCAAAAATGCAGATACAGTTATCATCGATTCAAGAGAAAATAAACGCTATTTAGGCATTGAAGAACCCATTGATAAAAAAGCGGGCCATATTCCGGGGGCAATCAATAAAGTTTGGACGGAAGGCTTCGAAAATGGCCGCATCAAATCCGTTGAAGAACAAAGGAAAAGATTTCAAGAAATTAATAAGGATAAGCAAGTGATTGTTTATTGTGGGTCTGGAGTGACAGCCACGCCAAATTTTATCGCATTAAAGATGGCAGGCTATGATAAGGTTAAACTATACGCCGGAAGCTTTAGTGATTGGATCTCTTATGAAGGAAATGAAGTGAGCACAGGAAAAGAATGATTATGAAAGCTCTTTATAGTTGTTTAGATGAAAAAGTTAACATTCTTAATGGCAGGATTCTCATGTTATAATGGGGTCTATGAAATATAAGACATGGGAGAGAAGAAATTGGTAAATCAAAATAAACCTTCATTCATGCTTGTAGATGGAATGGCATTATTGTTTAGAGCCTATTTTGCAACTGCAGTTACAGGCCAATTTATGATTAATTCAAAAGGGATTCCAACTAATGGAGTATATGGATTTGTGAAACACTTTCTTACTGCCGTTTCCACGTTCAATCCATCCCATGTTGCCGTATGCTGGGATATGGGAAGCAAAACGTTTAGGACTGATATGTATGATGGGTATAAGGCAAATCGGCCTGATGCACCTGTTGAATTGATTCCACAATTCGATTTAGTGAAGGAAATGGTTGAAGCCTTTGACGTACCGAATATCGGACTGGCTGGCTATGAAGCGGATGACTGTATTGGAACCATTGCGAAAGGTGTCGGTGGAGATGCAAGTGTTAGAATCTTAACGGGAGATCAAGACATTTTGCAGCTGATAGATGATCATATTACCGTTGCCTTATTACAAAAGGGCTATGGGAACTATTTAGTTCATACAAAGGATACCTTTTTTGAAGCTAAGGGCATACATCCGAGACAAATGATTGATTTAAAAGCATTTATGGGTGATTCAAGTGATAATTACCCAGGAGTGAAAGGCATCGGAGAAAAAACTGCCCTGAAGCTTTTACAGCAATATGAGCATATAGAGGGCGTTCTTGCTAATTTAGAGCTGCTGACAAAGGGGCAAAGGCAGAAAATCGAACAGGATCTTGAAATGCTGCATTTAAGCCGCCAGCTTGCTGAAATCAAATGCGATGTACCTATTCAATATGATATGAATAAATCCTTTTTTCAATTTAACAGAGATAAGGTTATGAGCAAGTTCGAGGAAATTGAATTCCGTGGACTCCATCGTTTTCTTGATATTAAAGAATACGCCTAAAAGTTTTTTGTGCTGTCTCAAATTGAGACAGCACTTTTTTATTTCGTATTTTTCTTTTTTGCTGCATTCTCTAGTTTGCTTTTTGGTTCTTCAGCAAATTCAGCATCCTGCCCATAACCTTGTGGTGTCACTCCAGGTGCCTTTGTTCCTCGATTTTTGTTTTTACGATTACTCAATTGGAATACCTCCTTTAAATTTCCCCCGCAACTTGTAGTATTTCCTAAAAGAATAATATCACTCTGATTTCTTCACACTAGAAGTAGAGGTGAAGTGATTATGAATAAAGGCGTTTATGTTGCTTTATTAAGCATCGGATTGGCTCAAGGATTAAAGATTCCAATTCATTTTATTAGGAAAAAGGAGTTTCGGCCGGAATTGTTTTTTCAAACTGGCGGGATGCCCAGCTCTCACTCGGCGGGAGTAGCGTCACTAACTACATTTATTGCTTTAAAACGTGGTTTGCCGACCATTGATTTTGCTCTTTCTCTTATTTATGGATTAATTGTTATGTATGATGCACAGGGAATTAGAAGACAAACAGGGGAATTAACATTAAAAGTGAATAGTATGGGCGAACTAATGGAGAAAATTCATAAAGATGAGACCGTGGAATTCAAAGAAGAAAAGCCAAAAAAGTTAAAAGAAATGCTTGGGCATCAGCCAGCAGAGGTAATTGGCGGGGCATTGCTAGGAGTAGTAACAGGTATATTCGGCCATAAATTAACAAAAAAATAATAGATAATTGACAAAATTTACGATAAAATAAATAGGGCTTTGGGAGTAAGGGGAGTGGGATGGCATGTCTTTAATGACAGTAGAAGAATATATACAGTTTTTACAGGGAAAAGGATTTCAGCTTCAAGAAGATGCAATCGGTTTCATTCAATTTGGCAAACAATACACGAATGCTTCAGATGAACTGACAAATACAGCGATTGAATTAACATTGAAGGCACAAAAAGATTTTGACGGAAGCTTTTATGTTTCCTTGCTTGAAATGCTTGTTTCCAATCAAATAAAAACTCGGCCTGAAGCAATAAAATATGTAAAAGAAAAAGAATTAATTTCAATTTAATTGTAAAAAAGGCGTGCTGAACACACGCCTTTTTTGTCTTCATGCGTTCTTCCACTGTACAGGGCGTACTTGTGCCGACCTTAAGGTCGCAAGTTAGTTCTCCAGGAACATCTCTTTTTTTGTGAGGCTCGTTTTGTATATGCCGTGGGTTGCATCAAGGAACATTTCACAGGAACTAGCGGGTTTATCCGAATGTATTTCTGTTTTTCTTATAATGCCTCTTTCTGTTTCTTTTTTAAGAAGTGCTGTGTCTTTTTCAATGGAACTTCTGCGAAGATCATGCCTGCGAAGATAAGCAGACAGCCAATGATGGCACTGTATGAAAGTCTTTCATTTGCCCAGAGAAAAGCTGTTCCAGCTGCAAAAACAGGCTCCATCGCAAAAATAAGGGCAACTCTCGTTGGTGTAGTGAATTTTTGGAATCTTGTTTGTGCAAAAAATGCAAGTGCTGTTGCAAAAATCGAGGTAATAATAAGGGCAGATACTACACTTCCTTGTAAGATTACCTCAGGATTGATTGCCTGCCTCCAGTCCTCGGTGAAAAATGCGGATAGAATGGACAAGCAGGCAACGGTTGAAATTTGAATGACTGTTAATAAAAGGGAAGGGAAATTGCTGCTGTATTTACCGGTAAAGATAATATGCATGGCAAATCCAATCGCACAAATAAATACCAGGCCATCACCAATATTTAAACCCACCCGATCAGTCATTGTTAGTAAATATAAACCAGCTGTAGCAACGGATACTCCTATTACGGCATTTATTCCAGGTTTATTTTTTAGCAGCAGAAATGAAAACAATGGGACCAATACGACACTTAATCCAGTGATAAAGCCGGCTTTAGATGAAGAAGTATGTATTAGCCCCATTGTTTGAAAGGCATAGCCGATAAATAGCCAGACACCAATAATAATTCCTGAAACGACTAGTTTTCGGCTTACTTTTTTTAGCTGTTCTCTTTCGAAAATAAGTAGCCATGCAGTGAGCAAAATAGCTGCAATAAAAAATCTTAATCCGTTAAATGAATGAGGCTCTAAAAAAGCCAGTGCATTTTGGACAATGACAAATGTTGCTCCCCAAATAAATGCAACAAGCAAAAGACTTGCATCCGCAAAGAAAATGTTTTTTTTCAAAATCATATTCTCCTTCCGTCTAGTTTAATCGTATAGCAGCTCTAGCAAGTTCATCAGCAGTTTTGTTTTCACTGCTAGGAACCCATTTCATAAAAAATAAATCTAATTCCTTGCTTAATTCTAGAGCTTTTTCTAATAGGGGAGCATATATTTTATTTTTCACATATTCCTTTTCAATCGCTCTGTTTACCGCTTGGGAATCCGTACGAAACGAAACGACCTTATAATTATTTTTTACACAAATTTCAAGTGCTTGAATTAAGGCATTAAATTCTGCTGCATGATTTTCCATTTCTCCAAGCGGGATAGAGAATTTTTCTACTCTGCCATCATATTTTATAAAAATGCCTGCTCCGCTTGGTCCAGGGTTGCCAGCACTTGCTCCATCTATATATACTTCAATCACTGGGAACTCCTCCTAATAATAATTAAAGATCGTCATTCTTTTTATCTTAAGGCATATCGGGGAAAGATATAGTGAAACTTCCATCAGTTGGGACATAATGTCCGTTAACTTGCGATAAAAATAGTTTATCATAAGAAAGGCGGAAAAAAATGAAATATAAATTGGAATGGAAATATAAACTAAAAGGAACAGAAGGAACAATTTTTACATCAGAATGGCTAGAAGGAGAGGCTGCATTACAGATAGGTGAAGACCTTGAAAAGAGCGGAAAGGCTTCAGATCTAATCTATCATGATGAGCGTGGCACAACCTGGATTACAAAGGAAATGAAAAAGCTATTAGAAGAAATTGAAGAGGATCCACACGATTTAACCATTTATTTTGATGGCGGATTTAATAAAAAGACTTCACAAGCAGGGTTAGGAGCGGTCATTTATTTTAAACAAGGAAAAAAGAAATACCGTATTCGAGCGAATGAGCTGTTTGATGAAATTGAAACAAATAGTGAAGCAGAATATGCGGCTATGTATTATACAGTTAATTTGCTTGAAGAAATGGGTGTTCATCATATGACCTGTGAGTTTAAAGGAGATGCACAAGGAGTGTTAATGCAGCTAAAAGGGGAGTGGCCATGCTATGAAGAAAACTTAAATCGCTGGCTTGATCGAATTGAAGAAAAGCTGAAAGCACTTAAGGTAGATGCGAAGTTTACTCCAATCCCTAGAACAGAAAATAAAGAAGCTGATAAGCTTGCTACACAAGCGCTTGAAGGGAAAGAAATCAATAGCAAAATGCAAATTATTTAAGCTGCTGTGAGGTGAAAGGATGGTGTCACAGTTTGAAACGAAAGCGATTATTTAACGAGGTTGAGGAATTATTAAATGATTATTGTAATGGATGTTTTCTTTATAAGCATCATAAGACCGATAAAGGCCGTTTATATGCGCATAAATTTTGCATTACCAAATGTATAGTTGGGGAGAAAATAAAGGCAATTGGCAATAAATTGTCTTGAGGATTACAAATGTGCTAGCACAATGATTACCCATAGCACTAGTGGAGATTTCCACAGAGGGTATCCTTTACCTTTTGTAGGAGGATTAATCAAAATGTGGAGGCTGCTGTCTAGGACGACTGCATAAGACAAGACCCTGTTGGAAGGTGCATTTGCCTTCTGTTAGGGCTTGGCTTATGCAACGATGCACAAGGAGCCGCAACAAAAAAGCTTGTGACCTCAATGGATCAGGCGGTTCCTTCTGTAAGATACAGCTTATATTCGTGCGTGCTATGCTGCCTAAATGTTACTTGTAGAGTTCTAGATGCAGAGGAATTCGTACGTGTTAACCATTATGTGATTATACAATTTCCTTGAAAAAATAAATAAAGGCTGGCAAGATGCCAGCCTGATTATTTATTAGATTATAGTTTTACAACGTTTGCAGCTTGTGGTCCACGGTTGCCTTCAACGATTTCGAAAGAAACTTCTTGACCCTCTTCTAGTGATTTGAAACCTTCGCCAGTGATAGCAGTGAAGTGTACGAATACATCGTCTCCGCCTTCAACTTCGATAAAACCAAAACCTTTTTCATTATTGAACCATTTTACTTTACCGTTTTGCATGTAACTTTTCCTCCTAAACCTTTCAAGACACAATAAAGTGTCTTAGATGAATATTATCACTCAACATCCTACACCCCAGATATTTTCTAGAAATAACGGAAATATATTCTGTTAAATGATGCCTTTAATATACACGATACTTTATTATCAGTCAAGGAGTTTCACACGATTTTCACAAAAAACTATTAAAAATTCAAAATATTAAAAAAGTAATTTTGCGCTAGATTTATTTCTTATTCATAATTATTAAATTTTTTCATAGTTATTATTAATTATACTCTTTTTAAGCAAGAGGGTGGAGCAATGTACCGATTTTCTGTTGGAAGTCAGGAATGGATTTTACGATTTTCTCCACATATTGAAATTGAGCCAGAAATTAAACAGGCTATTGTAAGCACGATCCTTCAGCTTGGAAATGACCTCCAAACATATTCACATGGTGAATCTTTTGTAATTATGAATGACTGCGTAGGTATTATCGTCTTTAATGTAGAAAGAATCCCTTCCTTCATGTTAACCGTCTCAAATATTGTCAGTGAAGAAAATTGGTACATTCAAAATAATTTAACGCTAAAAAAATACAAGCAGTAATTGTTAAAATCGGCTATTTGCCGATTTTTTTCTTTTTAAAAAACGAAAATCATGTTTGGCAAAAAGGGCACAGATCCAAGTAGACCTACTTTATTATTCCTTCATGGTACAGGAGGCAATGAATTTGATTTATTGCCACTTGCTAAAGAAAATGACAAAGAGGCCTTAGTGTTAGTGTCTGCGGGAGTATCCTAGAAAATGGAGTACTACGTTTTTATAAGAGTTTGATAGACCTAATGTAATGGCAGTGAGCTATTCTAACGGAGCGAATATTGCCGCAAGTTAACTATTTCATAGTTAAGATTCTTTAAAAGGAACTAGCCTTTATCATCCAATGGTTCCAAGGAAAGGGACAGATTTGGCCGGCTTAACAGGTAAGAATATGTTTATTGGCACAGGTACAATCGATTCTATATATACTTCCGCGGAATCAGGAGTACTCCAATCCTGATTAGAAAATCCAATGCTCACGTATTTATGCACTGGGAAAATCTCTGCCATCAGCTGACATTTCTTGAGGTGCAGCAAAATGGTATTGAAATCATTGATAAATATATTTTTTTATTGAATGTTATCATCAAGAATAATCCCCCTTTTTAAGGACAAGATTTTATAAGTACTTATTGTTTTGATGCGGGGCTGATTAGGGTACTAATGAACAAGGGGTGCAGTAAATGGGTTTTATAAATAAAATTTTTGGCAGAACAATTGACCAGGAGGAACAAATAATGACAAATGTAAAGCTTGCAGTAATCTATTACAGTTCAGGAGGGACAAACCATCAATTAGCCAAATGGGCTGAGGAGGGTGCAAAAGCAGCAGGTGCAGATGTGAAGGTATTAAAAATTCCTGAAACAGCTCCACAAGCAGCAATTGAATCAAATCCAGCATGGAAATCACATGTAGAAGCGGCAAAGGATGTACCAGAAGTGACCTTAAACGATTTAGAATGGGCGGATGCGATTGTCTTCAGTGTGCCAACACGCTTTGGAAATATTGCATCACAAGTTCAGGCTTTTATAGATACAACAGGCGGTTTATGGTTCCATGGGAAACTTGCTAATAAGGTAGTAAGTGCCATGAGCTCAGCTCAGAACCCGCACGGGGGACAAGAGGCTACCATTTTATCACTTTATACAACAATGTACCATTGGGGTGCAATTGTTGCTGCACCTGGTTTTACAGATCCAGTCACATTTGCAGCAGGCGGGAACCCTTATGGCACAAGTGTAACAGTAGGTCAGGATGGAAAGATGATTGAAGATGTTCAGGCAGCTGTTAAACATCAGGCGAAACGTACTGTCACAGTTGCAGAATGGGTAAAAAAAGGAAGTCAATAATTGTTCAACTAAATACGAATAAAACAAAAAAATCGGTGAAAGCCGATTTTTTTATTTTGTCTAATCTTAAATTGTTGCACTAGGGAAACTTTTATAGTTTAATATAAAACAAATGCATATATAAAAAAGATGTGCACTTATTTAAAAGATGTGCATACACTCATCTAAGAGGCTGAAACAAAAATCATAAAAAGGGAGATGGGAAAAGATGAAAAAAATAGTAGGGATATTTCTTGTTATTTCTTTGATCTTTGTCAGCGCTTGTTCGAAACAGAATGTTAATGAAGAAAATGATGAAGGTAAACTAACTGTTACAACTACGATTGGACAAATTGCTGATGCGGTTAAACAGATTGGCGGGGAGAAAGTAACCGTAAATAGTCTGATGGGTCCGGGAACAGATCCACACCTATACAAAGCAACACAGGGGGATATAGCCAAACTTGAAAAAGCCGATATTATTTTCTACAGCGGTCTCCACCTTGAGGGGAAAATGCTTGATGTATTAGAGAGAATAAACAAAACGAAACCAACCTATGCGATAGCAGAGGCTATCGATAAAGAGTCGCTATTGTCTGCAAATGGTGGCAGCTATGCATATGATCCACATGTGTGGTTCGATATCACTTTATGGAAACAGGCACTCGAAGAAGTGAAAACAGGTTTGATTGAAAAAGATCCTGCTAATAAATCCTATTATGAGGAAAACGCGCAAAACTATTTTAAGCAGCTTGATGAGTTACAGTCATATGCTGCAGATGAAATGGCACGTATTCCGGAGGAGCAAAGAGTGCTTGTCACTGCACATGATGCATTTGGCTACTTTGGGAAAGCATTTAATATAGAGGTGATGGGGCTGCAAGGTCTAAGTACAGATTCGGAGTATGGTCTTGGAGATGTCCAAAAATTAGTAGATACATTAGTTAAGAGAAATATCAAAGCGGTTTTTATTGAATCAAGTATTTCTGAACGATCCATCAATGCAGTTATTGAAGGAGCAAAGCAAAAGGGGCATAAAGTAAAAATCGGCGGAGAACTATTCTCAGATGCGATGGGTGAAGAAGGTACGGATGAAGGTACTTATATTGGCATGTATAAACATAATGTGAAAACCATTTCTGAATCAATTAAATAGGGGGGAGAAAAATGAATCCTGTTGTTGTTGAAAATCTAACGGTTGCTTACCAGAAAAAGCCCGTCTTATCAAATGTAAGCTTTGAAGTACCAGAAGGCAAGTTGATTGGAATCATTGGACCAAATGGTGCAGGCAAGTCCACACTGATTAAAGCCATTTTGGGCTTGATACCGAAAGCTGCTGGAGAAATAAAGATTTATGATAAAAAATATCGCCCAAAAGATAGAGTTGTCGGTTATGTTCCGCAAAGAGGCTCTGTAGACTGGGACTTTCCGACAAATGCCCTTGATGTTGTATTGATGGGACGATACGGTCATGTTGGCTGGTTTAAGCGTCCTGGGAAAAAGGATACAGAAATAGCAATGGAATGCCTAAAGAAAGTTGGTATGGAGAAATATGCAAACAGACAAATCAGTCAGTTATCAGGCGGACAGCAGCAAAGAGTATTTCTCGCACGTGCCCTTGCCCAGGATGCAAAGGTTTACTTCATGGATGAACCGTTCGTAGGTGTAGATGCGGCCACGGAAAGAGCAATTATTGAATTATTAAACGAGTTAAAAAGACAGGGGAAAACTGTTCTAGTTGTTCATCATGATCTGCAGACTGTCAAAGAATATTTTGATCATGTTATGTTATTGAACGTCAACACCATTGCTGCAGGTCCAACTGAGGAAGTTTTTACACTTGAGAACCTGACTCGAACGTATGGCGGAAAACTATCCTTTTTGGAAAAGGATCAATTGATTGTAGAACAAAAATGAGGTGTTGATGATGAACGACCTTTTAAGAATGATTTTATTAGATGCGAATACCCAGTGGGTATTGATTGGGACGATGCTGTTAGGAATTGCCAGCGGAGTTCTTGGAGGCATTGCACTTTTAAGAAAACAGAGTTTAATAGGGGATGCCGTAGCACATGCGGCACTGCCTGGCATTTGTATTGCCTTCTTGCTTTCCGGGGAAAAATCATTATTTGTCTTATTAATTGGGGCCACCATAACAGGACTGCTGGCTGCCTATAGTATTCAGTTTATTATTTCTTCATCTATTATTAAAGAAGATGCGGCCATCTGCTTAGTTTTATCCGTGTTTTTCGGCTTTGGAATTGTACTATTAACAAAAGTATCGCAAACTCCATCCGGCAATAAGAGTGGGCTAGACGATTTCATTTTCGGTCAGGCTGCTTCTCTAGTCGGAAATGATGTGAAACTAATGGCGGGTGCAGCAGCCGTTTTAATTTTTATTACCGCATTAATTTTTAAAGAACTGAAGGTATTAACCTTTGATCCTTCATTTGCTAAAGGACTGGGATTGCCAACAGGTTTGCTGAATTTTCTTTTCCTCTCCCTGCTAGTAGCTGCTGTTGTCGTTGGAATTCAGGCAGTAGGGGTCATTTTAATGGCTGCCCTCCTTATTACGCCTGCGATTGCTGCACGATATTGGACGAATTCATTAAGTAAAATGATTGTAATATCTGGCATATTTGGAGCATTATCAGGCATGGCGGGAACCTTGATAAGTACGTTAGGAGAAGGACTGCCAACTGGACCATTCATCGTTGTAACGGCAACAGCCTTATTCTTAATTTCGATGCTATTTGCTCCAGAAAGAGGGCTAGTCACAAAGTGGATCAAAAGAATAGCAAATAATAAGCAGCTAAGAAATAATAAGCTTTTGCAGGGAGAAAAAAGGAGCGGTTATCATGAGCTATGAGTCATGGATATTAATTGTAGGTTCCTTAGCAGGGGTTACGTGTGGAATTACCGGCTGCTTTTTGATATTGCGGAAACTCTCAATGCTTGCTGACGCGATTAGTCATACTGTTTTGCTTGGAATTGTTCTCGCTTTTATTGTCAGTCAAAGCATGAGTGGAATTTATATGCTAATCGGAGCGGTTGTTGTCGGCTTACTCACTGCTGTTGGTGTACAGATGCTGCACCATGCTGGGATACAGGAGGATGCCTCAATTGGGGTAGTATTCACTTTCCTGTTTGCAGTAGGTGTCATATTAATTACTGTGTTTGCAGATGATGTTCATTTAGATGTGGATCATGCGCTAATGGGGGAAATTACTTTCGTTCCCTGGGATCTAGTGCAATGGGGCTTCCTTCCAGAACTTCCAAAAGCATTTTTAATGCTATCGACCGTTCTAGTCATTAATCTAGTTATTATTGGATTATTTTATAAAGAATTGAAGATTACTTCATTTGATCCCCAAATGGCTGCAGCTATTGGTTTACCGGTCTTGCTAATCCATTACTTGTTAATGGGATTGGTATCCATTACAACTGTGGCATCCTTTGATAGTGTAGGGGCAATTCTAGTTGTCGCAATGCTGATTGCCCCTGGTGCATCAGCTTATCTATTAACTAACAAATTAAGTATCATGCTCCTTTTAAGTGCATTAATAGGGGTTTCAGCAGCGGTCATCGGCTATTACCTTGCAAGCTGGCTGGATGTGTCAATTTCAGGAAGCATGGCAACGGTTAATGGGATCATCTTTGCACTAGTATTCTTATTTTCTCCTACAAAAGGGCTTCTATCTAGGAAATTTACGATGAAAAAGTTAAAAATGGATTAAGTGTAAGCTCCTCATTATTTTAATGAGGAGCTTTTTTATTGTCCATGTTTTTCCTAGTCCTTTACTGATTAATTGAGTAGAATTAAAATAAGTATCTAATCTAGTAAACTGGAAGTGAGCAAAACAATGAAACTCATTATTGCAGAGAAGCCTGACCAGGGGCTGACTCTTGCTTCAATTTTTAAAATAAAAAAGCATCAGGGGTTTGTTGAAATTTTCCCCAATGATGTTTTTCCAGAAGGTGCTTATGTAACATGGGCAGTAGGCCATCTCTGTCAGCTCGTTGCACCGGAAAATTATCATTCCCAGTGGAAGAAGTGGTCATTGTCTACTTTACCGATCATTCCTTCTCAATTTGAATATGAAGTAACGAAAGATAAAATGAAGCAGTTTGCTGTCATTAAAAAGCTTTTAGCCAATCCTTCTCTGACAGAAGTCATTCATGCTGGGGATGCGGGGCGAGAGGGAGAGCTGATCATTCGGAATATCCTTCGAATGACGAAATCGAGGCTGCCAATGAAAAGATTGTGGATCTCATCATTAACTCCAAAGGCAATCAGGGAAGGTTTCCTATCATTATTAAGTGAATCAGATACTAGAAACCTCTATTATGAAGCATATACGAGAGCTTGTGCGGATTGGGTTGTTGGGATGAATGCTTCAAGGCTATATAGCCTTCTTCTGCAGCAGCAAGGCTTCTCCGATGTTTTTTCAGTAGGAAGAGTGCAGACACCGACACTTGCACTAATTGTCAAACGAGAATTGGAGATTCAAAGCTTTGTTTCCGAGCCTTTTTGGGAGGTACAGGCTAGATTTAATATCGATGGAAAAAAATATTTAGGAAAATGGGAAAAGGATGGGGAAACAAGAATTAAGACGAAGGAGCTTGCAGAAAAGATTGCTGTTTTTTGCGAGAAAAAAGCAGCAGAGGTCACAGATGTTAAGGCTGAAAAAAAGGAATTTCTCCCGCCTATGCTCTATAACTTATCTGCCCTCCAAGCAGAGGCAAATCGCCGTTTCAAATTCCCTCCTAAGAAAACACTGGATGTGCTGCAAAAGCTATACCAAAAAGGAATGGTCTCATATCCACGTTCGGATTCAAGGCACGTTACACAAGGCGAAGCAGAAATGTTTCCTGAAACATTGAATAAAATAGCTGCGATCGAGGAATACAAAACACTCTTTCCATTGCCGACTAGCTCAATAATGGATAATAAACGATATGTAAATGACAAAAAGGTAACCGATCACTACGCTATTATCCCAACCGAACAAGTTCCAAACTTGAATAAGCTTTCTCCAGATGAGAAAACTCTTTATGACCTAATTGTAAGAAGCCTAATTGCTGCTCATTACGGGAAGGCAGTAACTGAGTATACAACAGTTACGACCCTAGTCGATGGAAGGGCGGCATTCTTATCAAAAGGAAAGGTTCAGCTTGAAGAGGGCTGGCGCAAGGTGATTCCACCGTTTGAAAAGGACAAGGAGCCAATTCTCCCTTCTTTACAAAAAGGTGAAAAAGGAAATGTTGTGAAGGCAGAAGTGAAGGAAAGCAAAACGCAGCCGCCAAAAAGGTATACAGAAGGCCAGCTCATTACGCTGATGAAAACGGCTGGAAAGCATATAGAGGATAAGGAATTGGAAAAGGTGCTTATGAAAACAGAGGGTCTTGGTACTGAAGCAACAAGGGCTGGAATTATTACGATGTTAAAAGATCGGAAGTATATAGATATTAATAAGAACCTTGTGTATGCGACACCGAAAGCAAAAATATTAATTGGCGCAATTGGATCTGAGATCCTTGCTTCCCCAGAAATGACGGCCAAATGGGAGCAGCGATTAAAGGATATTTCTGAGGGCGGAGCTTCACCGAAGCAATTTATGGAACAAACGAATAAAATGATCACGCACCTCATTGAAGTATCTGTGAATAACGCAAGGGATTGGGCTTTTGATGAGGAGGACAAAAATAGCTTTACCCCAGCGAGGTCCAAGTTTAAACGCCCTGCTCAATTAGGAAAATGCAAGCAATGTGACGGCCAGGTTGTTGACAAAGGGAGCTTTTATGGCTGTTCACAATTTAGTAAAACAAAATGTAATTTTACAATCTCCAAAAAGATTTTGGGTAAATCAATCACTCAAAAAATAGTCAAACAGCTTTTGAAAGATAATGAGACAGAGATGATTGAGGGCTTTTCAAATAAGGACAAATCATTTTCAGCAAAATTAACTTGGGATGATCATGAGCGGAAACTAAAGTTTATTTTTCCAAATAAATAGACACCTTCCTTCTATAATAGATAACCTTGTCTCGCTCATTCTTATATAGTAAACTTTTACATGACTGTCTTCATAAAATGGAATGATTGATAAAAATGGAACTAAAAGAAACCTTCAGCACGGTTCCTATGGGAGGGTTTGGGATGCCAACACCTAGTATGGAAGATTATATTGAACAAATATATATATTGATTGAAGAGAAAGGCTATGCCCGTGTGTCTGATATTGCAGAAAACCTTTCCGTTCATCCCTCCTCTGTAACGAAGATGGTTCAAAAGCTTGATAAAGATGAATATCTTGTTTATGAAAAATACAGAGGACTGATTTTGACTCCGAAAGGAAAGAAAATTGGCAAACGGCTTGTATATCGTCATGATTTACTTGAGCAGCTTCTTCGTTTAATTGGGGTAAAGGAAGAAAATATCTACGAGGATGTAGAAGGAATTGAACATCATTTAAGCTGGGATGCAATAGACCGAGTAGGGGATCTTGTTCAATTTTTCGAAGAAGATGAAAGCAGAATTGATGCGTTAAGAGAAGTTCAAAGAAATAATGAGGATATAGAAGAGGGTCCATAAATTGGACCCTCTTAATATACATTTGGCAATTCATCAAATGAAGATGTCAAAGCTGGCGTAAGATAGGGAGTTCCATCCTGCCTTTCTTCTATAGTTACTCCGGTTATTATCCCATCTTCCACTTCTTTCATTGCTTTTCGGTAAGAAATTATTCTTCCCTCAGAAGTTTGAAAAGAAATGATTTCCCCTAGATAGTTGCGATGAACAGCGACTAACTGTTCTCCTAACATATAATCAGCCCCTTTCAAGTCATGTTTGAATTACTCGTCTATTCAATCTACATATTCATTGTTGCACCATTTTCTTTTCTTTAATCAAAGGGAAATTTACTTTTCTTGGCGAAAATATAATAATCTGAAACTTTCTAAGCGAGTAAACGTATAAAAAGTGGGGGAAAAGCGAGGGATACAATGAGCGATTTTAATTGGAGCAGGGAAGCAGAAAAACAATGGGATGAGCGTTCATCAGGATGGAATTCAAAGAGTATGGAGATGTGGGAGTCAGGAAGCCGAAAGGGAATCATTCCGTTTTTCTCAAAGCATGTAGCGTCTATGGGAACGGTTTGTGACCTTGGCTGTGGAGATGGGTATGGATCATTAAAGCTAGCTGAGTTAGGTTATTTAGTAACTGGATTAGATGTTTCAGAGGAAATGATACATAAAGCGAGAGGAACAAATGAAGGGAATACGGCTCAATTTATTAAAGGCGATATTTCTAAACTGCCATTTGAGAATAATTCCTTTGATGCGGTATTAGCCATAAATTCTCTTGAATGGACAGAAGATCCGCTTAAAGTAATTAAGGAAATTAAGCGGGTTGTGAAACCTGGGGGATTTGCTTGTATTGGCATTCTTGGCCCTACGGCTGCACCAAGAATAAATAGCTACCGGCGTCTATATAATGAAAAAGTCATTTGCAATACGATGATGCCATGGGAATTAGAGCAGCTTGCCGGAGAAAATGGCTGGGAAAAGGCTGATAGCCTAGGGGTATATAAACGAGGGACTGATCAAATGCCAATTGGATCATTGTCTACTGAACTAAGGCAAGCCCTCTCGTTCATGTGGGTTTCCATGCTAAGAAATAATAAATAAGAAGGGTTGGTATACGATGAGTCGCTATTCAATTGAAGATTTTGTAAATCAAACACAACAGCAAGATAAAGGAGAAGGGTTATTTGAACTAGAATCTCCGAGAATTCTTGAAATCAATTTAACGAACCAAATATGGACAAAAGCAGGAGCCATGATTTCTTACCGCGGAAATATTAAATTTGAACGAGAAGGAATTCTCGAGCACGGCTTAGGAAAATTATTTAAAAAGGCACTAACGGGTGAAGGTACAGCATTAATGAAAGCTACAGGAAATGGGAAGCTTTATGTGGCAGACCAAGGGAAAAAAATATCCATTTTAAATTTACAGGGAGAGTCCATTTTTGTTAACGGCAATGATTTACTTGCTTTTGAACCATCAATTAGTTGGGATATTAAATTAATGAGAAAGGTCGCTGGTATGCTTTCTGGGGGGTTATTTAACGTGCGTCTTGAGGGAAGAGGAATGATTGCCATTACATCCCACTATGAACCACTTACCCTGCTAGTTACACCAGATAACCCTGTATTTACTGATCCGAATGCAACTGTCGCATGGTCGGGAAGTTTGCAGCCTGAATTTGTGACCGATATTTCCTTTAAAACCTTCTTAGGCAGAGGAAGCGGTGAGTCTGTACAAATGAAATTCTCCGGGAATGGATTTGTTGTCGTTCAGCCATTTGAAGAAGTATACTATTCCGAACAATCATAAATTGCCATACTCAGAATTCTGTTCTTTTTTAGTTTATGTCATTATAAAGTATAAACCTTATATCAGTAACCGTTTACTAAAGAAAACCCGGAATAATATAGTTATTGAATGGCTCATAGTCTACTATGAGCCATTTTTTGTTTTGAGTGGTGTCGTACTAGTAATGAGAATTTTCTCTGTGATCACCCTTGAACAGCTGTTTTTTTTAGTATTACCTGTCCGATTTATGTTATAAGTTGAACGATCCCAGTATTAAATAAAAACCCACGAGAATTCTTATGTGAAAAGGCATGTGTCTAATTTAATTTTAAAAGTTAAATCTTTGTTGGGAACTGGTTTTATCAGTTTGTCTGGCTTCTTTTTTAATAGATTAATCCCATTCAAACGGCGTTTCTTGGTATACATAATAATTTAACCAATTCGAAAATAATAAATGGGCATGAGATCTCCACTTATTTGTAGGACTTTTCGAAGGATCATCATTCGGAAAATAATGCAGCGGAAGAATATTTAGCCCTTTTTCCAAATCCCGTCTATATTCTTCTGCTAGTGTGCTAGCGTCATATTCTAAATGGCCAGTGATCATAATTTGTTTGCCATTATTTGCACTCATAATAAATGGGCCTGCTTCTTCAGAAGAAGAAAGTAATTTAACAGTTGGATTTGCTTGCAGCTGCTCGATAAAAATATCTGTATTCCTTGAATGAGGTGCTAAATAAACATCATCAAACCCTCTTAATAGTTTTTCTGATTGGTCGTCAATATGATGCCAGAAAACGCCTGTGCATTTTTGGGGAAGCTCATATTTCGTAATGTTGAAGTGATGATACAGCGCTGCTTGTGCCCCCCAGCAAATGTGGAGGGTAGAAGTTACATTGTCTTTCGTCCAATCCATAATATTGGTAAGCTCTTTCCAATAATCTACTTCTTCAAAAGCAAGCAGTTCGATCGGTGCTCCAGTGATGATCATTCCGTCAAATTTCCGATGCTTAATCTCAGCAAAGGTTGTGTAGAATTGATCTAAGTGCAATGAGCTTGTATTTTTCGATTCATGTGAAGCCGTTTTTAGAAATGAGATATTGACTTGCAGTGGAGTGTTTCCTAGCAGTCTTAAAAGGTGTGCCTCAGTTTTCTCCTTCTCCGGCATTAAATTTAATATTAGGATATTCAGCGGGCGAATATCTTGTGTTATTGCACGATCCTCGTCCATGACAAATATATTTTCTTTTTCTAATATTTCTCTCGCAGGAAGCAGCTTCGGAATCTTAATTGGCAATTCATCATCCCCTTTTTGAAAATTCAATTAAATTTATTATAATGACGATTAATCCTTGCCGCAATCATATGTTTAAAAAATCACAAAATTGACTATCTACTAATATGTCATGGGATGGTACAATGTAGTAGTAGGAAAACGTTTTCAATAATTGAATGCTTAGGGGGATATTTATGAACGTCAAACCTGTTGTCAAATCAGACATTGAAATCGCTCAACAATCATTTATGAAACCAATTACAGAGGTCGCAGAATCCATCGGCCTTCATGAGGATGACCTCGAATTATTTGGAAAATATAAAGCGAAATTATCAACAGATGCATTGAAAAAGCTCGATGCTAAGAAGAGCGGGAAAATTATCCTTGTTACTTCGATCAATCCAACACCAGCTGGAGAAGGTAAATCAACGGTGACTGTTGGCTTAGGAGATGCCTTTACGAAAATCGGCAAGAAGGCAATTATTGCCATGCGTGAACCATCACTTGGACCAACTATGGGCGTGAAAGGTGGTGCAACTGGCGGAGGATTTTCGCAAGTTCTGCCAATGGAGGATATAAATTTACACTTCACAGGAGACCTTCATGCGATAACGACGGCCAATAATGCATTAGCAGCTTTTATTGATAATCACCTTCAGCAAGGGAACGAGTTGGGCATTGACCAGCGCCGCATTGTTTGGAAGCGCGCACTTGATATGAACGACCGTGCTTTAAGAAAAGTAGTGATCGGTTTAGGCGGACCAATGCAGGGTGTTCCTCGTGAAGACGGGTTCGATATTACGGTAGCTTCCGAAATTATGGCCGTATTATGTTTATCAACTGATCTTCAAGATTTGAAAAAGCGTCTAGGCCAAATGGTCATTGCCTATAACTATAATAAGCAGCCTGTTACAGTAGAAGATCTAGGTGTTCAAGGGGCATTAACAATGCTGTTGAAAGAGGCGGTTAAACCGAACTTAGTACAAACCATTGAACACACGCCTGCGTTCATTCACGGCGGTCCTTTTGCCAATATTGCTCATGGGTGCAATAGTGTTATCGCGACAAAAACAGCTTCAAAGCTTGCTGATTTTGTTGTAACTGAGGGAGGCTTCGGTGCTGATTTAGGAGCGGAAAAGTTCCTTCATATAAAAGCTAGAAGTGCAGGAATTAAACCAGAAGCTGTTGTCATCGTTGCAACGATTCGTGCATTAAAAATGCATGGCGGCATGCCGAAAACCGACCTTGGACGTGAAGATGTACAAGCTCTTACGATAGGATTTGCTAACTTAAAGAAACATATTGAAACAATTGAAAGCTTCGGCTTGCCATATGTCGTTGCAGTTAATAAATTCATTACAGATACGGACCAAGAAGTTCGCACATTAATCGATCTTTGTGATCAAGGCAATATTCCTGTATCCTTAACTGAAGTTTGGGAAAAAGGCGGGGAAGGCGGAGTAGATCTAGCAAACAAGCTTCTCGAAGTCATCGATAAGAAAGAATCCAACTTCCAGCCATTGTACGACTTATCCGAGTCACTTGAAAATAAAATTCTAACGATCGCCCAAAAGGTTTATGGTGCAGAAAAAGTAGAATTCTCATCAAAAGCAAAAAAACAGCTCAAGGATTTTGATAGCTTTGGCTGGAGCCACTTACCAATTTGTATGGCAAAAACGCAGTATTCGTTATCTGATGATCCAATGAAACTTGGCCGGCCAACAGGGTTTACCATTACTATTCGTGAATTTAAACCATCCATTGGTGCCGGATTTATCGTTGCTCTAACAGGCGATGTGATGACGATGCCGGGATTGCCTAAATTACCTGCTGCATTAAGGATGGATGTGGATGAAAATGGCAATGCAATTGGATTATTTTAATAGGTTTTCTTGAATGTTTGATCCAACTGCATTTGAAAATATGAAAGTCGTTGTTGATGGCGCGATTTATGATGAGGATTTATCAGGTGAAATTACAATTATTGATCGAAATGATTTTTTGAACACAGCAAAGCTTTCTAGGAAATATGAAATTTCATTTATTTCAAAAGCGGACAACAGTGTGGTGTGCACATTTACTATGGAGGCTGGATTAGAGAATTTGGCCGCCGAGCTTTTGCCATCTGCTCATTCGGAGCTTCTTTCAGGGTGCCAATTGTTTGTGAAGTTTTCTTTTTTGCATCCGAATGAACGCTCATACTTTCAAGCGATTGAAAGATGCCTTAAAGAAATATGGGGTTCGGAAAGGACAATCAGCCAATCAGCCTGCTTCGATCCTTTTGATGAGGGGAATAGGGTAAAGAATGAGACAATCATTTTCTTTAACCGCTTAGTTTACGAGGATCAATTGGATGATATCCTAGCAATGGTTAAATACATGGTTGTTAGTATGGAAAGATTGAAGACGATAGTATAATTACCACGAAAGCTCTGCCTAAGTACGATCAGGCAGAGCTTTTTTTATTTGAATTAGCGAAAGAAGATTCAAAATTATCTTTACATTCTACCGGTCAGCTTTTACGATATAGAAGAATGTGGAAAACATTCAAATAAATTAAAGGAGGAGCAGGAAATGGGCATTGTAAAGACACAGGGTGAGGGAATCGATAGGAAAAGGAAAGTAGTAACCTAGTTAGGGAGGAACAAAAAGATGAGCCAAATGACGAATACAATCATCATCGACGAATACCGCGAGGAATATGCGCTTGCAATTGCAAAAATGTGGAACCTTAGCCGTGACAGCTGGGGCGGGGATACTAGAGTTCATACGGAGGAATCGGTAAAAACAAAGGAAGCGAATGCAGGGAATATTGCGCTATATTTAGCTATTGATGGGGAAGAAGTTGTGGGCTATTGCAGCTTGTCTGAATATAAGGAGGATGTAGACTCCTTGTATATCCCGCTGCTTAATGTCAGACCTGATTATCATGGCAAGAAGATCGGTAAAATGCTTGTTATGAAGGCAGTTGAAAAAACAATTGAGCTCGGATGGCCAAGGGTTGATCTTTACACATGGCCAGGTAATGTAAAAGCTGTCCCTCTGTATAAGAAATGCGGATTTTTCTGGGAGGATCGAGATGATACAACTCATTTAATGAACTTTATTCCTGCGGTCATCAATACACCCCTATTAAAGCCAATTTTTGAAAAAGTAGATTGGTATGATGCAAGTATAAGAGAAATAGAAGTTAAACCGGACGGATTAAAGGAAAATGGCTTTACCTATTACCAATATGAATGGAAAGATCAGCAGACGAATGCATGTGTTAGGTTTGAACGAAGCGGGAGGGGCATTAGTTTCATTGAAACAGATGATTATCTTCTTGAACTAAAAATGGCTGACCATGAAGTAATCGAAGAAATGCCACAAAAAGTTGAATTGATATTTGTAAATAAAACGGCTAATCCAGTCCTGTTAAAAGTGGACGGGAATGATCATGAGCGTACGGAGTCTGCTTTTAAGGATGAAATAATAGTAGAGAAGCGTGCAGTGCTCTCAGATCAAGTGATTTTTAAAGCAGGAGAAGAACCAAGTGAGTGGAATACACACCCGTTTTTCTCTGTAAATGTATCAATTAACGGAGAAGAATGTGAATTAAGGCTTGGAGTGAAACCAAAACCGCCAGCCAAGCTAACCGCAAAAATTGAGGGGAATTTAAGCTTCTTAGGCGAAAAAAAAGTGATAGAACTAGAGGTAGAAAATAGTGTAAAGGAAGAGGCTGTTTTTGATCTAGTTTTTTCTTCTGATGAACATGTTGAATTAGATAGGAGCACTTTTTCTGTTTCTTTAAAAAAGAACGAGAGGAAGCTTGTGGCCATTCCGTTTGTTGTGAAGAAATTTGGTTATTACCAGCCTCATATTGCGATCACAGCAAAAATTGAGAATGGGTCAGAGCATACCTTCGAAAATAACTTAGTTGGAATAGCTCTAAAAGGCTTTGGTGAAAAATTCGGCGGGGAAACGAAAGATTTCTGGCATATATATAATGGCAGTTACCAAGTGAATATACGAAAACGGGATTATTTAATAACAGCTGGAAGAAATCAACAAATTAATCAGCCATTTGCATTTTTTGTGCCAAAACTCGGTAAGCCCTATTCAACAGAATTATCCAAGAAAAAGCCGGCAGCAGTGGATTGGTATTTCAATGACACAGAGATGATTTTTAAAATGGTCTTTCACTCTGCTGAAATTGCAGGAGTCACTCTTACTCTCTATACAGCACTCTATGGGGATGGAATTGTGAAGAAGTGGGCTGAGGTTGAGAATGACAGCAAAGAAACAATACAGCAGCTTTACTTTAATCAATCACTCTATCACGAGAAAAGTCATGTGTATTTCCCGCTTGAAAAAGATGTTATAGAGTTCTCCGAAATAAAAGCTGTCGACTTTGGCGATATTCATTCTCATCATTTAACTGGGAACTGGTATTTTACAAAGGATCATGGAGAACCGATTGGTTTATGCTGGCCAACAGAATGTAAGGCGAATTTAGAAGGATGGCAATTTTATTTAGAATATGAACTTGGGGCCATACAGCCAAAAGAGTGTAAACGACTAGAACCATGTTATTTATCTATTGGTGCGTTTCGAACATGGCAGGAGCAAATGGCCTTTGCAAATAAAGTATCGAATGTGGTGCTTTCCCAATCTATTAGTGAAAAAGCATTAAAATTAGAGAATAATAATCCAGTTGTGTACACAGATCAGCTAGCTTTAGAACTTCAGACCTCCCGTACGAGTTTCATTAACGGTCCTATTGAGCTGTTCATAAATGGCGAATCGAAACTATCTGCGCAAATTTCATCAGCGGAGGAGAGAACAAAATTTCAAGCTTCGATCTCGGTAATTGATGCACAGCCGATCTCGATCATAACGGGGAGCATTCAAAGTGATAGTACAACTACAAGCTTAAATCAATTAATGATTGTTCCAAAAGGGAAAGTGGAAGCCTTTACTGAAGCAGGACAAGGAATCACATCCTATGTTTTAGATAATGGCATCATTCGTATCAAAGCGGCACCGGAATTTTATCCAGGTTTATATTCTCTTATCTATCATGAGAATGAATGGTTTGATACTTCCTTTCCTGAGAAAGTTGCAAAAGGATGGTGGAATCCTTGGGCAGGCGGAATGAAAACATCCCCTGCACAGCTAAATACGTTTTCTTTAATGAAAGAGTGCACAACAGCTGAATTTATGGATATTGAAGATAAGCATGGGAATCAGTGGAGTAGTATTGCCCTGCACACGAAAATAGGAAATCATCCAATCTGGAAGGGACTCCAGTATACACAGTTTTTTGCCCTCCTTCCTGGTGTGCCAGTTCTTGCCTACTTTGTTAAAATTGTTGATTCTGGCGGTAAGTCATTGCTATCAGAGATATTGGAAACGGACCTTTTTCTAACTGGAGATTCCTTAAAAGACCTAACAGCCATTTCCCAGTTCAGCGACAAAAAAATAAATGCAGGAATAGAAGAACAGGGTTTGAATTTGAAAAATGTCAGCTACATCAACTCAGAGAACAGAAAAGAAAAACTTTATCATATTGAAGGAGAAGAAAATGTGATCTTTGAGGGATACATGAATAAAGAGGCGTTCGAAGTTATCCTCCTCCAAGAAATAAAGAATACAACAAAGCCGGGTTTTATTTTATTTGATCAAAGGGAGATTTCGAAAACAATTCTCGAAAGTCTTCGGGGGATCGTATTTTAAAGGAGAAAATATGAAGATTATTGATGCACATGTCCATTTCTCAAACATCCAATCCTTTCATCAAACTGCTAAAGAGCTTTCTTTTGTCGATTATTCTTTTGAGGGATTTGTTAAGGAATATAATGAGGCAAATGTCGCTTTAAGTATAGCGATGGGGGTTACGGAAACAAATGGAATGGGGTTTCCTGACTATGATGCAGCAACACCGATGGGGATTGATCTGGCTAGCATAATTCCAGAAAAAATGGTTTATTGTCCAGGGATCAATCCCTATGATGTAAATGAACAGACACTTGAAAAGCTAGAGCTTGAAATTCAAAATCCGCGGGCTGTTGGGATTAAAATATATTTAGGCTATTACCCTTTTTATGCGTATGATCAAGTGTATGAACCTATTTATGCATTGGCACAACAGTATCAGCTGCCAGTTGTGTTTCACACAGGGGATACGTATTCAGAGAGAGGCCTGTTAAAATATGCACATCCATTAACGATTGATGAGGTGGCAGTAACGCATCGCAATGTTAATTTTATGATGGCTCATTTTGGTGATCCGTGGACACTGACAGGAGCTGAGCTCATATATAAAAACTCCAATGTGTATGCAGACCTTTCGGGATTAATCGTAGGAACAGAAAATGAATTGAAAAAACATAGTGAAAGCAGGTTTTTAGACCATTTAAGGCACGCACTTGTCTTTTCTGATTCATATGATAAGCTGTTGTTCGGTACTGATTGGCCACTTGCCCCAATTGGACCATACATTAAATTTATTAAAGATTTAATCCCTGAAGAGTATCATGAGGATGTCTTTTATAATACTGCGTTAAAGGTATTCCCAAAGATTAAGACGTTTTTATCATAAGCAATATTTGCTGGAGACTGGCATTTTTTCGTCAGTCTCCAGATATTTTGAACAGCTGTTCATACATAATAATTAAACAGAAAAGGGGTTAAGATTTTGACAAAAATCGCATGGGTTATAGATAGTACAGCATTTATTGATGAGGAATTACTCAACCACCCTCATGTATATCCCATTCCAATTACGATTTTACTGGATGAAAAGGAGTATACAGAAGGGATAGATATTACACCAGCTGAGCTCTATCAGAAATTGAAAAAGTTAAAAACTCCCCCCAAAACATCACAGCCCTCAATTGGGGCCTTTCAGGAATTATTTGAGCGTTTGAAAGATAAATACGAAATTGTTATCGCCGTGTTGCTCTCAAGTAAATTAAGCGGAACAGTTTCTTCAAGCGAGCAGGCTGCACAGCTGGTTGATATCCCTGTTTTAACGGTTGATTCGAAAATATTAACCTACCCGCTGACCAGAACTTTGAAAAGAGGAATGGAACTGGCAGACTCAGGATTTGAACCAGATGAGATCAAACGGAAGTTAGAAGTATTAAGCAATACTAGTGAAACATATGTATTGATAGGAAGCTTAGAACAGCTGCATAGAAGCGGAAGAATGTCAGGGGTTCAATTTTTCCTTGGAAGTATGCTTAATGTAAAGCCGATAATCTCCATCGAAGATGGTGCTTTGCATGTGAAAGAAAAAGCTAGAAGTGAACGAAAGGCGAAGGATAAAATTATACAGCTTCTTAGAACTGCGCATGAAAAAAAGCCCTTGAAAGAAGCCTCGATTTTATATGGACTGCATGAGGAGGAAGCGCTGAAATGGAAAGAAGAACTCGTTCAGGAATTTCCTGAGATCGAATTTGGTCATTATCCACTTGGTGCAGCAATCGGCGTACATGCTGGAGAGAATACATTGGGGATCAATTGGTTTAATGGGTTGGATTAATGTTATAAATAGTAGAGGATAAAAATATACGCCCCCTGACTTCCTGCACGATGGAAGTCAGGGGGCGTATACGTGTTTTCTGACCTATCCTTACCAATTAATGTATAAGTGGTTTTTTAAAAAAAGTATATCACCCACATTTTCAATAAATAGAAATAATACGGTTTTTACTGTTATTTTAAAATTAAAGTGCTGATAAGGCACTTTTCCTTTACTTATTTTTCTTACAGTCCTTCTCTTCATGGTAAAATAAATCTGGAACGAAAAAGGATGGTGCTCTGAATGAAAGAGGATATGATTGTAAGAACGGAAAGCTTTGTGAAAGAAGTGCTAGGTGAAGACAGTACCGGACATGATTGGTATCACATTGAACGCGTAAGAAAAAATGCTTTATATATAGCGGAAAAAGAAAACAAGGGAGACCGATTTATTATTGAAATGGCTGCGCTGCTGCATGATATCCCTGATGAGAAGCTGAACGAATCGAAAGAAGATGGGGAAAAGAAACTAACGGATTTCCTTGAATTACTAGCACTTGAAAAAGAAGCGTGCGAGAAAATTATTGAAATCATTCAATCCATCTCTTTTAAAGGTGGAAGAAAAACAGAGTTAATAAGTGTGGAAGCTGAAATTGTTCAGGATGCAGACAGATTGGATGCAATTGGAGCCATTGGAATAGGCCGGACATTCGCGTACGGTGGAAAAAAAGGGCATCTTCTTTACGATCCAGCAATTAAGGTTAGAGAAGAAATGTCAGAGAAGGAATACCGCACTGGAAAGTCATCAACGATCCATCATTTTTATGAGAAGCTTTTAAAACTGAAGGATCTGCTTAATACGGATACAGCACGAGAGTTGGCTTCGAAGCGACATCAATTTATGGAGCAATTCCTTGAGCAATTTTACAGTGAATGGAATGGTCAGATATGAAAATGCTTTCAGTAGAACATGTAACAAAAACATATGGTGAAAAAGAGCTTTTTAACGATATTTCTTTTACGATTTCTGAAAAGGACAGGATAGGACTCATCGGTGTAAATGGAACAGGAAAGTCTTCCTTATTAAAAATAGTTGCAGGCGTGGATCTTCCAGACTCTGGTGAAATCAGCTCTCCGAAGGATTATACGATTTCCTATTCAGCCCAGCAGCCGGATTTAAATCCTGAACTTTCTGTACTGGCACAGGTGTTTGCTGGTGATGCACCAGTACTTGTCTTGCTTCGAGAATATGAAGAGACGCTTCTGGAGTTGAATAAGACTCCTGATAATCAAGTGATTCAAGAGAAGCTTTTCGAGCAGCAGAAGAAAATGGATGCCTTGAACGCTTGGGATGCTAGTACGAATGCAAAATCGATTTTAACGAAGCTTGGTATTGAAAGTTTTGATAAAAAAATCGGAGAGCTTTCCGGCGGACAAAAGAAAAGGGTTGCCCTCGCCCAAACACTTATTCAATCACCTGATTTGCTGATTCTTGATGAGCCGACAAACCATCTTGATTATGAGTCGGTTAAATGGCTTGAAGAATACTTAGGACGGTATCAAGGCGCTCTCTTACTCGTTACCCATGACCGCTATTTCCTTGACCGAGTAACTAATCGAATGTTTGAACTGGATGGCGGAAACTTGTATAGCTATAAGGGAAACTACGGTGCCTTCCTTGAAGCGAAAGCGATTCGTGAAGAAAACGAAGCTGCCACGATCGAAAAAAGAAAAAATCTTTATCGGAGAGAGCTAGAATGGATTCGCAGAGGTGCAAAAGCGAGAACGACAAAACAAAAAGCACGAATCCAGCGCTTTGATCAATTAGATGATCAGCTTGCATCTGTGAAACAATCAGAAAAGCTGGATATGTCTTTAAACGGCAGCCGGCTTGGGAAACAAGTATTTGAACTAAAGGATGCATCTAAGAAATATTTAGAGCAGATCATTATAAATTCTTTCGATCTTCTTGTGAAGCCTGGAGATCGGATTGGTATTATCGGAAAGAATGGGACAGGAAAATCGACACTCCTTAATATTCTTGCCGGAAAGATTCCATTAGATTCTGGCGAACGAATCATTGGGCAGACCGTGAAAATCGCCTATTATACACAAGAAAGCGAAGATATGGACGAGAATAAGCGGATGATTGAGTATTTAAAGGAAACAGCGCAGGTTGTAGAAACCTCTGACGGGAAAACGATTTCCGCAGCACAAATGCTTGAACGCTTTCTTTTTCCATCCTTTACGCATGGAACTCCGATCCGCAAGCTTTCCGGCGGAGAGAAGCGCCGCCTGTATTTATTGAAAATCTTAATGACAGAACCAAACGTCCTCCTGCTTGATGAACCGACAAATAACTTGGATACGCAAACATTAACAGTGCTTGAGGATTATCTTGAGGAATTTGCTGGAGTAGTTATTACTGTATCCCATGATCGCTATTTTTTAGATAAAGTGGCTGATCAGCTTCTTGTCTTGCAAGGACAGGGACGGATTGACTCTTTCTTTGGCAATTACAGTGAATATCTTGAAAAAGAAAATGAAAAACCAGTTGTGGCAGTAAAGAATACGGCTCCCGTACACAAAGAACAGGAGAAAACTAAAAAGAAAAAGCTAAGCTACAACGAACAGCGAGAATGGGAAGGAATCGAAGATAACATTGCAAATACTGAAGCTCGATTGGAGAAAATTGCTGTAGAAATGAACAATACTGGCAGTGACTTTGAAAAAGCGAGAGCATTATTGGAAGAAGAAGCTGCGCTAAATGAAAAATTAGAACAGTTAATTGAAAGATGGAGCTATCTTTCAGAGATAGCAGAACAATGAATAGTATAGTAGCCTGTCCTTGACGGACAGGCTATTTTTGTACTTGAGACTCATCTTATGATTCGTAACTGCTATTATGTTAAAATGATTTTAGTTATTACAGTGACAATATTGCAAAGGGTGAAAAACTGTGAAAATAAATGCAATTGAGCCAACTCCAAGTCCGAATACAATGAAGGTTATTTTGAATGAAGAGCTGCCAATGGGAAAAAGCAATAATTATAAAAAAGATAATCGAGAAGGTGCACCTAAAGTGATTCAAGATATTCTTGAAATTGAAGGCGTGAAGGGTGTTTACCATGTTGCTGATTTTTTAGCAGTAGAAAGAAATGCAAAATATGATTGGAAAGATCTTCTGCCGCAGGTAAGAAATGCTTTTGGCGAAGATGCGGAGACAGATAATGAAAACCACTCCGCGATGAATGAACATTTTGGTGAAATCAAAGCGGTTGTCCAAAAGTATAAAGACATTCCGATGCAAGTAAAGCTGACTGATGGGACAGAGGAACGGCGCTTCGGATTGCCTGAAGCGTTTATGAAGGCATTGGCAGCAGCACAGCTTGAAGGAGATAATGTTGTTTTAGTTCGAAAATGGGTTGAGGTCGGCGTTCGTTATGGCGACTTCGAACAGATTGGTCATGATGTAGTTGAAGAATTAATTGCAGCTTATCCCGAGAGCAGATTACAACTGCTTGTCGATCAGGCAATCAATCCGGATAATGTGCAGGAGAAACAAAACAGGCAGCTGCTGAAACTTACATTAAAAGACTTAGATCATCCGGATTGGCGAGATCGCTATCAAAAACTTGAACAAATGGATGATCCAGAGCTTGAAGATTTACCTGTATTAGAAAAAGCATTACAAGATGAAAAAGCCTCAATTAGAAGGCTGGCAACAGTTTACCTAGGTATGATTGAAGACCAAAAAGTTCTGCCGTTGCTCTATAAAGCTTTGAAGGATAAAACGGTCACGGTGAGAAGAACAGCAGGTGACTGCCTATCTGATCTCGGTTTTAAAGATGCGATGCCAGCTATGATGGAGGCACTAAAGGATACGAGCAAGCTTGTTCGCTGGCGTGCGGCGATGTTCCTATATGAGGCAGGAGATGAAGCAGCCATTCCTGCATTAAAATCAGCTGAAAATGATCCTGAATTTGAAGTCAGTATGCAAATTAAACTTGCGATTGAAAGAATTGAGCAGGGGGAAGAAGCTAAAGGCTCTGTTTGGAAGCAAATGACGGAATCAAGAAAGAAATAATAAGAAAAATCAGAAGTATTTGCGAACAACCAAATAATATTTGCTAAATCAGAATTTTTAATGCATAAGACAAGATATTCTTACAATTCTATCAAGACGCCATCGCTCTTTGCAGCATGGCGTCTTTCCTTTGATAGAATAAAATTAATTTTGTGAAAATTGTTGCAATTATATTAAAAAAGGTCTATATTGGAAAGAAATTATTTTGGGGGGATTCATCGATGTCAAAGGATCTAAGAATTCGCAGTCATGTAATTAGTGATGATGAAAGAAGGGCACCTAACCGGGCAATGCTCCGTGCGGTAGGATTTACTGATGAGGATTTTAAAAAGCCAATGATCGGGATTGCGAGCACTTGGAGTGAGGTTACACCATGTAATATACATATTGATGAACTAGCTGTTCAAGCAAAGAAAGGGGCAAGAGAAGCTGGGGGTGCACCGCTTATTTTTAATACTATTACTGTTTCTGATGGAATCTCCATGGGGACAGAAGGAATGAGGTATTCGCTGCCGAGCCGTGATTTAATTGCTGATTCTATTGAAACAGTTGTAGGCGGTGAATCTTTAGATGGATTTGTGGCAATCGGCGGCTGTGACAAAAACATGCCAGGCTGTATGATGGCAATCGCCAGGATGAATTTGCCTTCAATCTTCGTCTATGGCGGGACAATTAAACCAGGAAAGCTGCATGACAAAGACATTGATATCGTTTCTGTCTTTGAAGGAGTAGGACAATTCAATGGGGGGGCTATCGATAAGGATGAGTTAACAAAAATAGAATGCCATGCTTGTCCAGGATCGGGCTCCTGTGGTGGAATGTATACTGCAAATACAATGGCAAGTGCGATTGAAGCACTAGGACTAAGCTTGCCAGGAAGCTCTTCAAATCCAGCAGAAACAGCTGAAAAGCGCAATGATTGTGTAGAAGCTGGAAAAGCAGTTTATAAACTGCTAGAAAAAGATATTCGCCCTCGTGATATTTTAACGAAAAAGGCTTTTGAAAATGCAATAACTGTTGTGATGGCACTTGGCGGTTCAACTAATGCAATCTTGCATTTAATGGCGATCGCACATGCCGCAGAAGTTGATTTGTCGCTGGATGATTTCAATCGATTGCAGAAAACCGTTCCTCATATTGCTGACCTAAAGCCGAGCGGCAAATATGTGATGCAGGATCTCTTCGAAGTTGGCGGAGTACAAGCAGTAATGAAGCTGCTTTTAAAAGAAGGTTTCCTTCATGGGGATTGTTTGACAGTTACAGGAAAAACTTTAGCAGAAAATCTTGCAGAAGCTGGAGACCTAAAGGAAGGACAGAAGGTTATTTATCCGATTCATCAGCCGTTAAGAGAAAATGGTCCGCTAGTTGTGCTAAAGGGAAATCTTGCACCATCTGGGGCAGTTGCTAAAGTATCTGGATTAAAGGTCACACGTATGACTGGACCTGCAAAAGTATTTAATGATGAAGAGTCAGCTACAGTTGCGGTTATGAATGGTGACATTCAAGCTGGAGATGTACTTGTGATTCGCTATGAAGGGCCAAAGGGCGGACCGGGCATGCCTGAAATGCTATCGATTTCCGGTATTCTAGTAGGGAAGGGCTTAGGAGAAAGTGTGGCGTTATTAACTGATGGCCGTTTCTCAGGCGGTTCGCACGGTTTCGTTATCGGCCACATTGCGCCAGAGGCACAAATAGGCGGTCCAATAGCATTAATCGAAAACGGTGATTTGATTACGATAAATAGCGAAACTCAGGAACTGTCTGTTGATTTATCGTCTGAAGAACTTTCTAGAAGAAAGGAAAATTGGACTGCCCCTCCCTTACTTTCTAGAGGAACATTGGCTAAATACGCAAGACTTGTCTCCTGTGCATCTAGGGGTGCGGTGACAGATTACTTTGAAGATGCAGAAGAGAAAGTGAAACAAAAAGTTTAATTGATTCCTTTTGCAAAATAGCCATAGATTATAGTATGCTTACAATACAAATGTTGTAATGGAGGCTGATTGAACATGTCTATGGCATATGAGGAATATATGAAGCAAATGGTTCAACCGATGAGACAAGAGCTTGTGAATGCAGGATTTAATGAATTACTAACTGCTAACGAGGTAGAAGAATTTATGGGGAAGGCCGACGGGACGACGCTTGTCGTTGTTAACTCTGTCTGCGGCTGTGCAGCAGGACTCGCTCGTCCAGCAGCAACGCAAGCTGTTTTAAGAACAGAAAAGAAACCAGATCATTTAGTTACTGTATTTGCAGGGCAAGATAAAGAAGCAACTGCGAAAATGCGGGAGTATTTTGCTGGATATGAGCCATCTTCTCCGTCTATGGCTTTACTAAAAGGGAAAGAAGTTGTCCACTTTATTCATCGTCATGATATTGAAGATCATTCGATGGAAGCAATTATGGAAAACCTGCTTGCTGCAATTGAGACGAATAATTAATGTAAAAAACAAAAGGATGTCTACTGACGTCCTTTTGCTTTTTCGTAAACTAAAATGAAAAGGTGACTTCTTTTATATGATTATTACGACTGCAGGCAGAACAAATGAAGAAATGACTCGGCAAGCCATCAAAGTTGCAAATGACTTAAATAGCCGTTTTATTGAACGGAAAAAACGATCTGTTCAATTAATTCAGCAAATTGAAATGGAGGATTGCATAGTTGTAGGCAAAGAAAGGCTAGAACTCTATCCAAAGGATGAAACGGAGCCATTCTTTTTCCATCCTAATTCTGCCATGTTTCGAGTGAAGCGACTAATGAAGGGAGAGAAAGATCCTTTTGTGGACGCAGCAAACCTTCAGGCAGGAAAAAGACTTCTTGATTGCACATTAGGGCTTGCCTCGGACAGCATCGTTGCGAGTTTTATTGTTGGAAAAGAAGGGAAAGTGACCGGCATTGAAGGAAATCCGTATTTAGGCTACATTGTGAAAAACGGGCTGCAATCATGGGTTTCCGGGAACCCGGACATGGATCAGGCGATGAAAAGTATACAGGTAATAAACGATTTATCCTTGTCATTTCTAAAAAGTGTGCCTGATCAATCCTATGACTGTGTGTACTTTGATCCAATGTTTGAGGAGCATATTCTTGAATCTGATGGCATTAAAGCATTAAGCCGTTTTGCTATTTACGAGGAAATGACTGGGCTGGTGATTGAGGAAGCTAAGAGAGTAGCGAAGGAATGTGTTGTTCTAAAGGATCATTTTCGAAGTCCTCGGTTTGAAAGATATAACTTTCATGTACAAAAGAGGAAAACAGCAAAATTTCATTTTGGAATCATCGAAAAATAAAAACGGAATAGAGAATAGACTCTATTCCGAACCGCTTATTCTGCAATAGATAAATAAACAAAGTAACCTAGCAAGATGAAAGAAATAATAACAATAAATACTGTCCAATCCATATAAACATTCTCCTTTCAATGGGCTATTCAGAATATATGGCCATAAATTCTGAACGCATAAGAAAAACTAAGGTATTCACAAAAAATGCTTGGCAAATGCCTAGTCTTTCTAATATTCAATTTAGTTATATGGTCTTTTTCCCTTACTATTCCCAAAATATAAGTAACTATTCCTAGCTTTTATTTTTTTTGCGAAAAAATAAAGCCTATTTTTCCATTTTTCTGAAGAACAAAGTATAATAATAGAATAAGAGTATTTGGTGATTTAAAGATCGATTGATTAGATATAGATAGTTAAAGAATAGAAGGGAGACTAAAATCATGCCAAATTGGCTTCGCAAATCGTTCGTCGTCATGGTAACTATCTTAACCTTTGGACTAGTTACCCCTTCACACGCTATATTATATGATAATTCTAGTACAGATAAGAACCCGAAAAGGGATATTATTGAACCTACGAATGGGGAAGGCCGTTTAGCTAATACCCAGTCCTCTACTTCCGAAGAAATTGGGCATATTAATAAAGAAGAATTTATTAGGAAAATGATACATGAGGCTGAAAATCAGTCATATGCTAAGTTCGGACCAAAAATCAAACCTGTAATTGAAAATGAATTTTCAGAAGTCGTTCTGCCAAATATCGAAAAAGCTATTCAAAATGTGGCTGAACAGTATCCAGAGGAAGAATTGGCTTTTTTAGCGGTGACTGAACGTCCTGGCGGCGGTCAATCTGAGAAAATTTTTCATATCAAAAATGAAGCAACAAATGAAGACATTATTCGTTTTCATGTTAGAAGGGATCAGCCGCCTCAGCAGGGCTATTGGTTTAATTTTCATTACCATACTTACCATGATCAATTTCAGTCACACCATGAGCTGGGAACAATTTTTTGGGATAAAAACACCCCGCCAAAATGGATGAGTTAAATTTTGGCAAGGGATTTTTATAATTTTTTTTGAAACCTTTTTGAAAACCTATCGTATTAAAAAGTATTCTATTAAATGGAGGTAAAAAAAATGGCAGTTAGCTTATCAAAAGGACAAAAAGTAGATTTAACTAAAACAAATCCAGGACTAACAAAGGTGGTAGTAGGTGTTGGTTGGGATGTCAACAAATATGATGGCGGACATGATTTCGATCTAGATTCATCAGTTTTCCTTTTAGGCGATAACGGAAAAGTAACTTCTGATAGTGACTTCGTATTTTATAATAATGCGAATGGCGGAAATGGTTCTGTAGTACATACGGGGGATAATCGCACTGGAGCGGGAGATGGGGATGATGAGCAAGTAAAAGTAGACTTAGCTAATGTTCCTGCCAATGTTCAGCGTATTACATTTACAATTACGATCCATGACGGGGAAGCACGAAATCAAAACTTTGGTCAAGTTTCAAATTCATACGTCCGAATTATGAGTGAAGATTCTGGTGAAGAACTGATTCGTTATGATTTAGGCGAAGATTTCTCTATTGAAACAGCTATTGTAGTTGGTGAATTATACCGTCACAATGCAGAATGGAAATTTAGCGCTATTGGAAGCGGCTACCAAGGTGGTCTGGCTGCACTTGCGAAAGATTTTGGACTGCAAATTGGCTAAGTAGAACGTTTTTTGAAAAGATTCGGAATAACTGGATCTTTTTAAACCAAAAATTATAGATTTATAATCAGGAGGAACATACAAGAATGGCGATTTTAGAAGGTATATTAAATACCTATGCCCAGTTTTTTGATTGGGGAATGTGGGTAGAGGTTTTATCAAATCCAGTCAGCTGGGGATTAATTGGAACACTGGTTATCATGGAAGGGCTTTTATCAGCGGATAATGCACTTGTGCTTGCAGTTATGGTTAAGCATTTACCAGAAAAGCAGCGGAAAAAAGCATTGTTTTATGGATTGCTAGGTGCTTATATTTTCCGTTTTATTGCGATTGGAATCGGTGTTTTCTTAATCGAACTTTGGTGGGTAAAAGTATTAGGTGCAGGATATCTTGCATGGCTAGCAATTAAATATTTCATTGATAAGAAAAAAGAAGCCGATAGTGAAGATGAGGAAGAAGCTCAAGGAATAAATAAAGGTGGCATCCTCATTCGACTATTTGGAACATTTTGGGGAACCGTTGCAGCTGTTGAGATAATGGATATTGCCTTTTCCGTTGATAGTGTTCTTGCTGCCTTCGGGATTAGCCAGGAAGTATGGGTCTTGTTGCTCGGAGGAATGCTTGGTGTATTGATGATGCGTGGAGTTGCAGGCGTTTTCTTGAAATTAATTGATGCAGTGCCTGAACTGGAAACCTCTGCATACATTCTCATTTTGATCATTTCTGCCAAAATGCTATTGGGTGTTTTCGGCATTCATATTGAACATATCTATTTCTTCATCCTGTTACTTGTTGTATTTGCAGCTACATTCATAATCCACTTCATGAATAAAAAGAAAGAAGCAACAAGTGGAGAATAAATCAATCAATCAAAATTATAATTAGATATACCTAAAGGGAACAGACAATTGTCCGCTCCCTTTCTTTTTACCTTTTTAAGGGAATTATTTATGATTCTATGCTATCCTATCTTTTATAAAGTATGATCAATGACCAATTTATTTTTTTGAAACGGAGTTAGTGGGATGAGATTATTTTCAGATCTTCATGAAGAAGAATATGACCGAATTTTCTATAAAAAACCTTTTCATTTCTCGAAAAATTCTCAAAGAGAAATCCTTGCTTATGCACTTGGTGCGACACTTTATATGCCGGCAACCCGGCCTAATATCCATCAAGATTTACTATCGAAGAAACATGCCGGACTGACTTCAATGGTTATTGATTTAGAGGATGCAATTGGTGATGAAGAAGTGCAGGTAGCCGAGACCTGTCTTATTGAGGAATTGAATAACCTAAGTGAAGAGATGGAGAAAGGTCTGCTGAATGAGGATGACCTTCCATTAATCTTTATTCGGATAAGGGATATTGACCAATTTATTCGGCTGAAAAACCGTATACGGAAAGGGATGCATCTGCTAACTGGCATTGTTATCCCTAAATTTTCTCCAGAACATGGAAAACTAATTTTAGAAGAAATTAAACAGCTTAATGATAGAGGACATCAACTATATGCCTTACCAATTTTAGAAACAAAAAAAGTGATTGAAAAGGAAACGAGGCTTGGGGAGCTTATTTCTATTAAAACACTCGTTGATCAATATGAAGAATATATTTTAAATATTCGTATTGGTGCAACTGATTTCTGTGGACTTTATGGCATCCGTAGAAACTCAGATACAACCGTGTATGATATTGCGGTAATAAGAGATTGTATATCAGATATTATCAATGTATTTTTACGCTCGGATCATCCGTACGTTATCTCAGGTCCTGTATGGGAGTACTTTTCTTCAAAGGAAAGAATGCTTAAGCCTCAATTAAGACAAACACCTTTCCGTGAGCGCTTTGGGCAAGATGGTATAGACTTAAGATCGAAGTTAATTGATAAGCATATGGATGGTCTTATTCGGGAAATTCTGATGGATATTACGAATGGACTAACCGGTAAGACAATTATACATCCGACCCATATTCGTCCAGTTCAGGCATTGAATACAGTAACCTATGAAGAATATTTGGATGCGAAAAGCATTATTAGCCAAGCGACTGGGGAAGTTGGCGTAATGAAAAGTGCGTTCCAAAATAAAATGAATGAAATAAAGCCTCATTACTACTGGGCGCAAAAAGTACTTTTGAAATCAGAAATTTACGGGGTGCTAAATGAAGAATACACATACATTGACTTGCTTACCAATGAAATTAACACTTCCAATCCTCAACCAGTTATCAGTTGAGTTAGAAATTACCGATAATCCATATGGGCTTACACCAGATGATTTATTTCAGATGGCTGCCAGAATTAATAAAAAAAGATCATTTCTATTTGTCAGCAAAGTATTGGGAAAGCATATTCCAATCAATCCGAAAATGGGGTTAATAACTGGAGCATTACTGGCAAACCGTTATATAGAAACTGTGAAAGGGAAAGAGACAGGATGCAGGGAAGAATTGCTCTTTTCCTTCTTAAATGATTCTCAAAGGTTTGTGGATGATCCATTTATCGATGAACAAGTGAATCCAGTGATTATCGGCTTTGCTGAAACAGCTACTGCACTTGGACATGCTTTCTATCATTCTTTCAAACAGGCAAATTTCTTACATACAACGAGGGAAGAACTAATTGGAATCGAGTCGGTTATTACCTTTGAGGAAGAGCACTCACATGCGACCTCACACCGCTGCTACGTAGATGAATCGATTTTAAATAATGATCGTGAAATCATTCTTGTTGATGATGAGATGACAACAGGAAAAACAAATATTAATATTATTCGTTCCATTCATGCTAAGTTCCCAAGAAAGATGTACACAGTTGTCTCGATTTTGGATTGGCGCACTGAAGAACATTTGCAACTGTATAAAAAGCTTGAGCAGGAGCTGGAAATTACCATTCATTCTGTTAGCTTGCTAAAAGGGAATATCCAAATATCAGGTTCTCCAGAGTTTGAAGGGAAATTAACTGATGAAACAGAACCTGTACGCCATACGTCCGCAGTATCTACAATTAATTTAAAAGATCAATTTTCTAAAGAGTTTCCTTCAATTTATTATTCCTCTATTTCTCAAGAGGGGGATGTAAGGAATATTCCTTTCTCAGCAGAAACTGGACGATTTGGTTTAAGTGCCGCATCAAATAGGGGGATCAACCAGTCGTTAAAGGAAATTGGACAATTTTTATCAACACTTCGAACGGGAAGAAACGTGCTTTGCCTTGGGACTGGTGAATTTATGTATGTCCCGATGAAACTGGCTTCCTATATGGGAGAAGGAGTCAGCTACCAATCAACTACACGAAGTCCGATATATATTAAAAATCATGAACAGTATGGGGCGAAATACGGCCTCACCTTTCCAAACCCCGAAGATGGGGGAATAAAACAGTTTGTCTATAATATTCCGCCAAATAAATACGATCAGTTGTTTATATTTTTTGAGAGATCCGTTTCAATGGATAAGCTGCAGCCAATGCTTCATGAGCTGATGAAAGCAAATATTCCTGAAATAAAAGTAGTTTTCTTTAATGGGAGTTGTATGTCAGATGAATGAAATGTTAGACAAAAAATGTCAGTTTGGTTCATATCATGAGAATGATGTTGTTTTTTTATTAAAGGACTTAAGCAGTTATGAGTTGGAGGGCCCCACTGAGCATCGAGAGAAAAATATTCAGTCAGGACAGCATTATAGTGAGTCGTTACCTATTGAGTACCAGCCGCCAGAACATTACATGCAGGTTTTCTGGGAAACGCTAGAAGAGTACAAGAAAAAGGTAGCTTTATGTACGGGGATCGTTGCTGAGCAACTTTTTCGCCAAAAAGGAAAAAATACAGTTCTAGTATCTTTAGCACGTGCAGGGACTCCGATAGGCATTCTTATTAAACGATATATTCTATCAAAATATCAAGCGGATCTTCCGCATTACAGCATCTCGATTATCCGGGATAAAGGAATTGATGAAAATGCAATTCATCATATTTTAAAAAAACATCCTGATAAACAAATACAATTTATCGATGGCTGGACTGGAAAAGGAGCAATATCAATTGAATTAACGAAAGCATGCAATGCATTTAAGGAGAAGTATGGGATTGTTCTTGATGATACACTCGCTGTGTTGGCTGACCCAGGACAATGCACTAGTCTATATGGGACAAGAGAGGATTTTCTTATCCCGAGTGCGTGCTTAAATTCTACTGTTTCGGGATTAGTCAGCAGAACAGTTTTAAATGATCAATTGATCGGACCAGAGGATTTTCATGGAGCAAAATATTATGGAAACTTGGTAGATGCAGATGTTTCCAATGAATATATTGATATTGTTTCAAAGGAGTTTCCATCGATTCAGCAAGAGGCATTTCAAGCGTTCGAAAGGTTAGAAAACGATCAAAATGGGGCTGCGTTTAAAGGAATGGATGAAGTGGTAGGAATGTCAAAAGAATTTGATATTGGTTCCACCCATTTTATCAAGCCGGGGGTTGGAGAAACTACAAGAGTGTTGCTCCGTAGAATCCCTTGGAAAATATTAATGAAAGATCCTGACAGTCCATATGTTCGGCACATTTTGCTGCTTGCTAAAGAGAGAAATGTAGAGGTCGTCCATTATCCAAACATGAGCTATACTTGCTGTGGACTAATAAAAAAGGTAAGTGATAGTCAATGATGATGTTTGCTTCTGATTTAGACCGTACCCTAATCTATTCCAATCGGGCACTTGCTGATTTTAAGCAGCATACGGTACGTGATCTGCTTGCTGTTGAGCTAAAAAGCTCACAAGAAGTAGCCTTTATGACAAGCAGAGCATACAGTTTATTAAAGGAACTAGCTTCTTCACTTTTATTTATTCCTGTTACAACGAGAACATATGAACAATATAAAAGGGTGTTTATTTTTTCCGAGTCTTTTCCCTTAAAATATGCAGTCACTTCAAATGGAGCAGCGATTTATTATAAGGGGCATCCTCTTCAGGAATGGAGAGATTCTGTTCAAAAGCGACTGGAAAATGAATGTATCCCTTTTCAAAAAATGAATGAAGAAATGAACGGTCTTGCGATAAATGGCACATTGAAAAAGGTAGAAAATCTTTTCTTTTATTATATTCTAGAGGAGCCATTAGCTTTTGAAACAAAGAATGATATTCAAAAAATAGCAGACACGAGCGGATGGAGAATTTCTATCCAGGGCAGAAAGCTCTATTTAATGCCGAAACCAGTTTGTAAAGGGGAAGCGGTTAAGTTTATTAAAGAAAGGGAAGGGATCCATACCGTTTTTGGAGCGGGTGATTCCATTCTAGATAATGATTTTTTGAAAATATGTGATTACGCTTTTGTTCCTTCCCATGGTGAATTAAAAAACGAGGAGATTCATCAATCCAATTATTTATTTACTGATTACCAAGGAATTATGGCAGGAGAAGAAATCTTACATAGAATTTCGACCACTGTAACAGAAAAAATTATTTAATTTTGTGGTTCTCTCATCCACCTTCTTAAAAAGAAATGCAGACTTGCTCCAAAAATGTAGGAACTTATAAAGATGATACATGCCCCAAGGAATGAGAAATGCAGGGATAATGTGAGTAGGGTTATTAACAATGACCAAAAAATCAAATCTATGAAAATAAAAATGTCAGAACTCAAAACATCCTCAACCAATTTTGTATCCAATTCATGTGCAGGGTATTTTGCCCTTCTGTAAAGAAACCTCATAGCTGCTCACCTTCTAATCATAGTACTCAACTATATGCATGGACAAGTTGAAAGGTGAAAGGATAAAACGAAAGATAATGTGCATATTTAGGTGAAGCTGCCGGAAATTGAATGATTTTTTATTATATTTGGAGGAATCGTTTTAGAATTCAATGGCACGTATGGTATCATGGTAATAAGTTTACAATTTATTGTTAACTCCATTCCTATTTGGAGTTAGATTTTAGTAGTCTTTATTATTCTTATTACAGTCTTTCGCTCATAGAGGGAAGGGATATAAAATGAACGAAACATATAGTCAAATGAAATCTCATTTATTGCCGATTTCTATAGAGAATTGGCTGCCTACGTTGAAAAAAGACACAAAGGAAAGGCCGCAATTTTCAATTGAACAAAAAACGATCCAATTTGGCCAAGTGGTTGCTCGTTTTTTGGGTGTTCCATTAGATGAGGATGAGTACTACAACAAGCTGTACGATTTCATTCATACGGAGCAGGCGGGACTTACTTTGCTTAGTGAGGATACCCTTGATAAAACGATTGATAATCAGCAATTTCAATCCATCCAAAAGGTATTGAATATTAATCGGGAACAGAATTTATCGATAAATCGATTTGTTGCTTTCCTTGATGGAGAACAGCTTTTACTTAAATCAGCCATTCCTTCTTTGCATAGAAAAACAAGAGAAGCGATGATTGCCGTTCTCGATCTATTTTCTTCACAAGAGCCAGATGGATTAAAGAATCATGAATTAAGGCGAGTCCTTGTTGATATCATTAAATGGACCATTAACCATCTTGGGGCGGATTGGGATAAGGTGAACCCTGAAAAGTCAATGCCAAAATTTTTATGGTATGGGAATTCGAATAAAAGCCAGCACTATTTTCTATACTATTTATTCCAAATGGGATGTGACATCATTGTGTTCTCTCCGTCTGGAGAGGACATCATAATTGGAGGTCATACAGAATTAGAGAATGCGTTTATTCACAACTATCCCGAGCAAAAACAGCCTGAGCCATTCCCAACTGAAAAAAGCAGGCGTTCATCTACCGTCGCTTATCGTGCATCAAGAGAAATTGAATCCATATTAAACCATGAGGGATCCGGGTTTTATAAGCCATGGCAGCTTCGTGAGTACACCCCGTTATCAGTAACTTTGAAAACGACCTATGATGAATTATTTCTTTTAATTAAGGAAAAAGCAATGGTACGGCCAAACTTTGAGGTAAAGAATGGGCAAGTGAAAATTCCTGCTATTTTTGCGAAGGTGCAGGGAGTTAGCAAGAACCGAAAAGAATATTGGGATCGATTACAGATGATAAGCCAAATGGAACATAGCCTGCTTATTCAAAGGTTTCCATTTACGAATAATGTTAACAATGATTTCCGATTTCATTATCGGAATGCACTCGGAAATGATGGCTTACTTGATACGAAAAAAATGGTGGCAGCTCATTATTGGAAGTATCGGCAATTGCCAACTGGTCTTCAGAACGGGATAGCAACGGCCATCCGTAATATATGTGCGAGACCATACATTAAACCGGTCTACCATGAGGATATAGAGGAGCTAAAAGCATTCCTTTTTACTCAAGGAATGCAAATCCCTGTCAGTATTCTGCAGCTTCTTCAAAAGTTTGATTATTCACAGGACGTACCAAAGCTAGTCTTATATAATAATGAGTTAAATGGCACAATGACGCGAACAGACGCTGCATTGCTGTTGTTACTTAATCAATTTGGCATTGATATTGTCTTGTATAATCCTCCTGGTCATAATGATTTAGAAAATTTTATTGAAGAAGGAATCTATGATGTTCATTGGCTAGAGGATGTAGTATTTGAACAGGAATTTAAAGAACCATCTTTAATAAATAGAGTAAAGGGCATTTTCAAAAATTTAAGAGGAGATTGAATCAATGAATCAAATGCAGCCAACAAATCTTGATCTTACATTAACGAAACCAACAGAAGATAAGTTGACGGAAACTACAGCTTCAGAAATCAAGCTGGCTCTGCGTCAAGATCCAGAAGTTCAAAACCTTGCACGTTCGATCGATGAACGAGATCAAATCCAAATTCTCGAATTTGGTAAAGAGCCGGCAACACAAATATCTCGTTTTTCCGATCAAATTTTAGGCAATATGCGTGCAACAAAGGTCGAAGATTCAGGTGAATTATTGAAGCAGCTTGGTCGTATTATGGATAAGTTTGATAAGAAGGATTTTGAAAAGAGCTCAGGCGGATTATTCGGAAAGCTGTTCAAAAAAGGTGAAAAGCTCATTGATAAGCTTTTTGGAAAATATCAAACGATGGGACATGAAATTGATAAGGTATATATAGAAATTTCTAAATATCAAAACGAGATGGTTGAATCAACAACCATGCTAGACCAAATGTATGAGCAAAACTACCAATATTATCTAGCACTTGAAAAATATGCAGTAGCGGGTCAGATGAAGGCAGATGACCTTAAAGCCAATCAGCTTCCCCAGCTGGAATCACGTGCAGCTGCTGGCGATCAGATGGCATCGATGCAGCTGGATACACTTAGAAATGGCATAGAATTACTAGAACAGCGTGTATATGATCTAGAAATGGCGAAAATGGTTTCCTTACAAACCGCACCACAAATACGCCTGTTACAAAGAGGAAACACGAAGCTTATTGGGAAAATTAATTCTGCTTTTGTAACGACGATTCCGATCTTCAAAAATGGAATTATTCAAGCGGTTGCAGCAAAAAGACAAAAGCTTGTTGCTGACTCGATGAATGAGCTTGACCGAAGAACGAATGAAATGCTGCTGCGCAATGCACAAAATATCTCTACCCAAAGTGCTGATATTGCAAGACTTGCAGGGAGTCCAAGCATCAAGATTGAAACCATTGAAGAGTCTTGGAACATCATTATTAAAGGAATGCAGGAAACAAAAGCAATTGAAGAAGAGAATAAGCGCATGCGTGAAGAGGGTACTAAAAGACTAGAGCAGCTTCAAGATAATTTCAAAAAAATTAAGCTGCAAGGGTAATAGGCAATTGGCTATTTGCCAATTGTTTACATAAAAACACAAAAAAATTATGAGGTGAAAATGATGGCAATTAACTTACAAAAAGGGCAGCGTGTTGATCTTACAAAAGGAAATCCAGGTCTTTCAAAAATTATGGTAGGTTTAGGCTGGGATCCAGTTCAAAACCGTGGCGGTGGCGGTCTTCTTGGCTCACTATTCGGCGGAGGCGGAGGCGGTGCCAATATCGATTGTGATGCGTCCGTTATTATGCTTGGTGAGAATGGGAAAATCAGAAGCAACAGTGATGTTATTTACTTCGGAAACTTAAAGAGCAGTGATGGCAGTGTCCAGCACACGGGAGATAATTTAACTGGAGATGGAGACGGGGACGATGAGCAAGTCTTAGTTGATTTAAGCCGTGTACCTTCACAAGTTCATAAGCTTGTGTTTGTAGTTAATATTTATGATTGTGTGAAAAGAAAGCAGCATTTCGGAATGATTCAAAATGCGTTCATCCGGATTGTGAATTCAGCTAACAATCAGGAAATTATCCATTTTAATTTAACAGATGATTACAGTGGACAAACTTGCCTAGTTGTAGGTGAAATTTACCGTCATGGAAATGAATGGAAGTTTGCGGCAGTGGGAACTGGAACGTCAGCACCAGGCTTGGGAGATGTTGTCCGTTCATTCGCTTAATCAATTGAATTATACTTTTGCAGGGACCAGACTATATTGTCTGTGTCCCTTTTTTTAGATATCATTGGGTTTCCTCCTATATTCTTCTAGCTAACAACTGCTCTATTAGATTATTTCACATGATATAATAATAGTATTCCTTTCAATAGGTATTGACCTCAAAGAATGATAGAAGGTGTACTCCCAATGCGAAAAATGTCCCTTTTTCTATTTATACTGATTATTTCTCTAACATTAATGGGCAGTTCTCAAGCAGCGATGGGCGGCATCCAGCTAAAAGATTATCCCAGTCACTCGACCTTAAAAAAGTCGATTGTGCTTAATTCCTCTTCCGTTCTAGGAAGTATCATTCTTTTGCCAACTGATCCTTTTGATGAGCGTGAAGCGGCGCAAATTATTTCGAGAATAGATAATTTGCCATTTTCCTTATTATCAAAAGTAGGGGAAGAAAATATTAAACTTAAATTATTTATTGGAAGATTAACAGATAATCCAACAGCTGCCCATCTCGATGGTATGATTCCAAGAGGGTATAAGGGCAGAACAACGTGGGACGACGTACCTGGTATTGGAGGGTCCAAAACAGTTTTAGTGAAAATTGGATTCAGTGACAAGGGCAGAGGACATAGCTCTGTAAATTTAGAGCTTCATGAGCTGGCTCATTCCATTGATCGCTACGTTTATGATGGAATGCGTAATAACCAGAAATTTCTAGCAGTTTGGAAGAAGGAAAAACCGTTACTATTTCCGGCGAAGGATTATTTTTTAACCTATCCTGAAGAATATTTTGCGGAAACCTTTGCGATGTATTACCTCGGAGGAGATTCCAGGAGCTTGCTGAAGGAGAAAGCACCTGAGACATATCGTTTTATGAAAAGTTTAAAATAGCGGAAAGTATTTTTTTACCCCACCTAATTTGATACAATTAAAAAAATGCGAAAATAAAAGGTTGTGTTGTAATGAAACAATATTTAGAGCTTTGCAAGCATGTTCTTGAAAATGGAGTAAAAAAGGAAGATCGAACAGGAACGGGGACGATTAGCACATTTGGTTATCAAATGCGATTCAATCTAGCAGAAGGGTTTCCGCTAATGACAACCAAAAAGCTGCATTTGCGATCAATCATTTATGAATTGCTTTGGTTTTTAAATGGGGATACAAATGTGAAATTTCTTCAAGATAATGGAGTAAGAATCTGGAATGAATGGGCAGATGAAAATGGAGAGCTCGGTCCTGTATATGGCCATCAGTGGCGTTCATGGACTGGGGCAGATGGGAATACCATTGATCAGATTAGCGAACTTATTCAGCAAATAAAAACGAATCCTGATTCTAGACGGATGATTGTTAATGCGTGGAATGTTGGAGATCTTGATAAAATGGCTTTGCCGCCATGCCACTGTATGTTTCAATTTTACGTAGCAGATGGGAAGCTATCGTGCCAGCTCTATCAGCGGTCAGCTGATGTTTTTCTTGGCGTGCCTTTTAATATTGCTTCTTATGCCTTGCTTACACTTATGATTGCACAGGTGTGTGATTTAGAGCCTGGAGAATTTATTCATACATTTGGTGATACACATATTTATTTAAACCATCTCGAACAAATTGAGCTGCAGTTAAGCCGTGAGCCGCGAGCTCTTCCAAAATTGAGACTCAATCCAGAAGTGAAGGATCTTTACGGATTTCAGTTTAATGACTTTGTTCTTGAGGAATATGATCCACATCCACATATTAAAGGAGTGGTAAGTGTATGATTTCACTCATGTGGGCAATGGACAATAATCATGTTATTGGTTATAATAATCAGCTTCCTTGGCATCTTCCAGAGGATTTAAAGTTTTTTAAGAGTACAACATTGGGGCATCCAATTGCGATGGGAAGAAAAACTTGGGATTCCATTGGACGCCCGCTGCCTGGAAGAGAAAACATCGTAATCACGCGCAATCCTGAATTCTTATGTGAAGGATGCACTGTTTTGAACTCGGTCGAAGCACTTCTTGAGTATAGCCGGCAAAAAGCCGATGAAATTTTTGTGATTGGCGGAGCGGAAATTTTTAAACTCATTTTACCAGATGCGGACAAGCTTTATTTAACTCGCATTTATGATGAGTTTAAAGGAGATACATTTTTTCCTGAGCTAAATATGGAGGAATGGTCTTTGCTTTCTCGTGAACAGGGCATAAAAGACGAGAAAAACCCTTATGATTATGAATTTATGATTTATAAAAGAAAATAATGTGTTGAAGCTGCTCGCATGTGAGCAGCTTTTTTTATTATATAAGTCTAGCATCTATCCCATTCCCTTCGAAGTCACAAGAAGAGTCTTATGCTTGCCAGATGTGAAAACAAAGGGAAGTACCTTGAGCCAACTTCGCAGGAACAATCCCTTTTTCATATTTCCAATGGTGCAGTCAATTTTCTTTTGATTCTAGTTAAAATAGCCTATCTATTATATAATGATAAAATGCAGATAGATTGGGAGGAACAGCATGATTCGATTAATCGCATTTGTAGTTTATATGGCCGGCTATTTAGTGTATAGCTTGCCGTCCCTAGCAAAAATGAAAAGGCTACATCCTGAAATGCCGGTTTCTGAAAGGGATCGACTCATTCATCAATTGCCTATGAAATGGTCAAGCACAATTATGAAAATTACAGGTTCAACGGTGGAGGTAAAGGGAAAGGAATTTTTGCCTAAAGGACCAGTTGTATTTGTTTGCAATCATGAAGGTGATTTTGACATACCAGTTTTACTGGCTTTTATTGATAAGCCATTTGGGTTTATTTCAAAGGTAGAAGTGAAAAAGGCACCAATTATCTCATCATGGATGGAAGTAATGAATTGTGTATTTATCGATCGCAAAGATCGTAGAAGCGCGGTACAATCTATTCGGGATGGGGTGGATAAATTAAAGAACGGGCATTCCATTGTTATTTTTCCTGAGGGTACAAGAAGCAAGGGCGGACCTATTGGAGAATTCAAAGCCGGGGGTTTACGATTGGCGAAGGATGCTGGGGTTCCGATTGTTCCAATTGGAATAAAGGGCACCGCCGATATTTTTGAGAAAAATAACAGGCTTGTTCGTCCGGCGAAAGTTCAAATTAATATTTGTCAGCCAATTGACCCACAATCTATTCGTGAAAAAGACATGAAGGAAATTGCTTCAGAAGTAAGAAATATAATTATTACTAGCTTCAGGAAAGATAATAAGGCTTCGTAACAATCAGGGTTATGAAAGTGCGAAAACTGTTTGCCATAGTTTTGAGGTCAGTCACTTATTATGTAAAAGGTAATAGTACTCTGATGCAGTTACTATTTCTGGAAATGTAAACACAAAATGAATTAGTTATTAAATCTTTTCCTAAATATCAACTTTATTTAATATGGTTTATAACAAAAAATGGGGTATGAAACTATTTCAGTTTCATACCCTTTTGCTGTTTTGCCTACATATAGGATAAAGTTATACGTTTATCTAATAATCTTAGTACGTAGGATTAATTAAATAGTCTGTTAATGCATTCACCATGACTTGAAACTCATTCGGATCACAAAATTCCTCAGGAGAAAAATTACTTTTTATCCAAAGGATTAATTCATGTGGAGTGTTGAAAAATTCCCCACTTGAATCACTTTTACGAACCATATACCGCCCATTATCCTCATCTAATGTCACTTCCACCGGCAGTGCACAGTCAAGACTGCATAATGAAAACTCCACTCTTCCACCTCCCGATAAATTTTAGGAATCTGTTTTTCTTAGCTTTCGATTAGTATATGTAAAAATCCTTCTTTTCTATTCGGTAAAATATCGGAAAAGTAAAAATTTTTAAATTATATGATTGAAATCAAAAACTCACATGGTATAATGAACAAATTAATATCGGAAGAGAAATGAGGGTGACAGATGAAACAGAAGGTGATGAAGAAAAAATGGGTGCAGTTAGAGGAGATTTTGATTGCATACCAGCAATTAAAGGATATTGTTGCCCATACCCCGCTTCAAAAAAATGAACGCCTTTCAGAAAAATATAGCTGTAATATTTATTTGAAAAGAGAAGATTTACAACATGTACGATCATTCAAGCTTAGAGGAGCATACTATTCAGTTAAATCATTGAAGGATGATGAGGTTAAGAATGGGGTCGTATGTGCAAGTGCAGGCAATCATGCTCAAGGAGTCGCCTACGCTTGCCGCCATTTAGGCGTCTACGGAAAAATCTTTATGCCAGCAACTACACCTAAACAAAAGGTATTTCAAGTTGAAATGTTTGGAAGGCAATATGTCGATATTATTCTTGTAGGAGATACGTTTGATGATTCCTATGAACAGGCAATGAAATGTGCAGAGGAAGAACAGCGTGCATTTATCCACCCATTTGACGATGAAAAAGTAATTGCGGGACAAGGAACAGTAGCTGTTGAGTTTCTAAATGATTGCGAGGAGCCTATTGACTATGTTTTTGCAAGCATTGGAGGCGGAGGACTAGTCGCAGGAATTAGTACATATATTAAAAGCATTTCCCCAAATACGAAAATTATTGGAGTTGAACCAGCTGGAGCACCATCTATGTTCACTTCTTTACAAAATAGGTCAGTCACTTCATTAGAAAAGATTGATAAATTTGTAGATGGGGCTGCAGTGAAGTGTGTAGGTTCAAAAACTTTTGATATCTGTTCTGACTTAGTGGATGATATTTTGCTTGTTCCTGAAGGAAAGGTTTGCACAACGATTTTAGAACTTTACAATGAGCATGCAATCGTTGCTGAACCAGCAGGGGCGCTGCCAATTTCCGCATTGGATTTGTATAAAGAGGCAATTAAAGGGAAAAATATAGTGTGTATCGTAAGCGGTGGGAATAATGATATTGAACGGATGCAGGAAATGAAGGAACGGTCTTTATTGCATGAAGGTTTGCTGCGCTATTTTATTGTGAATTTTCCTCAGCGGGCAGGGGCATTGAGAGAATTTCTTGATGAAGTGCTTGGGATATCAGATGATATCATTCGTTTTGAATATACGAAAAAAAATAATAAAGAGAATGGTCCTGCATTAGTGGGCATTGAACTGAAGAATAAGGAGGATTATAGCAGCTTAATTGAGCGAATGGATAAAAAGGGGTTTGCTTATAAGGAGATAAATAAAGACAGTAACCTTTTCCATTTGCTTATATAGGTGGATTAGGAGTAATATAGAACATGTAGGAATGTTGTCCATAAATGGCCAGTATAGGAATGGGTCTTGAAAAGAAATATAAAACGGTCAAGATAGAAATGAAAAAAGTCACATATTCAAAAATTAGGTTTTTAATGTGAACTAAATATGAACTTTTTTATACTTTTCCCACAAGCTGCGCTAAAACCACTATAATGATACTAGAATGACTAGTAAGCACTTTAAGGAGGATGTTTTATGTTATCAAACATCGGTATTCCTGGATTAATATTAATTCTTGTTTTAGCATTAATTATTTTTGGTCCAAAAAAATTACCCGAAATAGGTCGTGCATTTGGGCAGACATTAAGAGAATTTAAAAAGTCCACGCGTGAATTAACAAGTGATGTCATGGAAGAATTTGAAGAGGACGATAAGAAAAAAACGGTTAAATAAGGTGCGAGATTTAATATCTTGCCCTTTTTTTATCGTATTTTTCATCGTCTTATAAGATTTTCACTTCAAATTAGCAGGAGAAAAATATGTCAGATAAAGAATTGAATTTAGTTGATCATTTAGATGAATTAAGGAAAAGGCTCATAATTACAGTTGGTGCTTTTTTAGTTTTTTTTGTAGTTGGCTTCATGTATGTAAAAGATATATATCAATGGTTTGTTCGAGATCTAGATGTAAAATTAATTGTTCTGGGTCCAAGTGATATTGTTTGGGTTTATTTTATGATTGCATCTGTCATAGCAATTGCGGGGACCATTCCGATTTTAGCTTTGCAAATTTGGTTATTTGTCAAGCCAGCATTAAAACCGATTGAACGGAAAATTTCTTTATCATATGTTCCGGCTCTTTTTATTTTATTTATCATTGGACTTTGTTTCGGCTATTTTGTTATTTTTCCAACCGTCTTAGGTTTTCTAGTTGAATTAGGCGGTCAAATGCTAGAGACTAATTTTACAGCAGATAAATATTTCCGATTTATCATGCATATGACAATTCCATTTGGGATTCTTTTTGAATTGCCAGTAGTGATTATGTTTTTAACATCACTTGGTGTAATTAATCCATATGCGCTCCAAAAGATTAGAAAATATGCATATTTTATTTTAATTGTTATTTCAATAGTTATTTCTCCGCCAGATTTTATGTCAGATATTCTTGTTGCCATTCCATTGCTGTTCTTGTATGAAATTAGTATTAATTTATCAAAAATTGTTTATAAGCGTAAGCTGAAAAAAGAAAAGGAATGGGAAGAAAGCAGCGAATATGAAACGCTGGATGAGAACTAAAAAAAATTTTTGGCTCCCCATAAATAGACAGCTTTTGTAGGGAAGTTAGGGTATAATATAGTCAAACGGGTGAAAAAGAGGATTGATATTTTGCTATTCAAAAGCCTAGAGTTCAAAAATGCTGTTGGACAGAAGGTAAAGATCACAGAAATTCCTGTATTGAACAAAAATAGCCCTGATTATTTCATGATTCAAGTCCGTTTGCAAGCCTTTATACAATCAATAAATGGGGTTCAAAAAGAGGATGCGATATACTCTTATCGGGAGTATTTAAAGAGAGTCTTAAAGTGGCCTGATTATCAGAAATTATTTAATGCTCCAGAACTAAAAAATAATGCATAATTTTTCAGTATCGGCAGGTTTTGCCGATACTTTTTTTATCCGTAAATAAAAAGGTCTGAGCACATTGCTCAGACCCATTAACCTGGAAATGGAGTTGGTGTAGGTTCTGCGTAGCCTTCTTTGTAAGTATCATCTATATATTGGCGAATTTCTTTAATAGATTTACCTTCATTTAACATATTAATACTCTTTGCGGCTGTATCTAGGCAGGTTCCACACCGAGTCCCATGATCGTCCCATACAACTTCCCCATTTTCTTTGTTTTCATTAATAAAGCAATCATAATTATCTATATGGGCTGCTGAATCACCACATCCACAATAACAAGGAATATTCTCTAAAAGTTCTTGGTATTCACCAACAGCATTATAAACCATTTGAATTTGTTCATGCTGATTATCTAGAAATTTTGGCAGCTCTGAAAGGGAGGCTGTTTTTTCTCGTAAATCGCCATTTTCTGCATGATAAGAATGCTTGTCTTTATTCTTATCTGCTATTGCTTCTTCTTCTGTCGATGAACAGGCTGATAACAAAATGAATATGGCTGTAAAAGAAATAAAATATGCGAATATATTTTTTTTCATATAACTATCACCTATTTTCTCTTTATTATTCGCGTTAATTCAATCATAGCATAATCAAAGACACGGATTTTAAAAAAACAGCCCTATTCTCTCTTGAAAAACACAAGTGTGCTTAAATCGTAAAATTTTGTGTTTTTAGAGGATTTATGTAAAGGTCTGTCGAATGGAAGATTTATAAAGTGGAAAAAGGACTCGGTGAACGAATAATGAAGGAACAAATAAACAACTTGCCTTTATTCAGAAAAATTTTGTTATTCTCCTTTTTTGTAAGCTTAATTCTAGTAGTTGCAACAGCTGGAATTAGTTTATTGCTTCAAACGAAGCAAATGGAAAAGCAGCTCCGTTTTCGCGTTGTTGAAATGTCAGCTTTATGGGGAACGATTATTGATATCGAAGACATTAAAAAAGTAATTACGGAAAGAAACCGGGAGTATCCTTCTTTTCAATCCTTAATGCATAGCTTATCAATTGTGAATGAAAATGCCCCATATACAAACGCTGTTTTACTTGAGCCGAAGGTTTCTGCTAATGATGAGGTATTTGTACTAGTTAGCTCTGAAGACTTCGAAAAAAAAGGTGTGAAGTCACTTTCCTTCTTGAAGGTTGATGGAACATATGTAGAAACATTTAATGAAGCCATGCGTAAAGATAAGATTGTATCTAGTCCATTGTATCAAGATGAATTAGGTTTTTGGATTACTTCATTTGTCCCAATTTCAGATCATAATGGCAAACTTACTGCTATTTTAGCTATGGATATTAATGCTGCTATCTTAAGTGAATATCAAAAGAATATTACCCTTTACCTAATAGGAATTTTTGTTGTTATATTATTTCTTTATTATTTCGTATTGAAAAGAGGACTAAGAAAGTTCCTAAATCCTGTGAATGAAATCATCTCTGGGTTTAATGAAGTTAGTAAAGGAAACTTTGAGGTGAAATTAAAAACGTCTGACCAGTCAGATTTAGGGATATTGGTCGAACGTTTTAATGCAATGACAAACCAATTGTCACAACTTTTTGAGCGTTTATCGGCAACGACTGAACAATTTGGAACAGGAAATAAAAACATTGCTCCATTGCATAGGTTTGAAGAGGCCATTGATGAAATGGAACAAATTTTGCAAAGAACAAAAATTCAGCGTGAGCTTCAGCGAGCAGAAAAAATGAATGCGATAGGACAGCTTGCAGCATCTGTTGCCCATGAAATTAGAAATCCAATGACTGTTGTGAAAGGCTTTCTGCAAATATTCTTGGCGAAAGAGCAGATGAGTGATGAGGAACGCATGTATATAAGACTGATGATTGAAGAAATGCATCGAGCAGAAACAATTATCAATGACTATTTATCCTTAGCAAAGCCAGATATTGAACATATGGAGCTGGTGGATGCGGGTGAATTTGCTTCGAGGGTAATGGATTTAATGAACTCATATGCGATGATGTCGAAGAATATTTCGATTGAGATAAATTTAAACCATGGCGTATACATAAAGAGCAATCCAAGTGAATTAAGGCAAGTTCTCATAAATATTTTGAAAAATGGCATTGAAGCGATGAAAGATGGAGGAAATCTGAATCTTTCTGTTTATAAAGAAAATGGATATGGTGTATTTAAAATTAGTGACACCGGAATAGGGATGTCAAACATAGAATTAGAAAGATTAGGCACTCCCTTTTATTCATTAAAGGAAAAGGGTACAGGTATTGGCATGATGGTATGCTACCAGATTATTGACAGAATGAAAGGGAAGATAGAGGTAGAAAGTGAAGTTGGGATAGGGACCACATTTAACATATTTATCCCATTAGCTGAAGAATAAAGTATTGAAAATATTGCCATTTCTTCCTCCCTCCTGAATATGTTTATGTATAGGAGGTGGATGGGGTGAAAGCGAAAAATGTCCTTCTATTCAGTGATTTTGGGATAGATGATATTGTTGCGGTAATATTTACTCTGTTTTCTGAAGAAATAAACGTGGTTGGCATTGTAGCTGATTATGGGAATGTTTCAAGGAAAGATGCTTTAAGAAACGCGGCCTTTCTGCAGGATGTCACAGGAGTAACGACGATTCCAACGTTTGGTGGAGCAGTACTCCCTCTGACAGGAGAAAGACCAGTCTACTATCCAGAGGTGCATGGATTCGAAGGTCTTGGACCAATTAATCCTCAAATGGAAGTGAATCCAGATTTATTCGAGAACTTTAATGAAATTGTTCCATTGATTGAAGAGTATGAAAACAATTTGATAATTGTTAATATAGGCAGATTGTCTTCATTAGCCACTGCATTTATTTTGTACCCAAATCTAATGAAGAAAATTACTGATTTCTATATTATGGGAGGAGCATTTAACTTTCCGGGAAATGTAACTCCGGTAGCAGAGGCAAATTTTTATGGAGATCCTTATGCTGCGAAAATACTAATTAATGAGGCACCAAAAAAGCTTCATATCATCCCGTTGAATGTGACAATGTCTGCGATTATTACACCATCTATTATAAATACCCTTCATCAGCATTATGAAAAGACACAGAACAAAACGGGATTGATTGTAAAACCAATGGTAGATTATTATTATGAATTTTATCAAAAAACAAATCCAGGTATAAGCGGGAGCCCATTACATGATGTATTTACTTTATGGGCTTTATTTGATGAGTCAGATGTTGTCTATCAGGAAGCCCCTGTTCAAGTGGTAGTTGATCAAGGAATTGCTTTCGGGCAAAGCGTTGGCGATTTCAGAAAAGCTCCTGATTTAGAATCGAAAGATTATAAAATTCATAAGGTTGCTGTAAATTATAATTATCGTTCCTTTATTAAAGCATTCTTTGATATTATGAAAAATCATAATGGCAATTTGGCATAAAGTTAGTTCACAAGTTTGTCACCGATTTTTCTTTCTTCTTTCGTATACGTCTGCTAAAATAGGTTCGTATATGGATAGGAGCGGATACGAATAATGAAAATGCGATTATTGATAATTATAAGTGTACTAACTGTTATTCTTCTTTCGGCATGTAGCAATGGAGAATTAAAGGATGCTAGAAACTGGCCAGTTCCGGATTTTACTTTCACAGATCAAAACAATAAATCTTTTGGATTATCTGATCTAAAGGACAAGGTTTGGATTGCAGATTTTATTTATACTGCTTGTCCAGATATTTGTCAGCCAATGACTTTTAATATGAGTAAATTACAAGAAATGGCAAAGAAAGAGAAAATCGATAATATTGAATTTGTTTCCTTCAGTGTAGATCCTACTGTTGATAAACCAGAAGTATTAGCTGAGTATAGCAAATTATTTAATGCAGATTTAAAAAAATGGCATTTTCTAACTGGATATGAACAAAAAGAAATCGAAGCATTCGCGATGGAACATTTCAAAACAATCGTACAAAAGCCTGCAAATGATGACTATGTCATTCATCAATCATACTTTTATCTAGTAAATAAAGAAGGTAAAATTCAAAAGTTATATAGCGGGGATAAAGAAGTTCCATTTGAAGAAATTATTGATGATATCAAAACATTACAATAGACCTTATGGATAGGTCTATTTTTTTTGAAACGATCTAAGTTAATATTTTACATCCAGATGAAACAGGTTTGGAACGTTATGTAATTCATTTATCGTGTTATAATATCAATACTAAGTATCAAATAGCCCTTCAGCTAGATGCTTCATTTTCAATAAAAGCCGGGTGATAACATGAAAAAAATCGTTCCATTTATTCTTCTAAGCATACTGTTTTTAGCTTCATGCAATCCGCATTCAATTATAAAGGAAAAGTTAAATCAGCATAAAGAAGTAGGGTTAATGATCAAGGAGAAGGTACCAGAAGAGTTTATTCCTCAGGATGTTAAAATTGTTTCTGTTGGTGATTCATTAACACAAGGTGTTGGAGATAGTACGAAACGAGGCGGCTATGTGCCGTATCTTAAGGAGCTGCTTGAAAAAGATAAGTCGATAAATAATGCTTTATTTAATAATTTCGGCATTAAAGGAAATCGCTCGGATCAGCTCTTAAAAAAGCTTGCTTCAAACGAGGTAAGAGATGCTGTGAAAGATGCTGATTATGTCATTGTAACAATAGGGGGCAATGATGTAATGAAGGTTGTAAGGGAAAATTTCTCAAGTTTGAATCTTAAAGCGTTTACTCAGCAAAGAAAAGTATACGAAAAAAATTTGAAGGAAGTATTAACTGCAATTCGCAAGGATAATCCGAATAGCAAAGTGATATTAGTTGGTTTGTATAATCCATTCTTTAAATGGTTTGCGGATATACAGGAAATTAATGAAATTATTGGTGAATGGAATCAAGTAAGTCAAGATGTATTAATGAAATATCCGAATACTTATTTTGTTGAGATTGCAGATCTTTTTTATGATGAAGGAGAAAATCTTCTTCACACAGATTATTTCCACCCAAATGATCAAGGATATAAATTAATTGCCAATCGAATTTTTGAAAAAATAAATGAAGAAGTACTCGAAAAGGCTTCAACTGAAAACAAGGAGAATGGATATTGAAGGGTCAGAAATGGAAAATGCTATTTTTTCTTTTGCTAAGTATTATTGTTATATTTATACTGGTCATTTTCATATTACTGAAAACACCAGCAACAGAGGAAAAGTATATAGCAGAAAATTTAAACACGGACGATTATGTTCCTTTTAAAATTCAGACAGATAAACAAGATTTAAACAAAGTAATCAATCATTATCTCCAAAAAGAAGGATTGACAGGAGCAATTGATTATAAAGTGATATTAAATGATGAAGTTGAATTATATGGATTGATTCCGGTATTTAGTCAAGATATCCAGCTAAAGCTTACGTTTGAACCACAGGTTTTAGATAATGGAGACATTGTTCTGCAGCAGAAGTCTATATCTGTAGGCAAACTTCAATTACCGGTTTCGTATGTTTTAAAGTTTATTGGCGACAAATATAAACTTCCAAAAGGGGTAACCATTCACCCGAATGAAGAAAAAATATATGTTTCACTGCAAAAAATGAAACTAAAGAGTGATCTCAAAGTAAAGGTTGATGAATTCAATTTAAAGAATGATAATATACGGTTCACTTTATTAGTACCGGTAAAGGAGTAAAAAGGCGTGACAGCAGTCATGCCTTTTTTAACCTTCAAGCATTATGGCTTCAAGCTCAGGTCCGTCAGCAACTGACCCTAATAATAAGATAGAATATACTTTGTTCGGTTCTAAACGAACATGTGGAATGGGTAATACAACGTTTTTGGACCCAGCGATTCGTGCTTCAAGATCAACTGTCATTGGTGAAAGTCCTAGATAGCTAGTGAATTTCCGGTAGGCGATATTAGGAAAAATCACATCTCTGTCTTTAACCGCAATATCGAATGCAGGTGCATCATCTGCTAGATGGATGAACCTTACTTTTGTTTCCCCGTAAGGAACGTGAAGCTCGTCTTCCAATGCAAGCCACTTTAAATTTTTTCCATGCCCGCTGAATAAGAAAGAATAGTTTTTTCCTTGTCCCACGTTGATCTTTCTGCTTAATACGGTTGAAACCATATTTCCAGCTGGATAGATATCCACTTGATATTTTCCAGCTGGAAGAGTAAGGTAGGTACTTGCTTCTTTAAACGGGAAATCCTTTATGACCCTTGAACCATTTACATAAATATCAACATTTGATGCATCATTAGAGCCATGAATGAACCGTATCTTTGCAGGGAGAACTGGACCGTTTTGTGGTGGATTCATTTGTGTGCGCATGGATTGAACTGCCAATGTCATATATTTTAGGTGCTTTTGATAATAAGCGATGTGCCTTGCTGGGTCTATATATTTATAATAGTTGGCTAATAGATCGTATAGCCCTGCTTTTTGAAAGTGATTATTTTGATTTCTATTTAGAGACATACCCCTCGCTCCTATCTAGATCGTATACTTTAGTAACATATGCAAAACGATATAGGTTGGTGTCACGTGTTTGGACTTCATAATTAAAATATAGTTTTGTAAAATTTCTGCAAAATAACAAAAAATTAGCTTTACTTATGGATGTAAATTCCATATAATAAAGATAAATCAACGGAAGGTGGGTGAAGTGTAATGGAAAAATTATTAATTGTTTGTACGTTAATTGTAGTTGACACTTGCACAGCCCAAATCCATTCTGTTTGATAGTTGTAGAATTTTGTTTATCTTTCTATGCTTATTAAACCATGGGCTGTGTTGCCTATGGTTTTTTTGTTGTACGTAAATTAAATAGCATGGAGGAACATTCATTGAAATTACAAACATTTGGTTTTAACGATTATTTTGAAAATGAGTTTGAACAATATAAAGAAGCGGGCTATGAGGTAGGACGGGTCGCTCTTGAGCATAAAAGAATGTATCGTGTTTGGACAGAAGAAGAAGAGCTTTTATGTGAAGTGTCTGGTAAATTCTCCTTTGTAGCAGCATCAAGAGATGATTATCCTGCGGTGGGAGATTGGGTTGTTCTGAAAACGAGGGCAGGAGAAAATCGTGCAACGATTCATGCGGTTCTGCCTAGAAAAAGCAAGTTTTCAAGAAAAGCAGCTGGAATTAATACGGAAGAGCAAATTGTTGCTGCGAATGTGGATACAATCTTTCTAGTTAATTCACTAAATGATGACTTAAACTTAAGACGGATAGAAAGATATTTGCTGCTATCCTGGGAAAGCGGGGCTAACCCTGTAATTGTCTTAACGAAAGCTGATTTATGCAATGATTTAGAAGAAAAGCTTGCTGCAGTCGAAGCAATTGCAATGGGGGTTCCGGTCGTATCTGTCAGTGTGGTTGAAGAGAGAGGTCTTGAAGATATTCAGCCATATTTGATACCGGGAAAAACAATCGCACTCCTTGGTTCATCTGGTGTGGGAAAGTCTACTTTAACAAACTGCCTATTAGGCGATGAAAAACAAAAGGTACAAACGATTCGTGAAGGGGACGATAAGGGCAGACATACAACCACCCATAGAGAACTGATTTTGCTGCCACAGGGAACAGTATTGATTGATACGCCTGGGATGCGGGAGCTGCAGCTTTGGGACAGTGAGAACGGTTTGGCTGAAAGCTTTACAGATATTGAGTCTATGGCAGACGAATGTAAATTTCGAGATTGCACACATGAGAATGAACCAGGCTGTGCGGTCATTCACTCAATCGAAAATGGCCTATTGGATCAAAATCGCTTAACTAGTTATAAAAAGCTTCAAAAAGAATTAGCCTATCTTGAAAGAAAGCAGGATAAACGTGCGCAGTCTGAAGAGAAAAAACGCTGGAAAAGCATCAGCAGCGGCTTGAAGCAGAAGTATAAAAAAGTATAATGATAAACACAATGCCTCTTCCATAAGAAGAGGTTATTTTTATATTAAAAACTAGTGGTCTGCTCACTAGTATATAAACTTTTCCAGATTATTTGGGCAAATACCCGTACAGGTCAAGCACCTATAACATAATTTAATATGGAAAATGCCCTATAACTTATGAGGAGTGAATAGTATGCAATATGGATATGGTTGCGGTTATGATCCGTGTTTTTCAGGATACGGTTATCCAGTAGCTGGTGCTTATGGAGGGAATTGCTGCGGATTTTCAGGTGGCTTTGCATTGATTGTTGTGTTGTTTATTCTTTTAATTATCATCGGTGCAAGCTGCTTTGGTGCTTGGTAAATAAACATTTCGAACTGTCTCCTTATAAGAGACAGTTTTTTAAATTTTAGGAGCTGAATATTGATTATAGTATCCGCTGTACAGAAAAATGCGTGGGACTCTATTGAAAAGGGGTGTTTAGAGCGAAAATCAGCAACAAAAATTTAAACTTAGGATACATAATAAAATAGAATAATAGAATTTCATATTCTCTAAGAAAGAATTAGACAATCCTTTCATATACTTAATTAGCTGAAAAAAGTTAAGGACTTGCTTTAAGCTGGATGGAGGGAGATTATGACGCAAACAAATTTAATTAAGCCGATGCTGGAAACGATTTATCCCGTCATTGATTATGGAAAAGGGGTTTACTTGTACGACAAAACTGGAAAAGAATATTTGGATGCATCATCAGGAGCGATTACCGCAAATATTGGTCATGGAGTGGAGGAGATTATTGAGGCCATGCATGAACAAGCGAAGCGGGTTTCTTTTGTCTACCGCTCACAGTTTACGAGTGATGCTGCAGAAAATTTAGCAAGAAAGATTGCAGAGTTATCAGTTGGTGATTTAAATTGGAGCTTTTTTGTGAATAGTGGTTCAGAAGCGACAGAAACGGCAATGAAAATCGCGATTCAATATTGGCAGGAAAAAGGCATATACACAAAAAACAAAGTCCTTTCACGATGGATGAGTTATCACGGCATCACTCTTGGAGCTCTCTCGATGTCAGGACACACAGGAAGAAGAGCTAGATTCATCCCGCTTCTTGAAGACTTTCCTGTTATACATCCGCCTTACTGTTATAGATGCCCTTATAATCGTGAGGCTCCTGAATGCGGATATGTTTGTGCACAAGAGCTTGATACGGTGATAAAACGTATCGGTGCAGAACAAATCGCCGCATTTATTGCAGAACCAATTATTGGTGCTTCTGGCGGAGCAATCACACCTCCAAAAGATTACTATAAGGTGATCAAAGAAATTTGCGAGAAAAACAACATTCTTTTCATCGCTGATGAAGTGATGACTGGGTTTGGTCGGACTGGCCCAATGCTGGCATGTGAACACTGGGACATAAAGCCAGATATCGTCGCACTTGGAAAAGGAATGGGTGCCGGGTATGCGCCGATTGCTGCTGCATTAGTTAGCGATCGAATTATGGAGCCTATTTTACAAGGATCGAAGGTTGTTATGAGTGGCCACACATTAAGTGCAAATCCTCAAAGCTGTGCTGTATCCTTAGCAGTCTTGGAATATTTGGATAAAAACGAAATTATGAAAGAGATTGACGAAAAAAGCACATATATATTTAAAAAACTATATGAGCTTCAGAAGATGTTTCCAGTCATCGGGGATATTCGTGGAAAAGGATTGATGATTGGTCTGGAATTTGTGGAAAATCAAAAGGATAAAACGCCTTTTCCCCGCTCATTTCTTTTCACGCAAAAGCTTATTGGTCAAGCAGAAAAATGCGGGCTAATCGTCTATCCGGCAGGTTCGGGGATAGATGGAGTGAATGGGGATGCAGTCTTAATTGCCCCGCCTCTAACGATAACGATTCCCGAAATTGATGAATTAGTAAAACGCCTGCATGAAACACTCCGATTATTCACAGCAATCTATTTAATAATCGAGGATGATGCTTAATGGAAAACTCCTATAATAAAATCATCACAATTGAACGAGCAATGGAGAACTTTCAAGATGGAATGACCATTATTTTTGGCGGATTTGGAGGCATTGGATCCCCTCCAACGATTATTGATGGCATACTTGATAAAGAAGTAAAAGAATTAACGCTAATTGGAAATGACACAGGATTCCCTCACATCGGCATCGGCAAGATTGTAAGTGAAGGAAGAGCGGCAAAAATTATTGCTTCCCACATCGGTTCAAACCCTGTTGCTGGTCAGTTAATGACCGAAGGCAAACTGGAAGTTGAATTTTCACCACAAGGAATTTTAGCTGAAAGAATTCGTGCAGGTGGAGTAGGATTGGGAGCGATTTTATCAGATATCGGAATGGATAATGAAATGGTTGCTGATGGAAAACAAAGGGTGATAGTGGAAGGAAAGGAATACTTAGTTGAAACCGCATTAAAGGGTGACGTTTCCATAATTTATGCCAAAAAAGCAGATCCATACGGTAACTTAATTTATGACAAAAGCGCTCGAAATACAAATCCTTTAGTCGCAATGGCTGGGAATATCACGATTGCCGAGGTAGAGGAAATTGTACCGCTAGGAAGCTTAGAACCTCATGAAATTACAACCCCAGGTGTGTTTGTTGATTATATTGTTCCTTCAAAAGGGGTGAATTGGACATGGGCTTGGGAATAGATGTCCGAAATCGGATCGCCAAAAGAGCAGCCGAGGAAATCAAGAACGGGATGGTAGTGAATTTAGGGATTGGCATTCCTTCTCTTGTACCTAATCATTTACCGGATCATGTCAATGTTATGTTTCATGCGGAAAATGGTATCACGGGGATGGGACCAAGCCCGAAAAAGGGAGAAGAGGATGAAAATCTATGCAATGCTGGAGGATTTCCTGTAACAGTGGTGGCGGGAGCTTCTTATTGTGATAGTGCAATTTCCTTTGGGATGATTCGCAGAGGCAGAGTGGATATGACGATCCTTGGTTCTTTAGAAGTTAGCGAAAATGGTGATCTTGCCAATTGGATCGTTCCAGGAAAAAAAGTGCCGGGAATGGGCGGAGCTATGGAGCTTGCTCAAAAAGCAAAAAAAGTCATTGTGTTAATGAATCATGTAGATAAGCATGGGAAACCAAAGATTGTGAAAGAATGCTCTCTGCCACTAACCTCAGCGAGATGTGTGGATTTAATAATCACGGAAATGGGTGTATTTGTGGTAACGAATGATGGCTTACATTTAAAAGAAATATTTCCACCATATTCATTTCAAGAGATTAAAACAAATACAGGCTGTAGTTTTCAATGGTAGGCATGTTTCTAAAGGGTGAAAAAGGGAGTGTTGTCATGCAGGCAGAAAAGAAAATAAAAGAGTGGCTCGGTGTAAATCGCCCAAAAGGAATACGCTTTCTTCAGCGGCTTGTACAAGAAGGAAGTACAAGGGGAAATGAAAGCAAAGCACAGGCAATTATCATAGAAAAATGCCGAAAGCTGGGCCTTTCATTAGATATTTGGGAAATAGGAGAGGATGTGCTGCTAAAGCATCCTGTTTTTTGTACGGATCGAACAGATTTCACGGGAAATCCAAATGTTGTCGGGATATTAAAAGGAACTGGCGGCGGGCGCTCCATCCTATTAAATGGGCATATTGATGTTGTGCCAGAAGGGGATAGGAAGGATTGGCAGCATGATCCTTTCAGCGGCTTGCTGGAGGATGGAAAATTATATGGCAGAGGTTCAACAGATATGAAAGGAGGAACCGTTTCTCTTATTCTTGCAATGGAAGCGATCATTCAATCTGGGATTCAATTAAAAGGTGATGTTATCTTTCAAAGTGTTATAGAGGAAGAGAGCGGAGGGGCAGGGACCTTAGCAGCCGTATTAAGAGGCTATACAGCGGATGGGGCAATTATCCCCGAGCCGACAAATATGAAGCTCTTTCCAAAGCAGCAAGGCTCGATGTGGTTTCGAATTACAGTGAAAGGGCGCTCGGCACATGGCGGGACGCGTTACGAAGGAATCAATGCCATTGAAAAAGCGATGCTTGTAATAATGAAGCTGCAAGAGCTTGAAGAGAAGCGAAATATGAGGATCACCGAACCTCTGTATCAAAATACGCCAATTCCGGTTCCTATTAACATAGGGAAAATTTATAGCGGGGAATGGCCTTCATCTGTGCCTGATCTAGCAATTATCGAAGGAAGGATCGGGGTTGCACCGAACGAGGAAATGAAGGATGTAGAAAAAGAATTGGAAAACTGCCTGCTAGAACTAGCACAAACAGATGCATGGCTAAGTAAGAGTCTGCCGAAAGTTGAATGGTTTGGCGGAAGATGGCTGCCTGGAAATCTAGATTCAAATCATCCACTGATGGAAACATTAACAACTTGCTTTGAAAAAGTTAAAGATACAAGACCAATCATTGAAGCATCACCATGGGGAACTGATGGGGGAATACTATCACGGGTTGGTGATACTCCAGTTGTCGTATTCGGACCTGGTGTGACAGAGGTCGCCCATGATGCAAATGAATATATTTCAATTAATGATGTGTTTGAAGCAGCCGAAATCATCGCCTTAGCTATACTAGATTGGTGTGAAATAGATTCCTAGTTTATGGTAGTATAAAATTAGTTACCGTTAATGCAAACGTATCATAATGCCTGGCCAAACTTGGCTGGGCTTTTTGAAAATAAGGAGGAGGTAAGAGTGAATACACAATTAATATTCAATGAAGATTCCGCGGCAGAAATATATATAGATGTTTTTAATAAACGTCTCCGTGTGGACGACATAAGGGGAAATATTGATAAAGCAATTGAAAAAGCTGAAGAATTAGTACAAGCTTATCAAGCAGAAAAACTAATTGTTAAAGGAAGACAAGAGCAGTACGAAAAGCTAGTTGAGCACGGGTTTCAATGTGAGGCAGTGATTGATGGCTATTTTCTTGGTTCCAACTTGGTATTCTTTTGTAAATACTACACGATTAAGAGAAGGACAAGCCAACAATGGATCCAAGAGGATCAAATTATTAAACAAGTTCTTGCACTCGAAGGACAGAAGCAAACAACACCTCCAGCCGAATACAAAATTAAAAAATGCAGTTATGATGATGCAGATGCTCTCGCACTCCTCTACGGAAACGTGTTTCAAATCTACCCGACTCCGCTGTATGATCCGCAATATATAAGAAGAACGCTTGATGAAGGAACGATCTATTATAGCTTCCAAACTAATGGAGTAATAGTTAGTGCTGCCTCTGCTGAAGTAAACTCCTTTTACAAAAATGCTGAACTTACGGATTGTGCTACACTGCCTGAACATAGAAAACATGGATTAATGAAAATTTTATTAGAAAAGCTTGAAGAAGAGCTAAGGTTGGCTAACATTTATTGTGCATATTCAATCGCTAGGTCGCTTTCCTTCGGGATGAACGCAGCTCTGCATCAGTTAAGTTATTCCTATAGAGGTCGATTAATGAATAATTGCTATATCTTTGACAAGCTAGAGGACATGAATGTATGGGTGAAGGACCTTTCGAAAGGATAGGGGGAGATTGAAATCACTGAAATGAAAGTGAATTCAAGTGAAGTACTTTCAGCAATATTAAAGGCAATTGATGAAGGAATTCATGTTGTAGATTTACATGGGAATACCATTTACTATAATGAGATTGCAGCAAAACATGATGGAATGACAGTAAAAGAAGTATTGGGAAGGCCCTTATTATCCGTATTTCCATCCTTATCTGAACAAACGAGCACCTTATTAAAGGTCATGAGGACAAGTAAACCGATATATAATCAAACCCAAGTCTATGTCAATGTTCATGGGGAGCAGATTGAGACAATAAATACTACCCTGCCCATTCGGGTTGATGGAGAAATTGCAGGTGCAGTTGAAATTGCAAAAGATTACTCGCGAATAAAAAATCTTTCTGAGAGTTTACTAGATTTACAGAAAAAAATGAATGGGCAAACAAATAAAAGAAGGAAAAATCCGAGTGGAACACAGTATACACTGGATAGTTTGTTAACTGTAAATTCGGAACTAATGGAAGTAAAAAAAGAAGCAAAGAAGCTTGCAAAGTCCGATTCACCGATTATGGTTTTTGGGGAAAGCGGGTGCGGGAAGGAACTATTGGTTCAAGGGATCCATCATGCTTCATTACGGCCGAACGGTCCATTTATTGCACAAAATTGTGCGGCCATTCCAGAATCCTTATTAGAAAGTATTTTATTTGGGACTTCTAAAGGAAGCTACACAGGGGCCGTTGAACGCCCTGGCTTATTTGAACTTGCTGATGGAGGAACGCTTTTTCTTGATGAGATTCATATGATGCCAATTGAATTGCAGGCTAAGCTGCTTAGAGTGCTTGAAGATGGGCATGTCAGAAGGATTGGCAGCACAGAAAGCAGCTTCGTGAATGTCCGAATTATTGCAGCAATGAACATTCACCCGAAAAAGGCACTTGAAATGCAGCAAATTCGAGCGGATCTTTTTTATCGCCTGAATGTCCTTACTTTCAAACTTCTTCCGCTACGAGAAAGAAAGGAGGATCTGAGCTTTTTAACTAATCATTTTGTACAAGTATTTAATGGGGTATTTAAGAAAAGAATTAAGGGGGCAAACAGGGAACTAATATCCCTTTTTCATACTTACAGCTGGCCAGGAAATGTTAGAGAGCTCAAACATACAATTGAATATATGATGAATGTATGTGAACAAGAGTTTCTTACTGAAAACGATCTTCCTGTTATGTTAAAGCAGCATTTTCAATCAACAGCAGGGAAAACTAGCAGTTATAAGAGTTTATCCCTGAGAACAAATTTGCTGAAGCTTGAAATGGACCTTATTTCTGATGCGTTGAGACAAACGGACGGAAATATCAAACAAGCAGCTAAAATCCTCGATATTCCAAGGCAAACATTACAATATAAAATTCAGAAACTGCAAATTGAATAGGACACAAAGGGTGAGCCTTTCTGGAAAGGTTTCATCCTTTTTCTTTCCTTATCGCTCATGAACTTCAATCAATCTGCTTAGCTTTATTTTATGAATTAAAATATTTCCTTCAGCTGTAAATTTAATTACGCCTTGTTTCCTTAAATCATTTAAATACCGATTAATCGTTTCTCTAGTTGATCCAATTAGGCTTGCTAATTCACGATTGGAAAAATGGTTCTGAATCAAAATCCAATCATTATTAAGTTCGTGCCCGTATTGGTCACGGAGCCTTATTAATAATAATATGACTTGTTCGCAGAGCGGATAGAGCATTTTTTCTTCTAATCGCGATTGTAAATCAATCATTTTATCCTCCATTATATTTATTAATTTTTCGCTGATAATAGGATTTTTGTTAATGAATCGTTTAAATGGCTGTAAAGAAATGGCAAGAGCAGCTGTAGTTTTCATCGCTTCTGCATAGGCAGGATAAGTTTGCGGCCGGAAAAATCCAATATGCGGAAACATTTCCCCTTCACAAGCGATATTTACAATTTGTTCATTTCCTCTATGATCCATCCGATAAAGCTTAACCTGTCCCTCCAACAAAAAATAAATATGTTCAATTGGTTCAAACTGTGCAAATAATTGCGTTTTTCTTGTGAACGTTTTGCATTGTGTATCAATTGAAATTTCTTCGAGCTGATAGCTATGTAAGTCTTTGAAAATTTGAAATCCCTTTAATTGATTCAAGATATCTGCTGTGGCTGCCAACAAAATCACTCCTGTTTGAATTGGTAAAATATTAAAAATATGTGATTGCAATCACATGTAATGAGAAATATTATCAATTACAATTATACACATATTAGCTAATATTGATAATCATTTTCAATTAAAAAGGTGATGATAGAAATAAAAAGACAAAAATTAATAGATTTTAAGAAATTGAAGGAATTGTATGAAGGGATCATGTTATGAATCAGATAAATGAGCAAGTAGAAACAAACAGAAAACATGTTCTGCAAAAGAGAAGAATGCTCTACATTATTTGTTTTTTACTAGTTATTGCTTCCATTTTGTACGGTCTTGGAACAGGATCGGTTCAGCTTTCGATTAATGAGATTTGGGCTGGATTAACAGAGAAGAATCAAACGTTAGAACACCAAATCGTATGGAATTTACGTCTTCCAAGGATATTAACCGGGATGCTAGTAGGTATGTGCCTTGCTGTTGCTGGAGGTTTGCTGCAAGGAATTATGAGAAATCCTCTTGCAGATCCAGGAATTATTGGAATTTCCTCAGGTGCAGGACTAGTTGCTATTATTACCATGCTTATTTTTCCCCAGTATACAAGCTTATTGCCTTTTGGGGCATTTCTTGGTGCTTTCATTGCTGCGGCATTTGTATATTTGCTTGCTTGGGATGGGGGAGTTTCACCATTAAAGCTTATATTAGCGGGTGTTGCAATCAATACATTGTTGGGAGCTATTACATCTGCAATTATGATTATTTACAGTGATAAGGTTCAAGCTGTTCTCCCATGGCTAATGGGTGGATTAAGCGAAAGAAGCTGGCCTCATTTTTGGACGATATTCCCATATGCTTCAATCGGATTGATTCTCTCTTTATTTGCAGCCAGAACAGCAAATATTTTACGGCTTGGAGACGATACAGCCAAACTATTAGGTCATCATGTTGAAAAAAGCCGCTTCTTATTAATCCTCCTGAGTACTTTTCTTGCGGGTGCAGCTGTCAGTGTTGCGGGCTTGCTCGGCTTTGTAGGGCTTGTCGTTCCGCATATCATCCGAATCCTTATTGGCGATGATTATCGTTACCTACTGCCAATATCCGCATTATTTGGAGGAATGCTCGTTGTTTTTGCAGATACAGCTGCACGAAGCTGGTTTGATCCCATTGAATTGCCTGTAGGAATTTTATTAGCTAGTGTAGGCGGACCATTCTTTTTATATCTATTAAAAAAAGGAAGCATTATTGGAAAAAGATAAATGAGACTATGGAGAAAAGATGAGGGATATAGAAGATGTTAAATAGAAAAGGCTTTATTTTATTTGCAATACTGATAATTTTATTACTAACTGTTTCTGGATGCGGAAAGAACGAAGCATCATCAAAGGAAAAGTCCAATGAGGAACAGGTATCTGAAGAGAAGCAGGAGGTTTCAAAAGAGGAAAAAGCAGAACAATCAACTTCTATTACTGTTACGGATCTTGCAGACAATGAAGTGAAATTTGAAGAAGCTCCGAAGCGAATCATTGCATTTAGTTCAGGGGATATGGAAACGATTTATGCCTTGGGAGGAGAGGTTGTTGGCCGGCCAACTATTGAAGGAGATCTCCAAGTAGAGGAAGCAAAGGATGTGCCAGAAATCGGTTCCACAAACAGCATTAATATTGAAAAGGTCGCTGAGCTTAGCCCTGATTTAGTTATTGCACATAAACAATTAAATGCAAAGGATATTCCTGCACTAAAGCAACTAGGAATTAATGTCTTATTAACTGGTGCACAATCAATTGATGAAATTAATCAATCAATTGAAATGCTAGGAATGGTGATGGATAAAGAGGAAGAAGCAACGAAATTAATGACAGAAATCAATACGAAAATAGCAGAATTTAAAGATTTAAATGACGAAAAGCTTCGCTCAATGATCATATTTGGTGTTCCAGGCAACTGGATGGTGGCATTGCCAAATTCATTATCAGGCAATTTCCTAGAAGCCATTGGCGGCTATAACATTGCAAAGGATTATCCGAAATTAGAAAAATTCCCTCAATATGCACAGTTAAATATTGAACGGATTATTGAAGCCGATCCAGAAGCCATTTTCTTAATTACACCAGGCTCTGCTGAAGCAGCAAAGGTTAGCTTTATAAAGGAAATAGAAAAAAATCCATCATGGAAAAATGTGTATGCTGTTAAAAATGAACATTTTGTATTATTGCCAAATCACTTATTTGGATCGAATCCAGGGCCGCGTGTTATTGAATCATTGGATTACTTAAACAAAGAACTTCAGAAGATTTTGCAGGAAAAATAAAGGAGGATTTTGATGCCAATTTCATTTGCAGCAGAGCATGTCAGCTATAAGCAGTCATCAACTTTTTCCATTCATAATTTATCTTTACACGTTCAATCAGAAAAAATTACGAGCATTATCGGTCCGAATGGGTCAGGTAAATCAACATTGCTGCGAATAATGACGAATCTGATTCATCCAAACGAGGGCTATGTTTCAATTGATGGAAAAAAAGTTTCTATCATTCATTCACGTGAACTGGCGAAAACCATTACGATGCTTACGCAAACTCAGAATAATGAACTTGAATTAACCGTTAGGGATCTTGTTTCACACGGCAGGCTCCCACACCGTAAATGGTATGAAAATTTATCACAAAAAGATGAGGAAATGATTAATTGGGCCATTTATATTACTAATCTTACTCATTTACAGCATCAATCACTTAAAAGACTTTCTGGCGGTGAGCGGCAGCGTGCTTGGATTGCTATGGCTGTCGTTCAATCTCCAAAGATTCTCTTGCTCGATGAGCCAACAACCTATTTAGATATTGCACACCAGCTAGAAATTATGGACCTAGTAAAGTATTTAAATAAAGAATTGCATATGACAATTATGATGGTGCTTCATGATATTAATCAAGCATCTAAATATAGTGATCACATTGTTGTCATGAAAAATGGTGAAATTTATACATCAGGAAAACCAATAGAAGTAATTAATCAAAATCTATTTAGAACCGTTTTTTCAATAGATGCAAAAATAAGTGATGAAGACGGTGCTCCTTTTTTTACACCAAAAAGCCTAATAAATAGAAAGTAGTACATGGTTTACAAATTACAAGGAGGATAAAAATGGTTCAACATAAATTGTATCCTTTAACAGCAATTGTTGGTCAGGATAATATGAAGCTAGCATTAATCTTAAATGTAATTAATCCATCTCTTGGCGGAGTGTTAATTCGCGGGGAAAAAGGGACAGCGAAATCTACCGCGGTCAGGGCACTAGCAGAAATTATTCCTTCCTGGGCGATGAATGAAGAGTATGTATCTGCATCATTAAAGGTCATTGATTTGCCAATTAGTGCTACAGAGGATCGGGTAGTGGGAACAATAGATGTGGAATATGCCATTAAAACAGGTGAAAAGAAATTCGAACCTGGCATTCTAGCCGAAGCACATAATCAGATTTTGTACGTCGATGAAGTTAATCTTCTAGAGGATCACATTGTTGATGTCCTTTTAGATGCTGCAGCTATGGGAGTCAATGTGATTGAACGTGAAGGAATTTCACATTCCCACCCAGCCAAATTTATTTTGGTAGGAACAATGAATCCGGAGGAAGGTGATTTAAGACCACAGCTCCTTGACCGATTTGCCTTATCAGTAGAGGTTTATGGGGAGAAGGAACTGAGTAAGCGAATGGAGGTTATTCAGCGAAGATTACAATTTGAAGATAACCCTGATGTATTTATTGAACGGTTTAATGATGATCAGCACAACTTAAGAAATTCGATTTTATCTGCAAGAGACATACTTAAAGATGTAGTTGTTTCTGATCAGCTGATTGAAATGGCTGTGAAAATCGCAATTATGAATGAAGTGGAAGGGCATCGATGTGATATAACGATGATAAAGACGGCGATCACCATTGCTGCATTTGAAAATCGAACAAAAGTTAATGTTGAGGATATTTCAAGAGCAGCAACCCTTGTTGTGCCACATCGCTTAAAAAGAAAGCCTTTTGAAAAACGAACATTTGATACAGCTATTATTGAATCGGTAATAAATAGTTATCAAGTGCTGCAATAGAGGTGTCAAAAATGAATGGGAAATGGTCGTACCCCTTTACAGCAATATATGGACAGGAGAAAGCTAAAAAGGCCATTCTCCTTGCCTTAATAAACCCAAAAATAGGCGGTGTATTGCTTGCAGGTGATAAAGGGACTGCTAAATCTACTTTAGTCAGAGGAATTTTGCCCTTGCTAGAAGAGTCAGCCTCATTAATTGAGCTTCCGCTAAATGCAACGAAAGAGCAGATTCTCGGCGGAATAAATTTTGAACATGTATTAAAGACTGGAAAAAGAAAAGTCCAGCACGGGTTATTGGCTAGAGCCCATGGGAAAATCTTATACATAGATGAAGTCAACCTTTTATCTAATGGTGTGGCAAATATACTAATGAATGTGAAAGAAACGAAAAAAATCAAGATTGAAAGTGAAGGAATCTCATTTGATTATTATTCTGATTTCTTGTTAATTGGAACGATGAATCCAGAGGAAGGGATGCTTTCATCAAAATTCTTGGATCGGTTTGGTTTGTATGTACATGTTAAGGGAGAAACAGATATTCAGCTAAGAAAGAAAATTATTGAGAGCAGATTGGCATATGAACGTGATAAAGAAGGCTTTTGTAAGCAGCAACAGCGGCAGCTTGCTGATCTGCAAAACCACATCCAGCAGGCTAAGAGATTACTTGCGAAGCTCTCCGTGCAAGAAGAAATAGAGAGGTTTGCAGCTGAAATCACCTTACAAGCATGCTGTGAAGGGCATCGTGCCGACTTGCTTCTTATTGAAACAGCTAAGGCAATGGCCGCTCTCAATCAAGAAAAAACATTATCTATAGTGCATATACAGGAGGCAGCCGAATTTGTGCTTCCACACCGTATTCGTGATGTAAATAATCAGCAGCAAAAAGAATCAAGTAAAGATGAGTCTTTTCAAACTGAAATAGAGAATAATCAGACAGAGATGGAGAGTATAAAGGAACCGTTTCACGCAGAACAGATAAATAAGAATGGGGAATTTGAACAAGAAAGCATTATAAAGGAAAGTGTGGAAGCGCCACATGAATTAATTGATTTGTCTCTTATCGAGCCTTTTGTGCAAAAAAGCTCAATAAGAAAAGAAGGCAATGGAAAAAGGACACGTACAATAACGTCAAAAAAAATCGGCCGCTATATTAAAAGCAAGCTTCCAATAGGGAAGCCATCCGACATCGCTTTTGATGCCACAATAAGAGTAGCAGCAAGATATCAAAAAGTAAGGAAATCGAATGGCAATTTTATTGTCATTCATTCTTCAGATCTTCGGCAAAAGGTGAGGGAAAAGCGTACAGGAAATTTGATATTATTTTTAGTCGATGCAAGCGGTTCCATGGGTGTAAAAAAACGGATGAGCATCGTAAAATCAGCGATATTATCTTTACTGCAAGAGGCGTATCAAAAAAGAGACAAAGTTGGGTTAATTACCTTTTCAAATGATGAAAGCAAGGTTCTGCTTGAACCGACTAGAAGTATTGAGCTTGCAAATAAAGAATTAGCTGAAATTCCGACGGGCGGAAATACCCCTTTAGCATTAGGACTTGAAACGGCCTTGAATAAAATAAGGTTGATCAATTATAAAGAACCTGATTATGCACCGTTTCTAGTTTTAATCACTGATGGTCGTGCTAATTCAATGAAATCAGCTGATAATCAATGGAAGGCTGCAATAACAATATGTGATGAGATTCAGTCTCAAAAGATAAAAAGCATGGTTATTGATACAGAAACAGGATTTATCCAACTGGGACTTGCCAAAGAATTAGCAAAGGAATTAGGCGCATCGTATTGCAAAATGGAAGATATTCGTTCAGACAGTATTGTGAAAGCAATTACTTCTAGTTGAGGAGGAAGAATGATGCATATTACTTTCATCACATCGGCAACTGCTATATTGGCAGATTCTGCAACAGCCTATCGAAAATTTAATACGAACTATCCGAACGTTTTAACAATGAGTTTATTCGATGCAAAAGGCTCTGTTGAAAATCATGAGAAAAGTCGTATATTAATAGAGGCAATTAAGAAATCTGACTTGATTATTGTTGATTTACGACTCTGTCCAGAAGAGTGGGTAGCGGTTATTGCTGAATATCTGCAATATGCACGTCCTGATGCAGAAAAGATATACTTCTCGATTCAGGATGAACTGATGAAAAGTCAATTTAAATTAGGAGATTTAACTGGTGAGGACGTGTTCCAGGTACTTGTCAGCAATGGAAAGCCAGCATCTTTATTTGTCTTAGATAATGAGGATAAGATAAATGAATACACTTCAAAGTTGCCTGAAGAAAAGAGGGCCAATTTTCTTCAGCTTGCGACGATTGTAGAATATTGGATGTATGCAAATGAGGAATATGTAAATCAGCTGATTATATTTCTTGCTAGAGAATATGGAGAAGTGGATATACATTATTTACCAATTCCGTATAAACCACTTATTAAAGATGACCTTTATATTTATGATGATAAACGAAAAAAGGTATATGATTCATTAATTGAATATGAAAAAGAATTTCCATTTGATCAAGAAAAACCGTTTATAGGTGTTTTGTTTTTAGGCTATCATTTTCGTGCGAGCAATGTGAAATGTGTTCAGCAAATTATTGAGAGAATTAAGCCAATGGCAAATATCATCCCGATTCTAGCACCTGGTGTAGCTAGTATTGATGTTAATCGTTTTCGGAATTTGCTAGTCAATGAAAGCACTAAGGTGAATGTACTGCTGAATTTTGTGCCATTTCGTATTGGTGCTGGTCCTATGGGAGGGAATTCGAATGAGGTTGTCCCTTTTTTAGAGGAGTTAGATGTGCCGATTTTTCACCCATTTTTTATCACAAGAAGAACAGTTGAAAAATGGAAGAAATCCATTCAAGGAATAGATTCATCTGAATATTTAACATCTGTCATGCTGCCCGAATTAGATGGCTCTATTGGAACATTTCCGGTTGGGGCACTTGAGGATGTGAATGATGATCAAACCTTTGAATTTAATCGTCAAGAACTTGTCTTAATTGAAGAACGAGTCCAGAGTCTTTTAAAGCGGGTGGAGAAAACTTTAGCGTTACAGAAGAAAGAAAATCGGGACAAAAAGGTTGCGATTATTTGCTATAATTATCCTCCAGGTGAGGACAGTCTATTTTCTGCTTCCTATATTGATACATTTGCTTCTGTCATAAATATCCTAAAATTATTGCGAACAGAAGGATATTCAGTACCGGAAGTAACGAAAGAACAGCTGATGGATCAATTCTCTGCTGGAAAGCTAGTCAATTCAGGGAAATGGGGATCAGAGAAAACTTTCAGTGGTTTCCTGCGATATCAATCAGCTGCATATGAAAGCTATATGGGAGAGAAGAAAATTTATAAAGAGCTGACCCATGACTGGGGACATACTCCGGGGACGATCATGGCAGACGGATCAGATTTTCTTATACCTGGCATGATACTAGGCAATGTATTTATAGGATTACAACCTGCTAGAAGTTCTGATGACAAACTAGCAAATACGTATCATGACAAGTCATTAAATCCCCATCATCAATATGCTGCTTTCTATTGCTGGTTAAAGGATGTCTTTCAGGCAGATGCTATGGTCCATGTTGGAACGCACGGTACACTTGAATTCTTAAAGGGAAAGGAAGTTGCCGTATCCGGTGATTGTGTTCCTGATGAGTTAATTGGGGATGTCCCTCATGTATACATCTATTATATTGGAAATCCATCAGAGGCAATGATTGCTAAACGGCGTACACATGCTGTCTTAGTAAGCTATCAAACTCCCCCCTTTGTGACTAGTGATTTATATGGGGAATATGTAGAGCTTGAGGAGCTTCTAGCTAACTATTCTGAAGCAGAAAAGCTGGACCCGAAGCGATGTGCCAACTTAAATACGGAAATTATGAAGAAAATTCATGCTCTTCATTTCACAGCAACTACTATTCATGATATTGAAATCGAATTATATCACATGAAACGATCGCTCATCCCTAAAGGGCTGCATATCTTTGGCAAAGGCTATAATGATGAAGAGGCAAGAAATTATATGAAGCATGTTCTTCGGTATGACCGTGGATCGTTAAAATCAATCAAAAGAATTATTTCAGAGGATAATGGAAAGGATTACAGCAAGATACTAGAGGATTGTTTGCAAGAAGAAATGGAACAGCTAGATGAAGTGGAGAACCAAATTGTTAATCAATTTATTGAAACATGCTATTTTGATAATTGTTTACTTGCATCGGAGGAATCCCGCAAAAACTGCTATGAATCACTGAAATTTGGTTTTCATGCCTATGTGAATAGTATGAAAACATATGAGGAGAAAGGTTTGCTTCAAGCATTATCAGGGCGATACCTTCCAGTAAAATTAGCCGGGGATATCGTGAAAAATCCAGAGATTCTTCCATCTGGGCATAATCTATACCAATTCGATCCACGTCTAATCCCTGAAAAAACAGCTGCTGAAAGAGGGAAAATCATTGCAGAAAATACAATCGCTCAATATTACGAGGAATTCGGCAACTATCCAGCTTCAACAGGAATTGTTCTCTGGGGATTTGAAACCTCCCGCACACAAGGTGAAACCATTGGGCAAATTTTGCACTATTTAGGTGTCCGTGTACAGCCATCAAAGGGAAGCTTTAAACCAAACTATGAAATTATTCCGATTAAGGAGCTTGGAAGACCAAGAATAGATGTTGTCATTCATATGACTGGCTTTTTCCGAGACATTTTCCCAAATGTAATAGAGGACTTAAGCGACTTATTTTTAAAGATAGCTAGATTAGATGAATCTGAAAATGATAATTATTTAAAAGCAAATACGAATCGGATATTTGAACAGTTAAGTAATCAAGGTTATGAAGAAAAGGAAGTTTTTCATTTGGCAGTTGCTAGAATATTTGGCCCATCCGAAGGGGCTTATAGTACCAGGGTAACAAGCCTTATTGGGGAAAGAAATTGGCAAGAGGAAGCGGATTTGGCTAAAGGCTATGTAGAAGACGTTCAATATGTATATGGAATTGGCTCTCGCGGCAAACCATCCTCACAACTGTTAAAGCTTCATCTGCAAGCAGTTGATCTAGTGTCACAAATTAGAAGTAATTTAGAGCTTGAAGTAGTTGATCTTGACCATTACTATGAATATTTTGGCGGTTTTTCAAAGGCGATTGAGGTTGAAAGAGGAAGGAAGACACCAGTCTATATTTCTGATACAACAGGAGAATTGGTCCAAACTGAAGATGTGAAAAAATCCATTGAGCGGGGTGTACGAACAAGAGTATTAAATCCGAAATGGATTGATGGTTTACTTGCCCATGAACAGCACGGTACTCAACAAATCCTCGAAAGATTTGAAAACCTGATTGGATTAGCTGCGACAACGAATAAGGTGGATAGCTGGATTTTTAGTGAGTTGAATTCTACATATATTGCCGATGAGAAACGTAGAGAAGAGCTAATGAGGAATAATCGCTTTGCACTCCATAGCATGATGGAAAGATTGCTAGAAAGTCAGACACGAGGCTATTGGGAAGCAACTGAAGATGAGCTTCAGCAGCTGAAAGAAGCCTATTTACAGCTAGAGGGTTCGATAGAAGAAAAGGTGTAAATATTACTGCGCTTAATAACCGGCAGGGTAATGACAATTTTCTGGCATCTTTGTTTAAGCTATAAAAGAATATCTATAACGCTGTACTAAGGAAAGAGTGCCGATAAATCGGCACTCTTTCCTATTTTTTCCTTGATCTTTAATAAAATAAATGGTGGTGAAAAAATTTTATAACTATCACATAGAACGGCTGAAGCATACTTTATAATGATTATTCTGAATATTGGCACGGAAATTGCATGGTAGATATAAAGAGAATTTATAGGAGGAATTTAGATGAAATCATTCTTATACAAGCCTAGCCGTTATTGGAACGATATTGAATTATGGAAAGATGTGACTGAAGAACAATGGAATGATTGGCTATGGCAGCTGACGAATACCATTCGTACTATTGATGATTTAAAGAAAGTGATTAATCTTACACCTGAAGAAGAGGAAGGTGTGCGGATATCCACGAAAACAATTCCATTAAATATTACTCCGTATTATGCTTCACTTATGAATCCAGATGATCCGCGATGTCCGATCAGAATGCAGTCAGTCCCTATTTCAAAAGAAATATATAAGACAAAATATGATCTCGAAGATCCGCTTCATGAAGACGAAGATTCGCCTGTTCCTGGACTTACTCATCGTTACCCAGACCGCGTGTTATTTCTTGTTACTAACCAATGCTCCATGTACTGCCGTTATTGTACGAGAAGAAGATTTTCTGGCCAGATTGGCATGGGGGTTCCAAAGAAGCAGCTTGATGGAGCAATCGATTATATTAGAAATACTCCTGAAGTTAGAGATGTACTCATTTCCGGCGGAGATGGTCTATTAATCAATGACAATATATTAGAATATATCCTAAAAAATCTAAGAGAAATCGATCATGTTGAAATTATTCGCATTGGAACGAGAGCACCAGTTGTATTTCCGCAAAGAATTACGGATAACCTTTGCAGTATTTTAAAAAAATATCATCCCATTTGGCTGAACACACATTTCAACACTTCGATTGAAATTACCGAGGAATCGAAAAAAGCATGTGAGATGCTGGCAAATGCGGGCGTTCCAGTTGGAAACCAGTCAGTCATCCTTGCGGGCATTAATGACAGTGTTCCAATTATGAAAAGGCTCATGCATGACCTAGTGAAAATTAGAGTGCGCCCGTATTATATTTACCAATGTGATCTATCTGAAGGGATTGGCCATTTCCGTGCTCCTGTGTCAAAAGGGCTGGAAATTATTGAAGGACTCCGTGGGCATACATCAGGATATGCGGTGCCGACATTTGTTGTAGATGCTCCTGGAGGAGGAGGGAAAATTTCGCTTCAGCCAAATTATTTGATCTCCCAAAGTGCTAATAAAGTGGTTCTGCGAAACTTTGAAGGGGTCATTACCACCTATCCGGAGCCAGAAAACTATATTCCAGGAAGAGCTGAAGGGTATTTCAAGGAAGTATACCCTGATATGGATGAGAAGAAATCTAATGTCGGCATTGCAGCTTTAATGAATGATGAAAAATTCAATCTTGTGCCTGAAGACTTGGCACGACTTAATCGAAGAGAGCAATATGAGCATGACCCAACACATGCAACATTAAAAAATAAACGTGAAAAACGTGATGAACTAAAAGAAAAGAAATTCATCGCACAGCAGCAAAAGGATAAAAAACACGATCAAGAAGAAAAAGCTGTTACGAGCGAGTAGGGGGCAATAAACATGAGTGATCAATGTGCATGGTGTGAGAGTAGGAATATTACTAAGGGAACAGATAATGTTTATTGGGAGCTTCCTGACGGCACGAGAGCAATTAAAATAAGTGATGTCCCATCTACCATTTGTCATGATTGTCAAATGATTTATCAATCGGATTTACTAATAAGAGAAATTGAAGATCAATTATTTTTAATTAATACGAAGGAAATCGGACCGGAAACAAGCTTTACGAACTTAATGGCTCAGCCTAGGCTGCTAAAAAGAAACTATTTTGATTTCACGTCTTAAACTAGTCAAGGACATATTTCACAATTTATTCGATTTTTCCTGAAAAATCCAATCCTTCTCCCTTTATAATAAATTTTAGTACCAATTCCATTCATTGATAGCATGTTAGGAATATTCTTTTTTCAGAATTTGAATTTGGGGGATTTGGAATGAAAATTGTTTTAATGATTATGCTTGCTGCTGGGATGTTTGTATTGTTTTTCTGCGGCTATTTTACAGGTGTAATAAAAGAAAAACTCGGGAAAAATTGGCTGCTTGCTGTTCCCATTTCCATTTCATTATTAATGTTTAATATCATTTGGGCGATTACGGAATTAGCAAAAGCTGATCGCTGGCAATAGAAATAAAATAGAAGATTCAATGAAAAAGCAATCCAAATCTGGGTTGCTTTTTTCTATGATTATAAAATGACAAATCATATTAAACATAAATGTTCCTATATGCGTATCCTTAAAGACAGGACAAATGGTAGGGCAGTGGCGGCATAAACTGGCAATATTCGTTTTATATTGTCAGATAACAGGGAAAATGCAGAAATCATTTCTTTTTTCATCAATAATGTTGAATTAGAACAGAATGCAAAGAAAACGCTTACAAAGTATGCTAGTTATAAGCGTTACAACATGAAAAAGGGGGTGAATAAATAGCGATGCTAGTTACTTCAAAAAAGTTATTTGAAATTGCTTTAAATAAACGTTTTGCCATTCCCGCTACAAATTTCGTTGATCAGAACACATTGCGTGCATATATATCGGTTGCAGAAAATAAGGAGTTCCCACTCATTGTTTCATTTGCTCAAGCACATCATGAGGTTATGTGTTTAGAAGAAGCTGCTTTACTCGGAAAATTTTATGCAGATAAAGCGAAAGTTCCAATTGTTCTTCATTTAGATCATGGTCAGGAAATCGAATTTGTAAAACAAGCGGTAGATTTGGGATTTACTTCTGTCATGTTCGATGCATCAAAAGATACGCTAGAAGATAATATTGCGAAGACAAAAGAGATTATTGCATATGCCCGGCAAAAAGGAGTTGTTGTGGAAGCGGAGATTGGTCACGTTGGTTCTGGAGAAAACTATGAAAATTTAGAGCAGACGGAGTCACTATTAACAACTGTAAATGATGCAAGGGAGTTTTATAAAAAAACTTTAGTAGATTCATTAGCAATTTCAATTGGGACGGCTCATGGTAATTATGCAGGAACACCAAAAATTAATTTCGAAAGACTCCATGAAATTTCTCAAATAGTCCCTATTCCGCTTGTATTACACGGTGGATCTTCATCTGGGGATTCGAATCTTCGTCGATGTGCTTTAAGCAATATTGTAAAAATAAATGTGTTTACTGATTTAATGAATGCAGCTGTTCGTGATTTAAAGTGTGATCAAAACTACTTTGATATTCAACAACAGTTACGCTCCGGTATAGAAGCATGTCTTGCACATTACTATTCAGTATTTAATACGCAAACAATCCGCATCTAATCGAAAAAGGAGGTAGTTCCAGACGGTGAATAACGAGAACATACAAGCACCTTTTTTTGTTATTAATCCGAAGACTTTCTTAATTGGGAATGAGTTGCTAGATTTGGCAAGATATGCGAACAGTTTAGCAAAACAATATCATGTAACTCTCCTTTTTACTGCTCCGCATCCCGAATTAGGAAACATCGTAAGGGAGTGTCCGAACCTTATTGTTACTGCTCAACATATGGACAGTATCTTACCTGGTGATTCTATGGGACATATTTCAGCGCATTCATTAGTATATGTAGGAGTACAAGCTGTAGTATTAAATCACGCTGACCATCCTATGACCTTAACGGCCATTGCAAAAGCAATTGAACGAGCAAAAGAAGTAGGATTACTAACAATAGTTTGTGCAGATTCGGTACCTGAAGCACAAGCAATCGCCATGCTGGGCCCAAATGTTATCTTGGCAGAACCAACAGAACTCATAGGTCATAATCAAAAAAGTGATCGGCTCTATGTAACATCAACAATTGAAAAAATTAAAAAAGTGAATCCGGATATATTAGTCGAACAAGGAGCTGGAATCCGTTCTGAAAATGATGTAACAGAATTCCTGGAGCTAGGGGCTGATGGGGTAGGTGTGACAAGTGGAATTGTGAAAGCAAATAAACCAAAAGAAATGATGGAAAAAATGATCCAGGCAGTTGCTAGCTTTCAAGAAAAAAGGAAGTGATTAAATGTGGTTTATTCAGGAAAACTGACGCTTTCTTCATATGGAGGGCGGGTTACTTATCATGAAATAACTCAACAAGTACGAGATATGGTTGGAAAAAGTAGCATCAAAGATGGAATTTGTGTTGTCGCATCTCCTCACACAACCTGTTCCATTATTTTTGAAGAATTCTCTTATGATCAAAATTTTTATGGCTATGAATATTTGCAAGTAGATTTAAACAATCTTTTAGAAAAGTTCATACCAAGATGCACAACAGAAGGGCAATACTTTCATCCAGGTCCGAAACACATTCAAGTTGGATTAGAAGACTTTAAAGGAAAGATTAGTCCAGAAGCTTATACGATGTTAAATACTGATGCACATTTAAAGAGCACATTATTAGGAACAAGTGAAACATTTATTATTGAGAATGGGGAATTGCAATTAGGTCTTGTAGGCTACATCTATTTTATCGATTGGGATCAAATTCGACCTAGAGATCGAACTTGCCATATAAAAATCATTGGAGAGTAAGTTTATGTTCGGATCGTTCGGAAAATTTGACTTCAAAATCACAAAGTAATTCAGAAAGTTGAAATCGAAGACTTTTATGATACAAGGATGTGTCAATATTGTTTGATATTACATCGCGTCAAGCAAAATTACTCGATTTTCTTTCAAAAACAGAAGAGTATTTACCGGCGAAACAGTATGCAGATTATTTGAATGTTTCAGAGAGAACTATTTTTAATGATTTGGATAAATTAGAGATATTTTGTAAGAAATATAATCTAGTTATAGATAAAAAGCAGAATCAAGGAATTAAGCTGATTGGGGATACCTCCTCATCTAACGGATTTATTCAAAAAGTAATTACGAATCATAAGGCTAAGGAACGGGATGCTCTTTCATCTTTGGAACGACAAATTCTAATCGCTAAGTGGCTGTTAATTAATAGTCAAACTGTAACTTACCAATCTCTCTCATTGGATCTGTACATCAGTTCGAGTTCAATAATTAAAGACATCAACCGCATTCGCAGTTTTATGGATGAGGAGCTGCAGCTTGTTTCGAATGCAAAAGGTACTAGGGTAAATGGTAATGAGATTGCCATCCAAAGGACCATTAAACGATTTGCTTACTATTTGATTGAGAAAGAGCTGAATAATAATTCCCTATCAACATTTGCACATATTCTTGAACCTCTGTTTGATAAAAAGATCATAAAAGCTGTATATGACGCGGTTATTGAATTTCTATCTGTGATGGAGAATAGTATTTCAGAACAATATATAAAGTCTCTATTTATTTCTATATTGATATTAACCGAGCGCTCTTACCGTGGTTTTCATTTAACCAAACTTCCTGAAATACAGTTGGAGGGTGCAGAATATTTAACAAACTATCCATTAGCAATTGAAATGTGCAGTAAAATCTCTTCTGAACTGCAATTTGAATTTACTGAACTGGAGCATCACTTTCTCAGTAATCAATTATTTGCCCATCGGATTCAAGTGAAAATTAATAATAAGCAAGTTGAAAAGTTAATTTCAGAAGATATCAAGGACATGATTAGAGGTGTAAGTAGAGCAATTGAAATTGACTTAAAAGAAGATGATCGGTTATTTGATTCTCTCATCTATCATGTTTTTCCAATGATCTATCGATTAAAATCAGCTATTAACGTATATAATCCGTTGCTGAATGAAATAAAGAATAATTATGGTGTGCTTTTTCGAATTATTTGGTATTCGATGGAAAAACTTGAAAAGAAATATGATATCAAATTAACAGATGATGACGTCGCTTTTATTACGATTCATTTTCAAGTCGCAATTGAACGGAAAAATCAAATGTCGCAAATATTAGTTGTTTGTCAATCTGGTCTTGTAACCTCAGACTTAATTATTCACCGCATAAAAAATTTATTGCCATCTAATATTCAATTTAGACTAATCGCAAAACCTCTTCTAAAAAGCGAAGACTTATCTAAGGTTGATTTTATTATTTCATCTGTTCAACTGGAAGAACAAACATGTCCGGTTGTATATGTCTCACCTTTAGTGAGGGATTCTGACTTGAAAAAGATTTATGCTTATTATTTAAAATATTCCTCAAAAAATAGAAAACAAGAAGATGTTGTATTAACTCCTCATCTAATCTCCAAATATATTAATAGTCGCTATATGTTCATTAATGAAGAGGTAAAGTCGAAAGAAGACTGTTTAAACAAAATGATTCAAAGGCTTGAAGAAGATCAAATAGTGAAATCCTCATTTAAACAGTCGGTGTATGAACGAGAAAGATTAGGAAATACGATTGTTCAAGGATGGGCAGCCATTCCTCATGCAATGTCAACGATGGCAAATGAGACAAAGATTTCCATAATGACGACGAAGCAGCCGATTAACTGGAATAATGAAACTTACGTGTCATTTGTTATTTTACTTGCAGTAGCTGAGGAAGATCTTAATCAAGTTCGTTGTTTACTAACCCATCTATATAAAATAATTATTAATTCAGATCGACTTGAAAGTGGTCAGTCGTTTAAGGCCATGACTATACCTGAGGATTTAATAGCAATTTTACTATGTAAAGATAAAATTCAATAAATCTCTCTCGAATATTGGAGGAAGCAGCATGTATGTGGAAGAGAACTTAGTTTTCTATAATCAGCGATTCGAAACTCAGAGCCAGCTCTTTGATTTTATAGCTGATGAATTAGAAGAGAAAAATTATGTCACTGAACAGTTTAGGGAAGCAATTAAAATACGCGAACATAACTTTCCTACTGGTTTACAATTGCAGAATTTGAATGTAGCGCTTGTGCATACAGATGTCGAATATTCAAAAACAGAAAAGCTTGTCATTATTAAGCTTGAAAAACCGATAACGTTTAAAAATATTGAAACATTAAAACCATTGGAAGTGGATTTTATTATTGGTCTTATATTAAAAGATAGCCATAAGCACTTAGAGGTTTTACAAAGGGTTAGCCGTTTATTACAAAATGAGGATATTATTCAAGAAATTAGGCAGGCATCTTCACATGTTGAATTAACAATTCTTATGCAAGATTATTTTAATAAAAAGGAGAAGGAGATATGAAAAAGAGAATTGTTGTTGCTTGCGGAGCTGGGCTTGCTACTTCCACTATGATTTTACAGAAAGTAGAAGAGTTTGTTAAAGAACTTGGAGTGAGTTGTTCAATTACCCAGTCGCAAATTTATGAATTAGATTTTTATGATGGGGAAGCAGATTTATTTATTACTTCGATGAAATTAGATCAATCAAAATATAAGACACCAATCGTTGTCGGCACTCCGTTTTTAATAGGGTTAAATGAAGATGTGCTAAAAGAACAAATAAAGCAAATTCTATTAAATTAAGGAGGATTCATATGAGCATGATTGACTATTTTTTATCTCTTGGTTCAGCTGTTTTTGTACCTATCGTATTGATAATTATCGGTTTGATTTTAGGGCAAGGGATATTACGCTCAATTAGAAGCGGGATAATGGTTGGGATTGGCTTTATTGGTTTAGGATTGGCGATTTCATTAATCTCTGACCGATTAGAACCAGCAGTAAATCAAATTGTTGAACGATTTTCCTTTAATCTCACAGTTATTGATATTGGATCCGGTGCTGCAGCTGGAGTTGCGTTTTCCACATTGGTTGGTGCTCTAATTATTCCGGCGGTATTCCTTCTTAATATTCTTTTGTTACTAGTCGGATTTACGAAAACGATGAACATTGATATTTTTAACTATTCTCATTATGCGTTTACTGGAGCAGTTGTTCATTTAATGACAGGTAGCATTGTACTAGGAATTGGGGCTAGCTTAATCCAAGCGACTTGGTCATTATTATCAGCTGATTATTCGGCAAAAAAAGTACAAGAATCTCTAGGAGTAGAAGGTATATCCATCCCACAAGGATATGCTGCTAGTACTGTCCCTCTTTTTATGATACTAGATAAAATATATAATCGTATCCCTTTTTTACGTAATTCCAAACTTGATATTTCTTATTTACAAGGAAAAATCGGTATGTTTGGTGATCCAGTCATAATAGGTGCAGTTCTTGGCATAATTTTAGCTCTGTTAGCAGGTTACAATTTTGTAGAAGGTACAAATCTGCTAATGAGTGTAGTGGCTATAATGGTGCTTTTTCCAAGAATGGTAAAAATAATTGTAGAAGGCTTGCTTCCGATTTCTGAGGCAGCGAAAAGCTTCTTTAATAAGAGATTTAAAGGAAAGGAAGTTTTTATTGGATTGGACTCTGCGATAACGTTAGGTTTGCCAACTACACAAATCGTTGGAACTATGTTAATTCCAATTACGTTAGTATTGGCAGTTATTTTACCAGGAAATCAGGTCTTACCTTTAGGTGATTTAGCCTTTGTAGCTTTTTTTACCTGCATGGCAACGATTATTCATAATGGAAATATTTTGAAGACTATCATAAGTGGGATTATAAACATGATTGGAGTTCTTTATATTGCTAGCTGGTTCGCACCATATTTTAGTAAACTGGCTGCAAATAGTGGAGCTACCACGATAAAAGGTCAAACGACGGCACTTTGGAATGGAAATGTATTTGATTATATGATTGCTCAAATAGGCGGGTTTGGAATAATTGGCCTAATTGTGTTGATTGTCATAACAATTCCAGTCGGACTATATGTTAAGAAAGTGACGAATCCAAAACCTGCCAAGTAATAGAGAAAGAGAGTGGATTCCATGCTAGTTTCAACTTCGATTTTAAGTGCTGATTTACTTAATCTAGAAAGAGATATTCTGCAATTAGAAGCAGCTGGTGCAGACTTTATCCATATTGATATTATGGACGGTGTTTTTGTTTCCAATGTAACTTGGGGCTCATCCACTGTGAAAGCTATTCGTAAACTAACATCATTACCATTAGATGTTCATTTGATGATAGAAAAACCTGAACGTTTACTTGATTGCTATTTAGAAACAAAGGCAGATATCATTATCATTCATCCAGAAAGTACAAAGGCATTGAGAAAAACTTTGCTGAAAATTAAAAGTTTTGGTGCAAAGGCGGGGGTTGCATTAAAACTTGAAACATCAGTTGATTCAATTCAGCATTCTTTAGACTTACTCGATATTGTTCTATTTCTCACTTGTGATGAAGGATTCGGCGGGCAAGCATTTCGTCGTCTTGCCCTAGAGAAAATTGAACAAGTAGCAAAGTGGCGTATGGAAAAAGAGTTGAGTTTTCTGATTGAAGTTGATGGCGGCATCAATCCCAAGACTTGTCGGTTATGTAAAGCAGCTGGAGCAGATATTGCAGTTGCTGGCTCTTATGTGTTTAATAATGAGATGAAATCAGCAATTAAGGAATTGCAATGTATTTAAAACCTTTAATTTAACAAATAAATATTTCTTTTAAAATAACAGAATATTCGATTTTTATTTAAATATACACAATGATCTAACGGAGATGGAGGCAGCAAATATGAACCAATCCTATCAAGTTTCAACAAAAGTAACAGAGTTCTTAAAAGGGACAAAGAAACTATTTATTAATGGAAGTTTCATAGAATCTGAAAGTGGAAAGACATTTAAAACGTATAATCCTTGTAATGGAGAGGTTTTGGCGGATGTGAGCGAGGCTCAAACGGAAGATGTTGATAAAGCGGTACATGCAGCTAAAAATGCTTTTGAAGAAGGTCCTTGGTCTCGGATGAGTGCAGCTGAACGGGGAAAACTAATGTATAGACTTGCAGATTTAATAGAAAAAAACAAACAAGAATTAGCTGAAATAGACTCACTTGATAATGGAAAGCCTTTACGTGATTTGCTTGAAAATGATATTCCAAATGCAATAGGCCAATTTGAATATTATGCAGGATGGGCTACGAAAATTGTTGGGCAAACAATTCCCGTTTCAGGGCCTTATTTTAACTATACTCGCCATGAACCTGTGGGTGTAGTTGGGCAAATAATCCCTTGGAACTTCCCATTGATGATGGCGGCATGGAAAGTAGCACCGGCACTAGCTACAGGCTGTACAGTTATACTAAAGCCTGCTGAACAGACTCCATTATCCGCACTGTATCTTGCAGAGCTAGTAGCTGAAGCAGGTTTTCCAGATGGTGTAATCAATATTGTTCCCGGTTTTGGAGAGATTGCAGGAGATGCACTTGTCAGACATTCACATGTGAATAAAATCGCTTTTACAGGTTCAACAATAGTCGGCAAGCAAATTATGAAAGAAGCTGCAAACACTTTGAAACGTGTTACATTGGAGTTAGGAGGTAAATCTCCAAACATTATTTTACAAGATGCTGATTTAACGAAAGCAATTCCAGGGGTCTTTACTGGGATCATGGCGAATCAAGGAGAAGTCTGCAGTGCTGGATCGAGAGTGTATATTCAAAAAAATCATTTTGATCATGTTGTTGCTGACTTGGTATCTTACGCTAAAAATGTCAGGCTTGGAAGTGGATTATCTCCAGACACAGAGATGGGACCACTGGTTTCTAAAGAGCAGCAAAACCGTGTTGTCGACTATATTGATAAAGGTAAAAACGAAGGTGCAGAAATGTTATGTGGCGGCGGACACACTTCAAAAGGATATTTTGTAGAGCCAACAGTATTTGCAAGTGTTAATGAGACGATGTCAATTGCAAGAGAAGAAATCTTTGGACCTGTAGTGGTGGCGATGCCTTTTAATAGCCTAGATGAAATGATTAGTCGTGCAAATAATTCATCATTTGGTCTTGCTGCTGGTCTATGGACGGAAAATGTGAAAAATGCTCATTACTTAGCTAGTCGATTAAAAGCTGGTTCGGTGTGGGTGAATTGCTATAACGTGACAGACCCGGCATCCCCTTTTGGCGGGTTTAAAGAATCAGGTTTTGGGCGTGAGATGGGTTCCTATGCATTAGACAATTATACCGAAGTGAAAAGTGTGTGGATAAATTTGAACTAAATATTCTTAATTGATTTATAAAAAGGAAGGATGGTTTAGATGGTAGAAAAAGATTACAGAGTGATCGATTCTGCTGGTATTCATGCGCGCCCAGCATCTTTATTAGTACAGGTTGCAAACCAATATAATTGTGATCTAGATATTATGTTTAATAATAGAAAAGCAAACTTGAAATCGATTATTGGGGTAATGTCTTTATCAATTCCGCTGAATTCAGTAATTAAGATCAGTGCAACTGGTTCAGATGAAAAAGAAGCAATTAATGCACTTAGCGATGTAATTTTGCAGCAAGAGCTTGGTGTTTAAGATGGGGAAAAAAGGTGTAATTGAATTGGAAAGTAATGCAATCTTCGGTATCTAACGTTTAAAAACAAGGGTAAAAGAGTAAAAAATGATTTTGAAGAGGAAATGGACAGTATTAAAAATTTAATTGGATGGAACTATAATATTTCTTAACATGCTTTTCCTGCCCAAAATTTTATATCTTATATTAAGAGTCATTGGGATTTAGGAAAAGCTGATCGCTGGCAATAGAAATTAAATAGAAGATTCAATAAAAAAGCAATCCAAAGCGGGGTTGCTTTTTCGTATAGACGGAAAGGTACATTTTCGTTTATAGTAATCGATATAATATGGTTAGATTTATTCAGCAAACCCGAATTTTACAAAAGGCAGGTGATAAAATGGCAAAAACCTTCTACCATTATTTAATGAAATACCGACATCCCAATCCAAAAGACTCTATTAGTAAATTTGCTAATCATGCATATAAAGATCATAGCTTTCCGAAGACATCATCAGATTATCATGAGGTAAGCTTATACCTGGAGTTAAATGGGTCTTATATAGAGAACATGACTATATTTGATGAGGCGTGGGATTTATATTTAAATAGTGAATCTTAAGGAAAAGTGATCGCAAAACACTTCATTCAATGAATGAGGTGTTTTCGTTTCTATACGGTCCAAACTTCCCCTTTGCCGGAGCGATTTTTCGGTTTCATGCATATACTACAGGAAAGAGTTACTCACGACTGAATACTTGAGAGGATGGAGGAAATGGGTGATCGAAAAAAATCAAAATTCAATATCGGTGATACAGTCGTGATCACTATGTATGGCACAGTAGGGAAAATCACGGATGTAAAGTGGCTTGATGGAATGTATGTTTACGAAGTGAACAAAAGTGAAGGTCTTTATATGGAATCCAGTCTTCAATTATTATCGGATTATGAAGGGGAAGTACTGGAAAAGGAACATATTGATATAGAATATAAATATTTTTTCGGTGATTTAGTTCAAGTAAAGGGGTATGGTTCTGATTTATTCAAGATAATGGGGTTTCGAACGGAAATATGGCGTTATAAAGAGGACGCCTGGGAAGATATTATTTATGAGCTTTCGAGAATTAGTGATGGGGAATGGCTTGAAGCTGGGGAAGATGAATTAACACTTGTTGCCGATGCAGAAAGTGCGGATATCTTTATAAAAAAGTTAGGCCTTCTATATTTAATGAACAAAAAAGAAAAACTTCCCGAAATAAAAGATAAGCAAGGAAACACTTTTCGTAAAGCAGAAAGGGAATTGCTTGCCAATATCAAAGAAAAAAGAATTCTAATAGATGGATTGTTAGATATTTATAATGATTACAGAATCTTATATGAAATGTTTCAGGATGATGAATATTTGCATATCATGCGTGTAATTGTTAGAAAGCTGAAATTAATTGTCAATAATGATGGGAAAAGTACTGTTTAACGGAGGACACTAAACTCCATAATTAAATAGACTAGTAAAGGGATACCAATCCCTAAAGATAATTTAAATATGCCACTTAAAAATCGGCTAAACACCACAAGAATCTTACTCTCTTCTTTATTTAAATCTTCCTTTACTTCTGTTATTGCTTTAGAAAGACTAGTCATTTTCTTCCTCCATTATCTAAAATTTTTCTTATGATAAAATGTATGCTTGACCTTATAGAACATGTCAGAAAATCAGATATTTTTAAGTTGGAAGTTAAAGAATTCTTTTTTCAAGAGATGATTTGCATGAAAATGGAAAGGACATCATACATTCTCTACAAAGGGGGCGATGCTGTGAGGGAAATTGAAGTATTTATTGACACGGAAGAAATAGCAGAATTTTTCTTTCATGAGCTGACTAAAAGAGGTTATGTGCCTGCTGAAGGAGAAATAGAAGAGCTTGCTGATATTACTTTTGACTACTTATTACAAAAATGCATTATTGATGAAGAAATAGAAGAAGAATAAAAGAAACGAAATGGCGGGGGCATCTCGTCATTTTTTGCTTTTATGAAAAAATAAACTAATTTTTGAAACCATAAAGAGAAAACAGTCGTATAATTCATATAAGGATAAAAAGTGATCACTAGGAGGAGTATGAAAATGTCATTTTTTAATAAGATGTTAGCAAGTGTTGGAATCGGTTCGGCAAAGGTAGATACAAAGCTTGATAGCGATACGGTTGTACCAGGCGGAGAAATTCGAGGAGTCGTTGAAATTCAGGGGGGGAATGTAGAACAAAGAATTGATGATATTTATTTAACTTTAAACACGACGTATATTAAGGAAGCAGATGATAAGAAATATACAGTTCCTGCTCAAATTGATCGATTCCGTTTAACTGAATCGTTTGTGCTTATGGCAAACGAGAGAAAAGTCATTCCATTCTCATTCATTCTTGCTCCTGACACACCTTTATCAATTGGAAAGACGAAGGTATGGATTGCGACAGGCTTAGATATAAAGAATGCGGTGGATCCAACTGATAAAGATTATCTCCAAGTTGTACCTAATCAAATAATGGATTCCGTGCTGAAAGCAATTAATGGATTAGGTTTCAGATTAAGGGAAGCTGATTGTGAACAAGCACCACATCGTTTGCGCAGAAGACTTCCGTTCATCCAAGAATTTGAATTCGTTCCAGTCTCAGGTCCATTCCGTGGGAGATTAGATGAAGTAGAAATAACTTTTTTCCCTGTTTCTGCCTATGATATTGAAATTTTAATGCAGGTAGATCGAAAAGTGCGAGGATTAAGCAGTTTATTCTCAGAAGCGTTAAATATGGATGAATCCAATCTTCGTTTTACAGTGAACCAGGGCGATATTCCACATATGCAGCAAAAAATTCAATCTATCATTCAAAGCTATTCTTGATCAAAAAAATAAGCCTGAACAGGGCTTATTTTTTTTGTCATTATCATTGAAAGATAAATGTAAGGAGTGTGCCGTTTGTTTCTTGATATTCTTCATCTGAAATAACACCATTTACTCCCAATCTTTGCATCATTTGAAATTGATACTGCTTTTTTATTGTCCATGAAAAAATATCAAAGCCGTATTGTTTTGCCTGATGAATAATTGACTTAGAAAGGAGATGATGATTGACAGATAGGAAGGACGCAAACTGGCTATACGTTTGAAAGTGAAGGATATTAAGCGGTTTTTCTAATAGAATTCCAGATGAAATAGTTGGAGTTAATTCATGGAATTTTTTTATCTCATTTATATTGAAGGATTGGACTTTTAATGTGGAAGGTTTTATGCCGTTATCTATATATTTTATCAATGTATCTGATAATAACTTTGTCAATTGAGGCTGATTTTCCGAAGATTTCATTTCTATTAGCAATCCAATTTTTCCGCCAAATTGCTTCAAAACCTCCTCTAGTAATGGAATTCTTTCATTTGTATATTCAGAGGAATACCAGGATCCTGCATCTAGCATTTTAATTTCCTGAACAGTTAAATCTCTGATATAACCCATTCCATCCGTTGTCCTTTGCACATCAGCATCATGAATGACAACCAGATGGCCATCCTTGCTTAACCGAACATCAAACTCAATAAAGTCAAAGCCAAGATCAACAGCTTTTTGAAAAGCAGCCATTGTATTTTCTGGTGCATAGAACGATGCACCACGATGAGCAATCGATTGGAAAGGCTGTAGAGGGTGAAGAATATATGAAAGCATAGAAATAATTAACCATATTATAACTGATAAGAAGAAAGGTTTTTTAGTTGCTGTGGAAACCCACAAATTACATCCCCCCATAAGAAGCAAGTTATTATTTACTCAGTTTAGCTCCCCCTAGCATCGACGTGAGTGAAGCTTTCATAAAGACATCGTGTTTTTGTTGCTCTCGAGAATATGGGGCAGCAGGTTATAATACAACCATCCATCCAGCGTGTCTTTTGCATGATGGATGCTGAACAGACGCCTCCTTTTTCAATAGTATATGAAAGAAAACACAAAATGTAAGCGTTATCATACTGATAAAATGTACAATCGACAAAAATCGTATTTTTTCTTTGAAGGAAACGACACGAGTAAAGGCGAAAACGATATTTAAATAAAGACAGTTATTTTCATTAGTAGAATGAAGGGATGTAGGAGGGAAGACACATTGCTAAAAGAGCTTACCAGGGTGAAAACAAAGCTATTTGATGTGACCATTTTTCAAACGCCTGAATTTCGGCAAACAAAGGGATATAGACAAGTGTACAGGCTATCCATGGAGGGGGCCGATCATGAGGAATGCTTATATTCCGTATTTGCGACATTTAATGTCCCAGATCTGATTCCTAAAGATTTTTCAGGCCGTTTTATTGCGACAGGTGATATTTTATTTATTGATGAAGGACGCAGAGGGCAATTTTATTATCAATTGCAGCCTGGTGGCTGGAAGATAATTAATCGTATACAAATTAGATAAGGAGAGCATTTGCTCTCCTATTCCGTATTGGAACCAGGATTCCCCTTTCTTCCTCCGCTTGCGGAAAATTCCTTCCCGTGTGCTTCCTGCTCAGCGATGATGGCTTCTTTTGGAATATGGTTATTTTTTTTCGGTGAATTGATTCGGTTTCGATGTTTTTTTCCCATTAATGACGCTCCTTTATCTATTGCTTTTTGTCTTTACTGTTTTAGAGGTATTTGGTTCAGTATTTGCTCTTGATGTTGGATTTGTTTCATTGGCATGCTGAACAGCCTGTCTTAATTTCTTACTCATTTTTTCTTGTGACATGAATGCAACCTCCTTTGGAAAAGCTATTGTTAGCTTACCCGCATCCTTTAAATTAATGCTTAAATATAATGTGAAACCTCAGTCAGTGGAAGAACCACATATTGTTAAATCGTGTGTTTATAGGCTATTGACCCTGTACTCAGAAATTTTTGTTCACTTAACTTCTTGAAGCGAGGGATCTTACAGCCCATTTATCTGGGATAAACGTTTAAAGATAAGTGGAATATATGGTATAGTGGGAAATGGCAGATAAAGTTTTATTGATAAATGGAGGTTACATAATGAGTGTTCATATTGGTGCCAAGGAAAATGAAATTGCAGAAACGGTTCTATTACCAGGAGATCCGCTTCGTGCCAAATATATTGCCGAAACATTTCTAGAAAATGCAGCTTGCTATAATGAAGTTCGTAATATGTTCGGATATACGGGTACATATAAAGGGAAGCGAATCTCTGTACAGGGGACCGGAATGGGTGTCCCATCAATTTCAATTTATATAAATGAACTAATGAATAGTTATAATGTGCAAAATTTAATTAGGGTAGGTACTTGCGGTGCTATTCAAAAAGATGTAAAAGTAAGGGATGTTATTCTTGCAATGACCGCATCAACAGATTCACAAATGAATCGACTTACATTTGGCGGAGTTGATTTTGCGCCGACGGCCAATTTTGAGCTGTTAAAGAATGCATACGATGCAGGCATGCTGAAAGGTTTAAACTTGAAAGTCGGAAATGTATTTACTGCTGATATGTTTTATAACGACAACGCTGAATTAGAAAAATGGGCTAAGTACCAAATTTTAGCCATTGAAATGGAAACAGCCGCTCTTTATACACTAGCTGCAAAATTCAATAGAAAAGCACTTTCCGTTTTGACAGTCAGCGACCATATTTTAACGGGTGAAGAAACAACAGCTGAAGAAAGACAAACGACTTTTAACGAAATGATCGAGGTAGCACTCGAAGCAGCTATTAAAGAATAATGAGTGGTTTAGTGAACTGGTTCATACATTGAGCCAGTTTTATTATTTAAGTGGCTGTGATCAACAAATAAAGTTATTATAGCTGATTGAAAATAGGAATCACATTAGCTATTAAATAAAAAATCAGGTAGACATACCTATATAGCATGTTCCATTTTTGGGATATTATTTAACTCTGAAAATGTTATTTTTTCATGTTAAAATAAATAATGCTTACTAGTTTTATAGGGAATAGGTGGAAAAAATGAAAAAAATAGTTGCTTTAACAGCCATTTCTAGCTTGCTGCTCGCTGGATGCAGTCAATTAGATCCTATCTTGGAAAAAGTGCCGTTTTTGAAAAATGATAATGAAACAGAACGTACTGCAGATGTAATTGATAAAGAAGCAGAAAATAATAATGAAAAAGTAAAAAAACAAACAGAGGATCAAAATAAGTCTGAAGAAAATGTACCAACACTTGAAGCGGCATTTTTTAATGATGTGAAGGTAGTGAATGGTAGAAATATCATTCAAAATCCGACAAACTTTATGGTTCTAGTAAATAAGGAATTCAGTCTGCCAGACGGCTACACGCCAGAGGATTTAGTACGGCCAAATGTATTGTTCTCTTTCGGGGATCAAGATATAGAAAAAGCCTATATGCGACAAGATGCAGCTACAGCACTTGAAAAAATGTTTGAAGAAGCGAAAAAACTAGGGATTCATTTGTTTGCTGTTTCCGGATACCGGTCCTATAACAGGCAAATACAAGTATATAAGGCAGAGGTAAATAAATTCGGAGAAGAGAAAGCTGCATTAGCAGTGGCTGTTCCAGGGACAAGTGAACACCAGACAGGATTGACTATGGATTTATCTAGTCAAAGCGCGAAATTTGAACTCTCTGAACAATTCGGAGAAACGCCCGAAGGGAAATGGATTGCAGCAAATGCCCATCTCTATGGTTTTATCCTCCGCTATCCAAAAGGAAAAGAAGGAATTACTGGCTATAAATACGAACCATGGCATTTTAGATATGTAGGGAAAGAAGCTGCAACAATTATTTATAAAAAGGGTTGGACTTTAGAGGAATATTTCGGAACAGTAAAGAAAATATAAGTGATCAACCGTAATTAATACCTTAACTTTGTTTTTTCTATCAAAAAAATGGTATTCTATTCAATAAGGATTTGAGGAATTTTTACGGAATACGAAAGTGGTGAAGGTTTTGCAAACGGAGGATTTAAACCAGGATCAACCAGAAAAGCCATCTGGCATTATTCGAATGAAGAAATTTCAATTTGTCATTATGCTTTTATTAGCTGTAATCATTTCTGCTGGGATTACCGCTGCTGCATTTATAATTGGCGGACAAAAGGCAGTGAATAGCAGTGGTGAAGAGCGGAATGAGTTTCAAAAACTATATGCTGCCTTTGATTCGCTAAAAACCTCCTATTTTCAGGAAGTAGATGGCGATAAGTTAATTAATGGAGCAATTAATGGGATGGTCGATGCTTTAGAGGATCCATATTCTGATTATATGAGTGTAGATGAAGCAAAAAATTTTCATCAAAGCATCTCTTCTTCATTTGAGGGAATAGGAGCAGAAATCCAAGAAAAAGAAGGCTCGATTGTCATTGTTTCTCCAATTAAAGGTTCACCGGCAGAAAAGGCAGGACTAAAGCCAAATGATAAGGTAGTATCTGTTGATGGAAAAAGCCTGCAAGGCATGAGTTCGTCAGAGGCTGTACTATTAATCAGGGGAGAAAAAGGAACAAAAGTGGAGCTTTCAATTTTGCGTCCAGGAGTAGAAGATGCAATGACTGTTCCGATTGTCCGAGATACAATCCCTATTGAAACGGTATATGGAGAAATGCTTGAAGATGGCATCGCAAAGGTGCAAATTACTTCTTTTTCTGAGAATACTTCCAATGAGCTTGTAACTAAGTTAAATGAATTGCAGGACCAAGGGATGAAAGGGCTCATTCTTGACTTAAGACAAAACCCTGGTGGATTATTAGATCAAGCGGTTAAAATTTCAAGTTTATTTGTGCCAGAGGGAGAAATTATTTTCCAAGTAGAAGATCGCAATGGCAAAAGAGAGGAATATAAATCTACTGGCTCTAAAAATCCAAAGATTCCCCTCGTAGTTGTTATTGATAAAGGAAGTGCGAGTGCATCGGAGATTCTAGCAGGTGCGGTGAAGGAAGCGGCTAATATCACACTTGTTGGGGAAAAGTCATTTGGAAAGGGAACTGTACAAAGAGCACAAGATTTTTCTGACGGTTCTAATATGAAGTTTACAACTGAAAAATGGCTAACTCCAAAAGGCAACTGGATCCATAAGAAAGGAATTACACCTGATTATGAAGTAGCCTTGCCTGAGTATGCGACACTGCCTTTCATTAATCCCGATTTGGAATTAAAGCTTTCTATGTCTTCAAAAGAAGTGAAGGCTGCCCAGCAGATGTTAATTGCTCTTGGTTATAATCCTGGCAGAGAAGATGGTTTCTTCGATGATCAAACAAAATCGGCTGTTGAAAAGTTCCAATCAGCTGTAAAGCTGAAAGCGGATGGAGTGCTAACAGGTCAATCTACCCTCGTTCTCATGGAGAAGTTACGAGAAAAGCTTGATAAAGACGACACACAAATAAAAAAAGCGGCAGAGATTTTGAAGCAGGAAATGAGTTAATAGTCTCGCCCTTAGACTAACTGGCTGTTAGACTCCACATTAAGATCCAGTGGGAACTAGTATTCTTAGTGTGGATAAACAGCTCGTAAAGGCACCAGTGGTTTTTCTAACAATCAGTGGGTGATGAAAGAATTCCCCACTGATAGAAGTTTTACTTGCGAGAAAAGCGCTCTCCTAACTTTTGGTGAGTGCTTTCTTTATGCACGGAAAATAAATGGCTACATGAGCAAAAGCAAAGAGGTGTTACTTTGAAACAAATTTCACATCTTAATGAACAGATAAGACAGGAAATTATGGATATTGAATCGGAATGTGAATATTTAGGTCAAAAGATGGAAGATGTTTTTAAAGAGGATTTTCATGAATTAAAAGAACAAATTGTCATTGAGCTGATTCGTGAGGTCAAAGGTAGACCTGCGTCAAGGGAAGATATCTTTAATGAGAATTATGAGTCTTATCTTGAAGTTGGTGTCGAGAAGGATGATATATACTTTCCAAATGCGTATATTCCTGTTTGGAAATGTAAAAGAGAGATGTTTCATTCGATTGGATTATTAATGAGTGATAATTTAAACGTCCTTGAAAAAAAACTAAGCAATATTATTACTGAAATGCATGAAGATCATATGAAAGATAGGGATTCTTAATGAATAAAACTGAGATCTATATTTTATCAGGTTTTTTGGGGAGCGGAAAAACTACTTTATTGAAACAGCTGCTAACCGAAGAGAAGAAACAAAATCGGAAAATTGCTGTGATGATGAATGAACTTGGAAAAGTCTCGATTGATTCAGATGCAGTCGATGAGGACATTCCTCTAAAAGAATTGCTTGATGGCTGTATTTGCTGTACGATTCAAGATAAACTTGAGTCACAATTACAAGGGCTGCTTGTGATTGATAAACCAGATGCCATATACATTGAAGCTACAGGAGCTGCGCACCCAGTTGAAGTTTTGGATGCAGTTTTGTCCCCGCTATTCGCAGATCGAATAGAAGTTAAAGGAATCATCTCTGTTGTCGATGGAAAACGCTGGCTAGATCGATATACACTCAGTCCTCAGGTTCAGCAGCTGCTCATTGAACAAATTCGTCATGCAGATTTAATTTTACTAAATAAAACGGATGAGTTAACGGACGGAGAGCAATCGAAATTAACGATGGAAATCCAAGCCCTTAATTCTCATGCATTTTCTATTTTGACAACCTTTGCGAAAGTACCGATTCAGCAAATAAGAAAATTATCTACAAGTATAAAAACTGATAAGGCCCAAACACATGTAAGTACTGATTTAAAATTAAGTACATTCGTGTACCAGTTTAAATATTCCATTGATCAAATGGAGTTTGAATCCTTTTTAAGAAGGCTTCCAGACACGATATATCGAATAAAAGGTTATGTGAAATTTCATTCTTCGAGGTTTCCTAGTCTGTTTCAATATTCCTATGGCATGCCTATATATATGAAGGAAAATATGAATATGCCGCTTAATATGGTTTTTATCGGCGAAAATATTGACTGGATGAAAATAGAAGAGGAGCTGCGTTCATTAGAAACAAAAAAATCATAATCTCCAATAAAAAACGTGTTCAGTTTAAGTAGAACACGTTTTTTTTATTGAAGATTATTTAGTGCAGACGGACTACCGCCAAACAACTTCATGCTCCTCTTGGTTAGCAGAATGATTAAGGCACTTGTGCATTAATTATGAATACAAACTCTTTCATTTTGGAAAACTTTTTAAATAGAGGGTTTTCGAAAATAAATAATGAAATTGAGTGGGAAATATGATGTACCGTATTACAGTTATATTAATGATTGCTGTCCTATTTAATAGTTCAATCATATATGCAGACAAGGACAATGTGAGTATTCGGATTGAGATGCTTCCATGGGAAAAGGTAAATAACATCCTGCCAAAGTATAGTAAGTTCACTGTTTTGGATGTTGAGACTGGAAAGAAATTTCAAGTACAAAGACGTGCTGGAAGTAATCATGCAGATGTTCAGCCTTTAACTTCAAAAGATACAAAAATCATGAAAAAAGTATATGACGGGAAATGGAGCTGGAAGCGAAGAGCGATAATTGTTATTAATGGAAACCAATGGATAGCTGCCTCCATGCATGGAATGCCACATGGGGCAGGTGCATTAAAAAATAACTTCCCTGGGCATTTTTGCATCCATTTTTATGGGAGTACAACCCATCGAACAAATTTTATGGATCTTTCACATAAATTAATGATCTTAAAATCTGCGGGAAAGCTTCAAGAATATGTAAACAATAATGACCCATATGAAATTATTCGTGCATTTATTGCTGGGTTGAAACAGCAGGATGCTCAAATAGTCTCCGCAGTCTCCTTACAGAAAATTAAATGGAAAAGTTTGCTGGAAAATGTAGAAAACATAAATTTATCACGTATGCTTGTTATGCCGATAGAAGATCTTACAGAAGAGTTAAGTTTGGAAATTCCAATAGAGGTTGATATGGTTATAAAAGATTCCGGGGGAAGGTCTTTCAAAGGGAAAATTAATTTAGTCAGATTCTCTCCGTATAGTGCTTGGAAAATTGACAGCATCCAATTTTTAGAGGACAGTCAATTAGTATTAAAAAACAATAAAAAAGCTTGAGAGGATGATCTCTCAAGCTTTTAATTTTTTTCTCCGAATTTGATAAAGGTTCTTTCATCTTCCACTAATCCGCAGGCAGCGCATTGAACACGATAGTCTGGTCCCCTATATTCCATATGAAAAGGGCTTAAATTTTCACTGGTGTATTCTTCAAGAACAATACCGGAATGGGGATCCATTTTAACTGACTGAGGAACTTGCTTTATAATGTTAAAACGGCTCTTATTTGTTTTACAATTAGGACAGCGGTATGGTGAGCTCATGTAAAAACATTCTCCCTTCATAATTATTTATATCTATTTTTTGCACAATTGTTTTTATTTATGTAAAAATGGGAGAGATGCAAGTGGATGAATAGGAGGAAGCCACATTGAAAAAGAAAATGAATTTCAGTCAATTATTAAAAGAATATCGTACATTATGGAATAACCGTTTGCTTTCTGGAGATGAAGAAGCTGAATACATTCTAAAAACGGCGATAACAAGAGAATTAAAAGATGAAAATTCTCATCCCAGAGTGAGGAAGTCACCCCACGAGAAGTTTTATTTTGCTGTGAAAAGAGTGATGGAATCTCATTTAACAGAAAATGATAAACAACTGCTTATTCAAGTCCATCTTGAAATGATGGAGAATATAAAGTGATTCAATCAGTAGTTCGGTTCCTTCATCCCCGCTGATTGTTAGTTGACCTAATCATGCCAGAAATGCCAGGTCCTGCAGCCGAATCGGGTTTAACGTCTATCTTCAGGCTTATACGGGCTTGATTTCCAATTAGGTATTTCAGTGGGTTAACTAGCGATAAAATAACAATATCCACAAACCCATTTCACATTTTTATCACAAACTTTGTGTAAGATGAGGGGTAGTATATATGAAGGAGATTCCAGAAAATGATGCGGAGTTTAAAAAGAATTGTGATATTCCTGGTTGCCGTTTTTTTTCTATCATCCTGTTCGAATAAAGAATATCCGCCAGTCCAAGAGAATCTTTCGATCGCAGCAACTGTGAATATTAAAGATAAATCGCTTTCATTTATAGACCTCGACAAAATGGAGAAAATGCTAGATTGGGAAATGGACAAGCCATATACGGGAGCCATTATTTTTCCTGACGGAGACACCATTCTTTTGTATGGAAAGCAGGTGGAAACGGCTGATCTTTATTCACTTAAGAGAGGACAGAAGATCGATAGCTGGAAAACAGGCAAAGGGATTGTTAATGGCAAATTGCTGCAACAGGGATCAAAAATTGCACTGGTTGATCAGGATTTGAACAAAATCAGATTCTTTAATCTGAATGGGGAAGAACAATGGCAAGTAAAAACGGAAATGAATCCACTTACTATCTTAGAAGCGGAGAAAGAGAAAAAGCTTTTTGTGCTAAGCTTTAATAAGAAACAATTAACCGTTATTGACCTAGTGAAAAGAAAAAAAATAGAAGGTTATCCAATTCATCCATCTGCAGCGGGTGCGTGGTTAAATGATGCTAAGGGTGAAATTTGGATTGGCGGGCATGGATCGGGAGCGGAAATTGAAAAGGATATCCATGTGTACAACTCCGTTTCAGGCGAATTTATACGAAAAATTCCAGCCCCATCTATGCCCATTAACTTTATTGGCAATGACAATCATGTTTTTGTCCTAAGCCACGGGACGAGTAAGCTATATCAATTAAATGAGGATGGAAATGTGCTCGATTCGATAGTTGTTGGAGCAAATCCTTTTGAAATGCTTCTTATTGATAATCAACTGATCATAGCAGGTTATGATAGCAATGATCTTCACATCATTGACGCAGAGAATCTAAAAATAAATAAAACGATTTCCGTCGGAAATGGACCATTTCAAATTGTAGTGAGGGAGAGAAAATAATGGTGCAAACAAATATCTTAATAATCGATGATGAGGAAGATATGCGTCATCTTGCGGAAATGTATCTCGAAAACTCTGGCTTTCATTGCTATCTTGCTTCGAGTGGACAGGAAGGATATGAAGTATTAACTCATAAAAAAATCGATTTGATTATCCTTGATATCATGATGCCTGATGAAAATGGCTTTCAAGTTTGTGCGAGAATAAGGGAGAAGTACAATATTCCGATTATTTTTTTATCAGCAAAAGGCGAGGAATGGGATAAGGTGAAAGGATTCCAGCTAGGTGGGGACGATTATATTGTAAAACCATTTAGTCCAGGAGAAATGATTGCAAGGATACAGGCTGTTTTAAGAAGAGCTGGATTGACTGCTAATGAGACACAGTCGCGCGTACAATTAGGTGAAATAGTCATTGAGCGAATGGCCAGAACAGTAATGGTTGCTGATACGATGGTTGCCCTTACACTGAAAGAGTACGAGCTATTGCTTTTTTTTGCTGATCATTATGCCCAAGCCTTGAGCAGAGAGCAGCTGTTGGAGAATATTTGGGGAATGGATTACATAGGAAGTTTGCGTACTGTAGATACACATATTAAGACCCTCCGAATGAAGCTTGGGGTAGCTGATTATATTCAAACCGTTTGGGGAATTGGGTATAAATTTGAGGTACAGGCAAAATGATATTCAACATGGATAGCATTGCAAAAAAGCTTTGGCTGACAATCACGGCTGCCATCGTTGTTACGATTATTTACTCTTATTTTTTGTCTTATCTTTTTTATGAAAAGCTTTACGTTGAAAATGTCGAAGAAAATTTACTCGAAGAAGGACGCCGTCTTGCTGCTGAGTATGAAGGTGGTCCTTTATCGGATGAATTAAAGGATAGGATTGATTGGTATAGTTCAAAATCCGAAACAGAAATATTTATTGTTAGTAATCCAAGAGAATTAAGCGCATGTCTTCCTTTTGATATTGATTATGAAACATTAATCAGCGGAACGGAAAGAGAAAAACTGCTTAAAGGGAAACCAGTCAAGAAAATAGGCTACGAAGAGCGGTTTGATAGAAAAATAATGGCAGTTGTCATTCCTTTATTGGACGAAAATCGATTGGAAGGCATTATATATCTCTACATCCCTTTAGCAAAAATATCAGAGGTAACGACAGACTTTGCTTATTTGTGGATGATTGCAGGGATTTTATTTCTCGTCTTTGCCATTTTTACAGGGACGATGCTGGTGAGAAAACTGACAAAGCCGTTAATTGATATGAAGGATGCAGCAGGAAAAGTGTCACTGGGTGACTACTCAGTAAAAATTAAGAATGATTCTATGGATGAAATTGGCCAGCTTGCTCTAGCATTTAATCATATGGCTTCATCCATTCAAAAAGAGGACGAACGGAAGAAAGAGTTTCTTGCAAATGTATCTCATGAATTAAGAACCCCGATTAGCTACATTAAAGGGTATAGTGATGCTTTACATACTGGAATAATTAAAGAAGAAGATCAGAGCAAATATTTAAGCTTAATTCATAGGGAAGCAGGAAGAATGGAGAGACTTGTAGGAGATCTTCTTGATCTTTCAAAGCTCGATTCGAATGAATTCAAGATTGAAAAAACCCCACTTCCACTTGGTCAGTTAATAGAGGATGCTGTTCAGAAATACATTTTAAAGATGAGAGAAAAAGAAATCGAATTTAATTTCGAAGTAGATCCCGACGTTATCATTAATGGGGATGCTGGCAGAATAGAACAAGTCCTTCAAAATATTCTCGATAATTCTATTCGCTATACCGATAACGGCAGGATTACATTAAAGATGTATAAAATAAATGAAAGATGCTCAATTGAAATTTCGGATACTGGCGTGGGGATACCTGCTGAGGATATGCATAAAATCAAACAGCGTTTCTTTCGTGTAAATCGGGCGAGAACAAGAAAAGATGGCGGTACAGGCTTAGGGCTCGCAATTGCTGAGAAACTAATTTCACTTCATGGCGGTACATTAATCATTGATAGCAAGCTTGGAAAAGGAACAATGGTACAAATCAATCTACCTGTTCTAGATATTTAAATGTTTTTTCACATATACCACACAACTTAGAGTTAAGATGACAGTAAAGCAAGACTAATATAAAGGGGATTATACGAATGAAAAAAATATTATTACTGCTCGTTTTATTAGTAACTGCAGTTTTTACTGCAGCATGTTCATCAGAGAGTAAGGAAGAAGAGCCAGCCATTCTAGATGTGAAATTAACGATTAATCCGGAAAAAGCTGAAGTAAATGAACCAGTTGTTTTTGAGGCGAACGTTACATATGGAGAGGAAGAAGTGACAGACGCCGAGGAAGTTAAATTTGAAATTTGGCGGGCAAATGATGAAAACCATGAAAAAGTGGCAGTCGAGCACGCAGAAAATGGCATCTATCGTTTAGAAAAAAGCTTCACTGAGGAAGGAACTTATTATATTTATTCTCATGTTACGGCAAAGAATATGCACAGTATGCCTAAAAAAGAATTCGTCATCGGTCAGCCTAGTGAACCAGAGCAAGATGACTCCGAAATGAAGATGAATATGGAGGAGGAAGAAGCAGAACATAATGGTGATCATTAAAGAAAGCAGCCAAGCGGCTGCTTTTTTAGATTTTAGGTGCTGTTTCTCCTATTCCTTCCATTCTATCCATCATTGTATATTCACAAATGTAATATCCGCGTAATATAAGTAAAAGAAATACACCGTCAAAAAAACTGTCAATACTAATTTTCTAGTATTAAACTGGAAGTTTCCTAATTGGAGAGCCATATATGTAAATCCTATCCATGGGGAAATTAACCGTAAGTTTCATACTAAAAACTAGTAAAATAAAGGATTATCACCTATTCTAGTATTTTTTCAACCATTCAATTTTCTAATAATTGCTAGTAAATTAGTTAAATGTAAAATCCTTCCTAAAATATTACTAGAAACCGTGTGTTATGATGATTGTGCAAGTTACACAGCACTACAAAAAATAAACCAAACACATCAGGGAGGATTTATATAATGAATAAAAAAGTAATTTTTTCAGTAGCAGCTGCAGCAGCATTATTAGTATCTAATCCAGTAGTTAACAAGGCGGACGCGGCAGCAAATTGCCCAACTCCACAACAAGTTGTTAAAATAAATCAATCTACTATCCTTAATAAGGATCAAATCAATAGTGAGATTCAAAAATTAATGAAAGAATACAATATTACTTGGAATATGAATCAAGTAAATCAGCAAACAGCTGTTAAACAGCCAGTACAAAAGCCAGCACAGACACAAACTCAAAAGCCAGCACAGACACAAACTCAAAAGCCAGCACAGACACAAACTCAAAANTACAGACTCAAACTCAAAAGCCAGCGCAAACTCAAACTCAAAAGCCAGCGCAGACACAGCCTTCAACACCTGCATCTTCATCAGTAAGTGCGTATGAGCAAAAGGTGTTAGAATTAACAAACCAAGAACGTGCAAAAAATGGCGTTCCTGCATTAAAGCTTGATGTTGAATTAAGCAAGGTAGCACGTACGAAATCAGCTGACATGAAAGCTAAAGGATATTTTGATCATAACAGCCCAACTTACGGATCACCGTTCGATATGATGAAGCAATTCGGTATCACGTATAAGTCAGCTGGTGAAAACATTGCCATGGGACAACGTACACCTGAAGAAGTAGTGAACGCATGGATGAACAGTGAAGGACACCGTAAAAACATTTTAAATGCAAGCTTTACACATCTTGGAGTAGGCTATGTTGCAGATGGAAACTATTGGACACAAATGTTTATTGGAAAATAAGTAAATAACAACAAAGAGAGCAGTTCCATTTGGGACTGTTCTTTTTATTTTCTAGGAATTTATATAATCAAATATTGCAGATAACTTTGTGATGAGGTGATCCTACATTCAGCAAATCAAGAAACGCTCCAGCAGCAGTTACTTCACAAGAGCATAAGCAAAAGCAAAAGAGAGGTGCTCCTACCCCCTCTTAGGTCTAAATCCAACTTCCCAGAATGATACAGAACACCTTTCTGTGATGCTCATCTTATGCTTGTCGGATTGATCAATGCGCTTCCATATTTGATTTTATGAAATATCATCAGTAACATCTACTTCAGAGAACTGCATATCTACATTTTTGGGAATTTTCACTTCAAGTATACCGTCCTTGATATGTGCAGTTGTTCCCTTTTTTTTGACAAGTGCAGGAAGTGTAATAATATGCTTATCTTCATATTCTGGAATATGCTCAATAATCATTTGGTTTGATGTATGAAAAAGCCTCAATTTCTTCCGCCATTCCTCTTCTTTCAACGGGATTCTTACATAGACAAAATCGTGAGTTTCAAATACTGAAGAGGACAGTTTTGAAGCGCTGGAGGGCTGCTTTTGCTGTTTTGCAAATCCTTGCATGAAATCTTGTGGATTCATCATCCCCTGCATTTGTTCGGGGATCATTTGTCCCATCATGTTTTGGATATATTTATTAATATCTTCAGAGTTTATTTGCTGCATCGCCTTTTTAGCATCTTTATGAAATGGAAAGAGATTCCAAGGAAACATGGGGTATCATCCTTTCAAATACAGGAAAAGTCATTAAGGAAATATGGATTCTTTTCATATTATGCTAAGTATGACCTAATCGTTAAGGAAAGTTGTGAGAGAATAGGTAAATTCATTTCATTTGCATATCCGAATGGTTACGAATAATATATTAGTTAAAAAGCTATATTACTGTGGGGTATGCTTGTGAGAGAAAAAGCCGCATTAATAACTGGAGGGGCTACTGGAATCGGAAGACAAACAGCGTTTATACTTGCTCAAAACGGGATTCATTTAGTGATTAATTACCGAAACAGCAAGGAAAGGGCTGAATCGCTCGCGTGTGAATTGTCTGAAAGATTTGGAACAAGAAATATTGCTGTAAGCGGTGATATATGTGATGTAGCAGATTGCCAAAAGATTGCAGCGGCAGCGCTTTCAGCTTTTTCAACGATTAATATTCTTGTACATAATGCTGGCCCTTACATACATGAAAGAAAAACGATGACTGAGTACTCATTTGAAAACTGGCATTACATTATTAATGGGAACTTAAACGCTGTTTTTTATTTATCCAAATTATTACTTCCTAAAATGCGAGAAGAACAGTGGGGCAGAATTATAACAATTGGCTTTGATCGTGTAGAGACAGCCCCAGGCTGGATATACCGTTCAGCCTTTGCTGCGGCAAAAAGTGGAGCTGTTTCATTAACAAAAACAATGGCTCTTGAGGAAGCAGGAAACGGAATTACAGCTAATATGGTTTGTCCTGGTGATATAACAGGCGAATGGAAGGAAACAGGAATTCTTAATGCCCTTGAAGGCATGGATGGGAATTCACCCGTTGGCAGGTCAGGAACAGGGGAGGATATTGCCAGGGTTATTCAATTTCTAATTGATGAAAAATCCGATTTTATAACGGGAAGCGTGATATCTGTAACCGGTGGTAAAGATGTATTAGGTAAGGTATTCAGGGATTAGGATAAAAAAAGACAGGGAAGAAAGATTTTTCTTCCACTGTCTTTTTTATTCAGCAGATTTAATGTTCAATCTTTTTCTCTGTATGAAAATAAGTCTGCTTGATAAACAGATAGCACCCGCAGCCAGCCCAATAATTAATCCAATCCAGTAGCCGAACGCTCCCCAGCTTGTAAAGTTTGCCAGGCAATAGCCCACAGGCAAGCCGATAATCCAATAGGAAATCAGTGACATAATAAATGTGATGTTTACATCCTTATAGCCTCTTAAGGCTCCTTGTACAGAAGCTTGAATCGCATCTGATAGCTGGAAAAAGATTGCAAAAATTAAAAATTGGGCTGTTAGTTTAATAACAAGTGGATCTTTCGTATAAATACCCGCAACTTCTGAACGAAAGAACAGGAGAATCACGCCACAGACAAATGCCATGAAGACCGCGATAGAAACGCCTATCCAGCTATATTCTTTTGCATCCTTTAATCTATCTGCACCTACCTCAAATCCAACAACAATGGTCAATGCCATGGAAATGCTTAATGGAATCATGTAGAGAAAAGAGGAAAAGTTTAGTGCTGCCTGATGTGCTGCAATTGTTGCCGTGTTATATTCACTCATAAATAGTGTAACCGCCGCAAAAATACTTGTTTCAAAAAAGATAGAAAAGCCAATTGGTACGCCAATGATCAAAATTTCCTTCCACTTGGCAAGAGAGATTCGATAGAATGTTTGGAATATCCCAAATCCAGAAAACGGGATTTGCTTATGGATGATAAAAATTGAAATAATTGTAATTACCCAATATGTAATTGCCGTTGCATAGCCTGCTCCAACCCCTCCTAGTTCAGGAAAACCTAACTTACCATAAATGAGGAGATAGTTAAAGATCACATTGATTGGCAAGGTAAGTAGAGTGATCATCATAGTCACACGTGTTTTCCCAAGTGCATCAATAAAAGAACGAAGAACACTATAAATAAATAAAGGAATCATTCCGAAGCTTAAAGCAATCAAATAATCACGGGCTGTTTCGTAAACCTTGGATTCCAAACTCATTCCATTTAAGACTGGATTAAGCGCAAAACTGCCGGCAATGATGACAATGATAGCCATGGCGATCGCAAGGTAGATCCCTTGGATAACCGAATTTGCAACCTCATCCCGTTTTTTGCCACCGATTAACTGGGCAACAATCGGTGTAATGGAAAGGAGAATCCCGCTAAGACCAGTGAAGACTGGCATCCAAAGCGAAGAACCAATCGCTACCCCTGCTAAATCCTTTGAACTGTAATGACCAGACATAGTCGTGTCAAAGAAACTCATTGAATACATAGCAAGTTGAGTGATGAGAATGGGAATCAAGATTATAAGCAGCTGCTTGATCTTTCCTTTTTTGTTGAATGTTTGATTCATATAATTTATCCTCTTTCTATTTCAGTACAAAAAGAAATTATAGCATATTTTTTTCAGGACTGTTCAGTTTTCGGAAATTAGGATTGCGGGTTAGTATATTCTTTTTTTAGAAAAAAAACATAACAATTTTGCAATTATGTGAACTTTTAAAAATCATGAATGAAATGAAATTCATATGAGAAATATATGTAGTAAATGAAAAGGTCAATTTAATTGAAGGAACTGTTAATGAAGGAGAGAAGGTCATGAATTTTAATTTAAACAGAATTAATCCAAATCAGACCCAAGTGTTATTTCACGATGGCCGCTTTGAAACACTAACAAACGAAGAACTAGAGGAACTAATGTCACAGATGGGGATCAGCGAGAGGGCAAATGAATTGGAATCGAATGTAACGGATTAGGGGCTGCACCTATTTATGGGCAGCCCTTAATAATAAAAAGCCAATTTTAATTAAAAAATTGGCTTGAAATATGCAAATACTAAGCTTCCAATAGATGTGAGGACTCTTGAACATCGGCAGCGCCGTTTCGTAAAACATCCAGCGTGTATAGATCCTTTGGAATCTCATATAAATTATATATCGGTCCATTTACATTAAGCTGATCATAAATAGCTTTTCTTGTTTGATTGGCAGAAATGACATATGGAAGTTTTTCTGCAGCTTTTTGGGAACGAATATTTTCTTTTCTAATCCGCATGAAAATGGTTTCAATTCCCATATCATAGAATAATTCATTAAAAAATGTATCTTTTGCTACCTTATTATAGCCTTTTCCATGATACGGTTTTCCAAGCCAGGTGCCTAAAAAACCTGCATTCTCTTGAATATCAAAAAGATTAATCGTCCCAATTGGAGATCCCCATTCGTCAAGAATCGTGCGTGAAATAAGTTCTCCACGTTCTTCTGCTTCAATCGTTTGTTTTGTCATAAATACAAATTCATCATAGGAATAGGCTTTTTGGCGCACAAAAGGAAAGACATCAGGATGCGTCATTAAATCATACAGTTCATGGCATTCTTGGAAATCACGTTTCTTGAGCATAGGTTATCCCTCCATTATGAGGACGTTCCTACTCCATGCCAAATAGAGCATACGGTCCACCCTCGAAATTTTTTGTATGTTGCTAAAAAATTTCGGGGTGGGAATCGAACCCACTAGAACCAGTATACCTGGTGGCGCACCATTTGCCTTCCCTATTCTATCGTTACCGATATTATGTTTTTCATTTGCTAAAAAACGATTTCACTATCGTATAATACTAAAAAAATATAAAAAAGGAAATAGTTTTTTTACTTATTTTTATTGCGATTTTGTGGCAAAATTCTACAGCGAATTTCTACAAAATTCAGGCTTCTTCATATTCAAAAATACCGCTGATCATTGTCCATTTTGTTTTTGCAAGATAATGAAAGGGGTGGTGGCTCCAAAGAACTAAATCTGCATTTTTTCCTTCTTCAATACTTCCAAGCTTGTGATCAATCCGCAGGTTTTTGGCAGGAAGAATAGTAATTCCTTCTAATGCCTTTTGTTCAGATAATCCCTCACGTACAGCAATGGATGCGCACACATTCAAATACTGTATTGGTATATAAGGATGGTCGGTTGTTATTGATACTTCAACTCCATGATTTGTAAGCTCCTGATATGTTTTCCACGTTTTATTTTTCAGTTCAACCTTTGACCTTCTCGTTAAAGTCGGACCAACAGAAACTTTTAAATCCAGTCCAGCTAATTCCTCGGCAATAAGGTGGCCCTCCGTACAATGCTCGATCCGCAAATCTAAATCAAATTCCTCTGCGAATCGAAGTGCTGATATAATATCATCTGCACGATGAGCATGAATTCGCACAGGGATCTCTCTATTTAATGCCTGCATAATGGGTGCAGTTCTTAAGGAATCCGGGTGGTATAATTGACTAGCTTCATAGAACGCTTCCCTGAGCATGCCCATGATTCCCATTCGAGTGATAGAATCCTTATTTCCTTGGCTATGGATACGCTTCGGATTTTCACCAAGAGCAATTTTTAATCCAGCCGTTTCTTGAACAATCATTTTCTTAATATTCTTTCCAGCGGTTTTTATAACGGATGTAGTTCCACCGATCACATTGGCACTGCCAGGCATAATATGAACAGTTGTAATTCCATGCTTAACTGCATCGGAAAAGGCTGGATCTAGAGGGTAAACGCCATCCATTGCACGAACATGAGGACTCATAGCTTCTGCTGTTTCATTCGCATCATTGCCTGCCCAGCCTGTCCCTTCATCATACAAGCCTAAATGTGTATGAACATCAATGAAACCTGGGAATAAGTAACTGCGGTTACAGTCAATGATCTTTACATCCGAATCTGTCTTGATGAATTTCCCGATCTTTGATATTTTACCTGTATCTACTAATACATCTCCATGAAAAGCAGGAGACGTAATTGGATGAATGAAAGCATTTTTTAATAAGATTTTAGTCATGGATTTCCCTTTCTCGCTTAATAATCAATTGTTTTTACTATTTTAACAGGAGATAAGTTGATAGGAAATATAAATTTAGTTTACTTCTTTTGTTTATAAAGAAAATAAATGACGACTGATGTAAAAGCAAGAAAAATAATAGGGAGTAGAACTGGTTTGGCATATTCTTTAATTTCACGCCAATGATCACCAAGCTGAATACCCAATAATAGGAATAATACGGTCCATGGAATCATAGCTGCCAGGGTGTAAATACTGAAAGTGGATAGTGGCATTCTTGAGATTCCGGCTGGAATAGAGATGGCATGGCGGATGACTGGTACAAATCGAGCAGTGAAAATCACTCCGGTCCCATATTTTTGAAACCATTGCTCAGATGCGTCTAAATGAGACTTCTTGATTAATAAAAACTTCCCATATTTATCGAGAAAAGGCCTGCCGCCATATAATCCAATCCAATAAAGGAAAAGCTGGGCAATGGTTCCTCCAATTACACCAGCTGCGAGTGCCCCCCAAAAGTGAATGGTTCCCGTACTGACTAAATAGCCTCCATAGCTGAGGACAATTTCACTTGGTATGACTTCAATCATTAGTCCCAGGGCAATTCCTATGTAACCAAGCTGTGATAAAACTTCGAATATCGAATAGAAAAGCTCTTTCAACTTACTATCCCCTTTATCGTAAGATTTAGAATGTACCTGTCATCTGCAAAATGAGGATGGAAAAGCCTAAAATCCAAACGTACACAGCAAATATCTTCAAGGATTTTCTCTTGAGAAAATTTATCATGTATACAACGGCCATGTAACCAAATAGTGCAGAAGCTAACGTCGCAATGAATAGGCTTTCAAGCGAAATGGCTTCTACATGTCCGGCTGCCATCTCCGCAAATTGCAGAACAATTCCGCCAGCAATTGCAGGAATGGAAAGCAGAAAGGAGAAATATGCAGCGGTTTCTCTATCCAGCTTTCGAAATAATCCAGCCGCAATTGTAAGTCCAGATCTTGAAATAGCAGGAAAAATAGCTGCTGCCTGAAAGGTTCCAATAAATAATGCATCCCCATAACTAATGGATTCCATTTTCTTTCGGCCATTTTTAATGCTGTCTGCAAACCATAAAATGAGACCTGTTATTAAAAATTCCCACCCAATTGTAATGCCTGTCTTTGAAATGGAATCAAAAAGATCACTGAATAAAAAGCCAACAATAACAGCAGGTGTTGTTCCAATGATTAGGAGCATGGAAAGCTTCCCAAAGGGATTCTTCAAAATCTGAAAGATTTCGTTTTTATAAACGACAAGAACAGCTAGTAAAGTGCCAACATGAAGCATTGTATCTAGAAATATACCTGCATCATCTAGGCCGAATAAATGGCGGCCTAAATATAAATGACCCGTGCTTGAAATGGGCAGAAATTCAGTCAGTCCTTGAATAATCCCAAGGATAAAAGCTTCTAATTTAGACATCAAATTCCATCATCCTCTTCATATATGAATATAGGTTGTCTTTACCCATTTTATTCAAGTTGTCCCAAACAAGAACTGAAATTAGGTAAAGCACAGAGAGAAGGAATAGTTAGTCCCGCAAAAATGTATGAAACTTTTTTCAGATTAAAGCGTACATAATATCATAAGAGAACTCATCCTAGATTCATTTTTATTTTTGAAACTATTTAAGGAAGTTTTCAAAGGATAAAGGAGGGCTGAACAATGCCATCAAATGATGAAAGATTACTGGCAACAGCTATTTATGTGTCAAGTTTCTTTACAACTATTATCGGACCACTGGTGATCTGGCTGCTAAAGAAGGATGAGTCTGAGTATATTAACTATCATGGAAAAGAGTATTTCAACTTTATTATTTCTTATGGGGTATACTCCATCATTAGCGTATTTCTTATGTTTGTACTAATCGGTTTTATTACCATCTGGGCAGTTGGTGTGGCAGCTTTTGTTTTTACAATAATTGCTGCAGTTAAAGCATACGAAGGGAAGGAATATCGATTTCCTCTCGTCTTCAGACTTATTAGATAATTTTAAAAATCCTAGAGATCTCATCTCTGGGATTTTTTTTTTTTTTTTTTTTTAANNNTAGGTAATTAAGCAGGAAATGCAAAGGGGGATTTTTGAGATGGAACTATCACAAGTGAATTGGGAATTTATTATACCAATTGTAGCACCAATCATTTTGATACAACTGATACTTTTGGCCATTGCCATTATAGATTTAGTGCGGATTGAAAAAGTAAACGGACCAAAATGGGTGTGGATAATTGTTATCCTTTTCGTAAATATTGTCGGACCCATTCTTTATTTTGTAATTGGAAGGAGAAATAATTAATGTCAGTTGTACACGTAAAGAATCTCAAGAAAGATTATCAAAAGCATGAGGTCATTAAAGGGCTAGACTTCGAATTAATGGATAAGAAATGTATCGCATTGCTAGGAGCGAACGGAGCTGGTAAAACAACTACTTTACAAATGCTGTCAGGATTAATACGGCCAACAAGCGGGGAAATAACCTTCTCAGGTTCTCGGAATGGAGATGATTTTCGTCATTTAATCGGCTTTCTTCCACAACATCCGGTGTTTTATGACTGGATGACCGGCAGGGAATTTTTAGAATATGCTGGGAAGCTTTCTGGTTTATCAAAAAAAGATTCAAAAATAAGAGCTCAGGAGTTATTGAAATTAGTCGGCATTGAAGAAGCGAAAAATCGTCGAATTGGGAAGTATTCGGGGGGGATGAAGCAAAGATTGGGGATTGCCCAAGCAATTATTCACCGTCCCAAATTAGTAATCCTAGATGAACCAGTTTCTGCACTAGATCCATTTGGACGTAGGGAAGTACTGGAATTAATGGGAAGCTTGAAAAAGGAAACAGCCATTCTTTTTTCAACACATATCCTAAATGATGCAGAAGAGGTATGTGATGAAATTCTATTTCTTCATAATGGAAGATTAGTAGAGTCAGGTACAATGGAACAGCTTCGGGATAAGCATCAGCAGGCAAAAATAGATCTTGAGTTCAAAGAGGATGCTGCACAATATGCGGGACTATTTACTGATGTTGTAAAAGTTCAATCCCAAACTATTAAAAGTAATAAAATTAGCTTTTTTGTCGAAGATATTGAGCTTGCGAAAATTGGTCTTCTGAAGGTAATTGCAGAGAGAAACCTTCCGCTTGTGAAATTTGAGATTAGCCGTACAAGTTTAGAAGAAGTATTTATGAGGGTGGTAGAGAAATGAATCAGTGGTTAACTTTGTTAAATAAAGAGATTTTAGAGATGACTCGAAATTTTAAATGGATATGGGTTCCAATTGTTTTTATTCTAATAGCGGTAATGGAACCGATTACCGCCTATTATATGCCGCAAATAATTGATTCTCTTGGTAATTTGCCAGATGGTGCTGTCATTGAATTACCTATGCCATCTGCCGAAGAGGTATTAGTTGCTTCGTTAAGTCAATATAATACACTAGGCCTGCTTGTGATTATTTTAAGTTCTATGGGGATCATCGCAGGTGAAAGAAAAACTGGTGTGGCAGGTTTAATATTAGTAAAGCCTGTTTCTTATACGGCATTCGTAACTGCAAAATGGGCTGGGGATATGCTATTACTTTGGATATCTTATTTTATCGGGTATTTTGTATCCTGGTATTATGTTGGCATTCTTTTTGACACGATTCCTTTTATTGACTTTATCCAATCGTTTTTCATATACGGATTATGGCTTTCTTTTGTTCTAACGATTACGGTTTTCTTTAACTCGTTTCTTAAATCACCGGGTGCTGCAGGCTTTCTTTCGTTCGCTGCTGTTATCATATTAATCGTTATCAGCGGAACATTTTCGAAATGGGTTGAATGGAGTCCAGCACAATTATTGTCCTATGCAAGTACGTTTATAATGAGTGGCTCCAACTCTTCAGATGTTTGGTCGGCAATTATTCTATCCGTTTTCGGGATCATTATGTTATTAGGAGGAAGCATTGTCATTTTTCGCCGAAGAGAACTTGCTTAGATTTATGCTTTTCCTTAAAGCAAATTCTTATCCTCTTGACCAAAAGTTTTGGTAAGATATTAAGCGAAACTGATATACGAGAGGAAGACGAACGGTGATGAATGATATTGGACTTGTTTTGGAAGGAGGAGGGATGCGCGGAGTTTATACTGCTGGGGTTCTAGAATATTTCTTGGATCAGGAAATAAATTTTCCTTATGTGATTGGCGTTTCCGCTGGTGCAGGTGTTGCTGCCTCCTATCTATCTAAACAAAAAGGACGAAACAAAATTGTTAATATAGAGTATGTGTCAGATCCCCGCTATATTTCATGGCGAAACTTCATTAAGTCCCGGCAATTTTTTGGAATGGACTTCATTTTTGATGAGATTCCCAATAAATATGTTCCCTATCATTTTGATGAATTTTATGGCAATCATGCGGAATTTGTGATTGGAACGACTGATTGTCATACAGGGGAACCCATATACTTTGGGAAAAAGGATTATGGAGATGAGCTGCTCAAAATTGTTAGAGCATCAAGCTCTTTGCCATTTATTGCTCCTGAAGTGCAGTTTAATAATCGCACCTTGCTTGATGGTGGAATTAGTGACCCAATCCCAATAAAAAAAGCTCAGCTGGATGGCTTCAATCGATCGGTAGTTATCTTAACTAGAAACAAAGGATACAGAAAGAAGCCTTCAAAATTTCAATTTCTTGTCAAAAGGAAATACCCTCAATATAACGGTTTGCAGGCTGCACTGGCAAGTCGTTATCAAAAATACAATGATACAATCAGCTATCTTGAAGAAGAAGAGAAAAAAGGAAATGTATTAATCATTCAGCCGCAAGAAGCTTTAGAGGTGGGGAGAATGGAAAGAGATCCTAGAAAGCTTGAAAAGTTATATCTTCAAGGATTTGAAGATGCAAAAAGGTATAAAGACAGAATCCTTAATTGGTAAGCCATTATTTTTATTTTATAAGGAAAAGCTATCGTTTACGCGATAGCTTTTTCTATTTTATGAACCCAATATGATCATCTTAATAACAGCTGCGTATTCACGGATAAAAAGTGTTGCCTTCACTACCTTTGGAGTTTCAGCAGCTAAAGGGTAACCGGTGATGCCAACTTTATTTGCGAATGTGGTCGCCCGGTAGAGATGAAAGTCATTACTGACAATGACAGCTTCATCAATTTCGTAAAGTTCTTTAGTGAATTTTAAGTTTTCATATGTGGAGGTGGAGCGATCTTCCACGAGGATGCGGTTTTCATTAATATGATTCTCAATGAAAAATCGGCGAAGCGCTTCTGCCTCTGTAATATTTTCTCCTTTTCCTTTGCCGCCAGTAACAATGACAACAGTTTTAGGGTTGTCTTCTAAATAAGAAAGAGCCGTTTTTGCCCGATATTGGAGACTTAGAGACATTTCTTCCCCATTTACTTTAGCTCCGAGAACGATAAGATACGGAATATTTGAGGGAGGAGTCAGTTGCGCGGTTTTAACGATTTGAATATGGATAAGCGAAATAATGATTAGAGGGATTACCAGTAATCCGCTAAAATATATGAATTTTTTCATGTTTTTCCTCCTAAAAATCATGTTTGAGAAACTTTATTAATAGAATAAAAGAGATTCAATTAATTAATAGCATATTTTAAGTTTAGTAGGAAGGATTTTCCTTCTACCATAGTTAGGAGTTTTACTTATGAACATACAGCAATTCTATAGAAAAACTGCCTCTATATCATTAAGTGTCAGCCTTGCTGCTCTGATTCCTTCTTTTTTTCTCATCATTTATGGAATTATGCTTGCTGGGGATGGAAGATATGTTTTAGTTGTTCTTCCCTTTCTCATATATAGTTTTTTTTGTTATCAGCATTATTTAGTTTGTGACAGGCGTTCGAAATCATTTACTGAGAATCAGCAGGAAAATAAAAACATGAATCATACACTGACAAAGGCAGATGATATACTTCTTCATTTTTTACCAGCCCCCTCTTTAAGACTGCTATTTTTTAGTAACGAGGGGCATTTATTGGGGGAGCTTAGAGAAAGGAAGATACTATCCTTTAAATGGTTTTTACCACGTTTCTTGGACAAGCTTTTTGAAAGAAAGTATGGGCTTTATGATGGATCAAACAATTTGATTGCAAACTTTACATTATATAAAAGGCAGATAGCAATAATGGATAAAGATCGGAATTTAATAAATATCATCGAAGAATTGGACGAAAGGCGAATGAAATCTATTTTTGAAAGCAATGGGGAAGAAATCGTTGTATCACGTACACTTTTGTATATGGACTATCAATTTTTCCATCATCAAAAAATGATTTCTCGGCTTCAAAAGGGTTTAATGCCTTTTGAATGGGAGAATAAAATTAAAGATCCGAATACTCCCGTTCTATCCTTCGAAAAAAGTTTAAGTGATGAACAAAAAATAAATATATTTGCTATTCTCGCAAAAATCCTATATTGAATAACTGATGGAAGAAATTGTTTATATCTTTTCTAGGTTGAAAATTCGGAAGAAGAGTGCACGATAATAGTCATTAGATGAACGGTCATGTATGATAAAGTATATAGGATTCATCATAATGAGGTGTGTGCATGAAGAAATGGATTGGAGCAGCAGCAATAGTCATTATCCTGTTACTCATCGCTGATAGATTTATTTTTAACGACAACAATAAAGAAATGAAACCAATAGAAAAATATGAAAAATTAGAGAATGCCAGCGAGCTGCCAATGGGATTAAATGAGGGAACAAGAGCACCTGATTTTGTGCTCGTTGATTTAAATGGGAAGACAGTGAAGTTAAGTGATTATATTGGGAAACCTGTTCTCCTAAATTTCTGGGCGACATGGTGTCCGCCCTGCAAGGATGAAATGCCTCATATGGAAAAGCTCTATAAAAAATATAAGAAAGATGGGTTTGAAATACTGGCTGTCAATGTAACAACTTCAGAAAAAGACCCAAAGCATGTGGGGCAGTTTGTAGATGAATACAAACTGACGTTTCCAATTCCGCTAGATGAAAAAGGAGCAGTCTTTCATGATTATGCAATCATTGGCTATCCGACAAGCTTTTTCATTGACTCGGATGGAGTCATAAGAAGAAAAGTAATGGGTCCGGTAAAGGAAGATGAATTAGAAAAGGAAATCCTAAAACTGCTGTAAAATTGGAGTGAAACCGGATGAATTTTGTCCTTCATCAAGTGTTTATGAGGGACAAAACCTGGTTGAATACCTATTGAAAAGTCCTTCATTAAACGAATGAAAGACAAAACCTGGCTAAAAATCTATTGAAAAGTCCTTCATCCAGTGAATGAAGGACAAAACTAAGATAATAATATTTTAAATATCCTCCGCAATTCTTCTCCAGGGACATCGGGTATGTTTATAACTCGAAAGCGTATCAACTACATATTAATCAGCTAACCGCTCTCTAATTCTTCGCTTGCGATACAGCATCATACCTGCTTCAGCAATATCATTAACCGCAGAGCGGTTGATAAAAGCTCCAAATAGCAAACCAGCAATTGGAATCATCTGAAAAAGCTTCTTCCAGCCAACCTGATCTCGATAAGTAAATACGACTTCCCGCCATCCTTGCAGTTCAGAGATCACTTCTCTTTTTGCTTGTTCATCTTCTGGAGAGTCAATGAGAGAAAGCTGATTTAAAATTGCTTTCTTGCCAACAATATCGGAAGAGACAAACTGAAGGACTTTAACAATGTACATTCTTTCTTTCTTATCATTCGGATTATAGCCATAGCAAATCGCAATATCCTGAAGGGTTTTTAACTGCATCCCAAGCAGTAAAGGAATATCTATTGTTAGAGTGAAAATGCCTCCAAATCCCGTACTCGCACCTTGTACAGTGGCGAGTCTTTTGCGATTACCGGTTAACTTTGTTACTGCCTGATCCATTTCAAGAATTGGAATCACTGAAACATCGTCTAAATTTTCCACATCGTGATTCGGGTAATACGACTTAACGGAGGAAACGGAGCTTAAATAGCTTCCGCCGGATTGTACGTACTGACCTAATTCATCCAAGATAACACCGATTTTGTTTTGCAAAAAAGCAGGGGTGAATTTGTCCAATAATTTAAAGGGGAGACGCCCGATTTTCTCCCAAAACCATAAATCACTTTGATCCTTTTCCCAATCCTCACTCTTTTTCAGTTCATTTAGCAATTGTTCTTTCGTTTCTTTCACGGTCCATGTATCCTTCCATTCCTAAGATATCATTCTATACGTAACAGAGTATAAAAAAGTTTCATTACCTATTGGCAAAGTGAAAGATTTTTGTTAAAATAATGCCTTGTGGCTCACCTGAATTTTTCAGGGGGAGCGGGTAGGGAGAGGGCTAATTGAATAGTTAGGTCGTTTCATCATGAAGAAAAACTGGTTTACCCATTTCTTTCAGCTTGAGGAAAATCAGACTTCGATTAAACGTGAAGTTTCGGCAGGGATGATTGGCTTTTTTACAATCGTATACATTATTGCCGTTAACTCACTGATTTTATCGGAAGCTGGAATTCCACTTGAAGCAGCTATTTTTGCAACAATTATCACTTCTGTTGTTGGCTGCCTATTAATGGGCTTATGGGGAAATGTGCCAATTCTACTTGTACCAGGCATGGGGATTAATGCATTATTTTCCTACACCATTGTTCAATCAATGGGGATGTCTTGGCAGGAAGCGTTAGCCGTCGTCTTTGTTTCTGGTTTAATTTTTACTTTTGTTGCCTTTTCTCGTTTTTCGACTGTCTTAAGTGAATCCATTCCACAATCATTGAAGGAAGCAATTACTGTGGGACTTGGCTTATTTTTAATGCTGATCGGACTAGAAAAGGGCGGGATTGTCGAGAAAGGGACAAATTCAATCATTGCTCTTGGTGAGCTTGGAGAACCGCAAGTGCTTGCGACCATTCTTACTTTCCTGATAGCCATTATTCTTTTTATGCGCAATACACCGGGTAACTTTTTGATTACGGTTGTTGCGGGCTCAGTGATTGCATGGTTATTTGGCTTGATTGACTTTACGCAAACAGAGGAGAAGGCATTCACATTTTCGGATTATATGGACGTTTTTGGTGCCATGTCATTTGATAATATCTTATCAATTACTTTCTGGATTGCGGTCTTTTCATTAACGATGGTTCTCGTATTTGAAAATATCGGTTTGGTTCATGGCCATGTTTCATTTATTAATCGTTCCGATAGGTTTACTCGCGCTTTCCAGGCAAATTCGATATCAGCGATGCTATCTGGGGTATTTGGAACAAGTCCAACTGTGGCAACTGTTGAAAGCACGGCTGGTATGGCTGCAGGAGGCAGAACGGGATTAACGACAATCATTACTGGATTGCTCTTTTTACTCTCTGCATTTTTTATTCCTGTTATTAAGCTGATTCCAAATAGTGCCATTGCACCGATTTTAATGATTATTGGCGGGTTGATGCTGCAAAATATTCGTAATCTTGATTTGAAAGACTTAAGTGAAAGCTTTCCAGCGTTTTTTATTATTGCAATGATTCCTTTTACGTATAGCATTTCAGATGGAATCGCTGTTGGCTTTATCCTTTATCCGATTCTCAAAATTGCGATCGGTAAAGCAAAGGAAGTTTCCTTATCCTTATATGTTATTGCAGGACTCTTTCTTTTTAATTTTGTTTTTCATGTGATAGGATAATAGATTGTAAATAGATGAAAGAAGCACTTTTGGGTGCTTCTTTTTTTGAAACTAAAATGCTTTAAATTGTTTATTTTGTCTACACATGATAAAATGCAACTAATCGAATAGATATTCCTTCGGGGCAGGGTGAAATTCCCAACCGGCGGTGATGAGGGCGACCTCTTAGTCCGTGACCCGGTTTCAACTATTGAAAACGGTGGATTTGGTGAAATTCCAAAGCCGACAGTTAAAGTCTGGATGGGAGAAGGAATGACTAGTTTGCGTAAAAAATGTATTGTTTTACGCTTCTTTGGTTATGTATTTTTTGCCCCGTACATGTTTGTGCGGGGCTTTGTTTTTTCTGGAGAAATCAATAGATGAAAGGAGTATGTGAATCGTTGTATGCAAGATGAAGATTATATGAACTTGGCATTAAAGATGGCGCAATCAACGAAAGGGCAAACAAACCCAAATCCGGTAGTTGGGGCTGTTGTTGTTAAGCACGGCCAAATTATTGGAATGGGCGCTCATTTAAAGGCTGGAACCCCTCATGCGGAAGTACACGCCATTCGGATGGCTGGGTCTGAGGCGAAGGGAGCAGAACTGTACGTTACACTAGAGCCTTGCAGTCATTATGGAAGAACACCCCCCTGTGCAGAATTAATTTGTAAATCAGGCATTAAGCGAGTCGTTGTTGCGGTGCTTGATCCAAACCCTCTTGTTGCAGGTAAAGGGATTACTATACTTAAAAAAGCGGGTATAGAAGTAGAGGTGGGCATTGGAAAAGAACAAGCCTATGCAATGAATGAACCATTTTTTCATTTTATTCAAACAAACACCCCTTACGTTACAATCAAAGCGGCAGCATCTTTAGATGGAAAGACTGCTGCAAAAACTGGTGACAGCAAATGGATTACCTCTCCAGAATCCAGATTAGATGTTCATCAACTTAGACATGCAAATGATGCAATCCTAACAGGAGTGAATACGATTATTCACGATAATCCACATTTAACCACCAGACTGCCCCAAGGTGGAAAAAATCCCATTCGATTGATATTAGATACACATTTACGGACACCTGTTGAATCCAATGTTATACAAGATAGAGCCGCAAAAACAATCATCTTTACAGGAAAAAGTATAGATGAAAGGAAGGCAAAAGAAATCCAGACATATGGTGTAGAGGTTTTTCCTTTCTCAACACCCACTGTTCTGATTCCGGAAGTTTTAAATGAACTTGGAAAAAGGAACATCATGTCAGTTTTAGTAGAAGGCGGATCAGAAATTCATGCCACCTTCGTCGAAAATGATGCATTTCAGCAAATCATTATGTATGTTGCGCCATTAATTATTGGCGGAAAAGAGGCCATCCCTTTTATTGGGGGAACAGGCATTGAGCTCGTCCAACATGCAAAGAAGCTAATATTTGAATCCATTGAGAATATTGGACAAGACATAAAGCTAGTAGCCAAGCCTCTAAAGGAGGGGTAAGTTATTGTTTACAGGAATTATTGAAGAACTAGGCACAGTGAAGAGAGCTGTCAAAAATGGAAAGACGATAAAGTTAACAATTAAGGCATCAAAAATAATAGAAGATGTTCATTTAGGAGACAGTATTTCAGTCAACGGTGTCTGTTTAACTGTTACAGATTTGAATGGTGATGAGTTTTCCATGGACGTCATGCCTGAAACATTTAATGGGACCTCTTTATCATCTGTCAAAGAACAAACAAAGGTAAATTTAGAAAGAGCGATGGCGGCTAATGGGAGGTTTGGGGGACATTTTGTCACAGGACATGTAGATGGCACTGGTCAAATACTAAAAAAGTCAGTTAGAGAAAATGCTATATATATTGATATATCTATCCCGAATTCACTCAGTCATCTCCTTTTAATGAAAGGTTCAATAGCAATAGATGGCATCTCCTTAACGGTATTTGGAGTAACGGATGATTCGGTTACAGTTTCAATTATTCCGCATACAGCAAAAGAGACTGTTCTAGATTTAAAGCATCCGGGGGATTCTGTCAACATTGAGTTTGATATGTTAGCCAAGTATTTGTTTTCTTTTATGAATAGAGAACCAAAAGAAACGAGTCACAAACAAATTTTGTCAGAAAGCTTTCTGAAAGAACACGGCTTTCTTTCTTAAAAGAAGGACAATTGGAGGTAAATGAAATGCTTAGTGAAATTGAAGAAGCCATAGAAGATTTAAAGTCGGGAAAGGTCATTATTGTTTGTGATGATGAAGACCGGGAAAATGAGGGTGATTTTGTTTCAATTGCACAGTATGCAACGCCGGAAACAATCAATTTCATGGCTAAAGAAGGAAGGGGATTAATTTGTGTCCCTATTGCAGAATCATTGGCTAAAAAGCTGGATCTGCATCCAATGGTAACTAGTAATACAGATAGTCATAAAACGGCTTTTACAGTTTCAATCGATCATAAAGAAACATCAACTGGAATAAGTGCGTTTGAGCGGGCGTTAACCATTGAAAAAATGCTTGATAAAAATGCGTCCCCAACAGACTTTAACCGCCCTGGACATATTTTTCCTCTAGTTGGTAAGGAGGGTGGTGTCTTAAGACGTGCAGGTCATACAGAAGCAGCTATTGACCTTGCTTTACTAGCAGGAGCAGAACCAGCAGGAGTTATTTGCGAAATAATGAAAGACGATGGAACAATGGCCCGGATGAATGACCTTGAAGAGGTTGCAAAAATGTACGATTTAAAAATAATTACGATTAAACAATTAATTGAGTACCGGTACAAGCATGAAAACCATGTTAAAAGAGAAGTGGAAATTCAGTTGCCAACAGAGTTTGGATTATTTAAAGCAGTTGGCTATTCGAATTCGATAGATGGGAAGGATCATGTAGCCCTAGTCAAGGGAAAAATCACTGAGGATGAACCCGTTTTATTGAGGGTCCATTCGGAATGCTTAACAGGTGACGTGTTTGGCTCTAACCGCTGTGACTGCGGTCCTCAATTAGAAGCGGCACTAGCACAAATTGAGAAAGAGGGAAAAGGCATTCTTCTTTATATGAGGCAGGAGGGCAGAGGGATTGGCCTTCTTAATAAGTTAAAGGCTTATAAGCTTCAGGAAGAAGGGTATGACACCGTTGAAGCAAACCACAAACTAGGATTTGCAGATGATTTACGTGACTATGGGGTTGGTGCACAAATATTAGTTGATTTAGGCGTTAAAAAAATGAGGCTGTTGACTAATAATCCGCGTAAAATAGCTGGTCTGGGAGGATATGGTCTCGAAATAACAGAGCGTGTTCAATTGCAAATGCCAGCGAAGAAGGAAAATGAATCATACTTAAAAACAAAAAAGTCAAAGCTTGACCATTTATTAACTTTTTAATTAGGGAGAGATGTTAGATGAAAAAAGTAATTGAAGGATATTTAGTTGGTACAGGATTGAAAATGGCCATTGTTGTTTCCCGTTTTAATGAATTTATTACTGGAAAATTATTAAGTGGTGCAGAAGATGCTCTAAAACGCCATGGTGTCAAAGATGAGGATGTAACAATTGTTTGGGTGCCAGGGGCATTTGAAATTCCACTTGCGGCAAAGAAGCTCGCTCAAACAGGAGCGTATGATGCTATAATCACACTTGGAACAGTCATTCGTGGAGCAACACCTCACTTTGACTATGTAAGTAATGAGGTTGCCAAGGGAGTTGCATCCACTGGAATGGAAAGTGGTATTCCAGTTATCTTCGGTGTTCTAACAACAGATACAATTGAACAGGCGATTGAACGTGCTGGGACAAAAGCAGGTAATAAAGGCTGGGATTCTGCTGTTGGTGCAATAGAGATGGGGAACTTATACAGACAGCTGATGAATTAGACATTCAGATCGTTTAGATGTAATGGGGCACTGTTAAATTCAGTGCCCCATTTTAATGACAGAAGAATTAAAATATGAGAGAATATTTTTGTAATCAACATATTTCGACTTTTTAAATATCTATTTTTATATATAATGAAAAAAGTGTTATAATTTGTTAATTTTTTGTCGGAGGTTAAATAATGGAAGTTTTTGTTGCAAGGCAGCCGATTTTTAATCTAACAGAAGAAGTCTTTGGTTATGAACTTCTTTATCGAAAGGATAAAAAAGAGAATGCTTTCCCTAATGTAGATGGAGACCAGGCAACCACTGAACTTATAATAAATAGCTTTTTAAGTATTGGGATTGATAAGCTTTCTAACGGCAAACCTTGTTTCATTAATTTTACAGAGAATTTGCTTAAGTTAGGCCTTCCAACGTATTTTAGACCGCGTGAAATCATCGTAGAAATTCTAGAAACGGTTATCCCGAGTCCAGAATTAATTGAAATATGTATGGACCTGAAAGCTCAAGGCTATCGAATCGCACTAGACGACTTCGTTCTAAATGAATTAAATCCGTATACTCATGATCTATTGAAATTAGCAGATATCATTAAAGTCGATTTTTTATGTACTCCTGTTGAAATGAGAGAAAAAATAGAGGCGATTGCAAAAGATTTGAAAATAGAAATGGTTGCTGAAAAAGTCGAAACAAGAGAAGCATTTGAAGCGGCTAAGGAACGGGGTTATCACTACTTTCAGGGTTATTTCTTTGCGAAGCCGGTAATTATATCAACACATGATGTGCCGACTTATTTCCATTCTTATTATGAAATGATACAGAATTTGTCAATGACTGAACCGAATATTGACCGTATCACTGAGTTAATTGAACGAGATATTTCTTTATCATATAAGTTATTAAAATTAATCAACTCTCCTGCTTTTCGACCCAAACAAAAAATAAATTCGATCAGGCAGGCTGTTGTCCTACTTGGATTAATTGAGCTCCAAAAATGGATTTATGTTCTTGCGGTGCGGGAATCATCGGTTGGAAAAAGAGAAATCTCTCAAGAGAAGATCCATATCAGCCTTACGAGAGCAAGGATGTGCGAGGAAATAGAAAAAATCAGACAGAATCGGCCATCCTCTCCAAGTAATTTTATGACAGGAATGTTTTCAATGGTAGATTCCTTATTATGTATGCCTATGGATATAATTTTAAAGGATTTACCACTTGAAGAAGAAATTTGTGAAGCTTTAACTGGCAAAGAGAATCAGCTAAAAGATGTCCTCGATCTTGTACTTGCTGTTGAAAAGGCAGAATGGACGGTAATTAGTGAAAAATGTAAAGAGTTAACGATTGATGAAAAGGATTTATTTAAAATATATGCAGAATCTCTAAGCTGGGCGAATGAGCTTAGTTTTGGAGAGCAATTGATTTAATCAATAGAATGCCTGTCATAAGAAGTTATGGCAGGCATTCTTTATTTTTTTAAGAAATCTAGGACGGGTTGAAACTTTTGTTTTTCTTTCGCTGCGAAATATTGATGAAAAGGGTCCCCGAGATTATTAATTCTTTTTAAGGCTGTAGGAATTTGAAAATCCACAATCCGCAGATGTTCATTTACTTCTTCCCAATGTAGAGGAGTAGCAACTGTAGCTTCAGGTGTCCCTCTTGTAGAATAAGGTGCAATAATTGTTTTCCCTTCTGCATGCTGAATATAGTCAACGTAAAGCCGATCGCCGCGATTTTTTTTCATCCGTTCAATTGTAAAAGATTCTGGTTCTTTTGAGACTAAGTAATTGGCAATAAAGGCAGTGAATAATCGAGTCTCTTCAAATGTATATGTATTTTCTGGGAGAGGAAGATAAACTTGCAGTCCCTTATTCCCGGATGTTTTAACAAAGCCAATTAATTCGAGCTGATCGAGAACTTCTTTAATATATTGTGCTGCTTTAATTGCAAGACCAAATGCCTCTCTTGAAGGAGGGTCAAGATCAAATACAATTTCACTAGGTTTATGATTATTTATTGTTTGAAAAGGAATATGATATTCAAAGGCAAGCTGATTCCCTAGCCATAGCAATGTCTTTAAATTATTGCAAACGATGTAATTTATCCCATCAGACATTCTAGTTTCCACGAAATCAGGAGCATATTCTGGGCAGCTCTTTTGGTAGAAAGACTCTCCAAAAATTCCATGTGGATAGCGGATAACTGTTAATAATCGATCCTTTAGAAAAGGGAGCATATAAGGTGATATTTCCCTTAAATAATGGATGAAATCAATTTTTTGAATGGGAGGATCTTCCCATAAAGGTTTATTTGGATGAGTGATGCCTACATCTGGCGGCAAATTCTTCTGTCCTTGGATGAATTGATCATACGTACATGAATCCGGTTTTAAATCAAATTTGAATTGATGAAAATGTGGTTCGCGCATCTGTTCTTCATAAATTTCCAAATATTTTATTTCGACGCAAATAGCAGGTTCTACATAAATAAATTGATTATCTTCATCTGTTTTATTCTCTTTAATGATTTGGGCAAGTGCTTTTTTTTCATCAGGTTTTATACCAAAAATGAATTGGCCAATGGGGATGATTGTCTGATTCCTATAAACACCAACATAAAAATAGCCATTGGATTTCTCATAAGATGTTATAAAGCATGCTGCGTATTTCCAATTTTTGCATTTAATCCATGAAGGGGTTCGTTTTCCTTCTTCCCATTTATTACTTTTCTGCTTGGCAACAATTCCTTCCCCATCGTAAAGTGTAACCTTTTCCCAAATTTCATCTAATGTATTGTAAAAAGGGACCATTTGAACGAGCTTAGTACTTTTTTCATCGGGTTTTACTGGGAGATCACACTGTTCAAAAAATGAGAGTAATTGTGCTTTCCTTGCTAGATACATTTCATTCATTACTCTTTTTCCATTGATTTCAATTAAATCAAATATTAGTAATCGGCAAGGGGAAGATTTGGCTTTCTCAGCAATCCTTTTTTCGGAACGCATTCTTCCTCTTACTTGAATGGAGCCAAAATGTGCCTTATATGCATTTTTTAGAAAGACCAATTCGCCATCTAAAGTGAGCGGAAGAAAAGGAGCAACTTTTTTCTTATTCTTTTCAAGGAAAAATCGTATTTCTGGGAATAATTCCAAAAGTGATTTCCCATTTCTGCTCTCGAGCCTTATTTCATTTTTATCCCAGTACAAAATCGCTCTAAACCCATCATACTTAACTTCATAGAGCCATTCTTTTCCTTTAGGAATATCAAAGGAAAGGCTTGGCAGCATTGGCTTCATTCTTATCCATCCTTCTTTTTTAAGACAATTTTTTTTATTTTTGCCTTTTTGAAAAAAACTACTCATTTAAAAGGGAATAATTACTGATTTATAGAATGAATAAGGTAAATAAATATACCTTTGGAGGTCTATTATGGAGAGTTTACAATATGAAATTGTAAGATTACCAGCGTATAGGGCGATTGGGCTAAAGTGGGATGGCTCCTATTCAGAAGTGGGACAATTGAAAGAAGTAATAAAGGAAATGGCTGAGAGGGTGCATGAATTAGAAGATGTGATTTCTCCTGAGATTCAGTTGGGATTATCTTATCACCACAGACCAGATGGATTTACCCACTATTCTGTATTTAAAGCGGGGAATAACCAGTTTGTTCCCAAAGGAATGGCAGAAATTTTCGTTCCGGAGCTAACTTACCTAACGACACAGCATGTAAAAGGCCAGAATATAGGCCAAACATATATGAATATTCAGCAATGGTTGAAAGAAAGTGGGTATAGGATCTACAAAGAGGATGGTATAGATTATTACGATGATTTGCCAATAAAACATGAAAAATATCCAGTAAGCCGTGATTTAACAGATCCTCATTTTGAAATCCTAATTCCTATTGTAAAGTGAAAGAAATAGTTATTTCCAGCATTTTAAATGTATGCATTCTGAGCAGGAACGTAAATTAAGAACAAAAAGATGGGAGCTTCGTTATGCATACAATTTGGAAAGGCAGTATAAGCTTTGGACTTGTCAACATTCCTATAAAGCTCCATTCAGCTACTGAAGATAAGGATATTAAGCTTAGGAATCTTCATAAAGAATGTCACTCACCGATTAAATATGAAAAAGTATGTCCTGTTTGTGATATGGAGGTTAAAGCAGAAGAAATTGTTAAAGCATATGAGTATACGAAGGGGAAGTTTGTTGTCCTGGATGATGAGGATTTGGAAAAGCTAAAAAAAGAGAAAGAAGATAAGGCGGTCGAAATTATTGATTTTGTAAAAATGGAGCAAATTGATCCAATTTACTTTGATCGGACGTACTATATGTCACCTGGTGATGGTGGGGGGAAAGCATATTCCTTATTGCGGAAGGCATTGGAGGAGTCTGAAAAAGTAGGACTAGCGAAAATAATTATCCGTTCAAAAGAGCAATTAGCTGTTCTGCGTGTTTATGAAAATACACTCGTAATGGAAACTATTCATTATCCTGATGAGGTACGTAAAGCCGGTGATGTACCTAATGTCCCTGCAGAAGATAAAGTGACGAAGAAAGAAATTGATACAGCCATTCTGCTAATTGATCAATTAACTACAGACTTCGAACCTGAGAAATATACGGATGAATACCGTACAGCACTTCTTGAGCTGATTGAATCGAAACGAACAGGAAAGGAAATTGTTACACCAGTTGAAAAAGCACCTGCTACGAATGTGACGGATCTAATGGCAGCACTGCAAGCATCAATTGATAAAACGAAACCTAAAAAGACTCCAGCTGCGAAAAAGAAACGTGTACCTGCCAAAGCTAAAAAAGAAGCGTGATATGAAAAAAGCCGATTTTTGTTGGAGAAAATCGGCTTTTTTCAAATTTATTATTGAGTTATTTTACATTCCCTTCTAGTATAAGGATATATTCAGAAACTGGAGCTGGAAAAATGGAACAGAAAATATTGCCTGCATCTACAACAATGAAGGAATTCGAGCAATTTTTAAAAAGTCCTTATAAAATCGGTGTATTTTTGGATCTGCATATTGCGCAACTAAAAAACGTTAATCAAATGGCGAAAGCATATAATAAAAAAATGATTTATCATGTTGATATGATTCATGGCATAAAAAGTGATGATTATGCCACAGAATATATTTGTCAAGAGTATAAACCATTTGGTTTAATCTCTACGAAATCGAGTGTAATTTTAAAGGCAAAGCAAAAAGGAGTTATAGCAATTCAAAGGATTTTTCTTATAGATTCCCATGCTCTTGAAAAAAGCTATAAACTAATAGAGAAAACGAAGCCAGATTATATCGAAGTCATGCCAGGTGCGATGCCATGGATGATTGAAGAAGTTAACCAGCGGCTAAATACGCCAATTTTGGCTGGTGGTCTTATCCGTTCAAAGACAGAAGTGGAAAATGCATTAAAGGCTGGAGCCACAGCAATTACCACTTCAAAGATGGATTTATGGGAGATATTTAACGATTAATTCTAATTGACAACGTTTTCATAGAGTTGTATACTCAATTTACAAGTTAATTCTATGTGTCGGAGATTAGGAGATTCACACAGTTTTGCCTTTTTTAAGGTGTATTCTGTCGTGGGTCTCTTTTTTTTTTTTCGGAAGAAAGAGAGGGGATATGAGATGTCGGCTTTTATGGGGGAAGTTGTCGGTACGATGATTTTGATTTTATTTGGGGGAGGCGTCGTAGCCGGAGCAAATCTAAAGAAAACATTCTCTTTTAACGGGGGATGGATTGTCATTACAATTGCTTGGGGGTTAGCAGTTACAATGGGTGTTTTTGCGGTGGGATCGATTAGCGGTGCTCATTTAAATCCTGCTGTAACGATTGGTTTAGCATTGAATGGTGATTTTCCTTGGGGAGATGTGCCTGGATATATTGTTGCACAAATCATTGGCGGATTTTTAGGTGGTGTTCTCGTTTACCTTCATTATTTGCCTCATTGGAGGGCAACAGATGACGAAGGCGCAAAGTTGGCAGTATTTTCGACTAGCCCGGCTATTCCACATTCTTTTTCAAATCTATTAAGTGAAGTAATAGGAACGTTTATTCTTGTGCTTGGCTTACTTTTTATTGGCGCTAACAAGTTTACAGAAGGATTGAATCCGATTGCAGTTGGCTTGCTGATTGTTGTGATTGGGATGTCTCTAGGGGGGACAACTGGCTATGCGATCAATCCGGCTCGTGATCTTGGACCGAGAATTGCCCATTTTCTGCTGCCGATACATGGGAAAGGGAAATCAGGTTGGGACTATGCGTGGATTCCTATACTAGGTCCAATTATGGGAGGATCACTTGGTTCTATATTCTATCAAATTTTCTTTGCGGGAAAACTTTCGATTATGTTATGGATTGTTTTAGCTGTTAATATAATTATATTAATCATTGTGTATCTTTTAGGGAAAAAAGAGAAAATGAATATGGAATCTTCTAAAGCTGCTGCATAATCGAGAGATTTTTATGATTGAACGGGGGAAGGGAAAATGGAAAAATTTATATTATCACTGGATCAAGGGACTACGAGTTCAAGAGCGATTCTTTTTAATAAAAATGGTGAAATTACTCATTCTGCACAAAGAGAGTTTACGCAATATTTTCCGAAGCCAGGCTGGGTTGAGCATAATGCTAATGAGATCTGGGGTTCCATTCTTTCGGTTATTGCTGAAGTCCTCTCTGAATCTGGAGTCCATCCAGGGCAAATTGCTGGGATCGGGATTACAAACCAGCGCGAAACGGCTGTTGTCTGGGATAAAGAAACAGGGAAGCCTATCTACAATGCGATTGTTTGGCAATCAAGACAGACAAGTGAAATATGTGAAGAGTTGAAAGCAAAAGGATATAATGAAACATTCCGTGAAAAAACAGGCCTTTTAATTGATGCCTATTTTTCTGGAACAAAAGTGAAGTGGATTTTAGATCATGTGGAAGGGGCAAGAGAAAAAGCAGAGCAAGGGAAGTTATTGTTTGGAACGATCGATACTTGGCTGATTTGGAAGCTTTCCGGAGGTAAAGCCCATGTGACGGATTATTCGAATGCCTCACGAACATTAATGTTTAATATATATGAGTTAAAATGGGATGAAGAGCTTTTGGAAATTCTAGGTGTTCCCGCATCCATGCTTCCAGAAGTACGGCCATCTTCAGAAATATATGGGCATACAGTTGACTACCACTTCTTTGGCAAGGAAATTCCGATTGCTGGTGCTGCAGGGGATCAGCAGGCAGCTCTATTCGGACAAGCATGCTTTGAGGAAGGAATGGCAAAAAATACTTATGGTACAGGCTGCTTCATGCTAATGAATACAGGCGAAAAGGCAGTGCGCTCTGAAAATGGCCTGCTAACTACAATTGCATGGGGATTGAATGGAAAAGTGGAATATGCCCTTGAAGGAAGTATATTTGTTGCTGGATCTGCTATTCAGTGGCTTCGTGATGGAATGAGAATGCTGCAGAATGCAAAGGATAGTGAGCAATATGCGAAAAAAGTGGATACAACAGATGGTGTTTATGTGGTTCCCGCTTTTGTCGGGCTTGGGACACCCTACTGGGATAGTGAAGTAAGAGGTGCGGTATTTGGTTTAACTCGAGGAACTTCTAAGGAGCATTTTATCCGTGCGACGTTAGAATCGCTTGCCTATCAGACGAAAGATGTACTGTCTGCAATGGAAGCAGATTCAGGAATTGAATTAAAGACGCTGCGTGTAGATGGCGGTGCTGTAAAAAATGACTTCTTGATGGAATTTCAAAGTGATATCTTAAATGTACCAGTTGAAAGGCCAATAATTAATGAAACAACGGCTCTAGGTGCTGCATATTTAGCAGGACTAGCAGTTGGTTACTGGAAAAATGTGGATGAGATTTCGAATCAGTGGGCAATCGATAAATCCTTTAAACCAAGTATGGAAGAGGAAAGTCGCAAAAATCTTTATAACGGCTGGAAAAAAGCTGTGAAAGCAGCAATGGCATTTAAATAAGTGTTTTCAATAAATGGGAAAACATGATATAATAAATATAAGTTAATAGCTCGGCAGGAGAACTGGAGAGACCATAAAATCACTATCGTATATTGATAGTGCATTTTGTGGTCTCTTTTTCGTTCTTAAACTAGAGCATAACAAGGAAGGGCTTGTACTTTTAGTGTTGCGGGCTACAGTTAAAGGGAATAAGTTATACTAATTACCTTTTGAAAAAGGGAGGACAAAAAATGAAATTCTCAAATCATAATCGAAGTGAGATTATAAATAAACTTAAAAATGAAACGTTTGATGTATTAGTGATTGGCGGGGGGATTACAGGAGCTGGGATTGCATTGGATGCATCAACTAGAGGGATGAAAGTGGCACTTGTTGAGATGCAGGATTTTGCAGCGGGAACATCAAGTCGATCAACAAAACTAGTACATGGCGGACTTCGCTATTTAAAGCAGTTTGAAGTTCAGATGGTTGCAGAAGTGGGAAAAGAACGTGCAATCGTTTATGAAAATGGTCCCCATGTAACCACACCTGAGTGGATGCTTCTGCCAATGCATAAAGGGGGCACATTTGGTAAATTTAGTACCTCCATTGGCTTAAGAGTTTACGACTTTCTTGCAGGGGTTAAAAAGGCAGAGCGAAGAACAATGCTTAATGTTCAGGAAACAATTAATAAAGAGCCTTTAGTTAAAAAGAATGGCCTAAAAGGCGGTGGCTATTATGTTGAATATCGCACAGATGATGCACGTTTAACAATCGAAGTGATGAAAGCAGCAGCAGACAAAGGTGCCACTCCTTTAAACTATACAAAGGTTGACCAGTTATTTTATGACAATGGCAAGGTAATAGGTGTCCTTGTTGTTGATCAGCTAACAGGAGAAAAATTTGAAATAAAGGCTGAGAAGATTGTCAATGCAGCTGGTCCATGGGTTGATACGATTCGTGAAAAAGACGGCTCGAAAAAAGGGAAGACTTTACAGCTGACAAAAGGGGTTCACATAGTAATAGACCAATCTCGCTTCCCTTTAAAGCAAGCAGTATATTTTGACACACCAGATAAACGAATGGTCTTTGCCATACCTAGAGAGGGGAAAGCATATGTAGGGACAACTGATACCTTTTATGGAGACGACCCGGTGAACCCGCATATGACTGCTGAAGACCGTACGTATATTATTGAAGCGATTAATTATATGTTCCCAGATGTGGAAATTACCGAAAAAGACGTTGAGTCAAGCTGGGCAGGTGTTCGCCCGCTTATTTGGGAAGAAGGCAAAGATCCATCTGAAATATCCCGTAAGGATGAAATCTGGGAGTCTGAATCTGGCATGATCACAATCGCTGGAGGAAAACTAACAGGCTATCGAAAAATGGCGGAAACGATTGTTGATGTTCTAGCCAAGAAATTCAGCGAAGAACAACAAAGAAATTTTCCTAGCTGTCAAACAAAACATTTGCCAATTTCCGGTGGGGAAGTGGGCGGTTCAAGTAAATTTAAGGGATTTATTGGCGGACAAATCGAAACAGGTGTTGCTGCAGGCTTAACGAAAGAGGATGCAGCACACCTAGCAGCAATGTATGGTTCAAACGTTCCAGCTTTGTTTAAAATGGTAGAGGAACATGGCAACAAAGAGGCAGAAAACTATCAATTGCCAGTGAAATTATGGGTTAAATTAAAATATGCTCTCGAAAATGAAATGGCTGCAACACCAATCGATTTCTTTAACCGCAGAATAGGTGCCATCCTGTTTGATATTGAAACGGTAAGAACTTATCAAGAGCAAGTAATGAATTATATGACAGATTACTTTAAGTGGAATCAGGATGCAAGAGCAAAATTTGAACTTCAATTACAACAAGCCCTAAAGGATGCTACAGTTCCATCTGACTTGCAATAATCTGACTGGAGTAAAATGGGGATATTAGGAATAGTAACCAGACCTAAACGTTTTTCGATTAGGTCTGGTTTTTTTGAAGAAATGATGCCCGCAGAAACATGAAATGCAATGACGAGTAACTAAAAGGTGGTAATCGTGCCCATGAACGAGAAAAAGTGCAATGACGGTAACGAAAAGGTGGTAATCGTGCCCGCAAACGAGAAAAAAGAGTCAAGTCCGGATTATTGTGTAAAATCAAAAGCAATTGTTTTCAGCTTTACCTTTGAATATTCTCTATCCATACCC
>NZ_LMBX01000011.1:0-215 GCF_001439605.1 Cytobacillus praedii
TATCGTCGCTGAAAACAGTGTTGCCAAGAGTGAATAAAATGACTCTTTCTTTTTACACAATTATATGGACTTTATCCACAATCGCCTTTATTGGGTACAAAAATCGAGGGGAAAGGGACAAATTTGTTCTCAATCGCCTTTATTGAGTACAAAAAGCGGGGGAAAAGGGTCGAAATAGTCCTCAATCGCCCTTATTGGGTACAAAAAATAGAGCA
>NZ_LMBX01000011.1:227-355 GCF_001439605.1 Cytobacillus praedii
GAAAGACCAAACTGGTCCACAATCGCCTTTATTGAGTACAAAAAGCGGGGAAAAAGGGTCGAAATAGTCCTCAATCGCCCTTATTGGGTACAAAAAATAGAGCAAAAAGACCAAACTGGTCCACAATC
>NZ_LMBX01000011.1:374-147406 GCF_001439605.1 Cytobacillus praedii
GCTCTTATTGAGTACAAAAAATTGCGGGAAAAGGCTGAAATGGTCCACAATCGCCCTTATTGGGTACAAAAAATAGAAGAAAAAGGCCGAACTGGTCCTCAATCGCTCTTATTGAGTACAAAAATATGAGGGAAAAGGCCAAAAAGGTCCTCAATCGCTGTTATTGGGTACAAAAAAATGAGGGAAAAGGCCGAACTGGTCCCCAATCGCCCTTATTGGGTACAAAAAACAGAAGAAAAAGGCCGAACTGGTCCCCAATCGCTCTTATTGAGTACAAAAAAATGAGAAAAAGGACCAAATTGGTCCACAATCGCTCTTATAAAGTACAAAAAATAGGAAAAAAGGCCGGAATGGTCCCAATCCCCCTATTGACGGCCAAAATCACACCAAAAGCACAAAACCAGTAGCCAACCGGCCCTAGGGGCAAACCTTACTGCTCTGAATTCTGCCGCTTCGTCGGATGAATTGCTTTTTCTACTTCCTCAGCGGCGATTGTTTGACTTACTGTATCACTATTCGGCTTTCCTTTTTGGCTGAAACCCTTATCTCGTTTCTGGCTCATATGAACTGGCCCCCTTTAAATATGTTTCACCTAATAAGATGGATAAACAAGGGAGAGATTATTCATTCTCTAAACGTTTTGTTGTTAAAAGCCGATAAAACGCACTTTCAATCGACCGAGACAAATGTGGCACGACGATCGAAATTGCCTCGACCAATTTCTCTAAATTTACATTTGTCTGAATCCCCATTCGCTCAAGCATGTTGACAACATCCTCTGTTGCTGCATTTCCTGCCGCACCAGGAGCAAATGGACACCCGCCAAGACCGCCGGCTGAAGTATCGAACCGGTCAATTCCGGCTTGCAAAGCAGCAAAGATATTTGTAAGGGCAAGGTTTCTCGTATCATGGAAATGAGCAGTCAGTAACGTATCGGCAAAATCCCTCTTCAAGCTGCGGAACAAAGCAAAGGATTCATGTGGCGCAGCCATTCCGATCGTATCAGCCACACTCAGTTCATCAACACCGGCATCGACAAATTGCCGGCACAAGGACAAAGTATCTTCCGGCTCGATTTTTCCTTCATATGGACAATAAAAGGCTGTTGAAATACAAGCACGGACAAAATATCCTTTCTCCTTTAATTCACCAATAATCGGTATGAGCTCAGCCATGCTTTCCTGTGTAGATTTATTGATATTCTTCCGGTTAAAGGTATTACTTACCCCAACGAAAACAGCAACAGCTTTGCAATTAGTCATATAGACTCTTTCAATTCCCTTTCGATTGGGAGCTAGAACGATGTTGCGTGTTTCAGTATCAAGACAATCAGCGACAATTTCAGCAGCATCTCCCATTTGCGGAACCCATTTTGGCGAAACAAAAGAAGTAAGCTCCATTTCTGTTAAGCCAGCACTTTTCAATCCCCTGATAAAATCCTTTTTAATCTCTGTGGGCACAAAAGCTTTTTCGTTTTGCAGCCCATCACGGGGACCGACTTCAATAATTGTTACTTTAGCAGGCAATTGCAGGGTCATGTTTTCCTCTCCAGTCTCATAGTTTATAAGGGTAGAATGAAAAGCTATAAACGTTTTCCAATACCTAAGAATTTCTATAATCGGGTGCTGTGGATACCTCTGTATAGTGTTTGGTTTACGTTTAGCGCAAGCGGACTACCAGCGAGTTCATCAGCAAATCAACAAGCTTTGTCTAAGGCTGATCAAGGTGCTTGGGCATTTGTTATTTCAAACTGAGCGAGCGCTCTCCTATGCTCTTATTTTATTCAATTTGTTTTTTAAAAAGCAAGAATAATAGAAATTTTGACATAATAAAAGGAATTCTGCATTTTTTCTCGAAATAGTATCATTGAAACTGATTGTGAAAGGGTGGGAAATATGACACAAACAGAAGTGGTAATTGTAAGTGCTGTAAGAACAGCGATTGGCAGTTTTAATGGGAGTTTGAAGGACGTCTCAGCTCCTGAACTAGGGGCAGCAGCAATTAAAAATGCACTTGAAAAAGCGGGTTTAAAACCTGAGCAAATAGACGAGGTTATTCTAGGAAATGTTTTGCAGGCAGGGCTTGGCCAGAACCCAGCAAGGCAAGCGGCACTTAAAGCAGAACTTCCTGTAAGCGTTTCCGCAATGACGATCAATAAAGTATGCGGTTCTGGATTAAAGGCAGTTCATTTGGCGACACAAGCGATTATAGCTGGAGACGCAGAGATCGTTGTAGCTGGCGGAATCGAAAATATGAGCCAAGCTCCATACATATTAAAAAATGCCCGCAACGGATTCAAAATGGGTGATCAAAAGCTGATCGATACGATGACTTCTGATGGCTTAACATGTGTATTCAATGATTATCATATGGGCGTTACAGCAGAAAATCTTTGTGAAAAATATGAACTAACAAGAGAAGAACAGGATGAATTTGCTGCGGCGAGTCAAGAAAAAGCAGTAAATGCGATTGAAACAGGCAGATTTAAGGATGAGATTGTTCCGGTTGAAATCCCGCAAAGAAAAGGCGATCCAATCATCTTTGATACAGATGAATATCCGAAAAAAGGAACAACGGCAGAAAAGCTGGCAAAGCTAAGACCCGCGTTTAAAAAAGACGGCAGTGTCACAGCTGGTAATGCATCGGGGATTAACGATGGTGCAGCAATCCTTGTTGTGATGAGCAGGAAAAAGGCAGATGAGCTGGGAATTAAGCCGCTTGTTACGATTAAAGGAAATGCGAGTGCTGGAGTAGATCCAAGCATTATGGGCATTGGCCCGGTTCAAGCTGTAAAAAAGGCGCTAGAAAAAGCATCTGTATCCATGGAAGAGCTGGAGCTGATTGAAGCGAATGAAGCGTTTGCAGCACAGTCGCTAGCTGTTGATAGAGAGCTTGCGTTTAACAAGGATATTCTTAATGTCAATGGTGGAGCAATTGCACTGGGTCATCCGATTGGTGCGAGCGGAGCCAGAATTCTTGTCACATTGATTCATGAAATGCAGAAGCGGCAGGCGAAAAAAGGTCTTGCCACCCTTTGCATCGGCGGAGGCCAAGGTGTTGCAACGGTAGTTGAACTGGTATAAAAGGTTATCTATTCACATAAATTACACGTTCTCGAAAAATGAGGGGGAGAATGACATGAAAACAATTTGTACTTCCTTTAATGAAGCAGTGAAGGATATTCATGATGGCGCTGTTTTAATGGTCGGCGGATTTGGTCTCTGCGGAATCCCGGAAAACTTAATCCTTGCATTAGTAGAAAAAGGTGTGAGAGATCTAACTGTTATTTCGAATAACTGTGGAGTGGATGATTGGGGTCTTGGACTGCTTTTGAAAAATAAGCAGATTAAGAAAATGGTAGGTTCATATGTTGGAGAAAATAAAGAGTTTGAAAGACAGGTTCTTTCAGGGGAGATTGAAGTGGAGCTCCTTCCACAGGGAACACTTGCCGAGAAAATCCGAGCAGGAGGAGCGGGAATTCCAGCATTTTATACACCTGCTGGAGTTGGTACTCCGATTGCTGAAGGGAAAGAGACAAAGTTTTTTAATGGAAAAGAGTATTTATTAGAAGAATCCCTGATCGCGGACTTCAGTTTAGTGAGAGCGTGGAAAGGCGATAAAATGGGAAATCTCGTCTATCATAAAACGGCAAGAAACTTTAACCCTATGATTGCTGCAGCAGGGAAAGTAACAATCGCTGAAGTAGAAAAGCTATATGAGATTGGTGAGCTTGATCCGAATGGGATTCATACACCAAGCATTTATGTGCAGTCTTTAATCGAAGGAAACCAGGAAAAACGAATTGAAAGACTGACAGTTCAAAAGTAAAAAATGCTCGGAAGGAGACGCTGCAAATGACGAATGATAAAGCTGCTGTTCGGGAAAAAATCGCTAGACGTGCTGAAAAAGAAATTGAAAATGGATTTTATGTGAATCTTGGGATTGGCATGCCAACACTAGTAGCTAATTATATTTCAGATAATAAAGAAGTGGTGCTGCAATCAGAGAATGGCTTGCTTGGCATTGGTCCATATCCTACAAATGAAGAAGTGGATCCTGATCTAATTAATGCAGGGAAAGAGACGGTAACAGCAATTCCTGGATCTGCTTATTTTGATAGTGCTGAATCTTTTGCCATGATCCGCGGCGGACATGTAAATATTGCGATCCTTGGCGGGATGGAGGTCTCTGAAAATGGAGATCTTGCAAACTGGATGATTCCTGGTAAAATGATTAAAGGAATGGGCGGCGCGATGGACCTCGTCCATGGAGCAAAGAAAATCATAGTTATCATGGATCATACGAATAAAAATGGTGAGTCAAAAATTTTAAAAGAATGCACGCTGCCGTTAACTGGAAAAGCGGTTGTGAACCGCATCATTACGGAACGGGCTGTTGTTGATGTAACGGAGTCCGGCTTAAAGCTTGTCGAAGTAGCTAAGGGCTATACAATAGAAGAGGTCATTCAATCAACAGAAGCTGAATTGCAAGTAGATGAGAACGTTCAGACAGACGCTTATTAATTGATTCCGAAAGAGTGCAGCTGTGAATGCTGTACTTTTCTTTATTAAGGAGGAGAGTGTACATGAGTTTTTCATTTAAAGGAATTGATCATATTCAATTAGCAGCCCAAGAAGGCTGTGAAGACCAGGCTAGAGTATTTTACGGAGAGATCCTTGGGCTTAAAGAAATTCCAAAACCAGAAAATCTGCAAAAGCGTGGAGGATGCTGGTTTCAATGCGGAAACCAGGAAATTCACATCGGCATTCAAGAAGGCTTCGTGCCAGCCAAAAAGGCACATCCAGGATTGGTAGTTGAGAATTTGGCGGAATTGAGGGAAAACCTGCTGAAGCATGAGATTATTATAAAGGAAGAACCGCCAATTGAGGGGAGAACCCGATTTTTCGTTGATGATCCATTTGGGAATCGGATTGAGTTTCTCGAGTTTTTGAAATGAAAATGATATAATAAATTGTAAATTATTCATATGAGGGGATTTCAATGAAAAAGAAAAAACAGCAGTCCCAACCAAAAAAGGATGATAAGCCAGTAACCCTTGGTGATATGCTTAACCAAGATTTAATGGCAAAACTAAAAGATACAAAGCAGCAATTAAAAGCGGCTGAAGATAAGAAAATGGAAGAAGAAGAGCAGCGCAAGAAAGAGGAAAGACGATTGCGCGAAAAGAACAAGAGCTTCGAAGAATTGCTTGGTGAAAGTAATTTGAACTGGAAGGAATTTAAATAAAGCAGAAATGAAAAGACGCTTGGGGCGATAAGCTCAAGCGTCATTTTGTTTATTGCGGATGCAAGAATCCTCGCAACGGGAACAAAATATTCTAAGTGAGGCATCAATAGCACGTAGATGACCGAATAGCTTAACTTACAATCAGTGTGGATGGAAGAACCCCCCACTGATTGAAGGTTCACTTTAAAATCGATGCTCTTCATATTTTTTTGCTTTTGTAATCGATTGAATAAGTGAAAGTTCATCTTCTGAGAGCGGGTTGGTTCGGACTGCCTTTGCATTTTCTCTAATCTGCTCTGCCTTGCTTGCCCCTGCCACAACTGAGGAAACGGAAGGCTGGGCCAAATTAAACTGGAGGGCAATTTCCGGCATTGTTCGGGAATCGGCAAACTTTTCTCTCAGTAAAGGTAAAATCGTGTTTAATTCTTTGCGGCTATAGTTAAGAAAGCCTGGTTCGGAGGCTTTCTCAAGCATCCTATTGCTTAATAAACCCTTTGCCAGCGGCCCTCTAGTAACAACGCTAATGTTATTTTCCTGCAGTAGCGGGATTGCCTGCTCCTCGGGACGGCGATCTAATATACTGTATTGCATCATGACAGAGACAATGCTGGACTTTTTCGCGTATTCCTGTATGACATTGGGACGAATGGACGAAATGCCATAATAGCGGATAAGACCATCAGCTTTTAGCTCTTCGAATGCTTCAATTGTTTCGTCAATTGGATCCTCGATTGTCCCGCCATGAAGCTGGTATAAATCAATATAGTCTGTACCGAGTCTTGTTAAACTGTTTTTAACGGCTTCTTTTATATATCGTTTGGAAGGGTCCCATCGCCAGCCATTCTTATCTTCACTCCACCGGTTACCAGCCTTTGTAGCGATAATGACTTTATCTCTTACATGCTTTAATGCTTGCCCGACAATTTGCTCATTTTCACCAAAATCGTAAAGGTCTGCTGTATCAAAATAATTAATTCCTTCATCTAGTGCTGTCTCAATGAGTTCCTGCGCCTTTTTTTGATCAGTACCAAGGGACATGCACCCTAACCCAAGCTCACTCACATATAAATCTGAATTTCCTACTTGTCTTTTCTTCATTTGACATCCTCGTTTTTCTTTTCTTTCTATTGTATAAAATAATTGAAGCTAACCGCAATGAAAGTGAATAGGCAAATAAAGATGGGATTTCTACAATATAATCATTTTTTCATAATTATATTGTAGAACTTGCCATTAAAAATAATAATCTTTTGAAAATAAGGGAGCTAATCTACTTAACTTCTGTTGTTTTTTGTAGAGGAATAAACCCAATCCTTTAACAAATAATAATCCTTGCTGTATTCTTTTAATTTCGCTCTAATTTCCCATGCTTTTCCGACGAGTGTAATGCCTTTCTCATGAACATATATTTTCATGACCTGCTCCTCCAATTAAAGTATGATAATATGTATGAGAAAACATAATCGGAATAGAACAGGAGTGGCCGCAAATATGAGTCGCCTAGAAGAAAAGACGTTACATACAGAGAAGATTTTTACCGGTAAGGTGATTAGCCTTCAAGTGGAGGATGTAGAATTGCCAAACGGAAACGTCTCAAAACGTGAGATCATCAAGCATCCAGGTGCTGTAGCGATTCTAGCGTTAACAGATGATGATAAAATTGTCATGGTCGAGCAGTACCGTAAAGCACTAGAAAAGACAATCATCGAGATACCTGCAGGAAAGCTTGAGCATGGTGAAGACCCAGTAACTTGTGCTAAAAGGGAATTAGAGGAAGAAACAGGATATGATTGCAAAACAATGGAGTGGCTTATCTCCTTTTATACATCGCCAGGTTTTGCCGATGAAATTGTTCATTTATATATAGCAAAAGGATTGGAGAAAAAGGAAAATGCCGCATCCCCTGATGAGGATGAATTTGTCAATTTGATGGAGATCACATTAGAAGAAGCGCAAGCATACCTGAAAGAACAAAGAATATATGATGCAAAAACTGCATATGCTGTTCAATTTTTGCAATTACAAAAGGCGTTGAAGAAGTAAATGAAGAATTATTATTCTGATCTGCATATTCATATCGGAAGAACACGATCTGGAAAACCAGTGAAAATTACAGGGGCAAAATCCTTAACCTTTACGAATATTATTGAACATGCAAGAAATGAAAAAGGCCTGAATATTATCGGAATTATTGATTGCCATTCACCAGAGGTGATCGTGGAAATCTCAGAGCTAATGGAAACGGGTGATGTGACGGAGCATCCTGATGGCGGCTTACAGTACGGGGACTTAACGATTATCCCAGGGTCAGAGCTGGAAATATATGATGAGAACTGTCACGGTCCCATTCATGTTCTTGCATACTTTCCTACTTTATCAATCATGCGTGAATTTTCAATGTGGCTATCGAATCATTTGAAAAACATCACACTTAGCTCACAAAGAATTTATGTTTCAGGCAGGGAGCTCCAGCTAAAAGTAAAAGAGCTTGGCGGATTATTTATACCAGCCCATGTATTTACCCCATTTAAAAGCCTGTTCGGAAAAGGTGTTCAAAAAACATTAACAGAAGTGTTTGATAAGAACCTGATTGATGGAATCGAGCTCGGTTTAAGTGCTGATACTGCGATGGCAGATCAAATAAAAGAACTGCATGACTATTCATTTGTGACGAATTCTGATGCTCATTCTTTAAAGAAGATTGCTAGAGAGTACCATGTTCTTCAAATGGAAGCACCAACCTTTAATGAACTTGAAAAGGCATTGCATCAAATCGATGGAAGAAAAGTAAAAGCTAATTATGGCCTTGATCCACTCCTCGGAAAGTATCATCAGACTGTGTGCTCTCAGTGCTTTACCCCGTTTAATCCAGAAAAGGGAGAATGCAGCAATTGCGGGAGTTCCAAGTTTATTAAAGGTGTTGCAGATCGAATTACTGAACTGAAAACTGCAAGTGCTTCACCTGTTCATCGACCTCCATATATCCATCAAGTGCCGCTTGAATTCATTCCAGGGCTTGGACCAAAAATGCTGGAGAAGCTTCTTGACCATTTTGGAACAGAAATGGCGATCTTGCATGAAGTTCCTTTAGAAAAATTGGAACAGATCATTCCAGTGAAAACAGCAGAAATGATTGTCAAGGCACGAGAAGGAAAACTAAGTTTGTCTGCTGGCGGCGGAGGTAAATACGGGAAAATTGCAGATTAACAATACATGCGAAAATCACTTTCGGAACAAGCAAAAACGAGATTGTTCCTGCGGAGATTATTCAAAGAAGTCTTCATTTATGCTCACCCCCGACAAGAGGGGGAGGTATATCAGCTGAACGCAGAAAAGTATATCAAAAAAATCCAGTCCTAAAAGGGGCTGGATTTTTTTGTGTCATACAAAACAAGGACAAGCATACAATTTAATAACAGAAATATAGCAGGAGGATCGCAATGAGAAAAAAAATGTACCAGAACGTCGTCGCAAATCATTTTCGTGAGCATTCCTCAATTTATTTATTTGTGGTTGTATTATTTTTAATGGGTGTTATTTTTGGAGCAATTATTGTAAATAGTTTGAGTTTCACACAAAAAGAGGATTTGTTTTACTACCTCTCTCAATTTTTTGGACAGGTATCGGACGGCAATGTAGCGGCTGCAAATGACTTATTCAAACAAAGCTTCTTTCATAACACGAAATTTATTGGGGTAATGTGGATTTTAGGAATATCTATCATTGGTCTGCCTGTCATCCTAATTCTCTTGTTTATGAAGGGGATGGTTGTTGGATTTACGGTTGGATTTTTAGTAAACCAAATGGGCTGGGATGGCTTTTTGCTTTCATTTGTTACGGTCTTGCCGCAAAATCTAATTATCATTCCTGTATTTATTGTCGCTTCAACAATCTCAGTCGCGTTTTCATTAAAAATGATAAGCAGACAATTTATGAAAAAGGTTGGACAGCCGATCATGCCTTTGTTAGGGAGATATATGTTTGCATTTGTCATCGCAGTTTTATTTCTATGTGCTGCTGCAGGAATTGAGGCACTGCTCTCACCAATATTGATGAAATCAGTGATCAATTCATTCTAGGCTTGAGATCATACTGCCATCTTATATATAATGGGCGAATAAACCAATGGTTTATTCGCCTTTTGTCATTAAATGACGATTAATGATTCTTCTCTTTTGATAATAATTATTATATAATATCAATTATCAACCCTTATTTGTAATAATTTTATTTTGAATCTAACCCATAATCTGTTATAATGAGAATGTTAGTGGCGAGGGAGGAACTTCGGATGGAAAGTAGAATTGATAGAATAAAGAAACAGTTGCATTCGTCAAGTTATAAATTAACGCCTCAGCGTGAAGCAACCGTTCGCGTTTTGCTGGAGAATGAAGAGGACCATTTAAGTGCGGAAGATGTCTACCTCCTTGTAAAAGAAAAATCGCCTGAGATAGGCTTAGCAACTGTATATAGAACACTTGAATTATTAACGGAACTGAAAATTGTTGATAAAATTAATTTTGGTGATGGGGTTTCCCGCTATGATCTTCGTCAAGAAGGAGCAGCACATTTCCATCATCATTTGGTATGTATTGAATGTGGAGCAGTAGATGAGATCCAGGAAGATTTATTAGAGGATGTTGAAGAAGTGGTTGAACGAAGATGGAATTTTAAAATAAAAGACCACCGTCTGACATTCCATGGCATTTGCTATCGTTGCCATGATAAAGCCAATAGTGAAGAAACTGAAAAAGTTGAACAACAATAGCCAAAAAACCTTTTCTGTTCGTGGAAAAGGTTTTTTACTTTTTAAAAGTAAACATAAGCAGGATTAGGTATAATTCTTGTCCAAAATGGCATATCTTTTACTATTAATGATATGGTGGGGGACATGTATGATGAAATCCTGGCTAAAAATTGCTTTTCAAGCATTCAAAGTGTTCGTGCTTTTCACAGGATGCACAATCCTTTTTTATTATGGTATTATGTGGTTAAACGAAGAATATCAAGATTATCACCGCTATGATGAACCAGAGGGCAGTGCTGTAAAGGTGTCCTCTAGCGGAAATGCTGAAAGTTCATCAAGCTGGTTTGATCGGTTAATTCTTTTCTATTTAAATGGAGAGTAGGGCCATCAATGGAGGACAATCTGAAAGATTTCATACATTATCTAATAGTGGAAAAAGGGCTGGCAAAAAATACAATCGTTTCTTATGAGAGAGATTTGAAAAGCTATATAAATTATTTAAAAAAGGTTGAAGCAATATCAGCAATGAATGGTGTCCAGCGTGTTCAAATCATTCATTTTCTTAAGACCCTAAAAGAACAGGGGAAATCATCTAAAACATTGGCAAGGCATATTGCTTCAATTAGAGCGTTTCATCAATTTCTCCTGAGGGAAAAGGCAGTTGACCAAGATCCTTCAGTACATATTGAATCCCCTCAGCACGAACGATCACTCCCAAAGGTGTTGAATATGCAAGAGGTGGAAACATTGCTAGATTCCCCGAAAGCCCATGATCATTATGGACTTCGTGATAAAGCAATGCTTGAATTATTATATGCGACAGGAATCAGGGTTAGCGAGTTAATTGGTTTGAAGATTGGGGATGTCCACTTAACAATGGGATTTGTTCGCTGTATAGGAAAGGGAAATAAGGAGCGAATCATTCCAATTGGAAAGACATCTGCAAAAGCACTTGACCGGTATCTGCAGGACGGAAGGAGCCACTTTGTTTCAAAAAAGCAAAGAGACGAATCCTTATTTTTAAATCATCATGGCCGTGGATTATCCAGACAAGGCTTCTGGAAAATACTCAAACGGCTTGCTGCTGAAGCCGGCATTGAAAAGGATTTAACCCCGCATACGCTTAGGCATTCTTTTGCAACTCATCTTCTCGAGAATGGCGCTGATTTACGTGCAGTACAAGAAATGCTTGGCCATGCGGATATCTCAACAACACAAATTTATACCCATGTAACTAAAACTAGATTAAAAGATGTATATAGTCAATATCATCCGCGAGCTTAAGGAAACGCTCAGCGCTTCCGGAAAAAATAGAATGCAAGTGTCCTACTCCCCGACATACAGGACGTTCTAGTGTCGGCAATGCGACAGGGAATGGGAGAATCTGTCAGTGGTGCATCGCACGACTAAAATTGAAGTTTTAAGAAGGCCGTCGAGTTTTGTCAACCTCAAGGTCACAAATCAATCCTCCCGAAAAAGGAAAAGGACACCTTTCCGGGAGGATTGATTAGTACTTGTCGGGGGGAGCACTAAGGAAAGCTCCTTAGAACAATCTTGGCTGGAACAATCGCACTTTGATTGTTCCGAAGTCGCTTCCGCTTTTCTAAGTTGCCATAAAAAATGGCAGCTTTTTCTTTCATTTCTTAATAATATTAGGTAAAATATAGATGTCAGACTTCCGACATATAGATTGGAAAAAATGTGATAAACGTATGTATAAAGGGTAACCTAATTTATATTTACAAATGTAACCGTATTCAGTAAGAAAAGCGGAAGCGCCTTGGTCATAGCCGTACAAACTGGAAGGGTCGGTTCTTTCGATTAAGGAAACACGGTGAGCGAGAGCGAACCGATGTTGACTTATCGTAGGGAGGGGACCTGAAGTTTGATAGGCGATAGGCGCTGGAGCTAGACCATTCTCTAACTCCAAAGTAATAAATTCTGATTCACTTAAAAGGAGGAGTTCAAATGACTTCATATGCATATAAAAGAGTTTTTGTCGTTGTAATGGATTCAGTTGGAATCGGTGAAGCACCGGATGCTGAAAAATTCGGGGACAAAGGTGCCGATACGCTTGGCCATATTGCAGAAAAAATGAATGGCCTAAAGATGCCGAATATGGGTAAGCTTGGTCTTAGTAATATTCGTGAAATAAAAGGTATTGAAAAAGCTGAGAAACCACTCGCATTCTTTACGAAAATGCAGGAAGCATCGAATGGAAAAGATACGATGACTGGTCATTGGGAGATTATGGGACTTAATATTCAAACGCCATTTCAAGTATTTCCTGAAGGCTTCCCGCAAGAATTAATTGCTGATCTAGAATCACGCACTGGCAGAAAGGTGATTGGCAATAAACCTGCAAGCGGAACGGAAATTCTTGTTGAACTTGGGGAAGAACATATGCAGACTGGTGCACTTATAGTGTATACATCCGCTGATTCTGTTCTTCAAATTGCTGCACACGAAGAAATTATTCCTTTAGAGGAGCAATATAAAATCTGTCAAATCGCGAGAGAACTTACACTGGATGAGAAATATATGGTTGGCAGGGTAATTGCTAGACCATTTATTGGTGAGCCAGGAAACTTCCAGCGAACATCTAATCGTCATGATTATGCTTTAAAGCCTTTTGATCGTACAGTTATGTCAGAAATGAAGGATGCAGGACTCGATGTAATAGCTATCGGGAAAATTTCTGATATCTTCGATGGAGAAGGTGTAACAAAGTCTCTTCGTACTGTGTCAAATATGGATGGAATGGATAAATTACTGCAATCATTTGATATGGACTTTACTGGTTTAAGCTTCTTGAATTTAGTAGATTTTGATGCCCTTTATGGTCACCGAAGGGATCCTGAAGGATATGGAAAAGCGCTAGAGGAATATGATGCACGTTTACCGGAAGTATTTGAAAAGATGAAAGAGGGGGATTTGCTAATAGTTACTGCTGACCATGGCAATGATCCGATTCATCATGGAACTGACCATACTAGAGAATATGTACCGCTTCTTGTTTATGCTAAAAATAATGAAAATGGCAAAGAGCTCACAATTCGTGAAACGTTTGCAGACATTGGCGCAACAGTTGCAGAAAACTTCCATGTAAAAATGCCTGCTTATGGAAAGAGCTTTTTACAGGAATTGAAATAGGAGGAAATAAATCATGACATTTGAAAAAATTGAAAATGCAGCAAGTTTCTTAAAAGGAAAATATGATCAGACACCGCAAATCGGTCTAATCCTTGGGTCTGGTCTTGGCGTTTTGGCAGATGAAATCGAAAACCCTGTAAAAATACCATATAATGAAATTCCTGATTTTCCAGTTTCAACAGTTGAAGGCCATGCGGGTCAGTTAGTATTCGGCTTGCTGAACGGCATTCATGTAGTTGCTATGCAAGGGCGTTTTCATTATTATGAAGGCTACTCATTTGAAAAAGTAACATTCCCGGTCCGTGTGATGAAAGAACTTGGAATCGGACAACTAATTGTAACAAATGCAGCTGGCGGAGTGAACGAAAGCTTCTCACCAGGCGATTTGATGCTTATAAGCGATCACATTAATAATATGGGAAGCAATCCGCTAATTGGTCCAAATGATTCTCGTCTCGGAGTTCGTTTCCCTGATATGTCAGAGGCTTATTCTGCTGAGCTTAGACAGATGGCAAAAGGAATAGCAGCGAAATTAGGGTTGAAAATTCAAGAAGGTGTCTATGTCGGCAATACAGGGCCAACCTACGAAACGCCTGCTGAAATCCGTATGCTGCGTGTGTTAGGCGGAGATGCAGTGGGCATGTCTACAGTACCTGAAGTAATTGTCGCAAGACATGCTGGGATGAAAGTACTGGGGATCTCCTGTATCTCTAACATGGCAGCTGGGATTTTGGATCAGCCGTTAAATCACGAGGAAGTAATTGAAACAACTGAAAAAGTGAAAACTGATTTTCTTAGCTATGTAAAAGCGTTAGTACAAGAGCTTGGTACAAAGTAGGAAATAGAGGAAAGCGAACGGTGATTTAATATGAGAATGGTTGATATTATTGAAAATAAAAGAGATGCAAAAGAATTATCGACTGAGGAAATTCAATTTTTTATTAAAGGATATACAGATGGCTCCATTCCTGATTATCAAGTAAGCTCGTTAATGATGGCGATTTTCTTTCAAGGGATGACGGAAAAGGAAAGAGCTGATTTAACAATGGCGATGGTTGAATCTGGCGACAAAATCGATTTATCCAAAATTGAAGGAATCAAAGTGGATAAGCATTCGACTGGCGGGGTTGGTGATACAACCACACTTGTGTTAGGGCCATTAGTTGCAGCTGTTGGTGTTCCAGTCGCAAAAATGTCTGGAAGAGGGCTTGGTCATACTGGGGGAACGATTGACAAGCTTGAATCTGTTGAAGGATTCCATGTTGAAATCGAAAATGAAGAATTTATAAATCTTGTGAATAAAAATAAGATTGCTGTTATTGGGCAAAGTGGAAATTTAACACCCGCAGATAAAAAGCTCTATGCTCTGCGTGATGTCACGGCAACGGTTGATAGCATTCCATTAATCGCAAGCTCGATTATGAGCAAGAAAATTGCCGCAGGAGCCGATGCAATTGTACTTGATGTTAAGACAGGTGCAGGTGCATTTATGAAAACACTGAATGATTCGAACGAGCTTGCTAAGGCAATGGTCCGTATCGGGAATAATGTTGGAAGAAACACAATGGCCGTTATTTCTGACATGAGTCAGCCGCTTGGATTTGCGATTGGAAATGCTCTAGAAGTGAAAGAGGCAATTGATACGCTCAATGGAGAAGGACCAGAGGATTTAACAGAGCTTTGCTTAACATTAGGAAGCCACATGGTTGTATTAGCTAAAAAAGCCAACAGCTTAAAGGAAGCACGTGAAATGCTTAAAAGAGTCATGAGGGATGGCACGGCTTTAGAAACATTTAAAACATTCCTAAGCTCACAAGGGGGAGATGCATCAGTCGTCGATGATCCAGCGAAGCTTCCACAGGCGAAATATACATTTGAGCTGGAAGCAAAAGAAGATGGATATGTTTCTGAAATAGTCGCTGATGAAATTGGAACAGCAGCCATGCTTCTTGGAGCTGGAAGAGCTACGAAAGAATCTGTTATTGACCTTGCGGTTGGCCTGATGCTTCGAAAAAAAATTGGTGATCAAGTGAAAAAAGAAGAGTCACTTGTAACTATTTACAGCAATTTTGAGGACATAGATGAAGTAAAAGCAAAGCTTTATGCAAATATTACCTTATCTAAGGAAAAAGTAGCTGCGCCAATATTGATTCATGGAGAAATTACCGAATAAGTAAAAAATGTCAGGGGAAAACACCCCTGGCATTTTTTTGTCTAGCGCAAGCAGCTTGCCCCCTCGAGGTCACAAGCCACTCCTCCCAGAAAGGTAAAGAACACCTTTCCTTGAGGCTCGTCTTGTACTTGTCGGAGGTGAGAACAAAGGAAAGCTTCCAAGAGCATTTTCGCAGGAACCATCGTACTTTGATTGTTCTTTAGGCGCTTCTCGCATTTATATTTTCGCTGTGCAAAATATAAAATTTTTAGAAATGAAAAATTGTATAAATTTGCTGCAAATGGAAAAGATGGAGGCTATAAAGAATGGAGGTTTATGTGATGAAACGAATTGTCTCTTTAATAGTTATGTCTTTCCTTATGACAACACTCTTTGTACCTGCAACATTGGCAAAAGAAAATGATGGATTAGATTTAGCTAAAAATGTAAAATCCGCCATCTTAATCGAACGAGATACAGGTGCAATTTTATACGAGAAAAACAGCAATGAACAGCTCCCTCCTGCAAGTATGACGAAAGTAATGACAATGCTGTTAATTATGGAGGCATTAGATGAGGGCAGGCTGTCGATGGATGAGAAAATTCGGACAAGTGAATATGCTGCCTCAATGGGAGGATCACAGATTTTCCTTGAGCCAGGAGAAGAAATGACGACAGAGCAGATGCTAGAGGGAATTGCCATTGGATCTGGCAATGATGCATCTGTTGCAATGGCAGAGAGGCTTGCTGGCTCTGAGGAAGAGTTTGTAAAACTTATGAACAAAAAAGCAAAGGAACTTGGTTTAAAAGATACAGAATTTAAAACAGCAACAGGTTTGCCTGGTCATGGTGATTATAGTACTGCTCACGATATGTCTATGATGGCTAAAGAACTTCTTAAATATGAAGGAATTACGAAATTTACCGGTACTTATGAGTCATATCTTCGTGAAAATACAGACAAAAAATTCTGGCTTGTCAATACAAACCGCCTCGTCAAATTTTATCCAGGTGTTGATGGGCTGAAGACAGGATTTACAAATGAAGCGAAATATTGCTTAACCGCAACAGCTGAAAAAGATGGTATGCGTGTAATTGCAGTTGTATTCGGTGCACCGACCTCAAAGGAGAGAAATGCACAAGTAACAAAGATGCTTGATTACGCATTCAGCCAATATGAGACGCATCCGCTGTATAAGCGAAATGTGGCACTTGGAAAAGTAGCTATTAGTAAGGGTGAGAAGAAAAGGGTTGAAGCGATGACAAGTGAGCCTATTTCACTTTTAACAAAAAAAGGCCAAGGCATTGAAAATATAAAACAATCGGTTGAATTAAATAAAAATGTAAAAGCTCCTGTCAATAAAGGGGATAAAGTAGGAACATTAAAACTAAAACAGGATGGAAAAACAATTGTTGAAACACCATTAGTAGCAAAGGAAGATAGCAAGGAAGCTAGCTGGTGGACATTGTATAAACGCTCAATGGGCATGTTTACGAAAGCGGGACAATAGGAAGAGCTCCAGCGCTCCTCCCCGCCGTAAGGAGTACAAGTGGCAACAATGAGACAGGATGTTGTACTTTTGCCGGCCTTGGGGTCATTAGCCAATTCTCATGTAAAGGTTAAGAACACTTTTCATAAGGCTAGTCTTTAACAAGGCCAGAGCTTCGATTGGCGCCTTCCGCTTTTCTTATAAGTATTGTCTAGCTGCAGCGCCTATCGCCTATCAAACTTCAGGTCTCCTCCCTACGATAAGTCAACATCGGCTCGCTCACGCTCACCGTGTTTCCTTTATCTCAGTCGAAGCCCCTCCAGTTTGTATGGCGATTACCAAGGCGCTTCCGCTTTTCTATTTTGTCGAAATGTTGATTATACATTCTAGTTTTAGCGAATTCCCACTAGTTTTGTCTTTCGGAAGGAAATGTGTAATCGCATATCGAATTTGACTCACTATAAAGGCCAAAGTATGTCATGTACATGATACGGTCATACCGATCCTATTTGGCGAAAGCATTTTTTAAGATAACAAATAGGATCCTAGATAAGGAGGCTATGATAGTGAGTCTTACCATTAATTTAGAAGTGAAAAAAGATGTCCTATGTATTCGTTTAAGCGGGGAATTAGATCACCATTCAGCTGATGAACTGCGGAGACAGGCGTCTAACGCAATTGAAGAATATGATATTCATCATATTGTCTTAAATCTTGAACAGCTTTCCTTTATGGATAGCTCAGGTTTAGGCGTCATTCTAGGCAGATATAAACAAATCAAACAGCAGCATGGCGAAATGGTTGTTTGTGCAATTTCTCCAGCAGTCCAAAGATTATTCGATATGTCAGGCTTATTTAAAATTATCCGTTTAGAGCCGACAGAAGAATTTGCTTTGCAAAGACTGGGGGTTGCATAATCAATGAAAAATGAGATGCAAATTAAGTTTAGTGCGTTAAGCCAAAATGAATCATTCGCTCGTGTAACTGTTGCAGCATTTATTAGTCAGCTTGATCCAACAATGGATGAGTTAACTGAAATTAAAACAGTTGTATCTGAGGCAGTCACCAATTCAATCATTCATGGTTATGAACAAGATCCAAACGGGCTTGTGTATATTACTGTGAAAATCGAGGATGGTTTCATTGATATGTCCATCCGTGATGAAGGAATGGGAATAATGGATGTGGAAGAAGCACGTCAGCCGCTGTATACAACTAAGCCAGAACTTGAAAGATCAGGAATGGGCTTTACAATTATGGAAAATTTCATGGATGAAATCGAAATTCAATCGCAACCGGGGAAAGGCACAGAGATCCGATTAAGAAAGCATTTATCAAATAGTAAAATGCTATGCAATTAAGGGAGTCTTGCTATGGATGTGGAGGTTAAAGCAGAAAAGAGCCAAACTTTTTTGAAGGATCATGAAGTTAAGGAGCTAATCCAAAAAAGCCAGGCTGGAGATCAGGAATCTAGGGATTTAATTGTCCAAAAGAACATGCGTCTCGTCTGGTCAGTCGTTCAAAGGTTTTTAAACCGCGGCTATGAACCAGATGATCTCTTTCAAATCGGTTGTATTGGATTATTGAAATCAGTCGATAAATTTGACCTAACGTTTGACGTAAAGTTTTCAACGTATGCTGTTCCAATGATTATTGGGGAGATTCAACGCTTTATACGTGATGATGGGACAGTCAAGGTCAGCCGCTCTTTAAAGGAAATGGGAAATAAAATTCGGAAAGCAAAGGATGAATTGTCTAAATCGCTTGGCAGAATTCCAACCGTGTCAGAGCTCTCCGAATTTCTTGAGATCCCGCCTGAAGATATTATCCTTGCTCAAGAAGCTAGTCGAACCCCATCATCCATTCATGAAACAGTTTACGAAAATGATGGGGACCCAATCACTTTGCTGGATCAAATCGATGATGGAAATGAAGGAAAGTGGTTTGACAAGATTGCTTTGAAAGAAGCGATCAATGAACTAGATGACAGGGAACGATTAATCGTGTATTTACGCTATTATAAAGATCAAACGCAATCTGAAGTGGCTGCAAGACTTGGCATCTCACAAGTTCAAGTATCTAGGCTTGAAAAAAAGATTCTCCAGCAAATGAAAGACCGTATGGATTTATAATCCATACGGTTTTTTTATGCTGTAAAAGGATTAGTTTTGAAAAAGGCCTATTGATTTTGCAAAAACGGCTTTATTTTCCAAGCCTCTAAGTTTAATTGCAAACCTCGAAGTTTTTTTGCAACCCTAATTGCAAATCCAGGAGCTTATCTGCAACCCGCCAAATATAATTGCTACCTCCAGAATTTATGTACAAACCTCCATATTTATTCTAAATGTGCATCAAATGTGTAATACCCAATTATTGGTCGTCATGAAGAAAATATATGTAACTCATACTAGTGATACAAGGAAATAACTGTGTGGGAAGTGAACGAAATGGAACGAACGGTTTATATTCGATTGCGACACCGCATACAAGTAAGAGCACGAGAGGAAATTTTACTTAAGGATATTGCTCAATTAATTGTCGAAGAAAGGTTTTATGAGCAGTTAAGTCATATGAAGGTTTATGAGGTAACGGAGCAAGACCGTAATATCATTATTATTGATGTCATGATGGTTATCCGTTTAATTACAGAAATGCTGCCCAACATAGAAATTCAAACACAAGGCTCATCTCAAGTCATTGTTGAAGTAGTGCCTGAAAAAAAGAAGGTATCCCTGCCCCTTTTTGTTTTGGTATGGCTTTTATTGTTTATTGGTGCTGCACTTACCATAATGAATTTTCATGAGGATGTTAGCATGCAGGCGGTTCAGCAGCGGATTTACACAATCATTACTGGAGAAATTGATGATAAACCTTTAATCTTTCAGATTCCATATTCCATAGGTCTGGGACTAGGAATGATTCTTTTCTTTAATCACCTTTTTAAGAAGCGTCTTAATGAAGAGCCGAGCCCTCTAGAAGTAGAAATGTTTAATTATCAGCTGGATCTAGACAATTATGTGGCAATGAACGAAAACAAAGAAAGTATGAAAAATATTGACGAGCGGTAATGTTGTCTTAGTCATGTTTGTTGGTCTTGCTGGAGGATTAGCAGTAGGCTCAGGGTTCGTAGCTTTTTTGTCTGTATTAGGAGTAATACCTAGACTTATGCAGCTAACAAAAACAATGAAGAGGATTCGGTATTATGAATGGGCAGTTGTATTGGGTGCTGTCATAGGTGGAATGAGTACGTTATGGGATCCGATCTTTCACCTTACAGCCTATTTGCTCGTACTAATCGGTTTGGCATCCGGGATATTTGTAGGAATGATTGCAGCAGCTTTGACAGAAGTGCTGAATGTTCTGCCTATCCTTGCAAAAAGAATAGGGATTGATGGACAAATTGTATTTTTATTAATGGCCATTGTGTTTGGGAAGATTATAGGATCGCTCTTTCAGTGGATCTATTTTGTAGATAAGTAACAGAAAATAACTGATAAACCTATAACGAAAGGATAATAAAACATGGAGGATCATCGGAGGCACGTAATTTTAATTACAGATGGGGATGATTATGCTAGAAAATCAATCGAATACATAGCCAATGAAATCGGAGGCAGATGTATCTCCTTATCTCACGGAAATCCTACCACATTAGACGGAGCCCTAATTGTTAAGCTTATTAAAAAAGCACCGCATGACCCAGTATTTGTCATGTTTGATGATAGTGGTTTTGTAGGCGAAGGTGCTGGTGAACGCGCTTTAAAGTATGTTGCAGGACATAAGGATATCACTGTATTGGGGATTATTGCAGTTGCTGCAAAAACAAGACAAGCTGAATGGGCTAAAGTTGATGTTTGCATCGACCGTGATGGAGTATTAACCCCTAATGGAGTCGATAAATATGGCCTTCAAGAAATGGAAAAAGGACGACTTTATGGTGACACAGTCTATTGTCTTGATGAAATTGATGTCCCAATTAAAGTTGGAATTGGTGATATAGGTAAAATGGCCAAAAAAGACCATTATGAAATTGGCTCGCCAATTACGAAAAAGGCCGTAGAACTTGTATTGGAAAGGAGTGGTTATCGTGGCAGATAATAAGATGAAAAATAAAATGCCCATTCCTGATTCGGTGGAAGAAATTGAAAAGTATATGAAAAATAGAATCGGGTTAGGGGACAGTTTTGATTTAGGTGTAAGGAAGCTTAAAGTTCTCAGAAAAGACGTACATTTTTATTTTGTAAATGGGTTAACCGATACACAGTTTATTATCGAAATTGTTGAAGAACTTGTGGCAATCAATGATAACGAGAAATTATCTGCAAATCTAAGTAAAATAGTTGAAAATAGGTTAGTTCACCAATCTGTAGCCCAAATAAAAACTATGGATGAGCTTGTGGACCAAGTGTTATCAGGTTTAATTGTTGTTGTAATGGAAGGCGTTACACACGGCTTGGTTGTTGATGTCCGCAGCTATCCGGGAAGAACACCAATGGAGCCGGATACGGAAAAAGTGGTCCGGGGATCAAGGGATGGGTATGTAGAAAATATTATCATTAACACGGCACTGACAAGAAGAAGAATTCGAGATGAAAGGCTTCGCTTTGAAATTATGAGAGTTGGTGAAAGATCAAAAACAGATGTGGCAATAGGATATATTAAAGATATTGCCAATCCTGATTTAATTGATGTCATTCGAAAAGAAATTGCAGCTATACAAATTGATGGAATTACAATGGCTGACAAAACAATCGAGGAATTTCTATTAAAGCAAGGATATAATCCTTTTCCGCTCGTACGCTATACTGAGCGAGCGGACGTTGCTGCAACCCATTTGCTTGAAGGACATGTACTAATATTTGTTGATACCTCACCCAGTGTGATGATTTCACCTACAACATATTTTCATCATTTACAGCATGCAGAAGAGTACCGCCAATCACCTGCCGTAGGTACATTTGTACGCTGGATTCGTTTTCTTGGAGTGGCTTCTTCCTTGTTTTTGCTGCCGCTTTGGTTTTTATTTGTATTAGAGCCGTCTTTATTACCCGAAAGTATTGCATTTATTGGACCGAATGAAGAAACAAATATACCGGTGATACTTCAATTATTCCTTGCGGAAATAGGGATTGAACTGCTGCGGATTGCAGCTATCCATACACCAACGCCTTTATCAACAGCCATGGGCTTAATAGCTGCCGTCTTAATTGGACAAATCGCTATTGATGTTGGTTTATTTGTTCCGGAGGTCATTTTATATGTGTCACTAGCTGCTATTGGAACTTATACGACGCCAAGCTATGAATTAAGTATTGCTAACAAGCTATTTCGTCTCCTATTTTTAGTCTTAGTTGCAATATTTCATACACCGGGGTTTGTCGCTGGAATTACGATATTTATCCTTTTCCTGGCGAATATGAAACCGTTAAACACACCGTATTTATGGCCATTTATCCCATTTCATCCAAAAGCATTATGGCGTATATTAGTTCGTGCATCAGTACCAGGTTCGAGTATACGGCCAAGTATTGTTCATACGACAAATCGCTATAAGCAGCCATCGAAAAACAGTTCCTCAAAATGATATCTATTCATTGCGGATTTCACTGAATTGTGTTAAAATTTTTTAAAATTAACAAAGAAAAAACGACATAAAGCAAAAAATAGACAGTTTCTTATAAAGATACTGTCTATTTTCTAATCGTACATTAGGAAATTATAGGATCGGAAGTTGTAGGTAACTTTATGAGAAGTTAGTCTGCTTTCAGCTCTTCAAGGAATGACTTCGGCAGCATCAGCATCGTACGAGTATAAGCAAAAGTTTATAGGAGGAACGCCTCGAGGACACAAGAAAATCATCCCCAAAAAGGGAAAGAGGACATCTTTCTGGGATGCTCGTCTTGTACTTGCCGGGAGTGATCAAGGCACTTGCACATTTGGTCATAATATAAGTTTAGAGGGAAGAGGTAGATCTATGCATTTAAACGGTACATCGAAAGTAAATGACAAAGGGCATTTGGAGATAGGCGGATTAGACACTGTTGAGCTAGCTGAACAATTTGGAACACCCTTATATGTTTACGATGTTTCATTAATTAGAGAAAGGGCAAGAGGCTTTAAACAAACATTTGAAAAATTGGGAGTAACCGCTCAAGTTGCGTACGCGAGCAAAGCCTTTTCAACAATTGCGATGGTTCAACTAGCAGACGAAGAAGGGCTTTCTCTTGATGTTGTTTCTGGTGGAGAATTATATACTGCATTAGCGGCGGAATTTCCACCTGAAAGAATTCATTTTCATGGGAACAACAAAAGTAAAGAAGAGCTGGAAATGGCACTAAAGCACGGTGTTGGCTGTATCGTAGTTGATAATTTTTTTGAATTAGAGCTCCTTCAATCGATTTGTGAAGTGACGGAAACGAATACGAAAATTCTATTGCGAGTGACACCTGGGGTAGAAGCACATACACATGAATATATTACAACTGGGCAGGCAGATTCTAAATTTGGCTTTGATCTCCAAAATGGACAAGCAGAAAAAGCAATGAAGATGGCTTTAAAATCATCAAAAATTGAACTGCTCGGCTTGCATTGTCATATCGGTTCACAAATTTTTGAAACTGCTGGATTTATCGTTGCTGCCAAGAAAATATTTGAGAAACTGAATGAATGGAAAGAGTCATATGCTTTCGAATCAAAGGTGTTAAACTTAGGTGGGGGTTTTGGTATTCGCTATACGAATGAGGATCATCCACTGCCAGCAGGTCGATATGTAGAAGAAATTATTGAAGAAGTACAAAGACAGGCAGATCATTTTGCAATGAACATGCCTGAAATATGGATTGAACCAGGTCGTTCTCTTGTTGGGGATGCTGGTACAACCTTGTATACGATAGGATCCAGTAAAGAAGTCCCTAATGTTCGTAAATATATCGCCGTGGATGGCGGGATGAGCGATAATATTAGACCAGCACTCTATCAAGCAAAATATGAAGCAATCTTAGCCAATCGAGCATTAGAGAAAACGGAGGAAACGGTATCTGTTGCAGGGAAATGCTGTGAATCCGGTGATATGCTCATATGGGATATTCCACTTCCAAAGTCAGATCATAATGATTTGCTGGCAGTTTTTTGCACCGGGGCTTATGGTTATGCGATGGCGAATAATTATAATCGGATTCCAAGACCGCCTGTCGTCTTTGCTGAAAATGGAGAATCAAAGCTAGTTGTAAGAAGAGAAACGTACGAAGATCTAATTCGCTTGGACTCTTCAATCAAAGAAAAGATTAATAATTAACAGCAGCGTTTTATATGTTCGGAGAAAGCGCGAAAAGGCTTGTAGGATGTGAGTGCATGCAATTTTGGTCATTTATTGAATGTACTCCCTGCAGGCTTTTTTGTATTTAATCTTATTAATTACTAGAGTAGCATGGAAAAATAAAAAGGATTCGTGTAGAATAGAACTAATCCTTGGATATGTGAAGACATAAAGATTCTGTTACAGGAGGTTTTATGAAAAAAAGCAATTGGATTCTTTTTATTCTATTAATAGCAATGAGTTTAGCGTGGGGACTTTATTATTGGTTTTTTATTGTTCCATCTAAGTAGAGCCCAGAAAAATTTTTAGAATAAATAAACAGCTGAAAAATCAGCCATTAGTGTACAAACTAGTGCTGTGTACATATATTAATATTACAGTTTGAAATACTAAATTTTTGGGGAAAATAAGATGGAATGCTAAAATCTAATGAGGGATAAAAATGTTAATTCGATATAAAAAAACATTCGAAAAGATTGCTATGGGTTTGTTATCTTTTATGCCAAATGAAAAAGATCTCAAGAAGCTCCAGCAAACGATGAAGCAATATGAAAGTGAGGAGAACCTGCAATTATTTTTATGGAAAGCAGGGGAAGATATTATTGGATTAATGGGTGTTCTAATGAATGATGATTCAGCCAAGATCCAGCATATCTCTGTCAATCCTTCTCATAGACAGCAAGGGATAGGGAAGTCAATGGTCAAAGCGTTACACGAACTATTCCCAGATAAAAAGATCATAGCGAATGAAAATACCGAATCGTTCTTGAGCAAGTGTGATATCACGATTCACACAGAAAAAGGCAGTGAATAATTATTCACTGCCTTTTTCTGTGTGTTTTTGTATAAAGCGTGCGTTTCTTTTTAATGCATCTAACCGTTCCTGGATAACATTGCTTCGGTCTCGAGCAGAATGGCGATGAACCAATTTGCTATTATTTAAATCACTTGCTGAACCCCATATGAAGCCGAGATCGCTGCATCCTGCTTTGCAGCTCTCAATTAACATCGGATCAGTTAGTGGAATTGTGTAGCTAGAGTAAGGTTTTTCTATGGCTATAGCTTGTTGTCTTAATATGAGGTCATTCAGAAATTTTTCAGCATCAATTCCTAAATGAAGAAGCTTATTTTTTTGGTTATTTAGGATGGCAATCGACTTGTCGATGGTCTTTTTAGCGCCAAGAAAATTTTCACGCCGTTGATGGTAATTTGAAACTGCTAGGAGGATCAGACCTACCCAGATAGACTGTTTATTGTTTGGATCTACCTCTTTCCAGTATTCTTCTAGGACTTCATGACATTCGAAATAATCTCTATCCCCATGAAAATGCATCAAAAATTCGATATATGCTCTCGGATACACCTCTTCACCTCCTATAAATATATATTTATCATACCATAGAAAATTTGATCTAAATATCCAACAGTATGTTAAAGAAAACAAAAAAAACCCGGCAATAACCGGGTCATAATTATTATTTTAGCTTAGCACCAAGCCGCTCCTACAATAATCAGCAGAATGAACAAGACCACAAGTAAAGCAAACCCTGTTCCACAGCACCCATCGTGTCTTTTAGACATACATCATACCTCCTGTTTCTTTTGTTGTTTCAATATCATTTTATGTAGGCAAATACCAAATTGTATGGGCGAATGAAGGAATAATTTATAGGTTTTGAGTTAGAGAATGGTTAGCTACAGCGGCTATACATATAAACTTCGGGTCTCCTCTGCAACGATTGCGTCAACATCGGTTCGCTTCCGCTCACCGTGTTACCTTTATCGAAAGGAAGAGTCCCTCCAGTTTGTATGGTGATGAATAAGCCGCCGCTTTTGCATTTCTAATATTTTTCTATTGGATAGCTCACTTTTATAATTTATACTATAGTAGTCTTTAATGTGGAACTTAATAAGGAAATTTTGGTGAGTAGTAATGGAACATTATAATGTAAAGATTGATGCGTTTGAAGGACCGCTTGATTTGCTTCTTCATTTAATAAATCGGCTAGAGATTGATATATACGATATTCCAGTAGCGGAAATTACTGAGCAATATTTATTGTATATCCATACAATGCAAGTGCTGCAGCTTGATGTGGCAAGTGAATATCTCGTTATGGCGGCTACCCTGCTTGCGATTAAGAGCAAAATGCTTCTCCCAAAGCATGAGGAAGATTTGCTCGATGATGAGCTGGGCTTAGGGCATGAGGAAGATACGATGGAAGAGCTAGTTGAAAGATTAGTTGAATACAGAAAATATAAAGAAGCAGCAGTTGATTTTAAAGAAATGGAAAAAGAGAGAGGCTTAATGTTTACAAAGCCTCCAAGTGATTTAAGCGATTATGCAAAAGACGTTCAGCCGGAAAAAACAGAGTTAAACGTCTCCTTGTATGACATGCTTGGTGCATTTCAAAAACTATTAAGAAGACAAAAGCTGCAAAAACCGCTTTCAACTAAAATAGCACGCCAGGAAATCCCAATAGAAACGAGAATGGCTGAAATTCTTGATGATTTAAGGCAGTTCAAGGTGCGAAAAAGCTTTTATGACCTCTTTCCCGTTCTTGACCGTGAAAATATTGTGGTTACTTTTTTAGCCATGTTAGAGCTAATAAAACGCCATGAAATCTTTATTGAGCAAGAAGGCAATTTTTCTGAGATTTATGTAAGTGCAATGGAAGGGGGAGATGAGTATTAATATTGTAAATTGGAAGGGTATTGTTGAAAGTTTATTATTTGCCGCAGGGGATGAAGGACTGACTTTAAAGCAGATGGCATTAGTTCTCGAAATCGAGGAGCTGCAAGCTGAAGAAATTATTAAAGAATTAATGGAAGATTATCAAAAAGATGATATGCGAGGCATTACAGTTATCGAATTAGCAGGTACTTATCAGCTTGCGACAAAAAAGGAGAATTCTGCCTATCTAAAGAGGCTTGTCGTCACCCCTCAAGCTTCAACATTATCACAAGCAGCGTTAGAGACATTGGCAATTATTGCTTATAAACAGCCAATTACAAGAGCAGAGATTGAGGAAATAAGAGGCGTGAAGACAGAGAGGCCAATACATACACTCATGGCTAAGGCGCTCATAAAAGAAGTGGGCAGAGCAGATGGATCGGGAAGAGCTTACCTGTACGGCACAACGAAAGAATTTCTTGATTATTTTGGCTTGAAAAAGATCGAAGAGCTGCCGCCTCTTCCTGAGAAGGTTGACGAAGATTATTTACAGGATGAAGCTGATTTATTTTTCGATAAAGTTCAGCTTCCATTAGCATTTCCGGGAGAGGGCCAATAATCCCTTGATAGATTAGAAGAAGTGATTGGGTTTTACAGGCATTTGACATCCTAACAGGATAAATGAATAAATCTGGTAGAAGTAGTCTGACTGCCTGTAATTCTGCGATTGGTTCAAGAGACAATGGATTGCTGGATTTTTCATACAATTGAATTTATTTATGGTAATATATACTTGTAAAAAATGCTTCATTTTCAAAATGGAGCATTTTCTATATTATTTTCGTTTTTACATATGGGGAAATAATTAGAGGAGGGGTTAAGATGCTAATTAAACATTGTAAGGGATATGAGTTAGAAAAAGAGAAATCGAATACGTCTGAGGATTTCTTTAATCGAAGTGAGATTACTTTTGAAGAAGATGGACAGGAAAAGACATTACATGTTTTATATGTCCGGTATTTTGATGAACTGGCTCATGAGTTTACGCCATTTGAATCGAGTCCAATTTTTAAAGCAGGGTCTAGGGAAGTAGAATTTAAAGATATCGTTGCACTTATTTGTTTGTTGAAGAATCCAGGTTTTCGCCACCGCAAACGTGTATATATTAATTCTAAGCTGGAGTTTGCAGCCTATTTCCAAGATGTTGACTACACTAAGCTGCCGGCTATATTTGAAGATTTAGAAACAAAAAAAATATTTAATCTTCGTTCACCTTTAGAGTATATCGTACAGCCTCAATAGATTAAATTTTATAAGGGCAGCTAATATAGCTGCTCTTTTTATATTTGTTATTTAATTAGTGATTGCTGTTTTGACTGCATATATAAATGAACCGTTTGTCATTTGTTGTGGAAGGTTCAAGTACGAAGCTTGGAGAGGAAATCAACTCTACACACTACTTTTAATAGAACTATTAAAAACAGAAATAGCTATGCTGCATTTACATTTTACTGGAAAGGCAATTTTTCACCCAGATGCTCATACGATAGAAAGGGACTATTTAGGAAAGAGGGATTGTATGAGCAAAATGAATGATTATATTCATGATGTGTTTAAGTGGAATAAGGAGCTTCGGGCGTTTCTTGAATCAGAAAATGTCGATGAAAATAACGAGCTTTGGCAAAAGATGGATCGCATGACCGATATTATGGAGGGGATTCAAAATCCATTAGAAAATCATGAATTGTTTGAGATTCAAAACTATGTGGAAGAACTGCACTCAGACATGGAGACTTATTTCGCGAAAAGGCAGGAGCTTGGAAGTGTTTATGTCACCCCCCCTCATGTTGCTGCAGGAAATCATACATTGCCCCCATTGCCATATGCATACAATGCACTAGAGCCGTATATTTCTGAGGAAATTATGAGAATTCATCATGATAAGCATCATCAATCATATGTAGATGGACTGAATAAGGCAGAAAAAGAGCTGCAAAAGGCGAGAAAATCAGGAGACTTTTCCTTAGTTAAGCACTGGTCACGGGAGCTTGCCTTTCATGGATCTGGCCATTACCTTCATACGATTTTCTGGAATAATATGATGCCTAAAGGCGGCGGGAAACCCTCAGGTAGCTTGTTAAAAGCAATAGAAAAGTATTTTGGCAGTTTTGAAGCATTCAAAAAGCAATTTACTGAAGCGGCAAAGCAGGTGGAAGGAGTGGGGTGGGCTGTCCTAGTTTGGTCACCGAGGGCTCATCATCTTGAGATACTGCAATCGGAGAGGCATATGCTTTTAACACAATGGGATACAATCCCCTTGCTTGTATTGGATGTCTGGGAGCATGCCTACTATCTTCAATATAAAAATGACCGTGCTGATTACGTGAAGAATTGGTGGAATATTGTTAACTGGAAAGATGTTGAACAGCGATTTATGAAAGCTTCAGAGCTTAAATGGAAACCATTTTAATAGAAATAAAAGGCGAAAAACAATCTATGTTTTTCGCCTTTTATTGTCATATCAATACTTGTCCTGCATAAAATTGTACAAACCAGTGAAGGAGACTGCAATGAAAACTATGAAAAAGCTGATAATTTTTCCCCTGATTGCTGCAATTTTTATCGCGTTTATTCCACAGAAGGCACAAGCTTCTTTTTCTGTTAGTGCACAAAGTGCAATCCTAATGGAGCAAAGTTCTGGCCGGGTTTTATATGATAAAAATGCAAATAAGCCGATGAGGATTGCAAGTATAACAAAAATCATGACGGCTATTTTAGCTATTGAATCAGGAAAAATGGATGAATTGGTAAAGGTAAGTGAAAAGGCAGTCCATACGGAAGGCTCTTCCATTTATTTAATTCCTGGTGAAAAAATTAAGCTGGAGGATTTAGTGTACGGGCTAATGCTCCGATCTGGCAATGATGCAGCTGTTGCTATTGCAGAGCATGTTGGAGGCAGCCTGGATGGTTTCGTTTATTTAATGAATCAGAAGGCAGAAGAAATCGGTATGAAGAATACCCATTTTGCCAATCCGCATGGACTTGATGACCATGAAAATCATATGTCAACTGCCTATGATATGGCACTTTTAACACGTTATGCTATGAATAATGATATTTATGAGAAAATTTCAGGCACAAAAGTCCATAGTGCACCACATCCAACAGAAGAGTGGGATCGGAAGTGGAAGAATAAAAATAGACTGCTGACAGAGCTATACAAATATACAACGGGTGGAAAGACTGGCTTTACGAAACGAGCGAAGCGCACATTAGTAACGACAGCTGCTAAAGGGGAGCTGAACTTAATAGCTGTGACTCTAAATGGTCCGGATGATTGGAATGACCATATTCAAATGTATGAGTCAGGGTTTAATAATTACCGTTTAGTAGAGGTTTTGCCAAAGGGAAATATTGTTCAGGTGAAGGATAAATTTTATAAAAAGAAGGTCTATGTTGAACATGGATTTGACTATCCTGTGACATCAAAGGAAAAGAAACGCTTTCAAATTGAATATAAATTGATAAAGCCAGATAAGGAATGGAAAGAGAGCCCCCCAGAAATTGTTGGTCAGGTGATTGTTTATTTCGACAAGAAGCAAGTGAAAAAAATGCCAATATATTTCAAGCATGCTGATAATAAAGACAAGCAATCATTTTTTGAGCAATTTAGAAACATATTTCTTGTAATGATTGGTGTGAAAACAGATGGTTAATATCATATGGGTATTCTTAACTGTCATAGGGATTATTTTTGCAATGGTAAATGGGACGATGGATCAAGTGAATGAAGCGATCTTTAATGGGGCAGCAGAAGCTGTAACTTTATGTATTGGATTAATCAGTGTTCTTGTTTTTTGGCTAGGAATGATGAAGATAGCAGAGGATGCTGGGCTATTGCAAAAATTGTCTCTCTTATTTAGACCAATTGTGAAGAAGCTTTTTCCAGATGTACCGAATGAACATCCGGCAATGGGCTACATACTTTCCAATATGATGGCAAATATGTTTGGGCTTGGGAATGCAGCAACACCCCTAGGAATAAAGGCGATGGAAGAATTGAAGCGATTAAATGGAGGACTGGATGTAGCCAGCCGTTCCATGATTACCTTTCTAGCGATAAACACCTCAAGTATCACGCTAATACCAACAATGGTTATTGCCATAAGGATGAAATATGAATCCGCATCCCCGACAGAGATTGTCGGACCGACGTTAATAGCATCCTTTTGCTCCGCAATAGGCGCCATAATTATTGACCGGTATTTTTACTATAGAAGAAAGAAAAAAGCGTAAGCACCTTGATTAGCCCGATAAGCACAAGACCAACCTCTCATAAAGGTGTACTTTACCTATAGGGAAGTGGTGTCCTGTGACCTGGAGGTCGACAAAAAATGCGAAGTTCCCTTAAAAGCTTCACGTTTAGTCGTGGCATCGCTGACGAAGCTTTCCTTGTCCTGTCGACATCAGTATGTATTGTACGTCGAAGTTAGGAAGATTGGGCAAGGTGCAAAAAACTAACACAAAAAGAGGTGGACATCATATAGATGAAAGCTATCTAAAAGAACGAGAAAAGGATGAGGTCGTATGCAAGTTGTATCGGTTATCTCCCTCTGGTTTATTCCTGTTCTAATTGGTTTCATATTAATATATGGGACGATAAAACGTGTACCCACATATGAAAGCTTTGTAGAGGGTGGAAAAGAAGGAATAAAAATTGCTGTCTCGATTATTCCTTTTCTTGTTGGGATGCTCGTTGCTATTTCCGTTTTTCGGGCTTCTGGAGCCTTGGAGTATTTCATGGAGTTTATTCGCCCTGCGCTGGAGGCAGTCGGCATTCCGCCTGACATAGTCCCGCTCGCTATCATTCGGCCGATTTCTGGTTCAGCAGCACTTGGAATGACTAGTGATTTAATTGCTGTTCATGGTCCCGATTCATTTATTGGCAGATTAGCTTCTGTTCTGCAAGGCAGTACCGATACAACCTTTTATGTTTTGACAGTTTATTTTGGTGCTGTTGGAATTAGGAAAATGGGAGATGCTTTAAAAGTAGGCCTACTGGCAGATTTAATTGGAATTATCGCAGCAATAGTAGTTGTTACGATTATTTTTGGCAGTAAATGAGGAGCTATAAAAGGATAATAACAATCAAAAATACCTAAAATAATAGGTATTTTTTTTTTGACTAATTATTTGAAAAAAGCGTCTACTTTGAAAAAAGAATGATTTATGTCATAATTCATTAGGATGGAAATAGGTATAATCCTTATTAAGTAATAGTTGGGGTGACATAAATGGAAAGATTGCAAAAGGTAATTGCCCATGCAGGATTTGCTTCACGCAGAAAAGCAGAGGAGCTTATCAAGGAAGGTCATGTAAGGGTAAATGGAAAAACAGTAAAGGAACTTGGTATTAAGGTTTCATCGTCAGATCGAGTAGAAGTGAATGGTATTCCTGTCGAAAGGGAAGAACCCGTTTATTTTCTTCTATACAAACCAAGAGGTGTTATATCAAGTGTAACGGATGATAAAGGGAGAAAAGTCGTAACTGACTATTTTCAGCAGATTAAGCAGCGGATTTACCCGGTGGGGCGTCTAGACTTTGATACTTCAGGTCTGTTGCTTTTGACTAATGATGGGGAATTTGCGAATCTGCTCATGCACCCGAAGAATGAGATTGAAAAGGTGTATGTAGCCAAGGTGAAAGGGATTCCATCAAGAGAGAAAATGAGAAGCTTAGAAAAAGGAGTCCGCTTGGAAGATGGAAAAACAGCACCTGCACAGACAAAAGTACTTTCCATCGATAAGAAAAAGCAAACGGCTATCATTGAATTAACAATTCATGAGGGGAGAAATCGACAAGTTAGAAGGATGCTCGAGGCAATTGGCCATCCAGTCATAAAATTAAAAAGAGAAAGATACGGTTTCTTAACTCTTCAAGGGCTAAATGCAGGTGAAGCAAGAGAATTAACTGCACATGAGGTGAAGCAATTACGAGCGCTATCTAAATCATAATTGCCTTTGGTTAATTGTATTTTTCAACTAATTAAGGAAATTTCATAGAAAAGTCACAGTTACTTCAAATTGTAAACATTATTAGAATGTTGATAAATGGTATAATAAAAATCGGCTGTTTCGTTTTATTAAGCTGAGGGATGAGGGAATTAAAGAAATCGTCTAACCTGCCGATTTCCTCCATCTCGCCTCTAACCTCTGACTTCTAAAAAAGACGCACAGCGTTTTTCTAAAGGGGAGAGTGTGATGAAGAAGCGTCGTTTAGTCATAAGAACGATTATTTTACTCATTTTAGGTGCAGCTGTTGCCTATACTTTGTATGCAAATTTTACAAAAGATGATATTAAAAAGGTTGTTGTTGGAGAACAAGCACCTGACTTCGTTCTTGTGGATTTGAATGGAGAGGAACATCGTCTTTCAGATTATAAGGGACAGGGTGTTTTCCTGAATTTCTGGGGTACATATTGCAAGCCATGTGAAAAGGAAATGCCGTATATGGATAATCAGTACAAACAGTTTAAAGACAAAGGTGTACAAACATTAGCTGTAAATGTAGGTGAATCAGAACTATCGGTAAGTAAATTTGCTGATAGACATAATTTAACGTTTCCAATTGTAATTGATAAGGACGGACAAGTTCAGACAGCTTATAAAATCGGCGCACTTCCTGCAACCTTTATGATTGATAAAGATGGTAAAGTTGTTAAATATCACACAGGTCAATTAACGGAAGAAATGATTAAAGAGTTAATGGAACAAGTTCAACCATAAGCTATGGGGAGTTTTTAAAATGAAACATGTAAAATGCGAATGCGGACACGTGAATCCGCATGGAACCATTCTTTGTGAAGCATGTGGAAGAGTTCTTCAGGAATCGGAAAAGGAAAAGCAACTTGTTGATATGCGCTATGAAGGCAGTGCACGCCGCTCGCAAACGTACAACAAAACAATCGTAGATAAAGTCTGGAATTTCTTTTCATCTGTAAAAGTTGGCGTTTGGCTAATTGTTATCACATTAATTGCCTCAGCGCTCGGCACAATTTTTCCGCAAGAAATGTATATTCCACCTATTATGCCAGCCGCAGAGTATTATGAGGATCAGTACGGATGGATAGGGAAGCTTTATTATGATCTAGGTTTTCACAACTTATATAGCTCCTGGTGGTATCTTGTATTAATCGCCTCTATTGGTATTTCGCTGGTGATTTGCAGCCTTGACAGGGTTATTCCACTATGGCGTGCATTGAAAGCTCAGCGTGTTTCAAGGCATGAAGGTTTTTTAAAGCGCCAGCGCGTCTTTGGCGTCTCAGAGGCTAGCAATCTTGATGAATCCTATGAAAAGGTAAAAGAAAGATTAAAAGCAAAGAGATACAATATCCGTGAAGAAGATGGAAATATCCTTGCAGAAAAGGGCAGATTTTCAAGATGGGGACCTTATGTAAACCATATCGGACTTATTATCTTCTTAATCGGTGGAATGCTTCGGTTTGTTCCAGGCATGTATATAGATGAAGTCCTTTGGGTTCGTGAAGGGGAGACGAAAGTCATTCCAGAAACGGATGGACAGTATTATTTAAAGAATAATAAGTTTATTCTAGAAGTTTATGATAAAGATAAAGATAACCAAGCGTTTAGTGAAGCAATTGAGGAAAAAGGAATGGTAGCAAAAAACTACCAATCGAATGTAACCCTTTACAAGAAGAAAGGGGAAACAGTTGCTGGACAACCGCCTGAACTTGAGAAAGTAAAGGATTATCCAATTAAAGTAAATGAACCGCTTAAGTTCGAAGGGTATGCACTCTATCAAGTTAGCTATAAATTAGATGAATTAAGCAAAATGACTTTTACATTGGGCAATAAGAAGTCAAATGAATCATTTGGTGAAGTAAAAATTGATTTGAATGACCCGAAAGATCGCTATGATCTTGGCAATGGGTATGCTGTAGAAGTAGTAAGCTATTTCCCTGACTTTGAATTTGATGACAGCGGGGAGCCGGTAACAAAATCGAAAGTTCCAAACAATCCTGCATTTGTATTCAAAATGATTACTCCTGATAAAAAAGAAGGTGAAATCAGTTTTGTAGCTATTCAGCAAACAATTGAGCCATTTGGTGATAATGAATATAAAATGAATTTTTCTGGTATTGATACGAAAAATGTTTCCTCTATTACCGTTCGAAAAGATTTAACTCTATGGCTTATCGCATTTGGCGGACTTATCTTTATGATAGGGGTTGCTCAAGGATCCTATTGGAATCATCGGCGTATATGGATTCGCAGAGTAAATGATGAAGTCTGGATTGCTGGACATACGAATAAAAACTGGCATGGTCTAAAAAGGGAAATCCAGGCTGTATTAGAGGATACTGGAATCAAGGAACCTGAAGATCAAATGCAGAAAGAAGAAAATAAAGAATAAGGAGGGAAATCAGTGGTAAGTTTAAGCGGAAATTTATTATTTGCCTCATTTATCCTTTATTTAATCGCCACTGTCTTTTTTGCTGGATCGATTAAGGATAAAAAAGGAAAGTTAAAAGAAAAGGGCCCGAATAAATGGGCAAAAATAGCAATTTTTATTACAATTATCGGGTTTATTTCTCAGTTAGGCTATTTTATTACTCGCTGGATTGTGGCTGGGCATGCTCCGGTAAGTAATATGTTTGAATTTGGTACGTTTTTTGCACTATCATTAGTCGGTGCATTTATCGTTTTATACTATATGTATAAAACGCCATTGCTCGGTGTATTTACCTTACCTGTAGCATTGCTGCTAATCGCATTTTCAAGTATGTTTTCACGTGATATATCGCCGCTTATCCCGGCACTTCAAAGCCATTGGCTATATATTCATGTTACAACGGCAGCTTTGGGTCAAGCAATTTTAGGGATGAGCTTTGCAGCAGGTCTTATCTATCTTGTTAAGGCAATTGACCAATCAAAACCAAGTAAACGTACTTTTTGGCTTGAGACAATCATGTTTGGTCTCATTTGTACCCTTGGATTTGTACTAGTTACAACTACATTTTCGTTATTAGATTATAAAGCTGAGTTTAATTGGATCGATAAGAACGGACAACAATTAAAACAAGAATATACAATGCCTGCAATCACTGGCCCGAATGAAGGTGAATTATTAACAGCAGGAAAATTTGAGCCGCTAGTAGAAATGCCTGGCATAATTAATGCGAAAAAGCTGAATACAGTAGTTTGGTCATTATTGTCAGGAACTATAATTTACTTATTATTTAGATTGATTATCCGTAAACGTGTAGGAGCTGTATTGCAGCCAGTAGTGAAAAATATTAAACTAGATTTAGTGGATGAAATTGGCTATCGATCGGTGTTAATAGGTTTCCCAGTATTTACTTTGGGAGCATTAATATTTGCTATGATCTGGGCGCAGATTGCTTGGACACGATTTTGGGGATGGGACCCGAAAGAGGTATGGGCACTGATAACATTCCTTTTCTATGCGGCTTTTCTGCATTTGCGATTATCTAAAGGATGGCATGGGGAGAAGTCAGCATGGCTGGCTGTTGTAGGATTTGTTATTATCATGTTTAACTTTGTTGCGGTAAACCTTGTTATTGCTGGTTTGCATTCCTATGCAGGTTAAGCGTGCAATTGGAATAATGACTAAGATAGAAAAAGTATGGACTTAATTTGGACAAAAGCCTTCACTTCACGTTAGTGAGGGCTTCTTTTAAGATATTTTGGGGGATATATGATAAGAGGGGGAATTGAGTTATGGATAAAGATGTAAAAATTTTAGTAGTAGACGATGAAGAAAGAATTCGGCGATTATTAAAAATGTATTTGGAAAGGGAAAACTATTTCATAGACGAGGCTGAGGATGGGAATGAAGCGGTTGCAAAGGCATTAGGAAATGAGTATGATGTCATTCTGCTTGATTTAATGATGCCTGGGAAAGATGGACTTGAAGTATGCCGTGAGGTAAGAGAGAAAAAAGCTACACCAATCATCATGTTAACAGCCAAAGGGGAGGAAGTTAACAGAGTCCAAGGTTTTGAGGTGGGCACGGATGATTATATTGTGAAGCCGTTTAGCCCAAGAGAGGTTGTTCTGCGTGTAAAGGCATTGCTTCGCCGTTCATCCAAGACATCTTTCATTCAAACAGAAACAACAGCGAAGGATGTTATTGTCTTTCCACATTTAACGATTGATCATGATGCACATCGAGTATTAGCAGACGGAAAAGAAGTAAGTCTTACTCCGAAAGAGTATGAATTGCTCTACTTCTTAGCAAAATCCCCAGATAAGGTTTTCGATCGGGAACAATTACTTAAAGAAGTCTGGCATTACGAGTTTTTCGGTGACTTAAGAACTGTCGATACACATGTGAAGCGCTTGCGTGAAAAGTTAAATAAGGTATCAGAACAAGCAGCAAAAATGATTGTAACTGTTTGGGGAGTAGGCTATAAGTTTGAGGTTATTAATGAATGATGCTGTGGCGCAGTGTTGTAGGTAAACTGTGGATTACCATACTTTTGCTTGTATCTTTTGTGTTATTTATATTGACAATTATGCTCCTAGAGTTCTTTGAAAATTATCATATCAATGAAACTGAAAAAGGGCTTACAGATACTGCGCAAAAAATTGCTCGGATACTGGAGGAGCATGAAAAAGAAATAGGGCTGGAAATTGCTTGGGAATTGGTTGATGACTATACGAAAATTGTTATCATTCACAATGAAAATGAATATGATTATTCACCTAATAAAAGCCAAACGTTTAAGTTGCCTTTGTCGTATTTAACAGAAGATAAAGATTTACAAAAGGTATTTACAGAAAAGAAAACAGTTCAGAAGATTTCCCCCTTTTCTATTAAAGAGGAATTGGACAACGATAAGACAAAAATACTAATTATCGGTGTTCCTTTACAAGAATCAGGGAATAAAAATGGGGCTGTTTTTATATACCAGTCTTTAGAGGTTATGCAGGAAACGACCCGTACGACAACAAAATTTATTTTTCTCGCAGCGGGCGTAGCCATCATTTTAACAACAATTTTTGCCTTTTTCTTATCAACTCGGATTACTGCCCCACTCCGTAAAATGCGGGAGGCAGCATTTGAAGTGGCGAGGGGAAAGTTTGATACAAAAATTCCTTTAACCTCTCATGATGAGATTGGTGAATTGGCAATTGCCTTCAACCAAATGGGAAAACAGCTGAAATTTAATATGAATGCTTTAAGTCAGGAAAAAGAGCAGTTTGCTAGTATATTAAGTGGGATGGCAGATGGTGTTATTACTTTTAATAGGGATGGTACGATTCTAATCACTAATCCTCCTGCAGATCGATTCTTGCATAACTGGTATTATGAACAAGAGGAAAGCAATACGGATACAGCTGCTGTTCCTTCAAAGGTTATGGAGCTTTTCCAGCAGGCAGTTAATACAGAAAAAGAACAAGTTGGTGAAATCTCTATTCAGGGAAGATTCTGGGTGATGATTGTAAGTCCGCTTTATGATAATAAATATATACGTGGTGCGGTTGCAGTTATTCGTGATATGACAGAAGAAAGACAGCTTGACAAACTTAGGCAGGATTTTATCGCGAATGTTTCGCATGAACTCCGGACTCCTATTTCTATGATGCAAGGGTATAGTGAAGCCATTGTAGATGATATTGCTGGGACAGATGATGAAAAGAAAGAAATGGCCCGGGTTATTTATGATGAATCCTTAAGAATGGGCAGGCTAGTCAATGAACTGCTTGATCTTGCAAGAATGGAAGCTGGTCATATTCAATTAACAATTGAAGAGGTTGAAGTTCAAACTTATTTTCAAAAAGTTATTCGGAAGTTTCAAGGGCTGGCAAAAGAGAAAGGGATTATGCTGGAACAAGAGCTTGAGGGAACCGAATCTTGGTTTAAATTTGATCCTGATCGATTAGATCAAGTATTAACCAACCTGATTGATAACGCGATTCGCCATACACCAGAAAAGGGATTTGTAAAAGTCTCTGAACGAATGGATGAACGCGGCTTGATTATTGAGGTGAAAGACTCGGGTTCAGGTATTCCAGAGGAGGATTTGCCCTTTGTGTTTGAGCGGTTTTATAAAGCGGACAAAGCGAGAACAAGAGGAAGATCAGGTACTGGATTAGGACTCGCTATTGCCAAAAACATTGTCAATGCACATAAAGGTCAAATTACAGTGCAAAGTAAACTTGGTCAAGGAACGACATTTTCTATCCTTATTCCTCGAAAAAACGAATAATATCGCATTCTATGCCGATTGTTCTTGATACACGGGAAACATAGAAAAGCGGAAGCGCCTTGATCATCGCCGTACAAACTGGAAGGGCCGCGACTGAGATAAAGGAAACACGAAGAGCAAAAGCGATTCGATGTTGACTTATCGTAGGGAGGGAACCTGAAGTTTGAAAGGCGATAGGCGCTGAAGCTAGACAATACCCAATGAAAAGCGGAAGCGCCTTGGTCATCACCGTACAAACTGGGAAGGGCCTGTTCTTTCGATAAAGGAAACACGGTGAGCGAGAGCGAACCGATGTTGACGCAATCGTTGCGGAGGGGACCTGAAGTTTGATAGGCGATAGGCGCTGAAGCTAGGTAATTCTCATCTTTTTAAAACAAATGAATCATGCGCAAATACAAAAGGAAGGATTCCTGAGAAAATCCTTCCTTTTTTGTATGGAAAATACTATATTTAAAGGTGTAACTTTTTCATTTTTTTATTCGACTAAATTAATGAACGGGGAGGGGAATCGATGGACTCCGTTTTTGATGAATTATATAGAAAATATCATCATGACGTTTTTCAATTTCTTTTTTATATGGTCAAAAACAAAGAACAGGCTGAAGACCTTGTACAAGAGGTATATATAAGAGTTTTAAAATCGTATGAAAGATTTGAAGGGAAAAGCAGTGAAAAGACATGGCTTTTTTCGATTGCCCGTAATGTGGCAATTGATTCCTTTCGTAAACAAAAAGGATGGAAGCAAAGAATATTAGAAAAGTTTGATTGGTCTACTTCTCAGGTTAAGGATGACCAGCCCATACCTGAGGATATCGCGGTGCAAAATGAGGAGATTCAGCAAATTTACAGGTGTTTGGACCAGTGTACGGTTGATCAGCGACTTGTCATTGTTATGAGATATATTCATGAGTTTTCAATTTTGGAGACTGCTGAGGCATTAGGGTGGACAGAAAGTAAGGTAAAGACGACTCAGCACCGAGCATTAAAAATATTAAAAAAACAGATGGAGGAAATGATGGGAAAGGAGGGGATGGAAAATGAAAAAGTCAGAATGGAGCGATAAACAGCTTGAAGATTTATTAAGCCAAATGCCAAAAATTAAAGATGAACGCGATCCTCATGAAATATACCAAAATATTACCGTGCGGATGAATAAGAGAAAACAGCGCGTATGGGTCATGCCTACAGCTGCAGCTGCTTTAGCTGCTGTTCTATTTTTTATTCTTGTCCCTAACCTTTTTAATTGGCAGAACTCAGAAGAACAGGTGGCAGATCTAGCAAATCAATCAAAGTCCTCTCAAAAAATTTCCATGAAGGAAGATGCTGATATACAAGAAGCAGAGGAAAAAGTAAGCATAGAAGAGGAAAGTGCGATTCCTTTTACAGCAGAGGAGAACCCTGAGGAGCAAGATGAGATTGGGATTAGATCAATGGATGTGGATGATTCAGCAACGGCTGTATATGAAGAAGATATTGGCGGGATGGAAGTATTGACTTATGCGATACCTGATGAAAATGCAATGTTGGCTGTGCCAGTTAGTGTCCTTGTAGCAAAGAGAGAAGATAAAACCAAATTCGATCTTTTTGAAGAGAATATGATGACTTTGAATGAAAAAGAATGGGGACTAAAGGATTATTTCCCATTAAAAGCGGAATTTTCTCTTGATGAGCAAAGTAACGTCCTAACAGTCGATTTTCCTGCCGACCATCCATATAGAGACGGTTCAGCATCTGAATCAGTTTTTAATGACGCACTAAGCTACACGCTGTCTTCTTTAGATATTAGTGAAATTAAGTTTACGACTGATGGAAAGCCTGGAATGGACCTTGGAAATAGCGGGTTTATTGAAGAATTTATACCTGAGTATGGAAATCATGCGTATTATTTTTATTATCCGAATAAGACGGAAACTAAGCCTTATATTGTTCCGTATGGAGAACAGCTAAGTTCAATTAGCGAAGCATTTGCGGCTATGAAAGAAAACCAGGATAAAGCAAAATTAACTGCTTCAATTCCTGCTGATATAAATTTTGAAACAGAGGTAAACCAAGAAGAAAAGAAATTGATTATTCGTTTTGGAGAAGGATCGGATATTAAAAACGATCAGCCTACATTGCATACAATTGAGGCTATTCTCTTAACAGCTAAAGACTTTAACTACCAGGCTGTAAAAATGGAGAATGCGAATGTGGAGATGGTGGGACGATTTAATTTAGATAATGAAATTAAAGTGCCAGTTGCAGCTAATAAGCGTAGCTTACCATAAGGATAGTGGAGACTTCAGTATAAATAAAGACTGATAAAAGAAGATGAGCCAATGGCTTGTCTTCTTTTTTTGTAATAAACATAAGGTCATCAACATAAGGTGAATATGGCAGGAATTAAAGGAAGAAGAGGAGCGGGGAGCAAGGTGGATTATATCAAACGTTTTATTATTGCAATCATCATGGTATTATGTGTCAGCCTGTTGTTTATTGGCGGAAAAAATACAAGGGCACATACAGCAGAATTAATAGATGCACCATGGGAAATTGATCATTTTATTTCATAGAATATATGATTTGCTAGTCTGTAGCCTTCAAAGTATAATAGGTAAAAATTAGGGAGGCGACAAAGTGCTTACAGATTATCATAATCATTTGGAAACAGGTACTTTAAGTTTAGACTATTTACGGCAGTTTACAGATATGGCAAAACAAAGAGGAATCAATAGCTTTGGTATTTCAGAGCATGCCTATCATTTTTATCAGACTGCAGATATTTTGCAGAACCCATGGGTAAATGCGCGGCGTTATTATGATATGAAGGATTATGTAAGACTGTTTCAACAAGCATGGTCAAATGAGGTAGATGTAAAAATGTCGATCGAAATGGATTATACTCCAGGTAAGCATGAGGAAATGAAGCGATTCATTCAAGCGTATTCCTTTGATTATGTGATCGGTTCCATCCACTGGATAGGAGATTTTGGCATTGACCTTTCTGATTACAAGCATGAATGGGAAAAAAGGGACATTTATGAAATTTACAAACAGTATTTTGACCAGGTTGTTACGCTTGCCCAGTCCAATTTGTTTGATATTATTGGACATATTGATTTAGTAAAAATATTTAAATATATGCCGGAGAATGAGGAGTTTCTTTTAGAACAGTATGAGCGTGCTACAGATGCTTTAGCCGAATCTAAGACATGCGTTGAAATAAGCACAGCAGGATTAAGAAAACCAGTGGGAGAACTATATCCAGATAAACGGCTGTTAGAAAAATGCTTTGCAAAAAATATTCCGATTGTATTATCATCAGATGCTCATTTCCCGGAGCATGTGGGTGCGGACTTTGATCAAGCCATCGCATTGGCAAAAGATGTTGGATATACATCCATCATGGTGTTTTCAAAAGGTGAACGACAAGCATACCCACTCGGATAATACAAGCGGAAATGCGCAAGGCCATAGATCAGCATTAGGAATAGTTCAAGCCAGTCGGCTCTGAGAGGCGTGGAATGACCAAAGGGTGCAGGCGGCTGCTTAGAGTTGTAACTAGTAGCATGAAGATTTGAGTAATAGGCTCTCTTCTGATAGACAATAGCTTATACTCGTGCAATGTAACTTCAGCCTAGGCATTCCTTGTATTAGAGAGCTAAATGTAGACAAGATCATCAAAATTTTATAATGGATAAATAGAAAAGGATGACTCAACCAGTAAGCCATCCTTTTCTATTTATCCTGTTACAGTCATTCGATTGATAGAAACAATATCATCAAGCTTGGTTAGTAATGCCAATGTGTCATCCTCTAATGGCCTATCAAAAGAAAGAACCATAATGGCCTCGCCGCCCACTTCTTTTCTTCCAACCTGCATGGTGGCGATATTGATGGATTGATCACCCAGTATTTTTCCAACACGGCCAATGACTCCTGGTCGATCCATATGGTGAATGTAAAGGAGGTTTCCTTCTGGAAGAAAATCAATATTAAATCCGTTTAAATAAACGATACGAGGACCGTAATGCTCAATATATGTTCCTCTAATTACAAATGAATGCTCTTCACCCTTGGCAGTTACAGTAATGCAGTTAGCATAGCCGTAAGCATCTGCCGATATTTTCTCTCCAACCGTGATTCCCCGTTCTTTAGCTGTCAGAAAGGCATTTACTTCGTTTACATTAACAGCGATTCTATTTTTAAAGAAGCCTGCTAAAGCTGCTTTCGTCAAATAGGAAGTTTCCAATTCAGCAACAGTTCCTGAATATGTAATTGATATTTCATGTATCCCTTCTTTTATGCATTGAGATATAATAGAACCCATTTGTTTGGAAATTTGGTGAAATGGACGAATTTTTTCAAAAATATCTTTTGAAATAGCAGGTAGATTAATAGAGTTTGAGACTGGGTTATTTTCTAGAAATAATCGTACTTCTCTTGCTACTTGGGTAGCTACATTTAGCTGAGCTTCCTTTGTTGAAGCACCTAGATGAGGAGTGGCAATGACGTTTTCAAATTTAAACAGCGGATTTTCACCTGGAGGTTCCGTTTCAAAGACGTCGAGAGCTGCCCCAGCAACATGACCAATCCCGATATATTTTGCAAGTGCTTGTTCATCAATAATGCCTCCGCGTGCGCAATTAAGAAAAAAAACACCCTTTTTTGTTTTGCTTAAAGCCTTCTCATTAATCATGCCTTTTGTTTCAGCTGTTAACGGGGTGTGAACAGTGATAATGTCTGCATCTTGTAACACTGTGTCAATGTTGCATGATTCAACTCCAAGCTTTGCAGCGCGTTCTTTAGTTAAAAATGGATCAAATACTTTAATCATCATGCCAAATGCTTTTGATCGTTTAGCAAGCTCCGTACCAATTCTTCCCATTCCAATAATGCCTAATGTTTTTCCGTAGAGTTCAGTACCAAGATAATTATTTCGTTTCCATTCCAAATTTTTGACTGTTTGATGTGCTTGGGGAATATTTCTCATCATGGAGGCCATCATGGCAAATGTGTGTTCAGCAGTAGAAATTGTATTTCCATCAGGAGCATTAATGACAACGATGCCTTTGCGTGTTGCAGCTTCCACTTCAATATTATCAACACCTACACCAGCGCGGGCGATAATTTTTAGATTTGGCATCTTGTTTAATAATTCATTGTTAACCTTTGTTGCACTTCTTACAAGTAAGGCATCAATGTTTTCTAAGTTAACTTCTGGATCCGAGGCTTTTTTTTGAATAATCAGAGCATTTTCCATTTCTAATAACGGCTGCAGACCTTCTTTGCTAATTGCATCAGCAACTAAAATAGTAAACATGTACACACCCCATATGGAAATAATTTTCAGATAATTTTACAAGACAGAGAGACATCTGTCAATTCAATAAATATCCTCATTTTATTTGTAAGCGTTTTCTATTGTGGGATTTGAAAGATTGCCATTTTTAGTCCGGATAATGGCAAAGTTAAAGCCTTTTCTTTTTAATTGTTTTCGAGTATAATATTATTTGTATAAAATTATACGGTCTATCTTCGGGGCAGGGTGAAATTCCCGACCGGCGGTGATGAGTGTTAATTACTCTAAGCCCGCGAGCCTATAAAAGCTAAAGTAATGATTCAATGAAAGCTTAGCAGTAAATGCTGATGATATCTTTGGATATACTTTAATTTGGGGCAGGATTTGGTGCAAATCCAAAGCCGACAGTACAGTCTGGATGGGAGAAGATGGAGGTTCTGCAGACGTTCAAAGATGCAGGTTGTTTGAACGTTTATTTAGTGAGCCTTTGTAATCTCCCTCAAGTGATGAGCTTGGGGGTTTTCTTTTGCTTGGGCTTTTTAATACTGCTGAACCTTTCTTCTTTAGGAGAGATAGTCCTAACAAGGAGAGAGGAACATGAAAAAACTTACGGTTAAAGCTTTAGTTGGAATTGGAATGCTAAGCAGCATTTCATACATTTTGATGCTATTAAATTTCCCGTTACCGCCATTTCCAAATTTTTTAATGATTGACTTTAGCGATATACCTGCATTGATTGCTGCGTTAATCTTTGGTCCAGTAGCAGGGATTTTAGTTGAACTAATAAAGAACATATTGGATTACTTTATGACTGGAAGTGCAACTGGCGTACCAGTAGGCCATATTGCAAATTTTGTAGCGGGTATCCTGTTTGTAATACCGACATATTTCGTGTTTAACAAACTAAAAACAAAAAAAGGGATGACATTCGGATTAGTAATTGGCACTTTTATTATGGCTGTGATCATGAGTGTATTAAATTACTTTATCATTTATCCTGCATATACCCTCTTTTTGAATATGCCGGCAATGTCTGCTCCAGAAATACGGACAGTCGTTGTCACAGCTATTTTGCCGTTTAATATAGTAAAAGGGTTATTAATTACTATTGTATTTATGCTATTGTTTACGCGCATGAGTCCTTGGATTAACAAACAAGGTTCATATAAGAATGCGATCTAATATAAAAAAGAAAGCAACGGCCTGCACCGTTGCTTTTTCTATAAAATAAAAAAACTCCCTTTTAATAAAAAAGGGAGCAGTAGCGTTCACTATAAAAGTAACTATTCAAATTTAAGTGGATCTCCATCGAATGAATCATCAGCAACTTTAATGGAATCAGTTGGACAGCCTTCAAAAGCATCCATCATGTCGTCGATTAATACATCTGGAATCTCAACAATTCCTTGGTTATCATCTAGTGTAACGAATGCAATGCCTTCGTCATCGTAATCATAAATGTCTGGTGCAGCAGCTCCACATGCCCCACATGCGATACATGTTTCTTTGTCAACAATTGTATACTTTGCCATGAAAAAACCTCCCAAAATTTAAAACAAATATTCTGATATTTTTTGAAGATTAAAACGTATTCCTCATACCTATTGTAAAACTGAATGGTCAACATTTCAATAGAAAAAGTATTGAGAATGCTTATCACACCAAGTTTGAGCCGATTTCCTATAAATGTGAGATTTAATCAGACTCAAAATTTTAATTCATGATAAAATAATAGGGAATAGAAAGTTCCTATCATATAAGAAACCAAATTTTTAAAGAAAAATAGAATTATTTTAACTATTGAAAAGTTAAAAATCCAAGGCTGTGTGATATGATGAAAAATTCTTTTCTATCTATGATTATTTTGTACTGTTTACATAAAATTAATGGGGAGCGGACAGTATATTCCATTCTTCATCTATTGAATGGAAAGAAATCGTCGCAAACCATTCAAGATGCTCATTTTTTTCATTTAACGTCCTTTTTCTGTACGTTTCCGTTACTAAAAAGAGTAGAATTAGAAATGCTCATTGACCTTCTGAAGAAGCAGGGATTCATTTCACAATATAAAGAGCAGAGTTATTATGTGACACCCGTGGGTGTAAAGCGACTTAGTGAGTACTTTAAATCAAATCCTATTCCAGCAAATTTGAATGGCTGGAAGTATCATAATTTAGCAGTTGTTTTTTGGGAGAGACTTTCACTTGCTGTTCAAGTGATCTCTCAGCTGAAAAATCACAATTCTAAATATTTGCCCATTCAAAAGAGCAAGGAACTTCATCAGTGGTTAAAAGATTACTTATATAAACGGAAGCTTAGCAAAGATGAATTAGCAGATCAGTTATACGATGAACTTGTGGGATGCTTAGAAACAATAGACGATTTGGATCCGTCTATACTTGTGAAGAGATTAACAGGCTATCAAATAATTGGACTAACTGAGTCTCAGGCAGCTGATCAATTTGACATGGACGTAGACGCTTATCACATACAATTTCTTGGTCTCCTTCATTATATGCTGGAAAGAGTAGGAACGAAACAAAGGGACTTTCCGCTTCTTAGTTATATGATAGAGGATAAAAAAAGGGATGCTTCTCTAACTGAATCAAGCCATCGAACGTTGAATCTGTTACAGTCCGGATACACACTTGATGAAATTGCACATATGCGGAATCTGAAAAAGAACACGATAGAAGATCATCTCGTCGAAATCGCTTTGAATATTCCTTATTTTGATGTATCTGCCTTCGTAAATTTAGATAAGCAGCAGAAAATTAAAAAGGCAATAAATTCAGTAACATCGAAACAGCTTAAACATATTCGTGAACTTGTCCCAGATGCAGATTATTTTGAAATCCGTTTAGTTTTAGCACAAGGTGGTGAAAAGAAGTGAAGCTGGAAGAGCATTTGAAACAGTATTTTAACTACACCGCTTTTAGAACTGGACAAAAGGAAGTAATTTCCTCCATATTAGACGGCAATCATACAGTAGCGATGCTGCCTACTGGAACTGGAAAATCATTATGTTATCAGTTGTCAGGCTATTTGTTAAATGGACCAGTTGTCATTATTTCTCCATTGTTATCTCTAATGCAGGACCAGACGGAACAGTTAATGATGAACGGGGAAAAGAGAGTGATTGCGTTCAATTCTTTTTTAACATCAATGGAGAAAAACCAGGCCTTATCTCAATTGGACACGTATAAATTTATTTTTCTTTCTCCGGAAATGCTGAAATCTGACTTTATTTTGAATAGACTGAAGGAGCTTCAAATAGCACTTTTTGTCATTGATGAAGCACACTGTATATCTCAGTGGGGGTATGATTTTAGACCTGATTATTTGAGGCTTGGGGATTTCAGAAGAGAATTAGGAAACCCCTTAACCCTTGCTTTAACTGCAACAGCAACACAAGAGGTAAAGGAAGAAGTCATATCTTCGCTAGGTTTAATAAAATGGAATGAATATATTTATTCGGTAGATCGTCCGAACATTGCGTTAGCTGTTGAAGTCGTTGATTCTTATCAGGATAAATCTGATCGATTAGTGGAGCTGGTACAAACTCTTGAAGGACCGGGGATCGTTTATTTTTCCAGTAAAAAAATGGCTGAAAAGATGGCCATTCAATTAAAACGATATGGGACCAATCGGGTGATGGCATATCATGGAGGGATGGAGCAGGAGAATAGGGTTCTTATTCAACAGCAATTTCTCCATGACCAGTTGGATGTCATTTGTGCTACTAGTGCATTCGGGATGGGGATTAACAAAGAAAATATTCGTTATGTGATTCATTTTCATATGCCGCTTCAGCTTGAATCCTATTTGCAGGAAATTGGAAGAGCAGGCAGGGATGGGCTGAAAAGTATTGCTCTTCTTTTATATTCTCCTGGAGATGAGCAGCTCCCATATCAGCTTGCTGAGGGAGAACTGCCAAGTAAGGAACAGCTTGATTTTGTCTATCGCTTGCTTGAAGAGAATAAGGATTTAATCAAAGATTTAGCTGAACGTGATAATGAGGTGAGAAGTCTTTCTGGCTTAACAGAGATTCAATGGAGGTTAGTGGAGGATTATTTATTTAGGAACACGGACAAGCCTGTTCAACAAAGATTTGAGCAATTAAAAGACTTTATTAATGAGCGTCTTCAGGTGAAGAGGAAAAAAATTAACGAAATGCTTATATGGACTCAGACACAATTAAATGGCTGCAGAAGAAAAAATATCTTGAAGTATTTTGAAGAAGACAAGACAATAGAGATAAATGATTGCTGCGATCAATGTGGAATTGATTTAACTGTTTTTTATTCGAAAACAGATAATCACAAATCTGCCGATAATTTTTTTGATTGGAAAAAACATTTGGCAAAAATTCTTTTAGTAAGTGAGCGAGACTGATGAAGAACAATTATGCTGATATGATTAAAGAAATTCCTGCTAAACAGCTATTATTCCATCTCTATTTCACCCAATTGATCCTATTAACGATTTCATTTATTTTAGGTATCTTTTTATTTGATAATTTTTCTGAGTTTCTTAACCTGTTTCAGTGGAATGATACCCGCATATTGTTAATTGGTGGAGTGGCTGGTATAGCAGTGGTCTTGCTGGACCTTATTTTAATGAGGATCCTTCCGGCATCTTATTATGATGATGGGGGTTTAAATGAGAGAATCTTTTGTAACCGAAATATCATACACATCGCATTCATTGCAGCAGTAGTTGCCATCTGCGAAGAAGTATTATTTCGGGGCATTATCCAGACGCATGTCGGATTAGTGTTCTCTAGTATTATTTTTGCTATCGTTCATTATCGCTATTTATTTAACTGGTTTTTATTTGTAAATATTATTGTTTTAAGCTTTTTTATTGGTTATCTTTTTTTACTAACGGGGAATTTATGGGTAACCATTTTTATGCATTTTATTATAGATTTTTTACTTGGCATACTTATAAGGAACCGTAATAACAAACAGGAAGGGATGTTCAATGAATAGAGAAGATCCTTACAGAGATCAGGCTGAACGGCTTAGGAAGAAAATTGAGAAAAATTCAGATAATGAAAATGAACCGGTTAAAGAAAAATTGCCGCCGAGGAGCAGGCTTCACCACCAGAAAAAAAAGAAAAACAAATGGAAAATAAAGTATCCTGTCATTAGTTTACTTGCTTTATTTTTTATCTTGCTGCCAATAGCGGTTTTAAGTATTTATCATTCTTTGAATGGCGATAGCCCGAGAAGTTCTGAAAAGGCGAGCACAACCAATTCAGGTTTTGAAACGGTAGGCTATGAAAATAAAAAAGACAAAGAGACCGTGATAGAAGTAAAAGAGGATCCTCCGAATACAAAAGATGACGCAGCTAAAAATAATAATCAGGCAGATTCTGATTCTTCTATCCCAACTCCAAGGGATCCAGTTAATGGCGACGAAAATGATAAAGGTTTGCCGGAAACCTCAAAAGAATCCGAAAATCAATCAAATCAAGAACTGCCAAAAGAACAAGAAGAACAAAAAGAGGAAGCAGCAGTCACTTATCATACAGTTAAGTCAAATGAAAATTTGTTTCGTATTGCTTTAAAGTATTACCAATCTCAAGATGGTGTTGAAATTATAAGAAAGGCGAATAATTTGAACGGTACCGACATTCATGTCGGCCAAGTATTAACGATTCCCAAGAAGTAATTTTCCAGCCTCCTTAATCATATCCCTGCGTACAAGCTCATATAGTAGGAGTATAGTGAGCTGTATGGGCTTTACGAGGAGGGGGAAAATGGAATCATCGATTAAAATGCTTGATGAAAGAACGGATCAAGCAACAAGAAAAATGCTTCAAAAGGTAGTAGAAAGAAAAAGAAAGTTTGATAATTTTAAGCGCCGACATCTTTATGTGATGTGGGCAACGGTTTTTATAACCTTCTTCTATTTACTTTATATTAATCAAACAGTGATTGAACCGTATTCCTACTCCTTTGCTGCCATGTTTTCTGCTTATGTGAATAATTCAGCTAATTTATATTTAATTGTTTTCACAGTCGGATTGTATGGGTTAATGAATTTATTAAAAGCCAAAAGAGAAAAAGCAGAGAAGGAATACCATGCATTAAGATGTGAAATCATTGATAAAAGCAAGGATCTCTGGAAAAAGGAAGAGGAATGGAAAAACAGGCATCTTGTTTTTGACATGATGAAAGCAAATTATGATATTAATCTTTTTCATGAAAATAAATAAACTAGAAAAGAAGCATGGTGAATTGCTTCTTTTCTAGTCTATTAAAATATTCTCTTTTTACCTTGTTCATCTTTCAGAATTTCAACGGCCTCTCTAAAGCGCTGGGAATGTATAATCTCTCGTTGTCTTAAAAAGCGTAAACTATCATTTAAATCTGTATCGTCACTCATATTGATAATCCATTGATAGGTAGCTCGAGCCTTTTCTTCCGCAGCAATATCCTCGTATAAATCCGCGATCGGATCTCCTTTTGCTTGAATATACGTAGCAGTCCAAGGGACACCGCCCGCATTTTCGTAGTAAAGGGCATTATCGTGATTTGCGTAATGTGCACCTAACCCTGCGGCCTTCATTTGTTCTGGTGTGGCATCTTTAGTTAGCTTAAATACCATTGTGGCAATCATCTCTAAATGAGCAAACTCTTCTGTTCCGATATCTGTTAAAAGTCCTATCACTTTATCTGGAATCGTATACCTTTGATTTAAGTATCTTAATGCAGCTGAAAGTTCTCCGTCCGCTCCCCCGTATTGTTCAATCAAAAATTTTGCAAGCATTGGGTTACAAGTACTGACTCGAACAGGATATTGTAATTTCTTTTCATAGACCCACATAGAACCCCTCCTTATCTAATGGCGATTGGTATAACCAGTAGCACCTAGGGTTCGAATCATAAGTCAAACCGTCAAGAAGGTTAAAAAAAATAAACTTCATCCCGGTACGTCTTATGCTTATCGACCCAGAGCATAAAGCAAAACGCCCTAGAATAATCATCGTAGGAACAAGTAGCTGTAAGGTTGATTCGAAGATACAAAGGCTATTAAACTTGCCAAGGCCATGGGGCATCGTCCCAATCCCACGGGGTGCCTGAATAACTGTGACCGAAGTGCATAAGTGGACCAAATTGACTTTCATATGCCTTCCTTAATTTTTTCCTCTCACTGACGTAATAGTTAAATTGCTTAATTGCTTCTTCATCCCCATTATGTGTGTCAAGGTATAAATTGAGTTCAACTAAAACGAAGTCTACAGCCTGGAGCTGTTCCAAAAGCTGATAATATTCTGCTGGCAGCTGTTTCATGACTGTCCCCCCTTTACTTTCTCATAAGGACTGAAATATGGGTCATAGAATGGTTTCCATAGTGTTCCAGCTCTTAAAGCCTCCATCGGAGAGAATTGAGGGAGATTTGGAGGCTGAAACCCCATGTAAAGATTAGGGGGAGTGGAGTAGGTCTTTACTTTAATGGGTTTGCATGGATCGAAAGGGCTGATATAGGGGTAGTAAGTTTTATTAGGTGTAAACATGTAATCCCTCCTTTGTAAGTAGGTCATTCAATCATATGTATAAAATTTTGCTTTCATGTTTATTTTAAAAAGGGTTTTGCAGTTTCGTGTAGAATACTAAATTTGTAGCTGTAAATAATACTTAGAGGTGATAATAATGTTTGTGAAAAGCGTTATGATTCCAAAATATAAGAGTTATACGATTGATCACGACAAGACCGTTAAGGAAGCCCTTGGAAAATTAGAAGAGCATCAAATTGATGGGTTACCAGTTATAGATGGGGATTCCTATGTTGGGATTGTTACACGATACGGAATTTATGAAAATTACTTTAAAGCTGAACAAACAAAGGAAGATTATTTACAGAATACTCAAGTGAAGGAAATTGCGACCCATAAAGAACATTATTTACGTGGGGATGAAATATTTGAACACACGCTTATTGATTTGAAAGATTTCCCATTGCTTGCTGTGTTAGATGACAACCAAAAGTTTTTGGGGGTCGTGACACGTTATGACGTTCTTGCTCAATTTCAATCTGCTTTTGGAATGAATAAGCCAGGCATTCGAATTGCTTTTACTTCTTCTGAAACGGAAGGGAGACTAGCTCGTTTAGCAGATATTTCCCAGCAATTCCACGAACAAATTATCTCACTCGTTACTTTTGATGAAACAGATCGGCTGATCAGAAGAATCGTCATGAAAATTGAGAAGAAAGACAATATAGACAAGTTTATCGAAAAGCTCGAAGGTTCAGGTTTTCGTGTTCTTGATGTAAAGGAAAGCTAGCATTTAAGCGGTAAATGGGCTGCCCCTCTCACACATTTATTATGGGAGGGGTTTTTTTGTTTCGTGCATGTGTTATTCTTTTTAAAGAGTGAAAAAAGCTAGGAATTTTGAGCAGGAGGAAATATGGGATATTTGTTCTTAGTTATATTTATCTTATTAATTGGACTAATTATTTATATGGTAAAGGAGGCCTTTGCTAATCGTGTCATATATAAGGAGATTACATTTTCTGATTTTCCCGAAACGTTTGGTGAAGTGAAGCTGTTTTTTATTTCTGATATACATAAAAGAGTAATTTCTGATCAAATTATACAGGAAGTTCAGCATTCGAAAGCGGATATTGTAATAATTGGCGGGGATTTAGCAGAAAAAGGTGTTTCTTTTGAAAGAATAAAAGAAAACCTCCTCAAATTGAAGACGCTCGGTGATGTTCTTTTTGTGTGGGGCAATAATGATTATGAGTTGGACTATCGGTATTTAGATGCACTATTGCTCGATTGTGGTGTGAAAATTCTCGATAATACTGCTGCATTTTTTGAATCAGCTGAAGGTGAGCGGCTGATTTTTATGGGTATTGATGATATTAGCTTAAAAAGAGATCGCTTAGATCTTGCATTAACAGATGCAGGCACGGATGAAGGGTTTAGAATCATGGTAAGCCATAATCCGCAAGTAGTCAGCAGAATAAAAAATGAACATCAGATAAGACTTGTTTTAAGCGGCCATACCCACGGAGGGCAAATTCATATCTTTGGATACAGTCCATATGAAAAAGGAAAACTAAAAAAAATGAAGCAGACGACTCTGTTAATTAGTAATGGGTATGGAACAACCGCTCTCCCGCTAAGATTAGGTGCTAAAGCTGAAACGCATCTTATTACCTTAAAGAGAGGTTAATCTCGCTCCTTGTTATGGCTTTCATTTGCAAATAAAGTATTAGCCGTTTAGTAATATGCGTGGACGACTCACAAACAAATATTGTTCTCATACACTAAATAAAAGAGTTGGTTCACGGCAGGGGGCATTTGCATGCGCTTAGAACGGTTGAATTATAATAAAATTAAGATATTTCTAACGTTAGATGATTTATCAGAAAGAGGTTTGACGAAGGAAGATATATGGAAAGATTCTATGAAATGGCATCAGCTATTCCATGAAATGCTCGAAGAAGCAAGTGACGAATTTGGTGTTGAATTTCAGGGCTCTGTTGCAGTTGAGATTTTTTCCATGCAGGCACAAGGTATGATTATGATTGTCACAATGGAAGAGCAGGAAGATAGCTTTGAGGACAGCTTTATCGAAATGCAGGTAATAATTGAGGGCAAGGATATTCTTTTTGAAGTTGAAGAATTCGAACATGTCATTCAGTTAGCGAAACGGTTAAGCATGACTCCTATGAATTTTGAATCACTCTACGCTTATCATAATAAATATTATATTTACCTCGGGCTTGATGACCCGAATGAATTAAACAAGCTTATTGCGATCCTTGCTGAATATGGAAATCCATCATTAGTCAGTATTCATACATTACAGGAATATGGAAAGGAAATTATCAAAGATCATGCCATTGAAACAATCATGAAATACTTTCATTGAAAGGGGGAGGATCTCACTCCCCTCTTTTATGCACAACCAGATAATTAATTTTATAACGTATTTAAATTGGTTTACTGTCAAGCTGCAGCGCTTATCGCCTATTAAACTTCGGGTCTCCATCCTGCGATAAATCAACATCGGTTCGCTCACGCTTACTGCGTTTCCTTTATCTCAGTAAAAGCCCCTCCTGTTTGTAAGGCGATGATCAAGGCGCTTGCGCTATTCTGCTTGAGAGCGTTTACATAAAATTATCGAAAAATGCGAAAAAAACCTTTTTTCATCTTGCATAAATTAAACAAAGGTGTATACTATGTCATGAAAGCGGACAACAAATGATAGAGATTTCTAGGAGGTTTACTAATGGTAGCCAATAATGGTACTGAAACGAATAAAGAAGACAAACTTGACGTATTAAAGTCAACTCAAACTGTCATTCACAAGGCATTGGAGAAGCTAGGGTATTCTGATGAAGTGTTTGAGCTTTTAAAAGAGCCACTTCGAATGATGACAGTGAAAATTCCAATCCGGATGGATGATGGAACTGTGAAAGTCTTTACTGGCTACCGGGCGCAGCATAATGATGCAGTTGGCCCAACTAAAGGTGGTATTCGTTTCCATCCAGGTGTGACAGAGAAAGAAGTGAAAGCACTTTCTATTTGGATGAGTTTAAAATGTGGAATTGTGGACCTTCCTTATGGCGGAGGAAAAGGCGGAATCGTATGTGATCCAAGAAACATGTCCTTCCGTGAATTAGAAGCGTTAAGCCGAGGGTATGTTCGTGCAATCAGCCAAATCGTTGGCCCGACGAAAGATATCCCAGCACCAGATGTATTTACTAACTCACAAATCATGGCATGGATGATGGATGAATATAGCAGAATGGATGAGTTTAACTCACCAGGGTTTATTACTGGGAAACCATTAGTTCTAGGTGGATCTCATGGCCGTGAATCTGCAACGGCTAAAGGGGTAACAATTTGCATTAATGAAGCAGCAAAAAGAAGAGGAATTGAATTAAAAGGTGCAAGAGTGGTTGTGCAAGGATTTGGGAATGCAGGAAGTTTCTTGTCCAAATTCTTACATGATGCGGGAGCAAAAGTAATTGGTATTTCAGATGCTTATGGTGCACTACATGATCCAAATGGTCTGGATATCGATTATTTACTAGACCGTCGCGATAGCTTCGGAACAGTAACGAATTTATTCAATGATACTATTACTAATAAAGAGCTCTTGGAATTAGATTGTGATATTTTGGTTCCAGCAGCAATTGAAAATCAAATTACAGATGAAAACGCTCATAACATAAAAGCAAAGATTGTTGTTGAGGCTGCAAATGGTCCAACTACTTTAGAGGCAACACAAATTTTAACTGAGCGAGGCATTTTGTTAGTTCCAGATGTATTGGCTTCTGCAGGTGGAGTAACAGTTTCCTATTTTGAATGGGTTCAAAATAATCAAGGATACTACTGGTCAGAAGAAGAAGTGGAAGAAAAATTAGAAAAGATTTTAGTCAAATCATTTGAAAATATTTATGAAACTGCTGAATCACGGAAAGTAGATATGCGACTTGCTGCTTATATGGTCGGAGTTAGAAAAATGGCTGAAGCATCAAGATTCCGTGGCTGGGTATAATGTATATTTGAATATTTATGAAAAATCCCCTATCCTTAAGGATAGGGGATTTTTTAAAGACTCTTATCTAAAGAGTCTTGGTTTGTCATAGGATAGGATGACTGTTGACAAAATGATAGTTGATTGGAGCCAAAAATGCGGGACACCAGTGGGAGGAGGCTTATTGCCGACTCCGCGGATCGCTGCTATCTGGAGTGAAAGTCAACCGCTACCAATTAATAATTAACAGCAAAACTATTTACAAACTACGGTTTTGCACGGAATTATTACAATTAAAGGAGTAAAAAAATGAATAAAGAAGATGTCATTATTGTCGGGGGAGGTCCATGTGGGCTGGCTGCAGCTATTGCACTGCAGGAGATTGGCTATAGTCCTTTGATTATTGAAAAGGGAAACATTGTGAACGCGATCTACCATTATCCAACACATCAAACTTTTTTTAGTACTAGTGAAAAGCTAGAGATTGGGAGCATTCCTTTTATAACAATTGAATATAAGCCTCGAAGAAATGAAGCTTTAACGTACTATCGAGAAGTGGTTAATAGAAAGAATATAAAGGTGAATGCATACGAAAAAGTTACTAAGGTGACAAAGCGGGATGGCGAAGATTTTCTAATTCTGACGAATAAAAATCAATATACAGCAAAGTATGTGATTATTGCAACAGGCTATTATGACAACCCAAACTATATGAATATTCCAGGTGAAGAATTGCCAAAGGTGTTCCATTATTTTAAAGAAGCTCATCCGTTTTTTGATAAAGACGTTGTCGTTGTTGGTGGTAAGAATTCCAGTGTAGACGCTGCGTTGGAATTGGTGAAGGCAGGGGCAAGAGTTACAGTGATTTATCGGGGGAAGGAATACTCTCCTAGCATTAAGCCTTGGATATTGCCAGAATTTGATTCACTCGTTCGAAATGGGGTGATTCGAATGGAATTCCAATCACATGTGAAAGAAATTCTTGATGAGAAAGTCATCTATACAAAAGATGATCAAGTTTACGAGGTTAAAAATGATTTCGTATTTGCAATGACAGGCTATCACCCTGATCATGACTTTTTAGAAGCAATGGGTATACAGATAGACACTGAATCGGGAAGGCCTATATTTAATAGTGAAACGATGGAAACAAATATCGCGGGCATTTATATTGCCGGAGTCATAGCAGCAGGAAACAATGCCAATGAAATTTTTATTGAAAATGGCCGTTTCCATGGTGGACTTATTGCACAGGCAATCAAAAATAAGAATAAAGTGTAAACAAAAAGAAATCGGCTGGATGGTCGATTTCTTTTCGTTTAAGCTATTAGACTTGGAATATTTTTTCAATATCCATTATGTTTTGAGTGCTCTCTAGTCCAATTAAAAGTTTCAGTCTTGCTTTTTGTCCATTCAAACCGTTAGAAAAAATAACTCCTAAATCTTTTAAATGTTTTCCGCCGCCTTCATATCCATAAACATCCTGAGCAATTCCGTTAAAACAGCGGGAAACGATAACGATTGGGATATTCTTCTCAATAAGTGATTTAATCCCGTCAACGGTAGCAGGCGGTAAATTACCCTGTCCTAGTGCTTCTATAACTACACCATGAAATTCCAAATCTCTGATCGCCCATAACAGAGTAGAGTCCATTCCGGCGTGGGCCTTAATTAATGCGACCCTCTTGGAGATTCCGGAAATTGGATAATATTCATTTACAGTCGGAAGATGGTGGAAAAATACCCCTCTCTTCGTAACAATGCCAATAGGTCCATATTGCGGGCTTTGGAAAGTGGAAACATTACTTGTATGAGTTTTTGTTACATTTTCTGCTGTATGGATCTCATCATTAAGGACAACAAGTACACCTTTGTTCTTTGCATCTTCACAAGAGGCAACTCGAATAGATGATATTAAATTGTAAAGTCCATCAGCGCCTATTTCATTGCTTGAACGCATGGCACCTGTCACTACAATTGGCATGGATGTTTCAATAGTTAAGTGAAGAAAATAAGCTGTTTCCTCTAATGTATCTGTTCCATGGGTAATAACTACACCTGAAATTTCATTCAAAGCAATATATTTATCAATAATTTTTTTTAGCTCATACATTTCAAGAGGAGTAATATGTGGAGAAGGAAGGTGAAATGGTTCCTCGATAACAATGTCAGCTAAAGTTAATAATTCATTTGTTTTTTGTGTTAAAGGATTATTTTCGGTTGGTTTCACAGCACCTGTTGAGGCATCTTCACTCATAGATATCGTTCCGCCTGTATGGATTACAAGTATCTTTTTCTTCTGCATCTTACATTCCTCCAAGGTTGATTTTAGGTAACTGTCTTGTTTCACAAGAAAGACTTCGACAGCGGTACTATTTCACGCTTAAAAGCGGAAGTTTTAGGTGAGTATCAGGTGCCAAATGCAGTTTTGGCTCCCTTGCAATGATAATTCAAAATCGAATCGATATCACTCATTGTGTTTTTTCTCAGTCATTATAATGTGCTGGCAGCTGTGAACAATGATTTTTATCCCAAAGAGGCTTGGATACAGATTATGGAATCCTCCACTCCACTCCATCCATCACTATCACTATATGGGGGACTTTTCACATTTCAATTCCATATTTTGAAAAACCATTTTCAATCTTTACATATCATGTTACGATTAAAGAAAACAAAATCGAAATGAGGGCAGCTCATGCTTGGAATATTATCTGCAGGGATTGCTCCAGGACTTGCATTATTAAGCTACTTTTATTTGAAGGACCAATATAGCTCTGAGCCCATTTCAATGGTGTTCAAAACCTTTTTTTTCGGCGCGCTGCTTGTTTTTCCAATCGCGTTTATTCAGTATGTACTTGAGACAGAAAACTTGATTCAATCAAGCTTTATAAATGCTTTCCTCTCAGCCAGTATGCTGGAAGAATTTTTTAAGTGGTTTATTTTATTTTATGCTGTGTACCAGCATGTAGAGTTTGATGAACCATATGATGGAATTGTCTATGGAGCATCTGTTTCATTAGGTTTTGCAACATTAGAAAATATTTTTTACCTTATTGCCCACGGGTTGGACCATGCTATAGGAAGAGCACTTTTACCAGTATCCAGTCATGCCTTATTTGGTGTCATTATGGGTTATTATATCGGAAAAGGGAAATTTACAGCAACCAAAAAAGTCAAATGGATCTTTTTATCATTATTTTTTCCGTTTATTCTTCATGGAACGTATGATTTTATTTTAATAACGCAAAAGAACTGGATGTTCATTATGTTTCCATTCATGATTTTCCTTTGGTGGCTAGGCTTAAGGAAGGTAAAAATGGCACGAGCTTTAAATACCAAACATATAGAAAATCAGTTTCATTATTAAAAAACTCTTCATTGTAAAAAATGGAGAGTTTTTTTATTACACAATAATAACTAGTATCATTGCATAAAAAGTTAGTTACTACAAAATATAGAGATAATGAGATAAAGATTTCCTTTGGAGGTTACAATTCCATGAAAAAGAATTTGTTTATATCGAAAGTAATTTTAATCATTTCTCTCTGCATGTTGTTTGTGCCTATCAGCGGAAATGATAGGAAGGTAACGGCCTTTACAAATCAAGTCATTCAACAAGGCGCTGTAGGGGATGATGTAATTGAACTTCAGTCAAGGCTGCAATATCTTGGATTTTATAACGGGAAGATTGACGGGGTGTTCGGATGGGGAACGTATTGGGCTCTAAGGAATTTTCAATATGAATTCGGGCTAGATATTGATGGAATGGCAGGGGGAAAAACGAAGAAAAAGCTTGTAGATGCGTCGAAATACAATAAGGAATTTGTGAAAGAACAAATAAATAAAGGAAATAAATTTACTCATTATGGGGGAGTGGATTTAGAAAAGCAGAAAAAGCCAGCAGGACAAACGGCACAGAAGCCGAAGGCACCTGCAAACAACAATAGTGGCGGGCAAAAAGCGGAACAAAAACCAACAGCAACTAACATCCCTAATGGGTTTTCTCAAAATGATATCCAATTAATGGCGAATGCTGTTTATGGAGAAGCGAGGGGAGAACCATATACAGGTCAGGTAGCTGTTGCTGCAGTCATTTTAAATCGTGTAGATAGTGCTTCCTTTCCCAATACTGTTTCAGGCGTTATTTTTGAACCGCGTGCATTTACGGCTGTAGCGGACGGACAAATATGGCTAACACCGAATGAAACAGCTAAGAAAGCCGTTCTGGATGCATTAAATGGATGGGATCCAACAGGAAACGCCATTTATTATTTTAATCCTGACACAGCTACTAGCGGATGGATTTGGTCCCGTCCGCAAATAAAGCAGATCGGGAAACATATTTTCTGTAAATAGAGAGGTGAAGAACTTTGCTAAGAGGAATATTAATTGGTGTACTAACATTAGGTGTTGCAGGAACGGCTTATTGGGGGTACCAAGAGCATCGAGAAAAGAATGCAATTCTGATTAATGCAGAAAATAATTATCAACGAGCCTTTCATGATTTAACCTATCAAATAGCTGTTTTACATGACAAGATTGGGACAACATTAGCAATGAATTCACGAAATTCCTTATCACCAGCATTGGCTGATGTTTGGAAACTAACATCAGAGGCACATTCAAATGTTGGGCAGCTTCCATTAACCTTGCTGCCTTTTAATAAGACTGAGGAATTTCTTGCAAACATTGGGGACTTTAGTTATAAGACAGCAGTAAGGGATTTAGATAAGGAGCCTCTGTCTAATAAGGAATACCAATCCTTAAAGAAATTGTATTCACAGGCTGGGGAGATTCAGCAGGATTTAAGGAAAGTCCAGCATATGGTGCTTAAAAATAATCTTCGCTGGATGGACGTGGAAATGGCATTGGCAACAGACTCTCAACCTGCAGACAATACTATTATTGACGGGTTTAAAACAGTAGAAAAAACTGTTGATGGCTATGGAGAGACAGATTTTGGACCTGCATTTGTAAATATGCAGAAAAAGGACGAAAATTTCAAATACCTTGAAGGCAAAGAAATTACAAAAAGAGAAGCAGAGAATATTGCGAAAAAATATGCTGCCTTCGGTAACAATGTGAATGTAAAGGTAACTGAAAATGGAGATGGATCGAAATATGGCTTCTTCAGTGTCACAGTACAAGACAAAAAAACAAAGAATGAAGCAAGTATGGATATCACCAAAAAAGGTGGGTATCCCATCTGGTATATCCTTGCAAGAGATGTGAAAAAACAAGCGATCAGTTTGAATGATGCCAGTAAAAAAGCGATACAATTTTTGAAAGAAAATGAGTTCGAAAGCTTGGATTTATTCGAAAGTTCACAATATGATAATGTAGGTGTATTTACATTCGTTACGAACGAAAATAACATTAGAATTTATCCAGATTCTATAAAGATAAAAATAGCATTGGACAATGGAAAGTTATTGGGTTTTTCAGCAGAGGATTATTTGAGAGCTCATCATGTTCGTGATATCCCTAAACCTGCAATAACAAAAGAAGATGCACGTTCAAAAATCAATCCCCAAGTGAAGGTCATGGAAGAAGGTATGGCAGTAATAATAAATGATATAAATCAAGAAGTTCTGTGCTATGAGTTCCTTGGCACATTAGGGGATGATACGTATCGTGTGTTTATAAATGCAGACAATGGCAATGAAGAACGAGTAGAAAAACTGAAAAATGCAGAACAAATATTTGAGGATGTTGTCTAAAGGAAAAGCCACTTGGCTTTTCCTTTTTATATGAATGACAAAACAGTGTATCCATGTCATAATTAAGTATCAAGATGAACCTTTTGAAGAGGAAAGTGTGGTCTGCATGATTAATATTGGTGATGTATTATTGTTAGAACCTAGTCATTCTGAAAAAACTGAAAAATATAAATGTAAGATTGTTGAAAAGTCAGAGAGCAAAATATATATCGACTACCCAATTAATATGGATACGAATAGAACGGTATTTTTGATGGATGGCACGCAGTTAAAGGGGACATTTGTTTCTGAGGATGGATCGGTGTATTTATTTGAAACGGAAGTCCTTAGCAGGGTGAAACAGATGATTCCTATGATTGTTCTTTCATATCCTGGTGAAGAACAATTAGTTAGAATACAGCGGAGACAATTTGTCAGAGTGGAAACAGCTGTGGATGTTGCCATGCATCCTATACATATGGAATTTTCTCCAATGATATCTATTACAGAGGATATTAGTGCTGGTGGAGCAGCGATTATCTGCCAAAATTCATCTGTTATCAAACCAAATATGATGGTACAAAACTTGTTTGTATTGCCAATGCAAAATGGAGAAATTCATTATTTAAAGTTGAAGAGCAAAATAGTTAGAGTGCTGGAGAAAAAGGATTCTAAGTCTGTCGCTTCTGTCCAATTTGTAGATACTACCCCTAGTGACCGCCAAATGCTGCTTCGGTTTTGTTTTGATAGACAGCTCGCGTATAAGAAAAAAGGGTTAGAATAAAAAAGTAAGGAATAATTTTTTCAAAATAATCGCATACTAATCGTAAAGTACAAAAAGCGGAGCGATTGTGATGAAGACATTTGAAAGAATTCTAGTGAAGATTGCCATTATACAATGTTTATTTCTAATTGTTACACAAATATTTTTTCACAAATTGAATGCTTTTCCGGAATTAAATCAAATCAGCCAGTATGAAGGTGTGACAGATAATAATTTCATGGAATTGCTTGAAACATTTAAAGGGAAATAAGTAAGCAGGCAAATTGTCTGCTTACTTTTTATTTTTAAGTAAAGATTAAAAGGCTCATTTTGTATCATCATATGTTAAAATAAAAACAAAAATAGAGCATCAAGGCTATTTTAGGAGGCACTATGAAGAATAAAATTTCAATTGCAATTGATGGACCAGCAGCAGCCGGGAAAAGTACAGTTGCAAAAATCGTAGCAGAAAAACTTTCTTATATTTATATTGATACAGGGGCTATGTACAGGGCATTGACGTATAAAGCAATCTTAAACAATAGTAACTTAGAAGATGAAAACGAGCTAATAAAAATATTAAATGATACGGTTATTGAACTGCAGCCTGGAAAGGATGGTCAATTCATTTACCTAGATGGGAAGGATGTAACTAATGAAATCAGAACATCTGAAGTAACGAATTCTGTGTCCATTGCTGCTAAACATAAACTGGTTAGAGAAGAAATGGTCAGAAGACAGCAAAGCTTTTCAGTAAATGGCGGTGTTGTTATGGATGGAAGAGACATCGGCACACATGTGCTGCCTAATGCAGAAGTGAAGGCCTTCTTATTAGCTTCTGTGGAGGAAAGGGCGATTCGCAGACATAATGAGAATATCCAAAAAGGGTTTTCGTCTGATTTGGAGAAATTAAAGGAAGAGATTTCTTTAAGAGACAAGTTGGATTCAGAACGTGAAGTGGCTCCATTAAAAAAAGCAGAGGACGCTGTTGAAATTGATACAACATCATTATCGATTGAACAGGTTGTAGAAAAAATTATGAACCTGGCTAATGAAAGGATCGGATGAATCGTGACGTTTTACTCTTTTGCAAAATCGGTTGTATATGGGGTATTGAAACCTATCTATCGATTTGAAGTAATTGGGAGAGAGCATTTTCCAAAAGAAGGCGGTGTCCTGCTCTGTTCAAACCATATTCACAATTTTGATCCTCCTGTTGTTGGCATCAATGCCCCAAGGCCTGTACATTTTATGGCTAAGGAAGAACTTTTTAGTGTTCCCATACTTGGAAAGCTCGTCCCGCATTTAAATGCATTTCCTGTTAAAAGGGGAATGAGTGACCGAGAGGCACTAAGAAAAGGACTTGCTGTTTTAAAAGAAGGCCATGTTTTAGGACTGTTTCCAGAAGGAACACGAAGCCAAACTGGCGAATTAAAAAAAGGATTAGCAGGTGCAGGCTTTTTTGCGCTGCGAACAGAAGCAGCTATTGTCCCTTGTGCAATTATTGGCCCTTATAAGGCTTTTAAAAAGTTAAAGGTAGTCTATGGAAAACCGATAAACATGGAAAATTTACGTGAAAGAAAGGCTTCTGCTGAAGAGACAACAGAAATAATTATGGGTGAAATTCGCAGATTGATTGACGAGCATCGCTAGGCCTTCTTGCTTGACAAAAGAAGTCGTTTGTAAGAAGTTAATTAAAAGGCATTTTTTTAAAATAGAATAGGTGTATAACAGTTAGGATGTTATGTAGCTTAAGCATCTAACTAAATCACTTTTCGCATTTTAAATTAGGAGGAATACATATGTCAGAAGAGATGAATCAAGTAGATGTGAGAAATTTCGAAGTTGGCGATAAGGTTTCTGGCCTTGTTACAAAAGTGGAAGAGAAACAAGTCATCATTGATATTAGTGACAGCAAATTGGATGGCATTATTCCAATCAGTGAGCTATCAAGCCTTCATGTTGAAAAAGCTAGTGATGCAGTTGCAGTTGGTGATCAGCTTGACCTTGAAGTTTTAAAAGTGGAAGAAGAAGCATTAATCTTATCAAAGCGTAAAGTAGATGCGGAAAAATCTTGGCAGGAGCTTGAAGAGAAATTTAATAATGGCGAGATTTTTGAAGCAGAAATTAAAGATGTTGTTAAAGGTGGACTTGTTGTTGATTTAGGTGTACGCGGATTTGTTCCAGCATCACTTGTTGAAGCATTTTTTGTTGAAGATTTCTCTGAATATAAAGGGAAAACGATGACATTTAAGATCGTAGAATTAGAAAAAGATAAAAACCGTTTAATCCTTTCTCATCGTGCAGTTGTAGAAGAGGAAAAAGGAAAGCAAAAACATCAAATACTTGACTCATTGAAAGCGGGTCAAGTCATTGAAGGAACCGTTCAAAGAATAACTGATTTTGGCGCGTTTGTTGACATTGGCGGAATCGACGGGCTTGTCCATATTTCACAGCTTTCATATGAACATGTTGACAAACCATCAGAAGTTGTTGAAGAAGGACAAAAGGTTCAAGTGAAAGTGTTGAGTATTGACCGTGACAATGAAAGAATTTCTTTATCCATAAAAGAAACATTGCCTGGACCGTGGAGCAATATTGCTGAGAAAGCTCCAAAAGGAAGCTCGCTTAACGGTGTTGTAAAACGATTAGTTTCCTATGGTGCATTTGTTGAACTATTCCCTGGTGTAGAAGGCTTAGTTCATATCTCGCAAATCTCTCATAAACATATTGGAACACCACATGAAGTATTAAAAGAGGGCCAGGAAGTTCAGGTGAAGGTTCTGGATGTAAATGAACAAGATCAGCGATTATCCTTAAGTATTAAAGAATTGCAAGAAAGAGAACAAGAATATGTAATTGATTACGAGCTGCCAGAGGAATCAAAAGGATTCCAGCTAGGAGAAATGATTGGGGATCAATTAAAGAATTTGAAAAAATAATGGTGATAGATGGTGTCTAGATCAAAAAGAAAATGGGATCATATACGTCTTGCTCTAGCAACTGGGCAGGATAGAAAAGCTGGCTTTGAGGATATTACCTTTATCCATCAAAGCTTGCCAAATACTTCTTTAGAGCAGGTCAAGCTGGACACAAAAATTGGCGAACTTTCCGTAAGTTCGCCAATTTTTATCAATGCAATGACTGGAGGCGGAGGGGATCGTACGCTAAATATCAATCGTGACCTTGCTGTTGCTGCTAAAGAACTGGGGATGGCGATTTCTGTCGGCTCACAAATGTCTGCACTAAAGGACCCAGCAGAAGCGGAGTCCTATCGAGTAATACGAACAACCTATCCGGATGGAATTGTGATTGGAAATTTAGGAAGTGAGGCAACAATTGACCAAGCAAAAACAGCGGTTGATATGATTGAAGCAAATGCGCTCCAAATTCACTTAAATGTTGTCCAAGAGTTGACAATGCCTGAAGGAGATCGGGATTTTTGCTCTGCTCTTTCTCGGATTGAGGATATTGTAAAAAGTTTAAATGTCCCAATTATTGTAAAAGAAGTTGGCTTTGGTATGAATAAAGAAACAGTAGCAAAGCTCCTATCAATTGGTGTGTCTGCAGTTGATGTGGGGGGGTTTGGCGGCACAAATTTTGCTATGATTGAAAATAATCGCCGGGAAAGTGCATTTTCCTTTTTTAATGATTGGGGAATTCCAACCACTGTATCTATTGCTGAAGCAAAAGCTACGGGTAAAGATTTATCGGTGTTAGGCTCGGGCGGGCTGCAGAATAGCTTGGATATAGCAAAGGCCATTGCTCTTGGAGCGGATGCTGTTGGTGTGGCTGGCTATTTCTTAAAAATCCTTATGAAAGAGGGAGTGAATGCTCTTATTGAAGAGCTTCACCTTCTACATGAAGAAATTGCCATGATGATGACTGCGCTTGGTGCAAGGAATATAAAGGAGCTTCAACTAGTCCCGATTATTATTTCTGGAAAGACCCACCATTGGTTAAATGAAAGAAATATTGATACGAAGCAATTCAGCCAAAGATAATCTGCAAAAAAAAGTTCTCGCATAGTGCGAGAACTTTTTTTTGTAACAATAACAATTTGTAACCCTTATGGAAACAGTTTGTATGAGTTATTTCCATCGCTTGCCATGACGTATACAGAGAATAAGTGCCGACAATGCAAACCAGGTTGAGTTGTAGCTAACTCTGAAGTCATAAGCTTGATTATTTACTGCTTAAGGGCTCGACTCTAACCCAATCCACATAATAAGGTAAAGTACATCCATTTCTCGTAATGCTCGACTTATGCTTGTCGGGAGTGAGCAACAAGGAAGCTTTTAAGAATAATCGCCTTCGGAACAATCAAGGTTGTGATTGTTCCGAAGGCGATTTTGCATTTGTTCTTATCGTTTATTATTATTCAAGTCTCTTGCCTCTTCAGGGCTTTGCATTTTCGTAGCTCCAGGATAATGAAGGGCTTGATCACGATCTGATTCCACCCTTTTACTTTGTTGTAATTTTCTCTCCTGACGATCTTTTCCCATAAAAACACCTCCCTCTTTATAACATGAGACGAGCATGAGAAATTTAATCCTAAATTTATTTATTTCTTTAGTTATAGATTAAAGTACATAGTAGACAGCCATAATGGGAATAGTAGGAGGTGAGTGTTTTGGAAGGATTAACCTTTTATTGGGTATCGTGGTTTTTTTGGATAATAACAACCTTTTTTATGAAGAAGAATGGCCAATCTAGATTCATGCTATCATTGTTTCTTTTATTATTAATTATTGTCTCTCCATACACGGTAACAGTAATCAATTTTGATTTATCGATTGCCGGTCTATTCCTGTGCATTCCATTAGGTTACTTTTGCTCAAGTTTAGACTGGAAAAAGATGATTTATTTCTTTATTTGTTCCTTTATTATTATGCTTGCATATGTATGTTTCCACTTATTTTCGCTATTTGACCCAGTATGGCTTATTTTTCCGCGCAATTGGATGCTTGCAGCTATACTTCTGATCATGTCACTTGTATTACAAGAGAAGAAAATCTATCGAATGTATATCGTCTTGCTTGGTGCAATCCAAGGTGAGTTTTTGTATGCACTTATATTAAGTAAATATTCATTTCCGCATGTAATTGCTTCACTGACATTCTTAGATGTCCTTTCACTTTCAATTATGCTCATTGTTTTATGGAATGGGATTGAATTATTAGCTTCATTCTATGAAAGACATTTTAATCAACTGGAAAGGGAGAAACAAAAACTATCATGAATGAATATACATTACCGATTATATTCGGGATCACCATTGGCACATTAACAAGAATATATATGCTAAGGACTGACTATCGCCAGTATCCAACTTATCTTCATGGGAAAATTATTCATACGGCACTTGGTTTTATAGCAGCTGGTCTTGGATCAGTTGCCATTCCATCTATCCTTAATGAAGAATTTACAGCGATTACTTTTCTAACATTAGCAGCTTCCCAATTTCGAGAGGTAAGGAATATGGAGAGAAATACATTAACTGAGTTAGATAGCTACGAAATGGTACCTAGAGGAAAGACGTATATCGAAGGCATAGCTATTGCTTTTGAAAGCCGAAATTATCTGGTCATTTTTACTTCCCTTGTCAGTGTTCTTGGTTATTTATTATTCAATATTTGGGTGGGTCTCATCTTTGCAGTGATTGCGCTAATTATCTCAAGAGTGCTTATGTCCGGGGGCAAAATAGGTGATATTGTAGACGTTGAATATATTAAACCTCGCTTTGATGGTGCAGGTTTATATGTTGATAATATTTATATAATGAACATCGGACTTCCGCAAAGGCAAGAAGAAGTTTTAAAATATGGAATGGGATTTATACTTAAACCTAAGAATTTTAATGCTCGTTCAACCATTGCCAATTTAGGGCAGAGACAAGCGATTCTCCATGATGTGTCGACTGCTTTGGGTGTATACCGGGATTCAGGAACACCTGCACTTGTGCCTCTCGCTAAAAGAGATTTAAATGATGGGAGAGTAGGTGTGTTTGTCTTACCGCAGGAGAAAAATATCGCTAAGGCTTTAAAGATAATCGGGGCTGTACCGACCTTAGAAAATGCGATCCGTATGCCAACAGAAAGGAATGCTTCAGAAGAAAGGAGTCAAACGTGATGGTTCTGGAAAAATATATTCTAGCTGTTATTACGACAAATCCTTCTAAGGTGCCAAGTGGTGCAACGGTATTCTCTTGTGAAAACAAAGAAGAAATGGAATCAATTGCCGCAAATCTGGAAGCTATTCTTGACGGTATTGCCCACGCATTAAATGAAGAATTGTATGTGATCGTTAAACATTAACCATTCAGCTAAATTTGTGCGATTAAGGAGAAAGTAATTTTAAGTTGTCATTAATGTGTAATCAGCTGGCCTGCCTCGACAAGGAATGCTTCAAGAGCATTTACATTGCATGAGTTAAAGGTCATCATTTGGGAGAAGCATTTAACCGTTCGAGTTCACGAGCCAAACCTCTCACTATAGGTAAAGGGAATCTTTCAGTGAGGCACGGCTTGTGCTTGAAAGGAGTGGGAACAAAGGGCAGCCCTTATCGAGCAATCATTGCAGGATCAATCGGTATTTCGAATGTTCCTATGGCGCCTGCGCATTTGTTCTTGCTTGGAAGGTACTGCTTTGATAATATAATGAAGTTAGGCCCTTCTATTTAAGAAGGGTTTATTTTATAAAATAAGAAAGAGTGCAACTTTAGAGTTAGAGAATTGTCTAGCTCCAGCACCTCCCGATCAAGGCGCTTGCGCATTTCTTAAAAGAATTGCTTTTGTACGTTCTTAAGCTGCAGGTTAGATATATTCGAATGTTTAAGTAATGTTTGAAAGAAATAAAGGTAAAGGGGTGATGTTCATGGCAAAACCAGTAGTGGCAATTGTCGGACGTCCAAACGTTGGAAAATCAACGATTTTTAACAGAATTGTAGGTTCTCGAATTTCAATTGTTGAAGATATTCCTGGTGTTACAAGGGATCGTATATACAGTTCAGGGGAATGGTTAACACATGAATTTAATATTATTGATACAGGTGGAATCGATATAGGGGATGAGCCTTTCCTAGAGCAAATTCGCCAGCAGGCAGAGATTGCAATTGATGAAGCAGATGTAATTATCTTTCTTACAAACGGAAGAGAAGGGGTAACATCTGCAGATGAAGAGGTAGCAAAAATCCTTTATAAAGCAAAAAAGCCTGTAGTACTTGGGGTAAATAAAATTGATAATCCGGAAATGAAAGATCAAATTTACGATTTCTATGCCTTAGGATTCGGTGAACCATTCCCTATCTCAGGTTCTCACGGCTTAGGACTTGGTGATTTACTTGATGAAGCAGCCAAGCATTTTCCGAAATCTGGTCAAAAGGATTATGATGATGATGTGATTAAGTTTTCTTTAATTGGTCGTCCGAATGTAGGAAAATCTTCTCTTGTTAATGCGATTCTTGGTGAAGATCGAGTGATTGTAAGTAACATTGCAGGCACGACAAGAGATGCGATTGATTCCGAGCTGAAGTTTAATGGAGATCAATATGTCATCATTGATACAGCTGGTATGCGTAAAAAGGGAAAAGTTTATGAGACAACAGAAAAATATAGTGTTCTACGAGCGTTAAGAGCAATTGAACGTTCAGATGTCGTTCTCGTTGTTATCGATGGAGAGGAAGGCATCATTGAGCAGGATAAGCGTATCGCTGGGTATGCGCATGAAGCGGGCAGAGCAGTCGTTATTGTTGTGAATAAGTGGGATGCTGTCGAAAAAGACGAGAAGACGATGAAAGAATTTGAACAAAAAATTCGTGAGCACTTCTTATTTCTTGACTATGCTCCAATTGTTTTCTTATCCGCAAAAACTAAAAAACGTATTCATACCTTGATTCCAATGATTAATAAAGCTAGTGAAAATCATGCACTGCGTGTAGAAACTAGTGTGTTAAATGATGTCATTATGGACGCGGTGGCTATGAATCCAACTCCGACAGATAAAGGAAAACGTCTAAGAATATATTATGCAACACAAGTAGCTGTAAAGCCACCTGCTTTTGTCGTGTTTGTAAATGATCCAGAACTTCTGCATTTCTCCTATGAGCGATTCTTAGAAAATAGAATTAGAGATGCTTTCGGTTTCGAAGGAACCCCGATTAAGATTTTCGCGAGAGAGAGAAAATAATTAGAAAAGTGAAAGCAGCTTGCCCAGGGGCGACAAGCATAAGACAAGCCGGCATGGAGGTTGTAANTTTACCTCTATGATGGAATGGCTTATGACCTCGAGCCCCTAGCTGCTGCAGCTGGACAGAGAAAAGCGAAAGCAGCTTGCCCAGGGGCGACAAGCATAAGACAAGCCGGCATGGAGGTTGTAAATTACCTCTATGATGGAATGGNCTTATGACCTCGAGCCCCCTAGCTGCTGTAGCTGGACAGAGAAAAGCGAATGTGGCTTGCACAGGGGCAACAAGGCTACAATGCTACAAGGCATAAGACAAGCCGTGCTAGATAGACAATATCATTTAAAGGTAGTGTGATCTAATGGAGCGGAAAAGAGAAAGCATTGCTGTCATTGGTGCTGGCAGTTGGGGAACTGCTTTAGCAATGGTGTTAGCAGATAATAATCATGAAGTAAAGCTCTGGGGACATAACCCTGAACAAATTAAGGAAATAAATGAACACCATATTAATAAGAAATACCTGCCAGATATCCTCCTGCCAGAAGGAATTACAGGCTTTGCTTCTATGGAGGAAGCCTTATTTGGGGTTAATACAATTATTCTTGCGGTTCCTACGAAAGCAATTAGGGAAGTAATTGGCAAAATTAGCGCCATTAGAAAAGAACCTCTGACTGTTGTCCACGTGAGTAAAGGGATTGAACCAGATACGCTGTTGCGCATATCTGAAATGATTGAAGAAGAAATGCCTGCAAACCTTTTAGCAAGCGTAGTTGTACTTTCAGGACCAAGCCATGCGGAAGAGGTAAGCTTAAGGCACCCAACAACAGTCACTGTTTCCTCAAAAAATATGGCAGCTGCGGATCAAGTTCAAGATTTATTTATTAATAATAATTTCCGAGTATATACAAATCCAGACATAGTTGGTGTTGAAATCGGGGGAGCACTTAAAAATATTATTGCTCTGGCAGCGGGAATTACGGATGGCTTAGGCTATGGAGATAACGCCAAGGCTGCATTAATTACACGTGGTTTAGCTGAAATTGCCCGCTTAGGAATGAAAATGGGGGCAAGTCCTTTAACTTTCTCAGGGTTAACAGGAATAGGCGATTTAATTGTAACCTGCACGAGTGTCCATTCCCGCAATTGGAGAGCGGGTCATTTGCTTGGGAAAGGCCAGAACCTTCAAGAGGTCTTGGATAATATGGGAATGGTCGTTGAAGGAGTTAGAACTACAAAGGCTGCAAAGCAACTCGCAGTGAAATATGAAGTCAACATGCCGATCGCAGATGCTCTTTATGACGTCCTATTTAATAATGTAAATGCAAAAGATGCAGTTGACAGCCTGATGGCTCGTGGGAAAAAAGATGAAATGGATGACCTTACAAACGTTCTGGATATATAAAAATGAGTATCAATACAAATATTTATTTGAAATATGGGCATTCGAGGATACGCAAGAGAAACAATTTGCATACAATGCATCGAAGCAAACTGGTGAATTGAACAGGGTTTTAGGGTTATTTAGTCACAGGCTAAGTTAAAGAATTGCCCCTCTTTAACTTAGCTTTTTTTTCGTTAAGAGTATTTTAGGGCAAAAATTTCTAATTTCTTAGATGATGGGCAGCAGAACTCCCCTTAAGAAGTGGGGGAGAACATTCTAATTTAGGGATAAAACAGCACATGTAATCCAGATTGGTTCAACTAATAATCTATAGTGGATGAAGGAATCCTTGCTGTTTGAAGTTTTACTTTAGGTGCCAATCGTCATGGGGATATGATATAATACTTCTCGGAAAAAGGAGTTGAAATCATGTCACCATCATTAATGAAAATGTGGATATCACTTGCGTCTATGGGGTTTATGTTTTTGGCCATAATACTGATATTTTTTAGTCGTTATAAATTAGGTGGGGTTTTTAAATTTATTACCGCTTTAGTTGCCTATATCTTAATGATTGTATCAGGAATTATTATATTTCTTGTTGTCTTTAGCGGTCCCACCCCTGAGTAGATAAGGAAATACTGTGGCCGTTTTATAAAAGTACAATAAATACATAGCCAAAAAGGATTGATTCGGTTGAAAAAAGAATTACGGCTTCTTTCTTTGCTCCTATTAATTATTTCAGTATTATCAGGATGTATGTATCCTAAAGAAAGACTTGCAGAAAATCAAATCCCATACGAGGACCAGATTCAAGCTGTTCAATCAGTAATTGATAATTATAAAGAGGATACGGGAGGACTTCTTCCAATTAAAACGAGGGATCAAACGACTCCTATCTATCAAAAATATCCAATTGATTTTAAAATGGTCGTTCCAAAGTATATGGCGGAACCACCAGGAAATGCATTTGAATCCGGGGGCATATTTCAATATGTCCTTGTTGATGTAGAAACAAACCCAACAGTTAAAATTTTTGATTTGAGAATGGCTGAAACAATACGTGACATTAAACTGCGTATAAAAACTCAAGGGTATCCGCCATATAAAGAACAAATTGCTGACCATGTATTTTCATTGGACTTTAGCAAATTGGGATATAAAGAAGATCCAACAGCTAAAAGCCCATACACAGGACTTCCACTGCCATTTGTTGTAACAGGTGATGGGGAGGTATATGTTGATTATACAAGTGATCTTTTTGAAGCAGTAAAAACAAAAAAAATGAATTTTAAGCCAGGTGAAGATATCAGAGGGATACTTGTTGAAGATTCAGCCTTTGTACCCGCTTATTCATTGCCATATACAATTGACGAGAATACGAAACAGCCAATCTTTTTGGCGAAATAGTCATAACCCTTCTTCTGCAAAATATATTGTAGGAGAAGGGTTTTTTCTTCGTTGTGATTATAAACTTAACTGTAATGAATGGGAAATAAAGTATGTTAGTTTTATTTTCAAACGGGGTGATTAAAAAAAACTGTCATAACGGAGTAGGACAACATCATAAACATATAATGTCCAAACGTAATTGATAGGATAATTTATCCCACAGATTTTAGGAGGGGATCACTTGGAAAAGGTAGATATTTTCAAAGATATTGCCGAAAGAACTGGTGGTGATATCTATTTCGGTGTAGTTGGAGCTGTACGGACAGGCAAATCAACTTTTATAAAAAAATTTATGGAGCTTGTTGTATTGCCGAATATGAGCAATGAAGCTGATCGCGCTCGCACCCAGGATGAACTCCCACAAAGTGCGGCCGGTAAAACAATCATGACTACTGAACCGAAATTTGTTCCAAACCAGGCAGCTACCGTACATGTTGATGAGGGATTAGATGTAAATATTCGCTTGGTTGATTGTGTTGGCTACACTGTACCTGGTGCAAAGGGCTATGAGGATGAAAATGGTCCAAGAATGATCAATACCCCATGGTACGAAGAACCAATTCCCTTCCATGAGGCAGCGGAAATTGGTACAAGGAAAGTCATTCAGGAACATTCAACAATTGGTGTTGTTATTACTACGGATGGGACAATTGGTGAAATTCCGCGCAGCAACTACCTTGAAGCTGAAGGAAGAGTAATTGATGAACTTAAAGAAGTAGGAAAGCCATTTATTATGGTCATCAATAGTGTACAGCCGCATCATCCTAATACGGAAGCACTTAGAAATGAATTAGCTGAAAAATATGATATTCCTGTTTTAGCTATGAGTGTTGAAGGGATGAGGGAATCGGATGTATTAAATGTCATGCGTGAAGCATTATATGAATTCCCTGTGCTTGAGGTGAATGTGAATTTGCCAAGCTGGGTTATGGTTTTACATGAAGATCATTGGTTAAGAGAAAGCTATCAAGAAGCCGTAAAAGAAACGGTTAAAGATATTAAGCGACTAAGAGATGTTGATCGAGTTGTGCATCAATTTAGTGATTTCGAATTCATTGATCGTGCTGGCTTAGCAGGGATTGAAATGGGTCAGGGAGTCGCGGAAATTGATTTGTATGCTCCAGATGATCTTTATGATGAAGTATTGAAAGAAATTGTTGGGGTAGAAATAAGAGGGAAAGATCATTTACTTGAGCTTATGCAGGATTTCGCTCATGCAAAAACAGAATATGATCAAATCTCTGATGCTTTGAAAATGGTGAAACAAACAGGTTATGGGATTGCGGCACCATCACTTTCTGATATGAGCTTGGATGAACCGGAAATTACTCGCCATGGCTCGAGATTTGGTGTTAGATTAAAGGCGGTTGCTCCTTCCATTCATATGATTAAAGTCGATGTTGAATCAGAATTTTCGCCAATTATTGGAACAGAAAAACAGAGCGAGGAACTTGTCAGATACTTGATGCAGGATTTTGAGGATGATCCGTTATCTATTTGGAATTCTGATATTTTTGGACGCAGCTTAAGCTCAATTGTGAGAGAGGGAATTCAGGCGAAGTTAGCGATGATGCCGGAAAATGCCCGGTATAAACTAAAAGAAACGCTTGAAAGAATAATAAACGAAGGTTCAGGCGGATTAATTGCAATAATTTTATAAATAAAGGGACTCCATTGGGGGTCTTTTTCTTGTTTAATTTCCCTTTAAATCAAGGATAAACGTATATTTTCTTCAAAATATATGAAAAGTTTCCCATTAATGCATGAAATATTCTTGATAACCGCAAATGATTGTGATAATCTTTAAACTGAATTACATGTAATGTGCTTAAACCCTTAGTATTAAAGGTTTTTTTTAATGCAAATGCATTGATATTTTTTCATTTTTGATTTATTATTGGGCATGTTAAACAAAAATACATGAAAACGTTTAGAAATCAGTAAATTTGTTTACAAATGTAAGTAAGATACTTCTTAGATGTTAGAACGTATGGTTTTCTGAAGTTAGATTATCTAACTCAGGGGCGTATAAACGCTTTTAGCATTTCTATTTTTGGGAGGAGGTGAAAGGCATGAATAAGACAGAACTAATTAATGCAGTTGCTGAAAGCAGTGAGCTTTCTAAGAAAGACGCTACTAAAGCAGTTGATGCTGTTTTTGATGCAATCTTAGATGCTTTAAAAAATGGTGATAAAGTTCAACTAATTGGTTTCGGAAACTTTGAGGTACGTGAGCGTGCTGCTCGTAAAGGACGCAACCCTCAAACAGGTGAAGAAATTGAAATCGCTGCAAGCAAAGTACCTGCTTTCAAACCAGGTAAAGCATTGAAAGATGCAGTTAAATAAGTACATAATGTGCTAAAAGCTTTTGCTTGAGCTAAAAACCGCGACATTCTCGCGGTTTTTTCTTTTAAATAAACAACATTTACATACTAGAAGATTTTTTAAAGTGATTTGCTTTTTTTATTTTTTTCGAAGAAAAATTGTATATATCTAGCTTCCGCTATTCCATCATAGAGGTTACAAGTCAATCCTTCCAGAAAGATACAGAACATCTTTCCGAGAAGTTCGACTTGTACTTATAGGAGGTGAGCAAGCCGCTTCAGCAATTTTTTTTGTCCAGCTCCAGGGGCTAGGGGCACGAGGTCAAAGACGAACCAGCATGGATGTAAAGATGAACCTCCACGCCGGCTCATCTTATGCTAGTCGCCTGTGGGCAAAAAGGCCCCCGCATTTCTTTTTTTGCTAGTAACGAAATGATTATGCTAATATGGACATATTACGTTAGATTTAGATAGTTGTAACTTGAGGAGGATATATGATGGCAGAGGTAAATCGTGCGCAGATCGAGGATGCGGTGCGTTTAATATTAGAAGCAATCGGGGAGGATCCTAATCGTGAGGGTCTGCTCGATACACCAAAAAGAGTTGCTAAAATGTATGAGGAAGTATTCCAAGGATTAAATCAAGATCCTAAGGAATATTTTGAAACGGTATTTGGCGAGGACCATGAAGAAGTGGTACTAGTGAAGGATATTCCTTTTTACTCTATGTGTGAACATCATCTTGTCCCGTTTTACGGTAAAGCACACGTTGCTTATATTCCAAGGAACGGAAAGGTAACAGGATTAAGTAAGCTGGCAAGAGCAGTAGATGCAGTAGCAAAAAGGCCACAGCTGCAGGAACGAATTACATCAACCATTGCAGATTCAATCTTAGAGAAGCTCGATCCGCACGGAGTTATGGTTGTAGTAGAAGCAGAGCATATGTGTATGACTATGCGCGGTGTGAAGAAGCCAGGTTCACAAACAGTGACTACTGCAGTAAGAGGCGTTTATGCGGATGACGAAAGAGCACGTGCTGAAGTGCTTTCATTAATTAAATTCTAACTGTTTAATCGGGATATTAATTATTACTTGTTGATTGCAGCGGGAGGGGCGAGATCCTTGAAAAATGCTGTCGTACTTCCTAGGTATCCCCTTAGTATTTAATCGCATGTTCAGCGTCTTGAGGGCAGCATACAGCCTGCCACGCAAAAGGGTGTGCCTGCATAGAAGAGTTACAGCACATATTTTTTTTGGTCAGCCAACTTCTAAAATCAAATCACTATTTGCAAAAGGGTGTTTATATGGAGAATAAAATTCAAGTGGGAAATGAGTATGTCATTATTAAAGCAAAAGAAGATGGCGTAAATGTGATTGGATTAACAAGAGGGTCAGATACTAGATTTCATCATTCTGAGAAACTTGATCAAGGAGAAGTAATGATTGCTCAATTTACTGAGCATACTTCTGCAATAAAAATTAGAGGGAATGCAGCTATTATGACCGCCTATGGAGAAGTTGAAAGCGAATCAAAAAAATAAATTTCATGTTATATGTAAATAAATGCTCACAAAGCCGTGGTTTCTTTGAAAATTCCCTGCCATTGAAATGTAATATATGATATAATGATTTCTGCCTTATGTATACGTAATAATAGACTAGTAAAGGGTCTATTGTCCTTAAATATAAATAGAAATCTTATTGAAACGAAGTAGAAAACTCAGGGAAAACAAGGGTGATTGAATGCAAAACTTGATGGTTAAATTAGCAGATGTGAAAGAGCAAATCAATGAAAAAATTAAGCACCCTTATTTACTTAAGCATATTGAACAGCCCATAATCGATGAAGATAAGCTTTTGCTCCTTCTTTCACTTTTTAATAAAGGGAGTGTCCCGGAATTAACTGCGAAAAAATATTGCCTGACAATCATGCTTATTCAAATTGCCCTTGATACTCATGAGCTAGTATCGAATCACAAACTTGATTCTGAAGAATTGAAGTCTAGGCAGCTTACTGTACTTGCTGGTGTATATTATAGCGGATTATATTATAAAATTCTTGCGGGTATTGATGATATTGAAATGATTCATTCATTAGCTGAAGGGATAAAAGAGGTAAATGAACATAAAATTTCCCTCTACCAAAAATCAGCTAATACGTTTGATGAGTTAATGAATGATGTTAAAAAGATTGAATCTTCTTTGTTTGAAAAGGTTGCTTCTTATTTGGATGACAAGGAATGGAGTGATTTTTCAGCCAATCTTTTATTCATTAAAAGGCTAAATGCTGAGAGAGAGTTGTTTCTGCAAGGAAGAAAGTCAATTGTTTTTGAAGCAATCAAACATATAGCTGGTAAAAATGATAAATGTCTTAATTCTAATGAGACAGATAATAATTTGCTTGCTATTTGTGATCATTATATCGATTTTTCAAAAAAACTCATTCAAAAGCAATACATGAAGTTCCCAATAATAGACGAATTATTAGTAAAGAGAATTCAGTCTGTACTCAGTAAGAATGAATCCTATGCAAATACATTTGTGGAAGAAGGGTAAGCAGCATGCAGCAATCTAAAGAAGAACGTGTCCATCATGTATTCGAAAAAATATATGGGAATTATGACAAAATGAATTCTGTCATCAGCTTCCAGCAGCACTTAAGATGGCGTAAAGATACAATGAAGAAAATGAACGTCCAAAAGGGATCGAAGGCTCTTGATGTGTGCTGTGGAACAGCTGATTGGACAATTGCATTAGCTGAGGCAGTTGGTGAAAAAGGTGAAGTGATCGGTTTAGATTTCAGTAAAAATATGCTGAAAATCGGGGAACAAAAAGTAAAAGAAATGAATCTTAAACAAGTAAAGCTTGTACATGGAAATGCGATGGAACTCCCTTTTCCTGATAACACTTTTGATTATGTAACCATCGGGTTTGGTCTGCGAAATGTACCGGATTATTTACAAGTCTTAAAAGAAATGCATCGAGTTGTAAAGCCGGGCGGATTGGCTGTTTGTCTTGAAACATCCCAGCCAACGATGATTGGTTATAAACAAGCATATTACTTCTATTTCCGCTTTATTATGCCGATGTTTGGGAAGCTATTCGCGAAAAGCTATAAAGAATATTCATGGCTGCAAGAATCTGCACGAGACTTCCCAGGAATGAAGGAGCTTGCCCGCATGTTCGAAAATGCTGGTTTTGATCAGGTTAGCTATAAACCATATACTGGGGGAGTAGCAGCTGTTCATATAGGGAAAAAAGAAAAATAATATTTTTTCTGAATGCTTTTTCATAGGAATGTTTGTGCATATAATAACATGATGTATGGAAGCGGCAGACAGGATATAAGCTGGGTGAGTATAGATATGAAGTTAAAAATGATGTATTCATTTTTGAATTCAGATTTAACGATTATTGAAGAAGCACTTGAGGAGACAGTTCAAGCAGAGTCTCCTTTATTGCATCAAGCATCCTTGCATTTATTAAAAGCCGGGGGAAAACGAATCCGCCCAGTTTTTGTTTTGCTAGCTGGAAAGTTTGGAAATTATGATATCAGCAGAATAAAAAATGTTGCTGTATCGCTCGAACTTATTCATATGGCCTCACTTGTTCATGATGATGTCATTGATGATGCTGAACTAAGAAGGGGCAAACCTACGATAAAGGCAAAATGGGATAATCGCATTGCAATGTATACGGGGGATTATATATTTGCACGCGCGCTTGAGTTAATGACTAAGATTGAAAAGCCATTTGCTCATCAAATTTTAGCGAATACTTTAGTTGAGCTATGTATTGGTGAAATTGAGCAAATTAAAGATAAATATAATTTTGATCAAAATGTACGTAACTATTTTCGCCGGATAAAAAGAAAAACAGCGATTTTAATTGCTGTCAGCTGTCAGCTAGGGGCGATTGCAGCTGATGTTTCCGATGATGTACATAAAAAGCTTTACCGATTTGGCTATTATGTTGGAATGTCCTATCAGATTATTGATGATGTGCTTGATTTCACTGGTACTGAGAAACAGCTTGGAAAGCCAGCTGGTGGTGATCTCCACCAAGGCAATATTACACTTCCTGTTTTATTCGCAATGAAAAATGAGGAAATCCGCGAAAAGATTAAAAAGGTACATGCCGCGACAGAGCGTGAGGAAATAGAACATATTATTTCCTTGATTAAGGATTCCGGTGCAATTGAAAAGTCATTGAAGGTAAGTGACAATTACTTAAATAAAGCGCTTGAAATCTTAAATGAACTTCCTCATAATCGAGCAAAGAAAACACTAAGAGATATTGCTAATATGATTGGTAAACGGAAGTTTTAAACGCTGATTTCCGAAAATATTGCTAAATTATCAAAAAAATGTTACTATTTTCATGGGTTGTCTTCTTAGGTAATTCACTATACATATGTTTTAGGAGTGGAGATCATGGAAAAAACATTTTTAATGGTAAAGCCTGATGGTGTTCAACGTAATTTAATTGGAGAGATTGTCTCTCGTTTTGAAAAGAAAGGGTTTCAACTTGTAGGCGGTAAGCTTATGAGCATTCCGCAAGCGCTTGCAGAAGAGCATTACGGTGAACATAAAGAGCGCCCATTCTTTGGTGAATTAGTTGACTTTATTACTTCTGGACCTGTATTTGCAATGGTTTGGGAAGGTGAAAATGTTATCGCAACAGCACGTCAAATGATGGGAACAACTAATCCTAAAGATGCAGCACCAGGAACAATCAGGGGTGACTTTGGAGTTACAGTTGGTAAGAACATCATTCATGGTTCTGATTCACCTGCAAGTGCTGAGCGAGAAATCGGTCTATTCTTTAAAGAGGAAGAACTTGTAGAATATGCTAAACTAATGAATGAATGGATCAATTAATGGATCTGTTTGAAAGCACTTGCTTATAGCGAGTGCTTTTTTCTTTTTAGGTCGTTTATATACGTCTATTTTTGTATATTGACCAATGTTATCCAATTTGTTACGTTAAATCCATCTTAAATTTTTTGAGTTGATGGGTGGAATAAACTTGCTGTCTTTTTATATTCGTTTTATTCTTTTAATCTTGATTTGGCTATTCATTCTTTTTTCTCCAGCAAAGAATACTGGCGTGTTTTTGCTGCTTTTTTGTGCTCTTTCTTTATCGCTTTATTTTCTTTTTCCTCTTTTTAAGAAAAAGCTGCCAATTACCTTAATCTTGTATGCCATTACATTCTTGTATGCATTTTACTTAGAAGAATCCCTCGTTCTCTTTTTCATATTATTAATTATATTTTATACATTGGAGTCTGCATTTTATTTATCACCCAAATATTTTCGTAGTTTACTAATTGCTGTACATACTGTTTTGGTCATTTACTTAGTTGTAACAATGCATTCACCGAAAGGGATTCTGGCCGGTCTGTTAATTTTGGTTTTTCTCCTTTTTTGTGCTTTTTGGTACTTAAATACCCATTATTTTAATTTCATTCATCAATCCCAATTATATGAACAGCTTATTGATGAATATAGAAAGGTAAAAAGATACGCAGCCAAAAATGAGAAAGCAGTACGAATGGAGGAAAGAACTCGAATCGCTAGAGAAATGCATGATTCGGTGGGGCATAAGCTGACTGCTTTAAGCATGCAGCTAGAAATCCTTCTTATAAATGAGAAAAATGACGTCCTTCAATCAATGAAGGAGATTGTTAATGAAAGTTTAGAAGAGACAAGAAAAGCAGTTAGGGCTTTAAACACTGACGATGTTGAAGGAATTTCTTCCGTTATTCAGTTAATAAGAAAACTGGAATCAGATAGTCACTTAAGAGTACATTTTACAACAAAGCAGGGGGCTTTAAGCCTCACTTTATCTAATCGAAACAGTATTATTTTATACCGGGTTTTACAGGAATCCTTAACAAATGCGATGAAATATGGACAATCTAGGGAAGTATTTGTCACATTGGGAACAAATGCACTAGGACATTTATACTTTGATATAAGAAATTCATATGATCATATAAAGCCATTTCATGAAGGCTTCGGGCTGAAAAATATGAGACAAAGGGTAGAAGAAGCGGGTGGTACACTCAGCATCTATCAAATCGATCATACCTTTATTACTGAAGGGTCATTGCCATAAAGGAGAGATAAAATTGATTCGTGTATTAATAGTAGAAGATCAGAGCATCGTCCGCCAAGGGTTAAAAATGATTCTTGAACAAAATGAGCAATTTACTGTTGTTGGAGAAGCAGAAAATGGCTTAGATGCGATTGTTTATTTAGAAAATCATCTTGTTGATGTTGCTTTAATTGATATACGGATGCCGAAGATGAATGGGATTGAGGCTGCCCACAAAATTAAAGTAAGATGGCCTAATATTAAGATCTTAATCCTTACTACTTTTAATGATGAAGAATATGCACTTCAGGCTTTAAAGCTAGGTGTAGATGGTTTTCTATTAAAAACTTCCGATGGGCAAAAATTAATTAGTTCAATAAATAGCTGTCTCGAAGGCGGGATGGCCTTACATGAACAGGTAGCAGCAAAGGTTTTGCCAAGACTATTGGAAAAACCAGAGGCTGATTCGATTGACGTACATTTAACACCAAGAGAGTTTGAGATTACAAAGCTAGTTGGGAGAGGAAAGACAAATAAGGAAATTGCCAATGAACTATACTTGTCGGTTGGAACAGTGAAAAATCATCTAACACAAATTTTGCAAAAGCTTGATGTAAGAGATCGCACTCAGCTAGCAATCTTCGCCATTAAGCATGATCTTTTATAAGCATATATTTTGATTATTGAGTTATGTCAATTGACATAGCTTTTTTAACTATATAGAAAATTTTCAACTGGATGAAATGAATAACTTTGCGCCAGGCTGGTCTGCGTACGGTACCAGAGGAGAGATTCGGCAGCATACAACATCGCATGAAGATAAACGGAAGCTTACGGGAGGAGCGCCTATCGCCTATCAAACTTCAGGCCCACTCCCTACGATCAGTTCGATTGTGCTTATTGTGTCTTCTTTATCGAAAGAACCGGCACTTCTGCGTTTGTACGAAGATGATCATGGCACTTGTACATTTTTATGACAAGGAAAATGACTTAGGTCATGGATAAAATGTTTTTTTGTGACTTAGGGCAGTGCAGGAAGTTTTAAATTATTTCTATACTAATCAAGTACAAAGGAGGGAATATCATGTTAGAAGTGGTTGAGCTATCTAAGCATTATAAAAATAAAAAGGCAGTAAAAGGGGTTAACCTGTATTTAGAAAAGGGAGAGACGGTTGGTTTGCTTGGACCAAATGGTGCCGGAAAATCTACAACGATATCCCTAATCTCATCGTTGGTAAATCCTACGAGCGGGGATGTTCGTCTTAAAAATGAAAGTATTTTAAGGAATCCGGAGAAAATTAGAAATATTCTTGGCGTAGTCCCTCAAGATATTGCATTGTACATGGATTTAACAGCAAAAGAGAATCTTGAGTTTTTTGGAAGAATACACCGGATTAAAAAAAAGGAATTGCAGAGAAGAGTAGATGAAGTATTAGATATTATTGGACTGCAAGATCGAAAAAAGGATTTGGTAAAAACTTTCTCGGGTGGGATGAAAAGACGCTTAAATATTGGTGTTGCCTTGCTTCATGAGCCCGAATTGATCATTATGGATGAGCCGACAGTCGGTATTGACCCTCAATCAAGGAACTATATCCTTGAAACGGTCAAAAGATTAAATGTGGAAAAGAATATTACTGTATTGTATACAAGCCACTATATGGAGGAAGTAGAGTATTTATGTGACCGTATTTATATTATGGACCATGGAGAGGTGATTGCAGCAGGCACGAAGGAGGAAATAAAGTCCATTTTATCTGCAGAACAATCCATTGCAATAAAAGTAGAAATCTTGAAGGGGGAATATCTGCAGCTTTTGCAAGCACTTCCAAATGTAAAAAATATATCGGTTCAAGACCCTGCAATTACTTTAATTGTCCCTAAAAAGGTAAATATTCTAAAAGACCTTTTCAAATTAGCGGAAGAAACAAAAACGAATATTATTTCTGTTCATATTGAAACGCCCACTTTGGAAGATGTGTTCCTCCATTTAACAGGAAGGCAATTAAGGGATTAGGGGGGAGCGAAAATGATTACTCAATTAATTAAAAAAGAATTGCTTATGGTATGGAGAAGACCACGCGAATTAGTAATCCTCCTCTTTATGCCTTTCGTACTCATCACTATTTTAGGAGCTGCATTAGGATCAATTATTGATGGGGAAGCTCCAGATCTGAATATTAAACTTGCGGTTATTCAAAAGGATGATATCGCCCACGGAGAAGAAAAAATAATTAAAAAGATGGAAAGCTTGCCTCTCTCTCCTGAAGAAAAAACTGGGGCAATTGAGGGGATAAAAAGCCTCAATCCCATAAGAATATTGCTTGAGGACGTATTTGCAAGCGAAGAATTTAAAGAAAGTATTCAAGTAACAGAAATGGAAAGTATGCCATCTGATAAAGAAGCTCTTAAATATAGTGGAGTTCTTGAAATTCCAGCAGGCTTTACGGAACAGTTTTATCTTCATGCCTTTTTCAATGAAGAGGAAGTCCCTAAATTAAATCTTAAGCTTAATGAATCAAACACACTTGAGGGCGGGGTGTTAAAAGATATATTTACCTCTTTTCAAGAAGATATTTCTCTATGGTCAGTACTGCCATCAATGGGAATTGATCCTGAAAAGCTGCAAAACAGTTTCATTTCTAAAGTGGGAAACACCGAGACGGTAACGAAGACTAAGCCAATTAATGCTGTCAGCTATTATGCAATTGGGATGTGCGTGATGTTTATGTTTTACGTAGCAGGGAATTCGGCATCAATGGCATTAGAAGAAAAGGAAAGCCAGATTTATGGACGTATTTTGTTAGCAAACGTACCCGTACCGATATTTTTTATTGGCATTTTCGTTTCAACGATTATTATCACTTTTGTCCAAATGAATATATTGTTTGGCTTATCGGCACTAATCCATGGTGTAAGCTGGCCGAATGTGATTGATTATTTTGTTGTTACTTTTATATTAAGTGTAATGGTAGGAGGGTTTGCTGTTTTTATTTCGGCTATTAATTACCGTTCCAATTCAAGAAGTGCAACGCAAATATTTTCGAGCTTTTTCATTCCAATTATAGCTTTTGTTGGTGGAAGTTTTATTCCAGTATCACAAATCGGTGGTTTTTTTGAAATTATTTCTCAATATTCACCAGGCGGGGCCGGGATTTCTGCTTACTATAAAATCATGCAAGGATTTCCTTTAAGTGACGTATCTGGTCAATTGTTGTCTGTGGCGATAACAACTGTCTTATTATTACTGTTGGCATTTTTGATCCAGCCGAGAAGAGGTGAAGCGATATGAGAGGAATCGTATGGGCAAATTTTCGCATGCTTCTTAGGAAGCCAGGTGCATTTATTGCAACGACAATTATTTGCATCGCATTTGCCTATTTATTAGGAAAGTCATCCTTCACAAAAGTTGAAGTTCCTGTGTATAGTTCTTTGCCGGAGGAAGAAGTAAATAGTATCATTGAAGAACTCAATAAGGGAGATGCATTTGAATTTATAGTTGAAGATGAAAAAGAGGTAAAGAACAAAGTTGCTGCAGGCAGTGCAGAAGCCGGTGTTCTGCTTGAAGGTAGTTCCTTTACTTTATTTCAAGTGGGCAATACTGAAAATTTTCATTTAATCAATCAATATATGGAGAGGTATTATGTAAAAAGATTAAAAGAAAAAGCAGTCATTGACCTTGCTGCTGATTCAAATCAAGCATTTGAAAAAATCACCGAAGTGAATGGAAATCAGCTTTTCCAGCTTTCCGTGGCATCATTTTCTGATGAAAATCAATGGGTTTATGACCCAGGACTCCAATCATTATTTGGATTTGCCCTGTTCTTTTCCATTTATACCGTTGCGTTTAACGTAGTTGAAATATTGCGGGAAAAACAATTGGGGATATGGGATAGGCTAATTCTGTCTTCTACCTCAAAGATAGAGATGTATGTAGGGAATTTACTTTATTGCTTTCTTATCGGATATATACAGATTGCCCTAATATTTGTCGTTTTTAAATACGGTGCAGGAGTGGACTTTTATGGTTCGTTCGGAAAAACTTTAATCCTGATTATCCCTTATTTATTTTCAATTGTCGCATTATCCATATTTTTAACAGGAATCGTTAAAACAATCGGGCAATTTAATGCATTAGTTCCGTTAATAAGTGTGAGCTTTGCTATGCTTGGGGGGGCATATTGGCCAATTGAAATCATTACCTCTGATACACTATTAACCATTTCAAAGGCTATCCCCATTACATATGGGATGGAGCTTTTAAAAGGGGCAACCATTTCAGGCTTATCGTATAGCGAATTATTATATCCGATTTCTATTTTAATTTTAATGGGTGTAGTCATGATGGGGATTGGAATTCGTTTAATGGAAAGAAGGCATGTATAGGGGCATCCACACTTCCTGAAATTTTTCAACAAAATACACTCCAATTTGCTAAGAATTCAGCTATACTAGTAGTGTATATATGAAAAATAGCAATGAATAGAGGAGTAAGGCAATGTCGCAGGATTATCAGAATTTCATTGTAAATATTAAAAAGAAAACAGGGATCGACTTATCTTTGTATAAAGAAGCACAAATGAAAAGAAGGCTCCTATCGTTATATGAAAAAAAGGGATTTAAGTCTTTTAACGATTTTTATGATTCTATGAATAAAGATAAAGAATTACTTAATGAATTTCTAGATCGAATGACAATTAATGTATCAGAGTTTTACCGGAATGCAAAAAGATGGGAAGTCCTTGAAAAAAAAATCATTCCAAAACTGCTTGCCAAGAATAAGCGTTTGAAAATTTGGAGTGCAGCCTGTTCGACAGGGGAAGAGCCATATACACTTGCAATGGTGATGTCGAATTTTATGCCATTATCGCAAATCCAAATATTAGCAACGGATTTAGACGAAAATGTAATTGCCAGAGCAAAAATGGGTGTGTATCCGGAAAGATCCTTAAATGAAGTACCAGAGGAAATGAAGAAGAAATACTTCACGAAAGATGGAACTTTCTTTAAAGTATCTGACGAAGTAAAGAAAACAGTAACTTTTCGCAAGCAAAATCTCTTAGCTGACAGCTTTGGAGGGCCATTTGATTTAATCGTCTGCCGAAATGTACTTATTTATTTTACTGAAGAGGCAAAGGATGAGCTCTATTATAAATTTAGCGGAGCGTTAAACAAAGATGGGATCTTTTTTGTGGGCAGCACGGAGCAAATTTTTAATCCAGGAAAATATAATTTAGAAACAGAAGACACATTCTTTTATCGGAAAAAGTAACTGAGGACCTGGAGAAATCCAGCCTCTTTTTTTTTCATTGATTTGCTATTCTTTTTTGAGTAACCAGCTATTTCATGTTAAAATGCATTAAATATAGAAATAAATTATAGGAATTTTCTTTTATTTACTATTTTTATTATTTATCCTATGTTATATTGGTACATAATCCTTTAATGAGTTGAAGGGGGAAAGAGTTTTGCGATACTTAACTTCGGGTGAATCCCATGGTCCGCAGCTGACGACCATTATTGAAGGGCTGCCAGCAGGTTTGCCATTACTTGATACAGATATTAATTTTGAATTGGCGCGACGGCAAAAAGGCCATGGCAGAGGCAGAAGAATGCAAATTGAAAAAGACACTGTCCAAATTGTAGGTGGCATCAGACATGGCTATACGCTAGGATCGCCAGTTGGATTAGTTGTCGAAAATAACGACTGGAAGCATTGGACGAAAATAATGGGACAGGATCCGATTGCCCCAGATGAAGAGGAAGAAATCAAAAGAAAGATTACGCGTCCTCGCCCAGGACATGCTGACTTAAATGGTGCGCTAAAATATGGGCATCGGGATATGAGAAATGTTCTTGAGCGCTCATCGGCAAGGGAAACAACGGTGAGGGTAGCCGCAGGAGCTGTAGCTAAAAAATTATTAAAAGAACTTGGAATTGAAGTTGCTTCACATGTTATTGAAATTGGTGGAGTGTCATCTGCTATTAAAGAATATGAATCTCTTGAAAAATTAAAAGAAATCACTGAAGACTCACCAGTAAGATGCCTTGATCCAGTCGCAGAAAAGAAGATGATGGATGCCATTGATGAAGCAAAACAACAAGGTGATTCTATTGGTGGAATTGTCGAGGTCATTGTCGAAGGAATGCCTCCTGGAGTAGGAAGCTATGTTCATTACGACAGAAAGCTTGATGCAAAACTAGCTAGTGGAATGATGAGCATCAATGCATTTAAGGGTGTTGAAATTGGCATCGGTTTTGAAGCAGCTAGTAAGCCTGGCAGTGAGGTACATGATGAAATTGCCTGGAGTGAGGAACGAGGCTATTATCGGAAAACCAATCGTTTAGGCGGGCTTGAGGGTGGGATGACTACGGGTATGCCAATTATTGTCAGAGGGGTAATGAAGCCAATTCCTACTCTTTATAAACCGCTTCAAAGCGTTGATATTGAATCAAAAGAACCGTTTTCAGCAAGCATAGAACGATCTGACAGCTGTGCTGTACCTGCCGCAGCAGTCGTTGCCGAAAATGTAATTGCATGGGAGCTTGCAGCAGCACTAGTTGATCAATTTTACTCAGATCGTTTGCAAACATTGAAGGAGACAGTTGATAAGCAAAGAGCTTTTGCAAGGGAGTTTTAATATGAAACAAATTTCTATTCAAACAGCTTCAAAAACATATCCTGTTTTTGTTGGAACGGGTGTTATTAATCAATTACGAACATTTATTAATAATGCCTTCCCTTCCTTATCAAAAATAATGATTATTACGGATGAAACAGTTGCCGATTTGTATTTATTTGACATCCAGCATGCGCTGGCAGATTTCCAAACAAGATCATGTATCGTACCAAGTGGAGAAAAGGCGAAAACGTTTGATGTGTATTATCAATGCTTAACTTTTGCACTTGAGAATAAGCTTGACAGGAAATCACTAGTCATTGCGTTTGGCGGAGGTGCAGTTGGGGATCTTGGAGGATTTGTTGCTTCTACTTTTATGAGGGGAATATCTTTTTTACAAGTGCCGACAACCATTCTTGCTCATGACAGTGCTGTAGGCGGGAAAGTAGCCATTAATCACCCTGCGGGAAAAAATATGATTGGTTCCTTCTATCAGCCAGAAGCTGTTTTTTATGACTTGAATTTTCTTGAATCCCTTCCATTACATGAAAAAAGATCTGGCTTTGCTGAAGTAATTAAACATGGACTAATCCATGATTCATCCTTTTATTTCTGGCTACATAATCACATCTTTTCAATGGAAAAGCTAGCAGTGCCTGATTTAAGCTATATGCTTGCAAGAGGAATTGAGATTAAACGTGATTTTGTTTCTGTAGATGAAAGAGAGGCAGGTATTCGCGCTTTTCTCAATTTTGGTCATACACTTGCCCATGCGATTGAAGCTGAAGCAGGTTATGGCAAATGGACACATGGGGAAGCAGTAGCAGTTGGGATGTTATTTGCATTGCAGCTAAGCAGGAAGAAAGCTGGTCTTTTATTTAACCATGAACACTTTAAAGGCTGGCTCAAGCAGCTGGGATATGTTACAGAACTTCCCAAAGAATTTGCACTTAATAAATTACTAGACCGCATGAAGCAAGACAAAAAGTCGATCGATCAAAAAGTGAATTTTGTATTGTTAAAGGATATTGGCAGCCCCATTTCATATGAAATGACAGATGAAGAGTTATTAAATGAGCTGTATATATTTCAGAAGGGGGAATGATTGTGATTCGAGGAATAAGGGGAGCCACAACGGTAACTGAGAACAGAGAAGATGAAATTATCGAAGCAACAGAAATACTGCTAAAAGAAATCATTGAACAAAACAAAATTGAGGCAAATATGGTTGCATCTATTTTTATTTCTGTAACAGAGGATATCACGGCTGCATTCCCGGCAAAAGCTATCCGTTTAATTAATGGCTGGACGTTTGTCCCAGTTATGTGTATGAGAGAAATTCCTGTTCCATCTGGATTGCCAAAATGCATCCGGGTCATGTTGCATGTGAATACAATGGTCCCGCAAGAAGAAATAAATCATATATATTTAAGAAATGCGATAACTTTAAGACCTGATTTGAAAGTAGAGAATAGATCTTTATAAAAGAATAGATTTGACATCTGTAAAAAGAAAAGGTGAATGATCATGAAATGGAAAGAGCAGCTGCTTCAGTTAACTCCCTATCAGCCAGGGAAATCAATCGATGAAGTGAAAAAGAAATATGGCCTAGATAAGATCATCAAGCTCGCATCCAATGAAAATCCATTTGGATGTTCAGAGAAAGTTATCGAAACTTTAACTAATTCTCCTTTAACGTTCCCGTTATATCCAGATGGATACGCGACGGAATTAAGAACAGCTTTAGCATCACATTTGATGGTCAGCGAGGATCAATTAATCTTTGGGAATGGCTCAGACGAAATTATCCAAATGATTTCTAGGTCTTTATTAGGAAATGGAACGAATACTGTTATGGCTGAACAGACATTTCCACAATACAAGCATAATGCCATTGTTGAAGGAGCAGAAATACGAGAAGTTCCGTTAGTAAATGGTGAACATGATCTTGACAACATGCTAGCGGCTATAGATGAAGACACCTCTGTTGTTTGGATTTGTAACCCTAATAATCCTACAGGTCATTATATTCCTGAGCATCATTTGCTGTCTTTTTTAGAAAAAGTTCCGAAAGATGTTCTGGTAGTTCTTGATGAAGCTTACTGTGAATATGTGGATGCTTCAGATTATGGTGAATCCATTTCTTTATTGCAGCATTTTCCTAACTTGATTATTCTTCGTACATTCTCGAAAATTTATGGGCTAGCGAGCTTGCGCATAGGATATGGGATAAGTAAGCCAACTACTATTTCTGCCTTAGAACCAGTTAGAGAACCATTTAATGTGAATCGTGCAGCACAAGCTGCGGCGGTTGCTGCGATCAATGATCAGTCATATGTTGCGCAATGTAAGCAGAAGAATCGGGAAGGACTGGAACTTTTCTACTATTTCTGTAAGGAAAACAAGCTAGAGTGCTATCCTTCACAAGGCAATTTCATTTTAATTGACTTCAAAACAGATGGACATGAAGTGTTTCAATATTTACTTGAAAGAGGATACATTGTACGCTCTGGCAGGGCTCTAGGTTTCCCGACATCCGTTCGTGTAACTGTCGGTTCAAAGGAGCAAAATGAGGGTGTCATGAAAGTAATGGGAGACTATTTAACGTATAAAGCATCATGCTTGGAGAGTGCGAAAGCTCAGTAAAATTGATAAAAGTGTAACTTTTCAGAGGCTGTATATAGCCTCTGAATTTATTATTTATGTCTAGCTGCAGCGCCTGCCCCCGACATATAGGACGACAATACGTTAGGACAAGGAAAGCTTCGCCAGTGTCCTATGGCATCACTTAAATTGAAGCATTTAGGAGGACGTTGCGTTTTTGCCGACCCTCAAGCCACAAGCAGATAGATCCTCTACAAAGGTAAATGGCTGTCTTTCCGGAAGATTCGTCTTATGCTTGTCGGTGGTGATCACTAAGGAAATCTCCTTAGAATAATCTTCGAAGGAACAATCCGAAGATTAATTGTTTCGAAGGCGTTTTAAGCAGTTTTACTAAAAGGTGGTGTGGAACTTGAATGGCCGCGTATTTATAATTGGATTAGGACTAATCGGGGGTTCCCTCGCATTATGTATAAAGAAGCATCATGAGGACGCGATTATAATTGGCTTTGATGTTCATTCTGAACAGGCTAAGCTTGCTAAAATGCTTTCTGTTATTGATGAAATTGCACCTTCAATCGAAGATGGTGCGAATGAAGCTGATCTTATATTAATCGCCACACCTGTCAAAGAGACGGAAAGAATTATGCGGGTATTGGGGAATATGGAGCTAAAGGATCATGTAATTATCTCAGATGCTGGCAGTACGAAAAAAGAAATTGTTAAGCAGTCAAAATTGCTGACAGATAAAGGGATTGCATTCATTGGCGGACACCCGATGGCTGGATCTCATAAAAGCGGAATCACTGCTGCAAAGTCGATCCTGTTTGAAAATGCCTTTTACTTATTAACACCTGAAGATCATATTCTTGCTGAACAAGTACAGCAGCTGCAGTGCTGGCTTTCAGGGACGAAAGCGAAATTTATCACATTATCTCCAGATGAGCATGATTATTTAACAGGTGTAATCAGTCATTTTCCACACGTAATTGCAGCTTCTCTTGTGCATCAAGCAGAGAAAATAAGTGAAACGAGGAAGCTTGTGCCTCGTTTAGCAGCCGGCGGTTTCCGTGATGTGACAAGGATTGCGTCTAGCAGTCCTGAAATGTGGAGAGATATTTTATTACATAATAAAGGGGTTCTTCTCGGTCTTTTAGAAAACTGGCAGGAAGAAATGCAAAAAGTAGCAAAAATGCTGGAAACCGAAAATAGTGAAGAAATCTATGACTATTTTTTTAAGGCAAAGCAGTTTAGAGATGAATTACCACAAAAACAAAAGGGAGCGATCCCAGCTTTTTACGATCTTTTTGTCGATGTTCCTGATTATCCAGGTATCATTTCCGAAATAACAGGGATTCTGGCCAAAGAGGAAATAAGTATTACAAATATACGTATTCTTGAAACTAGAGAAGAAATATACGGTGTACTAGTAATTAGCTTTCAAACTGAAGAGGATCGGGAACGTGCGGAAGCGTGTATTCATTTACATACAAGCTATGAGACTTCGGTTGGCCTATAGTACATAATTTTGAATGTGTTAGATTTGATATACTTTAGGAAAGGATGATGAAAATGCCAATAAAACTGCAAACCAATCTGAAAAGCTTGAATGGGGAACTAGCTATTCCTGGAGATAAATCGATTTCCCATCGGTCGATCATGTTTGGAGCAATAGCGCAAGGAGAAACGATTGTTACAAATTTTTTATTAGGCGAGGATTGTTTAAGTACAATCGATTGTTTTAAAAAAATGGGTGTCATGATTGAGCGGCAGGAAGAAAAGGTGATTATCCATGGCAATGGTTTTGAAGGGCTATGCGAGCCTTCAGAGGTACTGGATGTAGGAAACTCAGGCACGACGATACGCCTATTATTAGGGATATTAGCCGGACGTCCATTTCACTCTGTTTTAATTGGTGATCAATCAATTGGAAAAAGACCGATGACAAGGGTAACTAAGCCATTGCAGTTATTTGGAGCAGCCATTAATGGAAGAAAGCATGGTGAATTCACGCCTTTATCCATTATGGGCGGGAATTTAGAAGGAATAGAATACGAGCTTCCTGTAGCAAGTGCCCAGGTTAAATCCTCCCTGCTTTTTGCTGGTTTACAAGCTAGCGGAACAACGACTGTAATTGAACCAGTGAAAACAAGAGATCATACGGAACGAATGATCAAACAATTCGGTGGAGAAGTGGAGAAAAACGAAACAACGATCCGTATAAAAGGGGGGCAGAAACTAACTGGTACAGCTATCCATGTTCCAGGTGACATTTCATCGGCAGCTTTCTTTTTAGTAGCGGGCGCAATTGTACCAGGAAGTGAAATTAAATTAACTAATGTAGGTCTGAATCCAACCAGAACGGGCATTATTGATATTATGAAGAAAATGGGCGCAAAGATAACGATTACACAGCTGACAGAGAATGAGTTTGAACCAAGTGGAGACATCGTTATTCAAACTTCTGCATTAAAGGGCACTACTATAGAAGGTGAGATCATTCCAAAATTGATTGATGAAATTCCGATCTTAGCATTATTAGCAACTCAAGCTGAAGGAGTAACAGTCATCAAAGACGCACATGAGTTAAAAGTGAAGGAAACGAATCGAATTGATACCGTTGTTGCTGAATTAACAAAGCTTGGAGCTAATATCGAAGCAACCGAAGACGGAATGATAATTTATGGGAAAACAGATTTAACTGGCGGCACAGTTTCCAGTTATGGGGATCATCGGATTGGGATGATGTTATCAGTTGCAGCGGCTATATGTAAAGAGGATGTATATCTAGAAAATGAAGAGGCTATCTATGTATCTTACCCTTCATTTTTTACGCATTTGCAAAGTTTAATATAGTTATTTGCCTAGTTTGAGCTGCTATGCAGCTCTTTTTGTGTGTTGGCTAACAATAACTGGTCCGCTGGGAGCGAGAGCTCATAGTTTTTGTCATATTTAATTTAATAAATACATAGCTTGTCATAAGACCGTATAAGAGGGGGGTTTTATGACATATATCATTGAAAATGCTACTATATTAAAAGAACGCAGGATGACTAAGGCTTCATTGCTTATTGAAAAAGGGAAGATTCTATCGATTAGACCAGATTATAAACGGTATCGTTTTATTCGAATGAATGCATCTTCATTTATTATGACCCCCACATCAACTCTTTTGAATAAAGAGTTCCCGTTAGATTTGACTTTCCAAGAGTTAAAACATTACTTTATTAATGAGTTTATTCTAAAAGGCTGTACAACCTTTATAACAGTGGCTAAGGTAAATCATGAGCATGAGTTGTCGAAAGAAATTAAACGAGTTCATACACGATTATTAAATAGTCCAATTGACTATATTATTGGTGTCAGAATCCCTTCCCGATTACTAACGCCAGCATTATTAAGGAAATGCAAGCGTGAAAAGGTGCCTGCTATTTTTGTGGATATACACCATGTGGACGAGTTAGCTGCTCTTCCTTGGGGGTGGCTGCGGGAGGCGATGTTTCCATACAATAGTCCGTTGATTCCGATTTTTGTAAATTCTGATGAAAAAGAAAGAAACGAGGCAAAAATCAAATGGAAGCGAGTAATGGAAAAGGAAAAAATGCCTTCTATTAATGAAGAAATAGCAGAAAATGAACCAGTCCCTTACCCAATTCTAAAAAAAATAGGGATTTTCCCTAAGAAATCAAGTATTCATCAAGGCCTAGAGCTATCATATAACTTATACTTAAAGAGCAGGGAAATCAGAAATATTGAAGAAGCCGAGCTCTTTCATTATCATAGACATATGCTCGTTCATTCTGTCCATAAGGGAGAAGTCATTCGAGCACAGGATTATATAGATTTTCGTCCAGGCTTTGGTGAACATGTTAAAATAGACACACCATCCTATTTTACTATTTAATATACTACAAGTTAGACAAACGTCCCTGAAAGGAAATAATTATGGAAAAAGTAGATAAAATTATTGAACTAATAGAGAACGGTCAGCATGAAGAAGCGATGAAGCAACAGAAACAAATTTTGCTTCAGGGATCGCATGAGGAAAGGTTTGTCCTTGCAGAAGAGCTTTTTCAATTTGGTTTTGTAGAAGAAGCAAAGGCTTTGTTCGAGAGATTACTTGAAGCTTATCCGGAAGAGGGTGAGCTGCTTGTCCTCCTAGCAGAAGCACATATTGATCTTGGCCAGGAAGATGAAGCCATCCTCGTTCTTGAAAGAGTACAGGAGGATGATCCAAGCTTTCCGCAATCATTGCTCCTGTTGGCAGATCTTTATCAAATGGAAGGGCTAAATGAGGTAAGTGAACAAAAGCTGCAGAAGGCAAAGTCCATCTTGCCAGATGAAATCATTATCGATTTTGCACTTGGAGAGTTATATGCTGAGCAAGGGAAATTTCTTGAAGCTACAAGGGCATACGAATTGGTATTGCTTAAAGAAGATGTAATTGCAGGTGTGAATGTCAATCAAAGGATGGCTGAGGTCTTGAGTGTAGGCGGAGCATTTGAGGAAGCTCTGCCTTATTATGAAAAGGCATTGGATGAAAAAATAGAAATTAATACTTTATTTAGCTATGCTTTCACTGCATTGCAAGCAGGCTTTAATCGGACCGCAATCGAAAAGTTTAATGAGTTAAAAGAGCTGGATCCAGAGTATCATTCTTTATATTTAAATCTGTCAAAAGCCTATGAACGGGAAGAAGAGCTTGAAAATAGCTATCAAGCGATTAAGATGGGGATCAAACAGGATGAATATAATAAAGAGCTTTATTTTAATGGCGGTAAGCTTGCACTAAAGCTTGGCAAGGAAGAGGAAGCAGAAAGCTTATTTAGGGAGTCGTTAGCTTTAGATCCAGAATATACGGAAGCTGCTGCCACGTTGACGAAGCTGTTCCTTAAACAGGAACGGTATGAGGATATTTTAGAAATTACTGAAATGATGAACGATCAAGAAGAAGAAGAGCCGCGTCTATTATGGGATGCTGCAATCGCATATCAGCATCTTGAAGAATATTCACAGGCATTAAACAAATACAATAGTGCATATACTTTTTTTAAGGAGCAGCCAGATTTTCTTTCAGACTATGGATATTTTCTAATTGAAGAAGGAAAAAGGGCAGAGGCTGCCGAAATTTTTAATACACTGATAAAATTAGAACCAAACAACATAGAATATCAAGATATAGTACAAAGACTCTCGGAATAATCTAGGATGTGTTTTTATTAGGAGTAAAGTAAACGTCTAGCACAAGAGGCTTATCTTGGCTTTTCGGGGTGAGCACTAAGGAAAGCTCCTTAACTTAATCACCACAGGTGCAATCGGCAGTCTGATGTTCCAAAGGCGCTTTAAGCATTTCATTTTGCAGAGGAGGGATTCTAATCATGTCAGCCCCTGTTTCTGTCAACGAGAAGAAAGATTTTATTCGCTGGTTTCTCAATCATTATCAATTAAAAAGGCGAGAATGCGTATGGATATTAAACTATTTAATGAGCCACGACCAGTTAATGGAAAAGGTCCATTTTGTTGAGCAAGCGCAATATTGCCCAAAGGGTTTAGTCATGTCTACTCATTGTGTCGATGAAGTTCCTTTTCGTTTTTATAAGGAAAATGTCATGACTACAGACGCGGAGAAATCATTCCATGATATCCGACTGAACCGTGAGGAAGAAATCTTTATTCAATTAAACTTTCATGCATCAAACAAAATCCATCAATATGCTGCTGTTCTCGAAGAAAATCCTTTCATGCCAAAGAAGCTTCGAATTAATGAAAAAGATCGGATCATTGCGGAACGATTTTTAGACAACTGTTTAGAAAGGTTTCAGAGGGATCATCTTTTGAAAAAAATCGATGAAGCACTTGATAATCATGACAAACAGACCTTTTTACTGCTAACTGAAAAATTAAACAGACTCAAGAAAGACTTTCATTAGCTTGCTATAGTGGCAAGCTTTTATTTTTTGCTTTACAAGTGTGAGAAACAGCCTTTTAGTTAGTAGGTTATAGTGTTATGATTATGTAGAATTATTGAATGTCAGATTATTCTTTTGGACAAATTAAAGATATGGAGTGAAATGGATGAAGTGGATTTCTCAGGATATTGATATGTACATAAAATCAAAGGAATATGTAGATACAGCTGTCCTGCCTTTATTTCCTGTATCGTTAGGAGACGATATCAAGCAAACGGCTGCAATGTCGGAGTTTATTTCTTTATTAAGCATTCAGCTTGAAAGACAGTTCAGAGGTAGACTGGTTATGCTCCCTGGTTTTTCTTATTTAAAATCATTCACTGAGGATAAGCTTGTAAATGATATAAAGCTATGGGAGAAAGAGCTGTTGTCAAAAGGGTTTAAGCACGTCTTCTATTTAACATCTGATAGCAGCTGGAAAACAATTGAAAGTCAATTCGAGGGTGGGTTGATTTGGCTCCCTTCCCTTCCACTAGAGCATATGGATGAACAATATAAAAATACGATTCTTGATGATCAAGTAAAGCAGCTGCTCCAATTGTTTCTGCAAAAATGGCAGTCAGGCGAGTAAATGGCAATTTTAGTCACACAGTTGACATGTTTTCGTCAAACGATATATTGACCTTCAATTAAGATTGATATATCATTGTTATGTCCTAGTTTTATATTGTGTTGAATATTGTCCGTTGGACTTAACTTCATAATAGAGGGGGGAAAGGTATGAGCAAAAATCGTGTTTCAAGACGTCAATTCCTAAGCTATACACTAACTGGTGTAGGCGGTTTCATGGCTGCTGGAATGTTGATGCCAATGGTTCGTTTTGCAATTGATCCAGTATTGCAGGCAAAAGCTGGCGGTAATTACATTCCGACTCCGCAAAAAGTTGCTGATATTACAGAAGTGCCAACTCGTGTTGACTTTACATTTGAGCAGCAGGATGCATGGTACAATTCTGAAGAAACTGGAACTGCGTGGGTTTATAAGGACGACAAAGGAGAAATTGTCGCACTTTCACCTGTTTGTAAGCATTTAGGGTGTGTGGTTAACTGGGAAGGGGATAAAACAAAACCTGAACATTTCTACTGCCCGTGTCATGGAGGACTTTATACGAAAGATGGTACAAACGTTCCAGGTACACCACCTATTGCACCACTTGATGTATATCCTTACATTGAAAAAGATGGTTACCTGCACTTAGGTAAAGCAGAGCCAAAGAAGGGGGCGTAATCCTTGTTAAACAAAATTTATGATTGGGTGGATGAACGTTTAGATATTACGCCTTTATGGCGCGATATTGCAGATCATGAAGTGCCTGAGCATGTAAACCCTGCCCATCACTTTTCTGCTTTCGTTTATTGCTTCGGCGGATTAACATTCTTTGTTACCGTTATTCAAATTTTATCTGGAATGTTCTTAACAATGTATTATGTTCCAGATATTAAAAATGCATGGGAGTCCGTGTATTACTTGCAAAACCATGTGGCATTTGGACAAATTGTCCGCGGAATGCATCACTGGGGTGCTAGTTTAGTCATCGTAATGATGTTCTTACATACGTTACGCGTATTCTTCCAAGGTGCTTACAAGAAACCGCGTGAATTGAACTGGGTTGTCGGTGTATTAATTTTCTTCGTTATGCTGGCTCTTGGTTTAACAGGCTACTTACTGCCTTGGGATATGAAAGCATTATTTGCAACAAAAGTTACAATGCAAATTATTGAATCTGTTCCGTTAATTGGGGTATATCTAAAAACCCTTATTGCTGGATCACCGGATATCGTCGGAGCGCAAACAATTACTCGTTTCTTTGCGATTCACGTATTCTTCTTGCCAGCAGCATTGTTCGCATTAATGGCTGCTCACTTTGTAATGATTCGTAAGCAAGGTATTTCAGGACCATTGTAAGATGAGATGAACAAAAAAAGGATTTTTAGATAAAGGAGGGGGAATCGCCCAATGCATCGTGGTAAAGGTATGAAATTCGTAGGAGACTCTCGTGTTTCTGCTGAACGAAAACCGAACATTCCGAAAGACTATTCGGAATACCCTGGCAAAACGGAAGCATTCTGGCCTAACTTCCTATTAAAAGAATGGATGATAGGTGCCGTTTTCCTAATCGGATTTTTATGTTTAACAATTGCACATGAGCCGCCACTTGAAAAAATCGCGGATCCAAGTGATACAGCATATATTCCATTGCCAGACTGGTATTTCTTATTCTTATACCAACTATTAAAGTATACTTACGCATCAGGTCCTTTTAATATTGTAGGTGCCTTAGTCATTCCAGGTCTTGCTTTCGGAGCATTGCTTCTTGCACCATTTATCGACCGTGGACCAGAACGCCGTCCATCAAAGCGGCCATTGGCTACTGGATTTATGTTATTGGCTGTAGCTGCAATTACATTTTTAACTTGGCAGTCCGTTGCAACCCATGACTGGGAAGCTGCTGCTAACCAAGGGAAAATTGTAGCGGAAGTTGAAATCGATACAGAAGCAGAAGGCTACAAGATTATGGAAGCGAATACTTGCTTAACTTGTCATGGTGGAGACCTTCAAGGAGGCGGGGGAGCACCTGCTCTTGTTGACACTGGTCTAACACCTGAAGAAATTAAAGAAATTGTTACGAACGGTAAAGGCGCGATGCCAGCTGGACTTTTCAAAGGTACGGATGAAGAGTTTGACAAATTGGCTGAGTTTATTTCAGGTATCGTAAGTGAATAAATAACAAGGCTGACGTTGATTCGTCAGCTTTTTTATTTTGTGTGCATATATTGTCTAGGTCTCTATGGTAAAATAATGAAGAAGTTTAACAATTAATAGAGAAGAGGACAATCATGAAGTGGATTTATCCTGTTTTAGGAAATAAAGCGGTATTATGGCTGCTGTTAGTGATCAATATTGCGGGGACGATTTACGGATATATTTGGTATAAATGGCAGCTGGTTGATACACCTCCAATATTTTTGCCTTTTGTACCAGACAGTCCCACCGCTAGCTTATTCTTCGTATTTGTATTAATCGCTTTTATTTTAGGGAAAAATTGGCCAATTTTTGAAGCGTTAGCCATCGTTACATTAATTAAATATGGCATTTGGGCTGTTGTAATGAATTTATTAGTTCTTCAAGTGACAGGAGAGCTTGATTGGATCGCATTAATGCTTATATTCTCACATGGGGCAATGGCTGTACAGGGAATGTTATATGCGCCATTTTACCGTATTAAAACGTGGCATCTCATTGTTACAGGTATTTGGACACTGCATAATGACGTCATTGATTATGTATTTTTTATGCTCCCACGCTACACGATTTTGGACTTATATACCCCACAAATTGGGTATTTTACTTTTTGGCTAAGTGTTTTTTCTTTAGGGATCACTTACTTTTTGGCGGTTAGAAAAAATCGTTTTCAGCTAGAAATTAAATAACTGCCAATACTAATAGATGATAGAATTTAAACAATCGAAAATGGATTTCTGGTCTATCCTTGTCCCATCTCTCATACATATTTAATAGTAATTTGAGGGGGGACAAGTATGAAATCCAGAATAATCATTGCGATCATGATTTTTCTTCTATTGCCTATAACAGGATATGCGGAAGAAACCTCATCTATTGATAGATTGGAACAATTATCAGATGAAGCACTGCAAATGGTCAAGCTTCATCGATATGAGGATGCCAAAAAGCTGCTAGATTATTTTTCAGATCAATTCCGTGCGACATCAGGACAAGTCAGCGTATTGACTTCTGATGAGATGCGGATAGTTACCGTTTCTCATGACGAAGCGGTACAAGCTACAGCTAACGCAACAATTAATCATAATGAGAAAATCAATCGTGTAACAAAGTTTAGACTCGTTATGGATGCCATTACCTCTCAAAGTCAGCCTCTGTGGACAGAAATGGAAACCCCGATTATGACTGTTTTTGGAGAAATGAAAGAGGCAGCTTACAACGGAGATAAAGAACATTTTCAAACGAAATTTAATACTTTTTTGTCTTTATATGATGTTATTTATCCAAGTATGAAAATTAATGTAACTGGGGAACGTATTCAAAGATTAGATAGTCGTATTGATTTTATTGACCGTTACCGACCTCAAGTGTTAGCTGATGAAGGGACACAGCAGGAACTTGAAGCACTGCAAGCAGATTTACAGCTTTTATTTGATGAAATGTCTGATGATGAAGCAGATCCATCACTGTGGTGGGTGATTATTTCAACAGGAAGCATAATTATACTTACATTGTCTTATGTTGGCTGGAGAAAGTATAAAGGGGACCAGCAAAAGGAAAAAAACCGTTCAAGAGGGCAAAAATAGTGACTTCATATTTCAGCCAGTGTACAATATAAAAAAACAACTAGAATTAGCGGAAATGGGAGGTTAATTATGGGTGGATACCTTATTTACTTCGCTATCATTATTTTAGTGCCTCTTTGGGCACAATTTAGAGTAAAGGGCTCCTATGCAAAATATTCAAAAGTTTCATCTTCATCCCATATGAGGGGTGCTGAGGTAGCTAGAAAGATCTTAGATGCAAATGGTTTATTTCAAGTAGGAATAGAAGAGACAAGAGGGCATTTAACAGATCATTATGACCCACGTTCAAAAACAATCCGTCTTTCCTCAGCAAATTATCACGGACATTCGGTTGCAGCTGCAGCTATTGCAGCACATGAAGTTGGTCATGCTATACAGGACCAAGAGGACTATGCATTTTTAAGGTTCCGTCATGCGCTGGTTCCAGTAGCAAATCTGGGATCAAACTTTTCCTGGATTTTAATTATGATTGGTTTTCTAGCAGGCTATAGCGGTTTTGTTTTATTAGGGATTATCTTTATGGCTGCTGCTGTTGTCTTTCAGCTTATTACCTTACCGGTCGAATTCAATGCATCCAATCGGGCGATGGATCAAGTGGTGTCACTTGGAGTTATTCGAAATGATGAAGAAAGAGAGACTAAAAAGGTTCTAAACGCGGCAGCACTTACTTATGTAGCTGCAGCAGCAGTTGCGGTGATGGAACTGCTTCGTTTAATACTTATTTATACTGGTATGCAAAGAAATGATTAAAACCAGCCAATTGGCTGGTTTTTTTCTAGCTGGGACTTCCTTGCCCTTGAGGTCATAAGAGAGCAGCTGGCTAGAAGGGTAAGAACAACCTTCCATCTTAGCTTCATTTATGCTGTTGGGGCTGTACCAGCCTTCTCTTTTCTATTTTCAAAAGATTAATGTTCGAGTGGTTTTTTGTTTTCATCTAATGTGAACCCTTCTCCAAGAACGTCATGTACGACGCTAACGGAGACAAATGCATGCGGGTCAACGGATGTAATGACATTCTTCAGCCGGACAATTTCATTTTTCCCTACAACACAATATAGAACTTCCCGTTCTTTTTTTGTAAATGAGCCGTGACCCTTTAAAACAGTTACGCCTCTTTCCATTTCATTCATAATTTTAGCGGCAATTTCTTCATTGAGATCAGAAATGATCATCGCACCTCTAGCAGAATAGGCTCCTTCCTGCATGAAATCAATCACTCTTGCACCGACAAAAACGCAAACAAGCGTATACATGGCTTCTTGATAGGATAAGTAGAAAATTAAAGAGAGAGTAATAACAACAGCATCGAACATAAACATTGTTTTTCCCATGCTTACCCCAGCATATTTATTCACTAATCGAGCGATAATATCAACTCCGCCAGTTGTTCCGCCAAAGCGGAAGATAATTCCAAGCCCAACTCCAATGAAAACGCCAGCAAATAAAGCGGCTAAAGTTAAATCCTCGTTCAGAGGCATGTTAATTTGATAACGCTGGAAAATCCATAAGAAAACAGAAACGCTGACAGTACCAATTATGGTGTACAAAAAGGCGTTCCTTCCTAGTAGCTTCCATCCAATAAAAAAAAGTGGAATGTTTAAGATTAAGTTCGTGTAGGAAGGATCCCACTTGAAAAGGAAATATAAGAGTAATGTAATTCCCGTAAATCCGCCTTCAGCCAAATTATTTTGCATATTAAAATGTACAATGCCAAATGAAAAAATTATCGATCCAAGAAGGATAAAAATAATATTTTTAAATTTAAGTCCAATTTTCATATAAACCCTCCACTACCAAAATTTCACTTAGATAATTGTGCATGTTAAGGAATAGGAAAGTCAAGTTTGTTCATTAAAGGAATCAAGTAAGGGCAAAAATGTTTGTAAAAGAACCGTTGATTAGCTAACATAAAAGAAGGTAATTTTATCGTTTTTCAAAGTATTTAACTGGAGAGTGGATTAATTGTCAGAGAAAACAATAAAGGATCTTCAAACTGAAGTTGATGAATACATTAGTCAATTTAAAGAGGGGTATTTTAGCCCGCTTGCGATGCTGGCAAGAATGACAGAGGAGCTTGGTGAGCTTGCAAGGGAGGTCAATCATCAATATGGTGAAAAACCAAAGAAATCTTCTGAACAAGACAAAGCGATTGAAGAAGAAATGGGTGATATGCTATTTGTGCTCATTTGCTTAGCCAATTCTTTAAATATTGATCTGGAAAAAGCACATGACCTAGTTATGAACAAATTTAACACCCGTGATAAGGACCGCTGGACGAGAATTGAAGAGTAGAGGAGAAAATTTTATGATGGATACTAAGATTGTCATTGCTGGTCCTCGCGGACGTATGGGGAGAGAGGCGGTAAGTCTTGTAAAGCACACAGATTATTTTCATTTAGTCGCTGTTGTTGATCATAAAAATGATGGTGGTCTTTTGAGTGATTTTGATGGCTTTACAGGGCTGGATATTCCTGTTTTTTCGAATATTGAAGAATGTTTTCAAAAAGTGGAAGCGGATGTTCTTATTGACTTAACAACTCCAGAATTCGGCATGCTCCATACAAAAACAGCTCTTTCATACGGGGTAAGGCCTGTGGTTGGAACTACTGGCTTTACAAAAGAGAACTTAAATGAGCTTGAAGACATATGCAAAGAAAAGGGACTTGGCTGCATTATCGCTCCTAATTTTGCAATCGGAGCAGTCCTTATGATGAAATTTGCTCAATTGGCAGGTAAGTATTTTAACGATGTGGAAATCATTGAATTACATCATGATGAAAAACTAGATGCTCCATCTGGAACAGCGGTGAAAACTGCTGAAATGATCGCGGAAGTAAGAGAGGCCAAGCATCAAGGACACCCAAATGAAAAGGAAACTGTAGCTGGCGCAAGAGGTGCTGATTATGATGGGATGCGCATTCATTCTGTCCGTTTACCAGGGTTAATAGCTCATCAGCAAGTGATGTTTGGATCTGCAGGGCAGACGCTGACCATCCGTCATGACTCATATAATCGTGCTTCGTTTATGTCAGGTGTAAAGCTGGCTGTGGATACAGTGTTGAACATCGATACGCTCATATATGGGCTAGAAAACATAATTGAATGATGGAGGGCAAAACGATGAATATAGCTTTAATTGCTCATGATAAGAAGAAAGACCACCTCGTAAGCTTTACGACAGCCTATAAAGATATATTGTCTAAGCATCATCTTTTTGCTACAGGAACGACTGGATTAAGAATAATCAATGAGGCAGGACTGGACGTTCATCGCTTTCAATCAGGTCCGTATGGAGGCGACCAAGAAATTGGTGCAATGGTAGCGAATAATAGAATGGATATAGTTATTTTTTTTCGTGATCCATTAACTTCTCAGCCGCATGACCCTGATATTAGTGCGTTAATTCGGCTATGTGATGTATATTCTGTCCCGCTTGCGACTAATCTTGGCACAGCAGAAATATTAATTAAAGGACTTGAACGCGGGGATTTAGCTTGGAGAACGATTGTGAATGGAAGAAGTGGTGAAACAAATGGAGCAGATCAAGCTTGATATACTTGCATTCGGAGCACATGCAGATGATGTTGAAATTGGCATGGGTGGTTCCATTGCGAAATATGCAGATAATGGAAAGAACATTGGGATATGCGATTTAACAAAAGCGGAGCTTTCATCTAATGGGACAGTTGCGATTAGGCAAATGGAAGCAAAAGAGGCAGCAGAAATTCTAGGAGTTGTTACAAGAGAAACACTTGATTTACCAGACAGGGGCCTTTTTTATAATCAGGAATACATAAGAAAAGTTGTTCATGTAATTCGTAAATATCGTCCAGCAATAGTGTTTGCTCCATATTATAAAGATCGCCATCCAGATCACGGCGGCTGTGCACGCTTGGTTGAGGAGGCAGTATTTTCTGCAGGCATAAAAAACTACGATTCAGAGGAGGGGTTTCCTCCACATAAGGTGCAAAATCTATTTTTTTATATGATCAATGGATTTCATGAACCTGACTTTGTTATCGATGTTTCCTCCTATTTGGAAAAGAAGATAGCGAGCTTACAAGCGTATAAAAGCCAATTTACAAAAACAGACCAATCCTTTAATACGCCGTTAGTAAACGGATATGTTGATATGATTCAAGCAAGGGAAAGGCTGTTTGGCGGCCAAGTGGGTATTACATATGCGGAAGGTTTCAAGCAAAAGAAACCGCTAATTATGAATTATGATTTATTTGGAGAAGAACAATGAAAGAGAAAAAATTAAAAATTGGCATTACCTGTTACCCGACTGTTGGCGGATCAGGTGCAATCGCAACAGAGTTAGGGAAGATGCTTGCGGAAAGAGGGCATGAAATACATTTCATTTCTTCAAGTGTCCCTTTCCGTTTAAATAAAATGAATCCGAATATTTATTATCATCAGGTAGAAGTCAATCAATATTCCGTTTTTCAGTACCCGCCATATGATATCGCCTTGGCAAGTAAGATGGCGGAAGTAATTAATCGAGAAAAACTGGATCTTCTGCATGTGCACTATGCCATTCCACATGCCGTTTGTGCAATCTTAGCGAAACAAATGTGTGATCGAGATATCAAAATAGTAACGACTCTTCATGGAACAGATATTACAGTTCTAGGTTATGATTCAACTTTAACGGATGCGATCCGGTTTGGAATCGAAAAGTCAGATGCTGTAACGGCGGTATCCAATGCTTTAATTGATCAAACATATGATGTCGTCAAACCGAATAAAGCAATCGAGGTTGTTTACAATTTTATTGATGAACGTGTGTATAGATTAACTAATTCTTCCTATTTAAAAGAAGAGTTTGGGATTAGTGAAGGAGAAAAGGTCGTCATCCATGTTTCAAACTTTCGTGCGGTAAAAAGGGTTCAAGATGTAGTGAGGGCTTTTTCAAGAATGGCGGAACAAATTCCTGCCAAGCTTCTTCTAGTCGGAGATGGTCCAGAAATGACTGTCATTTGTAAGTTAGTTAGTCAATTAGGGATTACAGATCAAGTGATCTTTTTAGGAAAGCAAGATAACCTTGAGGAATTATATTCTATCAGTGATCTAATGCTCTTACTATCTGAAAAGGAAAGCTTTGGACTAGTGGCGTTAGAAGCCATGGCTTGTGGTGTCCCGTGTATAGGGACGAATATTGGCGGAATTCCAGAAGTAATTAAGGATGAAAAGAACGGCTATTTATGTGAATTAGGGGATATTGAAGGAATCGCTCTAAAAGGCGTTTCTTTGCTCAATAATGAAAGTCTTCATCAAAAATTTTCTAAGGAAGCAGTAAATTCTGCTTATATTAATTTTCGTTCAGGACTTATTGTAGCGCAATATGAAGATATCTATTATGAACTTTTGAAGAATAGGGAGGACATATGAAAGAGCCATTTTTATCTGCCATTCCCTTACTAACTAAAATTGAAGACGAGGGATATGAAGCTTATTTTGTTGGAGGCTCTGTCAGAGATGTATTACTCGGAAGGGAGATAGATGACGTTGATATCGCGACATCAGCAACTCCTCAGGAGATCCAAGCCATTTTTCCGAAAACGATTGATGTCGGTGTAGAGCATGGAACGATTGTTGTCCTATATGGCGGTAGGACGTATGAGGTAACAACCTTTCGAACAGAATCAGAATATGAGGATTGCCGCAGACCATCCGAGGTACAATTCATTCGATCGCTGAGAGAAGATTTAAAGAGAAGAGATTTTACAATGAATGCGATTGCAATGGATAGAACAGGGCAGTTAATTGATCCTTTCTATGGGAGACAGGCAATAGAAAATAAAGTTATTCAAACAGTTGGGAAGGCAGAAGAGCGCTTCAGCGAGGATGCATTAAGAATGATGCGTGCTGTTCGCTTCTTTAGTCAGCTTAATTTTGGTATAGAAACAACAACAGGAGAAGCTCTTATTCAATATGCTCATTTGCTCAAGCATATTTCAACAGAAAGAAAGCTGATTGAATTTGAAAAGCTCTTAGCCGGAAAAAATCGCCGTAATGCATTAGAAATGCTGCATGCAACAGGACTATACACGTATTTACCAGGAATGGCACAATATTCAGAAGGGTTAACTCGTATGTACAAATACGATACTGCGAATTTGATTATTGAAGAAATGTGGGCATTTCTTATTTATCAGCTTAGAATTAATGAGAGTGAAATCAATTCTTTTTTGAAAGCTTGGAAGCTGCCTATAAAGAAGATCAAAAAAGTTGTTCAAATTGTTAAATGGCTCAAGATAAGAGTGAAAATGGATTGGACCGTTGATTTCCTTTACGAGGCGGGTATGGAAACCATTCTTTCAACAGAAAAAATCTATAACTTATTACATAATCAGGAAATAAATTACCAAATCGATGATTTATATCAACAATATGAAGCATTGCCTATTAAACAGCGAAGCGAGCTTAATGTTACAGGAAATGATTTACAGCTTTGGTTTCAGAAGAAGCAAGGTCCTTGGATAAAGGAAAAATTAGAAAGGGTTGAAAAGGCAGTGATTCATCGCAAAGTTAGCAATCACAATCAATCCATAAGGGAGTGGCTAATCGCGTGCAATCAGAACTAAGAAAAAAGCTCCTCGATGCATTTTCAAATAATCAGGAAGAGTTTTTATCGGGACAAGCGCTAGCCGATTTAGTAGGGTGCTCAAGGACGGCAGTCTGGAAGCATATCGAAGAGCTGCGAAAAGAAGGCTTTGAACTTGAAGCTGTAAGAAGAAAAGGCTATAAGATTATTAAGACTCCTGAGAGAGTAACTGCTGATGAAATAAGACTTGGGTTAAAAACGGAATTCATGGGCAGACATATTCATTCGGAGGATGTCGTCGACTCCACCCAAAAAGTAGCCCAGCGCCATGTTTTTGAGGGGGCACCAGAAGGAACGGTTATTATTGCAGAAGAGCAGCTTTCGGGAAGAGGACGGATGGATCGAAAGTGGCATTCTCCTAAATATACGGGAATTTGGATGAGTGTTATTTTACGCCCGAATCTTCCTCCTGCAAAGGCACCACAGTTAACTTTAATTACAGCTGTAGCAGTTGTACAGGCGATAGAAGAAATGACTGGATTGACGCCAGAAATCAAGTGGCCAAATGATATTTTGCTAAATGGAAAAAAAGTAACGGGTATTTTAACAGAGATGCAGGCAGATGCAGATCGCATTCAGGCGATAATTATTGGCATTGGAATCAATGTAAATCAGCAGGAGGAAGACTATCCTGAAGAATTGCAACCGATAGCAACTTCTCTAGCGATAGAATATGGGAAGAAGCTGGAACGGGCAGAACTAATAAAAGTTCTTCTTGTAAAATTAGAAAAGCTGTATTCCATCTATTTAGATCAGGGCTTCTATCCTATTAAGCTCCTTTGGGAAAGCTACGCTATCAGCATAGGGAAAAATATTACCGCAAGAACGATAACAGGAAGCATATCTGGACGGGCTTTAGGAATAACGGATGATGGAGTTCTAATGATCGAAGATTCTAACGGAACCATTCATCATGTCTATTCTGCAGACATTGAATTGGAAAAATAATATTTTTGTAGTCAGGTGATTCCTTGATTTGATATACTTTATTTGAAAAACGAAATTGTTTTTCTCGGGCAGTATCCTCTTGTTGAACTGCACCAATTTGTTGTCAAATAAATTAAAGATTTCTGCCTAGATCCATATTGGACCGGGACAGAGGGATGAAACGCAAATCATGAGCTACATTCACAATCCTTCTGGTGTTTTCAGAGGGATTTTTATTTTTTAAAAATAGCTCCTGCTTTATATCACCCTCTTCCTCAAAAAGGAGGACAAGAAATGAAGCAAACGACCGATTTCGTGAAAATGAAAGAAAACGGTGAAAAAATTGTCATGTTAACAGCTTATGACTATCCATCAGCGAAACAGGCGGAGAAGTCTGGGGTTGACATGATATTAGTCGGAGATTCATTAGGAATGGTTGTCTTAGGGTATGACTCCACAATTCCTGTAACAATGGATGATATGGTCCACCATGCAAAAGCAGTGAAGCGGGGAGCAAAGGAGACCTTTATTGTTGTCGATCTCCCTTTTATGAGTTATCATCTTTCGATGAAAGATACGCTCCTAAATGGTGCGAGGCTAATTCAAGAAACTGGTGCACATGCGGTAAAGATTGAAGGGGCAGATGAGGTTATCGATAGTATCCAAGCATTAACGAAAGCAGGCATACCAGTTGTGGGCCATTTAGGACTTACTCCACAATCAGTCGGTGTTTTAGGAGGATACAAAGTCCAGGGCAAAAATGCTGAAGCAGCGAAAAAGTTAATCGAGGATGCAAAAAAATGTGAAGAGGCTGGAGCTTTTGCACTTGTACTAGAATGTGTTCCAAAGCAATTGGCAAAAGAAATTTCCTCATACATCAAGATCCCGACGATTGGAATTGGTGCGGGTGTACACACAGATGGACAAGTTCTTGTCTATCATGATGTGCTTACGTATGGAGTGGAACGGGTAGCAAAATTTGTTAAGCCGTACGTGCAGCTGAACGATGATATTGAACAGGGGATAAAGACCTATGTCAATGAAGTGAAACAAGGGATATTCCCGAGCGATCAGCACAGCTTTACGATGAAGGCAGAAGAATTGCTTAGTTTGTACGGAGGGAAAGCATGAGAGTTATAACAACAATCGAGGAAATGCAAAACGCAATATTACATGCAAAAAAAGAAGGACTTTCCATAGGATATGTCCCAACAATGGGCTTTTTACATGAAGGCCACTTAACTTTGATGGAAAAAGCGCGAGAAGAAAATGATTTGGTTGTCATCAGCATTTTTGTTAACCCGCTTCAATTTGGTCCAACGGAGGATCTCAGCTCTTATCCAAGGGATTTCGATAGAGATAAAGAGTTAGCCCAAAAGCAAAAGGTTGATTACATCTTTTTTCCGTCGGTGGAGGAAATGTATCCACGTCCATCATCAGTTACGGTGACAGTTAAGGAAAGAACGAATGTATTATGCGGGAAATCTCGACCTGGTCATTTTGATGGTGTCGCGACCGTGTTAACGAAGCTCTTTCATGTTGTACAACCTGAAAAGGCTTATTTTGGAATGAAGGATGCTCAGCAGGTTGCTGTCGTTGAAGGGCTAGTAACTGATTTTCACTTTCCGATTGAAATTATTCCTGTTGAAACAGTCAGAGAAAAAGATGGACTGGCGAAGAGTTCTAGAAATGTAAAATTGCTAACAAAGGAAAGAGAGCAGGCTCCGATTCTTTACCAAAGCCTTTTAAGAGCAAAAGAGATTATTATTGAAGGTGAAAGAAGTCCGCAAAAAGTGATCTCTTTCATAACAGAAATGATTACTGAGAAAACCAATGCCCAGATAGATTATATCGAGATTTATTCCTATCCCATGCTGAAAGAAGTAACTGAATTAAAAGGGAAATTTATTATTGCGATGGCAGTTAAGTTTTCCAAAGCGCGTTTAATTGATAATATCATTTTAGAAATTAATGAAAAATAGGGGGAAACATCATGTTCCGCACCATGATGAACGGCAAAATTCATCGTGCCGTTGTCACAGAGGCAAATTTAAATTATGTAGGAAGCATTACGATTGATACAGACATCCTGGATGCAGTTGGTATGGTTCCTAATGAAAAAGTACAAATTGTTAACAATAATAATGGGGCAAGATTTGAAACATATATAATCCCTGGGGAAAGAGGCTCTGGTGTTATTTGTGTGAACGGAGCAGCAGCACGCCTTGTTCAAGAGGGGGATATTGTTATTATTATTTCCTACGCAATGATTGCTGAGGAAAATATTTCGAATCATGAACCAAAGGTTGCTATCATGGATGAAAAGAATCGAATCAAAAATATGATCAATCATGAACCGGAAAAAACGGTTTATTAAATGTGATGATCGATAGCTGACTGGATACCTCTGGTCAGCTTTTCTTGTCTAGCCTTGGTTCGTAGAGACTCTTGGTCCAAGCCAGACTATCCATAAGGTTAATAAACGGACGGTTAGACTTATGCTTGTCGCGCAGTCGTCACTTATTAAGGTATGGATACAGGTAAATATAGCTAAAAATATAATTAGAAGGGTTTATGCCTTTTTCTTTTTCCATTTTTGTGATACCGTTTGATTGACTGAATGTTAGAGGTGTTTAAGATGGGTAATAAATATGTTGTAATAGATTTAGAAACAACTGGGAACGCTCCGAAGAAGGGCGATAAAATCATACAATTTGCAGCAGTTGTCATTAAAAATGGGAAAATTACCGAAGAATATTCTTCTTTTGTCAATCCTGGAAAATCAATTCCGCCATTTATAGAAGAATTAACAGGTTTAAATGATCACATGGTTGAGAATGCACCTGATTTTTCAGAAATTGCCCCTAAAGTATTAACCCTATTAGAAGGAGCATATTTTGTTGCCCATAATGTACTTTTTGACCTTTCATTTTTACAAGAGGAATTAATTGAGGCAGGGTATAACGGATTTTATGGCCCAATATTGGATACAGTGGAAATGTCGAGAGTACTTATGCCAACCGCAGATAGCTTTCAATTATCTGAACTTGCAATAAGAGAAGGGTTAAACCATGAACGTCCACATCAAGCAGATAGCGATGCATACGTTACAGCAGAGCTACTATTGCGTCTTTTGGAAAGACTAGAACAGCTGCCGTTAAATACGGTAAAGCAGCTTCATAAGCTTTCTAGCGGCTTAAAAAGTGATTTAGACCTTCTTATTGACAATATTATTCTAAAAAAGGAATCGTCGATCGAAACTATTCCAGATATTCTCGAAATTCATCATGGTATTGCGCTTAAAAAAGGAGTTTTTCAAGCAGAAAATAATGAAGTTCAGCAAATTAATTATCCGGCGACAAGAGAAGAGAAAGAGGAGCTATTTAGCAAAGCTTTTCCTGCATTTGAAACCCGCATAGGCCAATTCAATATGATGGATTCTGTATATGATGCATTTAATCAGGAGAAGCATGCGATGATTGAAGCAGGCACTGGAGTGGGAAAGTCCCTTGCTTATTTAATTCCCTCTGCCATTTATGCGAAAGAAAGCAGCCAAACAATAGTAATTAGTACATTTACGACCCACCTTCAGGAACAATTGCTTTCAAATGATATTCCTAGACTAGCGAAAATGCTTCCTTTTCCAATAAAAGCAGTGCTGTTAAAAGGCAGAAGCCATTACATAAGTCTTGCCAAGTTTGAGCAAACATTAAAGGATCAAGAAGATAATTACGATACGATTCTTACAAAAATGCAGATTCTAGTCTGGCTGACAGAGACGAAATATGGGGATATTGATGAATTAAATTTATCCAGTGGGGGACTGCTCTATTGGAATAAAATAAAAAATGATGAAACTGTCTTTTTGAAAAATAAATCCTGGCTCTCTAGGGATTTTTATATGCGAGCAAGAAAAGAAGCTTTGCATGCAGATATTGTCATTACAAATCATTCCTTACTGTTAACCGATCTTGTAACAGATCATCAATTATTGCCTGATTATACACATGCTGTAATAGATGAAGGGCATCATTTTATGAAAGTAGCTGGAAAACACTTCGGTTTTACTTTTGATTATTTATCTACTCGCTTGCTTCTGAGTCAAATCGGTCTAATAGAGCAAAAGCAATTGCTGCATAAGTTAGAACAAATTTTGGAAAAGGAATGGGTAAACAAGCATGAACTTATTCATTCTTTTGAAGTAAACCAAATGATGTCCGAATTAAGCCTAGAAGTTGATGAACTCTTTAAAGTGGTTAGCCATTATGCAAAAAAGAGAAAGAAATCGAAAAAAGGATATAACCGAATTAGCTGCCGATTGACCCTCGATGAAGAAAATTTAGATTGGAGAGCGGTTGAAATTTCTGCAGAGCGATTTGTCTTTTTCATTAAAGATTTCGTTCTAATGATTTCAGCTAGACTTGATTTCATCAAAACAGTTCAAGAATCACTATCAGCAAGGGAAAAGTCATCAATGGAAGAATTGACGTCACTAGTAGAGGAATTAAGGGAACTCTCTTTAGTTGTAAAAAAAATCTTCTTACACCCATCTGAAGATTTTGTAACATGGATTGAAACGGATGAGCGTGCTATGCAAAATGCAACGACAGTGTACGCACAGCCAGTTACCGCTGAAAATTATTTAAAAGAACAATTCTTTGAAAAAAAGAAGTGTGCGATCATAACTTCTGCAACTTTATCTGTGAAAAATTCGTTTAATTATATGTTAACTGAGCTTGGATTGCCGCCATCAGATTGTTCAGCACAACAAATCCAATCACCATTTGACTATAAGGAACAGGTAAAGCTTATAATTCCAGATGATCTTCCTGAGGTAAATGCTGTTCCGCTTGAAGAATACGTAGCTTCGATTACTGAACATATAATTTCCATTGCAGAGGTAACAAAAGGGAGAATGCTTATTTTATTTACCTCACATGAAATGCTCAGAAAAACGTACGAACTTATAAAGGAATCAGGATTTCTAAATGACTATGCGATTATTGCCCAAGGAATTTCAAGTGGAAGCAGATCAAGATTAACTAGAAACTTTCAAAAGTTCGATAAAGCAATCCTTTTAGGAACAAGCAGCTTCTGGGAAGGCGTAGATATTCCTGGAGAGGATTTAACTTGTTTAATTATTGTTCGCTTGCCTTTTTCACCTCCGGATGATCCGTTAACAGAGGCGAAATGCGACCTAATTAAACAAAACGGCGGCAATCCATTTTCTGATTATTCATTGCCAGAAGCGATTATTCGTTTTAAACAAGGCTTCGGCAGATTAATTAGGACCAAAAATGACCGCGGGCTTATATTTATCTTTGATCGAAGGCTAGTGACCACCAAGTATGGGAAAGCCTTTTTACAGTCGATTCCAGAAGTACCAGTTGAAAGAAGCGGGATTAATGAAATTATCCCAGTAATTTCAGAATGGATCTAAAAAAATGCTGCGCTAATGTTAGCGCAGCCAAAAGACGTAAATGGATTAGAAGAAAATTTTAAGTTGATATTTAATGCAAATCATTTAGCTGTTATACTATTTTAAAGGCTTGAACAGTTACGTACATATAGTTTATCCGTATGAATCAAACATATAAGTTGCAAATTTTGTTGCCAATGAGGAGGATTTCCATTATGGAAAGTAAAATTGAAGTAATATCGACAGTGAAGATTCAGTTAAGCCCAGATCTTTATAAAGTGGTTGATGTGTTAAATCGAACATTAAAAGAAAAGGATTTAATGTTTGGGTTAGCGCTTGATAAAGAAGATCAAAATAAAGCTGTATTTTCAATTTATCGTACATAAGAAGAGTGACTGTTGTGAAAAAGATAATTATTACAAGTATATTCATTATTCTCATTGTTTTGGTTTCTGGAACAATCATTTATCAAAAAGCTTTAAAGCCTGTGAAAACAGCTGAGGAGAAAGCCGTTCAAATAGCAAAAGAGGAAACGGATCTTACGAAAGCTGAAGACTTTTATTTATATAATGGACAAGAAACTTATTATGTTGTAAAAGGGAAAAATGCAAAAGGCACAAACATTTATGTGTGGATTCCTGAAAAAAAAGGAAGAATCATTGTTCGTAAACAGTCAGACGGTGTTTCTGAAAAAGAAGCGGTAAGCAAGCTTCTTGAAGAAAAGAATCCGGAGGAAATTATTTCTGTCCGTTTAGGTATGGAAAAAAATCGCCCATTATGGGAAATTTACTACCGTTCTGAAGGAGATTTAATAAATTATTATTATGTTGACTTTCAAACAGGTGATTGGCTGAAAAAAATCGAAAACTTATAGACGGAGGAAGAAAATGGAGATTCAATTAGCACAACGAGTGAAAGCTTTAACACCTTCTTCAACACTGGCAATAACTGCTAAAGCGAAAGAATTAAAAGCACAAGGATTTGACGTTATTGGTTTAGGTGCAGGAGAACCGGATTTTAATACCCCGCAGCATATTATCGATGCGGCTGTACAATCAATGAATGAAGGTCATACGAAATATACACCTTCTGCTGGGCTTCCAGCATTAAAAAAAGAAATTGTAAATAAATTTATTCAAGATCAAGGGATTAATTATGATCCAAGTGAAATTATTGTTACGAATGGCGCTAAGCATGCATTGTATACATTATTTCAAGTCTTGCTAAATGAGGGGGATGAAGTCATTATTCCAACTCCTTACTGGGTTAGCTACCCTGAACAAGTAAAGTTAGCAGGCGGACTTCCAGTTTACATTGAAGGAAAAGAAGAAAATGATTATAAAATTACTCCTGAACAATTAACATCGGCACTTTCTAAGAAAACAAAGGCAGTCATTATTAATTCACCAAGCAACCCAACAGGGATGCTCTATTCACAATCTGAGCTAGAAGCAATAGGTGAAGTTTGTCTGAAGCATGAAATTTTAATTATTTCCGATGAAATCTATGAAAAATTAGTATACGGTGACAATAAACATGTTTCTATTGCTGAGCTTTCACCAGAATTAAAGGAACAAACAGTTATTATTAATGGTGTGTCAAAATCACACTCAATGACTGGCTGGAGAATTGGCTATGCTGCAGGAAGTAAGGAGCTTATAAAAGCGATGACAAATCTTGCAAGCCATAGCACATCCAATCCTACGACAACAGCACAGTACGGATCTATTGCTGCTTATGCTGGATCACAGGAAATGCTTTTAGAAATGCGTGAAGCTTTTGAACACAGGCTTAATACCATTTTTGAGAATTTAATTGCCATTCCTGGTTTTACATGCTTAAAACCGCAGGGAGCTTTTTATTTATTCCCAAATGTAAGCAAGGCTTGCGAATTAACAGGCTATGCAAATGTTGATGATTTCTCCCAAGCATTATTAGAAGAAGCAATGGTTGCAGTTATCCCAGGTTCTGGTTTCGGTGCACCAAAAAATATTCGTCTTTCCTATGCGACATCTCTAGATTTATTAGAAGAGGCAGTTCGCCGTATGCATCAATTTGTTGATAGTAAACTGAAGTAATTTATAAGCGGGCAGCCGAATTGGGCTGCCGCTTTTATATTTATGGGTATTGGCGAAAATAATTGGATTGACGGCGAATATATGGAGTGTTTTGGCGGATATAATTGGATCGACGGCGAATATATCAGCTATTACGTCGAATATATTCGAATAACGGCGAATATAGCCACCAAGGCGCTTTCGCTTTTCATAGTTGCTTGTCACATTTTCGGAAGGTATAATATAAAGGATACATAAGTCGAGATTTACTAGGTTTTGGAGGGAACACAGTGGTTAAAACAACGATATCTGAAGTTTACAAATATGTAGATCAAGAAGTGAAGATTGGTGCATGGATTGCAAATAAACGCTCAAGCGGGAAGATTGCATTCTTGCAGCTGCGTGATGGAACTGGCTTTATTCAAGGGGTAATCGTTAAAACAGATGTCCCTGAAGAAGTGTTCCAGGAAGCAAAATCCGTAACACAAGAATCATCCGTTTATGTTACTGGTAAAGTACAAAAAGATGAGCGTTCTCCACTTGGATTTGAATTGCTTGTAACGAATATTGAAGTCATCTCAAGAGCTGTAGATTACCCAATTACACCAAAGGAACATGGAACAGAGTTCTTAATGGATAATCGTCATTTATGGCTTCGTTCACGCCGTCAGCATGCGGTAATGAAAATTCGCAACGAAATTATTCGTGCAACGTATGAGTTTTATAATGAGCAAGGATTCGTGAAGGTGGATCCTCCGATATTAACTGGGAGTGCACCAGAAGGAACATCTGAATTATTTGCTACAAAATACTTTGATGAAGATGCGTATCTATCTCAAAGTGGACAATTATATATGGAAGCTGCTGCTATGGCGCTTGGAAAAGTATTCTCTTTCGGGCCAACCTTCCGTGCGGAAAAGTCAAAGACACGCCGCCATTTAATTGAGTTCTGGATGATTGAGCCTGAAATGGCATTTTATGAACATGAGGATAGCTTAAAGGTACAAGAAGAATACGTATCATTTATCGTCCAATCTGTTTTGAAAAACTGCAGCCTAGAGTTAAAAACGCTTGGCCGTGACACAGCGAAGCTTGAAAACATTAAAGCACCGTTCCCTCGTATTTCATACGATGATGCGATCAAATTCTTAAATGAAAAAGGCTTTGATGATATCAAGTGGGGCGATGATTTTGGTGCGCCACATGAAACAGCTATTGCTGAGAGCTACGATAAACCAGTGTTTATTACTCATTATCCGAAAGCCATTAAGCCATTCTACATGCAGCCACATCCTGATCGTGATGATGTTGTTCTGTGTGCAGACTTAATCGCACCAGAAGGATATGGAGAGATTATTGGCGGCTCTGAGCGTATTCATGACTACGACTTAATGAAGCAGCGTCTCGAAGAGCATAATTTAGAAATGGATGCTTACAAATGGTATTTAGAATTACGTCAATATGGATCTGTTCCACATTCTGGGTTTGGGCTTGGACTAGAAAGAACGGTTGCCTGGATTAGTGGAGTTGAACATGTTCGTGAAACGATTCCATTCCCGCGTCTATTAAATCGTTTATATCCATAATTAATTAATAGAAAAAATCCGCTTCCTGCGGATTTTTTCTATTAAGAATGAATAAACTCTTGAATGTCAAGTAGCGATTAATAGGAAGGATTGCCTTTCATATTCTCCTTACTAGCTAGGAGTGTTCATGCTATACTTATGAAGAGGTGTCTAGAATGTCAAAAACAAGTTTATTAAAGTGGATCCAGGAAGGAAACGTAACAATCCCTGGAGTATTACTCACTCATTATAAAGAGATGAATTTAGATGAGAATGAGCTCGTGCTTTTACTGCAAGTAATCTCCTTTATTGAAAATGGAAATGAATTTCCTACTCCTTTTGAATTGTCTTCCCGCATGACTATATCCGTTTCAGTATGTACTGAAATTCTCCGAAAATTAGTTCAAAAAGGATTTATAGATATAAAAGAAAGCTATTCAGGAGACGATGTTCGATATGAAAGATATGATGTGGAACCGTTATGGGAAAAGTTAATTGATTGCTTTTTGCTTAGAGGCAAGCAGGAAGCAATGATAGCTAATCAAAAAAGTGAAACAGATTTGTATACTTGCTTTGAACAAGAATTCGGGCGGCCTTTATCACCATTCGAATGTGAAACACTTGCTATGTGGATGGATGATGACCATCATGATCCGCATATAATTAAAGCTGCTCTAAGAGAAGCGGTTATTTCCGGCAAGCTGAATTTCCGTTATATTGACCGAATTTTGTTTGAATGGAAAAAGAATGGAATTAAAACCATTGAACAGGCAAAGAGCTACGGGAAAAAATTTAGGCAAAGCCAAACACCGCAGCGAAACAAACAAAATGAGGATTCCAATCCAGCATTAAAATCCGTTCCATTTTATAATTGGCTTGAGCAATAATTAGAAAAAAATAAGTGGTGGGGTACATGTTAAATAAAACTCAAATTAGATACTGTCTTGATCAAATGGGGGAAATGTTTCCCGATGCCCATTGTGAATTAAACCATTCCAATCCTTTTGAACTAGTCATTGCTGTGGCTTTGTCAGCTCAATGCACGGATGTTCTAGTAAATAAAGTAACAAAAAATCTTTTTCAAAAGTATAAAACACCTGAGGACTACTTAAATGTTTCTTTAGAAGAACTGCAGGGGGATATTCATTCAATTGGATTGTATCGGAATAAAGCAAAGAACATTCAAAAATTATGCCGGATGCTACTGGATGATTATGGTGGCATCGTTCCGAATGATCGGGATGAATTAACAAAGCTTCCTGGTGTTGGAAGAAAAACGGCAAATGTTGTTGTCTCTGTTGCGTACGGAATTCCAGCAATTGCAGTTGATACACATGTGGAGCGAGTGAGCAAGAGATTAGCCTTTTGCAAATGGAAAGACTCAGTATTAGAAGTAGAGAAGACATTAATGAGAAAAGTACCGATGGATGAATGGTCTGTTACTCATCATCGAATGATTTTCTTTGGAAGGTATCACTGCAAGGCGCAAAATCCTCAATGCCCAGTATGTCCATTGCTCGAACTTTGCAGAGAAGGGAAAAAACGCATGAAGGAGAAGGGGGATAAATGAGCGAGCAATTACTATTATCCATTCCGCATGAATTAAATAATCCTTTCTTTTTTTCGGCAAATGATCAAATATTAATTGAAAAAGATCATTTGCAGAAAATGGTGCTGAATATGCCTTTCTTGTATGAAGCAGCCTTTTATGAAAATATTCCGGCACTTAAGCCTTGGCAATCACATGAGACGTTTATTCCATTAATTAAAAAAGAGTGGGATACTGAAAAAATTAAACTTGAAGAGATCTTTACAAATAGAAAATATAAGGATGCCATTCCACCAATGAAAAAAGGGATTGGTTTATTTTTGCAGTTTGTTTACTGGGCAAATGGTCAGCCAGTTCATTTTGACATGCCATTATCCAGTGAATCCTTAAAAGTGCAGCCTGTAAATTTAGAGGAGAGAATCAGCTTCATTATGCAGCGTCCAGCTCTTTACCATTCTTTTATTCAATTAAACGAACTCTTAATCGAAATGGAAAAGCAGTATGTTAAACATATGGCTATGAAAAAAGCGTCTAAGCAATAGCTTAGGACGCTTTTTTTCATACTTCATATTTTTATTGACCACTGGTTCCTTGAGACCCGTCTGGATTGGTTGATCCGTTGTTTGTATCGTCTCCGCCTGAGCTGTCCCCACCGTCTTGGCCATTTCCGTTCCCGATGTTATTTCCGTTCCCGTTTCCCCAGCCGGAACCCGAACCATTTCCATTTCCATTTCCAATTCCATTATTGCCGTTTCCGTTGTTTCCAGATGTTCCATCTTCTGTCTCTTCTTCATTCTCAAAGTCATCCATTGGATCACCGTCTCCAAATCCATCATCAATTTCAGAATCTGGAATAGGTATTTCAACTTTTACAGCAGCAGGATCACTGCGCATTTCACCTTTAACAGCAATTACCTTAAATTGATAAATGCCTCCTGGTACAGGGTTGGCAATCTTTAAGCCTTTTTCTTTTACAACCTGCAATGGCTGCTCTGTTCCATCATTTAAAGCAACAGAGACTTCAAATTGTACATCTTCTGCTTCCTCAGGATATTCCCAAGTTAATGCAATTTCATTTGTTAGCTGATCATAAGATCCATTTACATTAACAGGAGAGTCTAGCTTTTCAAATTTATCAGAGACCTCTTTAGGTGCTTGCCCTTTTACTGCATATTCATAGATGATTTGATCCTTAGGTGTGAAGTCACTTGCAAGCTTAGCAGGCATACTTCCTTTTTCAATGGCTACCTTTTCAACACTATCAGGCATTTTAAAGTCAGGTGTTTCAATATCTTTAGAAACATAAGCCATTAAATTTTTGAATAAAGCCTGGGCTATCTTTTGGTCCTTAGGAGCAATCGAACTCTTCATGTTTGGATATCCAGTCCAAATGGCTGCCGTATAGTTTGTTGTATAACCCGCAAACCAAATATCAGGAACACCGCCGCTTTGGATCTGCCAGTCTTTCTTTTCTTTAGAAGAATAGTTTGTTGTACCTGTTTTTCCTGCTAAATGGAGGTTAGGTACATTTGCTTGCTTACCAGTTCCAAAGGAATCCTTCACAACACTTTTTAAGACATCAGTGATCATGAACGCTGTGTAATCCTGCATAACAGCTTCAGACTTTGGTGTAGCATCGATGGTTGTCTTATCACGCATTTCAATTTTCTTAATGGAATGCGGTTCGGTATAAAAGCCTTCGTTGCCAAAAGCGCTATAAGCCCCAGCCATTTCTAAGGATGAAACTTCCTCCGTACCAATAGCACTGGATTCATAGACTTCATCCATATCAATGCCCAGATTATTAACGAATTCTTTTGCCTTATCTAAGCCAACCTCTTTTTCTACTGCTTGCAAGGTTTGCAGTGCAGCTGTATTACGTGAACGCGCTAACGCTTCCCGTAATGACATTTTCCCCATATGCTTTCGGTCCCAGTTATTCATCTGCTGACCGCTTGAATAGGTGGTAGGTTTATCATCAAGCGTATGGTAAGTACCCCATTTTAAATATTCAATTGCTGGACCGTAATCCATAATTGGTTTAAATGTCGAACCCGCTTGACGTTTTGAATCGGTAGCATAATTAAATCCTCTTTTTACTTCTTGATTTCTGCCGCCGCCAATTGCTCTAATTTCACCTGTTTTTGTATCAAGTAAGGTTATACCTGCCTGAAATTCATCATTTGGGAATTGAACAATATCGTTTGAACTTAGCATTTTTTCGACATAGTCCTGTGCTTTTGTATCTAAAGTTGTATAAATAGTTAGTCCATCAGAAGATATATCTAAATCAGGATATTTACTTTCCACTTCCTCAATGACTACATCAACAAATGAATCATACGGCGAATCATTCCTTTTTCGATCTTCTTCTTTTACTAAACTTGATTCGACTGGAATTGCTTGTGCAGCCTTCATTTCTTCCTTCGTAATAAATCCATGCTGATTCATTAATGACAGAACAATATTTCTTCTTTTCTCCGCACGGTCTGGATGCTTAAATGGGTTATAGTTCTCAGGACTTTGCGGCATACCAGCAAGTAAAGCTGCTTCGTGTAATTCTAATTCGTTAAGTTCTTTGCCGAAATAGATATGGGAAGCAGTCAATACCCCATGGCTTCGCTCGGACATCCATATTTTATTGACGTACATCTCAAAAATTTGCTGTTTTGTATATTTTCGTTCTAGCTGGAAGGCTAGCCAAGCCTCCTGTGCTTTTCTGCTTAGCGTTTTTTCATTATTAAGGAAGGAGTTTTTTACAACCTGCTGTGTAATCGTACTAGCTCCCTCAGATCCAAAACCACGGGTAACGTTTGCAAGCACTGCTCCGCCTAAGCGGATTAAATCCATTCCGTTATGTTTATAGAACCGGACATCTTCAGTAGCAAGAAATGCATCTTCAACTAATTTAGGGATGTCCTCATAATTAACATATTCTCGATTTTCTAAGCCAACTTCAGTAATTACCTCTCCATTAATATCGAGAATTTTTGATGAAATAGGATCCTTTAACGATTTCTCATCAAGCTTTGGTGTATCCTTTACCATAAAGGCGAAGGTAGCAGCACCAACGAGCATACCTGCAATCCCAAGGGCAATTAATATTAAAAAGATTCGTTTAAAAATACCTTTAGAAGGCTGTTTTCCGCCTTTTTTCTTTTGTTTGGAAGCATGCTGTTTTCTGCGCTCCTCTCTTGATTGATAATTCTCTGCCATATCTATTCATCCTTTCTGGACTGTAAAGAAAATTTGTTTCCATTTAAAATGATCTAACTAAGTCTATAAAGATAATCGATTTTTTTAATATAGTCAATTCTGGGCTGATATCCGAGTGGTATCAGATGACCAAAGTGTTCAATTTCATCCTTTGTAATTGATTTTCTCCCTCCATCTTCCATCCTTTTCCAAAATGTAAGCAAATGCTGTGCTTCTAGAAGAAATATTTCTTCTGTAAGTGAGAACCTAAGCAGGACAAAACAAATACCATCTTGCTTTAGGATCGTTTCCATATGCTTAATTTGGTGATCATGAAAATTCTTTAATGGAAATGATGTTGGATTTTGTGTTTCCTTTGCTTCAAAATCAATATATTTTCCTTTATATACCCCATTATAGTCTGTTGTAGAAGCTTGTTTAAAATAGGCTTCCTTAATGACTGCTGCACTTCTTTTAGGATAATCGACTTGAACGATTTGAAGTGGTGTTGGTTTTTTATGGATGGCTGCAATGTTCTGTTCCAAGTAATATTCGTTTGTTATGTTAATATCTTCCTCCAAAGTCATTCCACGGTTACTATAGGACCATTTTTTCTCTTTCTTTAATTTTATTGTCTCCTTTTTTTCCGGTATATATCTCTTGCCGTTAGGATAATTGAAATTCATCATACTCACCTCACAAGCTATTTCTTATCATACCAAAACTTTGTTCGATTTGGTTGAATAAAAAGTATTAGTTTGCAAAAGTTAAGCTAAATGCATAAGGAGAGGCTGAGCGAACAATGTTTTATCAAAAAGGACTAACATTGGAACAGCTTTCCGTGGAGGAAATTGATTTAATTACCTATATTAATAAGCAAACGAAAAGATACAATACAGATAATATCTCTAGAACAAAAGCCTATCATCAATATTATAGTAAAAATCCGGAAATTAAATGGTCCTTTCTTGCCAGTATGGTATCCCGAAATGCAGGGTGGAACATGTGTGATCTTGAAGGGAGCTTGCTTCCTATAGTGTTGGAAAAAAGTTTTCGGGAAAAGTTATTTTTTACATACGAGCGGGCCAACTGGCTTATTTTCCAGGATGCTTTTCCACAATTGCTGCTCTATCAGTATTCGACGAAAATAAAGCGGCCAATGTTTCATTTATTAAAGTTTTTTCATATTTCTTCATTTATGGAAAAAGAGTGGCAGAAGTTTTGGGATGATCGCCATGTAAACAGGTTGATGACTTCATTAATCATAAACGAGCAAAATGTGATTCAAAAACCAGTTATAAAGCATCCTGTCTATCAATCCACTGTTTTTCGTTCATTATTATTTATTCTTCAAGATTGGCTTCATTTTAGCTCGGTTATTTTCCCAACATGTGAAGGTGAATTATTTGGGGCAAGTGTGAATGGGTTTAAATCTGTTTCTAAACGTATTGAATTAGGAAAGAGATTAGCTGATATTTTGTTTGAGAAGTTTCTTTACCCTAGATTTTATGAATTTGCATGTAAAACAGAGCATACAGGCTCAAGGTTTGACTATGAGCAGTATTTTACGCATAAAAAAATGAGAACAACGCCTTTTTTACGTTGTACCTATCCGATTGTAAACCATCACCGCCATAATCGAAGAGACTGGTCAGATTTTTGCCGAATAAAGAAAAAATGGATGAACCAGATGGTCGAGCACAAACATCCCATTCATATAACTGACTGGTATGTACAGAAGCAGAATCAATTAAAAAAAGGCATCTTTTTAAGCGAATGGGTTAAATCTATCAAATAAAACAAAAGCTGAAATCGACTTGCTCCGATTTCAGCTTTTTCGATTATAGAGAGATCTGATTGCCACAGCACTTCCGTGAATTTTTATCGCAGTTAATGGCAGTTAGATCCCATTTTCGATCAAGGATAAAGAAACAAAAAAGCTAAGCTGGTGATCCTCTGCCTATAAATGTCAAATCTGCTAAAGTCATCGATCGTGCATTTTCTAAGAGTGATTGGTGTAACTTGCCATCAGTGAGGGGTGAAAGAAACTCCATACTGATATAAGTTGTACTTATGTAGAAGGGCGATCAGGTCCTTCGATTTTTTTATCGCCGTACCCTGTTTTTGTTTCTTCTAGTTTCTTGGGCTGTGTTTTATTTTGTTTCTGCTGCTTTTTCATCTTTTGCACCTCCACTAAGTAGTATTCGCATGTTTCATTCCTTTCATTCTCCTTTAATCTTGTCGAATGAGAGGCACGGTGATTGAAAAATACTACTTTATTTGCCGAATCACTTCTAGTTTTGTCAGTGATGAAGGATTGATTAGAGACAAGACGAATAGAGTGTAATAAGACAACATACATTTGGGTTAGATTGTGTACTTTTGCATTATTAAGGAGGACAAACTAATGGATAAAAAGATCATTGCAAAAGAAGAACTGTTAAGCATGCTTACGGAGATTTCTGACCAATTGGAAGAACTGGAAGGGATTTTAGAAACGAGCCTTTCTAAAGCTCGTCAAAATGTCCGAAACGAATACACTGCAAAAATCATCGCTTGTGAAGAAAAAATGACTGCACTTGAGAATGAGGCAGCAAGTACCTTAAAAGAAAATGAAGAACATGGCAATCCAGGTAAATTACATCGTCCAACCAGCATGAAGCTTGAACTAGGATATTAATTAAATTAGAATGACATTATCAGCAGCTTGAAAAATTAAGCTGCGTTTATTTTTGGAGTTGAACGATAAATGAAGGATTATAAAGAGCTTTTACAATTAACGAAAAAATTACTCTCATATGTGGATACCCTTTCATTGAAATATATGAAGGTGAGAGAGACCGGCGAGAGTGGAGACTTTTTCGGAGAAGTAAAACCATTTGCAGATGCAGTGAAGGAAGTAAACGATGAATGGAAAAGGGAAGCATATGAATGGATTAAGGATAGGGGACCAAAAAATTTGTATAATCAGCAAATTGATTCTGCATATGATCATATTGAAACAATTTCGGTACAAGCATTTTTTCCGAACACGAGCCGATCAAGATTTAACGATGTAGTCGCTTCAGCAAAATTCATCCTGACTAGCGTTATTAATGAAATAGAAGGGGAGTCCTTGAAATAAGGACTCCCTTTTAGTGTTTTGAGCATGTGGGAAAAAGATTAGAAGCTTTCAGGAACTTCTGCTCCTTGTGCTTCAAGCTCACGAACTAGCTGCCGATAAACATTAATACAAATATCATTTTGAATATACGCCTTTTTCGTAAAATCTAGTAATTCATTTACATTTTCAGGACTGTAATTTCGCATTTGAAGAAACTTCATGTTTAGTTCGTGAACATTCATTATAATTCCCTCCTCAAATTTGTATAAAAATGCTTTCTACTTTTTATATATACTATCATATAAATAAAGCTGTCCATTATTTTTAAAAAATTTAGACTTCCGACAGGTTATTTCATAATTTGACAAAGTGTTTGAATATCGTTTTATTCACACGATAGGCTATATGAACATAAATTACAGTAATGAATAATTACTTCAAGGAGGAAGTCTGCCCATGTTTGGACGAAGAGGACATCCAGCATATACAGTTCAATTACCTGCTCATCATCCTTACTCAAACATGAATCGCTATGGACCGAGCATGCATAATCATTCAGACCGTCAGCGGCCATCAGCTTATTACCCAAATCCTGCTGATCAGTGGGGGAATTCTTATTCCCCGCAACAAGTACCATTTAATCAAATGCCGCCCCATGGATATAATCCCTATCCAATCTCCCATCCATCAGTAAATCCATACTTTGGGGCGGGTTCTTACCCTAATTATAGCATGCAGCCGTATGGACAGCAGAAACAGCCTAATCATATCCAAAACATTTTTCAAAACCCGCTAGAGCCTGAACCAAACTCTAATTTTTCCAGCTCGAATCAGCCATTTTCTGCAAATCCATATATGAACCCTTATCCTAAACAATCATTTATTGCAAAACAGCCCTCAGGGGTTAAATCGATTATGAATTCCTTTAAAGGTCAAGATGGAACACTAGATATTAATAAAATGGTTGATACAGCTGGTTCAATGATGAATGCTGTAAGCCAGGTCTCTTCAATGGTAAAGGGGCTAGGGGGAATAATAAAAGTGTAGGAAGAATGTAGGGAGAAAAATGGCTTAATGGCCATTTTTTTTCATTTGTAGAATAATACGAATTCACATAATTTTATTGACAATTACTAACATAAAATGAAAAAATAGATTTTGATAAGAAAGGAGGAGTGGATGTGTTAAGAATCATACAGCAAATTATTATTATCTTCCTCTTAATACTTTCATTAGCTGCACTGCCTATGATTATAGAAGTGAACACGGCTGAGAACAAGCTAGAATGGAACATTGAAAAACTGCCTAAAATATATGGCTCATTTATTAGTGAGGTAAGCAAAGGAAGTCTCGGATCATACCAATTGGGCACACAGGTTAGGGACATTGAACAAGATATTGGAGACAACTTTTTTACTAGTTTAAAAGTCATGCTTATCGGGGTAAACGCAAGCATAGCCATTAGTTTACTATTTGGTATTTTCCTTAGTCGTTTCCGGCTAACTAAAATATTCAACTTTTTTATAAATATCTTAGCTGCTATACCTGATTTTATTATCATTATTATGTCAATGATTCTTGCTGTGAAAATTTATAGATGGACAGGTATAAGAGTGATCTCGTTGAGACCAGATGCAGGTGCATTAAATACTTGGTTTCCCACACTGCTTGTTGCCATCGCACCAACGCTCTATTTATTTAAATTGATTGCTGTTAAGTATTTTCAAACGAGCAGCGAAGATTATATTAGAACAGCAGTCGCAAAAGGGATGAGCTTAAATTATATTAATTTCCAGCATGTATATAAAAATATTGAACCGTTCATTACTGCAGAATTAGTTAAAGTTATTTCTTTAGCGATTGGAAACCTTTTTATTATTGAATACATATTAAATGTCTCTGGCATTACAAAGTTTATTTTTCAAAGCAATGAGATTCAGCCGATTGCCATTGGTCTATTTTCCATGCTATTAATTTCAGCTATTGTTTATGTATCAGTAAGACTAGTATTCTATCTATTCAAACGAGGATTTATATATGAATAAACTAATTAAACTCAACTATTCTTTATATATTGGAATAATCTGTGTTTCAATCTTGCTTTTTCTTTGTATATTTGGACCTATGATGGCGTCGCATTCATTGACAGAAACGTTAGAAACTCAATATACGGATGGGAAGGTCATTTCACCGCCAATGGAGCCGTTTGAAACAGTGGACTATCCATTAGGGACCGATAAATGGGGTTATGACTTACTGTCGATGATTTTACATGGGATTCGTTATACAGTGTTTATTGCTTTAGCTATTACATTAATAAAAATGATTGTCGGAACAGTACTTGGTTTATATATTGGGCAGTGGAAAAGGACACCTGGCTGGATGGTTGCTTTTGAAAATGCCTGGAGCTATGTACCTTTATTTTTGATCCTTTACTTTTTTATGAGGCCAATCAATTTTAATAGTCAGCTAGAAACGAGTACACTTTTAGGCTATTTCATTGTAATTGCTTCCATAATTAGTATTCCGAGTATAGTTTCTTCTGTTAGATTGAAAACAGTTGAATTGAATAAATCCGTTTATATTGAGGCAGCTAAAACATTAGGTGCAAGTAATAATAGACTTATTTGGAGACATATTTTTCCGCAATTAAAAGAAACCATCTTAGTTATGTTTATTCTTGAAATTGTCTATGTCATTACTATTATGGGGCAGCTTGCATTAGTAAATATTTTTGTCGGGGGAACGCTCAGGCGTTTTGACCCGCTTATTTATCTTTCTGTGACAAAGGAATTGTCAGGATTAGTTGGTCAGGCCAGATTAAATATATATGGAAATACACATATCCTCATTGTTCCATTAATCGTGTTATTATTTACAACTATTTCATTTAGTTTGCTAGCAAACGGCTTGAAGAATCGTTTTCAATCGAATTATGCCCGGACACCTTGGATAAGAATTGGACAAGTGCCGCGTATGAAGCCTGTTAGAAAAAAGTTTGGTGAAAAACGTAAACTTTGGCCGCCAAGAGGAGAAAGTATAGCAATCCTTGCTTTATTTTTAGTTTTTATTGGAGCTGGCACATATGTGTATTTAACGAAAGATTCAGATGTGGGTGTAAAAAATTACAGTAAAGCTGCGTATGATATACACCTTGCAATGGATGAAAATGGATTGTTTGATACTGAAGCAACCATCCAAGTGAAGAACAAATCAGAAGATGATTGGGATGAGCTAGTATTTTATTTTATTCCCAATGTATTTACAGAGGGACATTCTTTTGACTCAGTTAAGGGTAATGCTACGGTGAAAGTAAAGGAAATAGAAGTAGATGGGGAAAAGGCTGATTACAGTTTGAAAAAGGATACATTAAAGATCGCACTCGCTGACAATATGAAGGGAAAAAGTAAGCATACAGTAAAGGTTGCATATGAATTTACCCCTCCAGAGCAAGGAGTTCGTTTTTCAAAAGAAAAAGATAATTATTACTTAGCTCAATGGTATCCAATGCTTGCGACTTATCAGAATGGCAAGTGGAACAAAGAGGATTATTCTGATGGAATAGAGACCTATCATGTTGGTTTTTCCGATTATAAGGTAACTTATAAGCTTCCAGAAGGCTATTCATTTATTTCCTCCGCGGAAAAGGACCCTAAACCTGAGGCGAATGAGGGAAGTGTGAAAATAAAAAAGATAAGAGATTTTTTTATTGCCGTTACAAAGGACATGGATATCCATGAAGCGACGGCAAATGATGGAGTGAAGATCCGCTTATTTACAAAAATCGATCATGACAAAAATATCGATGAATCATTAAAACTGGCTAAAGATGCCCTATCATTTTATCAAGAAAAAATTGGCGCTTACCCTCATAAACAGTTGGATATCATTCTTGATAACGGACTTTTTATGGAATACCCCGGGATTGTAACAATCAACCCGTATATTCAAGATAGCAATTTCTATCGCCTTTCGATCGTCCATGAAATTGCCCATCAATATTTCTATGGGGTTGTTGCCAATGATCAATATAATGAGGGTTGGGTTGACGAGGGCATAACAGAGTTTGCAACATCGCTGTATTTTTATATCGCGGAAAATCAGTGGGAAGGGCAAGCATTTGCTACTCCTAAGTACCGGATGGAATGGATTAGAGAAGCAGGTTTAGGCAGACAATATTCAAACGTTCCAGTTCATGAATTAAAGGATACAGGATATATATATGGACAGCCTGCAGTTGAATTGCTAAAAATGATGAAGAGTAAGTATCAATTGAATGGTGATGATGTAAAGGAAGTGAGCATGCAGTTCCTTTCAGATTACTATCACCATTTTATGTATAAGGAAGTTGATACCTCAGAATTTATTCGATTTACAAAAGATTACTTCCTAGTTCCATCTGGTTATTTTAATGGCTGGCTTAATAAATAAACAAAAAAACAAGCAGTTCAAAACGCTGCTTGTTTTTTACTCGATTTTATCAATCATTATTTTTTTACCTTTTTGTTTTGGTACTCGAATTTTTAATAAACCATTTTTATAGGAGGCCTTTACTTTATTTTCATCTATTGGCTGTGGGAGAGGTATACTTCTTATTGATTTTTTCATAGAAGTCTGTTTTTTGATCATTTCTTTCTGATCATTTTCTTCTATAATTGATTCTAGGGAAAGGACAGTGATTGTGACATAATTATCAATCACATCAAGTTGGATTTGTTCTTTATTCACACCTGGAAGTTCCGCGGAGATGACGTGTTCATCATCCGTTTCACTCACACTTACCTGAAATGATGATGCAGCAGAAGTGAACGGATTCTTGAAAAATTCATCCATTGTTTGTAATAATCCTCTTACAGGCTTGTCATGGAAAAACTGATTCATTGATTTCATTAAATCCCCAAAAGGCTCATTTTTGTCTTTTTTATTCCGCTCATTCATATTTCCAGCCCCTTTCATAGAAAAGCATAAGCCACCTGTTGGGTGTTTACGCCATGATATCATATGAAAAATAGTGGGTAATTGTTCCAGTTGATGAATAAAAAGAAAGAACCGCAGGAATTTACGATTCATGTTAAATAATTTCTTCTAATAGTCTTTCGGAATCGATAATGATATTGCCGGAAGCATCTGTTTCAATTAATTTATCTTTTTTCAACTTTGTTAATGTCCTGCTGACAGTTTCTCTTGTCGTGCCAATCATATTGGCAAGGTCCTTGTTTGTAAATTCCGCCTTCAAAAGGAATAAACCATTTTCAAGCACATCTCCATGAAGCTTTGCTAAACGTACAAGCAGTTTGATTATTTGTTCATACGTGTTATTTAATACTTGTGCTTCTAGTCGTTCTTGTAAATCAACTATTTTTTCACCAAGTACATTAAATACTTTTATGCATAATTCAGGGTTTTCGATTAATACACTCTCAAACTGGTCAATTGGAACAACGACTAGTTTTGCATTCTCAAGTACTTCTGAGAAAGCCGGATATCCCCCTTTACGGAAGAAGCCGACATGAGGGAACATATCCCCGCTTTTTGCAATGGTGACAATCTGCTCTTTGCCATTAATATCACTTTTATAAATTTTGATCCGGCCGCTTTGAATGAAGTAAACATTTTCAAGCGGATCGTCCTGCATAAAGACGTGGCTTCCTTTCTTCCATTCTCTTGAGATTGAAATACCGACTATTTTGTCCATCTCTTTATCACTAAGCCCGCGGAAAAGGGTAAATTGAGAAAGCATTTTTTTAATTTCGATTGTTTCCATATTTTCACCTCTACTGGTAAAAGCCATTATTACCAATATTGTAACAAAAAAAACATTTGAAAAAAGCGTATTCATGACAAAAATTTGAACGTTATATGAAAGGATTTTATGAAAGGGTAAATTTGGCAGTGGAAATAAGAAAAAAATGAAAGGTATCTCTTTTTTAACGAACGCTTATTCGCTAGAATGATAGGTATGAGGTGAATGAAATGAAAGTGCGAAAAGACCTTAATGAAATAATGAATCATTTAAAAGCAGCAGAATCATTTAAAGAAAACATTGTACATTGGCAAACAATTGAAGAAAAGGAAGCTAGTACGGATGAGCTGCCTTTTGACATACATCCAGCCCTTAGGGAAGCATTACAGAAGCGGGGGATTACAAGACTGTACACTCATCAGAAATCTGCTTATGAAGAAGCTATTCAAGGAAAAAGTATTGTGGCTGTTACTCCGACTGCTTCAGGGAAAACATTATGCTACAACCTGCCAGTTTTGCAAACGATCATAAATGATGCAAATTCTAGGGCATTATATATGTTTCCGACAAAAGCGTTAGCACAGGATCAAAAGAGTGAAATTAACGAAATCATCGAAGAAGCAGGCTTGCCAATTAACAGCTATACATATGATGGAGATACTCCTTCAAATATTCGTCAAAAGGTACGAAAAGCGGGGCATGTGGTAATTACAAATCCGGATATGCTCCATTCGGCTATTTTGCCTCATCATACGAAATGGGTCTCGCTATTCGAAAATCTAAAATATGTTGTGATTGATGAACTCCATATTTACAGAGGTGTTTTTGGAAGTCATGTAGCAAATGTGATCAGACGTTTACAAAGAATTTGCAGGTTTTATGGAAGTAATCCTACCTTTATTTGTACATCTGCGACGATTGCCAATCCGCTTGAGTTAGCAGAAAGCCTCACAGAAAAACGTGTTTCTCTTATTGATAATAATGGAGCACCAAGTGGGAGGAAACATTTTGTCTTTTACAATCCTCCGATTGTTAATCATCCGTTAAATATTAGAAGAAGTGCTACACTAGAAGTAAGAAAACTTGCAAGTGAACTATTGAAAAATAAGGTTCAGACGATTGTTTTTGCAAGAAGCCGTGTGCGGGTGGAGATATTAGTCACTTATCTGCAAGAGCTTATCAAGCATAAATTGGGACCAAAAGCTATACGGGGGTATCGTGGAGGCTATTTGCCAACGGAAAGGCGTGAAATTGAAAAAGGTCTCCGTTCAGGCGAGATATTTGGAGTAGTGAGCACCAATGCACTTGAATTAGGTGTTGATATTGGGCAGCTGCAGGTTTGTATTATGACGGGATATCCTGGAACGATTGCAAGCGCATGGCAGCAGGCTGGACGGGCAGGTAGAAGGCATAGTGAATCCCTTGTGATTATGGTCGCATCAAGCAGTCCTCTTGATCAATTTATCATTCAAAATCCTGATTATTTTTTCAAACGCAGCCCGGAAACAGCCAGAATTAATCCAGATAACCTGATCATCTTAATTGACCATATGAAGTGTGCGGCTTACGAGCTTCCCTTTAAGGCAGGTGAGCGGTTTGGTTCATTTGAAACAGAAGAAGTGCTTGAATACTTAGCTGAAGAGAGGGTTCTTTATCAAAATGGCGATAAATATTACTGGATGAATGATTCATTTCCAGCCCATAATATAAGCCTTCGTTCAGCCTCTCAAGAAAATGTTGTCATCATTGATCAAACTGACGTAGCAAATGTTAAGGTAATTGGTGAAATGGATCGTTTTTCAGCAATGACTTTATTGCATGAGGAGGCTATTTATCTGCATCAGGGTACACAATTTCAAGTAGAACTGCTTGATTGGGAGGAAAAGAAAGCATTTGTAAGAGAAGTCGATGTTGATTATTACACAGATGCTAATCTTGCTGTTCAGCTAAAAGTTCTAGAACAGGATAAACAGCAATCAATTCTTTCAGGAGAAATCGGCTATGGAGATGTTAGCATCATTGCCATGGCAACGATATTTAAGAAAATAAAGTTTGAAACACATGAAAATATTGGTTCAGGACCGATCTCACTCCCAGAAGAGGAACTTCATACAAGTGCTGCTTGGATTTCTTTGCATAAAGAGATAGGGCAGTTCAATCAAGAGAGATTAGAGCAGGGATTAATAGGGACTTCACATGCACTTAAATCAATTGCTCCTTTATTTGTCATGTGTGATCCTCAGGATATCCATGTTGTACCGCAAGTGAAAGCTGCCCATAATGAAAAACCAACAATTTTCTTCTATGATCGCTACCCAGGAGGAGTCGGATTGAGTGAAAAAATATTTGATGGATTCCAGTTTGTTTTAAAAGAGGCTAGTGATCTGGTGAAGAAATGTCAATGTGCCTATGGTTGTCCTTCTTGCATTGGCATTGATTCCTCATCAGAGAACGCAAAGTCTGATGTTCTGAAAGTATTTGAAACGTTCATGAATGGTGAGATTTATGTCAATTAAAAAGAAATTGAATAGACTTAAATCACACCTGTCACATGAAGAGAGTGCAAAAACTGTTCTCAAAACTTTCCAATTCAGCGAAAGTGAAATTCCCTATCTAGATGTTTGGGAAGAAGAAGGGGTGACTCCTTATTTCTTTGATGGTAGCTATTGCCTAATAAGAGAACGAAGGTTTCCAATAGAACAGCAACACGGAATCTATTCATTTTCACAATTTATAACAGCAGTGAATGCCTGGAATGAAAGTGGAATGAAACATCCGCTATCAGCTGCAGGCATTGAACCTGAAAGCTTCGTTTTTTTTGATACAGAAACAACTGGTTTAGGCGGTGGCGTCGGGAATTCAATTTTTATTCTTGGACATGCAAGATTGTCTGGAGAAGAAATTTATTTAAAACAACATATTCTTCCATCCCCAGGAGCGGAAGTCCCTTTATATCAAAGCTTTCTTGAAAGTGCAGACTATACAACGATGGCTACGTATAATGGGAAATCCTTTGATTGGCCACAGGTGAAAACCCAGCATACCTTAATAAGGGAACATGTCCCTAAACTTCCATCGTTTGGACATTTTGATTTATATCATGCATCAAGAAGAATGTGGAAGCATAAATTAGAACGAATGAAGTTGTCCATTGTAGAGAAGGAAGTATTAGGAATTGAACGAAAAGATGATCTTCCAGGCTTTTTAGCACCGATGATCTATTTTGACTTTGTGGAAAGGAAAGATCCACAAGGGATGCTGGGGATATTAAAACATAATGAAATAGATATTTTATCGCTTATCAGTTTATACACACATCTATCATTTCAAATTCTTGGCCTTGATCAAAAACGAACAGCAAAGGAAATGTATGAAATTGGAAGATGGTTTTCGCACGTAGGAAATGCTGAAGCGGCGAAAGTATCATTTTCTCGTTTGGCCAGCAGTACGAATAATGAAGCCATAGCAGCCAAGCATGCACTTGCATTTGAATACAAGAAAGAGAAAAAATGGACAGACGCACTGCATCTCTGGGAGGATGTAGTTGATAAAGGAGAAGATGAGGGGATCAGGCTTGAGGCATGTATTGAATTAGCCAAGATTTTTGAGCATCGAGAAAAGGACCTGCAAAAAGCGATTGATTTTACTAAAATTGCTGAAGCATCCTTTCAAAATTTACAAAGTGCTAAGTACAGTAAAAAAACTATTAGTTATCACGATATCATGAAAAGATTAGAGAGGCTTAATAAGAGATTATATCAATCATTTTGAGAGGTTATCAGATTATTTTAAAAACCCACTATTTCCTAGTTGTTTGTCCATAATGAAAGCTGTAAAATGTATTATTGTGTGATGTATTTAGGCAGGAATAATTTATGTGAGGCTGACTAGCATGTATAAGACAATCTTTTTCATATTTTTTATTGTAATTATCTTTACAGCAGTACTTTTTAGTAACTTTAGAGATAGTTTTTATAGCATGTTTTAAATTCATTTTTAAATTGGGTGTAAATTAGACTTTTTCATTAGTACAAGAATACCCCTTTTAACATAGGCTGTTAATGTAAGTAAACTATGGAGAAAGGGGATCTTTAAATGTATTGCGGACCAAGACCTACTAATGTATTGCCAGCAATTGTTCATCCAACAAAATGCTGTGTAAACAATACGTTTCAAAACAATGTGGTTCCACATATTCATCCAACACATACAACAAATGTAAACCACATTAACTTCCAGCACCAACATTATTTCCCACAAACGCAATCAACTGTGAATCAAGTAACGAATCAGCAGTTTGTTGCAGCACCAGGTCCATTTCCAGGTGGCTTTGGCGGCCCTGGCCCAGGCGGTTTCGGAGGCCCTGGCCCAGGTGGCTTCGGTGTGCCAAGACCGGGCTTTTTTGGTAGATAAGTAGAAAAGCGGAAGCACCCTGATCACCTTTACAAGTACTAGCCAAGTGTCACAAAAATGTGCTGTTTACCATTTTATGAGGATTGGTTGGCGGCTCCGTGAAGGTAAGTGCTGCAGCTAAACAATGAAGCAAGGGCATAGTGCCCTTGTTTCATTATATAATATAATAATTAATGCTAATTTTCCTAATAAAAATAATAATTGACTCTCATTCCCTTTTAAGGCAAAATTTCAAGTATTAGAGCATACATAGAGGGGCTTAAGAATATTGGCAAAGGTTGCGATCATTTCAGGCTACAAGCCTTATGAAGTTGGAATCTTTAAGCAAGATGATCCTGCAGTAGCATATATTAAGAAAGCAATTAAGAATCAGCTAATTTCTTTATTAGAGGAAGGGCTGGAGTGGGTGATAATTAGCGGCCAACTTGGTACTGAATTATGGGCTGCTGAGGTTGTTTTTGAGCTGCAATTAGAAGATTATCCTGAACTGCAGCTAGGTGTGATTACCCCTTTTTTAAACCAGGAGGAAACTTGGAAAGAACAGAATAAGGAATGGTATGAGTCGATTCTTGCTCAGGCAGACTTTATTGACTCTGTTTCAAGAAAACCTTATGAAAACCCTTGGCAATTTCGCTTGAAAAATCAATTTTTTGTTGAAAAAAGTGATGTTCTTCTACTGTTTTATGATACAGAAAAAGAAGGAAGCCCGAAGTACCTATTTGAAACTGCAATAAGGCATAAGGAAAAAAACAATTATGAAATCCGCTTAATCAATTTTTATGATTTACAAGTTATTGTTGAAGAGGAACAAATGAAAGAACAGGACTATTTTTAGAAGAGTAAGAAAAATTGACAAATATGCATATGTTTGAAAAAATATAAATACTGATTGGTGTATATTGAGGTGAGTGTCATGCATTCGGATAAAATTAAATTAACGGCAAAAGATATTTTAGAAAAAGAATTTAAGTCAGGCATGCGAGGCTACAAACCGGAGGATGTCGACAAGTTTTTAGATTTAGTTATTAAGGATTATGAAATGTTTTATCAGGAAATTGAAGATCTGCAGCAGGAAAACATGAGATTAAAGAAACAACTAGACGATGCTTCAAGACGTCCAGCAACATCACAAACTGCTGGTACAACAAATTTTGATATTTTAAAGCGATTATCTAATTTAGAAAAACATGTTTTTGGCAGTAAATTGTACGATTGACATTTTTCTCTATTTTTTCAAGTTGAAAACCATTGCTATATGAGCGAAAGTTGCATATAATAACTTTTGTACTCATTAATGACGTTCGGGTAATCGCTGCAATGAGCATTTTGCTGCATTGTAGAGGAAAGTCCATGCTCGCACGGAGCTGAGATGCCTGTAGTGATCGTGCCTAGCCAATTCATAAGCTAGGGCAGTTTGGCTTTAAGCTGAACTGACGGCAGGGAAAATGCCTAAGTCCTTTGGATATGGCATGACTACCTTGAAAGTGCCACAGTGACGGAGCCTTTTCAGAAATGAAAAGGGTGGAACGAGGTAAACCCCGCGAGCGAGAAACCCAAATAATGGTAGGGGCACTTTCTCTGAGGAAATGAACAAGGAGAAGGACAGGTGACGATAGTTAACCTGTAGATAGATGATTACCACCTAAGTACGAGGCGAATAGCCGTTTGTAGTACAAAGGAACAAAACATGGCTTACAGAACGTTATTAGTGAATAATTTATGAAACATGAATGAAGCTCTCCTTTTTTAAGGGGAGCTTTCTTGTATTTAAGCATAAATACATATATGATAAAAGAATGTGAATGACTTATCAAACGTGATAATAGAAGAAACGTATTTAACTCATAACGTTAGTCGAACAAGGATGAATATATTATGTTGGAGTTTACAAAACAGCAAGATTCACTTAATATCGTTAAGATTGCAACGAAAGTCTTCGAAAATACAAGTGAGGGAGTAATGATTACTGATGCACGAGGCAGAATCATTTCAGTCAATCCCGCATTTGAAATTGTCACAGGTTATAATGCGGAAGAGGTAATTGGAAATAATCCCAACATCCTGCAATCTGGTGTACATGATGAAGCTTTTTATCAAACCATGTGGAACCAAATATATGATATGGGTGTATGGAAGGGTGAAATCTGGAATAAACGCAAAAACGATGAGCTCTATCCGGAGTGGCTGACGATTAGTGTAATTAAAGATGATAACGGGAATATAACAAATTATGTTGGAGTATTTAGTGATATTTCAGATCAAAAATACACAGAAAAACAGCTTAGGTTTTTAGCACATTATGATTCGTTGACAGGTGTTGCGAATAGGTATAGTTTGAATAAACGATTAGAAGGTTTATTACAAACGGCAGAAAGATATAATCAGCAGCTCGCCCTCCTATTTCTTGATTTGGATCGATTTAAGCAAGTGAATGATACGTTAGGACATAATTATGGGGATATGCTTTTAAAACTAGTATCCTCTAGGCTAAAAGATTTACTCAAAAATAAAGATATGATAGCCCGTCTTGGCGGAGATGAGTTTGTCATCGTTCTGCCAAATCTGAAGCACCCAAAGGAAGCAATTCATATTGCTGAACGAATCATTGAGTCTTTATCTCAATCATTTTTGCTTGAAAGTCATGAAGTGTATGTCACGGCAAGTATCGGTATTAGCCTGTATCCGCTTGATGGAATTGATACAGAAACCTTGTTAAAGAATGCAGATAAAGCAATGTATGATGCGAAATCTAGCGGTAAGAACCAGTATGAGCTTTTCCATCAGGACATGCATCAGGATGAATCTAAACAAATGATGTTAGAGACATACTTACGAAAGGCATTGGAACGTAACGAGTTATACCTTGTTTATCATCCTATTGTTGATACAGAATCACTGGAAATTGTTAGTGTGGAAGCACTTGTAAGGTGGAAACAAAAAACACTTGGCGATATCCCTCCATCAGAATTTATCCCTCTTGCGGAAGAGACAGGGCTAATTGTTCCATTAAGTGAATGGATCATTCAAAAGGCATGTGAAGACCTAAATAGCATCCATGTTAAAGGAACAAAAATTAGTATGAATATCAATGTTTCTGCCCTTCATTTTAATCAGGATGGGTTTATAAAATCCTTAAATGAGATTTTCCAAAAGACAAATGTTAGTACAAGACATATTGTCCTAGAGTTAACAGAAAGCATGATCATGCCAAATGCAGTTGAAACAGTAGATAAGCTTGTTAAACTAAAGCAGCTTGGTATAAAATTATCAATAGATGATTTTGGAACTGGCTACTCCTCATTAAGCTACTTAAGCCGCTTTCCTCTAGATACATTGAAAATTGATCAAAGCTTTATTAAAGGAATAGCTATGTACAAAGAGAATAGTTCGATTGTTGAAGCAATCATTATGATGGCTAAGCGCCTGAACTTAAATGTGGTTGCTGAAGGAGTAGAAAATAAGAAACAATACGAACGATTGAAAAAAGAAAAGTGTGACTATATCCAAGGATATTACATAACACAACCACTCCCAAAGCATAAGCTGCTAGCCTTATTACACAATTGGGAAGGGAACAATTTAATTTAAGGGTGAAATTATGTTTGATTTAATTGCAACATCAGCTATGGGGCTTGAAGCCTTAGTAGCAAAGGAAGTACGTGATCTTGGCTATGAATGCGCAGTTGAAAATGGCAGAATCTCATACAAGGGTGATGCAACAGCAATTGCACGCTCAAATCTATGGCTGCGGACAGCTGATAGAATTAGAATAAAGATTGGTGAATTTAGGGCAACAACCTTTGATGAGCTTTTTGAGAAGACGAAAGCACTTCCATGGGAGAACTTTTTGCCCGAAGATGCAGAGTTTCCAGTTACAGGAAAATCGGTCAAATCCAAATTATTTAGTGTATCTGATTGCCAGGCTATTGTAAAAAAGGCGATTGTTGAAAGAATGAGAAAACACTATAAGAAATCAGGCTGGTTTGATGAAAACGGCCCTCTTTTTAAAATCGAAGTGGCACTGCACAAGGATGTAGCTCTATTAACAATCGATGCCAGCGGAAGCGGTCTGCACAAACGCGGGTACCGTGCAGGGCAAGGGGAAGCGCCTTTAAAAGAGACACTTGCTGCTGCCCTTGTTATGCTAACTAATTGGACACCAGATAAGCCGTTTGTAGATCCGTTTTGCGGCTCTGGCACAATTCCTATTGAAGCTGCATTAATTGGTCAAAACATTGCTCCAGGCTTCAATAGAGAATTTGTTTCTGAAGGCTGGCATTGGATTCCTGAAAAGGTTTGGGAAGAAGCTAGGATGGAAACAGAAGATCTTGCGAATTATGATCAGCCGTTAGATATTACTGGAACTGATATCGATCATCGGATGGTGAAGATTGCTGAAGAAAATGCATTTGAAGCTGGACTTGGGGATTTAATACAATTCAAACAAATGCAAGTGAGAGATTTTACTACAATGAAGGAATACGGCGTAATTGTGGGAAATCCCCCATACGGAGAACGCTTAGGAGATAAGGCTGCAGTTGAAAAAATGTATGCAGAAATGGGTGCGGCATTGGCACCTTTAGATACATGGTCGATTTATATACTTACCTCGAATGAACAATTTGAGCAATTCTACGGAAAACCAGCCACTAAGAAGCGAAAGCTCTTTAATGGCTTTATTCGCACAGATTATTATCAATACTGGGGAAAGCGTCCCCCAAGAACAAAGTAAAGAGCATATTTTCTCCTGATCATGAATAACATATATCTATATCAAAAATGTTCAGGAGGCTCTTTTCATGTACAGTGCGAGAATTGATTTTAATAAAATTTCCCAATCTTTATCAGAAACGATCGAAGCAGTTAAAGCGGATCAGAACTTATCACCATCAGCTCTCGAACAGCTGCAAAATGCACAAAATGAACTCCAGCAAGCAATGACTTACTCACTCTCATTCTTACATAAATAGAGAATGAAAAATAATTATAAAAATCCCTGTTTTCTGGCAAACAGGGATTTTTTTATTTTCCATTAAGAAACTTTATTAGTTACCTCTGCATTCGTTCTAAGCTGCTTAAACCTGAGATAGAAGGAGGCTGTCATAACCAGAGACAACGCCCCAAAAATGATGGCCATATGCTGGAGACCTACTGTATCTAGCAAGAAGCCTGTCATTAAAAGGACGACCTGGAAGGTAACACGATCAAGCATATTTCTAAATGAAAAGAATCTGCCGTGAAACTCCTTTGGTACTCTTGTTTGAAAAATGGTTGCAGCTGTTGGGAAGAAGCTGCCAACTGCAAAGCCGAATACTAAAAAGGCCAAAACAGTTAATATCGGTACATCTGCAAAATAAAGCAGGAGCTGTGAGAAGCCGATAACAAATGAAAATAGAAACAGAATCGTATACGGGGAGCTTCTTAAGCTAATTTGCTTTACAAGGAAAGCGCCAAGCATGAAGCCAATCCCTTCAGTAGCGTAAATCCAGCTCTTAATAACTGAACTTTCTTGAATCTCACTAATATTGATGACCATTAAATTAAACCCGCCGATAAACAAAAGTGGGACAAGCGTTAATACTAAGGTCATAAATACAATAGGTAGCCCCTTGATAATCGGAAACACATCCTTAAAGCTAGTGCCAGATGCAGACGCTTTGTTTGAATGGTTCTTTAATTTAGCTGGTTCATTAATTTTCAGGAAGCATGTAATCACGAATAATCCCGCATAGGCTCCTAGAGACATAACATAAAGCATAGATAGCGGCATAATAACTAATAAAATGCCAGCAACCGCAGTTCCTAGTACACGGGAAAGAGTCGACACATTCATGTGCACTCCGTTAAGCTGCAAAAGGTTATTTTCTTCAACAACAAGTGGGATTGCTGCTTGTAAAGCAGGGAAATAGAATGCAGCGGAAATTTGAAGAAAGACAAGAAAGACAACCATCCACCAAACAGAACCCGTTTCAATAGCGATTAACATAAAGACTACACTTACTGTCCGAACGGCTCCTGACACAAGCATAACTGTTTTTTTGTTCATTTGATCAGTCACTTTTCCTGCCCAGGGGCCAACTGCAATACCGGCAAGCAATCCTGCAGCCAGAATAAGTGATTTAACAAAATCAGAAGGGACTTTTTCCTGCATAAACTCAAGATTCCCAATTATACCAAGCCACAGTCCTAACCCGGCAATAAATTCACCGATAAGTAAAATCCATACATTTTTATTATTCCACATAAATCTGCCTCTCGTTCATTTTTATTTCGTCTCTCTAAAGATACTACAAATAATATTAGAAATGAATAAATTTTAGAAATATTTTTGCGGATTAAAGTGAGAAAGGCTGATCATACAGGTGTTTCAGGTCCCATTGGAGTAAGAGTAAGGGGAAAAGGGGTTGTTCATACTTTTGATGAGTCCCAAAACGAGTGAAAAGGTGGTAGGACATCTAGCTATGAAGTCCCAAATCGTGAAAGATCGAAGGAGAAAGGTCGTTCATACGGTTGATGAAGCCCCAAATCGAGTAAGATCGAAGGAAAAAGGTAGTTCATCGGGTTGATGAAGCCCCAAATCGTGAAAGATCGAAGGAAAAAAGTAGTTCATAAGGTTTATGAAGACCCAAATCGAGTAAGATCGAAGAAAAAAGGTCGTTCATTCGGTTTATGAAGACCCAAATCGAGTAAGAAGAAGAGAAAAAGGTCGTTAAAGGTTGATGAAGCCCCTAATCGAGTAAGATCGAAGGGAAAAGGTCCTTCATCGGGTTGATGAAGCCCCAAATCGAGTAAGATCGAAGGAAAAAGGTCGTTCATAAGGTTGATGAAGACCCAAATCGAGTAAGATCGAAGGAAAAAGGTAGTTCATAAGGTTGATGAAGACTCAAATCGAGTAAGAAGAAGAGAAAAAGGCAGTTCATTCGGTCTATGAAGACCCAAATCAAGTAAGAACGGTTGAAAAAGGTAGTTCATCCGGTTGATGAGGACCCAAATATAGTAAGATCGAAAGAAAAAGGTAGTTCATCCGGTTGATGAAGACCCAATTGAGTAAGAGCTATGGAAAAAGGTCGTTCATCCAGCTGATGAAGACCCAAATCGAGTAAGATCCAAGGAAAAAGGTAGTTCATAAGGTTGATGAAGACACCAATTGAGTAAGAGGAATGGAAAAAAGTCGTTCATCCGGTTAATGAAGTCCCAAATATCGTAGAAGAAGGTCATTCATCTGGCTGATGAATGACCCAATCAAGAAAAAGCATGTGAAAAGGACGTTCTTCAGAATGATGAGTGTGAAATCAGTGAAACAAAACAAAATCCTTCTGCATATTGTTATTCATAGTATGTCCATTGATGAACTCCTGCCATTTTGAAATTTTTGCCCAAAATCCTGCGTATCTTCTTTTTAGAATTTATGAGTTTACACCAATCTTGAATGACGTTTGTAGTGATTCTTTTGTTAGGGAAAAGCAGTTTGAATTCCTTCACATTTCTTAATACAGCAGTTTCTATGGATTCTTCGTATCTGCATTCTTGGCAAGTACATATTTTTCCATTAATGGAGACAGAAATAGAGGTGCAATTCCCACAAGTAATTCCTTTTTGCAGCTGTTCATATTTATAAGTAGGAAAAAGCTTAAAAGGAGAGTCTACAATATGGAGGGAAATGATTTTGTCGGCTAACTCTCTGTGTTTTTTATTTACATTGGAGGAGTTCAGGTTCAGTTTTTTCATATGTCTATTAATTTGTGTTGGCAATATAAATGGTTTGTTGAGTGGTGTTTGGTACAAGGTGAATTCGGGGTTGATAAATACGATATTTGCCTTGATGGGGAGATTGAATCCCATGGTTTGAAGGAACTGGCGTAGCAAGGATTCACTTCTATTCAATTGAATTAAAGGGTTATTAATTTCAGACGTAGGTAATTTGTATAACTTGTCTAATTCGTAATAATAGTCCCCTTCATAATTTTTTACTTCGAACAAATAAATAGTATCAGACATAATAATGAGTGAGTCAATTTGGAAGAGGTTGTTATGTTGTTTGAGAAGCAAATCATTTAAGATTAAGCATTCACATTGAAGCTTTTCTGTCCAGGAATCAAACGATCGTTCTCCTTCGTAGCCCTTTTTAAGGGCAAAGTAGAGCTGCTCATCCTTGGGCGATAAACTCATTCGAGCGGCTAAGGATTTTAGTATTAATAAATCAATAGATTCAGTGCGAGGTTTATAAAGCATAGTCCACATCCTTTCCTATTTTTAAAGCTCCAAGTCTATTATAATAAAAAGATGGATGGATTTAGCTTAAATAAATGAAAATTATAGTATAGATTGAAAAACGTTGCTTATTAAGGAGGGAAGACACTGGACAAAATCATCTTATTTGACGGAGAGTGTAATTTTTGTGACTACAGCGTTCAATTTATTCTTAAGAGAGAGAAAGGGGCACTCTACACTTTTGCTTCTCTTCAAAGTAAGGCTGGACAGGCGCTATTAAAAAAATATCGTGTACCTCTAACAATAGACAGTCTTGTTCTGCTTGATGGCAACCGTTGCTACTATAAATCGTCCGCTGCCTTAAGAATCAGTAAAAATTTAAAGGGTGGATGGCCATTATTATCCTTCTTGCTCATTGTACCGAAACCACTGCGGGATTATATTTATAATATTGCGGCAAAGAATAGGTATAAATGGTTTGGAAAAAAGAATAGCTGTACAGTGCTGCCGCCAGAGATAAAAAAACGCTTTTTATAATTGAAAATCTTGCTTGCCTATTTGAGTAAGCGAATCGACGGTACAAATGGTTTCACAGTTTAGAATGGTAAGCGGGTGTCTATACTATGTAGTGAATAAATCTGTTTGGAAAAACGCACCAAATAAGATTCGAATACCAAAGAAAGAGCGGGCAGAAAGCACGCTCTTTCACTATTTTTAACCTATAGAGAAACATTACTTGACACTGTCCCAATATGCGTTAAAATGATTGTTGGTCTTTTATTTATGAAATCGTATAAAATTATAAAATTCCTAGAGCGGATAGAAGTAGAGAACTTAAAGTGTTGGGAGAGGAAACGATCCCAGCCATTGCACCTCTAACCTCCGAACTCTAGAACGGAGGGGTACTATGCAAAACAGGATGCCTTTTGCATTGTCCAAAAGTGAATCTTTTTTTGAGAAGTTAAGCGAGTGGATCGGCGATGTCTTTTACGATATATTGCCAGAAGCAGGCTTTGAATTACGTGATGAACAAATTTTTATGGCTTTTCAGGTAGAAAAGGCTTTTAAAGAAAAAAAGGTTATTTTTGCTGAAGCGGGTGTGGGAACAGGGAAAACCCTTGTTTACTTACTTTATTGTATTGCGTATGCCAGATATGTGAATAAGCCAGCAATTATTGCCTGTGCGGATGAAACATTGATTGAGCAGCTTGTGAAAAAAGAGGGAGACATTGCCAAGCTTGAAAAAGCGCTAGGATTAACTTTTGATGTAAGGCTAGCAAAATCAAGAGATCAGTATCTATGTTTGAATAAGCTTGACCGTGTCATTGCGGCAGAAGATATGGATGCATTTAACTCGATTTATGACAGACTTCCGGAATTCGTCCATTCTGGTTCTTCTATGCAGGTGTTTGAAAAATATGGTGACCGAAAGGAATTTCCAGAGCTCCCAGATGATAAATGGGGAAATATTGCTTGGGATCCCCTGCAAGATTGCTTCACCTGTGAAAAGCGTCATCGTTGTGGACAAACCCTTAATCGTGATTATTATCGAAATGCGAAAGATATCATTATATGTTCCCATGATTTTTATATGGAACATATATGGACGAAGGAATCGAGAAAGAGAGAAGGACAGCTGCCGTTGCTTCCGGAAAGTTCATGTGTTGTTTTCGATGAAGGGCATCTGCTTGAATATGCTTCTCAAAAAGCACTGACATATAGACTGACAGAACAAACGCTTGAAACACTTCTTACAAGATTAATGGAGAATGATGTAAGAGAAAAAACGTTAAATATCATTGATGAAGCAATTATCCAAAATGAACTATTCTTTTCTGCCTTAACGGATGCTTCTTCTGTTACGCAAGGATCGGATAAAAGAACGATTCAAAAAACGCCACAAGTCATGAAGCAAGGAAGAAAGCTGCTAGATCTAATAAGTTCATTAGAAGAAGAGCTTGTGTTTGAAAGTGAAATGTATGTAATTAATGAGTATGATTTAAAAATCGTTGAAGAATATTTGGAACAGATCTCATATTCACTTTCACTTTTCTTAAAGGAATTAAAAGGAATTACTTGGTTTGAAGAGCATGATGGGGAAAGGACACTCGTCATTATGCCGCGTATGGTTGAGGATATTATGAGAGAAGAAGTCTTTTCGCAAAGGAAACCATTTATCTTCTCTTCAGCTACCTTATCGGAAAATAAATCATTTGATTATATGGCAAAAAGCCTTGGAATTGACAATTACCTATCTTTCTCTGTTTCATCCCCATTTGATTATGAGGAGAACATGGTCATTTCGATGCCGAGTTTTTCAGATAAAGATCTTACAGCTAAAATGCAATATGTCCATGAGCAAATTGAAAAGTCAGAGGGCAGAGCATTAGTGTTGTTTACAAATAAACAAGAGCTCACTAGCTTTAAAAAGTATATAACTGGAAAGACCAATCTTTCCTTATACTTTGAAGGGGATGCTGAGATTAGCACCTTAGTATCCAGCTTCCAAAATGATGAGCATTCTGTCCTTTGCTCTGTTCATCTCTGGGAAGGGCTGGACGTTCCGGGGAGATCATTAGAGAATGTGATTCTTTTTGCGTTGCCGTTTCCACCGCATGATCCTGTATTTACAGCAAAGAGGGAAAGTGTAGAAGATCCATTTAAAGAAGTGGATTTGCCATATATGCTCCTTCGATTACGTCAAGGAATTGGCCGATTAATTCGAACACATGAGGATAAAGGAACCGTTCATATTTTAATGAGAGACAATGAAAAAACAGAAGTTATTGAATTCGTGAAGAGTGTGCTGCCTACTGCTTTGTCAGTGAAATAAGAAAATCCCCTCACAATGAGGGGATTTCAGATTGTCGACAAAAGGGGTTCGGAATGGTCTCATTCCGAACCCCTTTTTATAAAAAAATCCTTAATTTTTTACTATTTTAGTTAATTTAACCCTTCCGGGCTTCATCTATTACGCCATTTCTGGACCCTTCCATG
>NZ_LMBX01000012.1:0-28270 GCF_001439605.1 Cytobacillus praedii
ACCCCGACTACCATAAAGCATAACCCATATAAAATAGGCCAACCAGTAATCACTACTAGTTGACCTTATAATACGAAGCGCCCGATTGTGGAATAAAGGAACGATTAAAAAATACAGGTATCCAACGCCAAGAACATGCATGATTCTATTCAGTATCAAAATGCCACTAAACCATTACTGTTAATCGGTTTCTACTAACGTGCATAAAAAGCTGTATAAATAATATTCATAGGAAAAGCCACAAAACGTAGATATCACAATATTCGTAACTTATTAATGTGCGCCCAAACTTACATTTGGGAACGTTATTTTAATTTTTCATACATGATCTATACAAAATTAAATTTCAATAAAATTAAACAACTATATGAATTGCATTAGATTCTTTAGAAATAATACTACCTTTAAATTCTCCAATATTTTCAATTGTAAGTTGATTATCCATATGTATAGGTGGTTTATTTAAAAATAGCTCTATTAACTGAATATCTCTGAAATTATTTTCAAACATAGTGCAAACAGGTTGTTCAATAAAATATTCTTTATTCATTAATTTCATACTTAAAAAATTGTGATGTAATGCTTGTGTATTTAATTGGGTAATGTTCATTGGGTCGAAGCCAACTAATTTTATGGCACCTGAAATAGTTAGTTTTATGCCCTTGGTTTTATTAAAGTTCTCGAATGCTATTAATTTAGTTGTTTTAGCATTGTTTATTATTTGGAAAACTTCCTTTGAGTTATTAGGAATACTTATTTCAATAGGTGTGTAGTTAGGGAAAGCGTTTTTGAAAAGTTGATACAAGTTTAACTTTGATTTTGTAAACTCTACTTTCCAATCCTTTAAAATGTCATCTAATAATAGACAAATAAATAAACCTGAGTTATAGCAACTACTTCGAATATTTATGTGTGATAAGCTGTTATCTAGTAATTGTTCTGCATATTTGCTTATCACATTTTCTTTATTAGAACTAACATCTTTTAACGCCTGATATTCAACATAATATGCAGGTCCTTCAATCGTTTCAACTGAATTTTCATATTCTACATAATCAGGAAATAGCTCTGTTCTTTTATCTCTTAGTGTGATAAATTCGTTTATTTTTTGCTGTTTTTCTTTTAAGTCTGTTGTTACAAAAGCTTCAAAAAGTCTTTTTCTTTCTAAAATACGTAATTGAATATTTTTAAAATCAATCGGGTAGTTGAAGCCTAATATTTCATCTGGATAACGGCTTTCTCCAGATAAGTGTTGAAACACATGAAATGATTCATGTACAAGCAAAGAGTAAATATCTTCAAACGAATTATAAAGTGTAGTGTCTACAATACCTGTTGGCACTTCTTCAAATAGTATACAAGTACAAGCATGAAATTCTTCTGTTTTAACTAATTTTGTATACTGCTCACCTTTGCATTTAGGGTGATTAAATAATAAGACATCTTTGTCATCAAAAATTGCAAAGGCAACTGTGTTAAAACCATCCCAATAATTTTTTAAGCGTTCAGATTGTAGGGTTGTTAAAATTCTATCTAAAATATTTTGCATAAAATTCTCCTTTCAGTAATTAATATTCGATAAAAACATACATACTCCTTTGAATAACTTTCTGGCTTAATTAAAATCCTATACTCAGGATGTTCCCAAAGAGTCATTTGGCAACATTTCTTAAAAGCTTGTTATTCAACAATCTGGCCCGATTATTGAATATAAGTAATCAAGATTGTTCAATGACTATGTTCTTTTATCCAAATAGCCAAATGAATCAGCACTCCCAGTTGAATGGAATTGAAATGAATGGTTATCATATTTTTATAAAATAGAAGAAATCTAACGGCTCTTAAAAATAAATCCAAGTCCTAGAATGTCCCCCACAATATTACCCGACTTCCCCAATTAGACGATTATCAATCTGATTAAAAAGCAGCCAATTATAATTTGGATACACAATAACAAATTTCAAGTTTTTTCAATCCTTGATCTATCAAGACTTTCACAGTTGAATAAGTTTTTTTGCATCCTCACCGTATTTGAGGGTTATGTGCAGCTCTTTTTTTAATAAAAAAATAACGGGTTAAGTTTTACAAAAAGACCGTTAACTTTTCAACGAAGCCTCCTTCTTTGCATATTTTTCAAGTCTCCAATAGGCGATTAGATCATTCAAAAATTCAACTTACTATCCTTTTAAAAAAAAGGCGAAAAATACAAATCTATGGGATTAGTCTATACATCATTCATACAAAAGGAATACAGTATTACTGAGACAAATATAAAGAGAATTAAGTCGCAACGTAAATAAGAAAGGGGAGACTTATTAAAACGCAAGAAAACAGGATAAGGAATGAATCGATCAAAGTAAATATGGGTACTGAGATGTAAAAAATAATATTCGTTGAAACACAGAGATCATCAAAAGTTGAACACGAAATTACGAATAATTCATTTTCTACACAACTTTCAAAGTTTCCGATAATTCTAGTATGTATGTTCAAATGCAAAGTATTTTATTAAAAACGAAGGAGTAGATAAATTTGTCAAGAAGAAGAAATAATGAAAATGCAAATGTTAATGTGGATATTGATACTGATTTTGAATCTGAAGTAAGAAATAGAACTGAGGCAGATGCAGATGCAGATGTAAGAAATACCGATAAAAATACTAACGTTGCACGTGCTAATATTACTAGATCAGGTAATTCTAACGTTGATATCAGTCTCAACAGCCGCAGTAACGCTCGAGTGAGATCTGAACAAGATCAGGAAAATGATCAAGATCAAGATTTAGATATAAATGTAGATATTGATGTAGAAGACGATAGAATACGTCCACGTCGACGCCGCCGTCGTCGCCGTCGTTCTATTTAAATAAATGGTGGGATGATATTATTATCCCGCCTTCTCTAAAATAATGGGAAGAATTGCAAAGCAATAATAAAACATAAAGGCTGCTCGAAAAGTCTAATCTAGAGACTTCGAATTTCATCTGCCATTCCAAATGAAGTTTCAATTACAAAATTGCACACTAGAAATGGATGAAGAGTGGATTATTTTGTTCCACTCTTTTAAAACTTTCTTCACTCTATTAAAAGAAAGCTTTTCTCACACTCCTTCTCCCCTTGGGTTTAGGATTCATAATATTCGATCTAGATTAAGCAGAATTTAGTTAATGTAGATCATTGTTATATAAACTATGACAATTAGAAACAATAACAATTGTTGAAAATATATATCGGGGTCGTATCTTTGTAGACGATATAAATAACCCTCTGGACTCATGATAGTAAGACATCAATAACTTCTATAAATACTGGATCTTTATCCAACAATCCGGCCATTTCCTTGAATAGCTTTATTTATTTTATGGTCCATAAATAATCATAAATAGCATTAGACATATATTTAATACTAACAATACCTTTCCAAATAACTTTCTAATAGCTAAAACTGAACATATAAAAGTAAGGATAAATGATGTAATAGCAACTCTTGATGGCATATATGGGAAATCTAAAATACCCGTTATCGGAAAGAATAAAATAAAGATGCTAATGAATAAAAATATTAATAAAAAAAGAGATGCAAGTGTGACATAACAAAAAGCGATTAACTTTTTTACGTGCTGTTTTTCATAAATATTTTTATCCATCTTATCTCCTTATATTAAGTTGGCTCATTCTGAGTTTGATTTCTTCCTTAGTATTACCTGCTTCGTTACTATTATTACTTTTTCTTCACACTCTCTACATTATTCCAAAATCCTGCCCTTTTACATAAAGAAAGAGCATCATTCCTGCTGCAGAATGGCACCATGTAATTGAATAATCATGAAGCTCCTATTATACATTTTATTCACTACTACAATATAATTCTTCTAGTCAGCGAATGGATGGCCAAGACCCTTGCATTTTTCTTAATTGAATAATTTGTCCAGTATGATAAGCATCATGAAGCATAATATCCAGGAATTTCCCCTCAAGTAAATTTTGGTCAAGTTGTTCATCGGAAATTGTACTCATCACTTGTCTTAATTGGAGTTGAGCATTTTCGACACGTTCAACGACTTTATTCCATTCCTTATCGTCAGTAGATTGATTAGTGAGATTGAAGGTTTCATCACCGTCGAGATCAAGTGCCCATTCACGTCCTTCTAAATTGGCCGCAAGTCTCTCTTTGTAATAAATGAGATGATTCACATTCTCCCAAATGGTTTTAGATGCCTCTCCAGATGGTTTCCAGCTAGCCTGTTTAGCTGTAAGTCCTTCTATCGCCTGTTTAAATGGTGCATACCAGCTTTCTTTATCAAAAGTTGAATCTAGAACGTTTAAAAGCAAATCCCTTCGTTTCAAAGTCCTCTCCTCCTTGATTACTTAAGATTTCCAAAATTCAAAATCTGCCTCTGTATAAATTTCTACTTTATTAATAAACATCCTGCTTTTATGCTGCTTATCTTACTCCACATTCTAGCCCTCCACAAAAAGAAAGAGCGTCATCCATGCAGCAGAATGGCGCCCGACATATTCAGAACTTTATGCTGATATTAAGGAAAAGCTGTCTTTTCCTTAAAATGTTTTTAAGATTCATAGATTCCCTACTATTTCATATTAAAAGCTGCCTGAGATAGTTCCCCCAGGCAGCTTTCATTTGTTACTCCTCTTTTGAAGTAAATTCTTGATTTTATACATACTACTTGAAAAAAGCTTCTAATTCCCGATTTTCCAGTTTTGCACCAGCAAATTGATTGATAACCTGTACTAAAATAGTCCTTCTTTTAAATCCGAAGCACGGTAAACTGCCCGCCCCCGAATAATGACTTTGCATAATCAATCTTCACATTATCAAAATAAACCTGATCTCTTTCATTTACTAAAAAGCCGATCCCATCCTGCTCAGTGATTTCATCATTTTCTAAAGCCGACTCTTCCAGAGTCAGGCGAAGCTGAGGGCCCCCTCAGCCAATGCCCATGGAAAACCGAATCAGCGGCTTTTTGCCTTCATCGATGACATCTTGAACTTCATTGGTAATGGCTGCAATTGCAGCATGTGTTACTTTGACCATTTTTGTCCCTCCATTGTCTTTTTTGAATGTTAGTAACTCTTTTAAAGCTCTTGCTTCCTACTTTACTCAATCAACACTTTCTATTAACTGTTCCATCATCTCTTTATCCATAGGCCCGACTATTTTCTTACGAACAATCCCATTAGAATCAATCAGATAACTTGTTGGAATGGTCAAGGCACGATATTGGTCGCCAATCTCCCCCTCTTGGTCAAGTAAAACAGGAAAAGTTACACTTCTCTCAGTTACAAAGTCCCTTATTTTGCCCGGATTTTTCTCTGATGTCGTTAAATTGACGGCAAGTATTTCCACTTCTGTTTTGTTCCTTGATTCATAAAAATCTTGCATATGCGGGATTTCTGCCTTACATGGGGGACACCAGGTTGCCCAGAAATTCAAAAAAACCTTTTTGCCTTGCAAATCAGAAAGTTTTACATCCGTATCGTTTAATGTTTTTAATTGAAAATCAGGTGCTTTATTTCCTTCTTGAAGTCCAACTTCTACTGTATCGGCTGTATTTACTTTCGGTTTATCCTCATTAAAAAAGAGATTCAATAAAAAAGACCCACTTATAACAGCAAAGGCAAAAACAACTATTGACTTCAGAATCATAACGTTTGTTATTTTCAACTTTCTGGCTTTCAACACGAAATAAATGAACGCACCGAGAATTCCTAAAATGAATCCTCTCGTTCCTCCAGTAAAATATAGTAACGACATTGGACTTTCAACAATTAATTTCGGCTCCAGCAGCAGCAGACTGCCTTTCCAAATCAGAAAGCCCCAAAAAACACTGTTTACTGCCAATTCAAACAATTGTTTTCCTAATTCTTTTTTTGGTGAACGCAGCAGCCATAGTTTCAGAAAAACAAACCCAATCCCAATGGAAATACCCAATATAACCCATTTCATCATAATAGTAAAAGAACCGATTTGGATAACCTCTATTCCCGTCTTCCCCCTTCATGGAACCTGTATTTTTTTACTTCCAAGCACTCATGGCGCTTTGACGGATGACTCTTGCATCTTTATCCTTAGATAATTCCGGTTCTTACGTTTCTACTTAACTAAACTCATAACCTTTTCCGGATCAAAGCCTAATACCCATTGGCCGTTAATTTCCGTTTGCGGTACGCCCAGCTGACCAGTAGCTGCAACTAAGCGGTCAGCGGCAATCTGATCCATTTGTACATTCACTTCCTTGAATGGAAGTCCTTGATCCTTTAAGAAATTCTTCATCATTACACAATATGGACATGTATTTGTTGTGTAAACTGTAATTTGGTTCATAATTAATGCTCCTCCTCTTTAGGAAATATTCACTCAATTAAAAGCTTTGAAAATTAGGTAAATGACTCCTGCCAGGAGCCATACAATAGTTCCTGGTCATATCGGAATCGGCTGTTTAACCTTTTTTCCATCTCCAGAAACCTTTGTCCGGCTGATTCCTCAAGAACCAGTCGTGGAACACTCTTTGATTTGTCTTTCCTCATCAGACATCATAAAACCCCCTAATTAATGATCATTATTACCCATTAGGGTATTAATGCATTTAAAAATAAAAGAGGCGAAACCTCTTCTTTCAATCGTTAACTTATATTCATATTATACGTACAAGGGTATATGGTCAACAAAATTGCTTTTGTGATATTTCTTAAAGTCAAGACCGTTAACTTTTCATGTGGCTGTTAACGGATTCTCTTGTTTAATTTCCTTTATGGATAAATGCAGACTATAATTTCCATATTCGAGAAGTTCATTAAGAAAAAGATTTAACTGATCTTGCGATCTAACTTTTATTTTTATATGGTAGCAGCCTTCTCCCGATACTCGGTGAACTTCAAGTACTTCATTTCGTTCCTGAACAAAACGAATAAATGAATCATGGTTTGCTGTTTTCATATAAATAATAACAAACGCAGTAAAAATCAATCCTACCTTCATTTCATCAATTAATAAGGTGTAAGCTTTAATTATCCCGCTATCCTCTAGTTTTTTTATACGGTTCCCTACTGCCTGCCCTGTCATATGAATTTGTTGACCGAGATCTTTCCATTGAATACGGGAGTTTTCGGATAGTAACCGAAGGATCTGAAAATCAATGTTATCAAGTTCCATCATAAATTCCTTTCACCATGAAATGATTTAATACAAAAGGGTTTCATCAAAGCATCGATTGAAATAACAATATTATTTATCCTTATATTGTAACAAAATTTTATGAATGAGGTGGATAAAATGAGCACAGCTTTAATCATTGTCGATATTCAAAACGACTATTTTCCAAACGGAAAAATGGAGTTAAGCAATCCTGATAAAGCAGCTGCTAATGCGGCTAAAATTCTTCATTGGTTTAGACAAAATAACAAAGATCATATTTTTCATGTTCAGCATATCGCCAGCAGTCCAGAGTTAGGCTTCTTTCTTCCAGATACACAGGGAGCTGAGCTTCATGAAACGGTTCTGCCATTAGAACACGAAAATAGGATCGTAAAAAATTTCCCTAACAGCTTTTTAAAGACTGATTTAGAAAACAAATTAAGAGAAAATGGTGTAACCAAGGTCGTGGTTGTAGGGATGATGACACAAATGTGTATTGATGCCACCGTTAGAGCTGCAGTCGATTTAGGCTTTGAAACTACACTCATTGATGATGCATGTGCGACAAGGGCCTTATCTTACCAAGATAAGGTTGTCTCAGCGGAACAAATCCATTATGCGTTTGTCGGCGCACTTAGCGGCATGTATGCGAATGTCATTTCAACTGAGGACTTCCTGAAGCAAAACTAATATAACCTCATATTAATCTATTTTAAAGGGAGTTTGTTTAAAACCAAACTCCCTATTTGCTGCTATCAAACTTTTATTTAAAATCTATAGATAGTTCCTACAGATTCCTCCAAGCTTTCCTCATATTATTCTCATTTGAAAAGGCTTAGTTTATTTTACATGGATGAAAAACTTATCTCAAAACTTTCTAGCGTATGATTTGTAAATTCAAGGATTTTGAATCATTAGAAGATATTAAGTGAATTCGCCGCTCCTGTCAGGAAAAAATAAATAAATGTTTATTCAATTGATTTTTTCTCCCAAATTTCAATCCATCTCCCTTCTGGATCAGAAATCCAAATAAATGTTCCATACTCGCTGCTCTCCGGTTCTTTTAGCAGTGATATGCCCATTTTGTTGAAATGCTCCATCCAGGCTTCAATGTTTTCTACTTGAAAATTTAACATTACAGATTGTTCTTTCGGAAAATAATCACTATCTTCATGAAAGAAAGAAAAGATCGTTTCGTTGTCCGCATCTGGTTTGATGATTGTTCCATTCCAGTCTTCCACCGGCATGCCTAGTGCTTCATTATACCAATTTTTTAATGCATCAACATCTTTTGATCGCAAAAAAACTCCACCGAAACCTTTTAATTTCATCGTTCTGACCTCCAATTATTGAATGACAAAATGGATCCTGCACAATAGTTTAGTACAATCTTACACAAACAATATACTATTTTTACGCAAAAGACGAGCTCCTAAATAATCGCACCCGAGCGTGGAAGATTATTATTAATGTAAAGCTCCCGTTTGCGTAATATTTCCGACTTCTTCGTAGAGTATGTCATTGAGATAAAATCATCATATACATTCTCATTAACTTTTATAGCTTTTCTTTACGTCCTTCCTCAACAAAGCCGATACTTTATTTGCTCAAAGCTGTCTAAGGAAAATGTACTTGTAACAGACGCTTGGAGAGCCTATAAAACCTACGCAAAAGAAAAGGGTATGGAATATTACAGAATTAAATCTAACGATGGCAAACACGTTATCAAGGGCTTGTATCACATTCAAAATGTAAATGGTTTCCATTCTCGTTTAAAGCAATGAATTGACCACTTTAAGGTGTGGTTACGAAAGATCTTGATAATTACCTTGCTTGGTTTTTGTTTGTTGACAGCCGTAGTTACGGAAGTTCAAATCACAATATTAAAGAATTTTTATTATCATTATTTGTATTTGAAATGACCGATACTTTTGATAGTTTACGTACTTCAAATTTTCCTGTTTAGTTTTAAATCGTTTTGATTAGTACAATAATTGAAACTTTTGGAAAAACTCATCGTCAAATTCGTAAAGGGGTGATATTTTGAGATTAAAATATTTCTTTATAATGATATTTGTGTTATCAATATTTTCGGTTATAGGTTGTTCAAATAATGCAGATAAAAAAAACGAAGACATAGACAGTGAGTTCCCTCCATCTCTGAACGGACTAATCATTATTAATGGTACGGAATATCAGATTGAAAAAGGCGGTTATAGATGGGAAAGAAAGAAAGGTTTAGGAACTGAAGTTGTACAAACAGACCACTCATCTCCGTACCAAATGGCAGAGCATATAGAATCAATTAGCACAAATCCAAATCAAAAAGTTGATATTATGATTGAAGGAAATCCAAATATCAAAGTTTATTTATGGAATGAAAAAGGAAGAGAAATAGAAATAGAACAAAATGATAATCAAATAACCCTTCCTTCAAGTAAAGGGAAATATATCTATGAAGCATTAGCAGAATGGACTAACGGAACAATTTCCTACATATTTGTTGTGGAAATTAAATAGATTTGTCATAAAAGTAAAGGGAAACCTTAACAATCTGGTTTCCCTTTGGTTTTTCTGCAAGTATTAATATTCAAATTTAACAGGGCCTTTTATTTAAATAATCTTTATAAACTAAAACAGCAACAACAAGAAAGCTTAAACTTACAATCCGAAAAATCATCTCTAAACTAATCCATTCAGCTAACACTCCTAATATGAATGCGCTAACTCCAACACCAACGTCGAAGCTAGAAAGAAAGGTTGCATTAGCTGCGCCACTTTTTTCTTCACTTACATTTTGAACCGCCATTGTGTGTAGACAAGGCATAACTGTTCCATAACCTGCTCCAAATAAAATCGCCGCGATAACAAGATGCAAGTCGGTTGTTGCAAAAGACAACACTACTAAAGATAAAAACCCTAAAATGGCAGACACAATGATGATAGACCAAGGTCCTTTTCTATCATACCATTTCCCTGTATACGGACGTAATAATGTTGAGACTGCCGCATTGATAAGGAAAAACAGAAAAATATGATCCAAATTCTGTTGTTCTCCAAAAGCAACTAAGAACGTAATAATCGCACCGAAACCGAGTGTTGTTATCACGGTCAGTAACGCTGGGAACCATGCGCTTTTTTCGAAAATCATATCCCAAAAAACAAATGGTTCTTTCTCTTTCTTTATCGGGACAGGCGAATTTACGAAAAGAAGTGCAGTGGACGCTAATAGGCTGAGTATAACTGATGACCAAATAACCATGTTAAAAGAATAAAAGCCATATATAAAGATACCTAAACTCTGTGCTATGATCGCCCCGCCTGTTGTTGAAATAGAGAAATACCCCAATCCTTCTCCCAAGCGTGCTTTAGGAATCGAGTCGACTGCTATTGTACTATTAGCTGTTGTTGATACGCCCCATGCTGCACCATGAAAAAATCGTAACAATAGCAGCAGCCAAATAATGTTAAGAAAAGGATAAACAAATGTAATTAACATTAACAATGCACTTGCACCGATCGCTAAAGCTTTCCGTTTGTTATCAATTAAAAAGTATCCCACAAAAGGTCTAATTAATATTGCGCCTATTGTGAATAACGTTGTCACTAAACCTATTTGAATGGATGACGCATTAAGGCTAATCATATAAGCCGGTAAAATAGGAAGCAGCATTTCAAAGCCAATAAAGATTAAAAAGTTGCTAATAAAAATGAAAAGAAATGATTTGTTAACTATTCTTTGATTTTCCATATAGTGATTCCTCGCTTCTAAATTATTTAATTTCAATTCAGAAGCGCCTGGAACACTGAAACGTTTCTATATTGCCTAAGTTTTTTAAGCATGAGTCTCACCCTTTCTAGCTACTTTTCATGCCTCTTATCCAATAAGAGATCTTGTATACATACTCATCTCAAGCTTTTCTCCTTTAGAACAAAAAAGATGCCGGCGTAAACCGGCATCTAGTAATTTTTTAGTTTTAATCAGAATGCACTAAAAATTAATATCGTCTTCTATAAACCTAAAATAAAAAGACAAAAAGTTTCCGGGAACTGTTTTCCATATGAAGTTTACTTAAAAAAGGACAGACTACTCCCTTTGCACGTAAATCTCCTAATTGTAAAAATGACTTTACTTCTTCTGCTATACTTCTGAAAACAGCTTCCATTACTTTTTGCCTCCTTTCTCACTGATTAATTTCATCTATTTTAGTGCATTTTGATTTAAAAAGCAACCACCTTAATAATAGATAAGGGTGAAACTGAAATTTTATCACTCTTATTCACAATTGCTAGACACTTAAAAATTGAAATTAATCCATAATAAAATCCTTAAATTGGAAATAGGCGCTAATCCTTGTATTAGAATTAAGCCTGTTAGTTGAAGTAAATTATTCACACATTCATCTTAAATAACTTTGAGCCATTTTGTTATTACTTCTTTAAGTTTTTCTTCATTTACTTTAACATCATTTTTATCAGTAAATTTGATTATAGCTCTGTCAGCTGCTTTCCATTCTAATATACCACTAGGATCTATAATCAGAGGCTTATTGGTCTTTCTTTCTTTTACCTTAGCCCCACAATGAAATACGAGTCGAAAAAAACCTTTTCCATTAAGATTAAATGTCATTCGGTCCTCACCTTCATAACAGAAACTAGGGGCATTCCATTTAATATGTTCAGTAATTTTATCATCAGTACTTAAAATGATTTTTCGAACCTCTTCTATTTCTTCTTTTAATGGATGGATAAGATTATTCATAAATTCTGCTACCTGTTCAGAACCATTCAACTTCTTACTTTCACCAGAATTATTTTTTGTGTTCATTAAAACTTAATCACCTCTCAATATCATTCTTATCAACACTATTTTAATCCATATATTACCAAATGGGTTGATTTTTTATTTAACTAACCTGCCAGTTACTTTATGTAAAAAACTTCATATTCTCTCTTCTAAAATTAATCATAGAATTGGCTGGCGGTAAGACAACTATTTCTTGAACCAATATATCGGGAGTAAAACTTCTTTAGCTGGGTAGTATATGTTTGGGATGGTATGCTTTCATCATTAGCATATTCCCTATTAATAAACAAGGAAGTGAAAAGATGAATCAAAGTAACGAACGCAATAACTCTGATGAAAAAGGAGAGGAAAGTAGCAACAACCAAACTGTAAGTGATGCTAATCAAGATGCGGGTGACTATGGTGAAAAAGCGGGAATTTTTAATGATGCCATTGCGGGTGCTATGATAGGTGCTCAATTTGGACTAATTGGTACTGTAATAGGCGGTGTGTCAGGCGGTGCTATTGGGAACCAGATTGTAGAGGGGGCTGAAGACGATGACAATACAGCTTCCAAAAACCTTGATGACAGCAATAATAACTCTATAAATAAGTAGCAAGCACTTTACAAAAATGTATTTGAATTCATCTCACCGAAAAAGGACCGTCAAAAAGACAGTCTTTTTTTCGCTAAAGACTCTAGTAAAAATAAAATTATTTGTTGATACCTTTTATTGATTGTATCTCTTTAATTTATATTGAACGCATATCTTAAGTCTTTTCCTTGTTTTCCATATAAATTTGATGCCTCATACACATAAATTCTGTCTTCATAAAAAAATGGTAAATTACGTTTGGGAGTTTCTCTCCGTCTTTAAGAACAATTGAAATGCTATCTCGCTCATTAGGTTAATAAAAAAGCGATCCTTCATTATTGAAGAATCGCCATCCGTTTAACTCTTCCAATCCAATTCAAACGTATGATTAATTAAATTGCGGTAAACCTTGTAGTTTTCTTAGCTTTAGATCTCCCCTAATTGTCTGAGAATACCACTGTTATGATATAACAACTGACAATTGACACAAAGAACAAACCGAAACTGATAAATTTTTAATTATTTTGGACTTACATCATACGCTTTCAAGATAATTTCCATTGATTTCTTGCCTTCTTCACCATTGATTAAAGGCTCCGTGTCGTTGTTAATGGCATCAATGAAATCTTTATAAAGCGGAGTATGACCTTTCCCATAAACATTTTCAATTTCTGTTTCTTCTTGTTCTTTGTCATAGTCTCTTTCATCTGCAAACTGCCATGTTTTAATTTCGTTAACAGCCAGTCCACCAATAACTACTGTTCCGGTTTCGCCGAAGATACTTAATGTTTCTTCGAGGTTTTTCGGATAGACAACGGCACTGCCTTCGATGATGCCGATTGATCCATTTTTAAACCGGATTAAAATCGCACCAAAGTCCTCCATTTCGATATCTCGCAGGAAGGTTTCTCTTTCAGCATGAATACGTTCTACCTCAGAACCCATCATCCATTGAAGAAGGTCAATGTTATGTATGCACTGGTTCATAAGTGTTCCGCCATCTAGTTCAGCAGTTCCACGCCATGGAGCCTGCTTGTAATAATTGTTATCTCGAGTCCAAAGAATTCGAGCTGTTCCATTCATAATTCTTCCGAAACGGCCTTCTTCGATCGCTCTTCTTAGTTTTTGAATTGGAGGATTGAATCTATTTTGGTGAGATACACAAATTTTTAAATGTTTTTCTCTTCCTAATGCGATCATTCGATCAGCATCTTCTACAGATAGAGCCATTGGCTTTTCAATCAATACGTGTGCTCCATAATTCATGCAGTCTATAGCATGTTTTGCATGGTAACCACTTTCTGTAGCGATCGTAACTACATCAATGTCTTCGTTCTTTAGCATTTCCATATAGTCTGTGTAAATCTTCACATTCGTATTTGGAAATGCCCTTTCATATTGATCTCTTCTTTCTATTGCTTTTTCTTCCAGGATATCACATGCAGCTACCAATATCGCATCTTCTTCGTTATTTATTAAAGCTTCCACATGCTTAAAAGAAATTCTTCCACAGCCTACAATTGCGAATTTTATTTTCGACATTTTTATCACCTCTAATAACTTTATAATAACTCATTTTTTAATTTTTTAAAGTAATAAGGGTATGGTATTTAAAAAATATTATGATATAGGTATTATTACACAATGTTTAAAAACCGAGAATAAGCGAAATTCTACTTGAATTTTCTTCTAATTAACTCCTCCTGCCTTTTATTTCTTTGCTTTTTACTTTTTCTAGATCTTCTTAAATCCAAGCATTATTACAAAAAACAACTGTCCTATCATTTTTGTTTATCTAATTCCTCTATTATTCATAAAGAAGTTAGTTTTAAAACTAATTAATGTCCTTAATTAACAAATTCCTGAATTCCTTCATACAATATTTTTAAAAATGGAGTTGTTCTTCATGGCTAGATGGATTGACATATCTACATCGAAACATCAATTGAAACTTTTTGATGGAAATAGGCTGATTAAAACTTACCCAATTGCAGTTGGAAAAATATTATCACCAACACCTTCTGGGATATACAAGATAATCAATAAGCAACGTAATCCCGGCGGACCATTTGGAGTTCTATGGATGGGTTTGTCAAAACCTCACTACGGTATACATGGAACAAATAATCCAGCTTCAATCGGTAAAAATGTATCACATGGTTGTATTAGGATGTTTAATCATGATGTCCTAGAATTATCAACTAAGGTTTCAATTGGTACTAGCGTTGTTATTCATAAATGACTTTGTTAATATAGCTCCCCTCATTGCATAGTTTGAGTCATATTAACTTATTGCATGATAGGATACTTTAATTTTTTCCTTTTAAATGAAAATTGTTCTTTTTCATAGGGTTCTCTCCCTTAAGTCTAAAAGTACCTGGGCTAAAATTATTGAAAAGGGAATGGTTGTTGGAAAGAAATGTTTACTCGCTAAAAAGGCCTGCATATTCTGTAGCAAGTTTTTTTTCGCTGTTAATATTGCAATAATTCCATCCCTCGTTGGTTCCCCCTTTCGGTTACTCCAAATGCCAAGATAATTAAGTGTGCTTCTCCTTCATTCCTAAATGCATATACACCCTGGCTTCAACTCATCATTTCGAATCCATTGCCATTGTTGCACACAAAGTATTCTCATCTTTAGATAAAAAAACATTTTTTACCCGGCCGGCAAAACTGATGATCGCCATTCTTCTGTCTTGTTTAGTGACCATCTGCTTAAGCAACAGCTCGAGTATCTCCCTTACTTCCTCCATCCCAAGCACAATTTTTTCACCTCACTAGTAAACTTAAAAATTCCTAGGTTCAAACCCCTTTTACATTTCACAAAATGTAAATTCTTAAAAAATGTGACATATCACACCTTTTTTTGAAAAAATATGATACCTTTATTAAGGGCAAATTTTACGAAAGTAAAAGACGCAAAGCTACGGGCCTAAAACATTTATTGTCATGGTAGCCGGGTTGCCAAGAATCTTTCTTGTTTATCTATTTGATATTGATCTCTTTCTAATTAATTTGCCTAATTCTTAATAAGAGGGAGAAAAATGATATTTTATCCAACTTTTTTTTGTAACAATACGAAAGTAAGACATGCTGTAAGAGACAAACATCACTCAGAGTGCGGAATAAAGTACAACCCATTTTCTACATTCACTCGAAATGATCTTAAAAATATAAAATTTAAACGATCGAATGAGATTAACTGTCCTGCATGCAGATCCATCATAAAATAATTGATGGATCTTTTTTAGTTAGTTATTATGAAACTTATTACAAATAAAGACTAGCAGTATTTATTTCACGTCCACTATTACTATTAGATCAATAATAATATATGGAATTTACTATTTTGTTATTTACTCCTATCATCTTTTAAATATTTAAGCAGGAATGGTCATAAGTTATTACAACTTATTCCTTATTTCTGCATCGAATCTCCATTTATTCTTTGTATCCTAAAAGCAGAAAGGAGAGGATAAAAATGAAAAAAATAGCTATTGGTATGTTAGGTGCAGCATTTATTTTTGGAGCAGGAACTTATACATTAGCTCAAGGCACTGAAGATGGTCTCCTAAACTTCAAGCAAGTGAAGCCGTATATGGAGAAGATGCATCCTACTTTTTCCGAAGAAGAACTTAAAGACATGTATATGGCCTGCCATGGAGATGATGGGATGATGGAAAACAAAAATCCAGAAAAGATGATGAATAAGCTTTAAAACTGAAATAAGCAGTGCTTTTTAATCCAATTGATGATTGTTATTAGAAAGTCCAGCCAAGAGAACAGTTCTACTAAAATTTCCAGAATTTTAGATTATACTTTAACTGATCTGTATCTTTTTATTCTCCACTTCAAAAAAATAGATAGTAAATAAACCTGCTGAACAATTTTCTGCAGGTTTATTTACTATCTATTTTTGTTTTCGGCTTTACACTTATCATCATTTTTAATTCGAATCCTTTGTTTGCACAAAAATGAGTGCTTTGTTCCCTTTTCTTAGTACGCTTTCTCTACTTTTTTTCATTTAATTTTCTATCCATTTTGACGCTCAATTAAGAAATAGATTAACTAATATATGGTGTCAATCCTATAATTGCTAAGATTTTATTGTATTATCTCATCCCTCTATTGTTTGTCTACAATGGCTCACAATGGTTTTTATAATTGATAATAGCTTTTTAACATATTGTCCTCTCCCTAGAGTTAAAATTAAAACTAATTCAAGCAGTTTATTTCTTATCCTTTAATAATACCTGTTTCAATCGCATCGATTATTGTCAATACTGCATATATGCTCAGCAGTAATCGTCTCATGTGCTGAATATTTATAGATACTGCAACTTGAGTTCCACTTCCTATAAATATTATTTAAAAAATTCTTTATTACAATTTGTTGATGTCTGCTACCTGCAACATTTTCAGGAACATCATTTAGTATTTTCTGTAAATGATGCGATGATAACATTGTTTTCGAAGGTATGCAGCAAGCAAATTTTTTTGCGGTCGGATGATTATTAAATTTCTTTGGATTTATCAATGTTACTTCATACAAAGTTCACATTTATTATTTATACTAATTGACGAAAATGAATAATAACATTTTATTCATGAATATAGTGGAAATTCTAGGAGGAATTACTATGAAACGTATTTTTATCGCAATAGTAGCAGTTTTAGCAGCAATGACTATCTCTACAACTAGCGCGTTTGCTCACTCTCATTTAGGCGGATCGAATCCAGCCGATGGAGATGTTGTTTCAGAGCCATTAAATGAAATTGTTCTTGAATTTGATGGTCAAATTGAACAAGGCAGTTTTATTGATGTAAAAACTGCAAAAGGGAAAGAAATAAAACTTGAAGATATTATAATTGGTGAGGGAACCTTAACAGGTACAGTTGCTGAGCCGCTTCCAAATGATGAATATCAAGTAAATTGGAGTATTATTAGTGCAGACGGTCACCCATTAGAAGGTGAATTCTCCTTTACTGTAAATGTTCCAGTTTCAGAAACTGTTGAAGAAGAACCAGAGAAACCATCAGAAACGACTAAACCAGCTGAACAACCAACAGAAGATAAGGAACAACCAGCTGCAGCAAAAGACGTGGCGAAAGAATCAACTTCTATGACAGTTATTCTAATTGTTCTGTTAGTAATCATTGTAGTGGCTGGTTTCTACTTCCTTACTAAAAGAAAGAAATAATAAATGGATATATTAGTGATCATTAGTCAGACGCTTTTGTATTTATGCTTTTCGGTCCTAGCAGGAAGTTTTATTCTACTACTTGTCCCAAGTAAATTTCGTCCAGATATTAAAATCCCTAAGCGCTTATTACTTATTAGCGCCATATTGCTGCCTGTTTTCGCGTTTATTCCAGTACTGGATATTACTTTATATATCGCTCCACGGCTAGGTTTATTTGAGTCGTTAAAGATAGTCTTAACAACTTACAAAATTGGAACTGCTTGGGATTTTACCCTTCTTGGTTCCATTGTATTGATATTATTAATTTCCTTAGTAAAATCAACTGAAAAGAGCAATTTCGCTATTTTAGGAGCTTTATTGACATTTGGCATAATATTTACCATTGCTTGGTCCAGCCATGCAAGCGTTATTGATCCAATTATAGGAATTATAAGTGATTTTCTTCATTTATCAGCTGTTAGTATTTGGGTAGGGATATTACTGGTTATTGGCTGGTTTGCTCTCAATCATAAAAATTGGCTTGCATTTTTAAGTTGGTTTTCAAGTGTGGCTATTGGCTGTTTCGTTGCGACCATTCTAAGCGGTTTGTTCCTGATGGATTTAATGATCGATGGCTACATTGATTCGTGGCTGGTTTCATATGGACAAGGGTTATTAATGAAACATTTATTCCTTCTGCCACTTGTTTTTTATGCCTTAGTAAATGGTTTCTTTGTAAAATATAAACTATCAAAAGATGATACATTCAATCCGATCCCTTGGATTCGTGTCGAAGGTTTTATTTTATTTGCTATTTTTACAATTACTGCAGTTTTTTCGCAGCAATCACCGCCCCACGGGCTCCCTTTAACTAGTGATATAATATCACCTATATTTAGACTATTTCACGATGGCACTTTCGAATCTGGTCATACAATTGGATTCGTTTTGAATGTAAATTCAGTATGGTTCTTTTTCCTTTCTCTCTTATTTATGGGGTTAGTTGTTTTATCGATCTTCAAAAAAGCATCAATTATTATATCTTTTCTTCTTAGTTGCTTATTTGTAATATGTATATACTCCATGTTAATGGTGACTGTGGTAATTCGCTAAAAAAAGAGTGTGGCTCAAAAATTATATTGAGCCACACTCTTTTTCAATTGCTTAGCACCTTGGTAGACATACAGATGCTTATATTACCTTGCGAATCGATGATTTCCAATTGTAATCGTCACATCACGTGAAAGGATCCATTTACTCGTTGAAGTTTTTGGGTTATAGAAATACAATGAGCCTCTTCCCTGTCCTCTAAACGCTAAGGCCTCCTCTACAGCCTTCTTAGATGCGGCATCTGCTTGATGATTGATTTCTCCATTTTGAACAGGCGTAAATGCATAATGCCCGCTTACTTTTTGATAGATTACTTGTTTTACTGTATTTGGGAAAAGTGAACTGTCGACTCTGTTTAAAATGACTGTAGCAACCGCTACTTTTCCTGCATAAGACTCTCCCTTAGCTTCCGCTGAGACAAGACGTGCCATGAGTTCCTTATCTGCTTTTGATATAGCAGTATTTGGAATAATTAGTTTTTCACCGGTCTTCAGTAAATCACTAGTTTTGTTATTAGCTTTCTTTAAGCTGGCCACTGAAACCCCATAATTGTTCGCAATGGTCCAATAAGTTTCTCCATTATGTACTTGGTGAATATTTGTTGCTGCATCTGATTGTGAGCTAAAACTAAATAGTGAAATTGCTAGAGCTGGTACAATCAAAAGTTTTTTAAATTTATTCATCTTATTAGCCTCCTAATTTCCTCATAAAATGATATATTAGTAGGCTAACAGATGTAATATTATTATTCATTCACCAAAATATGCTAATTTTTATAATATCCCTGTGTTTCCCAAGAATACTAATATGGCATTAGTAAAGGTTAAATATGGCAAAGGTTTTCTATATAACAAAAACTTCCTTTGCATACTAATTTTGGTTTTTATGTAACAGAAATTTCGATTGTGTTACAACGTAATTCGTATCTTATTTTCTAAATGCCAAATTTTTCACGATATCATCTTCTAACTTGCTAGGTTCTGTTGTCGGAGAATAGCGGTCAACCACTAAACCCTTTGAATCTACCAAAAACTTTGTGAAATTCCATTTAATATTTTTTAACAGAAATCCACTCTTTTGATCTTTTAAATAGGTATACAAAGGCAGTTCATTTTCTCCATTTACATCAACTTTAGCGAATATTGGAAAAGTAACTCCGTAATTAAGTTGGCAAAACTTCAGCGTTTCTTCAATATGGTCATACTCTTGTTTATTGAATTGATCACAAGGAAAGCCTAAAATTTCAAGGCCTTGTTCTTTATATTTTTCATATAGCTTCTGAAGTCCTTCAAACTGAGGAGTAAATCCGCATTTGCTTGCTGTATTCACAATGAGCAGCGTTTTCCCTTCATAATCCTTCAATGATTTTTCTTTGCCGTCCGCCATTTTCACATGAAAATCATATACAGTTTTCAAGAAAAGTCCTCCTACCATCTTCGTTTTTTTGATATGCCTAATTGTGTTTATCCATTTCAGTAATCTTTTGAAACCTATACGAATAGTATGTTTATTTTCCAACAATATAATGTAATTCAACAAATTGATTAAAGGTTCTTGTGCCTTTTAGATAAAGATCTAAATGATAATTGCTTTCTTTAAATAAAGGAATCCCCTCTCCGATTATCTTTGGTGCGATTGTCAAAATTAGTTCATCAACTAAATTTTCCTTTAAAAATGCATGTAATAAATCTCCGCCGCCAACTATCCAAATATTTTTCCCGTCTTCTTTTTTTAAGTTGTTTGTAAACGTAACAATATCTTCATTTATGAACTTCACATGATCTGTATCGTCATTTCTTGTCCTAGAAAAAACGAAACACGATTTATCTTTATATGGAAATTGACCTTTTTCATGCTTCATAATCCAATCATATGTTCTTTTACCTATTAAAATGGTATCAATCGTTTCAAAAAATTCCGTATACCCATTATCCCCTTCACCTTCAACTTTAAATAACCAATCTAAAGAGTCATCTTTTGTTGCGATAAATCCATCTAAACTTTGAGCTATAAACAATACTAACTTTCTTTGGTTATTCATATTATCACTCCTATTTATTCAACATAAGAATATACGTTCCCTCCAAAATATGGAACAGCTAAACTGAATCCTCTTTTTTAATCTTTTATATGAAGAGATCTTTGAACGTACTATTTTTAATGTACGATAATGCATTCTACAAAAAGTTTATTAATCCTTTTAGATCTTATTCATAAATATTAACTTCATTTCTTCCCAGCGTTAACCGCTGTGAGACAATACTTTTCAATTACTTGAGGTCCCATAATCTTTGATAGTTAATTTTACCTCGCAATTGGTTGGAACCTCACTAAATGTTTGATCCCAATCCTTTTTTTTCTTTTCCCATACCCTTGGATATTCAATCCTCAATTTATTTCCAAAGCCAGAAACATCTGCCTGATATTCTTTTTGTATTTTATCTAATACATTCTTAACCATGCGTTCAACCTCTTTTTCAACAGATTTTTCTGCTCTTTTAAGGAATTTATTTTTTTGTAGTTCTTCAGTGAAGTCCCAATGTTCAGCGATCCTTCCTTCTGACTCAATTTTTATATCAAATGAAATATTATTTCCTTTAACATAAGGTTTAATTTTACTTTTCATAGATAAAATTTCGTATACAAAAGGCTGACCTGTCTCCTCGTCTAAGTCTTTAACTAGTCCGCCCTTCCCTTCGCCAGTTATCCACGTTAACCCCTCTAATTCCTTATCAGTCAAAAACCCGCACAATTTTTTCGATTTTCCTCCAATCACGGCTGCTCCCGCAAACTTTACATTTCCATTGTCCGAGAGTACATTCTGCAAAAGAAAACTGGATTCTGAATGTAATTTCCCCACTATTTTTGTAAGTGTCATAGGAGGAAAAATCATAGTGGTTCTTTTGTGGCCTTTAGTCATTTCAACAAGTTGAAATGTCGGAATCTCATTGGGTTCATTTGTCTCTAATACTTTGCTAGCACGATTTTTATCAATAAGCAGGAGACCACTTGGTCTTATCTCCTGTTCTCTAATAAAGAAATCCAAAATCTGCTGCATACTTAGATTACGTGCAAGATCCTCTCCAATGACAATCACTTTTGAGTGTTCAGCAAATGCGCGTTTGTCAAATTTCAATAACATATTACGTAAAGTGGGTAGAATCGCATCTCCTGTTTCAGAAACATTTTTATAAGCTTTTTGTTGAGATTTTCCTTCTTTTGTAATACCGCCAGTTGTTTCAGATGTAACAAATTGATTCGTTATCGTAATTCGTTTTCCTTTGAGATACTCGGCTTCCTGTCTCTCATCCCAAGGAACACTTCCTTCTTTTTCGAGATCTAATGAAACACCTACAACTAGACCTAAATCTTCAATTTCTTTGCTGCTCCAGCATCCTGAAAGAGACAGAGGTAAACAAAGGATCAGCAAACACCAAAGGATCCGGACAATCATACAAATCATGCCTTTCCGATCTTCAATCTCGATAGTAATAGTAAGATTAATGGCAGTACGGCAAATAAAAATAAGGCGACATTTCCGATTATATCCCCAAATTCAAACAGGTCATTGGTGGTTTTGGAAATCATAGCAATTATGTAAATAAGCGGGATCAAACCATATATAAATGGATGAATGCTCCTTTTGAAGGGTTGAGACAGCCCTAATGCAGCTGCATAATAGGTGATTGTAAAAGTAGTAAATATTTGCATAATCCAAATCACAACCAACAATGACTCAAATCGTTCAAAGACTAAACCTGGGATCTCAAAACTGCGCATAAGTTCTAGTGTAGGCCAAGTTCGCGTAACCATTCCATCAACAGATAACGCTCCTATAACCATAACAACTGTTATAACGTAGAAAATCATCGGAATGGATACTCCCACTAGAACGACTTTTACGGCTTTGCCAGGCTGTTTCATAAACGCTACAAGCAGCAGCATAATTTCAAAGCCTAAAAATGCAAGAACGGTTGACTTAATCCCTTTTACCATCAGCATTATTCCTAATCCTAGTACAGTGCGGAGATTGTCTATTTCAAATATCATTTAACTCTTTATGCGATTCGATACCGTAACCTTGAGCTTTTTTTCGAACATAGTTATATATATGGACGGTGTGCTATGCTTACAAAATCGTTTAAAATAAATCTGAATTAAATAATAAAAAAAACAGCACTTTGAAAAAGATTGATCAAAATGTTGATTTTTTTAAAATTAGGCTATGTTAAATAACTCTGTTTATAATCGAATAAAGCAAACGAACGTTCCAAAATACAAAAAGATCATTTGTTCGAAGGGTTTGCACCGGCCTTATTGATGATGTTCATTATCTTACTTTGTTTTATTGGAGACATAAAGTGTTGTCAGCTCTAAAACAAATAGATTTCAACACATTTTCAGGGATAGTAGAGTTGGATGAAACGCACTTTCTTTACTCTGAAAAAGGTAAAAGAAGTATCGAAGGGCGTAAACCTCGCAAAAGTATAGGTAGTTCAATAAAATATCATGGTATTAGCCACAAACAAGTCTGTGTTTTAATCGCAAGAGACCGCCAAAAAGCCACTTATTCAGGTGTGCTCGGTAGAGGTCGGATTATGAAAACCCAATTAGACAAGGTTATCGGCTCTAAGCTATCATCAGACAACACACTTTGTACTGATGCTTGGAGGTTTTTTCTATCTATGCAACAAGCAAAGGATTGGAACATTATCGTTTTAAATCAGATAGAACGGAGAAAATTAAAGGACTTTAACAAATCAAAATGTAAATACCAATCACAGCCGATTAAAAGGTTGGTTGAACCGTTTTAATGGTGTGGCAACGAAATACCTTGACCATTAATTGAGTTGGTTTCAATTTTTGATATTGTGAAACAACGAAACAATTAGGAAAATGATTGTTGATAGTTGTATATTCTCAACTAATGTTACTTATGATACGTTTAGAATAATAGAATTTGGAATTTAAAGATTACTTGCATTTGATAATAAATAATAATTAAGGAGGGATAAACTATGCCATTAGAAAAAAGTGATATAGCATTAACTATTTACGTTGCATTTATGGTAATATCTTTGATATTTTGTTATGGGTTTAGCTCAAAAATGATTAAAAAAACTGGTTTATTTGGTACACAGACGATTATTGCCAGTACACTTAACTTGTTATTAGGTGTTTGTGCAATAATGGGTTGGTTTTTCTTTTCGTGGCGTGTAAATGAATTTATGTTTTTCGGAGGACTAGCATTAGGAATAGGAATGTTGGTTATAAGTGAAGCAATTTTAATTATTGTTTTATTTATTAGACGAAAAATAATGTTACAAACTTACAATTCTAATATAGAAACCAAAAGTTGATTTTTCAAAGCTTCCTTCGGTTAGAAGGCAATGTGGGAACTCCTGTGAATTAGGAGTTCCTTTCTTTATAGAATAAAACAACATTATTCATTAACATAGCCTAAAATTAAAAAGTGTTTTAATATTGTTAGAACCTTTCATGCTCTTCACTAAAAATGATTTTTGGATTTTTTAGGATTGAAAAATCGTTTATGACTATTAATAGTGCTTCTAAAGTATCTCCCATTCTCCATTAATAAGGAAGACTTTCTTAATCAAATTCATAGAGGACCAAAAAATAAACCCTGTTGTTCCAGTTATCCCTTTCGTTCCTTTTATTTCAATCACACTGAATATAAACGAAGATATTAAATATTAAAACGATAGCCAGCCCCCCACACAGTTTCCAAATATTTTGGATGGGCAGCATCCCTTTCGATTTTTTCCCGTATCTTCCGAATATGAACAGTCACTGTTGACACATCACCAGCTGAATCTGCCCCCCAGACTCTTTCAAATAATTGTTCTTTGCTTAAGACTTGATTAGGGTGCATGACAAAGAATACTAATAAATCAAACTCCTTGGTTGTAAATAATACATATTCATTATTTATATGAACTTTTCGGGCCACTTTATCGATGGACATTCCATGGACATGAATGGTAGATGTGACATCGCCTCCTGCTAACCGCTCATAACGGGTTATATGGGCTTTTACCCTTGCCACAAGTTCACTTGGACTAAATGGCTTTGTAATATAATCATCTGCACCTAATCCAAGGCCTCGAATTTTATCAATATCCTCCTTTTTAGCTGATACAAAAAGGATAGGGATGTTTTTAACAGCCCGTATTTTTTGACAAATTTCAAACCCGCTTATACCTGGAAGCATGATGTCTAAAATAATTAAATCGTAATTTTCCTGTAATGCACACTGTAGTCCGCTTTCACCAGAATGCTCTATATCTACACTAAAACTGTTTAGTTCTAAATAATCCTTTTGCAATTCTGCAATACTTACCTCATCCTCAACAAGCAGTATTCTTTTCATTTTTCATCACCTATTTCTATTACTTTATTTAATGTAAAGAAGATACTTGTCCCCTTGTTCAGCTCACTTGCAGCCCAAACTTCTCCTCCGTGCTCCATAATAATTTTCTTAACAATGGCTAAACCTAAGCCGCTTCCACCCGTTTGAGAGTTCCTCGACTGCTCTGCACGGTAAAATCGATTAAATATAAAAGGCAAAGCTTCTGGTTTAATCCCGCTCCCATTATCTATCACTTGAATAATTAAGTCATTGGATCTTTCATGTAATGATACACAAATACGCTTTTCATCTTTATTCATATTTTTTATGCTATTGTTAATTAAGTTCGACATCACTCGTTTTAACTTTTCTCTATCAGCTATAATATAGACTGGTTTTAATGCAGGGCTCAATTCTAAAAGGATGCCCTGCTGAACTAGATCAAGCGATAGCTCTTCCACAAAATCCTTCAGATATTGGACAAGTTCTACTTTCTCAAATGAAAACTGCTCTTTCTGAAGATCTAATTTAGAAAATAAAAATAGTTCATCAATTAATAAGTCTAAATCTTTAGCTTTTGTATATACCGTATTCAAATATTTGTTCATTTTTTCGGGTGTATTTGCTACTCCATCTTTAATCCCCTCAACATATCCAATTATAGAGGTAATCGGAGTTTTTAGATCATGTGATATATTAGACAATAATTCTTTTCTATTTTCTTCGTATTGTATTTGGAGATCCACTGATTCTTTTAATTTGATTCTCATTTCTTCAAAAGCCTGATTCAACTGTCCAATTTCATTCTTTGAGGCAGCAGCAATTTGAAAGTTTAAATCTCCAGACTTTATCCGTTCAGCACCTTTTCTAAGAACAGAAATGGGTTTAATAATGCTTCTTGAGACCAAATAATTCAATATTCCAATCATCATGATAAAAAGCAGGAGTAATGAACCTAATAAAATTGGAAATAATTCCTTTGACAACTCTGCATAAGAACTTACTTTTCTAAGTACAAAAATACTCCCTTTCTCATTATCTGAAAACCGAAAATCAAATTTTACATAGGTGAAAAAAAGACTTCCTACTTTTATAGTATCTCTGGTATTGATATTGGTTTCTTCGAATGGAGGGAGTTCATGCTGTAAATTGTTCCCACGATAGGAAGGTGATATATACGTGATTTTAGAGTCCTTTCTAACAACAATGCTTATACCTTTTTGATTAATTTGCTCGATTGCCCCTTGATCCAGTAATTTCTCAGGACTATGCTTTGCCAATAGTTTTAAATCGAGGAATGCATTTTCTTCTTCAGCAGTTAAAGGTTTTTGAACATACGTATTTTTGTAAAAATGCTCGATTGATTTTAAATCTCCCGTTATCGAAAATATGATTAAAAAAGTAGCGGCTAACAATAATGCAATGGATATAATAATTACTCCAATATACGACAACAAAAACCTTGTTTTAATTGACATGATCATTCATCCTGAAAAATCACCTTTCGTTTTGGGAATGTACTCACACTTTGCAATCTTTATTCTTTCCATTCACATACGCATTTTTTTAAAGACCTTACTATTACAATTTAATATATTTTTTATCTAAATGTCCTTCCGAAAATAACTGGATGATAATGAATTAAAAAACAAGCTGAGGGAATGGTTTTCACCATTCCCTTTTCATCTTAGACTCATCATATTTAATATGTTTTAATGTGTAAATTCTGGTTTTAGATCCCCGTTATATGGTTCGTGCTCTACAAATACAGTAATATCATTTCCTTCTTTGTCTTTGCCAGTTCTTTTATAAGTAAATTTATTATTATTCATCTCAGTAATTTCAAGAGCTGCACCATACTTATTATCTCCAATTGAAACATGTGCCCTTATTTTATTTTCATGTACAACAGCAAAGTACCCATAGTCCCCACGGCTTTCACCTGTTTCCGCATTAAAGAACTCATATTTATTCGTTTTATCATCAAATTTTGCTAGACTAATAAAATTAAAATTATATTCTGTTACATTATTGCCTTCTTCATCTAAGACAAGTGTACCATGCCATAGAGTACTTCCTAGTGTCTTATCACCGGATACCTCTTTAACAATATCTCCTGTTGTATTGTCCAATATTTTATCAGGATCAGAAAAAGCAAGCTCCTTTTCTTTGTACGGGACATGTTCAACGAATACTTCTATATCATTGCCATTCGCATCTTTCCCCATTCTTTTATAAGTAAACACTTCATTATTTAGTTCTACCATGTCAACAACAGCTTGGTAGTTCATTGATTCAGAAATTAGAATTCTCTTTTCCCCGTCATTAGTAATAAAGAACGTCCCTTTATCCCCCCGGGTTTCACCTGTTTTAGCATCAAAAAACTCATAATGCCCTGTCGTTTGATCATATTTTGCCAGTCCAATGAAATTAGCATTCTCAATAGTTAAATCATTATTATCTTTGTCATATACTTTTGTTCCTTGCCAATCTGTACTGCCAAGAATCTGACTCATTTCCTGACCTTTAGTCATGCTTTCTTCTTGTTGCTTGTTTTCATTTTTTACATCTTGGTCTACATCCGCTTTCGTTTCCTCTGCATTTGCCGCTTTTCCATTTGAAGAAGTTTCGATTGTGTCCTCATTAGATTGACAAGCAGTAAGCAGTGCTATAGAAGAAATACCTAATACCATTGCTAATTTTAATCTTTTCATAATAAACCTTCCTCCGAGTATCATCTCTATTATTTTATTCATTAAATCTAGTAAAAATCATATTGCCTTTACATAGTAATTACTAAATGGGACTATTTTTAAGGCATATCCAGTTCTCTTTTCCTTGTTTGCGGGCATCATACCTCTCGGTTGCTTACCGATGAGCGCTATTTATCCAGTTCGTGGGCATCATACCCCTCCCTTGGTTACCGCGAGGAGCTATTTTTCCTGTTTACGGGTATCATACTACTCTTATGGTTACCGCTGAGCGCTATTTTCTCTGTTTGCGGGCATCATACACCGCGGTTGGTTACCGCTGAGCGCTAATTCCCCTGTTTGCGGGCATCATACACCG
>NZ_LMBX01000012.1:28388-146384 GCF_001439605.1 Cytobacillus praedii
GTTGGTTACCGTTCAGCTCTCTTTTCCCTGTTTACGGGTATCATTCATATCGTTTAGTTACCGCTGAGCGCTATTTTCCATGTTTGCGGGCAACATACACCTTAATAGGATCATTCCTTACTGGCTATTCATGGTTACCCTTATTAGAAATTTTTCATCACTCATATGAGTGGAAGCTAAGTAGTATAAAAACCTCCTCGAAAATACTATATTAATGATCACCACCTGGTTACTTCCTCCGTGCTCCCTCCACATTAATAGATTAAAATTACTAACATCTTGATTATATAAATAACAACTTAACTGGCTATAAACTGCATCTTAAAATTATTGAAAAAAAGTATAAAATAAATTTAATATTTACCTATTTAAATTCCCATGCATTCCAGAAATAAGATTGTCTTTATTAAAGAAGGATTATTATCATTACTAGAAGATAAAGTGTCCATATCCAGACCCAACTGCAAGCTCTAAAACAGAAAGACCCCATTAAATGGAGTCTTTCTGTTTTTAGAGCTATTTATAAATAATTTCGAGTTTATTCATTCACATACTGCTATTCTTATTTAGATTCAAGAGTACCTGAAACAATAGTTCCTTTAAACATGGTAGCAACTCGGTTAGATCTTCTAGCGACTGCTTCAGCAGAACACGATGCTTCAACGAAAACAAAACTCGCTTCATCTCCAGCTTTTGGCCAAACCTGATCTCCATTTTGATTAAGAGGTGTTTTTCCACCGGTAATAAAATAGAGTGTTTGTGCTAATGACCGTTCATCTGTCCATCCAGAAATTTCTGCTAAACGGCCTGCACGTTCTAGTATGTCGCCATTTCCAAATGGGGACCATACATCCAAAATATTATCACACCCAACTGCAACAGATACTCCTTTCCGACGTAATAAGCCTACTGGCGGAAATTTTCTCCCTAAAGGGACACTCGTAATAATAGTGATTCCTGCATCAGCCAATCGTTCTGCCATGTCTTCCGCTTGATATTGAGCTATATCGCCGAGTCCAAATGCATGACTAATTGATACCTTTCCTTGGTGGCCAGCATCCTTTGTAAGCTGAGCCAGCCTTTTCATCGTAAAGATGCCTAAATGGTCTGCATCATGTAAATGCAAATCTATTCCCACGTCACCTTCCAATGCTAGTGCGACCATTTCTTGAAGAGAGGCTTCAATATCCCCATCAACTGTAGCTGGATCTACTCCGCCCACAAAGCTGACTCCTTGGTGCAGGGCTTCTCTTACTAATTCTTTGGCATTTGATCGTAATAACCCATGTTGCGGGAATGCAACAATTTCATATGATAACTGACCATTAAAAGTTTGAAGTGCTTTTTGAACCTCTTCTAAATTCTTTAATCCCACTTCAGGATAGATATCAACATGTGTCCGTACATGAGTAACTCCGGCTTTTAAATAAACATCGAGTAATTTTTCTGCTCGTTCCTGTGTAGTTGTTCCCAATGCAGGAAGAGTATCCTTCTCGATTTGAAGGCGTTCAAAAATACTTTTAACTGGTGTAACCGAACGCCATCTATCTCCTAGTATAGTTTTATCTAAATGACAATGTTTTTCGATAAACGATGGAAGAACCAACAAGTGGTTTGCATCTTTTTTCGGTAAATTGTCTGTAATAGCCTCGTGAGCTGCAATAATCTTCTCAATTTTCCCATCCGTAATTAAAAGATGGCAGGATTCTGTATCTGTTCCTGTTATCACGTCATTTTCTAAACGGTATCCGCTCTCTAATTGTGCATTTATTAACCAAAAAGATGATTTCATCTCCCATCAATCCTTTCTTTCCATTAATTATAATGAGCCAGAAACTACATTCCCTTTAAAGAATACTGCTACTCTCCTAGCTCTTCTTGCAACTGCTTCAGCTGAACAACTCGCGTCAACGATAACAAAATCAGCATCATCTCCTACTTTCGGCCAAACTTGCTCTCCTTCGTTATTTAAAGGAACTATGCCTCCAGTAATAAACCTTAATGTTTGTCCTAACGAACGTTCATCACTCAAGCCAAAACGTTCTGCTAACGTACCTGCTTTTTCTAAACTGTCTCCTTTTCCAAATGGGGACCAGTGATCGGTTATACTATCATCACCTAATGAAATCTCTACTCCTTTTTCCTGTAAGAGAGGAATTGGAATCGTTCTTCTAATAGGAACAGAGGATGTAATTGAAATCCCATTATTAGCCAGCAGTTCTGCAACTTCGTCTGCTTCTTGATGAGAGACATCAGCTAAGGCTAACGCATGGCTGATCGTTACCCTTCCTTGCCAACCCGCTTCCTCAGTTAAGGATGCCAATCTCTTAAACGTAAATATTCCCAGATGGCCTGGATCATGAATATGGAGATCAATGTTGGCATTTGCCTCAACTGCAAGTTCCATCACCGTTTGTAATGATTTCTCAATATTTTCATCTATGGATGCTGGGTCAACACCACCTACTAGGGAGGCGCCATTTTGCAATGCCTCTCGAATAAGTGAAACAGATTGACTTCGTAATAAGCCATGTTGCGGGAAAGCAACAATTTCGATGGAAGCTTTATTTTTGTAAGACTCTTTTGCCCGTAAAGTAGCTTCAAGATTTTTTAACCCGATATAAGGATCAATATTACAATGCGTACGGATATGGGTAGAGCCCGCACGCAAGAGTAAATCTATTAATTTTTTTGCCCTTTCCTCAGCGACAGGCAATAACCGCGGAAGCAGCTCCTCCTCTTCTTCTAACCTTGTCAGTAACCCCTTAGTTGGAACAGTTGGTGCTTTCCAAGGTCCGCCATAATATGTTTTGTCAATATGAATGTGCATATCTCTAAAGGATGGAAGCATTAAATAATGATTTGCATCCCATTTAGGTAATTGGGGTTCTAACTGCTTGTCAGCTGAAACAATTTCAAGTACTTTTCCATCTTGAATTCTCACATGGAAAATTTCTGTTTTTGTTCCTGTGATGGCACCATTTTCATAGTAGTAACCAACTTCTAATCTGAGATTTGTTAGCCAATATTCATTTTTTGTCACTTTCGGTTGCCCTCCTTTAATAGTTACTTCTATGGTTAAGCAGGATTTCTTCTATTTCTCGGAATCCGCGATTTTGAGCATGCTTTAGCGGTGTAATCCCATCTTTGTCCGCTATAGAAACATCCGCTCCATGGTCAACTAACAATTGAACAATTTTTTGATGTTTCTTTCCCCCGTCTCCTAAAATAATCGCTTCTAATAAGGCTGTCCAATGCAAATCATTGATATGATTTACATCTATATCTGAATTAGTGAGAAGTTCTTTCACAACCTCAACATGTCCTCGTTCAGATGCTGGAATTAGGGCAGTACCTCCAAATCGATTAGTAAGTGAAGGATCAGCTCCTGCCTCGTTTGCTAATTTGACAATTTCGTTTATCCCTTCAGCACCAGCGTACAAAAGTACGTTATTCAGATTTTTATCACGAATATTAATGTCTGCTCCTTTTTCGATCAGGTTTCTAACCATTTCTACCTGATTGTTATAGGTAGCTGCCATTACGGCTGTTCTTCCTCTGTTGTCTGTCACATTGATGTCTGCTCCATTTTCAAGTAACTGCAGTACTTTCTCAATGTCTCCTTTCTCGGCTGATTCAATTAATTGTCCTTGATCCATCAACTTTTCCCCCTGTTCTGTTTGTGTTCCATTAGAAGGACTTTGTAAGGAATCCTCATTTGACTGACATGCAGTGAGCAGAAAAACATATAAAACCAAGAAAATCCGAACTTTCATCATTTCTTTTTCCTCCGATACTAATATGCTATCATTGGATTAACTATATGAAAAATATAAAGAAAATAAGTCTTACTAATTTTTTTCATATAGTTAAAAGGAGGCTCTTGAAAATGGACATTAGACAGTTGAGATACTTTATCGCCATTGTTGAGGAAGGGAAAATTTCTGCTGCTGCAGAAAGACTTCATATGTCACAACCCCCATTGAGCCAGCAATTGAAAACAATGGAAGTGGAACTTGGGACAAAATTAGTAGAAAGAAGTGGAAAGTATTTTAAAGTTACGAACGCAGGCAAAATCTTATATAAATATGCATTACAAATGACTCAATTGATGGAAGAAGCAAAAATTGAGGTAAAAGAAGTTGGTGCCGGAGTAAGCGGGCCGCTAACAATAGGTGTGAATACATTTTCTGTAGATAGGTTATCTGAGATTCTACAAGAAATTCAAAAACAATATCCTAAAGTTACATATAAAATTCTCCAAAATGAATCCTTTTATCTCTGTCAACTAGTTAGAAATAGAACAATAGAACTCGCATTCATTCGTTTGCCGCTAAATGTGGATGATTTTTCAGTACATCACCTATATACCGAGCCGTTTTATTTTGTGACATCCAACAAACATCAAATACTCGATGAAGAAGTCACACTTGAAAAAATTTATGAATATCCGCTTATTTTGCCGAGTACAGAGGGGTTAGGTGTACATTATTTAATTTCCGAGGCATTTTCACGACTTTCCTTACAACCTCATATCATTGGTGAATGTTCAGATATTACACTTTTGCTCGATCTAATTTCAGCCGATTTTGGCACATCTATTGTTCCAGAAACTGTTCTTAAGCAGCATGAAGGATATCCTATAAATTCTTATAAAATTACAAGTACAAAGCTATCTTCCCCAGTGGGATTAATATGGTTAAAAAACCATTCGTTATCTAAGGCCGCACAAAACTTTGTAGATTTATTCAAAGAAAAAGGATCTGCCGGCACATATGCATGAGCATATAAAAAAACAGGCACATGCTGTGCCTGCTTCCTTTTTATTCACTATTTTGTGTATTATTAAAGAAGATTTGTGCAGTGTCTTTTTTTAAGTTCAATTCTTTTTTTATCTTTCCCATTTTTCCATCAGACTCATAGCTAAGTTGAAAGGACTTTTCATTTTTCTTTTCCACTATCAAATCACTCCTCTTCTACTATCTTGTTTCCATTTACCAAGCTTATACCTAGTTTCTTTAAAATCTTCGAGGAACAAAAAAACACAGGTAGTATTCCTGTGCCAGGTAAAGGACCGTTATGTTCCCAAAAGCTGCATGGCTTCATTTAAATATTGCCGAGGAGTTTCATAATAGATAATCTTATTAAAATCTTTATAATTTGATTGGAAATGAATATATATCGGTGAATCTAAAAGCCAAGGATAGTTAGAGAAAAATGGTCGATCCCCAAATATCATGGCCGCTAAAGCACTTTTTACTTCCCGTTGAAAGATTAAAAAGCGAACATTTGCATACTTTTCATCAAATGATTCATCACTTATAAAGATTTTTCCACTGAGAACGTATTGGCCCATTTGTGGCGTCCATTCTGCTAGTACCTCATCACGAAATTCTACTTGTATGGCATTAAAGTCATATTGATACCCAATGGATAAATATGATTCTCCGGTTGTCTTCGATTGTGTCCAAGTATATTTTCGACGATCAACTGGTCGAAATTCAGTTGCTGGCGGTAAATATAGGACAGTTATTTTCGTCGGATCCCAATTGTTCATACTTTATGTGACCCCCTTTACACAACACCATTTTCAACAGTTTATGAGAAATGAATGAAAAACGTGATTAATGCCTATTTTTCTTTCTTTTTCCTTCCATAATTTTCGTGTCCTTTAGGATCCATTTCCCATTTTCATACATCCATGTAGATACAACATTTGCAATCCAATCTGCATGGTAAGCACCGCTTATAGCTTGAACGCCCGTTAATCCATAATTTTCCCCATTAAAAATAACAGGTTTTAAACTAGAGTAACCATCCACCATCAGCTCTGTCGGTTCACTAAGCTTCCCATTTATAAAAAGGCCGCTTTTTTCATAATCCATTCCTCTATTCCTTAAATCAAAGGTAACTGATTTTCCTGTCTCCTGGATCGTGATTGAAGCTTTATAGCCATTATGAAATTGCCCGTTAATTACGAGTGGATCAGGAACTGTTATATCTGTAATCTTAAAGTCCTTTAAGGTATACAAATAATGATTTGAAATTCCCCCGCTTCCACCTGTTTCAATACTCACATACATATCCTTCACTTTATCATGGTTTAAATCAACAAATTGAACATGCGGATTATAACCGCCATCCAACTCCATTTTGTATTCTTGTCCATTGGAGGCAGAAATGTGCAGTTGGATTTCTTTAAGAAATTGCTGCCCTTCCTCATATGGAATCCCTCTTATTTCAATTAAGTCATCTTTTCCATCCCCTGTCACATCCATGCTATTCTTAGACATCGTTTTCCATTTACTGTTATTCTCACCTGCATAAACCCCGGTAATCGAAAGAGTCATAAAGAATAAAGCTGCAAGTGCAAAAATCATTTCTTTTTTCATTGAAAATACCTCCCTTGCTTTCATACGTTAGTATGTCCAATTTTGGAAAAATAATGTAGGAATAAAAGGGGATTAAATAGAAAAAAGCCTCCTGCTTCGTAAATACAGGAGGCTTTTCATTTGATATTACCCTTGATTTTTCAACGCTTCTTCCTTTGTTTCCCAGCATTCTATTCCATCTATACCAGGAATAGAATCGGCATAGAAAACAGGATCTTTGCCTTCTTTGCGCTGAGCCTTATAGTCTTTTAAGGCAGCAAAGGCTACTTTTCCGAGCATGACAATAGCGACTAGATTGATTAATGCCATAATCCCCATAAATAAATCAGCAAGATTCCACACAATCGCTAAATCAACAACAGCACCGAAGATCACCATTCCAATAACAGCTAAACGATAAACGAATAGTGCAGCAGGGCTGTTTTTAATAAATTCAATATTTGTTTCCCCATAATAATAGTTGCCTATCACTGATGTAAATGCGAATAAGAAGATAGCAACAGCAACAAAAATCGGTGCCCATGAACCTATATGAGAACTTAATGCAGCTTGTGTTAATTGAATCCCTGTTAAATCTGATGTTGAAAAGTCGCCATATAGAAGAATAATAAATGCGGTTGCAGAACAAATAAGAATTGTATCAACAAACACGCCTAACGTTTGAATCAGTCCTTGTTTGACTGGGTGGCTAACAGCAGCAGTTGCAGCCGCATTCGGTGCACTCCCCATACCTGCCTCATTAGAGAACAGGCCGCGTTTAACACCCATCATAATCGCAGCACCAATCGTACCGCCTAGTACTTCATCCAGTCCAAATGCGCCTTTAACAATCATAACAATAAGATCTGGAATTTCAGTGATATTCATGATAACCACTGCGATAGCAACGAATAAATAAATAACAGCCATAATTGGTACAACTACTTGTGAAACATTAGCAATACGTTTAACTCCGCCAAAAATGATAATTGCCGTTAATACTGCAAGAATGATTCCCATCGTTAAACGGTTAGTTCCAAATGCTTCATTAAAAGCAAGAGAAATTGTATTCGATTGGACAGAGTTGAATACAAGACCAAAACAGAACGTAATGATAATGGCAAAAACAATTCCCATCCAGCGTTTGTTTAGCCCTTTTTCCATATAATAAGCAGGGCCGCCTCGGAAACCATCCTTATCTTTTACTTTGTAAATTTGAGCAAGCGTACTCTCAACAAAGCTCGATGCAGCTCCTAAAAAGGCAATCAGCCACATCCAAAATACAGCACCAGGACCGCCTGTAGCAATTGCTGTTGCCACCCCTGCAATATTTCCTGTGCCTACCCTTGAAGCCGCACTTATACAGAAGGCCTGGAAAGAGGATATTCCTCTTTTTCCATCTGCGGAGACCATCGACTTGTCACCCAATATACGAAACATTTCACCAAAATAGCGCAATTGAACAAATTTACTTCTAAAACTGAAGTAAAGACCTAAAATAATTAAAGCTGCAATCAAAATATAGGTCCAAATGATGTCATTCAAATATCCAATGACTGATTCTAAAAATTCCATGCTTTTCCTCCCTTGTGTCGATTCTAGATAGATATCTTACTATTTCAAAATAATATTACTTTTTCTAATCTATCAAAATTATAAATAATAGACAAGTTGATTTTTTTACCTGTACGTTTTTTAAGTGAGAAATAAGAAAATCCCCCACCAAAAGCAGGGGATTTCATTTATTCACCAGTTATATTCTCTTTTTCTGAAACAGCTACTTTCCAAACATCTGCCACTTGACCATATTCTGATTCATCAATTATGAATGAACCATTTGAATACCGATCATTAAATCTAATGTTAGCTGCTTTTGCTGATTCGATATGACCCTTATCCGATTCGATAAAAATATGATCATTATCCGCTACAATCACTGAGCCAATCACACGATGCGGATTTGATTTCAATTCTCTCAGCATGACAACACCGCGCTTCGCTCTGGAAGTTCGTTCAAATTCAGTTAATTTCATTCTTTTGATTGAACCGCGCTGGGTAACAATAACAACTGTTTGTGCCTTAGATGGATCAATTAATTGCCCGCCAGTAACAAAGTCACCATCTTTTAAATTGATGCCTTTCACTCCGGCTGCTCTTGTACCAACAATGTTTACCTCTTCTTCATGGAACCAGAGGGCATAGCCATTATATGTTGAAATAAAGAGTTCTTTTGTCCCGTCAGTTTCATAAACATCAATGACCTCGTCATCACCTTTTACATTGATTGCAACTAATGGTTTTGAGTAGCGCTGTGCCTTATACTCCTTCAATTCTGTTTTCTTAACCATTCCATTTTTTGTTGTAAAAAGTAAAAATGAAGAGGTGTCAAAGCTTTTAATCGGCAGTGCCTTAATAATTGTTTCATCACTGTCGATTGGAATAATATTAGCAATATGCTGGCCAAGATCCTTCCAGCGAATATCTGGCAGAGTATGAACAGGGCAATATAAATAATTCCCCTTGTTAGTGAATACAAGCAGTACATCTGTTGTATTCATCTCCAGCTGTGCAAGCAAACGATCCGAATCCTTCATTCCGAAATCCTGCCCGTTGGATGCAGCAAATGAACGCTGGCTCGTCCTTTTCACGTACCCTTCCTTCGTAACAGTTACAATAACATCCTCGCTCGCGATTAGAACTTCGAGATTTATTTTGATTTCTTCAATTTCTGCTTCAATTTTTGTTCGGCGATCATCTGCAAAACGCTTTTTCACATCTTTTAGCTCTTTTTGGATAACAGCATGGAGCTTCTTTTCACTTTGTAAAATAGCCGTAAGCTCAGCAATTTTCTTAGCTAGCTCCTCTGCCTCTGCACGCAAAGCTGTAATATCAGTATTCGTAAGACGGTAAAGCTGTAATGAAACGATTGCTTCAGCTTGTGGTTCTGTGAACGAAAATTTAGCAATCAAGTTATCTTTCGCATCCCGCTTATCCTTCGATGCACGAATGGCTGCAATTACTTCATCCAAGATAGAGAGGGCTTTCATTAAACCCTCAACAATATGCTGTCGTGCCTGTGCCTTTTCTAAATCAAATTCTGATCTTCTTGTGATCACTTCTTTTCGATGACCAATATAGGCATCTAATAATTCTCTGAGGCCCATCAGCTTAGGATGACGGTTATGAATTGCAACCATATTAAAATTATAAGTTATTTGCAGATCACTATTTTTATAAAGGTAATGAAGGACCCCTTCCGGATCTGCATCCTTTTTTAATTCAATCACAATCCGCAAACCTGTTCGGTCTGTTTCATCACGGACCTCTGCGATTCCCTCAATTTTGCGGTCTAAGCGAAACTCGTCAATTTTCTTAACGAGGTTTGCTTTATTAACCTCATATGGAATTTCCGTTATCACAATCTGCTTCTTGCCGCCTCGAATATCTTCAAACTCAGCCTTTCCGCGGACTATTACTTTTCCTTTTCCTGTTTCATAGGCTTTCTTAATCCCTTCAACCCCTTGGATTATCCCGCCTGTAGGAAAATCTGGACCCTTTACATGCTCCATAAGTTCATCAACAGTACAATTAGGATGGTCCATACGGTGAATCACACCATCGATAACTTCATTCAAATGATGCGGGGGAATTTCTGTGGCATAACCAGCTGAAATCCCTGTTGAACCGTTTACGAGAAGATTCGGATACATGGCTGGTAGTACGGTTGGTTCTTCAGATGTATCATCGAAGTTTGGGATAAAGTCAACTGTTCTTTTTTCGATATCCTTCAGCAATTCTGATGATATTGCTGATAATCTCGCTTCCGTATAACGCATCGCTGCAGGCGGATCCCCGTCAATACTCCCGTTATTCCCATGCATTTGTACGAGCAGATTACGAACCTTCCAATCCTGGCTCATCCGAACCATTGCTTCATACACAGATGAATCTCCATGCGGGTGATAATTACCGATAACGTTACCGACTGTTTTCGCCGATTTCCTAAATCCTTTCTCATGCGTATTTCCTTCTACATGCATGGCATATAGAATTCTGCGCTGAACAGGCTTTAATCCATCACGCGCATCAGGTAAGGCACGTTCCTGTATAATATATTTACTATATCTGCCAAATCGATCACCAAGAACGTCTTCAAGAGGGAGGTCACGAAATTTTTCCGATGCACTCATTATTCATTTCCCTCCTCTAAAACAGAAATATTCTCATTTTCAAGAATACTAGCATCTTCTTCTAGTCCAAATGCTACATTCGATTCTATCCATTTACGGCGCGGCTCAACCTTGTCTCCCATAAGCGTTGTCACACGTCGCTCTGCTCTTGCAGCATCATCAATTCTCACTCGGATCAATGTTCTTGTTTCTGGATCCATTGTCGTGTCCCATAGCTGGTCTGCATTCATTTCCCCAAGTCCTTTGTATCGCTGAAGAATATAACCTTTTCCCACTTTTTTTATCGTATCCTGAAGGTCATCATCACTCCATGCATATTCAATGATTTCCTTTTTTCCAGTTCCTTTGCTGACTTTGTATAAAGGAGGCAAGGCAATGAAAACTTTTCCGGCATCAATTAAAGGTTTCATATAACGGTAGAAGAAGGTCAGAAGCAGCACCTGTATATGCGCTCCATCTGTATCTGCATCTGTCATAATAATTACCTTATCGTAATTGATATCCTCAACGTTAAAATCCGCTCCGACACCCCCGCCGACAGCGTGAATGATTGTATTAATCTCTTCATTTTTAAATATATCTGCAAGCTTTGCCTTTTCAGTGTTAATAACTTTTCCTCTAAGTGGCAATACAGCCTGAAAGCGTCGATCTCTTCCTTGTTTGGCAGAACCTCCAGCTGAGTCTCCCTCAACTAAATATAATTCATTTTTCTCTGGATTACGTGATTGTGCAGGCGTTAATTTACCAGATAGGACCGCTTCTGATCGTTTCCTTTTCTTTCCGCTTCTAGCATCCTCACGAGCTTTTCGAGCTGCTTCTCTCGCTTGATAGGCTTTGATTGCTTTTTTAATTAACAGTGAACTGATGTTTGGATTCTCTTCAAGGAAATAGGTAAGATGCTCAGATACAACAGAATCTACTGCTGAACGTGCTTCACTCGTCCCAAGCTTCCCCTTTGTTTGCCCTTCAAATTGAAGCTGATCCTCAGGAACGCGGACAGAAATGATTGCTGTGAACCCTTCACGAATATCTGAACCATCAAGATTCTTTTCTTTTTCCTTTAAGAGATTTACTTTTCTTGCATATTCATTAAATATCCGAGTCATAGCTGTTTTTGATCCAGCTTCATGTGTACCGCCATCTTTTGTACGGACATTATTTACAAACGATAGAACATTTTCTGAATAGCCGTCATTAAATTGAAAGGCAAACTCCACTTCAATTTCATTATGCTGTCCTTCAAAGCTGACAACTGGATGAAGGACGTCTTTTTCTTCATTTAAATATTCAACAAATGCTTCAATGCCATTTTCATAATGGAAGATTTCTTGGACACCATTGCGATCATCAATGATTTCAATTTTCATCCCTTTTAACAAAAATGCAGATTCTCGCAAGCGCTCACATAGCGTTTCATAATTATAAGTAGTTGTTGAAAAAATGGATGGATCAGGTTTGAAATGTATGGTTGTTCCTGATTGATTTGTTTTGCCTACCTTTTCAAGGGTAGTCACCGGTTTGCCGCCATCTTCAAAGCGCTGTTCATACACGATTCCGTCACGCTTAATCTTAACAACAAGCCATTCGGATAATGCATTCACAACTGAAGCACCCACACCATGTAAGCCACCACTCGTTTTATAGCCGCCTTGACCAAACTTTCCGCCGGCATGAAGGACGGTTAAAATCACCTCTGGAGTCGGTTTGCCCATACGGTGCATACCAGTCGGCATTCCACGGCCTTTATCTATTACGCTTATTGAATTATCTTTATGTATTTTGACAATAATATGGTCTCCAAATCCTGCCAGCGCTTCATCCACCGCATTGTCGACAATTTCATAAACAAGATGGTGAAGACCTCTTGCATCTGTGCTTCCAATGTACATCCCAGGGCGTTTTCTTACAGCTTCAAGCCCTTCGAGTACTTGTATGGCATCATCATTATAATCAAAAGTTTCTTGATTCCTTGCCACAAACATACCCCTTTCATTTACCAAGAACGCAGGTTAACAACTTGCTTGTATATAGAAAACCTTTTGCGATTAGATAAACTTGGCATCCACCAAGCCTTTCGGCGAATGCCCTAGTTTTTCTTATGCGTTCAGAATTTATGGATATAAATTCTGATTAGCTTAACAAAATTTTATTCTATGTATACAGTTAAACACTCGTTTATGTATTCGTTTAAAATAATAAATATCCTTTATTTATATGGAAAAACAGATAGTAAGAACGAATGTTCTATCTTTTTATTTTACCATAATTTTTATCGTTGCCTATTGTTTATTGTATCTATTTATTCAGTTTTGGCAAATGACGTCTTTGTTAATTCTTTCATCCATCCATGCTTTTTGTGCATATAAACCCCTTTGTTTCAACGTTTTTGAAAAATAATTAAAAAACATGAGACCTTATTCGATCTCATGCACTTTCGCTTATTTTGTTAAGGCGTGTTCTACTTTAATGCACCGATCCATTACAACTGTATAACCCTTTTCCTTAAGAAAATGATAGGCATCCTCATTGATACACCCTAACTGTGCCCAAAACACTTCGGCATCAATTTCTGCAAATTCCTCAGCGACCTGTGGCAGATGCTCTGAACGGCGAAACACATTGACGATATCAATATGCCCCTCAATATCTTTTAAAGATTTTACCGCTTTTACACCCATAACTTCATCCACAGTTGGATTAACTGGAATAATCTCATAGCCAGCATCCTGCATCGCTTTTGAAACCATATAAGATGTTCTTTCAGGATTGCCGCTTAAACCAACAACAGCAATTCTTTTTGCTTTTTTTAAGATGACACCGAGCTCATCCCGGCTTGGAATTTCAATCGCCAATTTATGTACCTCCTAATTTAAAAGCGTAAGCGCCTTCGGAACAATCAAAGTGCATATTGTTCCTGCATGGTTACTCAGAGGAGCTTCCTTGTGCTCAGCCACAACATGCATAGGACAAGCCTCATGAAAAAGGTGTTCCCTTCTTTTTCAGGGATTGGCTGTAGACCCTCGAGGGGCTAGGCGCTGACACCAGATATTTTTCGTCATCTTTATTCTACATAAAAGTTGGCTCATTTTCTAATCATTGACAAAATATTTTTCAATTGTATTAATATGCTACATTCTCAAGCTTTTTCATTAGCCTTTTAATCGCAAAATTAGATTCTTTTAATATAATTGCTTTATCAATCGTTTTCAGTTGTCGATTTTCCATTAATAATTTCCCATTTACAATCGTTGATTCCACATCTGCCCTGGTAGCAGAATAGACAATCCTTGAAATTGGATCAATATCGTATGAAGGATACACGTGAAAATCGTTTAAGTTTAATATAGCTAAATCTGCTTTTTTGCCCGGCTCAATGCTGCCAATTTCCTTTTCCATTCCTACTGCCCTTGCTCCTCCAATTGTTGCCATGCGGAAGACTGTTCTTGCGTTCATCGCTGTTGGTCCGTGACCTGGCTTTTGAATAATAGCTGCTAGTCTCATCTCATTAAACATATCCAGATTATTATTGCACGGAGCGCCGTCAGCACCTAAACTTACATGTGCCTGATGGTCAAGAAGTGAAGGCACTTCAGCTACACCTGAAGCCAGCTTTAGATTGGAGCCTGGACAGTGGCTCACCTTCACCCCACGCTCTGCAATTATTCTTTTTTCTTCTTCATCAAGCCAAACGCAATGAGCAAGAATTAGGCGTTCATTGGCTAGACCAATATGATCTAAATAGACAACGTTTCGCATGCCGTGTTCTTTTTCAACAAGCAGGATTTCATTCGCATTTTCAGAGGCATGTGTATGAACGCAAACCTTGTACGTTGCTGAAAGATCCCTTACGTTTGTTAGTAATTCTTTCGTGCACGAAACAACAAATCTTGGGCAAAATGCATATTGGATTCGACCGTCATCATACCTATGCCATTTTTCAAGTAAATCAACACTTTCTTGGAGAGATTCCTTTGTGTTTTCACGTAAGCGGACAGGAACCTCTTTTCCCTTATCCATCATGACTTTACCAGCTAGTGCACGGATACCGCTCTCCGCTATTGCCTGAAAGGCAAAATCCGTATAGTGAACGGTTTCCATATCTACTACTGTTGTCGTTCCGCTTTGTATAAGCTCTCCGATTCCAAGCATAGCCGAATAATAAATGGATTCCTCATCGTGTGATGCTTCAAGAGGCCAAATTCTCTGCTTTAACCAGTCCATCAGTTCCAGATCATCTGCCTGCCCCCGAAATAACGTCTGACAAAGGTGAATATGTGTCTGAATGAAGCCTGGAATTACTGTTCGGCCAGTCGCATCGATTACTTTATCTGCTGCATGTGATAGATTTTGGCCAATCTCTCTAATTCGATCATCCACAATGTAAATATCACCAGTAATGATTTCTTCATTTGTGTTCATCGTAATGATTTCGGCATTTTTAATTAGGATGCTCCTCATTTCATTCCTCCTTGCAGCGGACTCTTTTGCCAATCCATTTTAGAGTCAAACGTAAGCGCAAGTTTTTTATAAAATTCAATTGAGCGTATAAATGCATCGATGCTTACTGATTCGTTTGGCTGGTGAGCCAGTTTTTCATCTCCAGGACCATAAATTAAAGTTGGGATTTCGCTTCTCGGATTGAGGACCGCACCGTCTGTATAATAAGAAACACCGAAGCATTGATCAGCTGCTTCACCTTTGATAGCTAAGGCACACTGAATAAGAGAGGTTGATGATGATGTAATTATGGACGGCCGATCTAATATTTTTGTTACTTTATATTCATGAAGCTGATGGTTCTCGATAAGTTTATCTAATTTATTGTTTAGTTCATTAATCAATTTCTCATGATCTTGAGGGGGGACGGTTCGAATGTCCACTCGAATGGTACAACGGTCAGGAATAACATTTGTCTGGATACCGCCTTCAATCATCGTCACAGCTAAACTGCTGCTGCCAAGGGGCTCATTTGCAATTTTCCAGTTTAATTTCAGTGCCGATAACTCATTGATCACATGCACCATATGATCGACTGCATTAATTCCATGATCCGGCATTGATCCGTGAGCGGTTTTCCCGAAAGCAGTAATTTCTAACCAAAGCGCCCCTTTATGACCAACAACAATTTTCTCATTTGTCGGCTCACCAATTACAAGTGCATCAATCGTACGATCCTCGTTTTCATCGAGGAATGCTCTAGCCCCACAGCTGTCTACTTCTTCACCAGCTGTAGCAAGGAATGTAATAGTTGGTAAAGGAGTGATTTTTTCTAAAAATATCGATTCAACGGCTAAAAACATCGCCGCTAAACCGCTCTTCATATCGGATGCGCCTCTGCCGTAAATCTTGTTGCTAATAATCTCACCAGAAAAAGGAGCGTAATCCCATTCTGCTTCTCCTGGTGATACCGTATCCATATGTCCGCAAAAAAAGAGATGCTTTCCTTCCGAGCCTTTCAGGGTAACCTCAAAATTACTGCGGTTATTTCCAAGATTCGTTACTTTATAAGGCAAATCATTCATCTTGCATCTTTCAACAAAAGCCTTTGTTACTTCATGTTCATTCCCTGGAGGATTTGAACTACTGATACGGAGCAAGCTCTGGAGAAACTGGACATTATCCATCATCTCGCCTCCACAATTTGCATTTTTAACGATGTGACTTTCCATCCATTAACAGGCGCAAGATCCTGTGAACATGTTGTGCATGCAATTACAGTATCATCTAACGCTTTCAGCCGCACAAAATCACCAGGCTTCGAAAGCGGTTCAGCAATAAAGTAATCGCCTAAATCATCTACAACATTATTCATAAATAGATTAATGGGATCTGGTATTACTGGGGGATCGATGTTGTATTTTTTCAACGCCATTTGCAGGTTATCATGACAGTTAGGATGATCCTCCAGATCAAAATCCACCTTATAGCGGTAGTAATCGCAAGCCGGAAAGAAGAAGTCATGCTTTCCTACCGTATCTTCAACAAGCTGCATAAGCGGGCGCCGTTTGTTGCTATATAGAAAATCACCCGTTTTTAACCGGATGCTGCTCAAGGAAGCCCTCATATGGACGGGAGAGACATATTCCGTTGGATCCGCATGATTAAAGCAAACAAAATCACCTACTTGTTTGCCGTCCATATCAATAATAATGAGCTCTTCTCCCTTTCTAAGAAATGCACTTCTTCCTTCGTACGGCGGAATGATAATTTCCTCACGAATCCGTTCTTGATTGAACATTTTATCACCTGCAATGTTTTTATTTTACGTGAACGATAAATATGGAGGGCAAATCATTATTTTTGCTAATGACAATTTTTTTTTGCAATCTAAAAGGCTTTTTGAGGCAATCGGACTTTATTTTGGACACTATCAGCTTTTTTGCGGCATTCCGATGTCATTTGCATTAACAAGCTTTTTCTTGCGTCCTACTAAGCTTTATTTATGACCTTTTTAATTGCAAAAACCAGAACTATTTTTCAAATTTCAGCATTTACTTGCACGTGCTTATTCAATAAATACCGCAACTGCTCTGATCGGAGAGCCTGTTCCTTTTCTAATCCGCAGAGGCAAGCCAAAATAAAGAAACCGCATCCCGGCAATTTGATCTAGATTGCATAAATTTTCAGTGTTCGTCATGCCGTATTCTCTGCATACCAGATGCCCCGAATAGCTAGAATCATCTGGATGATCAATCGCAGGAGCGTCAATCCCGATATTGACAACACCCTTTTCAGCAAGCCATTTGGCTGCTTGGTAATTTAGTCCTGTATACGTTGTTAGCCATTCATCTGTACCATAGGAACGGTTATAATGTCCTGTATAGAGGAGAACAATATCTCCCTTTTCAATAAATTGACTTGATTGTGATAAAGCAGCTTCAAGATCACGACTTGTAATGGAGCGATTGACCGGAATATGTGATAGATCTAAACATACGGCTGGACCATAAAAGTACTCTAGTGGCATTTCATCAATGTACTTTCCATTTGGGTCATATTCGTATGTAGCATCACTGTGTGTGGGACCATGTTCATTGATAATTAAGTTGTTTGTTGCGAAAGGGAAGCCAATCTTTTCTAGCGTTTCTTCATGGGAAACATTTTGAAAAATCATAGTAGTTGGATGAAGGGGGAAGACTGGCATGCCATGATAGATTTCTTGTGTCAGATCGACTAATTTAACGCCCATGAAAATCTCCTTTCATAAATAATTCTGGCTAATGATGATTTGCTAGATAAATATTGAAAAATGCTAGATAAATCTCTAAGTTTGCTCGATAACTTTGGGCAATTGCTAGATAAATATCCGAAGCTACTAGATAAACTCTTTTTGCCACTGGGTATTTGGTTATTTACTTGTTAAAACCCGCCACATTCTTATACAATAGTTGGAATAACCTCAAATTTATCAACATCGATTAACCCTTTATCAGTAATTTTCCATTTTGGGCTAGTAACTAATGACCAGAAGGATAAATGCATAAATGGAACTTCCATTCCACAGCCAAGTACTTCTTTAGCAAGCCTAGAAAGTTCATCCACCTTATCGCTCATTTCTTTTCCAGTTAATTCATCGGTCATTAACCCGCCAATCCGGAGTGGCAAATCTCCAACGACCTTTCCATCTTTAATCATGGCAATTCCGCCATCCATTGCGATTACGCGATTAACTGCTGTAACCATATCCTCATAATTCGTTCCTGTTACAATAATATTATGTGTGTCATGGGCAACACTTTCTGCAATTGCTCCGCTTTTCAAATTAAAGCCCTGTAAAAAGGTTTTTCCGATTTTTCCTGTTCGTCCGTGACGCTCAATGACAAGTAACGGAAGCACATCCTGTTTCAAACAAGGCTGGACGATACCATCTTTCACATGTAAGGTAAATTCCTTGCAGCCAGTTAAATTTTGGAAAGGAATTGCTTCAATTGCACGGACCTTAACACGACTTCCACTCGCCTTTACGATGAGTTCATCTTTCGTAACAGGTTTGCGTTTCACTGATTTCTTTACACTTTCAGGATAGGTATATGAGGGAATCTCAATCGTTAATTCGCCTTTTTCTGCAGCTTTTTTCCCTGATAAATATACTTGATCTATTGTCATGTTCCTTAAATCACTAATTATTGCAATATCTGCACGCTTTCCAGGAGCAAGTACACCTACATCCTTGAAGCCAAAATGTGTCGCAGGATTGATTGTTGCCATTTGAATCGCTTCTACAGGATCCATCCCTTCTGCAATGGTACGGCGAATAATATCATTCATATGACCGTATCTTAAGAGATCCGCTGGAACCATATCATCCGAAACGACGATGGCTCGTCTGGAATCTAATCCATCCTCAGTAATGGCGCGAATGCATTCTGCCATATTTCGCTGTGACGAGCCTTCACGCATGAAAACACTCACACCATACCTAAGCTTCTCAACCGTTTCTTCTTTAGTCGTCGTTTCGTGACACGATACATGTGTGCCTCCACTTATTATATGTGCTGCTAATTCACGGCCAAAAAGTCCCGGTGCGTTCCCCTCCACTGTTTTACCGATTGAATCCGCATAGGTAACAGCAGCTATAAGGTCATCAATTAATTCAGGTGCATGCTCATAAACAGGTTTGATATTACTAAAACTCTGAATTTCCCCAATCCCTTGTACATAAGGATCTGTCAGCAAATCCTTCATATCCTTTGCTGTTACATCAAAACCGGATGTTTCAAGACCAGGTGCATCAGGCACTGCACATGGAACAGTAAAAAGAATCCGGTTCGGCAGTGTTTTCGCTTCCTCAATCATTTCCTTCATTCCTGCAACACCAAGTACATTTCCGATTTCATGCGGGTCACCAATTAAAGTCGTTGTCCCCGTCGGGATGGATAGCTTTGAAAACTCTGTGCACGTAAGCATGGCACTTTCAAAATGCATATGTGAATCGATAAATCCCGGACTGACGAACTTCCCCTTCATTTCCTCAACCTTTGTTTTTGGACCAATCATATCCTTCACATCGCCAACCATCAAAACATAATCACCCTTGATTGCCACATCAGCTTCATAAATTTCACGGGTAATGACATTGATAAAATATCCGCCCTTTAGTACGATATCCGCGAAAAGGTTTGGATCCAATAATACATCTATTAATTTGCGATGTTGCAATGCTTTCTTTACTTTTAGTGCGTCCACAAGCCTTACCCTCCTAACGTCATTCCTTCTAAACTATCTATGATGCCGATAATTGCTGCATCAATTGGAGCCTCTTTATTCTTAATGGCTCTTCCTGCCATGCTGCCTGACACAAATATCACTCGTTCTCCTATTCCAGCACCTACTGTATCTACTGTAATAATGGGGTTCGATAACATATTGCCATCTATACCAATCGGCTGGGTAATCAGCAGCTTTGTTCCTACCAAATTCTCATCTTTTTTCGTTGCTGTTACTCGACCGACTACTACTCCCATTTGCATATTCATCGTCCCCTTATTCAAGCATAAGTGTAATATTCAATTCTTTTGCTTTATCTCTGGCAAGTGGTGTAATAATCACTTCTTTCGAAATAGCAAAACTTTTTATATTTTGCTGATGAAAATAACGGATGGTTTCCTCGTTAATAACCGTTTTCTTCACTTTTTGGGTAGATAATTTCTCATTTTCATCGATTAATTTAATCCCCATATCCTTCAATTGCATCATTTGGTTATAAAGCTTTCTTTTTAATCCATTTGACCCTTTATTCATCCCTTTTATTCGCAAAACCGGATGATAAGGATCTGCTCCAGTTTTTAAGGCAATCACCGTTTTTCCTGTTATCAAGGCGGTTAAAATCAGTCGGACAAAAGTTCGTTGTTCATTAAAAGATAGGATGTCTGCCACCATAGAAAAAGAAAGATTAGGGATTAAGATAACATCTGTATGGGAGAGAACCTTCTCTGAAAGCAAGTGATGGGGAATCCAGTTGTCATTGCGAATGGTCTTTACTAATTCTTCGATTGACATCTGTGTAATCACCTCGTCTTCTGCAGCGAAACGAACAATGACTTCCTCCCTATCAATCTCACTTAAAAAAGAAAGTCCTGAATCCATTCCAATCAGATGAGTGGTAATTAGAGCCAGAACTGTCAGCTTCAGCTTTTTATTTCCCGTACGGTGATAAAAAAGTTCATGCAGAGTATGCTCTAACAGTACACTCTGCTTTTCAGGAACCATCCTTATTCACCTTTTTTCGATAATAAGGCTCTTTCTACCTCGCTATGAGGTCTTGGAATGACATGGACAGATACAAGTTCACCCACACGGCTTGCCGCTTCTGCTCCAGCATCTGTTGCTGCTTTCACCGCCCCAACATCTCCTCTGACCATCACTGTAACAAGTCCAAAGCCAACCTTTTCGTAGCCGCAAATTTCCACATTTGCTGCCTTTACCATCGCATCTGCCGCTTCAACAGCACCTACTAGCCCTTTTGTTTCAACTAATCCTAATGCTTCACCCATTTTGCAGCCTCCTTAAATTGATTATTTTTCCGTGTCTTCCTCTGAACCTGCCTGGTTCGGCAAGTCTTCAATTACTGACTTCTTTTCTAGTTTAAAATGAGGCAAAAGCTTTCCAGCTACTTCCTGATGTGCCCTTGGAATGACATGGGAGGAAATCACTTTCCCGATTCGTTCAGCTGCATCCCTCCCGGATTCAACCGCTGATTTTACCGCAGCTACATCCCCGCTAAAATGTACGGTTACCCCAAGGTAGCCGCCCACTCCAATTACTTTCTCGATTCCTACAATTTCTACATCCGCTGCTTTTACAGCAGCATCTGCGGCTGAAACAGCTGTTAAATAGCCAACTGTTTCAATTAAGCCAAGTGCTTGCAATCCTTTTCCCGCCCTTCCCTTTGCAAATTAGCTTAAACGCTCTGCTTGCTTAAGCAATTCTTCCGAAACTTCTTTAACAATTTCGTAGTATCCGTGCAGTAATAGGTAGTTTTTTTCGATCTTATAATGTATGTTTTTATCCTGTGACTTTTTAAGCAAACGATCGAGCAGAAAAATGGCTGAATATTTCTCGATTCCTTCGAGTACAGCTACACCGTCCACTTGTGTTTTTAAATCTAATTGCTTTGTCAGCCATGGGCTTGGTGAATGAGCCTGGTATACTTGTATTTGTTTATATGAATGTTGTGAAAGGCGCTTGAACAATATCTTTAACGCTTGCTTGAGCAGTTCAACATTCTCTTCATACAATTCAAGAACCAAACATTGCTTGCTTTCCTTGTCCCATGTCAAAAAGTACTTCATAGTCGGGTATTCTCTTAATAATTCATTTAATAAGAAAAGCTGTCCTGGTTGACATGTTGGAGAGGTAATCACTCCGATTGCATTTGATTTTATCGATCGCTGAAAATTTTCCAACAGGCAGGAATAAGGATTCGAATACAGCCAAGCTTTCATGCCATCCCGTGTCTGCCCGATCAATTGGCTTTCTTCCTGAACATTGTTTTTCCGAATAGGTGCATGATTCCGCTGTTGATGAGTCGGCTGCTTTCCTTGGACGAGCGACAGCGTTTGAAGCATGGCCAGCGGATCCTTGCTATAGTCTTTTTCTGAGGGAACGGATTCATTTTTTGCTGCAAATTCTTTATTAGATCGTTTACTTTCACTATGTTCGACTGTTTCTTCTTTGATAAAAGATAAGTTCTTTTGTCTGTTTTTTTGTTGATAGTTTGGCCGGTCAATATTTGGCGGTGATTGTGGATATTTGTTTCCAGCCATTGATTTTGAATAGGCAAAGCGAGTCTCGCCGCTGAAAAGAGGATTCTCCTTCGGTTTCTGGTTTGGTTTCAACACCTCTTGGACAATGCTTTTCATAAAGTCGGACAACGTTTATTCACCTCCACTATAGGATCTTGCAAAGCTCTGCATGAGGACGAGGAATAACATTAAATGATACAAGCTCCCCGCCTGTTTTCGAGTGAGCTGTTTTTCCAATTTCAACGGCAGCTGAAACGGCAGCTACATCCCCTTCCACAATAACTGTTACAAGCCCTGAACCCACTCTTTTTAAATCGACTAAACAGACATTTGCTGCCTTTGCCATTGAATCAAGTGCTTCTATGGCAGCAATGAAACCCCTTGTTTCAATCATGCCAATTGCCTTCATACGTACTCACTCCCTGCTTAAACAACATCAATCCTTTTTAAATATCTTCGTTCGTGTGCCATGAGACCGGAGGGAGACTCTATAGATAGTCTTCGAGTTGAACATTTATAGGAATAGACGTTCTTCGGAATAGTTCTTCTTTACCAAGCGGGTAGGTGGCGTCAATCCCCATTTTGTCTGTGACCCCTCTTAAATTATGGGACGATTCTAGCGGAGAACCTTTTGCACCTGGAACGATGAATAAATCTTCCGAAGCCTGTACTCTTGTAGCTATTGCCCACTCCACATCATCTGAATCAAAGATATCTACATCATCATTTACAACAACAACATGCTTTAAGTCTTTATCACTGGCAAATGCAGCAAGAGCCGCTTGCTTACCGTCCCCTTCTGATTTCTTTTTTATCTGGATGACTGCATGATAGCGGGCTACACCTCCCATTGGAATATGTACACCCGTAATATTGGGAACGACCTGACGAACTGTACTAAGTAAAGTTGCTTCGCGAACGAGTGCCATCGGCAGCCTCTCTTCATAACTGGAAGGGAAAATCGTCTGATTTATGGCTTGATTTCGATAGGTAACAGCTGAAATCTCAACTATCGGCTGTGGAGACTGAGTTCCATAATAGCCAGCTAATTCTCCAAAAGGACCTTCCATTTCTCTTTCATGTGGCAGCATATGCCCTTCGAATACAATTTCAGCCTCAGCAAGCACATCCAAATCTACGGTTTTACACCGGACCACATCTAGAGATTGTCCAAGTAGAGCACCAGCAACATTCAGTTTATCTGTATGATAGAGATGTGTGCTTATTTGGGAGCTTAATACAACAGCAGGCACCACCCCAAACATTACAGCTATTTCCATCGGTTGACCTAATTTCTCATAATAGCTATATTGCTCCATTAATTCTGGGGAGGTGATTAAGATATTTGTCCGATTTCCGCCCAAGTATTGCATTCTCCTGATGGATGTATACCTTTTTTGGCCAGTTATATCTTTGACTACGAGGATACCTGACACATAATAAGCTCCTGAATCATCCGCATGGTAAGTCGGTATGGGAAAAAGATCTGCCAGGTCAAAATCACCGGTAACTAAATTCTCCTGTACTGGACCTGACTCCCTTAAAGTTGTTGGAATCGGATTTACGATTGAATCAATAATTTTTGGAATCAATTCTGAAGAATGGATACCCATGCTATCCGCAACCAGCGCTCTGTCTCCTCCAAGCCCAGCCGCCATTTGCGATTGATATCCTTTTACTTTCTCAAAGAGGAACGGCTGCTTCCCGTTTTTCGTATTGATAATCGCTCCTAGTTCATAAAGGGGGTCTACTTCTTTCCTGATTCGATACAATAGCCCTCTATTTTCCCAATCATCTAATAAAGCCCTCATCGTAACAGGATTCATACTTTTTCACCCCATCTTTCGAGCAAGCGATGATCGATCCTCAGCATGTCAAGAATACGAGCAACCATGAAATTTGCTAGCTCCCAAATTTCCGTTGGCTTATGATAGAATCCTGGTGAAGCTGGCATAATACAGGCACCCGATTCTGCTAATCTAGTCATATTACGTAAATGAATCAGATTAAAAGGAGCTTCACGAGGAACGATAATGAACTCTCGCTTTTCTTTTAAAATAACACTAGCTGATCTGCTAAGAAGCGTGTCCCCTACCCCATTTGCAATGGCTCCAAGCGTATTCATTGAACAAGGGACGATAACCATTCCATCTGTAAGATAAGAGCCGCTAGCTATGGATGCAAACAAGTTCTGGTTGCTATGAATCGTGGCATATTCCTTAAGTTCCTTCATCCCTATCCCGCACTCAAATTGCATGACTTTTTCTCCCATTTCCGTCGCAATGACATGCGTCTCAATCCCTAATTGATGAAGGGCGCGGATCAATGTATATCCATAAATTGATCCGCTCGCTCCGGTAATCCCCACTAAAATCCGTGTTTTTCTTTCACTTGTTTGCTTGAAATCAGACAACTTTTTCGTCTTGGGAGAATTTACTTTTAACTGCTTCTTTATACTCCTCTGTCGTGAAAATATCGCCAAAAATATCAATATCTCTTAGACCAGATACATGCATATCTTCATCCTGTGATGTAGTTCCATCAGAAATACAAATGACATTATAGCCATGGTAAAGAGCATCTGAAGCCGTGCTTCTTACACATACATTTGTCCAAACCCCCGTTAATACGACGGTATCAATCTCTTCTTCTCTTAGAAACAAATCAAAATCTGTGAAGCTGAAGGCACTATGTCTTCTTTTCTGAACAACATAATCCCCCTTTTCTTCATTCGGCTGCAGCTCTGGAATAAATTCTGAACCCCATGTGCCTTTGACCGCATGCACCGGTCTCACCCGGAAGTCGCGGTCATTCTTTCGATGCGCCTCTTGTACATGAACGACCTGAATTTGATTTTCGTGTGCAAAATCTACTAACTCACTAATCTTAGGAACAATTTTTACGCCATTTTTGCAGCAAAGCGCACCTTTTTCGTCAATAAAATCGTTCAGCATATCAATAACCACGATACAATGATTATTTCCTTTTAACTCCACTAAAGTATCATCCTTTCTTGTTTTATCTTCGAAATGAATCTATTTATCTGCGATATTTAAAATATATCTACGAAATTGGAGGTCATATCTACGAATTTTTTAAATTATCGATTCTTCGACAACTCAACACGTAACTGATTAATTCTGCTTCACTGTTTCCTTTGCTTCCACCTTGGCTGCTTCAAATTTCTCATACTTAAAGGTTCTATCAAGACGCTGAATACTTTGGCGAGGTACATATTGGCCATATCCCGCCTGCCCAACAACACCTTTATCATCTTCATATACAACAGTGCCCCGGATAATCGTTTGAACTGGCTTTCCTTTTAATTTCATCCCGTGAAGCGGGTTATATTTTGCCATTGATTCTGTTTTCTGTTCGTCGATTTCATATTCTTTTTCAAGATCAATCACAGTGAAGTCTGCATCGCTTCCAATTTCCATTGAGCCTTTTTTCGGGTAAATGCCATAGTGTATAGCCGCATTTCTGCTTGTCACCTCAACAAAACGCGAAAGCGATAAACGTCCTTTATTTAATCCCTCACTCACAAGAATAGGCACCATTGTTTCTACACCTGGAATCCCAGGGAATGTATTCCAGATCGTTGCACCTGGAAAATCCTTTTCTGTAGCAATTTCGTACGGTGCATGGTCAGTTCCAACAAAGTCAATTGTTCCGTCTGCCAAGGCTTGCCAATGTGCCTCATTATCTTCCTTTCCGCGCAATGGCGGTGCAATTTTTGCAAAAGACCCCCGCTCAGACATTGAATCTTTTGCATTAAGCACTAAATAGTGCGGGCAAGTCTCAGCTGTTACTTTCACTCCACGCTTTTTCGCTGCTTTAACTAGTTCCGCGCCTTCCTTTGTCGTCATATGCACAACATGAACACGTGCATCTGTTGCTTCGGCAAAACTAATGATTAATTCTATTGCTACCTTTTCTGCTAGAGTTGAGCGTGCCTCCGCCCATGCAGGTCCATCAAAGCGGCCCTCTTTTTCTAGTTTCTTAGAGTTAAACGTACAAATATCATAGTTTTCAGCGTGAACACCGATCGGCAAACCTGTTTTTGAGACAGCTTTAAAAATCTCCAGCATTTCTGCATCGGAAACGCGAGGGAAGGTTGGGACAGAAGGTGTCATATACACCTTGAATGCAACAACCCCTTCCTCTATTTGCGGGTAAACGTTATCAAGCCAGCCTTCACGAGCATCCTCTCCAGTCATTCCGCCCCAAAAGCAATAGTCTACATATGCTTGATCACGGATTGGCCCAATTTTCTTTTGGAAGCTCTCCCCGTCCCTTACGGAAGGCTTGCTGCAGCAAGGCATGTCAATGATCGTAGTCAATCCGCCTGCAATAGCCGAGCGGCTTCCTGTCGCAAAGGTTTCCCGATGGGTAAAGCCCGGATCCATGAAATGTGTATGGGGATCGATACATCCTGGGACAACGAGCTTACCGCCAATATCTATTACTTTTTCTCCATTTAAAAAGCTAATGTCATTTGAATATCCAACAATTTTCCCCTCATTCACGAGAATATTTGTTAATACTTGACGATCCCCTTGTGGGATATTTGCATTTTTTAAAATTAAATCCATATAAAGACCTCCATCTATTAAAATAATTAGCTACTTTGAATCGTCAAATGATCTCCATTGAATGATCATTTTTCAATTGTTCAAGCTGCTCACTCTTACTACTATTAATTTCTTTATAATTAAATACCAGATTTAATAAAATTGCTGTTAAACTTCCGACAACAATCCCATTTTCAACTAGTAACCGGACGCTTTCTGGAAGATTTCCAAAAATAGCTGGCACTACGGCTGAACCGAGTCCGATTCCAATCGAGCATGCCACAATAAGAAGATTTTCATTTTTACTGAAATCGACACTGGAAAGCATGCGAATGCCTGAGGAAATGACCATCCCAAACATTGGAATCATCGCTCCTCCTAATACAGCCATCGGAATTATTGTTGTTAAGGCAGCCACTTTTGGCAAAAGTCCAAGAATCATGAGAATAACACCAGCAGCAATGACTACATTTCTTGTTTTTACCTTTGTTAGCGCCACAAGTCCAACATTCTGCGAAAAGGATGTATATGGAAAAGAATTAAATATTCTCCCAATGACAACCGCAAGACCTTCTGCCCGCAGCCCTTTTTTAATATCCTTTGAATCAAGTTTTTTTTCACAGACATCTCCTAATGCTAGAAACACTCCGGTTGATTCAATCATGCTTACAATAGCTACAAGAGTCATTGTAAGAATGGCTGATACATTAAATGTTGGGAATCCGAAATAAAAAGGCTGAACCAAATGAAACCAAGAAGCGTTAGACACTTCAGCAAAACTTACAATTCCCATAAAATAGGCAACAATTGTTCCTGCAATTAATGAAAGCAGCACCGAAATGGCTCGCATATACCCCTTGAAAAATCGGTTCATCACAATAATCAAGACTAGAGTCAAAGTCGCTAAAAATAAATTTTCTAAACTCCCAAAGCTAGGATCTCCCTGCCCTCCTGCTGCGTTATTCATTGCAACTGGGATTAAAGACACCCCGATAATCGCTACAACAGAGCCAGTAACAATGGGCGGGAAAAATCGCATAATTTTACTCATAAACTGAGATAAAATCATAACAATGATTCCTGAGGCAATGATAGCGCCATAGATAGCCGTGATCCCCTGCATATTCCCAATCGCAATCATTGGGCCAACTGCTGTAAACGTGCACCCTAGTATGACAGGCAGCCTAATTCCAAAATGCTTCCCGCCAATCACTTGCAGTAAAGTAGCAATCCCGCATGTAAATAAATCAATGGAGATTAAATAAGCTAGCTGTTCGGCGTTTAATCCGATTGCCGGTCCAACGATTAGCGGTACAATTACAGCACCTGCATACATAGCGAGTACATGCTGGAATCCTAATGTACCCACTTTCCAAGAATTTAGCTTTTCCAAAGACATCCCCCCTGGTTTTCGCTTTGTACATTAAGAAAGAATAATTTTCAGCGTGAAGTCTGTTGACGCAGTCGAAAATTTTATGAATGTAGGATAAGTGCAACTACGCCTCTGTCTTCGCCTTTTCAAGTCTCTTCTTAATTAAGCCTCTGTATGAAAAACATACGTAATGTTCAGCTCTCACCTCCTACATTGGAATATGACTCTATATAAAAAACCGCAGCAATAGAGCACATCCCTGAAATAGAATGGTCTATTGCTGCGGTTTCATGTAACTTTCGATCAACAAAAGCTAGCGTAACCGCTTTCAATATATGATTAAAGATAAATGCGCATTGCACATCAATCTCTAAATAAGTCTTCTCTTACATATATTCAGAAAAATAAATAATAGTACACGCTTCTTCCGTAATCGGATCATAATCTTTTAAGATCGTTTTTACTTTTAGGTGTAGGGTACTTTCAATCTGACCTTTAAATAATGATTTAAATTCAGCAATCAATGCAGAATCAACCGAGATGGTCAGGTGATGAAAATTCTTGCTTAGCATTTTCAGTGCCTGGACTCGTTTATGCTGTGCAAAAATAATGACACGATCATCAAATGTTTCAATTCGCTGTTTTTTCACACCCACACCATAGATTTCTTGATTTACCCGATTATACAAGAAAGCAAGATCCTTTTTAAAGGTGTGCTGGAAATGTGTTGAAATAGTAGACATATTTGCCTCCTGTCCATCACTATATTAAATTAATCCACTTTTCATACCAATATAGTTAAGAGAAATTTCGCTTTTCGTAGAAGTAGAACTGAATACTAAGAACGAATCATTCTATTATCTTACAGCCTATTCTATCTAATTGTTTTTGGGAAAGATGTCAAAGGCTGTCATCTAAATCTAAATTCTGTTCGACGATTTCTTACAATATGCCCCCAGTTTTCCCGAGGTATTATACTTTTTATTCAAGGAGGAGAAAAGATGAAAGAGCTAAATTTCACTGTAAATGGTACCCTCCACTCTGTGTCATGCCATCCAGCGAAAACATTATTGGATGTACTTCGTGAGGATTTGGATATGACAGCAAGTAAAGAGTGCTGTGGCAAGGGTGAATGCGGATCCTGCTCCGTTTTGCTAAATGGAGAAGTTGTATGCTCATGTCTAGTGCTCATTGGTCAGGTTGAAAATGAAGAAATTACAACATGCGAAGGGATTGGATTTCCTGAGAATATGGACATCATCCAAGAGTCGTTTGTTGATGAAGGAGCAACTCAGTGCGGTTACTGTACGCCTGGAATCATTGTCGCATCAAAGGCATTCCTTAAGAATATTGATCATGTGCCAACGGTTGATGAAATCAAAACCGCTCTAGGAGGAAATCTCTGCCGCTGCACAGGCTACACAAAAATTATTCATGCCATTCAAACCGCAGCCATTAAACAGTTTCAAGAAAAAGGATCCATTCAAGTCTAATGAGAGTTTCAGCTATCCTTCTTGCTGCTGGTCAATCCAATCGTATGGGTGAACTTAAAGGTTTACTTCCATGGCAAGGAAAGACATTATTCGAGCACCAGCTCCATGTTTTGGAAGCTTCTAATCTATCACAAATTATCGTTGTAACAGGCTTTGAATCGAAAAAGTACTTGCAGTTGGCGGCTAATTACTCTGTAACCTTAGCAACGAACACCGAGTACCTTAAAGGAAAATGCTCTTCTATATTAAGAGGAATTGATTTTGTAAGTATAGAAACAGAAGCAATATTAATTGCTGCAGTTGATCAGCCGACAGACACTTCAATCATTCATCAGCTTATTGAAGCACTTCAAACGAGCAACTGCTTCATTGCAGTCCCCGTTAATGACGGAAAAAGAGGACACCCCGTTCTATTTTCTGCAAACATCATGAAAGATTTACTATCTATTAGAGAAGAAACAAAAGGGCTTCGCTATCTATTTCAAAAATACTATACAAATGTAATCGAGGTTCCAATTAATCATTCACTAATAAATCTAAATATCAACACTCCATCCGATTATCAAAATGCCTTGGATTTGAACAATGTAAAGTAATAAAAAATAAAAGCTGAAATTTGAAAGTGTCTAGCTCCAAAACCTAATTGCTCATGGTCATAAGCCAAGCAATCAAGAAGGTTTAAGAACAGCCTGCTCAACAGGATACCTTTTGCTTGTCGATACTAGGCATTGGAAAACTTCTAACAGTTCTCCTCACAGGAACAAGCTCCACCCTGCTTGTTCCGAAGATGTATCCGCTTTTCTAATTAGGAGGGAAAAAAAATGTTAGTTTCTGAGATAGAAATCATCACACCCATATCAGTAAATGATTGCTTGCTTTTACTCTCAAAAAATGAAACTGAACACCGTATAATCGCTGGAGGCACGGACGCGGTTGTACGGATGAAGGAAGGAAAATGGCGGCCATCAGCATGGATTAACATTAAAGGTTTAAAGGACTTGAGATATATTAAAGAAAAAAATGGAGCCATTCATATCGGTCCTTTAACAACACATACAGATATCATCCACTCCCCTCTTTTACAAAAAAGAGCGGATGTACTAGTTGAAGCATGTCGGGAAGTCGGAGCCGTTCAAATGCAAAATATGGGGACGATTGGCGGAAATATTGGCACCGCTTCCCCTGCAGGAGATACGATTCCTGCTTTATATGTATTGGAAGCATCTATCGAGCTGCAATCGATAAACAGCAGCAGGATCATTCCAATCAATCAACTCTTTACAGGTCCTGGCAGAACAGTAATTAAACCAAACGAAATGATAACCAATATTATCATCAAGCCACAAACTGAAAATGAAATTGGGATATTCCAAAAGCTAGGTCCACGTAAAGCTCAATCTATTTCGATTGTTAATGTTGCGATCATGCTTAGCATGGCTAGTAATCGTGAGTGCTTAGGAGGAAAAATTGCTTTTGGTTCTGTTGCACCAACCATTATCCGCGCAAAAAAATGTGAAGCACTTCTATCCTTAAACCCCTTAACCGACGACATCATTGAAAACATTGCTAAAGTTGCATGGAAGGAAGTTATGCCGATTACCGATGGAAGAGCCACAGCTGAATATCGGCGTGACATGGCAAGCGCGCTGCTTGAGAGAGGCCTTTTTCGATTAATGAGGAGGTGGGAAAATAAATGAAGCAATTATTGAACTGGATCGGAAAACGAGTCAAGCGTTTAGACGGTCCGGAAAAGGTAACCGGTGCATTAAAATATATGACAGATTTTCATTTTGAAAATATGGTATGGGGCAAAGTGCTTCGTGCAACATACCCGTATGCTAAAATACATTCAATACAAACTGATAAGGCCAAGCAGCTTCCAGGTGTCATTTGCATCCTTACACACGAAGATATTCCAGGTTTTAATGGCTTTGGCATCGTCGTCCCTGATCAGCCTGTCCTTGCTTCTGATATTGTCAGGTGCACAGGTGATGCGATTGCATTAGTGGCAGCTGAAACACTGGAAATTGCCGAACAAGCACTTTCATTAATCGAAGTGGATTATGAACCGCTCGAAGCGGTTACTGATGCAGAACAAGCGATGTCTGCTGAAGCACCAAAACTCCATCCAGACGGCAATATTCATAGCCATGTAAAAATTAAAAATGGGAACATCGATAAAGCATTCAGAGAAGCCGATATCATTGTAGAAAATACATTCTATTCACCTAGGCAAATGCATGCCTTTATAGAAACAGAAGGCGGATGGGGTGTAATGGATGAAGAAGGATTTATTACAATCCGCTGTCCGGGCCAATATGCTTATCGAGATCGAATGCAAATTGCCCGCGCCCTCGCCTATAATCCCGAGCGAATTAGAGTCATTTCTAGTCCAATTGGAGGTGCTTTTGGGGGGAAGGATGAGATTACAGTTCAAATTTACCTGGCTCTCCTTGCTATGCATACAAATGGGCGACCTGTAAAGATCCATTTGAGCCGTGAAGAATCCGTTATTGCAGGAATTAAAAGACATCCATTCAAAGTGCGAATGAGAACGGCAGCAAAAAAGGATGGAACCTTGCTTGCAAACGAAGTTCGAGCAGTCGCCGATACAGGGGCCTATGCCTCCCTAGGCGGTGCTGTAATTGCTCTCGCCATCGAACATTCCTGTGGTCCATACAAAATTCCCAATGTAAATTTGGAAGGTTTTTGTGTTTATACAAATAACGGAATTTCCGGTGCGTTTAGAGGATTTGGAGTTAATCAGGTTTGCATTGGAATTGAAACTCATTTAGATATGATTGCAGAACAGCTTGGATTAGATCCAATCGAGATTCGAAAGAAGAATGTGTATCATCAAGGGGAAGTTTCCAGCATGGGGCATGTCGTAAAATCAAGTGTCGGAACCTTTAAAACACTTGAAGCCGCTGAAAATTGTGACCTATGGAAAAATCGTAATCAATATAAAAAAGAAGTTAGTGAACCTTGGAAAAAAAGAGGTGTTGCTTTAGCAACCTCCTTCCATGGAATCGGCATGGGAATTGGATTGCCAGACTATGGAGCAGCTTCTATTGAACTTTTACCAGATGGAAAATTTTTAGTAGCTGTTGGCTGTGAAGAAATTGGCGGTGGAAATGGTACTGCCTATGCACAGGTTGCTGCTGAAATACTAAATTGTGATATTAGTAAAATAAAAGTCATTCAGGGTGACACGTCGAAAACGCTCGATGGCGGGACCGTAACCGCTTCCCGCTCCACTTATACAGGAGGGAGAGCCGTTGCAACGGCAGCACCGAATATGATCAAGCTTCTCTCAAATACTGCTGCAGTTATCTTGAAGGTGCCTTTATCAGAAATAAAGATCCTGCGGGACTGCTTAGCTGCCAAGGAGGAAATTCTCTCATATGAAGCGATCTATGAATATCTTTATATCCACCATCAGCCAACTAAAGTAGAAGGACATTTCCTCCTCCCTAAGGAAAAGACAGAAATAAAAGGTTCCGGAGGAGCTCCCCACCACTTATACGGCTATTTAACACATGTTGTGATGGTTGAGGTTGATACGTTAACTGGTGAAACAGAAGTCCTTCGAGTTGTTTCTATTCCAGATGCAGGAAGAGTGATAAATCCTCAAGGATTAGAGGGTCAGGCTGAAGGCGGTGCAGTCATGGGGATTGGCTACACACTTTATGAGGATGTAATCATCGAGGAAGGCTTCCATAAGACAAAAAACTTTACTGATTATATCATCCCTACCATCCGAGAAACTCCATTGATAGAAACCTTCCCTGTTGAGGATGAAGAGCAAACAGGGCCTTTCGGAGCAAAAGGAATTGGAGAAGTAGTGATGATTCCAATCATTCCAGCGATTATGTCTGCTATTTATGATGCCACTGGAGCAAGAATTTATCATCTGCCTGCAACTCCCGAAAGAATTTTCAATGCACTAAAAGAAATGAAAAAGCAAAATATCCAGCCCTCAAGGTGATAAATATGATGAATGACAGCTTATTCAAAAAACTATCTGAATCAATAAAACTTCGCAAAGAAATATTTCTGCTGACGATTACTGACTGTGACGAGCACGAGCTGATTGGATTTAAAGCACTATTATTACCTATGGGGGAATTTTATGCCGCTTCCCCTCCCCCTCCTTCTTTACAGCAAATGATCTTGAATCATTCTGAAAAACTAGTAAAAAGAAAGCGCTCTGGCACTTTTACTTTTACCTGGAATGGTTTAAAAGTTGAATGTTTTGCAGAATATTTCCCAGTCCCCATCCATTTAATAATTGCAGGTGCTGGCCATGTTTGTGAGCCTGTCGCTAGGATCGGTAAAATGCTTGGATTCTATGTGACTGTCATTGATGACCGAAATGAATTTGCGAATAGGGACCGATTTCCTCATGTAGATGAAGTGGTCTGTCAATCCTTTCTCAATTTTTTCAAGAAGGCCGAGTTAACAGAACAAACATATATACTCCTTCTAACAAGAGGACATAAATACGATGTTTTAAGCTTGCAGGAACTGCTAAAGCGGCAGGAAAAACCTGCCTACATCGGAATGATCGGCAGCAGACGCAGAATCTCTGGTGTCTTTGAACAATTGAAAGGTGACTTTCCTAAGGAAAGCTTTGATCAGCTATTTACCCCAGTCGGACTTGATATCGGTGCACAAACACCAGAGGAAATTGCTGTGAGTATTATGGCAGAAATTTTGAAGGTAAAAAATCGAACATCTGGTTCTTCATTAAGCTTGATGATCCGCAATTATGCAAAGTTGGGGTTTCGTGAGGGAGAGATTAAATGGAACAGCTTCACATAATTAAACGGACTATGGAGATTAAAGCAGCTGGTGAGGACGCAGCTTTAGCCACAATTATCCGAACGAAGGGCTCCACTCCGCGGAAAACTGGCAGCAAGATGATTATCTTTCTATCCGGAAGAATTGAAGGGACAATTGGCGGCGGCTGTGGAGAAGCAGAAGTTATTGAGGAAGCGATCAAGGTCATACAATTAAGTATTCCCATTAAACATATTGTCGATCTAACAAAAGGACTATTCTACGAAGATGGAGGAATTTGCGGCGGAATCATGGAAGTATATATAGAAAAAGTATAAGAAAGGGGGAAATTTAAATGTCGCTTACAGTTGAATCGTTAAAAAGAAGAATTGCTGTTGCAGCAAAACGAGCACCTGCTGATTTAGTTATCAAAAATGCGAAGATTGTCAATGTCTTTACAAGAGAAATAATTGAAGATGATCTAGCGATAGTTGATGGTTTTTTTGCTGGGATAGGCCAGTTTGAAGGCAGCAAAACAATCGATGTAGTCGGAAACTACATTGTCCCAGGTTTTATTGATGGCCATGTGCATATTGAATCAGCAATGGTTACCCCTTCCGAATTTGCTAATGTTGTCCTCCCTCATGGAGTAACAACAATTATTGCTGATCCACACGAAATTGCGAATGTCAGTGGAACGAATGGGATAGAATACATGCTTAATGCATCAGAAGGAATCCCACTAGACGTATTAATCAAGCTTCCCTCCTGTGTTCCTGCCACCCCATTCGAAAACGCCGGAGCCACACTTGATTTTTCAGATCTAGCACCTTATTATAATCATCCCCGTGTGGTCGGACTTGGGGAGGTAATGGATTATCCTTCTGTCATGCAAAATGATGAAAACATGCTCTATAAGCTAAACGATGCCCATACAAAAGACAAACATATTGATGGCCATGCTGCTGGGATAGATGGAGATGGGATTAATGTTTATATGGCTGCCGGCATTCGGACAGATCATGAATGTGTTACCGCAGAAGAAGCATTGGAACGTTTGCGAAAAGGAATGTACGTCATGCTCCGAGAAGGTTCTGCTGCAAAAGACTTAATAACCCTTTTGAAGGCTGTAAATGAAAATAATGCGAGAAGATGTTTATTCGTTACCGATGACAAGCATTTGGATGAACTAATTGACCAAGGAAGCATCGACTGCAATATTAAACTAGCAATAAATGCAGGCCTAGACCCGCTTCTTGCCATTCAAATGGCTACATTAAATGCAGCAGAATGCTTTGGCCTGAAAACAAAAGGGGCCATTGCTCCAGGATATGAAGCTGACTTTTTGGTAGTAAAAGATCTCCATACAATTGAAATTGATCAAGTTTATAAATCTGGTAAGCTCGTTGCTAAAAACGGAAAAGCAACAAACTCTGCGGTTTTAAAAATAGCACCTGAGCCTTTAATCATTGATAGTGTGAAAATACGTCCACTTTCAAGAGAACAGCTGCAAATCAATATTCCCCATGGAAGCCTGGCGAATATAATTGAAATCCTGCCAAACATGATTGTAACAAAACATCTTGTTGAGAAAGTTGATTCTCATGAAGGCTTGTTTCAATATAATTTGGAGAATGATTTGTTAAAAATTGCTGTTATTGAGCGGCACAAATTGACAGGCAATATCGGTTTAGGAATTATTAAAGGGCTTGGCATAAAAAATGGAGCCATTGCTTCGACCATTGCACATGATTCACATAATATTGTCGCTGCTGGCTCGTCAGACAGGGATCTTCTAAAAGCAATTACCTTCATTTCTGAAATGAGAGGTGGATTGTCTGTTGTGCAGAACGGGGAGATTCTTGCCTCCCTTCAGCTATCAATCGCAGGTCTTATGTCCGATATGGGTTCAAGAGAAATATATGAACATTTAAAAGACTTAAATCAAGCATTAATAAAAATCGGCTGTACCCTGGCATTTAATCCATTTATCACCCTCTCCTTTTTAGCATTGCCAGTAATACCCGAGCTTAAGATAACCGATCTCGGCTTATTTGATGTTAAAACATTTAGGCATATAAATGTAGAATATGACCCAAAGATCTGAAAAAAGCTAGGGGCAGATCCCCTAGCTAATCAACTTACTTCTTCGTTATTTGTCCTTCTTTTAAAGAAAGTGCCGTCCAAGCGGATTCATCCGCAAAAAATCTTGACCAGCTTGCCACACCCGCCAGATCATATTTCATGGCTAAATCTGCACGTTTGCTTAACGACAATTCATCTTCCAGCCAAACTTTGTACGTCGTTTGTTCTGCTTCTATATAAAGCTCTGCATAGTTCTGCCCGCTTGCTTCATCATATACAGGAGTTAATCCATTTTCTGTTAGCCACTCCTGCACTTTACTCATTGAAAGCGCCTTAGAAGAAACCTCTCCAGTATCTTTTTCTGCCCAAAGCCTAGCATATAAAGGAACCCCTAATATTAAGCGGTCATTCGGAACAACCTCCAATAGGGTTTGTAAATTTTTCTCCACCCATGGAAGACTAGCAACACTTCCTGCGACTGGGGATGATCCCCAATGCTCGTCATATGCCATAACAACCATATAGTCTACGAGACTAGCTAGTTTATCTCTTTCATAAAATGCAGACCAATTTCCACTTGCAATAAACGTCACATCCATCGAAACGACGAGACCTGCCTCATGAAAATAAGGAACAGCTTCGCGTACAAATTGGGTAATCAGCGGCCCATCCTCTGGATTTACATTTTCAATATCCAGATTAATTCCGTTCAAATGATAGATCTGGCTAAAATGCAGAAGCTGTCTTATTATCTTCTGTCTTGTCTCAAAGTCTTTAAAGGCTTCATGGGTTAGCTTCGGATCAAATGCGTTAGAAAATAAGCCCCATACGTGATAGCCCTGCTTCCCAGCCCAAGTAGAAAAATCAAGCGAACCTAGATTTTTTATCGCCCCACTGCTATCACCTAATTCAAACCATGTTGGTGAAATTACATTGACACCTGGCATTTTGGGCATCTTTGCTGGATCCGGATTTTTTGTATAAACAGCTTCCCATGTGAGATGGATTGGTCCATCAATTTTCGGAACAATGATTTCTTCTTTTTCATGTGTGATCGAAACTTCCTCAACGAGATCCTCTTTCACTACAAAATCCTTTTTTAAATATCCAGCGATACCGTTTTCTTTCCTAACAAAATAGTAATCTTCCTTTTCACTTTCAATATATAGCTTGTCACCCTTCTCTGCTTGAACAGTAAAAGGAGATTGTAAATTAGAATCCGTTCGCAATCGAAGCTTTTCCTCGTGAATCTTCTTGTCCGTCACATGTCCATGAACTATTTTTTCCCCATCTTTTTTCAGCCATATCGCGTTCGTTTCCGGCATGATTGAGTATTCGATAGGATAATAAGCCAATATTGGATCAAGAGCGATATACTTTTCCCCGTTACTTACTTTAAAAACGGAGAAGTGTAATTGAACCGGTTCTTCATTTACATAATAGGTCAGCGATTCAGAAGGCATTTGTATAACCTTGTTTTTCGTTGTCAAAATAATAGAATTAGATTTTTCATCAAAAGTGATAGAGTCATCAATATGTTCCTTAAGGAAAGAGTATGGCATATAGACACTTTCGTTTTCAATAATTGCATTTCCTGCCTGTTTTCCTTCGAATAAAATTGGATTCTCTCCTTGGAAATAAGGTTCCTTCTCTGATGAAGCAAATGGATAGAGTAATAATATAATGCTTGAAATAATTAATAGAAAAGCAATCAATAGTCCGGCAATAATCCAGCCCATTGAGTATGATTTTTGTTTATGATATTCTACACGAGCCATTGTCTCTTTCCTCCTTAAAACTATCGTATCGAAAAATGCAGAAATTTGAAAGGCAAATGAGCAGAAATCCCCCTTTAATGGAAACGAAATAAAAGATAGAAAGGTTTCATCGGTTTACATTTTCATGATAATTAATCTTTCTGGGCAATTTCATTACGTTTGTACATAGTATTTTTTATTTTCCTCATGGTACAATATAGACACCTGATATAAAGTTTGAAGGAGAGTTTACATGGTAATAAACGGAATAATTATTGTATTAGCTTATTTACTCGGCTCTATCCCCTCTGGTTTAATAATCGGAAAGATTTTCCATGGAGTGGACATTCGAGAGCATGGCAGCGGAAATTTAGGTGGGACTAACTCTTTTCGCGTACTTGGAAAGAAAGCTGGGTTAGTAGTTACAATAGCAGATATTTTAAAAGGAACCATAGCTGTATTGCTGCCACTGATCTTTGGTTCAGAGGATATGCATAAACTAATTCCAGGTATTTTTGCAGTTATAGGTCATATGTACCCGATCTTTGCTGGCTTCAAAGGAGGAAAAGCTGTAGCCACATCTGGTGGTGTTCTGCTAGGATACGCATTTCCTATGTTCATTATTATGTTAATCGTATTTTTTATTTGTTTATATATTACGAAATACGTTTCCTTATCATCTATGCTTGCAGCAATCGTTGCTTTCATTTACTCACTAATTGTTTGGGATCTCCCACTTATTATTGTTGTCTTGCTTATGACCACCTTTGTCATTTATCGGCATCGGGCAAATATCAAACGTATAATCAACAAAACTGAGCCAAAAATTAAATGGCTATAAATCCTATAGTTTGTCACTTATAAACAGCAGAGCCTTCTGCTGTTTTCTTTTATTATCTATTTGTTTTTAACAATTTTGTGATTTCTACTGTTCGAATTAAAAGTAAATATTGTTCGTTATTGATAACTTTAAAATATTTAGTATACTATAGTCAGAAAGTCATAATTTTTCTTTTTTCATTCCTTACATAGAAAAAATTACATAACTGAACATAATTAGATTTTTTTCGTCATAGTTTAGATTAAGAACGAATTCTTGTTAGTTGGCCACCGTTCGTTTTAAGAAATAATCATAGTAAGGATGATTAATTATGAATGATTCAAACAAGCCAATCCTTGAAAAAGATAATCAAGTAAAGCTAGATTCGAATGAGTTACTTGAAACTTTCATTTATCCTCAATATTTAGAGAATATCAACGCACTTGCTGCTGGGATTGCTCATGAAATTAGGAATCCATTAACATCAGTTAAAGGATTCCTCCAGCTATTAAGACCGTATTTAATAGAAAACGGCAAGGAACAATATATAGATATCGCACTCGACGAATTAAACAGGGCAAATAATCTCATCTTTGAATATTTAAATGCATCGAAACCGCAAATAAATAAAAAAGAGGAACTTTCTTTACGCAAAATTATTAATGAGATTGGCTTATTATATGAAAGTGAAGCAATGTTTCATGACATTATACTGAATATACAACTTCCAGATCATTTGCCAGCAATATTTGCAGATGGAATGCAAATAAAACAAGTACTAGTAAATCTCATAAAAAATGCCATTGAAGCCATTAAAGAAAAAAACGAAAAAACATCTGGAAAAATAGATATCTTCGTTGAAAAAACGGATTTATCAACTGTATGCGTTTGTATTTCTGACAATGGCTGTGGAATGACAAATGAAACATTAACCCATCTATTTACTCCATTTTATACAACAAAGACTACTGGAACTGGTATTGGACTCCCGATCTGCAAGAAAATTATTGAAGAACATTCAGGTCAAATATTTATAACTAGTAAATTAGGAATGGGATCAACATTTAAAATTATACTTCCGGTCCACAGTAGTTTATAGTTTAATGAAAAAGCGGCACCATTAGGGCCGCTTTTTTTCTTCATATTATTAGAGTATAATTCCTATTTTTATATTATATTTAATTTATACAATATACTAAGGAGTACGCAATGAAAAGGAAGCTATCATTCTTATTCTCTATCTTTTTCTGTATTTCATTAATTACCCTTTCTTCTCTCCTGATTCTAAATATGTATAAAGAATCAAAGGAAAGCAAGTTTGTCTTCCAGCCCATACAATTACATGAGCAACGAAAGACATTTGTTGAATCGAAATCATACAGCGAAACAATAACCCTCGCTGCGATTGGCGATATTCTAATACATGATTGGGTATACAATGATGCAAAAACATCTGCTGGTTATAATTTCATCCCCATGTTTCAACATATTAAACAAACACTTCAGCAGCCAGATCTTCTGCTTGCCAACCAGGAAACCATTCTAGGCGGGAAGGAAATAGGGATATCTAGCTATCCATTATTTAATAGCCCCCAAGAAGTTGGAGATGCATTAAAAGATGCTGGCGTAGATATCGTATCAACAGCCAATAATCATTCCTTGGATAAAGGCGAAAAAGGTCTTGTCACTTCTCTTCATTATTTGGATACAATCAGCTTGCCGCATGTAGGTACATATAGGAATGCAGAAGAAAAACAGCAGCTGAAAATATTAAGCTCGAAAGGAATACAAGTCGCATATTTATCTTATACTTATGGGACTAACGGCATTCCTGTTCCTAAAGGAAAAGAGTTTCTTGTAAATGTAATTGACCGAAAATCTATGAAAGAAGAAATTACTCGGGCCAAAAAGGAAGCTGACATCATAGTGATGAGCATACATTGGGGAAATGAGTATCAACGCTATCCATCTGCAGAGCAGAAAGAATTGGCACAATTTCTCACTGATGAAGGTGTCGATATAATTTTCGGGCACCACCCTCATGTCTTACAGCCAATGGAATGGAGAATGGCAGCTGATGGGCATCAAACTCTCGTCGTTTACTCCTTAGGAAATTTCATTTCAGGACAGAATAATAATTATAAAGATATCGGCGGAATGGCGACGATTGAAGTGACAAAGACCATAGATAGTAACGGTGTTACTATTTCTTTAAAAAACCCGCACTTCCATCCTACATATGTTTCAAAAATTGAACGTATTCGCAACTATCTTGTTGTACCTCTTCAGGATGCAGGTAAATATGGATTACAGAACGCAGAAACAAAGTATAAAGAGATACAGCAGCATATGATTGGTAATTTATCAAAAAGAAACGAACAGTAAAACCTTAAGAATTGATTTTTACTATTTTAAAAGTGTTACATAACTTTCGAAAATTCAAAATAGTACCTCCTACCTATAGATTATAATTAAGTAAGGCAGAAATGTTTCATATAGGTTTTAGGGGGGAAATTCAATTGTCACTAAAGACTAAATTAATTGTCGGTGTGTTATCGACAATGGTGCTTATTTTAGCAGTAAGTTCTGGGTTTACTTATGTTTCTGTCTCTCTCTTCTCAAAGAACGGAAAGGAGTTAACAAGCGGATTAGCTGCAGATGCAATGAGAGATGTAAATGGATTTGCTGAGCACTATGCTGGTACCTTGACCTACCATGAGACAGAAAATGTAAAAGCATCCATAAATGATATCATTTCAAGAGCAAAAAGTGATTTAGCTGCTGTTTCAAATTTTAATGATGTCTTTTCAAACGATCCAGCTGCCTTAGCAGCATTATTTGAAAAAATTGCCTTACAAAATGAGTTAATCACGAATATGTACTTAGGGACAGAAGAAAAAAATTTTACCATTTATCCTGCCGACTATCCTTTGCCTTCTGAATATGATCCAACGACTAGACCATGGTACACGCCCGCAAAGACAGCTGAAAATGAACAATTTATTATTACCGATGCCTATCTTGATGCAGGAACAGATAACTATCTCGTCACTATTAGCTTGCCTTTGTTTAAGGATGAAAAATTATATGGTGTATTAGGTGTTGACCTATCTCTTGAGAAACTAACTGCATCGATTGCAAATACAAAGGTTGGAAATACAGGCTATGTGATATTAACCGACAAAGATGGTTCTCTTCTAGCTTATAAGGACAAAGAATTAGTACGTAAAAATGAGAATATATCCTCATTGCCTATTTTTAAAGAAAGAAACGATAAAAATATATATTTAGATATTGATCAAGTTACATATGTAAGTGATAAGGACGAAGAAACAGGTTGGGAGATATTTTCTGTTATTTCTCAAGAGGAAATCAAGTCTTTCTCTAATCAAATTTCTCAAAATATGAGCAGCCGAATTGTAGATGCTGACAAAAAATTGCAATCTATTTTTACCAAATTATTGTCAGCACAAGTCATCATCATCCTAATCCTGCTCGCTATTTCAATCGTAACCAGCCTCTTCTTCGCCAAATATTTCATTCAACCAATAAAAAAGCTTTCTACTTTCTTAAAAGATGTTGCCAATGGAGATTTAACAAGGAAAATGGAGGTAAAATCAAAGGATGAAATCAGTGCATTATTTATTTCTGTTAATCATATGATTGATAGTCTAAGAAATATGGCTAGTAAAATGAATGACTTAATTCTTGAGGTTGAAAAAGATTCAAATGTATTAAATAACCAAGCAGGCGTTTCCACACATGTGACATCCATTGTAAGCTCTGCGATGGATGAAGTAGCAAGCGGCACTGAACAGCTTACTTCAGATATGTTCAATATTTCTGCACATGTCGAAAAAAATGATATTGCCGTCCGTTCCATGTCGGAACGAATAAGTAAAATAGTCGAATATGCTCAAGATACGAAAGCAGTAACTGCCGAAGGTCAAAGAGCAACGGAAAACATGAAAAATAAAATGAACCGAATCGTTATCCAATCAATTGATTCAACCACGATTATGAAAAAGCTTGACCAAAAGCTGCAAACAATTAATGATATTACTGCCTTCATTCAAGATATTGCAGAGCAAACAAATTTACTTTCACTTAATGCAGCGATTGAAGCCGCAAGAGCAGGTGAGCAAGGCAAAGGGTTTGCAGTAGTAGCTCAGGAAGTCAAAAAGCTCGCCGAGCAAAGCAGGGATTCTGTTGAAAAAATCTCTGCGTTAATTACAGAAATTCAAAGTGATTCTTCTAAAGCTCTTGAAAATATTGATATTGGAAGAGAATCTGCTGTCCAAGGTGCAGAAATGGTAAAGAACACAGCGGATAGTTATGACAATATGATTCAATTTATTGAGCATCTTATAACAGAAATTGATGAAATAGCAGGTGCAAGTGTTATTCTTTCATCCAGCAGTCAGTCGATTTCAAGCTCAGTTGATAGTGTCATTGCCATCTCTGAAGAAACTTCAGCAGGTGTGGAGGAAGTGACAAGTATGACAAAAGAACAGCAGCAATCTGTTCAAGATGTAAAGACCATATCTGATAACTTACATAAGCTAACCTTTGAACTAAGAGAATTGATTATGCATTTTAAAACGTCTTTATAAGAAAAATATGCCATAGAGCAGGCTTTGTTCATTCTTTATTCAATCTTTCTACTATTAGTAAGTGCTAAAATAAGAAAAAAGAGGGTAAAAGTGGTAGAATGGCTTATTGAAGGGGTGAACACATTGTGATTTCAGGAAAGCATAAAATGATTCTTCCCTATTTTCAGCTCTTCTTATTTGTTATCATTATTGTCATTGTTCAATTTAAACTGTTCACTATCGCTTTTACCCTCTTGCTTGCATCTATTCTTTACTTAGCAATTTTTGCAAAACAAAAAAGAGTTTTTCTGTGGAGCTTGGCTGCCTATATCCTTGGCCACTTTTGTTACCTTTTTGGGGACCGACTTATAGACAATCTCCCCTATCATGTAAACATTTTAATGGTTCTTAGTCGTTTTTTAATATTATTCCCTATCATATTCATGTTGTATGTTGCAAAGAAGTTTGGTGAGACGCCGATTCTTTATTGGAAATGGTCGAATTGGAAAGCAAAAATATCATTCCCCTTTATTTGGCATGGTTTTCACTCTATTTCTATTAAGGGATTTTTGCTCATTGCCTTAAGTATCAATATAGCGATATTCTTGCCCTTTATCATCCATGAAAATCCTAGTTTTAGCTTCCCTCTCCTGCTATTCCTATTATCCTTTTCGATTATTAATGGGATATTGGAAGAGATATTATGGAGAGGGATCATACTTACGAGGATGGTCAATCTTGCAGGTGAAAAAGCAGCTTTGCTTTTTTCAGGATTAGGCTTTGGCTTATCACACTTAATACTAGGCTACTCGATTCCAGTATGCTTCGGTTTTGCAATTGGCGGCTTTTTCTATGCGGGCATTACCATTCGTTCAGGCAGCATTTTTCCCGCTGTCATTTGGCATATTGTCTTTAATTGTCTTATGATCCTGAGTAGTCTGATTCCGTTTATTGAATAAGGGTATATTAGAATGCAGTGACTTATTTTTCAATCCAGAACAGAAATTAAGCGCAACATATGGTGTATGAATTAGAGTTGCTTTAAGGAGGAGTTTATTTTGAAAATAGTAATTAATGACCAAGCTGCTAACTGGTATAAAGAGGAAATGGAGCTGAATACTGGAGACTACGTTCGTTTTTTTGCCCGATATGGCGGCCATAGTACTGTACAGCAAGGCTTTTCGTTGGGCATTTCAACTGAAGAACCGCTTGATGCTGGCATATCAACAACAAAAGATGGCATTACCTATTATATTGAGCAAAAAGATTTGTGGTATTTCGATAACCATAATCTCTTTGTTGAATTTAATGAAAAAGCAAAAGAACCTGAATTTAAATACGAAAAATAACAAAAAAAGAGTTACAGACATGTTCTGCTAACTCTTTTTTCCTTCCCAAATATGATCTTCAAGCCCTTCTGCTTCTAATATCTTTGCTTGGTGTTCCCCAATTAAATCATAATGGGAATACCCGTCTTTCCGCCTATGTATCCATTCGGGCCGTAACTGATATTTTTTTCCCCATTCAATTAGGCGGTTCATATCGCTGCAGCCAACTTTAGTCACCGTCTTATACCCTGGAAAGCGGTCATCTAGCCAAAAATGTGTTAAAAAGGCTAATTCACCTTGATCAATCTTAGTTTTCCATTCTTTTATGTCTTTCTTTTTTAAACCAAATGCCAAAGCCTGCACCACCAATCGTATAAAAAGAAGAGATCAGGAGCGATATCTTCCTAAGCGCTTACGCTCCTCAAAATTAATTAGCTTCTACTGGTTGTTTCTTTGCTTTTTCATACGCTTCATGCCATTCAGGATATTTTTTTCTAATCGAAAGCGGGCGGAAGGAGTCCTTTTTTACACATACATGCTTAGTAAGACCAGTAACAGCTAATTCCCCCTCTTCATTGAAAATTTCATATCCGTAATTGACACGTAATCCATCATACTCTTCTATCCAAGTTTTCACAATTGCTTTTTGTCCATAAAGAAGCGGTTTTTTATATGATGCTTGAATATCCATTACCGGAGAAAGGATACCGTCCTTCTCCAATTCGGCATAATTAAAGCCTAAATCCTTAATTAATTGAGTGCGCCCTAATTCCATCCAGATTAGGTAATTAGCATGATAGACAACACCCATTTGATCAGTCTCCGCATATCTTACTTCAATTTCCCTCGTTGAAACAAACATTTTTATTCCCCTTTTCCTAATCTGAAAATGGCAGTTTCAAAATCAGATTTTTCTAGGTTGTTCACTTTTTCCAATCGATTATTTTGCTTGTCTACTTCTTCCATTAATCTTAGCGCCTGTGACTGAATGGCTTCATCTGTTACATTCGTTGCGAATCTGGCATTCCCATTAATTGTTATACTATCCAATGATTCTTTGAGATAGTTCAGAGCATCTGAAGATATATGATACTGATAATATGAGGCATAGTTAATGATAATTTGCAGCAATTCTTCATTAGAATAATCATTAAATTGGAAAAACTTCTTAAATCTCGATCTTAACCCTGGATTACTTTTTAGTAATTCATCCATTTCCTTTGGATAACCAGCCAAAATGACAACTAAATTTTCATTATGCTTCGTCATTTCATCAACAAGCGTGTTAACTACTTCCTTACCAAAATCCCCTTGAGAAGAAGACAGCAACGAATACGCCTCATCAATAAAAAGAACACCGCCAAGTGCATCTCGAATCATTTTTTTTGTTTTTATAGCTGTTTGCCCAACATAGCCAGCAACAAAATCTGCGCGGCTAGTAACAACTAAATGGCCTCTTTTCAGCACCCCGCATTCCCTCAAGAGCTCTGCAAAAATTTTTGCAACTGTTGTCTTACCTGTTCCAGGGTTGCCAGTAAACACGGAATGAAGCTGGATTGGAACGACGGGCAATCCTTTTTCTCTCCTAATTTGCTGCATTTTCACAAAAGAAATCAGCATCTTTACTTCATTTTTTATTAAGTCAAGTCCAATTAGTTGATCTAATTGTTCCCTTGGATTCACTGCCTTTTCGGACTTGATTACTTCGAAATCCTCTTTTTCAAGCAGTGTATACGTCAAAATATGCTTGTCCAGTGAAGAATGTGAACCCTTTTTAAAAATTGCGCCTAGGACTAAATCGTGAACGGTCCGTGCATTGCCAAACGTATCATCCACTCGTTCCTTATCAATCGTTTTTTCAAGTTCCAGCTTTGCATCATCTGTCATCACATAATCATTTTCTATTGCAAGCTTCTCAGCAATCCCGATTAGTTCGGCGTTCGAATAGTCAGGAAGCTGGATATGATTAGATTGTGGAAAGCGGCTTCTTAAGCCTGGATTGGCATCTAAAAACTGTCTCATCTCATCTGGATAACCAGCCAATATAACTGCAAATTTCCCGCCATATTCTGGTCCAGTCATCAATGAAACGAGCGTATCGATTGCTGTCTGTCCATAATCGTTTCCAGATTGTCCCTCTCTTTTAAGACTGTACGCTTCATCGATAAAAAGGACTCCACCAAGCGCTTTTTCCACCATTGTGCGAACATTTTCTTCTGTTTGACCAACAAAGGAACCAACAAGCTGTGAGCGGTCTGCTTCAACTACATCTTCTCGCGGCAGAACGCCAAGCTCATGATAAATTTTAGCCAATAAGCGAGCAATTGTCGTTTTCCCTGTCCCTGGATTCCCAGTTAAGACCATGTTTAAGCTCATTTCATCCTTTACTTGAAATCCAAGTTTCTTTCGTTCCTTTTGATAGGTAAGGAAGCGATAGTAATCATTTACTCTCTTTTTCACATGGACAAGTCCAATCATTCCCTCTAGCTCTTCAAGAGGATTCCTTTCTGATTCTGCCTCCTCATTCTCGTCAGCAAACATCTCGGCCCATTCTTTTTTCAAATCTTCAATTCGATCTAAGTGCCTCTTCATGTCACTATAATAAGTCGAAGTATAGAATACACCCGCTATCGATTGATCATATTCTTCTGATGCCTTCAAGAACAAGGCTGTCTCTTCAATGACCTCTTCCAATAGGAGAACCAGTTTCTCATGTGTATGCTGTAAACTGAGATCCTTTCTCTTTTGGGCATTTTCCTTCCCTCTTTGTAATTGATCTCTTTCAGCATCTGCATGATCAAGAAATTGTTGGCAAATAAGCAAAAATTGCTCTGCTGTTTTTTTCTTTGCTTGCCTGTTATCTGTTTCTCTTAATGGCGGAAAAACAAGTGTATCAAGGGTTTCTTCTTTCTTTTTCCATTCGAATTGCCCTAATAATTCTGCTGCTCTTTCGTTCTTTTCATTTAATTGATTCGCTTTCTTGAGCCATGCCAAGCTTAATGAATCCTGCTTATATTTATTCATTCTCGATAAGGAAGCAATTGTTAATAGTTCAGAAGCAAGCTTTGGATCAGAATTTTCATCTAATGATTTGATTGCTGATAATAAATCCGCTTCATTCTTTATGTACTTATTTTGAATTAATTCCTGTTCCCATTGCTGCCATTTGTCTATAATTGACTGCTTTTGTCTTTGTTTTTCCATAATCTCACACTTCTTCTTATCAAATTCCATACCTATCATATCATATTTACCTGCATCCTTTATAGGAAAAGACCTGTCCATTTGGAACAGGTCTTCTTAGGTTACATGTTGTTATTGATTATATCCATTTTGTCTAGCTTGGGATTCATCCTCAATTTCAGAGCGCATCGCATCAATACTTTCCTTTCTGCGCTCGTTTTTAGCTTCAACTCTAGCTCGATCCTCTGCATTCGAAAATTCTAATGTTTCTTCCGCTTCATGTATATTTTCGATTGTATTTTGAACCATCGTTTGTAACTTTTCAACATTGTCACTGCGATCATCTAGTTTTGGTTTATTATTATAGGCCATACTCCTAGTCCTCCTAATATTGTTGTAGTAATACGCATTTAGTTTGTGAATTAAGAGTAAAAATATCAACGGAAAAAAGTGGTTGTTTAAAAAGAAAACACAAACAACTTGTTTGGCTTTGTATGGATTGAGCAGCTCCTGACGGCATAATGGATACACGAAGATCCATAAGACATTCATTCTAGACCTTTTGAGGAAAGGGCGTCAAATTTACGCTAGTGTTTGCTTTGGACTGACCTTCAATTTTAAAATGTTATCTTTTTTATTCAATTTAAATACCACCGTAAATTAATACGGTGGTTATTAAGGATAGATATAATTATTCACCTTTGGTTTGCATTACCTGCGGCACTCCGCCAGTGTTGCTTTGCATTTTTTTGCCATTATTTCCTCCATAGCCTCTTGGTTGCGTACCAATATGGTTTGGATTAAATTTTCTTGCATCTCTTTTTGGATTTCCCATAAAAATATCCCTCCTCAATTTAAGTATGGTCATTTGAGAAGGGAGTTATTTCTTGTAAATATTGTTATTCAGCTTTATTTAATCGCTTTTGTTCTAATCGTGCCTCAATTCTATCCATAGCGGCTTGATCTTTTAATATTTGCCGTTTATTTTCTAAAACAAGATCGGCGAATGAACGTTTTCTTGGTTTTCTCATTAGTTATTTCACCTTCCTTTAATCCTATATTAACAGTTATTATTCACAAAAAACTTTGTAATTATTACAACTTTTTGAAAATTTATTTGTTTTAGCAAAATAAAAAGCATCAGCTGCATACTCTGATGCTTTAACATTTTATAAACCTGTATATTCCTTCATCATCTCAACAGTCATTGCACTTAAATGCTTATGCCGGATGATGCCGTCCTCATCAATAAAATACGTGGTTGGAATGGTCAGGATTTTGTAGATTGAGCTTACTTTATCTTTTTCATCTAATAAGATAGGAAAATGAACATCCATTTTCTTTGCAAAGCCAGCAACATCAGCTTCAGGATCAATATTTACCGCAAGAATGACCACATCATTTTTAGCTAGCTCAAAAAATTTTTGCATATCCGGCATTTCCTTTTTACACGGCGGGCACCAAGTTGCCCAAAAATTAAGCATGATCTTTTGTCCTTTAAAATCAGAAAGACGGACTGTTTCACCTGCCAAATTTTTTAATTCAAAATCCGGAGCCTTTAGCCCTACCGCCAGACCGGGGAGATTATTTGTCTGAATCGATTCAACTTCTTGCTCTTCCTTTGCATTCTTTTCCATTGCTTGAACGATTGCGACTGTCATTAAGCCGCATAAAAAAACGATAGCTATTACTTTTTTTAACATGCTGTTCCACACCTTTTTTAACCTTATATGGTTATTGTAACCCAGACACAAATAAAAAATAAGATGATTTCCCTTAGGTTAGACAAGGTAATTGTGACAATTTTAAAAATAAAAAAGCATGCCATTTCATTTCTGAAATCACATGCCTTTTATAATCATTTAGTTAGCTAGCTTTTCACGAAGAACCATTTGCAAGATTCCTCCGTGACGGTAGTAATCAATTTCAACTTCTGAATCGAAACGAACAAGTACTTCAAACGTTTTCTTATTTCCATTTTCATCGGTAGCAGTAACTTGAACAAGATCACGAGGTCGTACGCTTTCATCTACTTGAACATCGATTGTTTCTTTGCCAGTTAAGCCAAGCGTTTCAGCACTTTCACCATCTTTAAACTGAAGCGGCAGAACGCCCATTAATACAAGGTTTGAACGGTGAATACGCTCGTAGCTTTCTGCAATAACTGTTTTAATTCCCAACAGGTTTGTTCCTTTTGCAGCCCAGTCACGAGAAGATCCCATTCCATAATCTTTACCAGCAAGAACAACAAGACCAGTTCCATCTTCTTTATACTTCATGCAAGCGTCATAAATTGAAGTGACTTCACCAGTTGGCCAGTAAGTTGTGAATCCGCCTTCTGTGCCAGGTGCAATTTGATTACGAATACGAATGTTTGCGAAAGTTCCGCGCATCATCACTTCATGGTTTCCACGACGAGATCCGTATGAGTTAAAATCACGAACTTCCACACCATTTTCTCGTAAATATTTTCCAGCAGGCGTATCTTTACCGATTGCACCAGCAGGAGAAATATGGTCCGTTGTTACAGAATCACCGAATTTACCAACAACACGTAAACCATTCAAAGGTTTTACTTCGTCAGGATCAGGCTTTAAGCCCTCAAAGAACGGTGGGTTTTGAATATATGTTGATGTTTCATCAAATGTATAAAGTGGCTCATTGCTCGTTTGAATTTTATTCCAAAGTGCATTGTCACCAAATACATTCTCATATTCAGCACGGAACAAATCAGGAGTAACTGTTTGTTTCACTACTTTATTAATTTCAGCAGACGTTGGCCAAATATCCTTAAAGAATACATCATTTCCGTCTTTATCTTTCCCAATAGCATCTTTCTGAAGATCGATATCTACTGTTCCAGCAAGTGCATAAGCAACAACAAGCGGTGGTGAAGCTAAATAGTTGGCTTTTACAAGCGGGTGAATACGTCCTTCAAAGTTACGGTTACCAGAAAGGACAGATGTAACAAGAAGATCGCTCTCAGCTACAGCTTTTTCAATCTCTTCTTTCAATGGACCCGAGTTACCGATACATGTCGTACAACCGTAGCCTACAAGGTTAAAGCCAAGCTGATCAAGGTAAGGAAGAAGTCCTGAATCACGCAAGTAACCTGTTACTACTTTTGATCCTGGAGCTAAAGATGTTTTCACGAATTTAGGTACTTCCATGCCAAGTTCAACTGCTTTTTTAGCAACTAAGCCTGCACCTACCAGTACATACGGGTTAGAAGTGTTTGTACAGCTAGTAATTGCTGCGATGGCAACTGCTCCAGTTTTCATTTGCGTTGTATCGCCATTATTGAATTTTACTGTCACTTCTTTGTCGATTTCTTTTTCATCTAAACCAAATCCTTGGTTTCCTTGAGGAGCTGTTAAAGCAGCATTGAATTCTTTCTTCATTGCCGAAAGCGGAATTAAATCTTGAGGACGCTTTGGACCTGATAAATTCGCTTCGATTTCTGAAAGATTAATTTCTACCACATTTGTATAAACTGGCTCTAATGCAGGATCAAAGAATAATCCATTTTCTTTGCTATATGTTTCAACTACTTTAATTTGTTCTTCCGAACGTCCTGTTAAACGCATATATTCAAGAGCTTCATCATCCACTGGGAAGAATCCGCATGTTGCCCCATATTCAGGTGCCATATTTGCAATTGTTGCACGATCAGCAAGCGGCAATGCAGGAACACCAGGACCATAGAACTCAACAAATTTACCAACCACACCATGTGCACGTAGCACTTGTGTTACTTTTAACGCAAGATCAGTAGCTGTTGTACCATCTGGAAGCTCTCCAGTAAGCTTTACTCCTACAACTTCAGGAACTGGGAAATAAGAAGGCTGTCCAAGCATCCCTGCTTCTGCTTCAATTCCACCTACACCCCATCCAAGTACGCCAATCCCATTAATCATTGTTGTATGGGAATCTGTTCCTACCAATGAATCAGGGAACGCTTCAAATTCTCCATCTTCATTTTCAATTGCATGAACAACATTTGCTAAATACTCTAAGTTAACTTGGTGAACAATACCTGTTGCTGGTGGAACAGCACGATAATTATCAAATGCCTTTTGTGCCCAGCTTAGGAATTGATAACGTTCTGCATTCCGTTCAAATTCAAGCTCCATGTTTAAATCCAGTGCTTCTGCAGTACCAAATTTATCAACTTGTACGGAGTGGTCAATTACAAGGTCTACTGGCTTAAGTGGATTAATTTTGTCTGGATCTCCACCCATGTCTGCCATTGCTTTACGTAAGGATGCTAAATCTACAACTGCTGGAACACCTGTAAAGTCTTGAAGGATAACACGTGAAGGTTTGAATGGAACATCTACTTCCTTCACTTCACTAGTTCCCCATTTTGCTAAGTTTTCAACATGCTCTTTAGTAATTACACGTCCGTCATATTGACGAAGAACAGATTCTAATAGAACTTTAATAGAGTAAGGTAATTTGGATACATTGCCAGCGCCAGCTTCTTCAAGTGCGCCTAAATGATAATAGTGGTAACGCTTCCCGTCCAAGTCAAAAGATTTACGGGCATTAAATACATCATTTTTTGCCATGGGTATATCCCCCTTTTACAAATTTACAAGAAAATAAATATAGGAAATTGTCGAAAAGTTGGAATTTTCATCTATCCTAACTTTTCTCACAATTCTTATCTTAATACAACCTTCTTTATATGTAAATAACAAGAAAGTTATTGGTTTCGATAAGTATTACTTATACCAAATATTAATTTCTAATTTTTTTAATTAAAAAGGGGGAAATCATTAGTGTCGTTTTTTTAAGATTTCATAAAAACGACTTATTAAATTATAGTAAGAAAGTAATTTTTACCTTTAAGAAATCGGGAGGATAAACGCAAAAAAACTACATAATTTTACAAATAAAACAAAAACTTATACATGGAGGTGAAGACGATGGCAAAAAACAGGAAAGCAAAACATGTTATACCAGGAATGAATCAGGCTAAAGGTCAAGGAATGGGTGCAGGTTTTAACGAGGAATTTGCCAATGAACCACTGACAGAAAAAGAAAAGCAAAACAACAAAAAGAGGAAGAAGAATCAATAATTATTTCTAGAAGCAAAAAAAGCCCGGTAAAATGTCGGGCTTTTGAATTTCATTCTATTGTAGAATTAACCAGATATTCAGGAGTTATTTTGCATGTTTATTTTGTAAGCTAGCAGTTATTTTTGTAAGACTTTGCTTTTTTTTACAAATTACATTTAGCATAGCAATGCATTATTTTTAAAGTCTTTAGGTAACTCTTGCAAATATATCTTTATTGAAACTCGTTTACTTCACGAACCATTGAACTTAAATCTTGTTGAAATTTCTCCAGTTGAGCTCTTTGTGTTTCTGAAGCCACTTCCAGTGCATTTTCAATTTGCTCATAGGCTTCATTCACTTCCTGCTTTAAATGCTTTAATTGATGGCCATAGCTGGCAGTATCTCTAACAATTTCATGATACAATTCTTCTGCATCTTCCATCCCCTGCTGGGCTGCTTGGAATGCTTGCTGTTTGTTCTTATTATAAGGCATGTTCTATTCACCCCTTCTATATTTTGTACAATTAAATTGTGCAGTCCTTAAAAAATTATTCCGCATAATTTCTCATTAACATTCCATCCTATTGACTAGGAGGGATGTAGAAATGAATAAAAACGATGGCAAGGATATGCGAAAAAATGCAACAAAAGGGCATAACACAGGCCAGCCAGAACCGCTTAGCGGATCAAAGAAAGTGAAAAACCGCAATCATACAAGACAAAAGCATAACAGCAATCACGATATGTAAAGGTATTAAAAAACAGCTGTCGCTTATTGCTTCAGCTGTTACCCTTATCTATATTAAAGTTAATGAATGAAGGAGATGAATTTCCTCTTCCTTCGTTACAGCCCTTAAGTCTATTAGAATCTCTTCCTTATGGATTCTAACAATTATCCCAGGTGTGAAGCCAGTCCGTAGCTTTCTTGCGAGCTGGTCTGCGCTCATATTCTTATGTTTAATAATGGCAACATAAGTATTGAGCTCAACATCTGGCATCGTTCCACCGCCTACTTGTCCAACACTTTCCTTTAATGTTGCAACGTACTGATCAGTGCAGCTTAAAAGTTTGCTGATAAAGGCTTGCGTTCTTCTTTCCAGTTCTTCCTTCGAAGTTAATAAATCTCTAATCACAGGAATATTTTTCATTCCTGCTTCCCCTTTTAAATAATCTATTAATGTGCCTTCCAATGCAGCCAGTGTCATTTTATCCACTCGTAAAACCCTTGCAAGCTGATGCTTCTTTAGCTGATTTATTAATTCCTGCTTCCCCGCAATAATTCCTGCTTGCGGACCGCCAAGCAGCTTATCCCCGCTAAATGAAACAAGATCTGCACCCTTTTTCAGCACTTTCTTAACTATAGGTTCATCGCCAATGCCTTTCTCTTCAAAATTAAAAAGTGCGCCGCTCCCTAAATCCTCATAAAAGAGAATATTCCGTTCTTGCGCAAGCGATGCCAAATCCTCTGTTTCTACTGTTTTTGTAAAACCAATTACCTTAAAATTGCTTGTATGAACCTTTAAAACCATCGCCGTTTGTTCAGTAATCGCCCGATCATAATCTGCAAGATGTGTTTTATTTGTTGTACCTACTTCAACAAGCTCTGCACCACTTTCTTCCATTATAGAAGAGATTCGAAAAGAGCCGCCGATTTCAACAAGCTGGCCCCTTGATACAATCACTTGACGATTATTAGCCAATGCCTTAAGTATGAGATAGACCGCCGCTGCATTATTATTCACAACCATAGCAGCCTCTGCACCAGTAAGCTCTTTCAACAGTCCTTCAATATGACTATGCCTTGAGCCACGCTCACCTTCTTCAAGTCTATACTCTAAATTGGAATAATGTAATGCTGTTTCAAGCACATGATTTACAGCACGTTCACTCAGTCTTGCACGGCCAAGATTTGTATGCAAAATTGTCCCCGTAGCATTAATCACTCGTTTAATCGTATAGCTATATTGCTTTCCTGCATGTTCTTCTAAACGCTGAAAAAGTAGCTCTGTAAATTGCTGACTGCCTGGCTCAGCCCCTTGCCATTTTCCATTGATAATTTCAGTACGAACATATTCAAGTACTTTTTTCATTTCATTGGTCATATGTATTGAATCAATCCCGCTCTTCTCCAACAATAGAACAAAACGTGAATCTTTTTGGAGCTCATGAACAGGAGGTATATTTCTTAGTAACTGCTTCAACTTGCCCCCTCCTTCTCTTGCAGATTCATTATATACCATTTTTGCCCTAAGGCTAAAGGAAGTCTAGTTGATAGTTTAGTTTACATAATATTTTTATATAAAACAAACCTCCTCTTTGTATAGAGAAGGTTTGTTAATAGGCTATGCTTCCATTTTTCCAATCACTTCTTGAGCTTTCGGAAATAATCCTGTTTCATCTTTAGAGTAAATTTTTTCTCCGTTTACAGTCACTTCGAAAACCCCGCCAGAGCTAGGGACTAATTCCATTTTCTTAATATTCGTTCGAAAATGAGTAAATAATTCTTCCGCGAAACTCGCGGCTTTCGGTGCATAGTTTCACTGCATGCAAAATTCGATTTTAACTTCGTAGGTTTTCATATCATTGACCTCCAAGTATAAATTCTCGAAACTTTCATATTTTTTCACTTCTATTGTAGTATAAATGCTGTTTTTCCACAAATGCTGAACTACAATCAAGTGATTTTACTCAGTATTAGAGGTATACTGATGGATGGAGGTGGTATCAGTGAGTGAGCAAGAAAAAATTCGTTTAACTTCATTGTCAACAAAAGCTGGCTGAGGCTGCAAAATTGGTCCTGAGGACTTGTCGCAAGTTTTGCGACTGTTGCCGAAACAAGATCCAGTTCCGGAATTGCTTGTCGGCCATGAAACAAGCGATGATGCTGGTGTGTATCAATTAACAGATTCAATTGCATTAATACAAACTATCGATTACTTTACTCCAATCGTCGATGATCCATATATGTTTGGCCAAATTGCCGCTTCAAATGCCCTTAGTGATGTTTATGCTATGGGAGGACAGCCCAAAACAGTCCTCAATATTGTTGGTTATCCTGTGAAAAAACTGGGACCTGATATATTAGCAGAGATACTTAGAGGTGCAGCAGACAAGGTGAAAGAAGCTGGTGCAATTACAGTAGGAGGACATTCCATTGATGACCAAGAGCCAAAATTTGGTCTTTCTGTAACAGGAATTGTTCATCCAAACCATGTATGGAAAAATGTTGGTGCCAAACCAGACGATGTTCTCGTCTTAACAAAGCCGATCGGTGTTGGAATCATGACCACCGGAATTAAACGTGGGGTAGTGACAATAGAACAAGAAAGAGAAGTAACCGAAACAATGGCTTCTCTAAATAAAGTCGCTGCTGAAATTTTGACTTCCTTTACACCCCATGCAGTAACCGATGTGACTGGATTTGGTCTGCTAGGTCATGGAAGTGAAATGGCTAGAGGAAGTAATGTAAGCCTTGAAATTGATTATAAACGTATCCCAATTCTAGATGGTACATATGAACTTGCTGTGAAAGGGGTCATTCCTGGAGGCACAAAAGCAAACTATAACTGGCTTGCTAATGACGTTGATTATGGCACCATTATGCCTGATGAACAATATATTCTTTGCGATGCAATTACTTCAGGCGGATTGCTTGTTGCAATGAATAAAGAAGAGGCAGAACAATATGTTCAGCAATTGCATCATGCAGGGCTTCCATCTGCATCTATTATTGGGCGAGTATCCGAAAGGCAGGATAAGCTCATTTATTTGAAAGAGTGAAACGTCAGTTAGTTTGGGGTTCTTCATCCCATAAATTGTTAGTTAAACGAATAGCCCAGGAACGCCAATTCCTGTGGCCTTCGCCTGGCTAGGACATCTTGTCCGTCATCAGGCATTTACGGGCTGTTTAATCCCCCGCCTAGAATTTACTGTACCCAGAACTTCTAAAGTTGGGATTTTGCCGGCCGAAATCTGCGAGAAAGCAAAGGTGTTTTTATGGATGTTCAAGCATACTTAAAACGCATTTCAGTTGAAAAGGAAGAGCAGTTAACATTAGAATATCTGGCTAAACTCCAGAAAAATCATATGGAAAAAATTCCATTTGAAAATTTAGATGTCACACGGAAAGTGAAAATTAATTTAATCATTGATCGCTTTCATGAAAAAGTTATGAAGAATGGGCGAGGAGGATTTTGCTACGAGCTTAACGGGCTATTCCAACAGCTCTTAACAAATCTAGGCTATCGTTCTCACCTCATAGCTTGCACCGTGAAAAGGCCTAAAGGTTGGGCAAAAGCTGATACACACGCAGCTATTATTGTTCACTTAGACCGGCCCTACCTTGTAGATGTTGGCTTTGGGGACTCAGTTCGAAAGCCAATTCCCTTAACAGGAGAGGAACAGACGGATGTAAGCGGGACTTATCGAGTAATAGAAGCAGGGCAAAGTTCATTTGATTTACAACGTTTGGATGAGGATCAATGGAAGACACTCTATCAATTTTCAACCGCTGTTAAAAACATTGAAGATTTTGAAGAAGGCTCTCTATATAATCAAACGTCTCCAGACTCTACTTTCACACATGGGGATATCGTTACACTCGGAACTTCTGATGGCCGTATAACCTTATCTGGCTTAACCGTTACAATAACGAAAAATGGGCAAAAGGAAAAATGGGAGCTTTCATCAGAGGAAGAAAAAATAAAGTTTCTTAAAGAACATTTTCATATTAATATATAATATGATAACAATTGTTGCCATTTTTAAACCCAAAGCTATAGGATTAATACATGTTTAGAATTTTTAAATAAGCTTGAGGCATCTATCCTCAAGCTTATTATTTTTTCACAAGTATTATAGATGTATTTGATCTATTTCTTCATCTGAAGGATTCGGATCATACGAGATATAACAATTATTAGACTCATTATAGAAACTATTCCAAGCCAAATGATAATACTAGGCATTGTCATTAGGATTCCTTTCATATTAAGAACTCTTCCACCCCCAATAAATGTGATGATAGATGGAATTAAAATAAGCAGAAAGAACGGAATAAGCCTAACAATGAGATAGAAAAATGAGCGCCATTTTGGACGTTTTTTATATTTTCGCTCCCAGTTTTCTATATGCAGGAAGTTTCGAATTTCTAAAATGATGGATAACGCAATTAGAACAATCATTCCTATTTCTAGAAACTGGCTGCCCCAAAAAGACTCTTCTGTTGGATGATTGGCCAATAACTTCGTAATACCATTTGTAAAAGAGGAATAGTCAACAAATGTATTTAACCCACTATTAAACAGCATGACCACACCATATCCATCCTCTGGCAATAAAACTTCTTTAGCCTTGTATGTCCATAAGATTCCGCTATGCTGAACTTGTTTTTTGCCATCCTCTGTTTCACCGATATTCCACCCCATTCCATATGAAATCTCTGAACTTGCAGAAGTTTGCATTATTTGAATGCCACTAGAACTTAGGATTTGATTATTCTTATACATCCCGCCATTTTGTTGTGAGATTAACCAGTTCGCCATATCGTCAGCGGTAGAAACAATGCCTGCTGGACCATCGATAAACCATTCTGGCTCGTTTACTGCCACTGGTTTTCCAAAAAGGAAAAAATGTCCGGAAGAAAGCTTGTCAGATTTATTAAGTTCATTTGTATTAGTGACATTATAAGTATGTTTCATATCTAATGGTTTAAAAATATGATTAGTTAAATAATCTGAGAATTTCTCTTTACTTACAACTTCCACCAGGCGAGCTAATATTTGATAATTTGGATTATGGTAATGATATTTCTGTCCGGGTTCACTAGCAAGATCAACATTCTTTATTCGGTCTATTGCAGCTTTAAGACTATTTGGTTGTGGATTCAGAGTCATGTCAGGATTCACCCTGTCGGTTAACCCGCTTGTTTGATTTAATAAATGTCGTACAGTTATTTTTGACCCTCTTTTATCGTGTAAATTTAAAGAAGAAATGTAATTGACAACAGGCGTATCTAGATTTACTCTCCCATCTTCAACTAGCTGCATGACAGCCAAAGCAGTAAAGGATTTGCTTAAAGAAGCAATCGGAAACGGAGTATCTGATGTGACGGGAATCTTGTCTGCTGTTTGTCCATAGCCTTTTGAAAAGATCACCTTATCTTTATGAGTAATTGCAACAGATGCTCCCGGAATATTGTTCTTTTCCATCATTGATTGAATGAATTGATCAATCTCATAAACCTTTTTGCTTGTTTGTGCGCTAGCTTCTTCTCCATTAAATGAACCAAAAAGAATCATAATAGTTGTTAATGTGATCAAATATTTTTTTATTAAAATTTGACCGATGATGTTTTTCATACTTTTTGCCTCCATTATTATTGATAGCCTAAGTGTAGTAGGCAAAACTTTAGAAAATATAAAGAAAAGTATTAAGAAAATCTTAATTTTATTTTAATTAATAGATTTGGTAATTAATCTCGAATGGAAAAGATCCTAATTATGAAATGCACGACCCCTTTCATATAAAAAACAAAAAGCATTACATTTACCTTTACTCATAAATTTTAAAAAAGAACCAATTCATTTAATTAAAAATCAAGAGAATACTAGAATAACCTTAATATAATGTGGAAATAAATACTGCTTTTCCTATCCTTTTTTATACTACAAATGACCTCACTTACCTTACTACAACAACAAAATTTTTTGTTCTTCAGCTAAAACACCCTTCTTATTATAATGTTAACCAAAAACTTTTTCTGGTTGACCACTTTTTATATCGAATTATGATAACGGTAGCCGGGGTAGAACGTAAGCGTCCATTTGAGTCGATCCCGTACATTGGATGAAATTCATGCTTTTGCAAAGCAAATTGAAGAGTGTAAAATTATCCAATCAAATCAATCTCCGTCTAGTTTTTAAAAAAAAACAAACAGCCCGAAATTTTCCAATCATTGAACTTTGGACGGTTATTTAGTATTCCTAAATTTAGTGTTGCATAAGATATTTTTGTAGCTTGTTTCGCTGAATAAGAAAAGTTGCTTATTTTGTTGCATTATATTTTAGGTTAATGGCGAATTTTATCCTGTTCCCACTTGTACAAACTCCTTAATGATAATTTTACATATAGTATTGTGATGGTATAGATACAACCAAGGAAGGATTTTAAATTGTTTATTAATTCATTTAGTGGTCAAGCTTTTCAACGTCATTATGTTGTCCAACTAATCTCTAAAAACCAAGTCACGTGATTTGGATTGAAAGTAAGGACCTCTTAAACCAGTTTATTTAGGAAAAAATATGGAAGGAGTACAATGAATGGTAACCTTTTTCTTTACGGGAGCTCTTCAAACATTTTCTATCCCACCAGATGTATGCTCTATAACCATCCGTGCTGTGGGTGCATCAGGTGGCAACGGTGGGAATCTCCCGAATTTTGGAACTAATGGTGGTGCTGGTGGAATCGGTGCCTCGATTCAGGGTGATTTTTCGGTGATCCCTGGAGAAACCCTATCCATTTTGGTCGGAGGAGCAGGAATGAATAGCGCTACAAGTGCTGGCGGCGGCGGCGGTGGTTCTTTTATTTGGCGTGGAAATGACTTCTCTGATTTAAGCCTTGCATCTATTCTAATTGCTGCTGGTGGTGGCGGCGGCGGTGGTCAGGGTGAAATCACTAATGGGAATCCCGGAATAGCTGCATCGATTACTACAAATGGAACTGCTGGGAATCCCGGTGGAAGCGGTGGAAAAAACGGCAATGGTGGTAGTGCCGTTGATAGCGGCGGCGGTGGCGCAGGCATCTTTACAGATGGTGGTAGTGTTGGTGGTGGCGGTGGCGGTGGAACCGCGATCGACACTGGAGGAATTGGCGGTACGGGTAGTGGTGGCGGAGGTACTGGTGGTTTTGGCGGCGGCGGTGGTGGCGATTTCGATGGTGGCGGTGGTGGTGGCGGTTTTAGTGGTGGTGGTGGTGGTCAACAAATTCCAAACGCCGGTGATGGTGGCGGTGGCGGTGGCGGTTCTTTTAATGCAGGCAGCAACCAAATCAACACTGCTGGTGGCGGACAAGGGAACGGATTCGTTGAAATTACCCTTATCCCTGATACTATACCACCAACCATCGAATGTCATCCTGACATCACCGTTTTCAATGATCCAGGTTCAAATGGAGCTATTGTAGATTATCCACCTCCAACCGCGAGCGATAACTGCTCAGCTGTAACTACTGTTTGTTCGCCAGCATCTGGTTCTTTCTTTCTTCCCGGTACGACAACGGTCACTTGTACCGCAACAGATGCTGCTGGAAATACCAGTACTTGTACTTTCAATGTGAGGGTGGTTGTAGATCCTTGTCGGTTTTTTAGTGGTAGATGCATACGAAGATAGCATCTTATTAATCTAACCTATCTCGTATATTATATAGTAATATATTTATAGAAAAAGCGGTGTGGTGTAGTGATATGTTCCCTATAAGGTAGACAGATGAAATAACAAAAATCTGTTTACTATGAACTGATGTATAGTTTTGAGACTTAGAAAAAACACCTATGCTGCCTGTCCCCTAAATTCAATGGGGATGGGTAGTTTAATTTTGCCTGAATGCGTATTTCGTTGTAATAATACATATATTTTTTACAATATATACCATTTTACAATGATTAAGAGAAGATCATCTTTAATCTCTGAATTCTTCCTCCTATAGCAAGGAGTGAAAGAATTCGATGACGGCATAGTCATGGCAGTTCCCCTTTCGGGACAGCTTGTGATCTTGCAGTTTTCTTTTGTCGTTTTTGAAAGGCACAGGAGGTATAAACATCCCTTTGAACAGTATGAATCTTAATTCCTTCATTTGGTTTCCTTTTATCAATGGCTTCCCAAAGGGAATATAAAACTAAGTGAGTGTCCAGGCTTGTGCTCATTTTTTACGCCACAATTTCATTGTTATACAAGTCTATAATAGTTGATAAATACATCATTGTTTTCCCATAAAGTAAATATGTAATATCTGTTACCCATTTTTCATTTTGGTTTATTGAACTGAACTGACGATTTAAAAGATTTCCCACTACTATATTACTTCCCCCGTTTAAGGTCGCTTCACTTTAATTTGACACTCCACTTTGTTTTTCTGCATGATTCTTTGCACTGTATTCCGATTTACAACTAACTGGTTTTTTCGCTTAAGTAAGTTTTTATTTAACGGGTCCATAACGAAAATGTTTTTCTTCACAAAAAGAGATGCTTAGCTCCTCTAAGGGATTCATTATTACTTGGCGATACATTTTTCCCCAGCGACAACCTCAGGCTCCATCTCATTTCTATCTCTTGGTACATTTTTTGAATTTCCAACTGTATCTCTAATTGGTTTCTTTCTTCTTATTTCCTCTACTTCACTTAATCCATTTGGTTCCTTACCGTTTGTGTATTAATTGCCAACAGGCTGAGAAAATCTGTGAATCTGTCCTTCTCTATGCCATTTCATCCAAGTTTTAATTTGAGAAACATTTTTAACGCCCATTTGGTCCATAATAGGATTGTTGGTATATCCTTTTTGTTTTAACTTGATCACTTTCCACTTAATTTCCTCTTGGTAATGAACTCTTGTCCCCACAAGAAAAACACCTCCAAAATCGTATAAGTAATAAATACGACTCAAGGGGTGTTTTTTCCTTTCCTCATTTTACTGAGTTATTCTCCAGCTCAAGGGGTTTTTTATTTGAAAATTCCCAAAAATAATTTAATGTTAACTAGATTTGTATAAAGTACTCATTTCTTTTTGACCCCATGTGTGGTTTAATCGCTATCTTCTTCGACTGCATCTGCCGCTAAAGAACCTACAAGGATCTACGATTACTTTCACGTTGAACGAACAAGTACTTGTATTTCCTGCAGCATCTGTTGCAGTACAAATGACTGTGGTATTACCGGGAGGAAAGAAAGATCCAGATGGTGGTGTACATACTGAAGTAACGTTAGGAAAATTGTCGCTTACTATAGGATCTGGAAAATTGACAATAGCTCCGTTTGTACCTGGATCATTTAATACTGTAATGTCTTCAGGACAATCAATCACCGGCGGTTCGACATTGTTTACTGTTACTGTAAACGAACATTCTGCTGTATTTCCAGAGGTATCAGTAGCTATACATGTCACTAAAGTAGTTCCAATAGGAAAAAGGGAACCTGATGCTGGTGTACAAACAAATGTTGCTCCAGGACAATTATCATTTATGGTTGGCGGTGGAAAGTTCACTACAGCCCCACTAACACCCGGGTCATTATCCTGAGTGATGTTTCCTGAACAGATAATGGTCGGTGGCTCAACATCGTTGACTGTAATCGTAAATGAGCATTCTGCAGATCCTCCACAAGAGTCAGTAGCAGTGCAAGTGACGATGGTTTCACCCACAGGGAATAGGGTTCCAGAAGCAGGGCTGCAACTTGCAACAACTTCTGGGCAACTAGTACTTACAGTTGGAGACGAATAGTTGACAATGGCTCCGCATACACCCGGGTCATTATCCTGAATGATGTTATCTGGACAAACGATAGTTGGTATGCGATCCAGATCGCTAATGTTGCCAAAAATATCTTGACTGTTGTTGCTCCGAGTGTCAGTCCATACTGAGATTAACTTTTCCGGTTCTGGCAAAGCTGGAGGAATAAAGGCCGAATAGATATAATCACCAATAAATGTACTAGGATTACCAAAGGATAGATCAGCATTAGGGTTAAAGGAAACGTCGGTTATCCGTGTATTTGTAAAACTGGCTCCTCCATCAGTAGATACCGCTAAAAAAACATCTAGAAGAGTAGTAGATTCACGGTTTGTATAGTAAATAATAGTTACCGTCCCGCTGCATGGAGAAACCGATATAAACGGGAAAAAATTTTGGGTATCCTCTGGACTGTTGTCAACACTAGTGGGGGGAGACCAGTTTTCTCCTCCATCATCCGAGAAAGACAAAAGTATGTGAGCATTTGGTGTGCCATTTGTGGTGACGTAAGCCTGCCATACGGCATACACTCTTGCGAAATTTTCGGAACCAAAACATTCGGATGTATCTACCCCAAGAAAAGCAAAGGTAGGGACACGGAATGCCCATACAGGTACCTTCGCAGTTAGAGTAAAAGGAACTCGAACTATAGGACTGACATCAAAAGTGGGACCGAAATTTACCCCTTCATCATCTGACCGGCGAATCCGAAACGTAGCGTTAGTGAAATCTCCCTCAATCCAAGCAACATATACTTCTCCATTCGGACCCACTTGAACATTTGATCCTTGGACAAAAGGAGCTCCGCCAATTGCCGCTGAGATAGGGACTGGCGCCATCCATGTTGAACCACCATCTTCAGACCTTTGAAGTAAAATTTGAGAGGTAGCTGCAGCATCATTAGTAAACCTAGTATAACTAATATAGGCATTCCCTACAAATGGGCTTCCTGGGGTCTTGTCGAAGGCAAGATACTCCTTATCATCAAAGAAATTGTTATCTATGCCAGAAACATTTATGGCAGCAGAAAAGGTTGCTCCATCGTCAACTGACCGATAAACAATGATGGATGCCCTATTAACAGTCTCTGAAACAGGTTGAACAGCGATACCAGCTAATAACCACCTATTGTTTAAATCGGCATCTATGATTGGGTCGCTTGTATTTCTAAATCCTGCTGGGACTGGGAGAAACGAAGTTGTGAATGAAGCACCTCCATTTGTGGATCGGTATACCCCGAATTGAGGAAATCCATTTGCAAGTGTATAGGCGTGAGAAGCAGCAATGATTGACGAGGAATTATTCGGATTGACCCCCACAGTAGGCTCATTTTCGGGCTGTCCATTTAAAGTTGAGATTCGAAAATCTGTTGAGTCCACTTGTAGTATTGATATGGATGTATTTTCTTCATTCTCCTTATGTTCTTCACTTTGCTCTATAATTTGATGCATTGGAGGTGAACTCGTTATCCTTTTTATTCTTTCTTCTGACATAATGTATTACCGCCTTTCTCATTATTCATAAACTAAACTGGCTAGTATTTTGTCTTAGTTTGATGTATATACCATATGTCTTTGTTATTTAAAAACTACTTTAGTGTATGAACTTCCCTTAACTCGGTTTGGGAGACTTTTGATTGTCTTTCAAAAATAAATTGTGAAGAAGCATTTTTCTCTGTCTATCTACTACTCCGTTACTCATTACTTTTTGATTCCGTGTGTGGTTACATTTCTTCGGTGGCATCTACAGCTAGAGAACATACAAGGTCATAGTTAGTGTTGGAACTCCTTTAGTAAATAGAACAGGTGTAGTAGAACTTTATGAGAAGGTAGGAAAAGGCCAAGTTGCCCACCAACCACTGGAACCTAATATTTATTTATAGATGCACAAAAGGAAAAAGTTTGTGTTCAATCAAGACAGGATCGAACCTGTAAAGTTTGGATGTCCATTAAAATTTTCCAACTCTCTTTTCTTTTTATTTAATGATTAAGATAAGGGATTGATTAAGTAACTCCTTTAATTACGAAGTTTTAAATAATATATGTTAAGACAAACATCTAGTGCTTAGGCGTAATACCTAAAGGGATTGTTCTATTTTTCATCACCAAAATAACAAAAAAAAACGCTGGTAGTGACCTAGCGTTTTCAAATAAAAGAGGGAAATTCGATTTGGAATACACTATAAGGTAAATGCAGTGTAATACTTTCTGATTTGTCGAATAAAGATGTTTTAGAGGAACTTCGACAATATTTTTATTACCCCTGCTATTCTTATTTCTCACAAATTGCTGATTTATTAATAATTATACGATTGCCGTCCGCTCCATACTGCATTGTCGACATTAAATCCAATGCTGACTGAATATTTACAAACAGCATTTAGTTAAAGTCAAAATAAGCAGAGACATCTTCCCTGCTTATTTAAATATAGTGCTTCATTTTCACACAAGGTTCGAAACTGCAATATAAAATCATTTGTGCAACTCCAATAAAATTTGTTTCACTTCATTTAATACTTTAATAAATATATGCTACAAATACTTCCCTGTTTGAGATTTCGGATTTTTCATTATCGAATCCGGAGTTCCCTCAGAAATAATTTTGCCACCCTTTTCTTCACCCTCTGGACCTAAATGAATAAATTCGGATTGAAGAATTCCCATATGGAAAATGTCATGCCAGTGACCATTTCTAAACAAGGAGTGTCTGCTAACTCCTTCATGTTTAAAACCAATTTTCGCATATAAATTAATCGCTTTTTCATTAAACGAAAACACTTTTAATGAGACTCGATGTAAATTCATTTCCTGAAAAGCAAAGTCGAGCAATAATTTTAATGCCTCTTTTGCGTAACCCTTCCCCCAGAAATCTTTTTCACCAATATCAATAATACATTCGGCATTTCTATTTTTATAGTCGATATTAATTAATGATGTTATACCAATGGGCTTGCTCAATTCCTTTTCAATTATTATATAACTCTTTGAAGAACTGGAGCTTAATACAACATTTTCCACAAATTCTTTTGTATCTTGTAATGTGTATAGATCTAATGAGGGATTCGTTGATACCATAACCTCCATATCATTTCTCCATGAATGATACAATTCTGCATCCTCACTTACCATTTTTCTTAATCTGATTCTATTAGAGTTAAACAATACCTTTTTCCCCCTTATGAAAATAATTTAACAGCCATTCCTAGTTTTAGTTTCCTTATCCACCCCAAGTAAATAATAGAGGGAACTATGAAAAATTTCTAACTGATCATTTACAAAATTAGAGAATTCCCTAAGCTGTGAAGTATTAAGCATAAGACCATCTACGAATGAAAGCATAAAACGTGCAATGGATCTTACACTTTTTTGAGGTGTAAATTCTCCTGACTCGACTCCTTTTTGAAGAAAACTTGTAATTCCCTCAATCGTTCTTTTATATCTTTGCTCAAAAAATGTAGGATCTTCTAATGAAAAGAAATATTCTGCCCTTGCTTGAACAAGTGATGGTTGGCGCAGCAGATTAACAATTTCCTTGTGAACAAAATTATCCAGACGTTCAATAAACATATTGCAGTCTTCCTCTATGGCAGTAAAAGAAAGATTATCTACTATTGCTAAAACTTCCAAAAATACCTGCTCAATACTGTCAAAATAAGAATATAGTGTTCCTCTTGCTATATTTGCTTCAAGCATGATGTCATTCATCGAGGTATATGTGTAACCTTTTCTTTCAAATACTTCTTTCGCAGCGATAGCTATTTCCAATTGTTTTTTTCTCCGATAAGCTGCAGTTACTTTAGGCACAACTATAACTACCCCTTTCTTATTAAAATGAACACTAATGTCTACTTTATAATACTAGACATTGGTGTTCAATTTCAAATTATATTTGTTTAACTGCCCTTAAGCTCTTCTGCTTCGATAGTTTAGTAACCTCAAGAAATAGAGTTTTATTTCTTATTAACGTTAATTATGATATAAAAAACGTCTAATCCCATATGTACCAAGGGTCAAGACATTTTTACACCAAATTATTTAAACGTTAAATTGAAATTTACGCACTTTTCCTCTTTTACATCCATTGATCATATCTCTTTTCTAGCCTGATGATATAAACGAGCATAAAACTGTGTTTGGTGTGGACCGTTATGCCCTAATAGAACCTGGATACATTCTAATGGGGATTCCTTTTCCCCATTAGAGCAAACGACGTTAATAGAGAGGAAATGAATATTTTAATCAAAAAAAATGATCCCGGAGCAGTGAGCAGCGCCGGAATCATTTACTAACTTTCTGATACTTCTATTTTACCATTTAACCAATAATAAGACACGTCCTCACAAGGTTAGCGTCTTTTTGCAATCATTTCGATTTCTACATCTGCATTAAGCGGCAGTGCTAAAACTGCAACACAAGTCCTTGCAGGATACGGAGCGGAAAACTGTGTCTTATAAACCTCATTCATAGCAGAAAAATTATTCATATTCGTTAAATATACATTTACTTTTACGACATCGTCTGGCGTAAGGTCAGCTGCTTCCAATACCTCGAATAAATTAGTAAAGCATTGCTTCGTTTGTGCTTGAATATCACCTTTCATTTTTTCTCCCAAAGGTGAGTTCATTGCCGTTTGGCCTGAAAAATAAACAAATTCTCCTGCATCTACCGCGTGTGAGTACGGTCCTGAGGGTACCGTACCCTTGGCATCATAAACTTTCCTACTCATCATTATCCTCCCCTATAGGTAAATGAAATCTCCTGATTTTAGACAAACTGATATTACTACCACTTCTTCTAGCGTATCATAATTGCTCATCCTAAATTAAATGAAAGAGAACTAAAAAACTATTAACTAACATAAATCTAAACAATATACCGTCAGTGAAATTGTTAAAATGACCGGAATTGGTCGCGTTACAATTGAACATGCCCCTCCATTTCCCCTATTTACCTCGATGCATATAATGTTGTGTGACATTTCCTGCATTAAATTCCTCAGTAATATATTGAACAGCTTCTTGTAGAGCTAATATACTGCTATAAGTGAAAACATCTATTGCCGCATAACCGTACTCTGGCCATGTATGAATCGTTAAATGTGCTTCTTGAATAATAACTACACCGCTAACCCCGTAAAGTGAAAATTGATCGAAATGTTCAGTCACAATAGTTCCCTTTGCTTTATGGGCAGCTTGACACATAATCGATTTAATTTGTGGCACATCATTGAGTAATATATCATTGCAATCGTGCAACTCTATTAAAATATGATGCCCTAATACATGCTGGGATTGTATCTTTTGTACTGTTCTTTTAATTTGTGAAAACTTTTTGTTTTTGCAACTTGGGCAACCACTGGATTGAAGTTGAGCAATCGTGGTGAATTGATTGCCAGCGCCGACTGTAAGTGAGTGCTGACAATGAATACACTGATAACCGACGGATTTTCTCTCAATTTCTCCTGTGTAAATTGGCCGTGTAAATTTACGCTGATTAGGCATGTAGGAATTCATATGCTCTGTTGTTTGTAATACGAATAATTGACTTGTTGCCCCTAAAATCTGCGCACCTTCATATGTGTTTATGTCGTATTTAATACTGTCAATAACGAAACCCATAGCATATAAGCTTTGTTGTAGCTGCCACTGCTTTTGATAACTGCGTTTAGCGTAGGAAAAAAACACATGCCGCATTGCTTCCGGCTTTAGTGCGTTAATCGCACGTGATAAAAAAAGCTGTGCGCCAATTAAGGTATACGGTGTATCAGTGTATACGCAATCAAACTGATTGGCGTATGTTTTTTGCAAAGGATCCTGAACGTTATAATAATCTGTTATAATCGGAAGCTCATAGTCCTTAGCTATTTTGCTAATCGTACTTAAAATTCGCCTATCAATATCTAACACAACAATTTTAGTTGTCGTATGTGGAGCAAGTTTCTTTAGTAAAAACGCTAGTGCAACACTTATGAAATCATCATCGCCTAAGCACAAAATACTCTTATTAAATAGCATAGTATAGTCTAGTGCGAGCAATGCACGTTTTAAGGCTGCCTCAACTGTACATTTCGCTTGATCAATTGTCACGTCAGCTGAGGGTCTAGCGTCATAAATCGTGCTTAATTCGCTTATATTTTGTTTAATCCATTCTTTACGAAATGCGTCATCGGTCGTTAATTGAAGGTAGAGTTTAGTATCAGCACCTGTGAGTTGAAAATATTGCAAGATAGCTAACTGACCCTTTTTCGTTAAGCTATGTTTGCCCCATCCTCGCTTGGAAAATTCTTTTTTCATAGCTGAAACGATTGGAATTGGTAAGTTTGTCGTATGAGCTAAAGATTTAGTTGTACAATTTTTATGGAAATATAAAGCAAGTAGAGCCTTTTCTAATGTGTAATAATTTTCTTCAAGCTGCATATCAGCTGTAATTTGTTGTAAGTGTTTTTGCATTGTAGATTCGTCCTCTCAATTTTAATAAGGAATAAATTAAAATTGTCTAAATCAACGAATAGAAAAAGCGCGACTAAATTAGTCGCGCCAAAAGTTTATAAGAAGCTAACTAATTCTAATCTTGCTTTTTTTGCACAACAAATAACACCAAGGTCGGTGGTTTGTTCGACAAAATTTAGCTATTATGTTGATTCAGATTAGAATTCTACAATTAACAAAAAGTTCACCCTTTAATAATATCTTCCTTTTACTTTAAAATAGTTATAAAGATTTCGCAAGTGTAAATCATAAATTGATCGTGTGATATGAGCCCAAAAACATATAGTTTTGAAGAGGACAATTGGGTTATTTATTATAGTCTAATTTTGCATTTTCATGCTGCGGAAAATACGAAATCCCCACAGTGTATAAAAAATTATTCATAACGGATTTCGTTCGTTCTGGCGAATCGTGAATCGAATCTTTCGCACAATCTAGTATATTGGAAATCTTACTTTCAGAAAACTCTTTGTCTTAACCATTCCCTAAAAGCCGGCAGTAGCCACTCTAGCCCTCTGACATTCTCAGCACATTACCACTTGCAATCAATCCATTTATCTGAACATCTTGAGCAATCTCGACTCTGATAAAATTACTGGCATCACATTTGCAGACAGCGTTTAAAAATACGTCCATCCAACGGTCAAAATCCAATTTATTCATTGCTTTTGAATCTGCAATAATCCCTGCAAAGTACACGCATCATCGGCTATAATGTATTAAAATATCATTTTGGAGGAATAAAAATTGAGAAGCGTACAAGAAATGATGGAAATAATTCTTAGTATCGCAAAAAAAGATGAAAGAATTAGGATAGTAACTTTAGAGGGGTCTAGAACCAATAAAAATATACCAAAAGACAAATTTCAAGACTATGATATTTCTTACTTTGTAACTGATATTGATTCTTTTAAATCAACTGATGAATGGTTAAATGCATTTGGAAAAAGAATAATCATGCAAAAGCCAGAAGATATGGAACTTTTTCCACCTGAACTTGGCAATTGGTTTTCCTATTTAATGTTATTTGATGATGGAAATAAAATCGATTTAACACTGATTCCATTAGATGAAGCAGAATCGTATTTTTTAAATACTGATGGTTTGGTAGAGGTACTGTTGGATAAGGATTCTTCAATTAAGGATACATTAGAACCCACCGATAAAAAATTTCATATTAAAAAACCCTCTGCAAAAGAATTTGATGATTGCTGCAATGAGTTTTGGATGGTATCAACTTATGTTGTTAAAGGTTTAGCACGTAAGGAAATACTTTTTGCCATTGATCATTTAAATGAAATTGCAAGACCTAATCTCTTACGAATGATGTCGTGGTATATTGGAATAGAAACTAATTTCTCACTAAGCCTCGGAAAGAATTACAAATATCTCCAAAAACATTTAGACAAAAATGACTGGGATCAATTGCTCTATACTTTTGCAGAGAACAGTTATGAAAATATGTGGCAATCATTATTTAATTGCTATGATCTTTTTAGAAAATACTCCAAATTAGTTGCCAATAAACTGTGTTACGATTATCCAGTATACGATGAACAAATCACTAACTATACTCAAAAAGTTTATCACTCTTTACCCTTCTCTAAAAAGTAAAAACTGAATGACTTTGGGCTAAAACCATCGAAGATTTGACAAAAAAAGACAGCTATTCATAGCTGTCCTTTCGATATTACTTCCCTAGTTTATCTAACATATCTGAAGTCATTTTTGCTAAATCATATTCCGCTTTAAAGCCCCATTCTTCCTTGGCTGCACTAGCATCTATAGAATTTGGCCAGCTATCAGCAATTTTTTGACGAACAGGATCGACGTTATAGTTCATTTTAAAGCTCGGGATATGTTTGCGGATTTCTGCTGCAATTTCTTCTGGATCAAAGCTCATTGCCGTTACATTAAATGAATTTCTGTGTAATAATTTGGATGCATCGGCTTCCATTAACTCAACAATTGCATTTAATGCATCTGGCATATACATCATATCCATGTATGTTCCTTTATCAATATAAGAAGTATAGTGTCCATTTTTGATCGCTTCATAATAAATTTCCACTGCATAATCAGTTGTCCCTCCTCCAGGAGGAGTTACATATGATATCAAGCCTGGGAATCTTAATCCACGTGTATCAACACCAAATTTATGATAGTAATAATCAGCTAATAACTCACCCGCAACTTTATTTACTCCATACATGGTCGTTGGACGCTGAATTGTATCCTGTGGCGTTTGATCTTTAGGCGTAGAAGGGCCGAACGCACCAATTGAGCTAGGTGTGAAAAACTGACTATTTAATTCCCTAGCTGTTTCAAGAGCGTTCATAAGTCCACCCATATTTAAATTCCAAGCGAATACAGGATTTGCCTCTGCAGTAGCAGAAAGCAATGCAGCCATATGAATAACTGTATCGACATTATACTTCTTAGCAACCTCAATCATCGTTTTTGAGTCAGTTACATCTACCACTTCAAAAGGACCTGATTGTGCAGCTTCTGATTCATTTTTTCGAATATCTGTTGCAATCACGTTATCAGTACCATAAATATCTCTTAGTTTAACAGTTAATTCAGACCCAATTTGCCCTAACGCACCTGTAATAAAGATCTTTTTCATTGATTGCCTCCATCTCTTCCCTAATTGAAAGTGTTCTCTATCTAAGAAATGATCATTTTTTAGATAATGCCCATTTCCTTTCCAACCTTTTCATAAATCGCTATTGCTTTATCAAGCATTTCCTTTGTATGTGCAGCTGAAGGCATATTTCTAACTCGGCCAGTTCCTCTTGGTACAGTAGGAAACACGATTGACTTCGCGTAAACACCCTCTTCATTCAGCTTTTTACTGAATTCCTGTGTTTTTACTTCATCACCAATAATACAAGGAGTAATTGGTGTTTCACTATTCCCGATATCAAACCCTAATTTCTTTAATCCTGCTTTCAAATAGTTCGCATTATCCCATAGCTTCTCATTTAATTCTGTGCTTTCCATTAGCAATTCGATTGCCTTCGTACTTGCAACAACATCTGCAGGTGTCAATGAAGTAGAGAAAAGGAAAGGTCTGCTGCGAACTTTTAGCCAATCAATCAGTTCGCGCTTCCCAGCAACGTAACCGCCAACTACGCCTATCGCTTTAGATAGTGTTCCGATTTGAAAATCAATTTTATCAGATAATCCGAAATGCTTAACAGTACCAGCACCATCACCTAAAACACCTGATCCATGTGCATCATCTACATACGTAATAAGATCAAATTCTTCTGCAATTTCAACTATTTCAGGAAGCTTTGCAATGTCTCCATCCATCGAGAAAACCCCATCAGTGATAACCATGATTTTATTATAAAGACCTGATTCTTTTGCTTCTTTTGCTTTTGCTCTTAAATCCTCCATGTCAGAATGGTTGACACGAATAATTTTGGCCTTTGATAAACGGCATCCATCTATAATTGACGCATGATTCAATTCGTCTGAAAGAATGGCATCGTTTTTATCCATTACAGCTGAAATCGCAGCCATATTGCAGTTGAATCCTGATTGATAGGCAATTGCTGCCTCTGTATGTTTAAACTCTGCTAATTTTTCTTCAAGCTTAATATGAATATCTAATGTCCCATTGATTGTACGAACAGCCCCAGCACCAACGCCATATTTGTTAATGGCATCCGACGCCGCTTTCTTTAAACGTTCATCTGTTGCCAGTCCTAAATAGTTATTGGAAGAAAGATTAATTAGTTCTTTTCCATTTATCTTAATAACTGGTCCATTTGGGCTTTCCAGAGGGTCAATCACATTATATAACCCTTTGCCTCTTAAATCTTCAAGATTCTCATTTAAAAATGCATCTAATGTTTTACTTGTCATCATTAAATCCCCCAGTTAGATATTTTCACACTAATTGTCACCTTACAGTATACAGTTGTATTTCTAGAGAGGACATCTGCAACCTTGTTATGTAAAGGATTCATAGATTATACTTTAACATAATTTTAAACTTTGTACATACCTCATGGACAGAATTGATGGTAAATTTTTTAGCTACATTTTCTAGTTTGCTCATTTTATATGAAAGTAATGAGTAAGTAATTGAACGAAAAAAAACCTCCTTTTTTCTCATCCATAAGAAAAAAGAAGGCTCCTATTTACGAAACCATCTCATTTCTCATCTTCCAGATACATAATGCATCTGCAGGAATTGGCACAGTGTTCATTTTAGAACCTGCTGCCGAGACTTCTTTGGGCCTGTCCCTCGGTCTCTCTGGATAAGAAAGTGATGTACTGCTATTCATTTTTAACAAATTCAATTTCTATTTTATTTTAATTATCATAAAAGTCAAGCGATTCAATAAGTTTCGTGATTAAAATCTTCACATTAGTTCTTATTTCCGGATTTCTTCATATAAATGTACTGTTATGACAATTAGGACATCCCCTTCCATACAATACATATATTTTATACTTCATTGACCTTTGGCAAAGCTAATCATTTTATCAATTATTTTATTATATTCATTTTTTATTTATATTAATTATAAATAAGTATTGATTTTTTGTTGAGAAGTGTTATCATTATTTGCAAGAAGTATTAATTAACTTAATTCATATGAGGTGAAAATGAAATGACAACTAACAATAATCTAACAACAAGCTGGGGTGCACCTGTTGGTGACAACCAAAACTCAATGACTGCAGGTTCTCGAGGACCTACTTTAATCCAAGATGTCCATTTACTTGAGAAATTAGCTCACTTCAACCGCGAACGTGTGCCAGAGCGTGTAGTTCATGCAAAAGGTGCAGGTGCACATGGATATTTCGAAGTAACAAACGATCTTACGAAATATACAAAGGCAGACTTTTTATCTGAGGTAGGCAAACGCACGCCAATGTTTATCCGCTTCTCTACTGTTGCCGGCGAACTTGGCTCAGCAGATACTGTCCGCGATCCACGTGGATTTGCTGTAAAGTTTTATACAGAAGAAGGAAATTATGACCTTGTTGGAAACAACACACCAATTTTCTTCATTCGCGATGCAATTAAATTCCCTGATTTCATTCATACACAAAAAAGAGATCCAAAAACACATTTGAAAAACCCAACTGCTGTTTGGGATTTCTGGTCATTATCTCCTGAATCCCTTCATCAAGTAACATACTTAATGGGAGACCGTGGAATCCCAGCAACATTACGACATATGAATGGGTACGGCAGCCATACATTTAAATGGACTAACAAAGACGGCGATGGCGTTTGGGTGAAATATCACTTTATTGCTGATCAAGGTGTGAAAAACATGGATGTAAACCTCGCAGCAAAACTGGCAGGTGAAAATCCTGATTACCATACAGAGGATTTATTTAACGCGATTGAAAATGGAGATTTTCCTTCTTGGACGCTGAAAGTACAAATCATGCCGCTAGAGGATGCAAACACTTACCGCTTTGATCCATTTGATGTAACAAAGATTTGGTCACATAAAGATTATCCATTAATTGAAGTTGGAAAAATGGTTTTAAATAAAAATCCAGAAAACTATTTTGCGGAAGTGGAACAAGCAACATTCTCCCCTGGTACGCTAGTTCCTGGAATTGATGTTTCACCAGATAAAATGCTGCAAGGACGTCTTTTTGCTTACCATGATGCACATCGTTATCGTGTTGGAGCAAACCACCAAGCATTGCCAATTAACCGTCCAAGAAATGAAGTGAAGAATTACCAGCGTGATGGACAAATGCGTTTTGATAATAACGGCGGCGGTTCTGTTTACTATGAACCAAACAGCTTCGGGGGACCTGCTGAAGTACCTGAGCACAAGCAAGCTGCATTCCCAGTTACCGGAATTGCTGAAAGTGTTGCTTACGATCACAATGATCATTACACTCAGCCTGGAGATCTTTACCGCTTAATGTCTGAAGAAGAACGTACTCGCTTAGTTGACAACATTGTTGCGGCAATGAAGCCTGTTGAATTGGAGGAAATTAAGCTCCGTCAAATCCAGCACTTCTATAAGGCAGATCCTGAATACGGCACTCGTATTGCAGAAGGACTAGGATTAAAGGTTCCACAAGAGGTAAAATAGCAGATTCTTGTAAAAAGGCATCCGTTTATTTTAATGGATGCCTTTTTCGCTTAATACATGTTTTAGTTATAATAGGTTCGTAAACAATTTTCGGAATTAGTTGATGCTTAAATTCTTATTACAGCTAAATATTCCTGTATTTTCGAATGAATAGGGTCACAAATTTTTGTTAGAACCCAACTTTTGCTGCTTTATAAATTATTGGGTTATTGAATTCTTGTTAGGATTCTCCTATTGTCATAACTAAATCTCTGCCAAGCTGCCCCGCTATTTCACCCTCCACCTCTTTTCCATTACTTTTTCCGCAGCCATACGGCTGAAACTCTAGTCGAATGAATAAAAATCTTGTATGATGTAAAAATGGATTACTTTTGAAAGTTGAGGATATAAAAATGAGCTTATTAAATGTTGAAAATTTGAGCCATACTTTTGGTGATCGTACATTATTTAAAGATGTTTCCTTCCGGCTATTAGCAGAAGATCACGTAGGGCTTGTTGGGGCAAATGGGGTTGGAAAATCAACTTTAATGAATATTATTACAGGACAGCTGATACATGATTCAGGACGTGTCGAATGGACACCAAGTGTTCATTATGGCTATCTAGATCAGCATACGGTTCTCACTCCAGGAAAAACCATGCGAGATGTGCTAAAGGATGCCTTCCTACCGCTTTTTGAACAGGAAAAGGCACTGAATGAGGTTACATCAAAGATGGCTGATGCTACTCCTGAAGAACTTGAAGAATTGCTGGATGAAATGGGGAAAATTCAGGATCGTTTGGATGCAGGTGGTTTTTATACTCTCGATATTAAGATTGAAGAAGCTGCACGCGGACTTGGTTTAGATGCAATTGGATTAGACCGCGATGTTTCCGCTTTAAGTGGTGGACAGCGTACAAAAGTATTACTCGCAAAGCTGCTCCTTGAGCAGCCGCAAGTTCTATTGCTCGATGAGCCGACAAACTACTTGGATGTCGAACATATTCGCTGGCTTTCAAACTACTTAAAAGAATATCCATATGCATTCATGCTTATTTCTCATGATACAGAATTTATGAATCAGGTCTCAAACACGATCTTCCATTTGGAATTTTCGAAGCTGACACGCTACACAGCGAGCTATGATAAGTTTCTCGAATTGGCAGAAATTAATAAAAATCAGCATCTTAATGCATATGAAAAACAGAAGGATTTTATTAAAAAACAAGAAGATTTTATCGCAAAAAATAAGGCACGGTATTCAACGACTGGCCGAGCAAAAAGCCGTCAAAAGCAGCTTGATCGCATGGAAAGAATAGATCGTCCTGAAACAGCCATGAAACCTACCTTTGAATTTAAAGAATCACGAGGCAGCAGCCGTTATGTATTCGAAGGAGAGGACTTTGAAATCGGTTATGCACACGCATTATTACCCAAAATGTCGATTACGATTGAACGTGGTGAAAAAATTGCCATTGTCGGCTGTAATGGTGTCGGGAAATCAACTCTACTAAAAACAATGCTCGGAAAAATCAACCCGATTAGCGGTAAAGTTGAAAGAGGCGACTTCCTCTTCCCTTCTTATTTTGAACAAGAAGTAAAAGCTGAAAATATCACACCAATCGATGATGTTTGGAATGAATTTCCATCCATGGATCAGCACCAAGTCCGCGCGGCTTTAGCAAAATGTGGTCTGAAAAATGAACATATCTCTCGCCCATTAAACCAATTAAGCGGTGGAGAACAAGCGAAGGTTAGACTATGTAAGCTTCTAATGAACGAAAGTAACTGGCTCCTTTTTGATGAGCCCACCAATCACCTTGATGTCGTAGCAAAAGAAGAATTGAAGCGTGCATTAAAAGCCTATAAAGGAACGGTTGTCTTAGTTTGTCACGAGCCTGATTTTTATGAGGACTGGGTAACGAAGGTATGGAATGTCGAAGAATGGTCCCAGCAGCTATCTAAATAATCATGTAAAGAAGCCCTCTGCATAGCAGGGGCTTTTATTTATATGTAGGCATTTGTGACCAATATTTGAACATTTAATAAAACTCGTGCAACCGATTACAATAGTGTATAATAAAAAAAGCCCGTAAATTGATAAAATTTTAAATTATAACTATGAGAAAATAGTAATATTTCTCTTCATGGCTAACCTTTAAGCGGGTAAATATTTATAAAGGACTAACTAATTTATGACTGTAAAAAAGATTGCCTGGATTACTGACAGTACTGCCTATATTACAGATGATTTGAAAAAGCATCCTGATGTGTATGTTATTCCATTATCCATTACATTCGGTGATGAAACCTTTGAAGATGGAATCGATTTAAGTACAGATCAATTATATAAAAGAATTGTTTCAGCAAAAGAAATTCCGAAGACTTCTCAGCCAGCTGCAGGACGATTTGCAGAGCTGTTTGAACAATTAAAGGAAAACTATGATTCTGCTGTTGCCGTTCATATTTCTAGTAAACTAAGCGGGACCATTAATAGCTGTCTTTCTGGAGCTGCGCTCGCAGATTTCCCCGTTGAAGCTGTCGACTCAAAGTCAATGTCTTATGCAATAACAACCTTAATAAATAAAGGGATGGATCTTGCTGAAAAGGGTATGTCTAGTAAAGAAATCGCAAGCTTCCTCCAAGAGGACGCAGCTAAATCAGAAAACTATTTTTTGCTAGGAAGCCTTGATCAATTTTACAAAGGCGGAAGAATGTCAGGTACCGCTTATTTATTAGGCAGCCTTTTAAATATAAAGCCAATTATCAGAATTAACAATCATGGGGAATTTGAACTTTTCGAAAAGGTTCGATCAGAGAAGAAAGCAGTCAAACGTATGCTTGAATTACTTGGTGATGCCTATAAAAAACACTCCATTTCACAAGTTCAAATATTACACGGGAATGTCCATGAAAAAGCAAAAGAGCTTGGAAATGAAATTAAAGCTCTATTCCCTAAACTTGATATTTTTATCGGTGAAATAAGCTCCACGATTGCCGCACATTCTGGTGAGGGCACGCTTGCTACATTGTGGCATAACGAATAAAGAAAGTAGAAGCGCCTTGCTTAGTGCCGTATAGACTTGACCACCAACGACTAAATAAAGGAAACACGAAGAGCAGTAGCGCATTCGTGCTTGACTTATCGTAGGATGGGGAGAGAGGTGCAATAGGAGCTAGACAGTTCTCTAATTTTAATAATGGTTATACTAATTCTTTTTAAAAAAATGCCTGGGGATACATGCTATCTCACAGGCATTTTTTTAATTAAACCCATGTATACATATACTTATCATCCTCTATTATTTTAGCCTGCTGGACGACCTTCAAGGGTTTGAACGTATCAATCATAACCGCTAGCTCCAGCGTTTCTTTCTTCCCGATACTCGCTTCCGTAGTTCCTGGATGCGGTCCATGAGGAATTCCACTTGGATGCAAGGTGATGGATTCGATATTTACCCCTTTCCTGCTCATAAAATTCCCTTCAACATAGTAAAGAAGTTCATCACTGTTCACATTGCTATGTGTATAAGGTGCTGGGATTGCCTCCGGGTGGTAATCAAACAACCTTGGCACAAATGAACAAACCACAAAATTATGCCCCTCAAATGTTTGATGGACTGGCGGCGGCTGATGAACCCTACCGGTAATTGGTTCAAAATCTTCAATATTAAATACCCATGGATATAAATACCCGTCCCAGCCTTCCACGTCGAACGGATGATGATTTAGTATATGGGAATGCAGATAACCTCTCGTTTTTGTAATGACTTCATACTCCCCTTTTTGATCAAACGTTTCAAGTATTTCGGGACCGCGAATATCTCGTTCGCAGAATGGGCTGTGTTCGAGTAATTGCCCATACTCATTCCGATACCTTCTCGGCGTTGTTATTTGACTGAAAGATTCAATAAATAAAACCTTTGTCTTTTCGCTATTTTCTGGAATGAACCGATAGATGGTTCCAATAGGGATAATTACATAATCTCCAGGCCGATAAGTGATTGTTCCAAACATGGTTTCTATTTTCCCATTACCATAATGAATATAGATCATTTCATCGCCGTCACCATTTCGATAATAACTTTTCATCGGCTCAGTTATATTTCCTGTCGCTATCAGTAAATCTTCATTTCCTAATAGATATTGTCTGGCATTTAGCGCATCGCCATTTTTCTTGATATGATTCGTCATCAAATGTCTGTGCTTTAGTGGACCTTGCTCTTCAAATTCCGGCAAATATTTACCTATTAGTGATGTTCTAACTACCTCTGTTGGCATATGGTGATGGTAAAGAATGGATTGTGTTCCCGAGAAGCCTTTCGTTCCCATCACCTGCTCTCTGAATAGGCTGCCATCGTCTTTTCTAAACGCCGTATGACGTTTATGCGGAATTTTTCCCATTTGGCGATAAAACATGTCCCCACCTCATTCATTAATGATTGTATTAGTCAATTTTCCTAATGAAGTAATTTCTAATTCAACTTCATCCCCTGGCACTAACCAGCGATGGACATCCGTTCCAAGCTCTAGAATACAGCCGCTCCCTACTGTCCCAGATCCAATAATTTCACCAGGATACAAAGTAACCCCTTTTGAAGCCCGCTCAATCATTTCTCCGAACGAGTAGTAAATATCCTTCATATTCCCTTCTGATAATAAGACTTCATTTACTTTCGCTCTCATAGTTAAATCATAGCCATTCTCGACTCGATATTCTTCCATTTCATCCTTCGTCACTATAAATGGTCCGATTGAGGTAGCAAAATCCTTCCCCTTCGCTGGTCCAAGACCAACCTTCATTTCCTCTCGCTGGAAATCTCTTGCACTCCAATCATTTAGGATACAATAGCCGAAAATATATTGATCTGCATGCTCTGCTTTAATATCCCTGCCCTCTTTTCCAATTACACAAGCCACTTCCAATTCATAATCAAGCCACTCACATTTTTTCGGCCGAGTGATCCTTTCGTTTGGTCCTTTAATCGCTAAGTGATTAGAAAAATAAAACACAGGGATTTCATACCATTCAGGAATCATTTCCAGTCCACGGTTTTCTCTTGCTGTTTTTACGTGTTCTTCAAAAGCATAAAAGTCCCGAAAACTTTTTGGATTTGGCAGCGGGGCTTTTAATTCAACCTCTTTTAATAAATATAATCCTTTGTTTTTAACCGAGAACTTCAGTTCACTAGAGAGATACTTCATGAAAAAGGAATGATTTTCAAGAAAAGAAAGCATGTCTTTCGGTAATACACCGTTTGAAGCTTCATGCATATCAACGACAAAGTGATCGTTTTCAATCCATCCAGCTCTTATCGATCCATCCTTTTTTTGAAAGGTTACAAATTTCATAGTCTCACCTCGGGTTTGTTTTTCGGACTAATTCAAAAACATCACCCAATGGCTTTGTATACATTTGTCCAGCCATACGTCCGACAGGTTTTAGTTTATCTGTATTAATTCTGCCATTTTCATATAGCTCTTCTGCAACATGAACATGTTCTACCTTCCCAATGACGAGACTCCCTGCACCTGGGTGCTCGCCAAAATGATGGATTTGAAAAAGTGAACATTCCAGATGAACTTTTGATTCTTTTACCCTAGGAGGTTTAACAAACTGACTGCTTTCCTTCTGCAAACCAGAGGTTTCTAGTTCATCAATTTCAGCTGGAAACTCTGACGCACAAATATTCATCTTTTCAACCCAATCTTCGCTAACAATGTTAATTACAAATTCCCCTGTTGCTTCAATATTGGCAAGCGTATCCTTTTTCTTTCCATCCGTTCCCCTTCTCATTGGCGAAAAACAAATGAGCAGCGGATCCGCACAAATAGCAGTAAAAAAACTAAAAGGTGCCGCATTCACGATGCCCATCTCATCCAGTGTCGTCACAAACGCAATCGGCCGGGGTAAAATGGACCCCACCAGTAATTTATAGGCATCTTTCCATTCCAGGTTACCCGGGTTGATTTCCAATGAATTACACCGCCTTCTCTCTAACTATTTCTTTAAGGGTTTCTAGGAAAAACTCATTATCTTCTCGTGTGCCAAGTGTAATCCGAAAGGCATCAGCAAATCCTGTTAGCTTCATTTGCCGGACAACGATTCCATTAGATATTAACTTGGCGGTGACAGACTGGTCTGTATACACGTAAACAAAATTCGTTTCAGATGGAAAATAACCAAGCCCTATCGCATCCAATTGTTCACAAACAAATAATCTCTCCAATGCATTTTTCATCGCACAGCCTTTAATGAATTCCTGATCATCAAGAGCACTTTCTGCAGCTGCTTGAGCCAGCTGATTTACATTAAAAACCTCCTTCACCTTATGCAGCTCCTTCACTATTGCTGGGTGCATGATCCCATAACCGATACGAAGGCTTGCTAACCCATAAATTTTTGAAAAAGTTCGCAGGACAACTAGGTTTGGGTGACTACTCAGTAGTGGAACGGATTCAAGATAATCATTTGAGCTTACATATTCGTAATAAGCTTCATCTAATATAATCAAAATTTGCTGCGGAATCGTTTCGATAAATGTTAATAGCTCTTCTTTTCTCACAATTGTTCCTGTCGGATTATTTGGATTACAGATAAAAATCATCTTTGTTTTCTCAGTAATCCTTACATACATATTGGATAAATCATGCGTGCCATTTACCATCGGGACAGTGACAGCAACTCCACCTTCAATAACAACGTTCGTCTCATAACGAGGAAATGTCATTGCAGCCATGATTGCTTCATCACCGGGATTTATATATGCTCTTGCTAGCAGGCGAATAATCTCTTCTGATCCGTTCCCGATTAGAAAACTTTCTTCCCCAAGCTTGTAAAAGGCCGATAATTTATTAATTATCCCTGACGCCGTTCCATCAGGATATAAGGATAGCTGGTGCAAATTTTGCGAAATGGCCTCCTTCACCTGAATTGAGCAGCCGTATACATTTTCATTGTCAGACATTTTTTTTACTGTTCGAAGTTGATATTTTTCTTTTATTTCTTCAGCCGAATCTCCTAAAGGATAGGAGACAATCCCTTCTACAGCACGTCTTGTTTGAATGTTTGCCATGTAAAACACCTCAATTTTTTAGACAGCATGCGTTTTATTTGTAAGGCATGATTTATTTTTACTGAACTTCACTTTATTTGGTAATCCTCATTTATTTTTGCTGAACTCGAATTTCATTGTAAACCTGATTTTTTGCGATCTTTCCTTTTATTTTGCAAAGCCTCATTTTTACTTTTTGGAACTTCTTTTTTATTTGCAAAACTCCCTTTTTAATAAAGGGAGTCTTCTATATTTATAAATTTCCTCTTCTTTCTTGTTCCCGCTCGATAGACTCAAACAATGCTTTAAAATTCCCTTCGCCAAAGCCTCTTGCTCCTTTACGCTGAATGATTTCAATAAATAATGTTGGGCGGTCAACAATTGGCTTTGTGAAGATTTGCAGCAAATAGCCTTCATCATCACGGTCTACTAAAATGCTTAATTCTTTAATTTTGTCTATTTCCTCATCTATTTTTCCTACACGCTCTGCTAAAGCATCATAATACGTAGACGGAGTGCTTAAAAACTCAACCCCGTTTTTTCGAAGGATGCTAACTGTTTTTACTATATCTTCAGTAAGAATCGCTAGATGCTGGACTCCAGGTCCATTATAATATTCTAAGTATTCCTCGATTTGAGATTTCCGCTTTCCTTCAGCTGGCTCATTTATCGGGAACTTAATTCTGCCTCCATTATGCATAACCTTTGACATTAGTGCAGAGTATTCAGTCGTAATATCTTTGTCTGTGAAGTGTTTCATTTCTTTAAATCCCATTACATTCGCATAATAATTGACCCATTCTTCCATTCTCTCTACATTTCCGACAACATGGTCAATGCCGATAAATCCCGCATCTTCGAATGGAACATTCATTTCTAATGGTTCATAGCCAGGCATGAAAACACCTTGATAGTCATTTCTCTCAACTAATGTATGAATCGTGTCACCATATGTACCGATGACCGCCTTTTTTACCGTTCCATTCCCATCCTTTAATTCAAATGGCGGCAAGATTTCAATGGCTCCTCTTGAAACTGCTTCTTGATAAGCCTTTTCTACATTATCAACTGTTAGGGCAATATCCTTTACCCCATCCCCATGCTTCTTCACAAACTCAGCTACTCTACTGCTATCATTTAACGAACCCGTGATGACTAAACGAATTTTCCTTTGCTGAAGGACATAAGAAACTGTCTCTCTATTCCCTGTTTCAAGGCCTGAGTAAGCGACTGGCTTAAATCCAAAAGCTGAGCAATAAAAATGACAAGATTGTCTCGCATTCCCAGAGTATATTTCTAAATAATCCACCTCTTTTACAGGAAAAAATTCCTCTACCTTTTGATGATTAGCAACTGTTTTTTCTTGCATTTTCATTCCTCCTATTTTAAAAATTAATAATATTCTGAACTAAATTAATAATATATGAAATGTGTAAACGTTCTCAAGAGTATAAGTTAAAGCTATGATGCTTATCTGCGTTAAAGTAAAATTATCGTTATATTAAACTTTATATATTTCATTTCTAAGTGGAGGTAGAATATGAATGGCCTGTTTTTTTATCGACTCAACAGCTTCAAGCATCCCCTCATTTATACTCGGATGCGGATAAGTGGGAAACAGCCAATCTTCATCACGAGCTGCCATCTCCAAGGAAAAAACCCCGCTTGTAATCAGCTCTACAGCTCCATATCCCATCATATGCAAACCAAGAAAAAGCTGACTCTCTTTGTCTATTATTACTTTAATGAATCCATCTCTTTCTCCACTAATTGCAGCAATTCCGCTCGATGATAGCGGAAATTGACCAACATTTATCTGATATCCTTGCTCGTACGCTTCTTGTTCCGTTAGACCCACGCTCGCAATCGGGGGCAAAGTATGAGCGATTGTTGGCAAGAAGCTAAAGTCTGCCTCAGAGGAGATACCTGCTATGGCTTCTGATGCGACTTTTCCTTGCCGAATTGCTTTTACAGCTAATGCAGGACCCTCTGTCACATCTCCAACAGCAAATATAGAGGGGATTGAAGTAAGACATTGCTTATTTACTTGAATAAACCCGCTTGATGTCATTTCAATGCCAATCCGGTTAATCCCTAAGTTATCGGTGTTTGGCTTTTGTCCTGTGGAAACAAATAGGTGAGTGCAAGTGAGTACTTCATTTTCTAGATTAATTGATACACGATTCCTGTCAGCAAATGCTGCAGAAATCGCTGTATTTCTGAGTATTTTAATTCCGTTCTTTTTGAACACTCGCTTTATCTCACGATTGATTGAGTGATCAAAGGGAAAGTCATTCTTCTCAATTATTAGCGTAACGCGAGATCCAAAAACGCTAAAGGCCATTGCCATCTCTAATGCAATATAATCATATCCATAAACAATAAGTGTTTCAGGAATCGTTTCAAGTTTTGTTATTGACCATGTATCTACAATGCGTTTATGATCAATTTCTATGCCTTTAGGTATAAAGGGAATGCTACCTGTTGCGATAATTGCATGTTTAAATCGATACACTGCATATTGGTCGCCATTCTCTACTCCAATCCGGTCTTCTGCAAGAAAGAAAGCTGATCCGCTTAGTAGTTCCACTTTATTCGCTTTACATAAAGCTGCAATGCCTTCACGCAGCTGGTGAATGGTTTTTTCTTTATGTGTTTGAAGTGTATGAAGATTAAAGTGGATTGAATCACTTTCTATTCCAAATTGGCCAGCTTTTCTAATAGATGCTAACCTATTAGCACCCTCTGTAAAAACCTTAGTAGGAATACAGCCTCTATTCAAACATACTCCGCCAAGTTCCGCTCTTTCAATAAGTGTTACTGATTGACCAAGCTGAGCCGCCCGAATGGCAGCCTGATAGCCGCCTGGACCCCCGCCAATTATGATGAGTTCACGTTCATGAGCTAGTTCGCCAACAACCATTACACCATCTCCAGCAATAGCATTTTAGGATCTTGTATCAGTGCAGCAAAGCGGTTTGTGAACCGAACTGCAGTCGCACCATCAGCCACTCTGTGATCAAAAGACATAGAAAGATTCATGATCGAGCGTATGATAATTTGATCATCTTCTGTAACAACGGGCATTTTTTTTGTTTTATGGAAGGAAACTAATGCAACCTCTGGATGCTGGATTATAGGTGTAGCGCCAAAGCTCCCTCCTAGTGGACCGACATTGCTGATTGTAAAAGTCCCGTCTGAAATATCCTTCAAAGCTAGTTTATTTTCCAAAGTCTTTTCAGTAAGCTGTTTCATTTCTGAATGAATGGCACGGATTGATTTTTTTTCTACATTTTTCACTACAGGGACCATTAAACCTTCTTCCATATCAACCGCTATGCCAATATGATGCTCATCCAGAAGCTGAATCTCTTCATTTTCCTCATCAAGGACAGCATTAAATATTGGGTATTCCTTTAAGCAAATGGATAATGCTTTTAAGAAAAAAGCTGTCATAGAAATGTTTTGATTATGTTTCTTTAGCTCGCTGCAAAATTGAAGAATACTGGTCACATCTACTTCTTCAAAATGGGTGCAATGTGGGATTGTATACATGGATCTGACCATTTTTTTGGCGATTTGCTTTCGTCTGCCCCTAAATGGGATCGTGTTTTTCTCATAGGAGGTTTTAGTTGGGGTCACAGCTGAGTTTATTTCGGGAGCAATTGCCGTATCCTGAAGAACAGAAATAAGCTTAAAGATGTCTTCATCGGTAATTCGCCCACTAGGACCTGTTCCTTCCACCTCTTCAATATTGATGCCCTTTTCACGCGCAATTTTTCTTGTATAAGGGGAAGCTAAAATTCGTTTGGATGGAGTGTTTTTATCATTTATATCATGTGGAACTTTTTCAATTATGGCGGTTTTACTAGATTTTTTTTGACTAATCCTATCCACTGCTCCATCAATATTATTCAATAGTACGAGTGTTGTTCCAACAGGTACTGTTTGCCCTGGCTTCACTTTAAATTCTTGTATAATCCCCCCCATCGGGGAAGGGATTTCTGCAGTCATTTTATCTGTTTGCACTTCTAGCAGCGGATCATCTGCTTGAACGAAATCTCCTGGTTTTACTAGAAAACAAGTAATCTCTGCCTCAGTTATCCCTTCACCAATGTCATGAAGTTTTACTTCCATTGCTTCCCTCCTCTAAAACATCATCACTTTTCTTATGGCATGTTTAATTCTTTTTTCATTCGGCAAATAGTGATCCTCAAAACCAAAATAAGGAACTGGGGCATCAAATCCAGTTACCCGCTCGGCTGGTGCTTTTTGGTATAAAAATGATGTATCATTAATGATGGCTAACACATCATTCCCAATTCCGCCTGTTGCATGGGCTTCATGAACAATCACGGTCCTGCCCGTTTTTTGGACAGATTCCGCAATGATATCTCTATCAATTGGGAAAAGTGTGCGCAAGTCAATGACCTCACATTGAACTCCCTCTGCCTTCATGTCTTCTGCTGCCTTTAATGCGATTGGCATCATGGCTCCCCATGATATAACCGTGACGTCTTCACCTTCTAGCCGTTTTTTCCCTTTGCCAATTTCAATTGTATATTTTCCCTCAGGCACTTCCTCTCTAGCAGATCGATAAGTGCGCATCGGTTCTAAAAATAAAACCGGATCAGGGTCTTCGATCGCCGCTATGAGCAATCCTTTTGCATCGTATGGGCTTGAGGGGCAAACCACTTTGATGCCAGGCATATGCGTGAAAATGGCTTCGGTGCTGTCACAGTGAATCTCCGGTGCCCTCACCCCTGCACCATATGGAGCACGAATCACCATCGGAACGGTATAATGCCCCATCGTGCGCATCCTTAATCGTGTGGCATGTGTCATGATTTGTTCATATGCAGGGTAAATAAAACCCAAAAATTGTATTTCAATTACTGGCAGGAAACCATTAACTGCCATGCCAATACCCGCACCGACAAAGCCTGCCTCACTTAAAGGTGTATCCATCACCCGCTCTTCTCCGTATTTTTCCTGAAGCCCATCTGTTGCCCGAAAAACGCCGCCATTTTTACCAATGTCCTCGCCCATCAATACGACTTCTTTCCGTTCGGCAAGCATTGTACCTAGTCCATCGGTAATAGCTTGTATCAGCGTCATCGTTTTTGTTCTAACTGCTGTACTCAAGTAGTGACACCACCTATCAATCTAAGATACTCCTCTTTTTGCTCACGTATTTGCCAAGTCGGTTCAGCAAAAACATGATCAAATATATCTGCTGGATCAGCAGGAGGAAAGGCTTCCATTTCAACAATGGCTTCTTCTATTTCCGCTGTTGCATCTGTTTCGATATTACGTACCCAATCCTCATCATAAAGCCCTTCATTTTTTAGCCATCTTTCTAGGCGTAAGATCGGATCTGTTTCCATTCTGCGTTTCTTGCTTGCTTCTTGATCTCGGTATTTCGCTGGATCATCAGCTGTCGTATGCGCCCCATATCGCCATGTAACTGCTTCAATTAAAGTCGGTCCCTCACCGCTTCTTGCACGATCCAAAGCTTTTAATGTTTCAAAATAAACGGCAAATACATCATTTCCATCGATCCTAATTCCGGGAATATCATAAGCTATTGCTTTTTGAGCAATCGTCTTTGAGTTCATCTGCTTCTCAATCGGAACTGAAATTGCATATTGATTATTTTGATTAAAAAAGACAACAGGTGCTTTACATACGCTTGCAAAATTGAGGCCTTCATGAAAATCTCCCTCAGATGTTGCCCCATCCCCAAAGTAGGCAATTGCAGCATTTTTTGTACCTTTCATCTTTTCCGCTAATGCAGCCCCAGCCGCATGAGGAATTTGCGTTGCAATTGGAATACCTGGCGGAAATATTTTTTTTCCATCTGGAGGGATGCAGCCCTCATTTCTGCCGTTCCAAAAAAGAAGTATATTTCGCAGCGAATGCCCAAATACAAATGCAGCTCCATGTTCTCGATACGTTGGAAACATCCAATCAGATGAATGCAATGCAAGCGCACTTCCTACTTGAGAGGCTTCCTGGCCTTCGTAAGGTGCATATGTGCCAATTCTACCCTGACGCTGTAAACTAATTGCCTTTCGGTCAAACATCCTGATTCTTACAAGTTGTCTGTAAAATTTTTTGGCGAGATCTGCAGTGATTTTTTCTTTATATTCAGGTGAAACAATTATTCCGTTTAGATCCATAATTTGCTGGATCGGAAACTGATTATCCATTTTCTCACCCTTCTCTTTTATCATTTCTACGATTACCAGTTTACTATTGTTATAATGTTGTTTATTATTAGCAAAAATTACGTTCTTACTGCCCATTTCGGTCGCTTCATATGAGAAAAGAAGCTATTTCTGCGTGATCGTGCCTCTATCCGATTTTCGCAAAATTGATTGGCTGCTTCGATTGTAGTTAACCCCTTGCTTTCCGCATCCTCATAAATATTTAGCAATGAATTATAAATAGCTTTTGTTTTCTGTAAAACCCTTTCCTTGTTTGGTGTATATAGCTCATCGGCTACTTGAATTAGACCTCCAGCATTTACAATATAATCAGGTGCGTATAAAATGCCCTTTTCCTTCAGGGATTGCCCATGGTTTACCTCCAAAAGCTGGTTGTTTGCTGAGCCAACTACTGCTTTCACCCTCAATTGCTCAATCGTTTCACTATTTATTATCCCGCCCATAGCACAAGGGATAAATATATCTGCATTCGCTTGGTAAATTTCTTCTTTGTTTACTACTTTTACACCAGTACCTATTGTTTTCGCTTTTGTCAGCAGCTTATCAATTGCCTGCTGATTAATGTCTGTCACATAAAGGTCTGCCCCTTCTTCTATCAGCCTCTCTGCTACTTTTAACCCAACCTTGCCGAGCCCTTGGATAGAATAGCTTTTCCCAGCTAAATCATCCGAACCTGTAAGCGCTCTGTTCGTTGCCTGAAGCCCATAAATAACACCCTGAGCTGTTGGAATCGATGAATCTCCGCTTCCCCCATACACTTCATCTACACCAACAATGCAGTTTGTTTCCCTTAATGCATGCACAAAATCCTCTGGAGATGTACCCATATCAGTACCTGTGTAAAAACGTCCATTCAATGATTCCACAAATTGCCCAAAGGCTCGGAATAATTCAGGTGTTTTGTCCTTCCTTGGATCGCCAATGATTACTGCCTTTCCTCCGCCAAAATCAACATCTGCTGCTGCACATTTATAGGTCATTCCTTTTGATAAACGAAGAACATCCTCTAGTGCTTCCTCCTCGCTTGCATAGGGAAGCATTCTGCAGCCTCCTAGAGCTGGACCAAGCCTTGTACTATGAATTGCGATAATTGCTTTCAAACCAGTTGATTCATCATTGCAAAAAACAACTTGTTCATGCCCGCTTATTTTTGAAAACATATTCATATGAATTGAGCCTCCCAAATTTTTGATAACGCTTACACATTTAAAAACGATAAAGACGCTGCCAGATAATCAGCTACCTTCTAATTTAGCAAGTAAACTGTCAATCTTCCTTTTTGGAAGAATGAATTGCTTCACTTCTCCTGTGCCAATAAGTCTTTCTTCATGTTTAACTGAAACTTCTGTCATCACTATATTTTCTTCCAGACCAGAAACAGCTGCAGTAATGGTTAAACGTGAACCTTCAGGAGATGGGGCAAGATGCTTCACAGAAACTGCCCCACCCATCCCCTCTTCGTGTTCCTCTAGGATGGGAAGAATGATTTTTCTTGATGCCCACTCCATGTAATAGACCAATGATACAGTTGAAAAGACTCGATGAACAATTTCCCCTTCAAACTGAGCAAACATATCTGGTGTAACAATTACCTCCACTGTTGCTGTATCTCCAATCTTCAGTCGTTGTTTCATGTTCATTCCCCCTAGCCAATATCAACCTGCATTATTTTAACAGCCAATAAAGGAGTATCACTATATATGTATGACGTATTATTAACGATATAATATCATTTCGTTCAATAAATAGTCAATAAATTGTAAAAACTTTAAAAATTCATTCTATTACATGATTAAATTCCAAAATAAAAAGGATTAACTAGCTAAAAGTGCCTAATTAATCCTTTTGAATTTTAGGATAAGAGCGCGCGATCACTTGCCATTTTAACGCCTCTAATTCTCTGAAACTCGTATAATAGCTGTTCAATCGTCAAATGTCCTTTTTGATTTTCATCTACTTCAAGGATGATTTGTCCCTTATCCATCATAATTAATCGATTGCCGAGATCTAATGCCTGCTGCATATTATGTGTAACCATCAAAGTTGTTAAATTAAATTTTTCAACTATTTCTTTTGTTAAATTCGTGATTAGCTCTGCACGTGCCGGATCAAGTGCAGCTGTATGCTCATCTAATAAAAGAATGGAAGGCTCAGTAAAGGTTGCCATAAGCAATGAAAGTGCCTGTCTCTCTCCCCCTGATAATAAACCAACCTTTGCAGACAATCGATTTTCCAAACCTAAATGAAGGGTTGAGAGTACCTCCTGAAAATACTCTTTCCGCTTCTTCGTAACTCCTTTTCTTAAACTGCGCGACTTATTTCTTGAATAAGCCATCGCTAGATTCTCTTCAATAGTCATGCTAGGAGCTGTGCCAGCCATCGGGTCTTGGAACACACGGCCAATCAGTTTAGCTCTTTTGTATTCAGATATTGGGGTTACATTCTGACTATCGATCGAAACGGTTCCAACATCAGGAGTCATAACGCCAGAAATCATATTCATTAACGTCGACTTCCCCGCACCATTACTCCCAATAACTGTAACAAAATCACCTGCATTTAACGTTAGATTGATCCGGTCCAAGGCAATTTTCTCATCAGGTGTCCCCTCATTAAAAACTTTATGAATCTGCTTTAATTCCAGCATCTGCCTCCCCCTTTCTATCTGAAGGGATTTGGCTTACTATCATATGTTCAGCTTTCCTTCTCGCTTTTCGTTTTTTCTCCTTTGAGGCATCGATGAATTTTGGCATAATAAGCGCCAATATAACAATTGTAGCCGTGATGAGTTTCATATCGCCAGGCTCAAGAAAGTCCACTCTTAGAGCTAATGTGACAACAATACGGTAAATGATTGCCCCTCCGATAACTGCTAATGTCGTCCTAGCAATCGTTTTTGTACCGAAAAGCGCTTCCCCAATAATGACAGAAGCCAGCCCAATGATGATCATCCCTATTCCCATTCCGACATCGGCAAATCCACCCTGCTGTGCAATGAGAGAACCGGAAAAGGCAACCATCGCATTTGAGAGACCAAGACCGAGAATAACCGTCAAATTTGTGTTAGCGGAAAGACTGCGAATCATTCTTTTATTGTCCCCTGTTGCCCTGATTGCAAGCCCAATCTCAGTTTGTAAAAACTTATCTGTTAGAAACTTAATAGCAAAAGTTACTATAATCATAAAAATTAAAATTCCCCATGTCCTTGGCAAACTGTCACCAAGACCAATAGCAGAAAATATGCCATTAAAGAAAGAATCCATTCCGATTTTATTCGAAACATCACTCATGCTCGTCATTGCCGTATCTGTATTCAATAAAGGAACATTTGATTTCCCCATTATCCTTAGATTAATAGAATACAAGGCAATCATCATAAGAATCCCTGATAGGAGCGCATTTATTTTGCCAAATGTATGAAGAACTCCAGTAATACAGCCGGCAATGAAACCAGCAGCTAATGCGACTAATGTTGCAATAAATGGATTCACCCCGCTGACAATCATTGTTGCAGAAACAGCCGCTCCAGTAACAAAACTGCCATCGACTGTTAAATCGGGAAAATCAAGCACACGAAAGGATAAATACACACCAAGTGCCATAATGGCATAGATAATTCCAGACTCAAACGCTCCAAAGACCGCAGTAGGCATTAAGAATCACACCCTTTATTATTCGCCTTCATAAAATTCCGCAATTTTTTCCCACTCCTGCTTCACTTCAAGCCCCTGTGCTTCAGCAGCTTTCTTATTTATCATCAATGTTAGACTGCTTGGCAGTTCAACAGGAATTTCTGAAGGCTTCTTATTTCCTTTTAAAATGTCAGCAGCCATTTTCCCCGTCTGAAAGCCTAAATCAAAATAGTCAAATCCACTTGCAGCAATAGCTCCGCGTGCCATAGAATCAAGTTCTCCAACAAACAGCGGAATTTTCTCATTATTTGCGACAGCAATTACAGATTCAAGTGCAGATACAACTGTATTATCTGTTGGAACGTAAATAGCATCCACACGTCCAACTAGTGACTCCGCCCCTTGTTTAACCTCTGCTGACGTTGAAATCGATGCTTCTTCAACTGTAGCACCGAATTTAGCTGCCAGTTCCTTTACTTGAGCAACCTGAACCTCGGAGTTTTGCTCTCCAGCATTATAAATTATGCCAATTGTCTTAGCTCCTGCTTCCTCAACAATAAATTTAATCGTTTTCTCTGTTCCATCCGGGTGGTTATCTGTTGTTCCAGTGATATTATCCCCTGGTTTGTCTAGTGCCTCCACAAGTCCTGCACCAATTGGATCGGTAACAGACGTAAAAACAATCGGAATTTCCTTAGTTGCATTTAAAGCGCTGACCGCACTAGGAGTTGCATTGGCAAAAATGAGGTCCACCTTATCTCCAGCAAAGTTATTTGCAATTGTTTGAGTATTATTCATATCTGCTTGTGCATTTTGGAAGTCATACTCAACATTCTCTCCTTCTTTAAATCCGGCTTCTTCCATCGCTTTTTTAAATCCTTCAGTAGCTGCATCTAAAGAAGGATGCTCAACGAATTGAGTAATTCCTACTTTATATGTTTTGTTTTCTTCATTATTTGCTGCCGACTCTTTCGACGGCTCATTTGCAGCCTCTTTCCCACAGCCGCTTAATACAAGCAAACCTGCTGCTAATACTAAAGAAAATGCCTTTAAAGACTTTTTCACTCTAATTAACCCCCTTAATATTTTTTAAAATAAAACACTACCAAAAGATGATAGTGTGAACTCCTTATGTAGATGTGCTATTTGGTTTGATGCATTGAATTTTATATGATAAATACTATGAATAACGTATTTATAACGTTATATTAACACCTTCCAGACAGAAAGGTCAATAATATTCTAAAAATTTTATATTTTTAGATTACTATAATTAATTATATGATAGCAAGAAGAAAAGCATACAGAAAAGTAATCTGTATGCTTTCAATCGTTACCTATTTAAATAGTAGATATGCTTGTTCTAGCTGGTTCTTAGCATCATTGATTATTTTTTCCATTAGTTCTTGGACTGATGGAATATCAGTAATTAAGCCAGCAATTTGTCCTCCGTTCATAAAGCCTTCTTCATCCTTCCCTTCCAGTGCACCTATTCTGTGGAAATTTTCCGAGGTTAGTCTATTAAAATCATCTAGAGAAATTCCGTTTTCCTCATGTTTTAATAGTTTCTTTGAATAATCATTTTCTAAAACTCGTCGGATTCTTCCCACTGACCGCCCTACTATTACCGTACTATGATCAGAAGCATCGATTATTTTCTGTTTATACTTATCATGAAAAGGTGCTTCCTTTGTAGCTATAAATCTCGTCCCCATTTGGACGCCGCTTGCACCTAAAGCTAGCATCGATGCAACCCCTCTCCCATCTCCTATTCCTCCAGCTGCAATGACTGGAATCGTAACGGCTTCAACAATTTGTGGGATTAATACAAGTGTTGTCGTTTCAAGTGAAGAATTAATTCCTGCTGCTTCATATCCTTCAGCAGCAATTACATCCGTTCCGGCTGCTTCAGCTTTTTTTGCTTGCCTAATAGATGCACAGACAGTTATTACCTTTGCACCGTCTTCATGCAATTTCGGAATAAACGGGGCAGGATTTCCTGCAGAAAGAGATACGACAGTAATATTATATTTTTTTACTAGGGAAAGAATTTCACGAACATACGGAGAAACTGTAAGTGCTATATTGAGAGCAAAAGGCTTATCCGTTCTTCTTATTGTTTCCTTTATGATTTCTTCCACTTCAGCAGGTGTCATCGTCCCTGCACCTATTGTTCCAAGCCCCCCCGCTTCCGAAATAGCAGCTGTTAATATGGCATTGCTAATATTCCCCATTCCCCCTTGAATGATGGGATACTTAATTTTTAATAGGTTTGTTAAAGAATTCATCTCAATGCCCCCTTAGAATTTATCCTCCCTGGTCGTGCACTCTTTATCAAATTGTAAACTAGTGGTGACTGGGCCTTTATTCGAGGATGAGGGGGTGAGTTAGCACATTATACTCCTGATCCTTATTCTTCAGTTCATTTCCTTCTTGAAAAACACTTTCAAAAAAGCGAGAAGCTGGTTCAGCCAATTCTTTGTAATAATCGCCGAATAAAGACGCTGCATGACTGCCTAACCATTTCTCTGGAAGCAGTTCTTCTGGAAGACCTGGATCGACAAAGAGGAATTTACGGTATTCGTGTACAAGCTTTGTTCGTTCAACAAAGCACTCCGCATCTGTTATATTGCCTTTATGGATTTTATTTTTATCTATTATATATTTTTGACTGTATTCAGAAATGAAGTCCTGATACTTCGCATTGATTTCCTCTAAATTCCAGCTTTTTTCGACCAATCGTTTGTTTTCATGCGGTCCGGCATATTTTGAAATAAAAAAGTCTACATAGTCATCAATTTCATATTTCTCAATTAGATCAAAAACTTGTTTTTCTAAGTCATTTGCGGAAATCCAGCAGCTGTTCGAAAGTGTGCCAAACCCGCTCCAAACAAGCTCCTTTCTAAGTTCATCCCTTATATTCCTAATTTCCTCCGGAATGTTGTACATGAAAATTCTCCAATTCCCATCCCATTTTTCCGGCATTAATTTAAAAATCCGTTTTCCTGCCTCATCAATTCTTCTTTGTCCACGATCAGTCAATGAATAATAGCTTTTATTGCCAATCTTCTCAGACTGAACCCATCCCTGCTTATTCATTCTCGAAATAGCCGCTCTGACCGACTGATCATTATGACCAAACTCGCTTAATAGTCTGATTAAGCTGCCTATCCAAATTTTGCTTCCATAATGGGAAATATAATCTCCATATAATGTAAAAATCATTGATCTTGTATTCAACCTGCACACATCCTCATTTCATTTACAAACTTGTTCGGAAAAAATACGTTATATCTCTATTCTACTAAAAGATTTCTTTATTTTCCAAAAATATTTTTCCGAAATAACGATATATTAAGAGAAATATCCCCATACAGGTAAGCCTTGTTAAATATTTTCTACAATTGTCGATATTCCTTGTCCTACACCTATACACATTGTAGCGAGTCCATATTTTACTTTTCTTCTTTTCATTTCATATAATAGGGTTGTCAAAATTCTTGCACCGCTTGCTCCTAACGGATGACCAAATGCAATGGCCCCGCCATTTACATTTACTTTATCTGGATTTAATTCTAAAAGTTTCATACATGCAATCGATTGAGCCGCAAACGCTTCATTCAATTCAATTAAATCGATATCATCTACGCTGAGCCCGGCACGCTTTAGTGCCTTTCTTGTGGAATCAACTGGTCCAATCCCCATGACAGACGGATGAACACCTGCTGAAGCAGATACAATATATTTCCCTAAAGGCTTTAAACCAAGCTGATCTGCCTTTTTAGAAGCCATTAATAATAAAGCTGCTGCTCCGTCATTCACTCCTGAGGAATTACCTGCTGTAATCGTCCCATTCGGAAAAATAGGCTTAAGCTGTGTCAGTTTTTCTAATGTAGTTTCCGGTCGAGGATGTTCATCCCTTTCAGCCAAGCATTCAGTCCCTTTACGATCCTTAAATGTGACAGAAGCAATTTCTTCTTTAAAATACCCTTTTTGTATAGCTTCTCTTGCTCTCCGTTGGCTTTCTAAAGCAAACCGATCTTGTTCCTCGCGAGTTATCGCATATTCCCTAGCAACATTTTCCGCGGTCTCCGGCATGCTCTCTGCCCCATAGTTCGCACGTAAACGTTCATTTGTGAAACGCCAGCCGATTGTGGTGTCATATAATTCCATATTTCCTCTTGGGTACTCAATCTGTGGCTTTGCCATCACAAGCGGTGCGCGAGTCATGCTCTCTGTGCCGCCCGCAATAAATACTTCTCCTTCTCCAGCAAGGATAGCCCTTGCGGCATAATTAACCGCATCTAAGCCTGAACCGCAAAGCCGATTGACGGTCGAACCGCCAACTTCTACAGGAAGACCTGCAAGGAGTGATGACATGCGTGCAACATTACGATTATCCTCACCTGCTTGATTGGCATTTCCCAGAATCACTTCTTCAATTTCAGCTGGCTTTATTTCTGGATTCCTTTCTAACAAGGCTTTAATAACAATCGCACCTAAATCATCTGGACGCACACTTTTTAATATGCCATTGTACCGTCCAAATGGTGTCCTTACTGCATCAACAATAACAACCTCTTCTGACATCTTCAATCCTCCTTTCCCCGATAATCATATACACCTCTGCCAGATTTCCTGCCAAGCCTGCCTGCTTTAACATATTGCTCAAGGAGTGGAGCCGGACGATATTTTTCCCCTAATTTTGCATGGAGATAGTTTAAATTATTTAATCTTGTATCAAGACCAACAAGATCCCCTAGCTCAAAGGGTCCCATTGGATAATTCAGCCCAAGCTTGATGGCTTTATCAATCTCCTCTGGTGTGCCGACGCCTTCCTGGAGCATATAGAAGGCCTCATTCCCTACGAGCGCACTAATCCGACTTGTGACAAAGCCAGGAAATTCATTAATTACGACTGTCTCTTTGCCCATTTGTTCTGCAGCTCGCTTAATAGCGTTTGCAGTATCCTCGCTCGTCTCCAAGCCCTTTATAATCTCAACAAGAGGCATTTTATGCACAGGGTTAAAAAAATGCATGGCAATAACCTTATCTGGTCTTTTGGTAAAGGATCCTATTTCCGTTGGACTCATCGTAGAGGTGTTTGTCGCAAAAATACAATGTGCTTCGGCATGCTGGTCGATTACTTCAAAGATATTTTTTTTAATTTCCATTACTTCTGGAACTGCTTCAATAACTAAATCCGCTTCCATTACATTTTGAGATAGACTAATCGAGTAGTGGAGCCTTGTTTTTGCTGCCTCCATTTTTTCAGACGTCAGCTTCATTCGCAAAATTCCTTTTTCAAAAATGGCATTGATCTCTTTTTCTGCATTCTTCAGCTGTGTCTCATTAATATCGATTAAAGTTGTATGAAAACCACCTACTGCACTTACATAGGCTATCCCTCTTCCCATGACACCAGAACCTATAACAACCACTTTTTTCAATGATTTCACCCCTAACTTTAGAAATGCGGAAACACTGCGTTCATCCCGACAAACACAAGACGAGCACTAAATTGGCATTGTGCTCGTTCCATACTAATTATTTACCGGTAAATACCGGGTTTCTTTTCTCTAAAAAGGCATGCACACCTTCTCTATGATCTGATGTCAGACCTGCGATCCGCTGTGCCTGTGCATCCTTTTCCAGACCTTCTTCAAGAGAATGGTCCCAGCTAGCCTTTAAATTTTTCTTAATCAATCGAATGGCAGTTGTAGGCATAGCTGCCAGCTTTTCTGCAAATGCCGTTACCTCCATTCCCCATCTATCAAGCGGAATAACCTTTGTCGCAAGTCCTATATCTGCTGCCATTTGGGCAGAGATTTTTTCACCTAAAACAGCTAATTCCAATGCTTTTGCGTGTCCGATTAATTTAGGTAAATAATAAAGGTTCCCAGCATCTGGCACGAGGCCTACATGGATGAATGCCTCGATAAAACTCGCTTTTTCCGATAAAAGACGGAAATCACAGGCTAACGCGAGACTCATCCCAGCACCTGCAGCGACTCCATTTACAGCTGCAACAATTGGTTTTTCACACTTATGAAGCTCCATCACCATCGGATTGTAGCGGCGTCTTAAGACTTCCCCATGATCCATGTCTTCCTTTACCCCTGCAAGGTCTTCACCCGAACAAAAGGCCCGACCTTCTCCAGTTATTACTAGACAGCGAACCGCTGAATCTCTGTTTGCCTGCTTCACTGCACGCTCTAGATCTTTATTCAATTGCTCTGTAAAGGCATTCAATTTCTCAGGTCTATTTAACGTAATCAAGGCTACTTGATTATTGACTTCATATTTAACTGTTTCAAACATTGTGTATGTAGCCCCCCTCTATTTACCTTTAAAATTTGCCTTTCTTTTCTCTTGGAAAGCACTCATTCCTTCTTTTTGATCCTCCGTTGAGAATAAGAGATAGAAATTTTTGCGTTCAAATTGCATTCCTTCGTCCAAGGAAACATCCACTGCTTTAAGAACGGACTCCTTAATAAGCCGGATGGATAATGGTGCCTGATTTGCAACTTCCCCCGCAAACTTCAACGTCTCTTCCATGAGGACTTCTTTAGCGACAATGCGATTGATAATTCCAAATTGGAGGGCATCGCGTGCACCAATTCTTTTACCAGTAAATAGCCACTCCATTGCTTTTGTTTTTCCGACGAGTTTTGTTAACCGCTGTGTTCCTCCTGCACCTGGCATAACGCCTAGATTCACTTCAGGAAACCCAAATTCAGCATCATCAGCAGCTAAAAGCAAATCACAGCATAAGGCGAGTTCAAAGCCGCCGCCAAGAGCAAACCCCTGTACAGCACCTATAATAGGTTTCTTGATCCTCGCAAGGCGGTCCCAATCCTTGAATTGATTGCGAAGCTCAAAATCGATCGCATCATCAGCAGCCATTTCATCAATATCTGCACCAGCAGCAAATGCCCTTCCATTCCCGCATAATACTATGACACGAACTTGATCATTCTCATCAAAGTCTTCCATTACAGAAAGAATGTCGGACACCATCTGACGATTGATGGCATTTAACACTTTTGGACGATTCAAATTGATGAGGCCAAGCTTTCCGGTTATGGAAGCTTCAATACATTCATAGTGATTATTCATTCACTTCCTCACCAATCATTAGCGTAATGAGATCTCCCGCAAATTTCATCGCATCTTTTCCAGATGCTTTCCCTTCATCCGTTCTCATCGCTGTTTGCAACGCTTCATGACTGTCATAAAACATCTCGCACATTAAATAATATTTCCCTTCTCCCCCCATTGGGCTGCCTACTATTCTAGTAACCTCCATTTTTCGAAGTCCGGGTATTTTTGCTGTTAAGGGACCATGCGTTTCAAAATAATGCTTGTCAAAAGCCTCTTTATTTTCAGGATGCTTGTAAAGCGCGATTAGTTTTACCATTTGGACAACTTCCTCTCTCATTTTTATATTTTTGTCATTCGTTAGTTATTTTTGCGATAACTTATTTTTTCAAACAATCATTAATATTGCTAAACCTCATATTTATTTGCCAACAATCATTTATTTTTTACGAAACCTCTTATCTTTTTGAAAATTGTCCTTCATTTTTGCGTAGCCTCTATTTGCCCTCATTGCTCTACATTATGGTCGAGACAGGCTTCATCGCTTCAAATGGATTTTTACAAGATTTACAATATAGAATACTGCGGCAGGCAGTCGGACCAAAAATATTTTCTATGGTGGTATAAGTAGAGTCACAGTAAGGGCAATCAACGTGCCATTCGCCAGTTTCTGTTATCCTTTTAGGGGGTGGTGCAATTCCAAATTCCTTTAGCCTCAATCTTCCTTCATCAGAAACTCGGTCAGACGTCCAGGGGGGATGATATATAAATTGAACATCGATTTCTTTCATACTAGTCAATTCAGCTATCGAATCGACTACATTCTTATGGATAATATCCAGAGCAGGACAGCCCATAAAAGTTGGTAAAAGCTCAATTAAAACAGAGTCACCATTTACCTCTACTTTTTTAACCATCCCCAATTCAATAATGGAGATCGAATCAATTTCAGGATCCTTTACTTTCTGAAGCGCTTTCATTACACTTTTTTCTTTTTCTTGAGGCATTCTGCATCAATCCTTTGCATTTTTTACCGGGCCATTCCTCCTCTTTTCCTACCAGCTTGCAGCAGGATCGGTTTGATACACTTCCCTAAGAGTCAGCAAAGCATCCTCCAGATCTTTTATATGCACTCCCTTTCGTCCATCTCCACTCTGCGTGCCAAACTCTTCTGGCATTAACAGATTCACTGAATCAAAGACAGGCTTCATAGATTGCTTCCATTTCCCCTTAAGAATATTCTCAGACTCAATGATTTTAAATGTGGCTAGTTCTTTACCCAATGGCCCAAGTGAAAGAACACCAGCAAAATCATCCCAAACCCGATGAATAGCATCCTCCATTCTTTTCCTTGCTTCGCCACCAGCCTGCATCAATTGTACAAACCATGTTTTCCAATGCAAAAGATGATAATAAAGCTCCATATTCACTTTCAGCGCTGCATTTGCCAATGGATCATAAGATGAATTTTTCAAGGATTCCATACGGACCTTTTTCGCCTGGACATAGAAATAATTTCTGACAACAGCAAATGCCCAATCATAACTCGGCTTTGATAAATAATGACCAGGTCCATTCACCATTTCTAGCAATATTGCATTTTTCCGCACTTTTGCTGGACGTGCATGTGCAAGATCGTCCACATCACCTTCACCAAGGTCACTAAGTAACTGATAGAACATGGCTGCATGCCCCATCGTATCTTGGCTAATAGATGAAAATGCAACATCCTCCTCTATATGAGGAGCAAGACCAAGCCATTCTGAACCCCGATAGGCAAGAATGAAATCATCATCTGCCAGTTGATACAGGAGTGAAATTAATGAAGATTGATAGTCTTTATTCATTGGTTTCACATCAACCATTTTCACGTTTCTTCTCCTCTCCCCATGACAGAATTTCTTTCTCATCCAGCATCCCTTGTTCATAATGACGCCATTTTTTCTTTAAGTAGCCATATCCTTTTGTATTGCGATAATCCTTATTATCAAGCCTTTGCAATGATTGCTTTTCCTCACAATTCATTTTGCGGATATCTGAACGCTTCACAACCCAGATATCAGACACCGGCTCTCTCCTCATAAAATTTTCCTGTGCCATAATCAGAGCAAGCTCACTGTTAGGTGCCAGCAAAGAAAATTGATATTGAAGTGGAGCGGTATCCGATCGTTTGCTAAAAACCTCGAATTCCTGATAAAATCCTTCACTGCTCAAAAGGTTCTCTCCTTTCTGGACTCTTCTTATTTAGCCATGTTCAAAGCTTCTCGTACCCACTGATTTTCAATATATGCGGTCTTCCGAAGCTCCAAACGATCCTTTGATTTTGGTCCATTATTCTTTATGATTTCTTTAAAGCGATTCCAATCTGGCTGTTTGTATACCCAAACCTCTTTCTCCTTATCAAAATGCATCGTTTCATCTGGCAACGTCAGCCCTAGTGATAACACCCTTGGAATATATTTTGAAAAGAAGTCCTGCCTTAGCTCCTCGTTTGTTTTTGTCCGGATCCGATATTTAATCGTTATATCCTGCTTTGATGTGCCAGTTGTTGATGCATCTGCAGGGCCAAAAAACATAAGAAGCGCTTCCCACCAACGATTGACTGCCTCTTGAACCATTGTGCGCTGTTCATTTGTGCCTTCTGCCAATGCCATAATAATGGCTTCTCCATGTTGGGCATGAAATACTTCTTCAGCACAAATTCTTTTTAATGCACGTGCATAAGGACCGTAAGAAGCATTTAGCATATTTGTTTGTGAAATAATCGCTGCTCCATCAACAAGCCATCCAATTAGTCCCGCGTCTCCCCATGTGGGCGCCTCCATATGGAATACATTATGAAATTTCAGGCGGCCGCTAAATAAATCTTCCATAATATCCTCACGTGTTTTTCCTAAAGGCTTCATTAAGTCTTCAGCCACTCGAAGCAATAGCTGGCCATGCCCCATTTCATCCTGCACTTTAGCCATAATGCCTAACTTTCTTTTTAATGAAGGAGCTTTTGGCACCCACTCTTTTTCAGGCAGGGCCCCCATAATCTCACTAATTCCATGCATGGAGATCAGTTTGATTAGTGTGAAGCGATATTCATCTGGCATCCAATCGTCTGCTTCAATTTTTTCACCTGCCTCAATCCGCTTTAAAAAATGTCCGTATTTTTCCTGTTCAGTTAATTGGTTTGAAAAAATAACATCCGACAATGCCTACACCCCCTAATAATTTTCTTTTAAAAATATTATATTTGCATATAACGTTTATTAGACGTTACACCTTTTAAATGTCATATATATTTAACACAAAGATACCGTGTTAACAGGTAAAAGTCAATTAGTTTTCAGAAAATTAAATAATTTTTTTAAACATAAGAACACCTGCTGACTCAGTTGAAAATCAGCAGGTGTTCGCTCAACTTCTTTCCTTCTATTTTATAATTAACTGCTTCCTCTATCAGCAAGTGGTATTCATATAAACAGATGGTCCAGCCACTTTTATACATTTATTTTTTTTCTATCAAAATAGCCGGTCTTCCTATTGGATAATATTCTATAGCCTCACATTCTCTTACACTTTCTTCATCTAAACAATTTCTTCCATCAAAAATGATTGGATGTTTCATATTTTTCAGCAGGTTTTCCATGTCCACGTTCTTAATTTCTTTCCATTCTGTGATAATAAAAACAGCGTCGGAATTTAGAGCTGCTTCATTGATTGAGCTGGAGTACGTGATGGTATCCCCTAATATCTTTCTGGCATTTTCCTTTGCAACAGGATCATATGCAGCCACTTTTGCACCAAGGTTTGTTAATAGTCGCGAAATTTTAATAGATGGCGCTTCCCGCATATCATCTGTCTCTGGCTTAAAAGCGAGACCAAGCAGCGCAATCTTTCTTCCTTTTAAGTCACCAAAACGATTCACTGCTTTCCTGACAAGGGTTTCCTGCTGAAGATCATTAATAGCAATGGTCTCCTTTAGCAGAGAGAAGTGAACTCCATGTAAATCGGCAGTATGAAGCAATGCTTTAACATCCTTCGGGAAACATGATCCTCCGTATCCAATTCCTGGACGAAGGAAAGTCTCTCCAATCCTTTTATCTTTCCCCATCCCTTCAGCAACCTCTTTAATATCCGCTCCTACTGCTTCACATAAGTTTGCAACTTCATTAATAAAGCTAATCTTTGTCGCTAAAAATGAATTGGAAGCATATTTAATCATTTCCGCACTTCTAATGCTTGTTAATAAAATTGGAACATTCAATGGACGATACATCTCTAGAATTTTATTTGCAGCCTCTCGTTTTTCATAGCCAATAATTATTCGGTCAGCTTGCATTGTATCTATTATGGCAGAACCTTGCCTGAGAAATTCTGGATTTGAAATAATCTCAATGGCTGCCTGTTTGCTGCAGCGTTCATCTAAAATGCTTTTAATATATTCATTGGTACCAACTGGCACTGTACTCTTTAATACAACAATAGCACTCTCTTCTAAATGAATTGAAATATCCTGCACCGCTTGCTCGAGATACGATAAATCAGCTGCACCATCATTCTTTTGCGGTGTTCCTACAGCAATAATAATGATTTCGGCACCTTTTAACCCATCTCGATGGGATGTTGTAAATTCCATTCTCCCCGCTTGAATATTTTTAATAAGTAAATCTTCAAGGCCAGGTTCATAGATGGGGGATATCCCTTGAGTAAGATAATTAATTTTTTGTTCATCCAGATCAATACATACAACTCTGTGACCAATTTCGGACAAACACACACCTGTAGACAGCCCAACATAACCTGTACCTATAATGGCTACATTCATCTTATTCAAGCTCTCTTTCTATATATAGATGATTTTCCTTGTTGATTATTTCCTTTAAATACTCAAGAACTAGTTCCCTAGTATCGCCTCTTTGTAAAGCAAAATCTACCGTTGCCTTAATAAACCCTATTTTCCCTCCAATATCATAGCGAGTTCCTTCAAAATTATAAGCGTATACTGCCTGCTGCTTGTTTAATTCATGTATAGCATCCGTCAGCTGCAACTCATTTCCATGTCCAGCTGGAAGCTTTTCGAGAATGTCAAAAATCTCGGGCCTTAACACGTAGCGGCCCATAATGGCATATCTTGAAGGAGCCTCTTCTATACTTGGCTTCTCTACTAATGAATCAATGCAGAAAAGATTCGGCTCAAGTTCATTCCCTTTTGGCTTGATAATCCCATAATTACTTACTTCCTTCGCAGGGACACTTTGGACAGATACCACTGAGGAATTATAGTATTCGTAAACATTGATAATTTGTTTCAAACAAGGTATTTCAGACATCATAATGTCGTCCCCTAACAGGACCGCAAAGGGTTCATTGCCAATGAAGCTTTTCGCACATAGAATCGCTTCTCCTAGACCCTTTGGCTCCTTTTGGCGGATATAATAAATAGTTGCCATGTTAGATATTTTCTGGATTTCTTCTAATAATTCGAATTGCTTTTTATTTAATAGTGCTTGTTCAATTTCATATGATTTATCAAAGTGATCCTCTATTGACTTTTCCCCTCGCCCTATTATGATAGCAATCTCATTTATTCCTGAAGCTACCGCTTCCTCCACAACATATTGTATTGTCGGTTTATCAATAATCGGCAGCATTTCCTTTGGCTGAGCTTTTGTAGCAGGCAAAAAGCGAATCCCAAGGCCCGCGGCGGGAATGATGGCTTTTCGAATTTTCATAAACTGCCTCCCTATTTTTTCCTTAATCTTTTATATGCAAGTAGATAATTACCGCTACGTTAAAAGCCTAACAACTGTGCATAAATAACAGGTTTATTTAAATACTGTAAAACGTGTTAGGTTAACTAACCTGCTATCTTTCCTCGTACTAAACAAGGTACTTTTCTGATATTGGCGATTTACTTGCCAATATACTGCAATAAAAAACTCCTTTACCCAAATGGGCATGGAGTTTTATTTAATCTAATGGATGCTATAACAGCCATTTTGCCCTTTTCCTCTGTGTGATTAGTATCTTGGTTGTTTCCCTTCTCATAGGAGCAGTTTTTTACGTCATTGATTATTTTCTGAATTGCACGAGCTTGAGCAGCATGGCATTTTCTTCGGCTGACACGGTTGCCAATTATTTATCTTTCCGATGATTGTCAGGATCAATATAGCGGCCCCTCATAACTGAATAACTTTCTTCATTTTTGTAGCGGCCTTTCATTACAGAGTAGGAGTTATCCCCTTGATAACGATCTTTTTTAGACAATCGCTGTTTTTGGGAAGTGATATGAGATTGTGTGTGGGGTTTATTATGCAGATTTGTTTGTAGGACTTTTGATTGTTTAGTTGAATATTCACTAGGCTTCTCGATTTCTTGTTCTTTTTGATTTTCAAAATTGTTTTGTGTGTTCTTCATATTAGACGCTTCAGCAGTTTTATCGGTATTTTCCTGAACTACATAATTAGATATCGTTTGTAAAAAATCTTCCCAAATGACAAGAACCTCAGATGTGATTTCTCTTCCTTTATCCCCCACTTTCTTCATTAATGACTCATTTGTCAATATATCCATAATTTTCCCGCCAAAAAGACTTTGGAGATTATTGTTTAGTTTAGTTTGAGCAGCGTCAGATTGTTTACCAGTGGACTCATTGTCAATTTTTTGTTCTTCTTGATTCTCAAAAGATTTATGCACTTCTTTCGTAGCAGGGACTACAGAAGTCTTAACGGTACCTTGCGGTGGTACATTGTTAGATAATAATTGCATTAACCCCTTCCCAATTTCAGGGAATTCGGTGGCTAGTTCTTTTACTCCCTTTCCTAATCCTCTTATTAATAATTTGTATAGCAATATTTCTTCATTGTTTTCTTCATATATACCTTGGGGTTTATCGGTCGGTTCACTTTGAGGGATGTTAGGCTGTTTAGTAAGGGATTCACTAGGAATCTCAAATTCAGGCTCACTACCAAGCATACTACCTACTTTAGCATTCTCAAATTCTTGTTCTCCTTGATTTTCTAATTCATTATGCATTTCAAACGTAATAGGTACTTCAGCCGAGACTGCTTCTTCCTTAAGTACCTGATTGGCCGGCATTTGGATAGATTGCTCCCAAATATCAAGAACCTCAGAAGCTACTCTATCATACTTATAAATAGAAACCGCAAGCTCTCTCCCTCTTTCTCCCATTCTCCTCATCAGTGACTTATTCGATAATATTTCCGCAATTTTTTCTTCAAAGCAGCCAGGATCCTCTGGATTTTCCACAACAAGGCCGTTCTCTCCAGAAAGTATTACTTCGGGATTTCCCCCTCTTGCAGTTGTCACGATAGGCAGACCAGCAGCCATCGCCTCATAATGCACCCGTGCCAGTGGTTCTTGCCATATTGATGTACACACAAAAATATCAGCTGCAGCAAACCAGTTTTGAATTTCATTTGGTGCAACAAAACCTGTTGTTACCACGGGGATCGGCAGTTTCTTTGCTAATGATTTTACATAGGCAATATAATCCGAAATGTCATCTTGACTAAACCATTTACTGCCAACGATAACTAAGGCTAAATCATTAAATTTTCTCGAAAGATTTGGAATTGCCCTAATTAGCCTGTCTACTCCTTTATTATTGGAAAGTCTCCCAGCAAATAAAATAACCGTCTTGTTTTCTAAGCCATGCGCCTTGCGAATATCGCTGCGTGTTTTTTGCATCTTTGGATGATTACCAGGTAAAAACCGGCTGGAATCCACGCCAGAATAAATTGTACTGATCTTGGCCGAAGCCTCAGGATATAAGGTTCGAATGACATCACCAATATATTCACTGACAGTTACAATTTTAGAGACTTCATTTAAAGCTAATTTCGCTTCTTCGGGATTGATCTTTTCCGGATTGAACATGTCATTATGCATACTTAGGGTTATTCTTGAATTAGGTGACACTTGTCTAACAGGCATGACTAATAGAGGGCGGTTAAATATATGGATGAGGTCAAAATGATTAGATTCAAGATAACGAATGACCTCTTTTCTGTATAAATCAAATATTTTTCCCGGTACACGAACATAATGGATGCCATCTACTGTTTCTTGATCCGGAAGTAATGCATCATTTACTCCTAAAACACTAATATCGTGGACTTTACTTAAATAAGGCAGAATGCCGGATATATAGGTTTGGATGGCACCTCCCATTATTGGCGGAACCGGAAGCTTTTCGGTACAAATCATTAACACTTTCATGCTTGATTTACTCCCTTCCAATCGTCTTTAATTTCTTCCAATGCTGGCCACTTTGACTGGTCGGTATCTACTATGGTTTGGATTAAGGCTGTTGCAGTATCATCGAGAAATAATTCAGGTTCATATACTACCTCTTTAATATTCTTGTAAAATTCATTCGGAAGGGATAAATCAATCATTAGGATATCGTATAGTTTCGTTGAAATTGGGTATTCCTCATTGTAAGCCTTGATCATCTCTCTTATCCAAGATGCATCCCAATTATACAAGTCCGCCATCGTACCAGTAATCAGTTTTGTTAAATCACGAATTGGCAGATCATATGCAACTCCGTCTAAATCAATAATCCACATGCCATTAGGACCCATTTGCCCATTTGACCAGCCATAATCCTGATGGACTAATCCCCAGTATTCATTACCCTGCTGTGCAAGCTCCCAATAGCTTGATTCATTCAATCTTTCTAAGCTATTTCTTGCCTGTTTTTCGAATACATCTATAACATTCAGTAAATATGGACTTGCAGGCATTTCTTCATATGCTTTGCCAATATTTCGAAACCAGTCCATTTTGTTCATTATTTTTTCATAGCTTTTTGGCCATTTAAATAATCTAGAAGCAGTTTCAGCTCCTTGAGGAGGAACATAGCCCTTGGTTAATCGGTGGAATTCTCCAAGAGCGCTACAAAGGAGTTTGGCTCCATCCAAATCTTTTGTAACAGGCTCCAATGGTAAAATCCACTCAGCTACGAACCAAAGCTTTCCTCCTGCCTCAACATACGGTGCACCATCCTTTGTTTTTATAATCGGCGGTACCCTTGCCTTTTGCACATTAACTAAATATTCCTGAGCTCCTAAGCTAAACAGACTTCTAGTGGGTCTTCGGTGTAGTAATTTTAAACTCTTTGGCCCAGAACTCGTTTCTAGTTTCCAGATCGCTCCTCCTTTATCCGGCTTAGTAGTAACCACCTCAATGCTTTGAACAGCAAAGTCATATGACTGAAGAACATCATTTGCTAGTTCAGTAATATAGTCAGGAATAAAAAACTCGTGCACAAGTTCATCAACTTCCCATGGGACGATTTGTAAGTTTTTCATATTACTCCTCCTTTGAAGTATCATGAATCTTTTATAAATTATGTTAATAAACTATATTTGTATAGGACAAATTAATTAGATTTGCATTTTAAAGCTGTTAAATGGAGTGATAACAGCATACGAAAGCTATAATACTTATCTTGCTGCATGAATAATTGTCTTTTGTCATTACACCGTCCCCATTTGCTGTTGTTCTATTTTATTATGCAAGAACTCTGTTCACCTTTTACTTTTTCTCTATATAAAATGGACAGATGATTTGTTAAATAAATATGAATATGGGTGTACAAGGGAAATATAAGAAGAAGAGAAAAGGGGGAATTTACTACCCATTTACTAAAGCCCTTTTATTACAAGCTCTTCAGTAAAAATACTTGATAAGTAGTGTATTTCTATTGCTGGCTTGTATTCTGATAGATTCATACATTATATTTTCAAATCACAAGTTTTTTTACGATTGCAATTGGACACCTGATCTTCAAAATTTTCATTTTTGAAAAACATAGCTTCCGTATTGAATTCTCGAAGTTTAATTCCCATATAACAATTCGTCATAATATTTCGCCTGCAGCTGCAGCTGCTTATTTTGGTCAAATTTCTGTTCAATTTTATTACGGGCTCTGATTGTGTATTCTTTCCACAGTTCCCTGTTATTCAGCATGAATTCAATTGCCTCTGCCAGTTCATTTACATTATTTTCCTTTACCAATACTCCATCTTCGTTATGTGTAACTAGTTCAGGGATTCCAGCATGAAAAGTTGAGATGACAGGTACTCCTGTTGCCATAGCTTCTTTTATTGTATTAGGGATCCCTTCCACATCACCATTAGAAGCTTCAAGACTTGCCGCACAAAAAAGATCAGCTCTTGCCATATGATCATGTACTTTATCTTTATGGAGATAATTTAATAGCCGAAAAGACTCCCCTAGATTTAGCTGATTAGATAATGTTTTCAAATAACTTTCAAGTTCTCCTCTTCCGATAATGGTGAGAGTGGCATTTGGAAATTTATCCTTTATTTTTTGAAAAGCTTGCATCAAGATATGATGACCCTTTTTTTCAACAAACCTTCCTATGGATAGAATGTTTTGTGAGCCATCCAGCTTCGGCTGCCGGTATTTAAATTGATTCAGGTCAACACCGCCATATAAAATTCTTATTTTTTCACCAGGACAGCCCCATAAACTAATTTTATCTGCAAGATACTCACAAACAGGAAAAAAACGTTCGCCCTGATCAAAAAGCAATTTCATATTCCCTAAATAATTTACAGGCTGGTTTGCCAGGGTTGCATCTCTTCCCCTAATGCTTGTTACTAATGGAAGATTTGTCCTTTCTTTGAAAGGGAGCAGTAATATACCAAATTGACCATGGTGAGCATGTAAAAGAGATATATTATTCTTAGTTACATATTCTTTTGGGGAGGAAATTTCATTTAAATAATGAACCTTCTCATTCAGAAGGGAATTATCTACCATATACTCAGGCAGGCGGATTAAATGAATGTATTCATAGCCAGGAACTTGCCGAATCTGCGGAATATATTGAGTTGGATCTACTCTTAAATTTAAATGCATAGCAGTAGGCAAAAAAATCTTCTCCTTTCGTTCAAAATCAGAAAACTTCTGGTCCTTTCCAAATAAAATATGCACGATTTAACTAGATAGCTTGGGCTAATAGGAATTTTTAATTCGTTTGTTTCAGCGGTAACAGCTAAAAACACAATGACAGCCATGTCAGAAAATATTTTTTCACGATTATATTTGCCCATCCTTTAGGATAGTAGGCTCACGCATATACATATAGTGATCTACTGAATATATAATGTGTAAGCTTAAACCTACATTCCCTTTTAAAGGAGCAAAAAAAATGAAGATTCAATACAGTAATAGATGCTTTGGAAAAATACAAGTTCTAAATCTAGTGATTCGAAAAAGAGAAGAAACACAATGAATATATTGGTAACGGGTGCAGCAGGGTTTATTGGGTTCCACCTATCAAAGCGCTTGTTAACCCTTGGTTATCATGTTATTGGTGCAGATAATCTAAACGAATATTATGATATTCGTTTAAAGCAAGACCGTCTAAAACTACTAGAAAAAAACAAAAACTTCAAATTTTATAAGATCGATTTGACCAATAGAGAAGAGGTAAATGAAATTTTCAAAGCTAAAACGATTAAAATAGTTGTAAATTTGGCAGCTCAGGCTGGAGTGCGTTACAGCCTAGAGAACCCGCATTCCTATATTGAATCAAATCTGATCGGATTTATGAATATTTTGGAAGCATGCAGACATTATGGTGTAGAACACCTGATTTATGCTTCATCTAGTTCCGTTTATGGAGCAAATAAGAGTATTCCATTCTCTTCCAATGACTCAGTTGATCATCCAGTCAGTTTATATGCTGCAACAAAAAAAGCGAATGAATTAATGGCTCATACTTATAGCCATCTATTCAATATACCTGCTACAGGTCTTCGTTTCTTTACGGTCTATGGTCCTTGGGGCAGACCTGATATGGCATATTATTCGTTTACGAAAAATATTATAGAGGAGAGATCTATAAAGGTATTTAATAATGGAGAAATGCGAAGAGATTTTACTTATATAGATGATATCGTCGAAGGCATAATCCGCTTGCTTAATCACCCGCCAAAATATAACGAAAATTGGGATAGGCAAAATCCAATTCCAAGTTCAAGCTATGCCCCATATAAAATATACAATATCGGCAACAATCAACCAATTAAATTAATGGATTTCATCCATACATTAGAGAGCTTAATTGGCAAAAAAGCAAAAATAGAATTTGCACCTATGCAGCCAGGAGACGTAAAGGAAACCTATGCGGATATATCCGATTTACAGACCGATGTGGGGTTTTATCCTAAAACATCCATTGTTCAAGGTTTACATCAATTCATCGATTGGTACAAAGCATATTATAAGTGACCCTTCCAACAATTCTGGAGGGTTACATCCAGTTATAACTTGAATTTTTTGTCCGTAAGTTTAGTAGTAAAAAGATTCTTATTTTTTATGGTTTCTTTTGAGGAAAATAAAAAAAGCGCTTTTTTAGCGCCTCGTGATTATGCATAGTTTAGCTTACTTTATTATTTTTCCCTTCAATCATTAAGATTGCTTCTTCATTTTTTGCAATTTTCGTTAATTGTGCATCTAAACGCTGATTGATTACACCTAATTCTTCTTGAAGGACTTTATTAAATGAATTGCCTTTAAAAATTTGGAAAAAGTCCTTAAGGACATCTGTTTGGAATGAATCCATTTTCTCCAATATCTCCTTAATATCAGTCAAATCAATTTGATTCACTTCTACTCTATGTTCAATGCTGTCCATTTTTTCTAAGCGGTCCAGCCTATGTTCAACTGTTTTAATGTTTTTTCCGATTTCAGCTATTTCATTCTTCATTTCATTCATGCCAGATAATATCTGCTTTAGTATCTCCTCCATAAGTATCGCTCCCTGCTTTTTTGGTAATTTTATATTATCATTGTTCCTATAAGGAATCTGTGTATATTTATTTACACTTTTTTTAATCTTCTATGAAATTTATGGAAATCTTTATTGTTGATAAAAAAGTAAGTAAAAATTGACTGCTAACAGCCTAGCATATAAATATCATTATATCTTCATCTCTGTGCTAGTTATTCTTCCCGTCATATATGCTTGAACAGGTCATCAACCGATCATTTACTTTTTACAAATAAAAAGCCTAAACCCTTTTTTAAAAAGGATCCAGGCATAAATGTACAGCTAATTTTTCTTTCCAAAAATCTCAGCTTCCAGCCTTCTTCCAGTTGGCGTGGCAGCAAGTCCACCTTCAGCGGTCTCTCTAAGTGCAGACGGCATAGATTGCCCAATAAGGAACATCGCATGTATGACTTCATCACATGGAATTCGGCTTGTAATTCCTGCTAAAGCCATATCGGCAGCCGTCATCGCATTAGAAGCACCCATGGCATTTCTTTTTACACAAGGAACTTCTACTAATCCAGCAACAGGGTCGCAAACAAGACCTAGCATATTTTTCAATGTAATCGCCATCGCTTCAGCTGCTTGGCGCGGTGTCCCGCCAGCCAGCTCAACAATCGAAGCAGCAGCCATTCCACTTGCAGATCCTACCTCAGCCTGACAACCGCCAGCAGCCCCTGATATGGACGCATTATTCGCTACAACAAATCCAAAGGCTGCGGAAGTGAATAAGAATTCAATCATTTCCATTCTTGTAGGATTTAATACTTCTTTCACGGCAAATAATGTACCTGGAACAACTCCAGCTGAACCAGCAGTTGGTGTTGCGCAGATTGTACCCATGGCAGCATTGACTTCATTTGTTGCAACCGCTTTGCTCACAGCATCCAATAAGATATTTCCAGATAAAGCTTTTCCACTTTGAATGTATTTCTGCAGAAGGACCGCATCCCCTCCTGTTAAACCGGAAACAGAGGTTACACCGTTCAACCCTCGTTCTACCGCTTGTTCCATCACAGTTAGGTTTCGATCCATCTTTGCAATAATCTCTTCTCTTGATAGACCTGTCACTTCAATTTCCTGCTGAATCATAATTTCTGCTATTTTCACTTGTTTACTTTCCGCAAGTTCAACAAGTTCCGCTACGTTTCTGAATAACATGATTTCACCCCTAATTCTTGGCTGCTTTCATTTTGGTTTAATAATACACAACGTACTTTTTTAAAAGATAAGAAACTATAATATTGGAGTTAGAGAGTTGTCTAGCTGCAGCGCCTATCAAACTTCAGGCCATCTCTACAATGATAGCGTCAACTTCAGTTTGCTCTCGCTCACCGTATTTCCTTTATCGAAAGACCAGTCCTTCTGCGTTTGTACGGCGATGATCATTGCGCTTGCGTTTTTCTTAGTCGACCATTCTAATTGTCTGCGTTACATTTGGCAGCTTTTCAATCTCTTTCATGATCTCTTGGTCAATTTTTTGGTCGACTTCTATAACCATTAATGCCATTTTCCCTTTTTCCTTTCGGGAAACTTCCATATGTCCAATATTTATTTCATGATTCGCTAATATTTGAGTTACAGCTGAAATCACGCCAAACTGATCATTATGAACAACAAGAATCGCTGGATGTTCACCAGATAATTTCAATTCAAAGGAATTTAGCTCTGTTATTTCAATTGTTCCACCGCCAATCGAAATTCCAACAACCTCTAAATCACTTTGGTCATCATATAAATTAATCCGAACCGTATTCGGATGTTCTGTCACTGTATCTTCTACCTGAAAAACAACTTCCATGCCTGCTTCCTCTGCAAGCTGAAGAGAAGTTGGGATGCGCTCATCAAATGTATCAAAATCTAATAACCCGCCGACGATTGCCACATCTGTTCCATGTCCTTTATACGTTTTTGCAAATGAACCATATAATGAAATCACTGCTTTTTTCGGCAATCGGTTAAATAATGTTCTGGCGACACGGCCAATCCTCGCTGCACCTGCTGTATGTGAGCTGGAAGGACCGATCATAACGGGTCCAATGATGTCAAAAGCTGATCTATATTTCATTTCATAAGCTCCTTTATTTATAATTAAATGGATGGTGATTACTTGTGCTCAGCAAGCTCCTCAGTCTGGAACTCATTCATCGTCCTAATTTTTTGCAGATAATTATATACGGTAAACTTAGACACGCCTAATACGGATGCAACATATTCAGTCGCTCCCTTTATAAGAAATGTCCCCTTCTCTTCAAGCTGGCGAACACATTCCACCTTCTCATCTAAACTCATAAGTGATGGTGCTTTTTTAAAACCATGGAGAACTTGCTCAACCATTTCATGTGTCACATCCTGAACAGAGGTAAAGAAGCTTTCTGATTTTGCCTGCTGCTCATCAAAATTGATAAATTCTTCAATTTCTCCGCCGAATTGCATGAGGAGGCTGATATCGTAATTTATACATAATGCGCCAATCACTTTTCCTTCCTGATCACGCAGGAAAATAGTAGCCGATTTCATGATATTCCCTTTCTTCGATTGCGTTTTATAATTAGGAATATCTTCTATATCTCTTTTCTGTTTTGCCAATTCATTTAGGACAAGATCTGTTATAGGAGATCCAATTTCTCTCCCTGTCACATTTCCTGCAATATGAATGAGTGATTTCTTGAGATCAGCAAAATCATGAACAGCTACCTCACAACGGGAACCGAACATTTTCACAAGCATATCGGCTGTGCGAATTGCTAAATCAAAAATCGGCTGATGAGATTCCTTCAATTCTGACACTTCCCTTACATTTATGTCGGTTATCTTTATTAATAAGTTAATAACATTCTATAAACTCATCATACCACAATAAATAGATAGTTAAAATAATATTTTAATAGCTACAAAAAAATTGTAAAACGCAAAAAATCCAAACTAAAAACTGAGCATTTCCGATATTTCATAATGGTCAACACAGATCTTAAGTTTATTAAATTTATTCAAACGAATTACTTGATCCATTTCTATTAAGGATACATTCCTCAGCATCCATAAATGAATAAATATAAATTTTTCAATACTCCTGACTTAATAGGTAATAAAAAAATGCTCCCCCACGCCAATTTAAGGATTACTTGAAAGGATTAAGGTAAAAAGCATCGCTTCAAGATATTAAACTTCTTGGAAAAAGGCATGGGATAAATCATTGACAGTTTCCTACGATTTCCCTTTTTGAATGTCTATCCTTTTCTTCAACTGACTACGCCATTTTAAAAAGAGAAAAATAATTAACATAGTAAATAATATGATTAAGATAAACTTCATAAAATGTTCTATCCAAGTAAAAACTAACTGCCATTGATTACCGAACACATAACCGATACCGATGAATATGGAAACCCATAAGGATGCCCCTGTATATGCATATAATGCAAAGGTTCGATATGGAACTTGAATAATGCCCGCAAAGTAGCCGTTGAACTGCCTGACCCCTGGCAAGAAGAAACCAAATAAAAGCATTTTGTTGCCATATTTCTCGTAAGTTATTCTTGTTTTCTTTATATATTCTGGTTTCAGGAATAGCCATTTTCCGTATTTTTCGATAAGCGGCATACCCAGCTTGTTTCCAATCCAATATGCTATTGATACTCCGAGAATCGTTCCAGAATATGCCATTGCTAAAGCTGGCAGAAGTTCGAGAACATTCTTGTGGGCTAAATATCCGGTGTATGCAAGTGTTGAGTTTCCTGGAGGTATCGGAAGAGCAATTAATTCCAAGGGCAGACCGAATAACAACACAAAATATCCATATTGAGCAAACAAACGTTCAATGAATTCCATAAACTCTCCCCATTCTTGTTTACTTACTTCATTCATTTGTTAAACCTATAAAATTATAGTTTGTTTACTTATCGACTTTATACAGAAAAAAGTGATTAACCAAGATAGCTGAATATCTTTGTTAATACCTAATTCAGGCCTAAATTACCATAAGTAAAGATTTCTTTTTTTGATAAAAATAATATAAAAATGGGTAAGAAAAAGGAGTATAGGAACATGAGGGATTTCTTAATCTCCATTTGGTTTATAATCGATCCTTTTTATTTGAAGTGCACTCGTCTTACATTCCCTTCTTGTAAGGAGAGGAACATTTTTCGAGTGAGGTTAACAAAATATAAAGGCAGGAATATTATTCTTTCAGATGGGACATTGATAAACAAAAATGATACATTAGTTAAGATTCATCTTCACAATGTTAGACTGCTAAAGGAATTTAGAAACATTAACAGTGAAATTAGAAAAGCAAAAATGATTTATAGGTACGTTCAAATGTCTTTACCCGGAATAGAAAATTATATTCAAAATCATACTCATTCTAAAAAGATCAAAGGGATCGTTGGAATAACCATGTTAATCAAAGGCAGTGAAAGACTCGGATTTGAGATTATTGACATTTCTCATCCTATCTATAAATGGTTTAAACGATTCGCTTTCTTGCCAATCGAGATTTTATCAAGCAAAAAAACATCTGCCTGGGATGTACTTAAGCACCATAATCCAAGCTATTTATTTATGTCTACAAATAAATTATCTAAATATGTTCAGGCATGGAGTGAGAAAAATTCTTTGTTATGATAATTTTTTATAAAAAAAGAAAAAGCTGTTAATAACAGCTTTCAGATTGTCGACAAAAGGGGTTCGGAATGGTCTCATTCCGAACCCCTTTTTATAAAAAAGTCCTTAATTTTTT